>NZ_MUNQ01000001.1 GCF_002001165.1 Rhodanobacter sp. C05 | reverse complement strand
GGTGAGGGTTGTTCAGGATAAAGCCCCTGGCGGTGACCTGTTGCGGGAGGCGCCGAGGCGCCTAAAAGAACAAACCCCCGTAGCGTGAGCTACGAGGGTTTGGGGATAAAGCCCCTGGCGGTGACCTGTTGCGGGAGGCGCCGAGGCGCCTAAAAGAACAAACCCCCGTAGCGTGAGCTACGAGGGTTTGGGGATAAAGCCCCTGGCGGTGACCTACTCTTGCATGGCAA
>NZ_MUNQ01000008.1 GCF_002001165.1 Rhodanobacter sp. C05 | reverse complement strand
CGTGAGGCGCTAGTGAGACGATGGTCGAATGCCAGGCTTGAAAAACTCGTGGAGCAAATACGAAAGCCGTCTCCGGCACTGCTCGATCAGATGGCTGTGGCCGCATGAAAACGTGGGGAAACCTCAGGGACGGAGGCAATTAAATGCCTTCCTTTGTCCGGTGGTGCCGGCCATGAGCAGGGTCGCGCCGTTTAATTGTCCGCGGCGACCACCATCGAGGTTACATAACCTGTATGGATGGATCGTCCGCGCGCACGGATGACTTGACGGTTTCAGGCTCGACATTGAAACGGCTTGCCCATTCCATCAAATTCCTGGGCCGGTATGACTCATTGGTCGCCCAGCGTGCGAACACGGATTCGTCGATAGTCTCGTTGACAAGGTACTTGATGCCAGCCGAGCCAACGATCGTATTCCGTCCAATTTTTCGCTGATAGGGTATGAACAAATGGAAGAGTGCGTAAATGCCGAACGCCATCTCCAGGAATGAGTTGTTGACCTTGCCTGCTTGCTCGTCAGGATCGATGGATGCACTGTCGTTGAAAACCAGGCCGCGTGCGGCTGCCTTCTGCATCAACCAGTTCAGTGGCCGCTCTGCAAGAACGTCGTCAACATAGCCACCGCCTACGTTGGCGTGAGCACCTGCAAACCACCTTTGTTCCACGTTGCCAATCGTCGGAAAGGCATACGCGCCCGTAGCCGAGGTATCGTCCTTGGAATACGGCCAAGTCCATAGTGTTGGTGCGAATGCGGCCCGGTGCTCATCGATGGCCAAGGCGTGATAGGCGGTATCGTTGTCGATCCATAGATCGGTTTGTAGGAAGTTGTATTCGGATCGGCTGATAAGTGGAATCCGCCCGAATGGGATGCCGAGTGCACCGACGGTATCCCAGACGCCGATAAACCAGATGGCGACGGGCTTTGAATACTTCTTCAACCACCGCTCTTCGGTAGTGAGCGAGGAATCCGGCTCGTGCGCCAACTGCCGGATGGAACGGATTTCCCTCTTTCGGTAGCGGGCATACAGCTGCTCCACCGATAGCGGTGAGCCGGCCATGAGGAGGCCACACTCTGAAATGAGGCCCGACAGAGCCCGTGCCGTATAGGCTCCCCGGCTGAATCCAAATATGTAGATCTGGTCGTCAGGGCTGTAATTTTCGATGAGCCATTCGTAGGCATTGATGACCTCGGCGTCGAGCCCGTAGCCGAAGGCGCCTCCCATGAGTCTTTGCCCGAAGAGCGTCCCGACGCCCTGGCTGTAGTAATTGATTTGTTCGTCGTTGGTGACGCAAAGCGACTTTGTGCGCCAGACATTCGTATTGTTCTGGACGGTATTCCAGGTGCCATCCAGGAAGAGAGCGATGCGCTTTTTGCTACTCATGTTCACCTCGAGTATGGGCTCTGCTGTCGAAGGACGGAGCGGCTCGATTTAAGGGGATGCGGGTCATCATGGCGATAGCAAAACGGGGGGTAGTCCAGGTTGAGTTTTTCTGCAGCACTCTGCCAGATGAAAACCAACCGCCCGAATCCTCGCCAGCTCCTGGGGCTCATGGATGAACCGAACAAGCCCACCCGCCACGTCGCCTCGTCTCGTCCTAAAGCCTCGTCCTGGAATAAGTGGCTCAGAGCCACTTAGTTTGCACAACCTTTTGGAGGTTGCTGGTCTAGGAGCCAGCTTCTATGGTCACTGACACCATGCTTGCAATGGGTGGCAATCACTAGTCGTTCGCATTCCAGTCATCAGCGGTTGAAGTGCTTGGCGGTGGGTTCGTGAAAGAGATGTTGCGGAAAACAAGACTCAAGTTCTCCATCTTCATCGTTGGATTCTTGGCGTGGCCATAAAAAGGCTTGACGTGTGTGATCACCGCGTCAGTCAGTACAGTTCTCCACACAACGCTCTCATGGCCGGACTTTTCGTCCGCGGCTACCTCCAGAACGACTTCCGTGAAAACCTCGTTCGACCAGTATGCCTTGAGTAGCAGAGGGGAGGCGGCGTCGACCTCCCGGGTGATGATGATGGTTTTATGATGACTCGCACCCTTTGGATTGCCGCTGTTGGAGGTCCGCGGGGCCTCCGTGGACATGCGTATAGAATGAATATCGAACCATTTATCACTACTCTTGCGTTTCGATGATTCGCCCTTGAGTTGACCCGCCTTCGATCCCTTGAAGCTGGAATAAGATTGATAGCCCATGACTGGTTATCCTCGCCTGCGAGATTTGGATTGCGGCCCATCGTCTGGCGTATTCGGCACTCCGGGAATGGCAGGAATATATGCGATGCCTGCACATGTTTAACTATGGCGGTCGCTATATGCCAAAAGAGTCAAAATTCATGGGCTGATGGTTACCCCATTTGCGGAAGTGGATTGCGTCGTCCCTGTCGGCTATCGGCAACAACCGCGCCAGTACCTGCGGCATGATCATAGTCCCAAAAACGGGGTCCGGTTGAGTTCTTCTGCAGCACCTTGCCAGCTGAAAACCAGCTGCCCGAATCCTTGCCAGCTCCTGCAGCCAACCGCTGGGACTCCGTCTTTCCAGGCAGCTCTGCGCGCGTATCCCACTCGATCCACTGATGCACAAACGAAAAGGTATCAGGGACAATTCCTGATTGGCAGCTAGCCGGCGCTTGCAGACATGGCGAAGCCATGCTCGATCGTGGACACTGGACGCCGAACTTGGCCAGGTAAATGCGCCCGTGACTTCGCCGGATTTGCTGGATTTTGCTTGCTCTGCCGTGACGCTGGGACTGACCACGCTGGCGGCGGTGCTGATCTTCGGTTCCACGCAGATCAGGGTGTCGCTCTATCTCGCTGCTTACTTCGCCTGCCTGGCAGTCGACAGCGTGGTTGGCATGGCTCTTGGCGGTTGGCGTGACGTCTTGCCTGTCGAAGCCGTCCGGTGGCTGCATGCGGTCAATGTGCCGCTTGCCTACCTTCTCGGTCCGCTGCTCTATGGCTACGCGGTTGCGCTGACCTCCCTTCCGTCCAGCCGTCACGGCAGGAAGCTCTGGCATATCGTGCCCTATGCCTGCGTACTTCTTGTTTCGGCAGGCAACGCGGTGGCGGCTTTCGATAGGTGGCCAGCCGGCATGTCGCTGGTTCGGTTCGTCTATAGCGCATGGGTGTTGCAGGGGATGATCTATCTTGTTCTTGCAGTGCATCGCACGTATCAGGCGCGCCCGTTGCTCGAGCAGGCCCATGCCGATGAGGTGGCCCTGCGCCTGACATGGTTGCGGCGCCTGCTTGCCCTGGTCGGCATCATCTGGGCTTTGGTCGCCATCGACCGGATTCCCATCGTCACTGGCATGGAGGAAAGCGCGTGGTTTGGCCCTGTGCCCGGTTGCGCGACGACTGTAACGTTGTGTGTGCTCGCGTGGTTTGGGCTACGCCAGCGTGTCCTGGTGCCACCCGATTTCGTGGAGCCGACGGCAGCTGATCCGGAGAGCCATGCCGCCGCGTATGCCCGCTCCGGGGTGGATCCCGTCCAATGCGCACAGATTGCCGACGAGTTAAGGCGATTGATGCGCAGCGAGCATCTGTATGCGGACAGCCACTTTGACCTGCAAGCATTGAGTGAGCGCAGTGGATGGTCCCCGAACTATATTTCCCAGGCTCTCAATCAGGGGCTGGGCCAGAACTTCTTCGAGTTCGTCAATGGGTTCCGCGTTGCGGCAGCAGAATCCTGCCTTGCCGACCCCACCGACAAACGGACGATTCTGGAGGTGGCACTCGCCTGCGGCTTCGGCAGCAAGTCCACCTTCAATGCCGTTTTCAAGCGGATGACAGATCGCACGCCCAGCCAGTATCGCCGCAGCCATCCCGCTTTCCCGGACGAATCGCCTGCATAAACGTCCGATCCGGCACGTTCGGACGAAAACCGGTCAGGCCTTTGTTGAAGTAGGCGCAGGTTTCGGGGGCGATCATCTGAACGTCGCCCGTTCCCCCTGTTTCTTCGTACCCAACAAGGAGTGCAGCCATGTCTGTACGCAGCGTTGCCCTGTTGTCGATCTTGCTGCTTTCATCTCCGGCGTATGCCACTACATCGGCCAGCACCAACGGCGATCCGATTGATTTTCATTGGGGCGAGAAAATTACCCTTCGCGATGGCATCAAGCTCAATGCGACGCTCTATCAGCCTCACGACCAGCGTACTCCGCTGCCCTGCGTCTTCACCCTCACACCATATGTTTCGCAGCTGTATCACGAGCGCGGCGCCTATCTCGCGGCACATGGCTACGTCTTCCTGACTATCGATGTGCGTGGACGCGGCAACTCCGAAGGGGCTTTCACGCCGCTCCTGCAAGAGGCCAAAGACGGTTTCGATATTGTCGAGTGGCTGGCCAAGCAGCCTTATTGCAATGGAAAAGTCGCCATGTGGGGCGGCTCGTATGCCGGTTACGACCAGTGGGCCACGGCCAAGGAATTTCCGCCGCATCTGGCCTCGCTCGTGCCGGTGGCATCTCCTCGCCCGGGCGTCGATTTTCCTTTTCTGCAAAACATTTACTACTCGTACGACATGCAGTGGATAACGCTGACCAGTGGGCGTACCGCGCAAGACGCGATCTTCGACGACAGCGCCTTCTGGTCGTCCATGTTCGGCCGGATGCACACGGACATGCGTCCTTTCCGTGAACTCGACACCATCGTCGGCAATCCCTCACCGACATTTCAAACCTGGCTCAGCCATCCGGAACCCGATGCCTACTGGGACAGCTACAGTCCCACACCGCAACAGTTCGCAAAAATCGATCTGCCGATCCTGACCATCACCGGCCAATACGACGACGACCAGCCAGGAGCGTTGTCGTTTTACCGCGACCACTTCCGCTATGGCTCGGTATCGGCCAAGGACAGGCACTATCTGATTATCGGTCCATGGGATCACGCCGGCACGCGCACCCCCACAGACGGGTATGCCGGCGTCAAGTTTGGCCCGGCAAGCCTTGTCGATCTGAACCGATTGCATCTGGACTGGTATGACTGGACGCTCAAGGGCGGCACGAAGCCGGCATTCCTCAAGGGCAAAGTCGCCTACTACATGCTGGGCGACGACACCGGAGAATGGCGCTACGCGGACTCGCTGGATGCCATCACATCCACCTTCCACCCGATGTACCTGACGTCAGGGGGCAACGGCAGCAACGGTGTATTTGCCTCGGGAGAACTGATGGACGTGGCGTCCAGTGCGGCGGCGAAACCGGACCACTATGTCGATGACCCGCGAGATACGACTTTTGCAGCCTGGGACAGATCTGAAACCAGCGATACCGACATGACCGACCAGAGTGGCTTGATGGCCGCTTCCGGAAAAGTCTTGGTCTATCACACGCCGCCCTTTGCCAGGGCTACGGAATTCGCAGGTTTTCCGAAACTGAGTCTGTGGCTGGCAGTGGATCAACCCGATACCGACATTGCTGCCTACCTGTATGAAATCCGGCCCGATGGCAGCAGCATCGAACTGGATTCGGAGATACTCCGGGCGCGCTACCGCGAAGATCTCCGCAAGCCCATGCCGGTCAAGCCGGGAGTGGTCGAACGCTACGACTTTGATCGCTTCCACTTCATTGCCCGACGCATTGGCAAGGGCAGCAGGCTGCGACTTGCCATCGGCCCAATGAATTCGAGATTCTTCGAGAAGAACTACAACAGTGGCGGTGTTGTAGCTGAAGAGTCGGGCAAGGACGCACGTCCCGCAATCATCATGCTGTACCACGACGCCAGGCATCCAAGTGCGTTGTACATGCCCGTGAGTGTTCGCTAAGAGGGCGGTGCGCTTGAACATTCCAACTGTCCGGGTCAGGGCCACTTGCCTGACCCCACTCTTTGGAATGAAAAGGCGGCGACGCCGCACCAGGCCATTCGCCGTAACATGGATGCACCAACAAGGCGCGCGCTCGCAATGAGCGTTGCAAGTTCGAGGAACATCCCATGCATCTCGCCAAGTCGCTTGTTTCCCTGGCATGCCTGATTTTCCTGGCCGGTTGTGTCACTCAAAGCCGCAAGCCGCCGCCTCCCACGCTCATCTCGAATGCCGCGCCTGTCGGCTTCGATGCCGGCATACGTATCGTCACGACGGATCGGCACCGCTTCGCCACCATTTCGCCGCCCATCATTCAGGGATTGCGACAAGCCGCGCACGGCGGCCCGGTCAATATTCTCGCGTTGTCGGGCGGCGGATCCGGCGGTGCGTTTGGTGCTGGCGCGCTTGCCGGCATGACGCGCGGGCAGCGGCGGCCGGACTTCCAGCTGGTTACCGGGGTGAGTGCCGGTGCGCTGATCGCTCCGTTTGCGTTTCTGGGTTCCTCGTGGGATCCCGCATTGCAGGATGCCTTCGGAGGTGAGCGGAGCTACTTGATCCACTTACCGAAGACGAGCTTTCTGGCGCGGCTTGCTTTTCCTTCCGGCCTGGGAAACCACGGGCGGCTTTATGAGCTGGTGGATCACTTCGTTACATCCCAGATGGTCGCTGCCGTGGCAGCCGAAACCTCGAAGGGGCGAAGGTTGATCGTCGCCACGACGGATCTCGACAAGCAGGAAACGGTGCTCTGGGATATGGGCGCGATTGCGGCGCATGGCGGCACCGCGGCAAGACAGCTGTTCCGCGATGTGCTCGTCGCATCCGCGAGTGTACCGGGCATGTTCCCGCCCGTGATTATCCACGTCAGCGATGGGGCTCATGACTACGACGAACTGCATGTGGATGGCAGCGTGACCACGCCCTTTTTCATCACCCCGCTGGTCGCCGATGTCGTATCGACGAGTCTCGATCAACTGAACGGATCGAACGTCTATGTGATCGTCAACAGCCAGCTGGCCAGCCCGCCGCATGAATCGTCGCTTGAGACCATCGAACTTCTCGGCAGGAGCTTCTCTGCGCAACTGATGTACAAGACGAAGGAAACGATTGCCCTCGTCGACAGCGTGACCAGAGAGCATCACATGCAGCTTCGGATTGCCGTGATACCCGCAGACTATCCCGGTCACAGCTTCGCCGATTTCCGCTTGCAGAGCTTGCAGCGGCTTTTCGATTACGGCGCCGACTGCGCCGCTCGCGGACTGTTGTGGGCAACACCCGAACAAGGTATTCGGCGGGACCAGGCCGCCATTGTCGGTAGCCCGCATGCTGTCGCGTCTTGTCCGGGCTCGGTTGCTACGTCATCGGGACCCGATGACGCTATGCAGCCACCAAGGTAGCCCTTGTTTCCAACGCACAAGCGATTGTTACGTAAGTCTGGCGGATGGCATCTCGCACGATAGATGGCGCCTGCGTGTCATTCGAGCCGTCAACGGGGCGTACGAGAAGAAGGGCCGTCGCAACGGTTAGCGTCGGCAGTCGTTCAACCCCGGCGATGCCAGTTCCATGAGTATCAACAATAAATGTCAACCTCGGTTACAGTGCGTCAAATCACTGCGGAGGCTGAGTCATGAGTAAAGACAAGTCGCATAAAAAAGACAAGCTGAAAAATAACGATCTGTTTTCGTTGATGCTGGAGCAGAGTGAAATCTTCAGGAACATGGTGGCGCACTTTCAGAGTGCCTGGACACCAAAAGCGTTCTCGAACAAGCATGATGAGTCGGCCAACATTCCTCAGGCTTCGGAGAAGGCGATTTCCAAGAAGCGGATTCGGACCGACAAGTCCGTGAGGAAAGCCGTAGCGAAGGCGGTGCCGGTCGCGAAAAATCCAGCAACTGCAGCCAGGAAGACCGGTGTAAAGAAGGCTCCAGGTGCGACGAAATCGAAGCCTGTCGTGGCAAAGAAGAGTGCAGTCAAAGCGGCTCGACATTCGACCAAGAAAGCTCGCTAAAGAGATAGCAGGCTTGTCTGCCTGAGTCATTCTTTCGCAGCTGGCAACTACCCTGACTAAAGTGAAATCCGCTCGTTCGCTGCATCGCCTGACGGACAGACTGGGTTGGCGACAGGATCTGCAGGTGCATTGATCGAACATCCGACATGTTGCGGAGCCAATGCTGGCGAAGGAGCTCCGCAGTCGAATCGACCATGAGGTTGGACGTGCGAGGCTGCAAGCAAGCGTCCAGCCGGTCCTGGTGGTGTTGAATGGCCGACTCAATGGTGAAATCGCGTTTACGTCAAGGCGACCGCCGACGCAAAAGTGATTGCCCAGAGCGATAGTTGGATCGCCAGCGTAGGCAAGATTCTCCGAGCGCGATGACGGCCCGGTGCGGCAAACCAGAACATGATGGGGATCTGTCCGAACATCAACAGCATGGCGATGTGATCTGCCGTGCCTTCGTCATGGTGAAGCGCATGAAGGCCGTGCTTCCATAAATCAAAGCCCACCGTCACAAGCACGATGGCTGACATGATGATAGGCATGGCACCATCCCATCCCCGAATTGGAGAATCTTCGGCGAGCGGTGGGCGACGTGTAGAGGCCAAGGACATGAGGTCACTCCCTAGCGGAAACCATACCCGCGGTACATGACGACGGGATTGCGCACCGGGATGCCTGTCCGTGACGCGTGCGAATCGTCGGAGGCAGTGCCTCGCCACATGGCGTGCGGGAGACGTGCATGAAAGTGGGCGCCGGTGATGACTTCACCCTATCGCCATTGTGAATGGCGCCATGCGCATCGAGCATGGTAGCCACCTAGCGCCGCCGATTCCGAATGGTCATCCAGCGATCCCAGGGCGGATCACCGGTGAACTCCTGTTGCAGGAATTCCGTGAACGTGTGGACCTTCGCGGACACGAATCGGCGCGTCGGGTAGATGATCATCGCGTCGGTATGCGGTGGGCGCCATTTAGGCAGCAGCGGCACCAGGTCGCCGCGCGCAAGATCGTCGCCGACGATGAAAGTGGGCAGCATGACGATCCCTTGTGCCGCAAGCGCGGCACTCCGGAGCAGATCGCCACTGTCGGCACGAAAATCCCCGCCAACGCGAACGGTAACGACACCATCCGCGCCCTCGAGCGGCCAGCGACCCTCGAACCCTCCGCTTGGCAACGTAAGGCAGTTGTGTTCTGCCAGGTCCTGCGGCGTGCGTGGCGTGCCGTGGCGCTTGAGATAGTCCGGCGCCGCGCAAACCGCCAGCCGCACCACCGTCAGCCGACGTGCCACATAGGTGGGAGGAATCTCCAGCGACAGGCGCAGGGCGAGATCGAAGCCTTCCTCGATCAGGTCGACGCGCCGATCCGTGGCATGCACTTCGAGTTCCACCTCCGGATACTTCACGCGGTAGCGGGGGAATAGCTCGGCCAGGTGACGAACACCAAACGAGAGCGGCACGCTGATGCGCAGCCGCCCTCGCGGTGTCGTCGTTGCCGAGCCGACCTCGGCTTCCGCTTCCTGCAGGTCGGTCAGCAATTGCGTCGCGCGTTCGATGAAGCGATGGCCGGCATCGGTCAGGTGAAGCCGGCGCGTCGTTCGCTGCAGCAGGCGGGTGCCGAGATGCTCTTCGAGCTCGGCGATCAGTCGTGACACCGAGGTAGTCGACATGCCGAGTTTCTCGGCACCGCGCACGAAGCTGCCGGCCTCGACCACTTTCGAGAATGCCTGCATCGAGAGAAATCGGTCCATAAGACTATCCCGTTTTTTGGGATAAATATTGCCATGAAAAGCTATTTATCCGCCAATTCGGGATTCTTAGTATGTCTCCACCGTTTCACCCAACCCCTGGAGATAGCCATGAACGCTTCAACTTTCGCTTCCACGAAAACCGGTTCCACGAAAATCAGCGCGGATACCACGTCTTCCAGCACCATGCTTCGCGATGCCGCGGAACTCGGCGGTCGCATCCTGCTGTCATCGCTGTTCGTGCTCTCCGGCCTGAGCAAGATTGGCGCCTACGCCGCCACCGTTGGCTACATGTCCGCCATGGGCGTTCCTGGCGCTTTGCTACCGGTGGTGATCGCCACCGAGCTTCTCGGCGGCGTGGCCATTGCCTTCGGCTGGAAGACGCGTGTCACGGCGTTCCTGCTCGCTGGCTATACCGTGCTGACGGCGCTCTTGTTCCATAACAACTTCGCCGATCAGACCCAGATGATCATGTTCCTCAAGAACGTCTCGATCGCCGGCGCCTTCCTGCTGCTGACGGTCAATGGTGCAGGCCGGTTCAGCCTCGACGGCAAGTCGCGCTGATCCTTCGCATCCATCCCATCGACAGTCCATCAGGAGATATTCCATGAGCTACGCCATCATCGGGTCGGGCGCCATCGGGGGCGCCCTCGCCAAGCAATTCGCCCGCGGCAAGATCAAGGCCGTCATTGCCAATCGTCGCGGAACGGCTTCGCTGGAGGATGCGCTGCAAGCCTTTGCTCCTACGGTAAGTGCAACAGAAACCGCCGACGCACTGGATGCGGACGTGATCATCCTCGCCATCCCGTTCGGGGCAGCGGGGGAGGTCGCCAAGTTGCGCAGCGACTGGGCCGGCAAGATCGTGGTGGATGCCACCAACGCGATCGAGTTTCCCGCCTTCAGGCCACTGGATCTTGGCGGCCGTCCCTCGAGTCAGGTGGTGGCGGCGCAGTTCAAGGGCGCCAAGGTCGTCAAGGCGTTCAACACGTTGCCGGCGGCGGTGCTCGCGGATGAGCCGCGCCGGAGCGAGGGCCATCGCACGATCTTCGTTTCGGGCGACCACGCCGATGCCAACGAGAAAGTCGCATCGCTCGCCACCTTGCTTGGCTTCAGTCCCATCATCCTGGGCCGTCTTGACGAAGGTGGTTTGCTGCAACAGTTCGGTGGCCCGCTGACGCTGCGCAGCCTGATCCATCAACAGGCCTGAGTCATGAACAGTTCGACTAGAACCCACGAAGGACGGACGGCACTCGTGACCGGTGCCGGGCAAGGCATTGGGCAAGCGATCGCCATCGCCTTGGCAAGACGAGGGGCACGAGTGATCGCGACCGACCTCACGGCCCCGGATGCAACCGTCAGCAAGATCGGTTCGAACGCATTCGCCCTGCAACTCGATGTGACGCAGGAAGACGATTGGCGTGCGGCATCCCTGCAGAGCCGTGAGATTGGCGACGTCGATATCGTCGTGAACAACGCCGGCTATTTCCCCCATCGGCTGATCGACGAGCTGGATCTGCCGACGTGGCGAAGGACCATGGCCACGAACCTGGACTCGCACTTCCTTAGCGTGAAGTATTTCCTGCCGGCGATGAGAAAGAAGAAGTGGGGTCGTTTTGTCGGCATCTCGTCGAACATGGTGGGTCTGGCCATACCCGGCATGAGTCACTACATCGCTTCGAAAATGGCGATCATTGGATTCATGCGTGGCTTGGCCAACGACGTCGCCAGCGACGGCATCACCGCGAACGCGTTATTGCCCGGCCTGATCAATACGCTGGCAACCGCACCGCAATCGGAAGAGCAAAAGCGCTCGACCTGGGAGCAGCAGGCGATCAAGCGATTGGGCGAACCCGAAGACATCACCGGTGCGGTTCTGTTCCTGACCGGCGACGATGCGGCCTTCATGACCGGGCAGGCCATGGTCGTGGATGGCGGTCAGTATCGCGTCGGTTGATCGCCGGGCAGGGAAGTATCTGGATCAAAGCCACTTCCCTGTCGCCATTCTCTGGCTTGGCCGTTATGAGCGAACCCGCCGCCACACGACCTCACCATGGGCGCCCTCGGCCGCACCGCTCGACGGCTTGGCCACGCGATAGGTCAATTCATCGCCGTTGATGGTGTAGCCCGAGTCGCCGCTCTTGCCATCCCAGTTCGGGAACGAGGCGTGCAGGATCTGGCTGTGCATGACCATGGCGTCGGCGTTGACGTGGCCGTAGTGGGCATTGCTGTCCATCGAGGCGGCACGGTACTCGTCCGGGGTTCCCTTGGATTTGTCATTCGCCGCGAATGGCATTCGCTTCGCCCGCACGATCTGCATCATGTAGTCGCCCTGCGCATCGATAAGCCACATGCCTTCCGGGTGGGGGCCGTACAGCTCCACGCGGTGACCATCCGGGTAGACGTTGTCGCAGCGGACGAGGGTCCAGGCGCCGATCAGTTCCCTGGGCACCATCGCATGATCGCTGGCACTTTCACTGTGTTTCATCGCCGCGTCCTGGGCGGCTGCGGCGGTCGGGATCGACGAGGCGATCATCGGGGCGAGCAAAGAGGCGAGCAGCAGGAGTTTTACGCGGGACATGGCGATACCTTGAGTGGGTGGGGTAGGTGGCATCGTCTCCCGCGCTTCCCATTTTGATAATAGGCTTTGATTTTTATTGATCTTCAAATGCCATTTGAAGATCATCCGTCTTTGCCTTCTGCGCTTGGGACCTGACCCCATGAACCGCCTCAGCGACATGCAGCTCCTCGTCGATGCGGCCGACCTCAGCAGCCTGTCGGCTGCCGGGCGTCGTGCAGGGCTCTCGCCTGCCGCCGCCAGTGCCTGTCTGCAACGGGTCGAGGCCATGCTCGGTGCGCGGCTCTTCGAACGCACGAGTCGTCAATTGCGCCTGACTGATGAGGGGCGCATCTACATCGCATCCTGTCGGGTCGCCATCGAGACCATGCGGGAGGCCGAGCGCGCGGTTCGCAGCGGCACCGACGGTGTAAGCGGGACGCTGCGTGTATCGGCGCCTTCCGACCTGGGGCGCAACCTGCTGGTCGACATCCTCGACAGTTTCATGGGCCTCCACCCGGAGGTGCGCATTGTCCTGACGCTATCGGATTCGCTCTCGCGTTTCGTGCCGGATGACATCGACGTAGCCATCCGCGTCGGTCCATTGGAGGACAGCGATCTTGTCGCGCGTCATCTTGCCGACAGCTGGCGCGTGGTCTGCGCTTCGCCAACATGTATCGCGACTTGTGGAATGCCAAGGCATCCCGAGGATCTCGTCGAATTGCCGACGCTGGTACTGACCACGAATGCCGGGCCACGCAATGAGTGGCGTCTTGGCGAAGCAGTGGTGCGGGTTCGGCGATATCACGAATGCACTGACAGCGAAGTCATCCGCAAGTGGGCTGTTCTCGGTCGCGGGTTCGCCTACCGGCAGCTTTGGGCGGTGGCGGCGGATGTACGCGAAGGCCGGTTGGTGCTCGTCAACGCACCAGCGTGGTCTGCCCCCACGCCGATCCATGCGATGTACCACCCGAACGTCTTTCAGCCGCCACGTGTACGCCGGTTCGTCGACTTTCTGCACGCTGAGTTGGCTAAGCGGCTTCCGTCAAATGCCGACGACGCAACGGCGTTTTCATCGGCAGGATGATCGCGCCGCTAGCTGCGAAGTCGGCTTCCCGGAGGATTTCAGGGGCTGGAAAAGGTGTCGGTGGCAATTCCTGAAAGATGTCGGGGACGGATCGGTTCCAGTCGTGGATCGAAGCCAGTGCAGGCCATTTCGCCGCGGAGCGGCTAGTCGGTTGTCAACCGCGTTCCTCGAATTGCAGCTGATGTCATTCTTGAACCCCTTCCGAAGGTCAGTTGGCTCATCGTTGCACCTTGCATCACATGCTCGTATCGTCGGCGAGGCAAGTCGGGGGACTTGCCCAGATTTTCCAGATAACCCGTGCACAGATAACCCTGAACTGCATCGAGGTTGAAATGAAAAACAGATTTCTTCCCACGTGTCGCTTAAGCGGTGCGGTTTTGTGTGTGGCCTTGGGTTTGGTCAGCCCGACTTGGGGGCAGCAGGCTGGATGCCGGCCGGGGGATATCGAAATCGGACGCCAGGAGACCGCCGAGGAGAGCATCCTCTACTGTTCCCACGTGAGCTGCGCAGAGATATCCAAGCGCGTGCAGCAGGACAATGCGGCGCAGAAAACTCTGCTGCACGCACCCGCGGACAGTAAGAGCTCCTTGGCCGAGTGCAAGCTGGACCGGCTGACCAAAATCGATGTGCGCAACATGAATGTATGCAACGGCAAACTGCCAGACCCGAATGCCCCTGATCCGCATGACATACGGTGCAATCCTCAGCCGTAGCAGCATAGGTGTCGCCACTCTTTGATTTTTGTGGTTGTCTCGATGGGCAGGCAAGTTCACGCCAGGCTTGACTGCAAAGCGCTACGGTCTGTTTGCACGCTGGCGAATGACTAAAGGGGGCGGTGATGGAATACATGATCACCTTGCGCAAGACCAATGACTCCGACGGAGTAGGGCCGGCGCGTTACTTGACCTTTACGGATGAGTCGGGCCCGGAACAGGCTCTGCGGCAACCTGCCTGGGTGGCAAGCATCATCGAGTCCTTTTCGCCGGATGCATCGAATTCTTTGGGGCATCCCGACCGCACGGGCGACATTCTTTTTCTGGTGCACGGTTTCAATGTGAGCCACCAGGCGGCAAAAGCATTCCATCTGAAATGCGTCGACCAGCTGCAAAAGCAGGGATGGGTCGGGCGCGTAATCAGCTATGACTGGCCGTCGGACGGGCTGGTTTTCGCCTATCTGCCGGATCGCGTCAACGCGCGTGCCGCCGCATCAACATTGGTGAGCGGTGCGATCTCCGTGCTTGAAGCGGCGCAGAAGAAGCAATGCACGATCAACGTCCATGTTCTTGCGCATTCCATGGGATGCTTCGTCGTGCAGCAGGCTTTTACCTGGTCGTATCAGGACGTGGCGGCGGACTGGAAAGTGGGTCAGCTGATGTTTGCTGCCGCCGATGTCGACTACACGGTGTTCGAGGCGGGCAACCCCAGCGCAACGGCGTTCCTCCAGCATGCAGGCAGGCTGACGGCTTACTGCAACGCCTACGACAAGGCGTTACTCATTTCGAATACCAAGCGCCTTGAGCTTGCCCCGCGCATGGGGCGCGTGGGCTTGCCGGATGCTGCGCCGCCCATGATGTGCGAGGTCAATTGCAGCGCACTGTTCCAGTCGGTCTGCCCCAATATCCAGGGTGATCTCAGTCCGACCCTGACGCATTGCTTCTACTTCGATCAGCAGCCGTTCTGGCGTGATGTCGTCCTGACCCTTGGCGGCGGCATCGATCGCAGCGCCTTTCCGGCGCGTGGTCAGGACTCCGGCAATTCATTGGCCAACCGGTTCGAACTCGACCCGAAAGGCCTCAGCGATGATGCCTATCGGATGGCGCTTATGCAGGCAGCGACCAGTCCATCCATTCGGATCATCTGACGTGGCAAAAAGCGAAACGCCAGTCGTTCTGGATCATGCCGGATGTTTGCGTTGTCACATGAGGCATGTTGTGGTGAGTCGAGGACATGCATGTCGAACATGCTTTGCGTTTGAGCCGTTTCGTCGAGAATCAATGTGCGTAACCAGGTTCGACAAGAGCAGTGGCTGTGCTCGAAGGATCGTGGAGGCAATTCGGCAGCAGTCCCATACCGACTTTCGTAATGCCAGCTCTCTGTCGGTGCTGGCAGGCTTTACTTCCGAGTATCTATACAGCGTTGCTATCGCGTGGGATTTGGGTATGCACCTATGACTGGCTATACGAGCCATAGAGTGTCGCTGCCATCTTTGTTGTAAATCATCACTGCTACGCCGTGCAACACCACCCGAAGGCACGCCGGTACACCCACCAAATCGTCAACCAGGAAGATCTCCATGCGCACCTTTGCCGTCAAGCTTTCCTGCTTCAGTGCGTTGCTGCTGGCAGCTGCAACGATCACCCCGGCGCATGCCGCCAATGTCTGCGATGCGGTCTACCTGGCCTCCATCAAGTTCAACCAGACGCCAAGTCACGCTTACGTCGCGGTGCACATGGCTGGCTTACCCAACTCCATGGAGGATGTTTTCGCCGGAGGCGTCGAATACATGAAGGTGGGCGATCAGTGGCAACGCAGCCCATTGCCCCAGCAGTTGGCGATGAAAAACATGCAGGAAAAACTGAAAACCCACCCCGATACCTGCACCGTGGTCGGCGACCAGATCAAGGATGGTCAGGCAACCACGCTCTACAGAGTCCACGACGCGAAGATGAATATTGACACGCAGGAGTGGATCGCCAAATCAAGCGGCCTGCTAGTGCATGAAACGACCGACCTCCACGAAAGCGGCACAACGGACACTCGCATTGAATACAGCAATGTGCAGGCACCGGCTGGCGTGAAGTAAGCAAACGATCATGGGCAGAACATCTTGTCGCGCTTGAAACCACATTTGCTCGCAACTATCCGGGTCAGAGCTGCTTACCTGATGCCATTCTTTGCGAATAGGTGTCAGAGACGAATGGCACTTACTTAAGTGCTTAAGCGCCGTCATCCCCCGCGCAAGCGGGAATGACGAAAAGTTAGGTTTCGCACTTACTTAGGGCCACCCTACTCGCAACCGTTCGCGCTGGGCATAGCCTGCGCAGCAAGCGGAGTCGAAGCGCCGCCAAGCGTGGACGGCCCATCGCTGGCAGTCCTTCGACTTTGGCCTTCGGCCTACCCTCAGGACGAACGGGGCCTAAGTAAGTGCCATTCGTGTCAGAGACAATTTCTGGAAGGTGCCGTGGACGGATCGGTTCCGGTGGTGGGTCGAAGCCACGACAGGCCGTTTCGCAGTGGTACGAACGGTCGGACGACCACCGCGCTCCTCTAGTGTCCCTCTGACACCATGCTTGTCAGCCGTTCGCGCCACTATCACCGCTGCTGACGGTGGGCACGCTGACGAAGTTCTGGCTCAGGCATGTCGCCACGTGATGCGCGTCCTTGCGAATTTCAGGCATCGCGGTGCACTCCCACAAGCTGCCGCGCAGCAGCGAGCCGATGGCAAAAAGTCCGCGTTGCGGCTGTCCCGTTCCATTGATCAATTGCCCATCAGCTTGAGCCACGACACCCAGCTGCAAAGGATCCGCAACGGCAAGACCGTCATGCAGGAGTCCGGCAAGGAGTTCGTGCCTTGTATACGCAAGAGCCGTGTCCAGGCCGGTTGCCTGGATGACCAGGTCTGATTCCAGCGTACTGACCAGCTGGGACACCCGGCCGCGGATCGTGACCTGCAATGGTGAGGTGCCTTCGACTCGCAAAACCCGTGCCGCGTGGATCTGAAGACGTCCTTCATCCCGCAGTTGTTCGATGGCTTGCGCGGACGCAGGCGCCACGCGATGGCGCGAGGCCTCCCAGACCCAGCGGACATGTCGCAGGAACTGCCAGCGTTGCCTGGTGGTCAGCTTTTGCCAAAGCCTGGCGTTGATCGGTCGCATGCCATCGACAATGCCGCGCCAGTCTCCGGTGTGTAATGCGATCGCCTCGCGGACAAGTCGCGTCATGGCGGGAATGCCGCCGCTGTCCAGAAGCCCTTTGTTGAGGTCATCCTGAAAAGGGTAGGGCGCCATGGGTTGCTCTGGATGCACAAAAGGCAACAGGCCATGCCTGGAAACCGCCACCAGATCGGCGCTGGGCCAGCGCGTGGAAGCTGACAGGAGCGTGTCGACTGCGGTCAGCCCCGTGCCGATTACCACGACTCGACGAGGAGACTTCTGCTGCTGATCAAGAGTCCAGGGGTCAAGCTTGTAAGCGTCGCTGGCCAGCGCTTCATTTGAGACACTTCGCAGGGCGCGTGGCGGCAACGCACCCAACGCCAGAACCACGTTGCCTGCCTCAATGATTCGCCCATCCGCCAAGGCTATAAGGTAACCGCTTTGCGGAGTTGCCTTGATGCTCACCGCCGCGGCTTTATGCACTTTGAAAGACTGGCCCTGCTGCGATGCGGATTGGACAAGCGCTGCGATCTGCGCCTGGACAAAATCGCCGAACAGCCGGCGCGGAAGAAAATCCGAGCCACGCACGTGGCCAAGCTCTTCGCTGGCGTGCCTCAGAAAATCATCCGAGTGATCCAGGAACAGTCCCATGCCGGCCGCACGCACATTGAGCAAATGTCGTTCATCGAGCGTGCTGTACGCCACGCCTCGTCCGGGCGAACACTGGTTGACGATCCAATGAATCGTGCATGGCGGGTTGCATCGTAGAAGTTCGCCAAAGACCGCGGCGCCAGCAGCTCCGCCACCGATGATTGCGATATCCGTCATGAGATCGATCCCCAATGCTGCAAAGAAATGATGCGCCAGCCCCGGCAGGGCCGCGCGACATCGTGTTTAGTCTTGACGACAGTCAATCATGTCTATCGTTAAGTCTCCGTATCTTCCTTTGCCTATACGGAAACCACGATTCGCGACATATGCTTATGCCAATTGAAGCTTGGATGGTTTCACTTTCTCATGATAAATCGATACATGCTTATAGCCATCTAGGTGGCTATCCAAAAGATGAGCGTCAAATGCCATGGAAGGGCATGACCATCAGTATGTAATACGGCGTTGCAGCCTTATCGGCGGCTTGTCGCCGGTACATTTTCCCTTTCGGTCGCTTGCCGGAGTGTTGGCATCACCGTGTGCCGCATCACATGCAGGAAGTGTCAGAGCGGTTCGGTCGCGGTCGACCTGCGTTGAGGAGGCAGGCTGGCTGTCTGCGGATAGACGGCGTAAGACAACAGCGGTCCGCCATAGACGTGAAGGCTGAGGGCAGGCGCGTCGGTCGACGGGTTGGAGCAGGCATGTGCATAAGCGGCATCGTCGAAGATCGCCGCGCCATCGCGCTTCAGGTCGAGCGAACGCACTTCCTCCGGGTTACCAGTGACGAGCCGGAATTCGTCGACATGCAATGCGCCGCATAGCACCAGCTCGATACCCCAGAGCCCGTCGTGGTCATGTACGGGCGTGTGATAACGAGGTGGCCAGCCAATAAGGATCGCGGAGTAGCCGTCGCCTTCGGCAACCAGCCAGCGGCGATAAGAGGAGCGCGCTTCCTCGGCCCTGCTTGCCAGCGCACGCCGTGAATCAGTCGCATCGGTAACCGCGCGCAAGGCATTGCAGAGGTCGTCCAAACCTGAGGGAAACTGTGGTTGATGACGCTGAAGAATGGCCGCAATTTCACGGCGCCATGTTTCAAGAAGTTGTGCGGACATAGGTCTTTTCGTGACTGCGATGAGACCACAATAAAGGGTGCGCGCTAAAAAGGTAACTAGACAGTTATACGGCTGATGCCCGAGCCAGATGCCGGGTGGCTCGCCGCTGATCGGTTCCGGTCGCCCGAAAGCCGGGGTCAGAGTCTGAGTCTGAGGTTTGCTGCGTCACGTCACTGTCATCACGAGTTGCTTGAATCGGCGCTTACCTATCAGGCACAGCTCAGCTGTGCCTTTTTCATGTTTCGGGGAAATTGCAATGAAGAAAGCGTGGATTGTTCTGTCGTTGGCCAGCTTGCTATGCGCGTCCGCTGCGCAGGCCGCTACTTCGCGTGCAAGCTGGGTGGTATCGCAGATCTACAATTACAACCATCCCTTTGCGGCGACAGACACCACCGATCTTGCCACCAAGATGTCGACCATGGCGGGCGACGCTTTCGATTTCTATCGCGGCACCGACCATATTTTCTACCAGGATATGGCGACCCTTCCGGCATCAAGCTATACGACCACGCAGACCGGTTACACCTGGATTGGCGGTGACGCGCACATCGGCAACTTCGGCGCCTGGCAGGACAGCGGCAGCAACAACGTATTTTCGGTCGATGACTTCGACGAAGGCTATCTTGGCCAATATGTCTGGGATCTGCGCCGTCTTGCCACGAGCATGGTGCTCGCCGGTCGCGCCAATGGCGTTGCGGACAGCGATATCACCACGGCTGTCAACACCATGGTGGGTGCCTATGTCAGTGAAATGAACAGCTTCATGGGCAGCAGTGCCGAGCTGAGCTTTCAGCTCAAGAATGGCAACACTTCTGGTGTAGTGCAGGACACCATCAGCGACTCCAAGGGCGATAGCCGCTCCAGTCTGCTGAGCAAGTACACCCAGGTCACCAATGGTATTCGTAGCTTCCAGAATATCGCCGGCACCCTGGTGCCGGTGGACAGCACGACATACAGCAACATAGCAGCTGCGATGAACAGCTATATCAGCAATATCGCTTCGTCCAAACAGTACGCTGCCAGCTACTACCAGGTGAAGGACATCCGCCAGAAGCTGGGTTCAGGCGTAGGCAGCCTGGGCAAGCTGCGCTATTACATCCTGATCGAAGGCCCTTCCACCTCCACCTCGGACGATGTGATCCTGGAGATCAAGCAGGAAACGGCCAGCGCCGTGGCTGAGGTGGACCATGGCCAGCTTCCGGCTGCCGACTACAACAACAACGAAGGCAACCGTGTGGCCATGACAGCCAAGGCGCAGACCTTGAATGCCGATGCGCTGATTGGTTATGCCACGATCAATGGTCTGACCTACTTCTTCCACGAGAAGTCTCCGTATGAAGAAGATTTCGACTACGCCCAGTTGACCAGCGCAGGCAAGCTGAAAACTGCAGCTGCTTACCTGGGTCAGGCGCTGGCTTCAGCACATGCCGTTTCCGATCAGGATTACAACAGCGCCATCGTGCCTTACAGCATCGACAAGCAGGTCAGCAATGCGATCTCCAGCACGAGCGGCCTGGAATCGGAAATCTCGACTTTCGCTTTCAACTACGCTGCTCAGGTCAATCTGGACTGGCAATCGTTTGTCAGTGCCTACAATGCGGGCACGCCGCTCTACTAGGATCCTGCCAAAGGAGGCGACTGACAGGGCAACGGTGGCCGACGGATCTTCTTCGGCAAAGTGTCAACCCTGTTTGCATTCTTTGGAATAAAAGGCGGCAAGGTTTCCTTGCCGCCTTTTATTCAACAAGCATCGCGCCGTTTCAGCTTGCCGCCGCCTTCACCTGCGGCCGCAACAAATCCTCCAGCCCGATGCGACGAAGCATCTCCGCACGCACGCGATCAGCGACACCATTGACGATCTCGCAGCCATCCTGGGAGGGATCGATATGCGTGCGGAACGGGCGCTGGCCGAACGGCATGTCGACCACCTTCACGATGGCATCGGCGACGGTCGCCGCATCGGCATCGGCGGGCTCGAGCGAAGCGAGGCCTTTCAGCGCCTGGTCCGGCACGCCGGCATAAGGGCCGTTGTCGTATTCGGCGGCGCGATCCCTGTCCGCGGGTGAACCCGAATGCGCGAAGTGGTTGGTACCCTTGGTGAAGGCGCCTGGCACGATGATCGAGGTTTCGATGCCCCAGCGCGAAAGCTCGCTGGCGTAGCTGACGGCCAGCGAATCCATCGCCGCCTTCGCCGCAAAGTACGGTGAGAGGTAAGGCGGCGTGCCGCCACGCGCACTGCTGCTGGACACCCACACCACTAGACCGCGACCCTGTTTGCGCATGTGCGGCAGGGCGGCACGATTGACGCGCTGCGTGCTGAGCACGTTGATGTCGTAGAGCTGGGCGAACTGTTCCGGCGTGAACGCCTCGGCCGGGCCGAACGACATGTGGCCGGCGTTGTGGATGACGACGTCCAGACGGCCGCTGTCGGCCAGGATCTGCCGGATGCCTGCTTCAGCCGAGGCCTCGCTGGCAACGTCCAGCTCGACGGCACGCAGATCGACACCGTGCTCCGTGGCGTACTTCTTCACTTCTTCGACTTGCGGCGCGTTGCGGCCGGTGGTTTCGCGCATGCTGGCATAGACCGTGTGCCCGGCATGGGCGAGCGCGCGGGCGGCGAGGGCGCCAAAGCCACTGGAGGCGCCGGTGATGACGATGATCTGTTTCATGATGGGATTCCTCAGTCAGAGTGAGTGCCGTGTGGGTAACACGGCGTGGGGGTTTAGGGATGGTCTGAATAACTCGTCATTCCAGCGAAAGCTGAAAAGCTCCACAACAGCGAAGCTGGTCAATCCAGTGTCTTCAGTGAATTGCAGCGGCACTGGATCCCAGCTTTCGCTGGGATGACGACAAAGACTTACTCAGGCCACCCTTAGATGATTCCGCCGTTGGCGCGCAGGACCTGGCCGTTGATCCAGCTCGCGTCGGGGCCGGCAAGGAAGGCCACCGCAGCGGCGATGTCTTCGGGCTGTCCCAGGCGCTCCAGCGGGGCGAGCTTGGCGAGGCGATCGACGACTTCCTGCGGCTTGCCCTTGAGGAAGAGATCCGTCGCCGTGGGACCCGGTGCAATCGCGTTGACCGTGATGCCGCGTCCGCGCAGTTCCTTGGCGAACACGCTGGTCATCGCCTCGACGCCGGCCTTGGTGGCGGCATAGATGCCGTAGCCGGGTTGCAGCAGGCCGACGACGCTGGACGAGAAGTTCACGATGCGGCCGCCGGTGCGTAGACGTGTGGCGGCTTCGCGCAGCGTGTTGAATGTGCCTTTCAGGTTCACCGCGATCTGACGATCGAACGAGGTGTCCTCGGCATCCGCCATGTTCGCCAGCTGCATGATGCCGGCGTTGTTCACCAGTACATCCACGCCACCGAAGGCGGTTTCCGCGGCATCGAACAGGCGACGCACATCGGCGGTGTTGCTCACGTCTGCCTTCGCTGCCAGGGCCTGACCGCCAGCCTGCTGGATCGCACGGACCAGGGCTTCGGCCGGTTCCGCGCTTTCCGTGTAGTTGACGATGACGGTGAAACCGTCGCGGGCCAGTCGTTGCGCAATGGCTGCACCGATACCGCGGGATGCGCCGGTGACCAGGGCGACTTTCTGATTCTGCTTGTTCATGGGATCTCTCCAGGCCGGCCCAATGCCGGGGTGTGGAGAGACTCTAGGCTTTCGCTATGGACTAATAATCTTTGCTAAATTGCCAATACAATTCGTTATGAGCGAACAATAGGGTATCTCGAATAACTGCCTTTTTTGCCCGTCATTCCCGCAAAAGCGGGAATCCAAGTTGCTGTTACGCAAAGTCAAAATGGATTCCCGCTTTCGCGGGAATGACGTCATCGAGGTTTTTCGAGACTCACAATGGGATGGCGAGATGGACCGACTGGGTGTCATGCGGCTGTTCACGCGAATCGTGGAGCGGCAGAGTTTTACCCTCGCTGCCCAGGATCTCGAACTCCCTCGCTCGACCGCCACGCAGGCGATCAAGGAGCTGGAGAAACGGCTGGGCGTGCGGTTATTGCAGCGGACCACCCGGCATGTCCGATCCACGCTGGACGGCGAGGTGTTCTACCAACGCTGCGTCGCCATTCTTGGCGAGGTCGAAGACGCCGAGGCCGTTTTCAGCAACGCCAAACCGCGTGGGTTATTGCGTGTGGATGTCCATGGCACGCTGGCACGCCATTTCGTGTTGCCGGGGTTGCCCGCATTCCTGACGAAATACCCGGATCTGCAACTTCACCTGGGGGAGGGCGATCGGCTCGTCGATCTGGTGCGCGAGGGTGTGGATTGCGTGCTGCGTGTGGGCGATCTGAAAGACAGCGCGATGGTCGGGCGGCGTGTCGCGGTACTTGAAGAAGTGACCTGCGCAAGCCCGGACTATCTCGCTCGTCATGGTGTGCCGGTCAGCATCGACGATCTGCAAAGCCATTACGCGATCGGCTTCCTGTCGTCAGCCACCGGGATGACGCTGCCGCTCGAATTTGCGATCAACGGTGAACTGCGCAACGTCGTTCTGCCTGCGACGCTCACGGTAGCGTCCGCCGAAACCTATGTCGCCGCCGCCCGGCTGGGCCTTGGTCTGATCCAGGTACCGCGCTATCACGTCGCTGCCGCTCTTGCCGCGGGCACGCTGGTCAACGTGCTCCCCGAATTCCCACCCTCGCCAACGCCCGTTTCCCTGCTGTATCCGCACAGCCGGCAACTCTCGCCGCGCGTGCGCGTCTTTATCGATTGGCTGACGCGCGAGTTGGCGAGTCGTGCATAGACATGGTTACGCGCGGGGTCGGATGTTTCGGTCTACCTGCGAACCATCCACATTTCACTGCCAAGTCACTCCTTGAGCGGCTTGGGAGTTTTCGCCATGATGCTTGGAACGCCCGTACAGACAGGCACTCGATTATCAGGCCTGCATTCTGCGGCCTGGTCATGCAAGGGGAGATGGTCAATGAGGATGTTGCGTCTGGCCTGCCTGGGCATCTGCGCTTTGCTCGCAAGCCAGGCTTGGGCTGATGGCTGCAAGCTGAAGGATTACGGCACGTTGCCGGTGGAAATGGTTGGCAGTCGAGCCACGACCACGGTGAAGATCAACGGGAGCGATACGCGCTTCATCCTCGATACCGGGGCTTTCTTCAACACCATGTCGAAAGCCAACGCCTCATCGCTTGGGCTGAAGCTGGAGCCTGCGCCGTTGGGCTATCGCATCACTGGTATTGGCGGTACTGCGAATGTCGAGCAGGCGCATGTCAAGGAATTCGGCATCCTCGGTACGACGTTCAAAAATGTTGATTTCATTGTTGGTGGTACCGATACCGGCGATGGATTGCTCGGCGCCAACCTGCTCGATTTCGGCGATATGGAAATCGATCTGGCGCACGGCAAGTTGACGCTTTTCAAAGCTGACCACTGCGACAAGGCGTCGCTGGCGTATTGGGTAAAGGATGGCAACTACGACTTCGCTGATATCAAGCCAGCCGACAACACGTTCGACCGGCGCACTTTTTTCAGTGTGACGACAAATGGCAAGAAGGTGCGGGCGGTGCTCGATTCGGGGGCATCGGCCACCGTACTGAGTCGTGACGCCGCCGAGCGAGTCGGAATCAACTTGAATGCGCCAGATGTCAAGGCTGGCAGTAGCAGCATCGGTATTGGCGCCAAGCGGGTCAAGACATGGACTGTGCACATTGATTCGTTCTCGGTCGGTTCGGAGACGATCCAGCACAGTCAGATGCAGGTTCTCGACGGACGAATCGGCGACGGCGAAACCGACATGCTGCTCGGCGTGGATTTTCTCCTCGCCCATCACATGTTCATCGCCAACAGTCAGAGGAAAGCCTATTTCACCTACAACGGCGGCCGCGTGTTTACCTTCGCCGAAGCCCCGAGCGACAGCGACAAGTCCGGTGCCGGCACGGCTGCGGACGACAACAGCGCAGCACTCAAGACCGCGCCCGATTACGCTCTGCGCGGCGAAGCGCACCTGTCGCGCGGCGAACCGAAGGCTGCCGTAGCGGATCTGGACGAGGCGATCCACCTGGCACCCGATCAAGCTGCTTACTATGTGGCCCGTGCACACGCACACATGGCAGACAAACAGCCCGTTGCGGCGCTCGCCGATCTGGACAAGTCCTTGAGCCTGGATCCTAAGAACGTCGATGCCTTGCTGCTGCGCGCCGAATTTCGCTTTGTGCACCAGGATCGCGCTGGTGCGACAGCCGACGTGACGGCGGCAAGCGCCTTGGCACCAGCAGGATCAGCGCAGGTGCGCTTGATTGCCAGCCTGTATGTCCAACTCGGTCAACCGGCAGCGGCGCTGCCCATGCTCGACGACTGGATTCGCCTGCATAACGATGATGCGTTGCTTGGCGCGGTGCTCAACGAGCGCTGCTGGGCGCGTGGTCTGAGCAATCAGATGCTCGACGATGCCTTGAAGGATTGCCGCAAGGCGATCAAGCGCGATGGCGAAAAACCGGCCTACCTCGACAGTCTCGGCCTGGTGCAGTTGCGCCTGGGGCATGATCCCGAATCGATCAAGGCCTACGAGCAGGCCGTTGCGCAAATGCCGCATAACGCGTGGTCGCGTTATGGTCTTGGCCTGGCGAAAATCCGCAGTGGCCAGACGGATGAGGGCAACGCCGATCTGGTCGCCGCACGCGGGCTGGATCCGGAAATCGAGGCACGTGCCACCAAGTATGGCTTGACTGCGGCGGGGCCATAGATCGCAAGCGTTCCTCAGTGTCCCTGACATCATTGATCGACGATCAGAGCCTGTGCTCCGCCTTCAGTCGTGAAAATATTTGAACGAGACTGTCCTGGCCACCATCGTGCAGGTCGGCGAGTGTGGTCATGAGCGCAAGATCCGGGCGCAGGCCTGCGGACTGGATGGCGAAGGGGTGTGTGCGGCTGGGTGCGAAGTGATCCTGCGCCAGCATGTCGATCAGCGCGCCCTCGGCGTGCTCGCCTTCAGTGAGCGTGCCGGCAGGGTCGAATACGGAGAAATTGCCGCTGAGTCGCACGGCATAGCCGGAGCCGGGCAGTGGAGTGCCCGGTTTGCTGTTGAACTCGAAACCGCCGCCGGCACCCACGGTGCGCTCGCCGACCACGGTGGCGCCCGAGGCCCATAACCAGCTCGCCATGAATTCTCCCGCCGAGCGTGTGCCGGCGTCGGTCAGCACGACCAGTGGCGCATGGGCGGCGACGTGGCCACAGCTCGGGTCGGTGTGTTCCTTCGCGAGTTGCACGGTGCCAGCCCTGGTACCGGCGAACAGGTCGAGTGTGGCGAGCGAAGATTTGGTGCCGAGCGCCTCGGCCAGCAACCACGCTTCGCGATCGAAGCCGCCGAGATTGCCGCGCAGATCCAGTACGAGTACATCCGCATCGCGGGCCGCGGTGTCGGTTTCGCGGATGACGTTGCGAACCACGGCGCAGTAGCCGGCGAGCATGGCGGTATCGTCGCTGGCGCCGGGTTGTCTGCTGGCTGCATCGGCAGCAGCCACGAAGGCGTCGTCGTATTGCGGTGCGAATGCACCCACGCGCAGCGTGCCGATGCGCAGACCCGCGGCCTTGAAGCGCTGCGGCAGATCGGCGCGGTTGATCGCGGCAGTCATCGACCTGGCCAGTGCCGCATCCACCGGCTTGTAGTGCAACGTGACGGTTTTTGCCTGAATCCCGGTACCTTGCAGGCGCAACGCAACTGCGTCCCCGAGTCCGGCAACGCGATGGACCACCGGCGTGGCGAGTCCGAGCTCGGTGGCCGCTTCCGCATAACGGCCGCGACGCTGGCCACCGAAGGTCAGCGTCGCGGCGTGCTGCAGCCAGGCATGGGCGTCCTGACCATCGATAGCCAGTACCTGATCACCTTCGGCGACTTGCGCGTTTCGGGCGGCGGCATCGAATACGCGCCAGACGATCACGCTGCCGTCGCTGGCAGTGCGGAACAGCATGCCCAGGGTTTCGGATTTACCCGCCTTGGTGCCGACCAGCGCAACATGCTGGTCCTGCAGCGCAGCCAGCGCGCGGGTGAGTGCATTGGCATCGGGTAGGGAAGGCGTGGTGTGGTCGGTCGACCAGAACGCGTAGCCCTGGACCTCGTCAGGAAAGTCGTGGCGGTAGCGTTCCGCGTAGCGCAGCGAGGGATAGCTGTGAGTCACCTGCGCGCGCAGCTGGGTGCCGTCATCGGCCTTGGCCGCGTGTGCACTGCTCAATACGGTCAGCGCACACAGCGCCGCGATGATCCGAATCTTTCCCTGCATGACGTTTCCCTGGCTGCGTGGCATCGAGCGCGATGCCACTGATCACGCGATGAAGTATGAAGGTGCGATCATGCCGGGGAAAAGGTGTCGGGGGCGAATGGCACTAAGCGCCGTCATCCCCGCGAGGAGCTTCTCAACAGCAAAGCTGGTCAAGCGGGGATCCAGTGTCTTGCGTGACCTGAAAAGGCTGAAGTCACTGGATTCCCGCTTGCGCGGGAATGACGAAAAGTGAGGTTTCGCGCTTAAGTAACTGCCATTCGTGTCATAGACAATTCCTGGAAGCTGCTGAGGCTGATCGGTTACGGTCGTGGGTCGAAGTCAGAACAGATCGTTTCGCTGCAGTACGACCCATCGGACGGCCACCGCGCCCCTCAAATTTCCCCGGACACCATTCTTTCAAACTACAAGGGAACCTTGAGCCCGACATCCCCGTTGCCGCCATCAACACTGAAGCGCATTCGCCTGCCCTCGACTCTTACCCGCAACCCCCGATAACTCACCAGATACCTCACCCCGACCGCCGCTGCCCCAAACCCCGAAGCAGCACCAACCCAAAGCGCCCAGCGCGGCCCGAGCGTATCCGCCACCCACCCGACCAATGGCGCACCGATAGGCGTGCCGCCCAGGGCGATGGCAAGCAGTATCGCCATCACGCGCCCGCGCATCGCCGGCTCGGTGGATAGCTGCACCAGGCTGATCGTCGAGGTGGTTAGGGTCTGCGCGGACACGCCGATGATGACGAGGGCGACGCCGAACAGGCGGACGTTGGGCATGACTGCGGCCAGCGCGAAGCCGAAGCCGAAGATGGCCACGGCAACGAGCAACAGCGCGATGTGCGGTTTGCCACGCTGAGCTGCGAGCAGTGCACCGGCGACCGAGCCGATCGCCATGACCGAGGTCAGCAATCCATATTCGGTCGCGCCGGCGTGGAACACGGTGACCGACATGGTGGAGATGAAGATCGGAAAGTTGAGTCCGAACGTGCCGATCAGGAACAGCATCAGCAGGATCGCTTTCAGGTCAGGGCGATGCCAGACATAGCGGAAGCCTTCGACGAGGCTGCCGCGGGTGCGTTCGGGGCGACTGCCGAGATGCAGTTCGCCGATGCGCAGGAGACCCAGCGAGCAGAGCACGGCAACGAAAGAGGCCGCGTTGATCAGGAACACCCAGCCAGTGCCCACGCTGGCGATGAGCACACCGGCGACGGCGGGGCCGATCATCCGCGCGACGTTGAACGAGGTGGAATTCAGCGCCACCGCATTCGACAGGTCGGTTTCGCCGACCAGGTCGGAGACAAAGGTCTGGCGCGCGGGTGCATCGAATGCGGCGACGCAGCCGAGCAGGAAGGCGAACACATATACGTGCCACAACTGCACTAGGCCGCTGACGGTGAGCAGGCCCAGCCCGAGCGCCAGCAAACCCATCGCCGCCTGCGTGGCGATCAGCAGTTTGCGGCGGTCGAGATGATCGGCGGCAAAGCCGGTCAGTGGCAGCATCAGCAGCTGCGGTCCGAACTGCAGCGCCATCACCACACCGACGGCGGCGGCGTTGTGGCGAGTGAGCTGGGTGAGGACGATCCAGTCCTGCGCCGTACGCTGCATCCACGTGCCGATATTCGACACGATCGCGCCGCTGGCCCATACACGGTAGTTGTAATTGCGCAACGAGCGGAAAGTGCCTTTCATGTCACTCACGGCTTCCCGGGACTATTGCCGCCGTGCAGCCGTCCGAACATGCGTGCTGTAACCACGCCCATGAGCAGGACACCCAGTCCTGCAGCAACCACGTCAGCAGTGGAGCGCAGATCGAAGTTTCCGACCCGGCATAGCAGGACGTAGCCGACAGCCAGATTGAAGCATCCCCACAGCACATTTACGGTCGAAGAAGAAAGTCCAACGCCATGCGGCGTGGCAAACGGGCTTTGGAACGGCCTGCCCATCACGCCGCTGACAAAATGCGGAACTGCGTTGGTGAGGAAAACGCCACCAAAGAACCAGGCAACATAATGCTGCCATCCCATGTTCATGCGCTCCTGCTCTCGAGCAGCTCGATGATTTCCTGCGTCGTGCCGGTTTCGCCCAGCCGCGGGAAGATCCGCGTGACGCTGTTCTGGTGGGCATCAGCATTCATGTCGGTCATGGCGTCGACGGCGAGAGTGATGTTGTAGCCGTTCTCATAGGCATGACGCGCAGTCGATTCGACACCGATGCTGGTGGCGACGCCGACGATCACGACCTGGGTGACGCCAAGCTTCTTCAGGTGCTCGTCGAGGTCGGTGTGGGTGAACGCACCCCAGGTGCGCTTCGTCACCATGTGGTCCGTGGGTTGCTGGTTGAGTTCGGGAACGAGTTCAGCCCAATCGGCGGGAAGTTCGCCCAGATTGCGCGCCTGTTCCGTGCGACCTGGTGCTCCACCGGTGACGTTGACCAAGACGATCGGCAGGCCGTGACGACGGAAGGCATCAGCCAGCGCGCTGGCTTGCTTCACGATCTCGGCAGCAGGATGCGCGGTGGGATAGGCGACGATGCCTTTCTGCAGATCGATGACAATCAGGGCGGTGCTCGGGTCAAGCGTGGTAAGCGCCATGAGATGCTCCTTCGGGGATTGATGGGGAATGCGGCGAGCCGAAATGCGGGATTGGGTGGGTCAGGAGTCGGCGATGCGCTTGAGTAGTTCGACTGCGGTGGTGAGCTGCTTTTGCTCTGCCGCCGTCAGATTTGCCCGAATGCTGCGGAACAGCCAATCCTCACGCGCCGCGCGGCTTGCCTTGACCAAGTCCCGGCAGGCCGCCGTGAGAGAGATGACGGTCTGTCGGCCGTCGTTCGGGTCTGGCGCGCCGCTGACGAGACCGGCCTTTTCCAGCACGGCAACCGTGGCACCCATGGATTGCGGACGCATGCCTTCGGCTCGCGCAAGAGTCGTCACGGTAGCGGGACCACCGCGTTCCAGATGACCGAGCACCGATACCTGCGACCAGGTCAGATCGCCCATATGCAGCTCTTCACGCAGGCGTCGTTTCAGTTTGCCGAGCACCACGCGAAGCTCGCCGGCTACAGCCAGCGTGCCCGCAGCTGTGGGATCGTTCTTTGGCTTGCCCATGCTCACGCCCAACAAGTATGAAGGAAAACTGAGAAGGTTAACTTCGTATATACATGATGCGCGCATCATGACCTGAGGTCAACCTGATTGGGCAACGATGGGGCTATAACCAGGATGGATCCATCTGAGGTGTGCCGGTCCGGGGCGGGCAAGTGCAGTCCTTGCGCAAAATGTCCCGACTGGTTCGGGTTTTATCGCCGGGAAAAAATGGTCGTGGCTCTCAGTGTTGACGACTGCCTGAAAATCGCATCTTTTTGCGAGTGACCAGATATCCGTTCTCTGTTGCAAACAGTTTCATGCAGATCTTGCGGCGAATCAGGTAATGCCATGGATTATTACCACTGGACTTGGGATTTACCGGTGTACTGATTTTGCGATATGCAAAATCATTCGCATGAGACGCAAGATTTTTGCTTGGCCTTGTCTATTTTCTCTGCTGGGTGCGGCTGCGATTATATAAATCAAAATTCCGTCACCCGAAGATAACAAATGTCGTCATACCCTTCGGCGGCCATTCGGCACCGGGGGAGCATGCTATGGGGAGCATGCGGTCAGTTCCCCCTCAATCTTTCACTGGTAATACGGGGAGTAATTTCCAATGAATAGAACAGATTCGCGTGGAACCGCTCGGGGAAATGGCCTTTCCAGCCTGGCTCGCAGCACATGCGGGCTTTCGGTGGCCGTTGCCCTGGCCTTCGGTACAACCACGGCGGTGCAGGCCGCCGAAGTGATGACCCATCACGTACGCAATGTGGTGAGCGAACATGCCGCATCGCAGATCGGCACTCTTCCCTTGCATCAGGTGATGAGTCTCAATGTCGTATTGCCGGTGCGCGACCAGGCAGGCCTGGATGCGTTCGTGGCCAGCGTGGCCAACCCGGCCAGTCCGTCTTTCCGCCAATACCTCACGCCGGCGCAGTTCACGGCCAGATTCGGCCCGACCCAGCAGGACTATGACGCGGTCGTCCAGTATCTGCGCAAGAACGGGCTGACGGTGACCGGTGGAAGCCGCGATGGCATGGATGTGCAGGTAAGAGGGCCGGTCTCGGCCGTCGAAACTGCCTTCAATGTCCGCATGCTTACCTATCGGCACCCGACGGAGAATCGCGTCTTTTTCAGCCCGGACCGCGAGCCCACAACTTCGCTGGCGATACCGCTCTGGCATGTTTCCGGTCTGGACAACTACTCGATCCCGCATCCGCTGTACGTCAAGAAGGGCGATTACGCCAAGGCCCATGGCATCAGTCCCGATGCGGTGGTCACGCATGCGACGACCGGCTCAGGCCCCTCTGCCTCGTTCCTGGGCAGCGACATGCGCGCTGCGTATTACGGTGGCACGGCGTTGAACGGTGCAGGTCAGAACCTCGGACTGTTCGAATATTACGGCACCGACCTGACTGACCTGACGACGTATTACAAGAACGTCAAGCAGACCAACAATGTTCCCGTCACGCTCCTCTCGACCGACGGAACCAGCACCTCCTGCGTCTATACGAGGGCGGGCGGTGATTGCGACGATGGCGAGCAGAATCTCGACATGACGCAGGCCTTGGGCATGGCTCCCGGTCTGAGCAGCCTGGTGATGTACGTCGGCTCCACCGATACCGCCATCATCAGCGCCATGACGACGCACAGCCCGTTGCCCACCACGATCGGCTGCTCATGGGGCTGGACGCCGGCTGACCCGACCACGCTCGATCCGTACTTCGAGAAGATGGCCGCCCAGGGCCAGACTTTCTTCGCAGCATCCGGCGACGATTCGACCTGGACGAAAACCGGGAATGCTGCAGCATGGCCCGCCGACGACGCCTATGTCATCTCCGTCGGTGGCACCGATCTGACGACCAGCAGTGCGGCAGGCCCCTGGAAGTCGGAGACGGCCTGGGTTGATAGCGGCGGCGGCATCTCGCCCGACAAGATCGCCATTCCCTCCTGGCAGAAGCTCTCGGGCGTGATCACCTCGACCAACAAGGGATCGACGACTTATCGCAATGGTCCGGATGTCTCGGCGAACGCCAACTTCACCTTCTACACCTGCGGGGACCAGCAAGCCTGTCAGGCCAACGAATACGGCGGCACCAGCTTTGCGGCGCCGATGTGGGCGGCGTTCATCGCCTTGGTCAACCAGCAGCTGGTTGCCAACGGCGGGGCACGGGTCGGCAATTTCAACGCGACCATCTATCCGCAGAATGTGACCAGCACCTATGCCACGGACTTCCACGACATAACCAGCGGCAAATCCGGCAGCTATTCGGCTGTGACCGGCTATGACCTGGTGACGGGCTGGGGTAGTCCGAAGGCAGCCTTGATCACGACACTGGCTCAATAACCGCCGAAGACACATCCAGCGACAGATATTTGAAACGCTTGAAGGCCCGGGGATTCAACCCGGGCCTTTTTTCGTGCAAGCGTCTGGAATGACAACGCCGGTGCATGCGTTTGTGCGCGTCTGACTTCTACGCCGAGCATTCACCAGCACGCCTCGACGCTTCCCCAATCGCCTCCAGCAATTGTTCCCCGCCAAACGGCTTGCGCAGGAAGACGCCTCGTTGCGGAATGTCGGCGCAATGCACTTCCGGGTCGGCGGTGATCACGACCACGGCGATGGCAGGGTACTGCTCGATGGCTTTCTGGCTGATGTCGATGCCGGTCATGCTGCCGGCAAGAACGACATCGGCAACGATGACGTCGATCCTCTGGGCATTCAGCAAATGACTGGTGGCACCCGTTGATCCCTGGGCGCGAATGGTCCGAAAGTCGCCGGTCGCGGATAGATGCAAATCGATCGATTCCAGCACCAGGGCATCGTCATCGACGATGAGTACGGTTTTCTTCTTGTCCACGCATAGCCCTCAAGTTGTCCACGCATAGCCCTCAAGCCCATTCCGGCGTAGCCCAGCATATTCCCAGTTCGCCGCCAAAAGGACGTGAACCTGTGCTGGTCTTTCAGTCTCCCCAGGTAACGAACATCACCACGGCTGCTGCTGCCATCGCAGCCGTGGCCATCCAGCCGAACAGCTTCAGCGGCCACGGCATGGTGAACTTGCCCATCACCTTGCGGCTGGACCCCATCAGCATCATCACGATCATCAGCGGTACCGCCGCCACGCCGTTGATCACTGCGCTCCAGTACAGCGCCTTGATCGGGTCGAGCGGGGTCAGGTTCAACGCGATGCCGGCGAGGCTGGCGACGATCAGCACGCCGTAGAAGAACCTGGCTTCGTGCGGTTTGTTTTCCAGTCCGCTGCGCTGGCCAAACGCGCCGGATGCGGCATAGGCGGTAGCGCCGGCCAGTACCGGCAACGCCAGCAGGCCGGTGCCGATGATGCCGGCGGCGAACAGCGCGAAGGCCAGCTTGCCGGCTAATGGTCGCAATGCTTCGGCGGCCTGCGACGATGACTGGATGTCGGTCTTGCCGTGGGCATGCAGCACCACGGCGGCGGTGAGGATGATGAAGAAGGCGATCAGGTTGGAGAAGATCATCCCGATCGTGGTGTCGATGCCGATGCGGCGCAGGGCGCTCGGCGCTTGATGAGGTGCCCTCCGCAGCGACCTGCGCCGCTTGTTCGATCCAATCTCCTCTACTTCCTGCGCTGCCTGCCAGCAGAACAGGTAAGGGCTGATGGTGGTGCCGAGCAGGGCAACCAGGCCGACGGCATATTTGGCATTCCAGCTGATCGGCGGCACCACGAGGCTCTTGAGCACGGCTGGCCATGGCACATCGACCACCATGATGGTTGCGACATAGGCGAACAGGCTGAGAGTGAGCAGTTTGAGGATCGGCGAATACCGCGTGAACGGAATGAAGATCTGCAGCACCAGCGACAGCACGGCAAAGACCGCTGCGTAGACCAGAGCCGGACCACCGATCAGCAGCTTCAGCGCAGCTCCCATGGCGCCGATGTCCGCCGCCAGATTGATCACGTTTGCCACGATGATGGATACCACCAGTCCGTATACCAGCGTTCTGGGGTAATGCGCGCGGATACCTTCCATCAGGCCACGACCGGTGACCCGCCCGATGCCGGCGCTGATGCCCTGGATCGCGATCATCAAGGGCATGGTCAGCAGGATGCACCACAGCATGCCGTAGCCAAATGCTGCGCCTACCTGCGAGTAGGTGGCGATACCGCTGGGATCGTCGTCGGCTGCGCCGGTGATCAGCCCGGCACCCAGATTCGCCCATGGCGGTGTTTCAAGCCCGCCATCTTCGGTGTTCTTGCGGCTGACCATGATGGCGCTCCCGGTGCGTGACGTGCGTTGCCGGACGTGGCGCACTGGACGATGAGTTTCCCCATGGCGGCAGCATCCGCCTGCCGATGCGGTGATGGCGTGAATACCGTGAAACAGGCAGGCGTGGTCTGATGTGGCCGCCGGGCGATCGCGGTTTGTGTGGTTTCAATGCACCGGGATGATGGCGATCGAGGGTCCGAACCGTCCATTGCCTTTCTGCTGGCGGGCTGAAAAGGCCAGTTGTTTTCCATCGGGTGACCAGACCGGATGATTGGCATTGATCCAATAGGGCGTGATGCGTCGCAATCCGGTGCCATCTCGATTGACGATGAAGATGGCATAGAAACGGGAATTCGGGCTGTCGCGATTGGATTCGAATGCGAGGCGCTTTCCGTCAGGAGACCATGACGGTGCGCGACCTTGCAGGGGAGCGCTTTCAAGTGGGCTTGCTTCGACCCTGTCGGACACAAGCCAGATCGAGTTTCTGGTCTGGTCGTAAGGTTTGCCGATGTTCTTCTGGCCGGCGAAGGCGATCCACTTCCCGTCGGGCGAGACACTGGGCATCCCGGCGAGCACCTGGTCATGCCGCGTGATGGTTGTCGCCGTCATCTGCGTCAGGTCAATGCGCTTGATGACCTCGTTATCTCCATCCATGACCGCCAAGGCATGCCCATCGGGATACCAGTATGGATAGACGGTGTCCTTCGAAACGCCTTGCACGACCAATGGCCTTGGCTGGGTTGCGTCTCCGCGGATCAGCCACACGGCACTCGTTCCATCCGGCGAGATGCCGCTGAATGCGATCTCGCCGGTTTTCGCCGACCAGTTCGCGCGTGTCGCCGAAACAGGCATCGGGCCATCGTTGAAGCGATGCGCATCACCGCCTGATGCCGACACGATAAACAGATGCCATGCCCCTGCGCCCAACGCCTGGCGACTGAACAGTACCGATTTCCCGTCAGGCGAAAAGCATGGCCAATAATCCGCTGCGTCGGGTTCATGGGTGAGAAAACGAACCCCGGTTTTTGCGATGAGGGTGTCATCCACCATGGACGAAGCCCTGTGCAACACCCAGTACGTCGATATCGCCACGGCGAGCAAGGCGGGGACGATGGCCGCGTGCCAACCTTTCATTTCGCTGCCCTCGTCACTCGTCTGTTGGCATCGCATCATCGGTCGGGCTTCGCCGCAGCAGCCACGCCAGCACCGGCGGTGTCACCATCGCGGTGAGCAGCGACATGGCGACGATGATCGCGTAGATACGGTTGTTGAAGACGCCGGCGGCGAGGCCGAGGCTGGCGATCACCACGCCGACTTCGCCGCGCGGCACCATGCCGAAACCGATGATGGTGGCGCTGCGCTTGCCCAGCGAGAGCGAACCGAGCCAGCCGCCGGCCAGCTTGGAAACGATCGCGATCGCGGTGACCGCGGCGAGCATCAACAGGGCATCGGTGTTGGCCAGTTCGTGCAGGTCGATCTTGCTGCCGGTGACCACGAAGAAGAACGGCGTGAGCAATGCGAGCAGCGGCATGGTCTGCTGTTCCAGCGTGTGTTGCTGGCGTGTTTCCGAGGCGATCATGCCGGCCAGGAAGGCGCCGATGATCGCGGCCAGTCCGAACAGGGTGGACAGATAGGCCAGCCCGAGGCACAGCGCCAGCACGATCATCAACGGCGAATGCGGGGCCAGCGGTTTTTCCAGCCAGCTGGAGTTCCAGCGCATCACCTGCGCACCGCCCAGACCGACCACGGCGATGAAGCCGATCGCACCAGCCAGCACCATCAGCAGATGTGAAAGGTTGAAGCCGCCACCACCCTGCATCGACACCACCACGCCGAGCAGCAGCATCGCCAGGATGTCATCGATCACCGCGGCGCCGAGGATCACCTTGCTCTCGACGCGTTGCAGCGCGTTCAATTCCTGCAACACGCGCGCGGTGATGCCGGCCGAGGTGGCGACGAAGGCGGCGGCCACGAACAGCGACTTGTCCCAGTCGAAGCCGCTGCCATGCGCCCACACGCTGCCCATGCCGAACGGCACCAGCACGCCAAGCACGCCGACCAGGAAGGCCACCTTGCCGACTTTCTTCAGGTCCTCCAGTCGGGTTTCCAGGCCGACAGAGAACAGCAGCAGCACCACGCCGATTTCGGCCAGTACATCCAGCGGCGTGCCGATGGCGGTCTGTTCCGGTGAGATCCAGCCGAGCAGCGACGGGCCGATCACGCAACCGGCAGCGATTTCGCCGACCACGCCAGGCAGCTTGAGCCGTTGCGCGATCTCGCCGCCGATCTGTGCAGCGACGAACACGATGAACAGGGTGAACAGGATGTCGCTGGCGTGGTGCATGCGGCGCGCTCAGGCTGTCGGCAGAAGCCTGCATGCTACATGCGGGCTGATCGGTCGTGACAGCACATTCAACATACCCGGCTATTCGGTCGTGGCGGTGGCAGGCAGCGGGCGATCATGCCGCAACCGACTGAACACCCGGCTGGCTATGGCGGTGATTGCCGCCAGCAACAGCACGGTCCAGCGGAATGCGACGACGTAGTCTTCGTGGGCATGGCCTTGCAGCAACGCTTCCATCAGCAGGGTGGACAGCGCGATGCCGAAACTCATCGCCAGGTATTGCGCAGTCGAGGCCATCGACGAAGCCATCGAGGCATGCTTGATGTCCAGGTCATTGTAGATCAGCGTGTTCATCGCGGTGTATTGCAGCCCCGAGAAACTGCCATAGAGGAAGGTCAACACGGCGATCAACCACACTGGCGAGGTCGGGCCGAGCAGGGCGAATGTGGCCAGCAGCACCGCCACCATCAGCGTATTGCCGAGCAGCAGGCGGCGGTAGCCGAAGTGGATCAGGGCCCGGTTGATCACCCATTTGGCGCTGATCGAGCCGAGCGCCTGCGGCACCATCATCAGGCCGGCCATCATCGGCGACCAGCCGCAACCCACCTGCAGGAACAACACCAGCAACAGGAACATGCCGGAGATGCCAAGCCGGGTGAACAGGCCACCAGCCAGCGCCACCCACACGCTGCGCACGCGCAGCAGGCTGAGATCCGCCACTGGATGCGCTGTACGCCGGCTGTGCCATACATAGACGCTGCCCAGCAGCAGTGCGAGCGCGCCGTACAGTCCGAGCCTATCCCACGGTACCGGTTTGCTGCCGGCCAGTTCGGATGCCGTGAGCAACAACGCCGAAGCAGAGGCAAACAGAAGGAAGCCGAACATGTCGAAACGGTTCGCATGTTCCATACGATAGTCAGGCATGTCGCGCCGGTTCATCCACACGCCGGCAATCGCTACCGGCACGTTGATCAGGAAGATCAGCCGCCATGAGGTGAACTCGACCAGCGCACCGCCGAGCAAGGGCCCGAGCACCGAACCGAGCAGGCCGAACGTGGCCACCGTGCTCATCGCGCGCACGAACTCGCGCTTGGCGATGCTGCGCACCAGCACGTAGCGGCCTACCGGCATCAGCGAGGCGCCGCCGATGCCTTGCAACACGCGCGCGGCGACCAGCTCGGGCAGCGTCTGCGCGATGCCACACAGCAGCGAGCCGGCGCCGAACACCACGATGGCGATACCGAACACCCGGCGCGTGCCGAGACGGTCGCACAGCCAGGGACTTGCCGGGATGAGAATCGCGAGGGTCAGCACATAACTGGTCAGCGCGGTGCGCATGCCCAGTGGCGTGACGTGCAAAGCTTCGGCCATCGCCGGCACGGCGGTGTTGACCACAGTGGAATCCAGCGCCTGCATGAAGAAGGCGGCGGCGACCAGCCACAGCAGGCCGCGGAAACGTTCGCGCGTGGAAACTTCGGACAGGGCTGTTGAAACCGTCGCTGGCGTGTTGTCAGCAGGGGCGGCAGCGTGGGGATTCGCGGCGGCTTGGGGAGGCATTGCCGCCGATGATACTTGCTATGACAGCTTGCTTTTCGTATGCGGCATCTGCAGAGTCAGGCTTGTTTCATTTGCCGTCATGCCCAGCAGGCCATGACAGCGTTATGACGACCATGCGCGCCGGGGCGGTTTTGTCCCGGCGCGTGTTTTTTTGTGCGGCAGGAGCCGCGTGCAGGAGCAATTGCCATGAGCAGCAAGCCATCGATCACGGTTTCCCGCATCGACCTGGAGCGCATTGAGGCGTTGCTGGAGCGCTTGCCTGCCATCGAGGCAGCGCAGTTCGACGCGTTGCGCGCAGAGCTTGATCGCGCCGAGGTGGTCGAGCCGACGGCGATGCCAGGCCATACGGTGACAATGAACTCGACGGTCACCTTCGAGGACGAAAGCAATGGCGAGAAGCTGACTTTGACGTTGGTTTATCCGGCGGCGGCTGGCGTGCCCGGCACCGTATCGATCCTCGCGCCAGTGGGGAGTGCCTTGCTCGGCCTGTCGCGCGGCCAGCAGATCGACTGGCCGACCCCGGACGGTCGTCACCGTCGGCTGCGCGTGCTGGAGATCAGCTATCAGCCGGAAGCGGCGGGGCACCATCACCGTTGAACCCATCGGGTTCAGGGTTTGAAGTGATGCACGAATCCGACCTGGAAGCCACCCGGCAACCAGCCGAGGATCAGTGGGGACTGTCGATGCGCAGCCCACATACCCACGCCCGTACCTAGTGCTGCGCCGACCAGGACGTCGCTTTGCCAGTGACCACGTACCTTCAGCCGTGCTACCGCGTCATAGGCTGGCAACAGAGCCAGCGCATAGACCGCTGGATGGTCATCGCCATAAGCAGCCATGAATGGTGTCACGGCGGCGGAAATCGCCGTGACCTCGCCGCTGGGGAAGCTCTGCGCGTGGGTTCCCTTGAAAAACTCGTCGGGATTGCTGGTTTGCGAGGGACGTTCGCGCTGGAATGTGTATTTCATCGCCTGCGCGCCGATGCTGCTGATCACCAACGCATCGACCGAGCGCCACAGCGTATCGCCGAACTTGTCCTGATCGCCGAACGCCAGCGCGCCACCGGCCACGGAGAAAATTGTGCCGTACATCAGCACATTCTGGTCGCTGCGCTTCCAGATGCCGCTGTTGTCGTAATGCCAGCGATGGTCGATGCCGAGCGGACCACCGTTGGCCAGGGCGGTGCCGGAGGCAAGGACAGCAACCAGGGCCACCAGATATCGCGCAATACGCATGATCATGTTGCCCTCCCGGCGTGATTGAACGCCGCCCGCATGGAATTACTGAGGCTAAGCTCCAAATCTTTCGTTTCGCTTATGTCTGGCAGCTGAGAATCGGGGGGTTGTCGCTAAACTGCGCAACAGGAAGGAGACCTGCATGACCGAACGCCCAGCCCCCGCCGAGATCGTCGACCGCACCGCCGCGCTGCGTGCGCAGATCGAACAGGCCAACTACTGCTATCACGTGCTCGACGAGCCGGAGATCACCGACGCCGATTACGACCGCCGGATGCGCGAGCTGGAAGCGCTGGAGGCGGAATATCCGGTGCTCGCCTCGCCCGATTCACCGACACGCAAGGTCGGTGCACGGGCGCAGGGCGGTTTTGCCGAAGTGCGCCATCAGCTGCCTATGCTGTCGCTGGGCAATGCATTCGAGCAGGATGGTGACGGCGAGCGCGAACGCTTCCGCGAAGTGGCCGAGTTCGAGCGGCGCATCGAGCAGATGCTGGATCGACGCGAACCAGTATTCTCGGTCGAACCGAAGCTTGACGGATTGGCGATCAGCTTGCGCTATGAGCGTGGCGTGTTCGTGCAGGGCGCCACCCGCGGTGACGGCGAGACTGGCGAGGACGTCACCGCGAACCTGCGCACGGTGCGCGCGATCCCGTTGAAGCTGCGTGGCAAGGGCTGGCCTGACGTACTGGAAGTGCGCGGCGAAGTGATCATGCTGCGCAAGGATTTCGAAGCGTTCAACGAGTACGCCCGCGCACATGACGAGAAGCCGCTGGCCAATCCGCGCAACGGTGCGGCCGGCTCGCTGCGCCAGCTCGATCCGGCGATCACCGCGAAGCGGCGACTGAGTTTCTTCGCCTACGCGATCGGTGCGGTCGAGGGAGGCACGCTTCCTTCGACGCATTCCGCCACCTTGCAGCAACTGCGCGAGTGGGGTTTTCCGGTGTCGCCGGAAGTGGATACGGCGCGCGGCTTCGAGGGGCTGATCGCCTATTTTCGCCGCATTGGCGCGAAGCGTGATGCGTTGCCTTACGACATCGACGGCGTGGTCTACAAGCTTGACGACTATGCCGGCCAGCGCGAGATGGGTTTCGTCTCGCGCGCGCCGCGCTGGGCGATCGCGCACAAGTTTCCGGCGCAGGAGCAGACCACGCGTCTGCTCGACATCGAAATCCAGATTGGCCGCACGGGTGCGGCCACACCGCGCGCACGGATGGAGCCGGTGCAGGTGGCCGGCGTGACGGTGACCTACGCCACCTTGCACAACGCCGATCAGATTGCGCGGCTGGACGTGCGTGTGGGCGATACGGTGATCGTGCGCCGCGCCGGCGACGTGATTCCGGAAGTGGTGCGGGTGATCCAGGACCAGCGTCCGGCTGGAACAGTGCCATGGGTAATGCCGACGCACTGTCCGATCTGCAGCTCTGCACTGATCCGCGAGGAGGGTGCGGCTGCCTGGCGTTGCTCCGGCGGGCTGATCTGCGCCGCGCAACGCAAGGAGGCCTTGATCCATTTCGCCTCGCGTCGCGCGATGGATATCGAAGGTCTGGGCGAGCGCTTCGCCGAGGCGCTGGTGGAACTCGATATCGTGCACACGCCGGCGGACCTTTATGGGTTGAGCGTGGACGACTTCGTCGACATGAAACGGCGCATCGACGAGCGGGACGGCACCACACCGGAGACGGTGAAGGCTGGCAAGGTGGCGACCAAGTGGGCTGAGAACCTGGTCGCGGGTATTGCAGGCAGCAAGCGCGTCACGCTGGCACGCTTCCTGTTCGCGCTCGGCATCATGCATATCGGCGAGAGTACGGCGAAGACGCTGGCGGCGTGGTTGGGTCGGCTCGACTTCGTGCGCAGTACGCCGGCGCCCGTGTTGCGCGTATTGCCCGACATCGGCGGCGAAGTGGCCACGTCGATCGCCGGATTTTTTGCTCAGGAAGGCAACCAGCAGGTGGTCGACGCGCTGCTTGCGGCAGGTATCGTCTTCAGCGACGAGGCGACGCCATCGCCGCTGCTACGCGAGCGCCTCAACCTGGGCGTGCTGCTGGACATGGCCAAGATCAACAAGCTCGGCCCCAAGAGCTGCAAGCTGCTGGCGCAACATTTCCCCACGCTCGACCAATTGTTGACGGGCGGATCGGCGCACTGGATCACCGCCGGCGTGCCGCAGGCCGCTGCGAGCGGCCTGGAAAACTTTCTCGCCGGTCCGCTTGCATTGGCCGAGCTGCGCTCAGCCGAGGCAGCGATGCAGCGTCTGCTCGAGGCGGTTCCGGTAACGGCGGTGGTGGCGCAGGCGCCGCTGGCCGAACAGACCATCGTGCTCACCGGCACGCTAACCTCGCTCAGTCGCGACGAAGCGAAGGAACGGCTGGAGGCATTGGGTGCCAAGGTCTCCGGTTCGGTATCGAAGAAGACCAGTTTTGTTGTCGCGGGCGAAGCTGCTGGCTCCAAGCTCGACAAAGCGCACGAGCTTGGCGTGGCGGTGTGGGACGAAGCGCAGTTGCTGGCGTTACTGAAAGAACACGAGGTGGGTTGATGGATATGGATCAGATCGCCTCCCTGCAGTTGCGTGCGCGGCTCTACGCGCTGATCCGGACGTTCTTCGCCGATCGTCAGGTACTGGAAGTCGAAACGCCGATCCTGTCCACGGCCGGCAACACCGATCCGAACATCGAGAGCTTCAGCACGACGTTCAGTGGCCACGTCGATGCCGGTGCGCGCGAACGTTGGCTGCGTACCTCACCAGAGTTTCCGTTGAAGCGCCTGCTTGCGGCGGGTGTCGGCGATTGCTACGAGCTCGGTCGGGTATTCCGCAACGGCGAAGCCGGCGGGCGGCACAATCCCGAGTTCAGCATGCTGGAGTGGTACCGGGTCGGCTGGGATCACCGCCGTGTGATGGGGGAGACCATCGAATTGGTCGAGGCTGCGCTGGCGATGGTCGGACGACGGGCCGAAGTGCTGATCGAGAGTTACCGGCAACTGTTCCTGGATGAACTCGGCATCGATCCGCTGCACGCGCCGATCGACGAACTGCGCGCGGCACTCGCCGAATACAACATCGACCCGGCTGGCCTGGAGCGCGACGACTGGCTCGACCTGCTGATCACGCACAAGCTGCAACCCTCGTTCCCGCGCGACCGCATCACCGTCATCCACGACTATCCGGCCACACAATGCGCACTGGCCAGGATCCGTCCCGGCGAGCCGCCACTGGCCGAGCGCTTCGAGCTGTATCTGGGGTGCCATGAACTTGCCAACGGTTATCACGAATTGAACGATGCAGCCGAGCAACGCGGACGCTTCGAGCACGACAATGCCGTGCGCCGCCACCGTGGGCTGCGTGAAATACCGATCGACGAGCGTCTTCTCCCTGTACTCGGTTCGATGCCCGATTGCGCCGGTGTGGCGCTTGGCGTGGAGCGTCTGCTGATGTGTCTGGCTGGCACGGATGCGATTGCCAATGTGCTCGCGTTTCCGTTCAACCAGGCATGAGTCGGGCATGAGCAAGCCGCTGCTGACGGCGATCCATCATGTTGCGCTGATCTGTTCGGACTATCCGCGTTCGCGTGCGTTCTACAGCGAGACGCTGGAGTTGCCGATCGTGCGTGAGGTCTATCGCGAGGCACGCGATTCCTGGAAATGCGACTTGCTGGTCAGCCCCGGCGTGCAACTGGAACTGTTTTCCTTTCCCGATCCACCACCACGACCATCACGGCCGGAAGCGCAGGGGCTGCGTCACCTGGCGTTTGCGGTCTCGGATGTGGACGCGGTGGTGAGCGTGCTGGACGAGCGCGGGGTGAGTTGCGAAGCAGTGCGGGTCGACGAATACACCGGCAGGCGCTTCACCTTTTTCGCTGATCCGGATGGTTTGCCCATCGAGCTGTACCAGGCCGGTTGAACCGGCCTGAACCCCGCCCGTTCCCGGGCGGGGTGGGTGAGATCAAGCGTCGCGGCTTTCCAGCAGGTAACGATAGATCAGACCACCGACTGCGCCGCCGATCAGTGGTATCAGCCAGAACAGCCACAGCTGTTCGACCGCCCAGCTACCCTGGAACAGCGCCACGCCGGTCGAGCGGGCCGGGTTCACCGAGGTGTTGGTGACCGGAATGCTGATCAGGTGGATCAGGGTCAGGGTGAGGCCGATCGCGATGCCGGCGAAGCCCGCCGGTGCGCGCTTGTCGGTGGCGCCGTGGATGACGATCAGGAAGAACGCGGTCATCACCAGCTCGCAGACGATGGCCGCGCACATCGAATAGCCGCCCGGCGAATGCGCACCGTAGCCGTTCGAGGCGAAACCGCTGGTGCTGGCGTCGAAGCCGGCCTTGCCGCTGGCGATCACATACAGCACGGCCGCCGATGCAATGGCGGCGACCACCTGCGCCACGATGTACGGAATCACGTCCTTCGCCGGGAAGCGGCCACCGGCACACAGCCCGACGGTCACTGCCGGGTTGAAATGGCCGCCGGAGATATGGCCGACCGCGTACACCATGGTCAACACGGTGAAGCCGAAGGCGAGTGCTACACCGGCAAAGCCGATGCCGAGTTCGGGAAAGGCTGCCGCCAGCACCGCGCTGCCGCAGCCACCCATGACCAGCCAGAACGTGCCGAAGAATTCGGCGGCCAAGCGTTTGCCCATGTTCATCGAAGACTCCTCAAGGATCCTGTTGAAAAGGGCGCTCGCCACGTGTGTGGCGAACGCGGCAATCATGAAACGGGTGATCTCACGTCAGGGAGCAAGGAACGTGTGCACGGATTTTCCCCTTGGACATGCCGGCGAAAAGCCGCGTCGGCAGTCTGTGCGACCGGCAACTTGCAGCACAAGTGCGCTGCAGCAGCCTGACTGGCCAGGTGGGTGACCCATGCCATCCGTGGCACGGGTCAGGGCGGTCACGGTGCGATGAAACGGATCGCCAGCGTACGGCGTTCGAGCAGGCCGATCGCCGCTTGATCCTGCAGACGCAGGTCATGCAGTTCGTAAGGAGCGCCGATGCCGCGCAGGTTGGCCGGATCGTAGTGCAGTACCAGCTGACCGTTGCCTGCCGGCAGCCATGCTGCCGATTGTGCGTAGGCGGCTGGCACCATCACTCCCTTGGCGCCACGTCCGTACAGCACGGCCGAAACCGCATAACGGCTCGGGTTCTGCGCCAGCACACCAAGCGAGATGTCGATACCCTGGTCGACCGCACGTGTGATTTTGCCAGCGCCGCCAAGACGTGCATCCGGCACGGCGGCAGCAAATACCGTAGTGGTATCGCGTCGAACCTCCTGGCCATTCGCATCCGTGCCCACGGTGAAGCTGTGTACCTCCCACAGCCCTGGCGTCGAAGAGATGGCCTTGGGTTGTGCGTCGACCGAGAAGCTGCCGTCGGTCTGCCGCTGGAAGTCGAGCAGGGTGGTGCTGCCATCCGGTGCGCGCAGGAATCCGCCTGCAGCCACCAGCGGCACGGCCTGGTCAGCATCATGCATCGCAACGTGCACGTGAACATGGTTGCCCAGCAGCAGGTCGTCGCGGTCGGCCAGCGCGGTGACCGTATACGGGCTCTCCGGCTCAAACACGTGCACCACGTAGCGCCCGCTGGCCGCGGGCGCCTGCAAGGTGGCGATGCCGGCACCGAGTTCGGGTCTGAGCTTTATCACCATCGATGCGGCCGGAGCAGCCATGCCTGCGGCCTGCAGTGACGCCGTATCGGCAAGCTGGTTGGCTGCATGGTCGACGGTCAGCGACTGCTGGCCCAGCTGGATGTGCATGCTGGATGCTTGCAGTGTGCCCTGCAGGTGATCGCTTGAGCTGAGCCGGATGATGGCGCCGGGTGCGCTCAGCGGAAGCTGGATACCTTTCTGCAGATCGCTGGCAGCCACATCCATCCAGTATTCGCGGCTGTCGCGGGCAAAGGGCTGCGGCTGGGCTTGCAGGGGGGCATCGTTCGACAACGCCCAGCTGACGCTCAGCGGATTGCGTTCCACATGCACGTGGTTCGAGGCTGGCATGGTCGCTGTGCCGACCGGCGCGGCTGCACGCGTCAACAACAGCGAAGGCACCATGTCTCCAGACTGGGGCGGCAGCAAGGCGAACGTGCCGGCAAGCGCGGACGCGGTGGTGCAGGTGGCCAGGACGGCGCCGACGATAATCCGTAGTTTCATGGCGATCATCCCTTGATGTCGTTGGCAAGAATGGATTGCAGCCCGAAGCAGGCGCGCCTGCTCTGGTTGTGGTTCAGCACGGAGCCGCCGCTGGTCTGCTGCGTATCACGGAACCACACACTGCCTGCCGCGGACGAGCTGGTGCAGTCGATGAATCCGTCCGAGCAACTGCTCAGCCAGCTCTGGGTGATCGCCAGGCCGACGCTGTCGGCGTAACCGCCGCAATAGGCCTGGCTGCTCCAGATCGCGGCCACCACGTTCGTGCCGACGACATCCCGGAACGGCACCGGCAGTGCTGGCCGTCCTGCCGTACCAAGCAGGTTCTGCTGGTTGTAAGTCGCCATCCAGCCAACCTGCTGCTGGCGCACGGCGTTGTTCTGCTCACCGAGCAGCCAGCCCAGCGCGGTCTCGAACACGTTGCCGGCAATCACTGCATCAGCCAGCGGCGTACCGGCACTCGAAGGCGCCAGCGCATCGACCTTGACGATGTGGCTGATGATGTTCGGGTAGCGCGAGTCATAGGTCGGATTGGACAGGATCCAGCGCATCACGTTGCCGCCATCGGAATGCGTGATGACGATGAGCTTGTCGATATTGTTGGTCTGGATGAAGCTGGTGAGCTGGCTGGCCAGACAGCCGGCGGCCCGGTCGTCCCACATGTACTGGGTGAAATCGCAATTGACCACGAGCAGGTTCTGCGGATTGCTCAGACCTGCACGTACCCCCTCGACCATGGCCGACTGCCAGTAGTTGTCGTAGGCATCGGTCTGATCCCCTGTTCCATGAACCAGCGCAACTCCCGTGGCCGCCCGTGCTGCAGCACAGGCCAGGGCCAGGGACAACATCAATAGAATGCGTCGCACGCGTATCTCTCCTTCGAAGGCGGCAGATGCCGCGATGAGGTCGACTCGTAAGCAGCACGGGCACGCCAAACCACCCGTTCATGCAGGCAGGCCGACAGCGAATGATGCCGGTAGGCATCCTTGGGCAGCCGCCTGATCCCCCTAGACCATGCGACAGCGTATGGACTCTAGCAGCGCCATACGACAGCGTCTTGACGCAACTGCACAATTCCGATGAAAGCCATCAGGATCTGTCCGCTGTCGACCATGGCGGCGGTGGCTGGGGTATCGTGACGCGCACTTTTGCTCAGCCCGGACGGTCCTGCGTGACGAATTCTTCGAGTGTTGCTACTGGCCATCTCCAGCGGCGCGATGTGCGCACACTGTTGCTCTCCGCACTCGGCGGGGCGCTCGAGTTCTACGATTTCGTGGTGTTCGTGTTCTTCGCGATCCCGCTGAGCCATCTGTTCTTTCCGAAGGACACCGCCTCATGGCTGGCCCAGTTGCAGGTGTATGGCATCTTCGCCGCGGGCTATCTGGCGCGCCCGCTGGGTGGCATCGTGATGGCGCATTACGGCGACAAGCTGGGGCGCAAGAAGATGTTCACGCTCAGCGTATTCCTGATGGCGGTGCCAACGCTGGGTATCGGCCTGCTGCCGGTGTATGCGCAGGCCGGCATGCTGGCGCCGTTATTGTTGCTGCTGCTACGCGTGGTGCAGGGCATCGCGGTGGGCGGCGAGGTGCCAGGTGCGTGGGTGTTCGTGGCCGAGCATGTGCCGGCGCAGCGGATCGGTTTTGCCTGCGCAAGCCTTACCTCGGGACTGACCGTGGGCATCCTGATCGGCTCGCTCGTGGCAGCGACGATCAACCATCGGTTGACCCCTGCCGAAGTGCTCGACTGGGGCTGGCGGCTGCCGTTCCTGGTCGGTGGCGTGTTCGGCTTCTTCGCGGTGTGGCTGCGCCAGTGGCTCAGCGAGACGCCGGTGTTCGAGGCGATGCATGCGCGCCGCGAGCTGGCCCCCGGTCTGCCGTTGCGACAGGTGTTCGAACGGCATCTGCCGAGCGTGCTGATGTCGATGCTGGTGACCTGGATGCTCACCGCCGCGATCGTGGTGATGATCCTGATGACACCGTCGCTGGTGCAGTCGGTGTTCCACATCGAGCCGGCACGCGCGTTCCTTGGCAACAACGTGGCTTCGTTCGCGCTGGCGCTGGGTTGCCTCTGCTACGGCTGGCTGGCCGATCGCATCGGTTATCCGCATGCGCTGCTGCTCGGAGCGATCGGCTTGCTGGTTTGCAGCTATGCGCTCTATCTCGACCTGCAGGCTGGCGCCACGCATTTCGTTGCGCTGTATGCGCTGACCGGTTTCAGCGTCGGCGTGGTCGGCGTGGTGCCGGCGCTGATGGTGGTGGCGTTTCCGCCTGCGATACGTTTCTCGGGATTATCGTTTTCGTACAACATCGCTTACGCACTTTTCGGTGGTCTTACGCCGCCACTTATCGGGCTGTTGGTGCAACGGTTCGGCGTGCTGGCGCCGGCGCACTATGTGGCGTTTACCGCCGTCATCGGGGCCACCGTCGCGGCCTGGTCGATCGCTGCACGGCACGTTGGACATGATGTGGCGCGAGTCGGCAGCTAGAACTCCAGTTCCTGTGCTGCGCACAGGTAGTCGATCAGCGGCGAGACGCGCTTGAACGTTGCGACAGTCCACGGCAGCAGCTCGTTCGAACAGGCGAGCACTTCATCAAAGTTCTCGCCAACAGCGAAATCCTTGCGCTTCAGGTCCTCGATCAATTCGTGCTCCGGATCGAAGCCGCGTGGTGGACGGCTCAGCGATTCGCCCCAGAACGTGAAGTGTTCGCGGAACGGTTTGCTCTGCGTGGCGCGTTTCCAGGCAGCGGGGTTGTCCGTGATGAAGCCGCGGATGCGCTTCAATGCGTCAGGCTCCGGATGCCACATGCCGCCACCGGCGAAGCAGTCGCCCGGCTGGATGTGCATGTAGAACGAGGGCGCCGGGATCTCGTGGCGGCGTTCGTGGAAGAAGCGCGAGCCCTGCCAAGGCTTGTACGGCAGCTTGTTGTTGGAGAAACGCGTGTCGCGAAAGATGCGGAACAGCGAGCCGCCGTTCTTGCGCGCATCGGCGCGGTAGTGCGGGCTGATTTTCGCCAGTGGCGCCTGCAGGTCGGTGATCAGCTGCAGGAACGGCTCGCGCACATGGCGCTCGTAATCGTCCTTGTGTGCGGCAAACCAGTCGCGACTGTTGTTCTTGTCGAGGGCGCGCAGGAAGCGGAAGGTGGCGGGAGTGAAGTAGGTCTGCGGCATGGCGGTCGTTGGCTCAAGGTGATTGGATCAAACAGTGTCGATACCGGCGGCGAGCTGCTCGCCCCAGGCCTGCAGCTGGTCGAGCAGGGGCAGCTTGTCTTGCGCCTGCGGATCCTCGCGCAGTTGGGCGAGATGTGTGAAGTAGTCGTCGAGGGTCAGACCGGTCAGCGCTGTGTGGCGGGTCAGGCGTGCCTGCCGGAAACTTTCCCAGCGCGAGTGTTCGTCGGCATCCAGGGTATCCGGCCAGTTGCGCGCACGGTAGCGGAACAACAGCTCCGGGTAACGCGGATCGCGGAAAGGGAAAGCGCGTTTTGCCAGTTCCACCGGCGGCGTCGCACGCACCTGGGCCAGCAGCTTCCTGTCCGCATCGGGCAGGAAACCGCCGCCGTACAGCGCCAGCTCGGGATCCTCCGGCGGCGGTAGTTCGGACGCACGCTGGAATACGCGACGCAGTTTTTCCGTCAGCCCTTCCACGGCGTGCAGGATGTCTCGATGGGTCATGCAGCGGTCGAGGTCCAGCTGCAGACGCGACAGATCCACGCCCTGCAATACCGACAATGGGGCCAGCGCCGGCGCGTGGTTGGCGCGCACGGTGCGCAGCGGGATGCGCTCGATACCTTCCGGCAGGTCGGCGCGCGCGGTGAAGATGCGGTCGGCGATCTCGTCCTCGTCCAGCGCCAGCCATTCGGCCGGATCGCTGGCGAGGTCGTACACGATCACTTCGCCGGCACGACTCGGATGCGGCACCAGCGGCGCGATCACGGCCAGACAATGCCGGCTCGCCGGATAACGCGAGGATACGTGCACCACCGGCGTCATGTTCACCACGTCGAGCAGCTCGAACACCTTCTGCTTGCGGCGAAGGCCGTAGTACCAGTCCCACAGCCGTGGCTGACGCACGCGGATCAGTCGCGCCAGGTCAATCAATGCGTAGACGTCGGACAATGCATCGTGTGCGCGTTCCTGCTTGAGCTGGTTGGCGCTGGCCAGATGCTCGAGCTTGAAGCTGGGTGTACCGTCCTCGCGCAGTGGCCACACGATGCCTTCCGGACGCAGTGCCTGGCACAGGCGTACCAGGTCGATCAGGTCCCAGCGCGAATTGCCGTTCTCCCACTCGCGGCCATACGGCTCATAGAAATTGCGGTACAGCATCTGCCGGGTGAACTCGTCGTCGAAGCGCAGCGAGTTGTAGCCCACGCCGCAGGTGCCCGGTTCGGCCAGCTGCTCGTGCACGCGCGCAGCAAACTCGGTCTCGCTGATGCCCTCGCGTTGGGCCAGTTGCGGGGTGATGCCCGTGATCAGGCAGGCATCGGGGTGGGGCGGCATCTCCAGCGGAGGCCTGCCGTAGAACATCACCGGCTCACCGATGATTTCCAGCTCCAGCGTGGTGCGGATGCCGGCGAACTGCAGTGGTCGGTCACGGCGCGGATCGGCGCCCGAAGTCTCGTAGTCGTGCCAGAAGAAGGTCTGCATGACACCGATGATCGCATGGTCCAAAGTCGAAGCGGCAAGACTGATAAACTCGCTGGTACAAGGAGAGCTCATGAGCCAAGCCAATGAAGACAACCTGATCTGGATCGATCTGGAAATGACCGGCCTCGACACCGACAATGACTCGATCCTCGAGATCGCCACGGTCGTCACCGACAAGCATCTGAATGTGCTGGCCGAGGGCCCGGTTTTCGCGATCCGTCATGAAATCGACCGGCTGGAGTCGATGGACAGCTGGAACAGCAACCAGCACCACAAGTCGGGTTTGTGGCGGCAGGTGCTGATCTCGGAAACCGATCATGCGATGGCCGAACAGGCGACCGTCGATTTCCTGCGCACCTGGGTACCACCAGGCAAGTCGCCGATGTGCGGCAACTCGATCTGCCAGGACCGGCGCTTCATGCATCGGCAGATGCCGCGGCTGGAGCGCTACTTCCACTATCGCAACCTGGATGTCTCCACGCTCAAGGAACTGGCCCGGCGCTGGGCGCCGAACATCGCCAAGAGTTTCGGCAAGGAATCGGCGCATACCGCGTTGTCGGACATCCGCGATTCCATTGCGGAGCTGCGTCATTACCGCAGCTACATGGGTGAACTGGGCGGCCAGGTCGAGGTCTGACCTGGCGGTGTTGCCAATCGGCATGATGCCGGATCAGTTTCAGGAGTTGAGCATGTCGATCGATCTGTTTGCGCCGGTGCTGGATTGTGCCGGACGTCCGCTGCGGCTCGATCGCCCACGGGTGGTGGGCATCCTCAATCTCACGCCGGATTCGTTTTCCGATGGTGGTGCGCACGCCAGCGTGGACGTGGCCGTGGCGCATGGTCTGCGCATGGCCGAAGAGGGGGCCGACATGCTGGATATTGGCGGCGAGTCCACCCGACCTGGTGCGGCCGATGTATCCGTCGAGGAAGAACTGCATCGCGTGCTGCCGGTGATCGAACAACTGATCGCGCGCACCACGCTGCCGATCGCGATCGACACTTCCAAGCCCGAGGTGATGCGTGCCGCGGTGGCTGCCGGTGCCGGCATGATCAACGATGTATATGCCTTGCGCCGCGACGGTGCGATGGATGCTGCTGCTGAACTGGGCGTGCCGGTATGCCTGATGCACATGCAGGGCGAGCCGCGCAGCATGCAGGCCGATCCATACTATGACGACGTGGTCGGCGAAGTGCATCGTTTCCTCACCGACCGGCTGTTTGCCTGCGAACTGGCCGGCATCGACCGGCGCAAGGTGATGCTTGATCCAGGCTTCGGCTTCGGCAAGACGCTGGAGCACAATCTCGCGCTGCTGTGCGCGCTGGAGCGCTTCGCCAATCTGGGTAGTGGCGTGTATGCCGGGCTGTCGCGCAAGTCGATGATCGGCACGCTGACGGGGCGAAGTGATCCAGCGGATCGTGCAGCAGGCTCGGCGGCAGCCGCGCTGATTGCGGTTCAGCGTGGTGCACGCATGGTACGTGTGCATGACGTGGCCACCACCGTCGATGCGCTCGCTGTCTGGCATGCGGTGCATGCCGTCGATGTGGTGCCGCGACGCGATGAGAAAACTGCCGCGCCGCGCTGGCCGGATGACGATTGAACGCGGCATCAGATGATTTACTGAGCAAGGCGGCGCAGCACTTCGCTTCGTCGCAGGAACAGGGAAACCCTTCGGGATTGCAAGCACACGATGAATCAACGCAAATATTTCGGTACGGACGGCATTCGCGGCATGGTCGGGCAATGGCCGATCAGCGCGGACTTCATGTTGCGGCTGGGCCGCGCCGTGGGCAGCGTGCTTGCGCGCGATGGCAAGGAGCGGCCCAAGGTGCTGATCGGCAAGGACACCCGTGTTTCCGGTTACATGTTCGAATCGGCGCTGGAAGCGGGACTGGTCGCTGCCGGAGCCGACGTGGGGCTGCTCGGGCCGATGCCGACACCGGCGGTGGCTTTCCTGACCCGCTCGATGCGTGCGAGCGCAGGCATTGTCATCAGTGCCTCGCACAATCCGCACCATGACAACGGCATCAAGTTCTTCTCCGCCAATGGCGAGAAGTTGTCCGATGCGGTCGAGCTGGCAATCGAGCAGGAGGTCGGTGCCGACTTCATCACCGTGCCCTCCGAGCGGTTGGGCAAGGCGACCCGGGTCAGCGACGCCGTTGCGCGCTATGCCGAATTCTGCAAGGCGACCGTGGCAGAGGATTTCAGCCTGCGCGGACTGAAGCTGGTGCTGGACTGTGCCCACGGCGCGACCTATCAGGTGGCACCGAAAGTGTTTGCCGAGCTGGGAGCCGACGTCATCACGATCGGCGACAAGCCGGATGGCTTCAATATCAACCGCGAGGTCGGTTCCACGCACCCGCAGGCCTTGCAGCAGGCCGTGCTGGCGCATGGCGCGGATCTGGGTATCGGGTTCGATGGTGATGGTGACCGGCTGATGCTGGTCGACCGGCAAGGCGTGCTCGCCGACGGTGACGACATTCTCTACGTGCTGGCACACAGCTGGCACGCACGCGACCTGCTCGAGGGGCCGGTAGTCGGCACCTTGATGAGCAATTACGGCCTGCAGCTGGCGCTGGCACAGCTCGATGTGTCGCTGATCCGCGCCAACGTGGGCGATCGCTATGTGATGCAACTGTTGAAGCAGCACGGCGGTGTACTGGGTGGCGAGACTTCCGGCCATATCCTGTGCCTGGATCGCGCCACCACCGGCGACGGCATCGTCGCTGCGCTGGCGGTGCTGGAGGCGCTGACGCTGTCCGGCCAGGATCTGGCCATGGCCCGCCAGGGGCTGAGGAAATTGCCGCAGGTGATGCTGAACGTGCGTGCGGCCGGGGCCCGCGAGGCCCTGGCCAGCAGCGAGGTGCAGCAGGCGCTGGTCGAAGTGGAGCAGGTTCTGAGTGGTCGCGGCCGGGTGGTGCTGCGGGCTTCCGGTACCGAACCGCTGGTGCGCGTCACCATCGAGGCGGCGGATGCGGCGGAAGTACAGCAATTGGCGGAAAAGCTTGCGGCGATTGTAAAATCCGTAGCCGAACGCTCGTGAACCTGTAGTTGTACTGGGTCGCCATGGATAGGCCCGACGTGCACCGCCCTTGCGGTGGCGGATGAATTGACCGCACGCCCAACCTAGTGGACTACAACCATCATGAAGAATGTTCCTACCCTCGATATCCGCCGCTACGACACTGACCGCGATGCCTTCGTCGCCGAACTGGGCGCGGCTTATCGCGAATTCGGTTTCTGCTGCATCAGCGGCCATGGCATTCCGCGCGAGCTGATCGACGGCTCGTATGACGTCTTCCAGCGCTTCTTCGCGCTGCCGACCGATGCCAAGATGAAGTACCACGTAGCCGGCAGTGGCGGTGCGCGTGGCTACACTCCGTTCAAGGTGGAAACCGCCAAGGACAGCCAGTACGCGGATCTGAAGGAGTTCTGGCACATCGGTCGCGAGATTCCGCGCGATTCGAAGTTCGCCGACGTGATGCCGCCGAACATCTGGCCGGTCGAGGTGGCGGATTTCAGGCAGTACGGCTACGGCCTGTACGAGGCACTGGACCAGCTCGGCACGCGCGTTCTACGTGCGCTGGCGCTGCATATCGACCAGCCGGAAAACTTCTTCGAGGACAAGACCGACTTCGGCAATTCGATCCTGCGTCCGATCCACTATCCGCCGATCACCCAGGACAACATTCCGAACGTACGCGCCGGTGCGCATGAGGACATCAATTTCATCACCCTGCTGGTCGGTGCCAGCGCCGAGGGTCTGGAAGTGCTGAGCGATGGCGAGTGGCTGCCGATCACCACCGAGGGTGATGCGATCGTGGTGAACATCGGCGACATGCTGCAGCGGCTCAGCAACCACGTGTATCCGTCCACTTCGCACAGGGTGGTCAATCCGCAGAACGAGAATGCGCGCAAGCCGCGCTATTCCGTGCCGTTCTTCCTGCATCCGAATCCGGACGTGGTGCTGGACCCGCTCGATTCGTGCATTACGCCGGACAATCCGCGTCGCTACGACACGTCGATCAACTCGCATGAATACCTGATGCAGCGTTTGCGTGAGATCAAGCTGATCTGAGCAGGCTGATCTGAGCAGGTTGATCTGGGTTGCCAGCGAGCCGTCAGGCCATCCAGAAGAACACGGCGGCCATCCGTTTGGCCGCCGTTTCCAGCCCCCAGTACGCCGTGGCGCTGTGGATCAGGTTGGCCTTGTAGACCAGCAGGCGATTGAACCGGTACGCCACGCGCACGTCCTCGACAAACGAATTCGGCTGAACGAAACGATTGCCCAGTGCCTCGGCCAGATTGCGGTGCGGCGGCATCACGATATTGCCGCCCAGCTGGCCGGTCGGCATGCGTTGCCGGAAGAAGCTGGTGCCGCATTGCTCGGGCACGTCGGGGTTCAGATACAGCACCGCGGCGTAGCGGCACAGGTTCGATGAATCGGTATGCGGCTTCACCGCGCCTTCGGTGGAGCCGACCACTTGCACGCAGTTGTGGTTGAGCCGGATGCCGGCCTCGGTCTGTTCCACCCAGACTTTCTTCGCGCCGGTCAGCTGGCACACCTTCGCATCCAGTGCAGCCAGCTCGCCATCGAGCAGGGCCGGGATTGCGCGCATGCCTGGCCACACTTCACCGGTATAGGGATAGCCTAGTTCCCATTCCGTCCTGGCCAGGCAACGGGCACGTACGGCGCCGGGGTCGGGCAATGCGTCGTCCACCACCCAGTAGTCACGACCTTCGGTGGGTTTGCGGTAGGGCAGCGGGCGCATCTGGGTCGGTAGCAGGGACATGCGGGTGAATACCGGTGGCCATGGCGAAGGACGGAAACACTTGCGCAACGGATGCTGCGCGATGGAAGCGATAGTGTGCAGCATGAATCCGCCGACACCCTGCGCGCAGTTATGCGTCCGCGTTCCGGTAGCGCTTCGACTCCCGTGCCGAGAGCCACATCGCCAATCGATCCGGCATCAGTTGCACGATAGTCTTGATGGTCCGATTGACCCGGCCCGGAATATACACGGCCTGGCCACGTTCAACCGCAGCAATGCCCTGGCGCACCACTTCCTCTGCACTTAGCCACATGAAACCGGGCATCTGATTCATCTTGTCGCGGGTGCCGGTGACGTCGTGGAATTCGGACCAGGTAAACCCCGGACACAGCGCACAGACGTTCACGCCAGCCTCGCGGCTCTCCAGCGCCAGCGACTGCGAGAACTTGATCAGATAAGCCTTGGATGCGGCATACAACGTGTGCCCTGCGGGGCCGGGAACATGCCCGGCCAGCGAGGCCACATTGATGACGCGGCCGTAGCCGCGTTTGCGCATGCCGGGCAGCAGTCGCCACGCCAGTTCGGTGGGTGCGGTCAACAGCACCTGCAGGAAATCCGCATGGGTTTTCCAGTCGTTCGCCAGGAACGAGCCGGGCACGCCATAGCCTGCGTTGTTGATCAACCAGTCCACCTGCAGGCCACGCTGTTGCAGCGCGTCGCCCAAGGCTTGCGGTGCACCCTGGTCAGCGAGGTCATTCGGCAGCACGGTCACGGCGACGCCATGTTTTTCGCGCAGTTCAGCGGCGAGTGCTTCCAGTCGATCGACCCGTCGCGCAGTGAGTACAAGGTCGTGGCCGAGTGTAGCCAGGTGCCGGGCAAACGCGGCGCCGATGCCGGCAGAGGCGCCGGTGATCAGACTGAGGGGACGGGCAGACGACATGAGTCATTCCTTGAAGGCGAATAGCCATTCTTGACCGGGCGCATACGCGGGCGCCAGCCGGTGTGCAAGTTTGCCGATATGGCGACCCCTCGGTAAGCTTGCGGTTTGATCGCAGCGGAAACAGACCATGCGCAAGAAACTTGTCGCGGGCAACTGGAAAATGCACGGCAGTCGTTCGATGGCTACCGCCCTGGTAAAGGAGATTGCTGCGGCCAGGCCTGCATCCATCGACGTGGCTGTGTTCCCGCCGTTTCCGTACCTCGCCGAGCTTGCCTGGCAGCATGCCGACTCCGGATTGGGCATGGGTGCACAGGACGTCAGCGAGCATGAAGGGCAGGGCGCCTATACCGGTGAGGTTTCCGCCGCGATGCTGACGGATATCGGTGCGCAGTGGGTGCTGGTCGGCCATTCCGAGCGCCGCCAGTACCACGGCGAGAGCGATGAACTGGTAGCACGCAAATTCGCCGCGGCGCGTGCCGGTGGCCTCACGCCGATCCTGTGCGTTGGTGAAACGCTGGAACAGCGCGAGGCCGGCCAGACCGAGGCGGTCATCGCGCGTCAGTTCCAGGCTGTGCTGGCTCTCAACGGCATCGCCAGCTTCGATACGGCGGTGATTGCCTATGAGCCGGTCTGGGCGATCGGCACCGGCCGTACCGCCACGCCGGAGATGGCGCAGCAGGCCCATGCCTTCATTCGTAGCCAACTGGAAAAGGAAGATGTTATGATTGCCCGTCTGACCCGACTGCTTTACGGCGGTAGTGTCAAGGCGGCCAATGCCGCGGAATTGTTCGCGCAGGCGGACGTGGACGGTGGACTGATCGGTGGGGCTTCGCTGGCCGCATCCGACTTCCTTGGAATCTGCGCCGCGGCGCATCAGGCGCTACAGGCTCAATAAATAATCATGTTCGTCATCTTCAGCGTGTTTTACATCCTGATCGCTGCGGCGATGATCGTGCTGATCCTGCTGCAGAACGGCGCTGGCGCCGATGCCGGCTCGGGTTTCGGTAGCGGTGCGTCGGCGACGGTGTTCGGTGCACGTGGTTCGGCCACGTTCCTGACCCGTGCCACCAGCGTGCTGGCTTCGTTGTTCTTCCTGCTCAGCCTGAGCATGGGCATCTATCTTCACGTCAACGGCGCGCCGCATAGCAGCAAGGCCGATGACCTGGGTGTGATGGCCGGGCTCGCCAGCAAGCCGGCAGCACAGCAGACGGCACCAGCTGCACCGGCAGGCACGGAAGTGCCGGCGGCCGTTCCTGCCGCCACCGGCAATGCCGTACCAGCTGCACAACCTGCAACAACCCCCGCCCCGACCAAGGGTGAGGTGCCGGCAGCCACGCCGCCGGCCCAGAAGCACTAAGCAATACACCTGCCCAGGTGGCGGAACTGGTAGACGCACTACCTTGAGGTGGTAGCGACGTAAGTCGTAGGGGTTCGAGTCCCCTCTTGGGCACCATTAATGTTTACCGGGACATCCCGGAAGACCACGGAAACCGCGCTCTGGCGCGGTTTTTTTTGTGCCTGAGAGTCTGATTCAATACAACGCTGTCCGAACAGATAAGCTTCTGTTGAATCAGGGTGTTGCGGCGGGACTTCAGAGCGTGACCAAGGATGTATAACCTGACGCGTGGGTCCGTCTATTAGGTAGTTAGGCGGCAGCGTGAGATTCATATCAACTTTGTGCAAACAGCTGAACCACCGGACAGCAAGCCATCACTGAAAAGGAGACCACTGTGAATGAGTCCCTTCGCCTTAAGTGCCTTCGAATTGCGCTGGTATTAGTGGGTATCACATTTATCGCTGGCATCTATCTGCTCATGATTGTCTGGCCATCCGGCTGGACATGGCACACCGGTCATTCCGATTACCCTCTGATGATCGTGGGTGTTTACGCAACGCTTGGCGTATTTTTGCTTGTGGCTTCCCGCAATCCTCTTGCTCATCTCAGCCTCATCTGGTTCACGGTCTGGTCCAGCGTGGTGCACGGCGCAATCATGGCTTTCCAAGCATTGGCTAGCCCCATGAATCATGGTCATCTCATGGGAGATGTCCCTGCACTCTTCATCGTGGCGGCCGTACTCGCAGTACTGACTCCCAGGGGCCAAAACGCTGCACTTGCTTAAGCGACCTGACCATTCGTTCAAGGCAGACGGCTTCGCTGCCGCTTAAACTCCAGTGTTAGACGTCAGGGAGACATCGTGACGGTCAAGCGTATGGACAACGTCGGCATCGTGGTGGAAGACATCGATGCCGCCATTGGGTTCTTCACCGAACTTGGTCTCGAGCTCGAGGGGCGTGCCCCAGTCGAGGGAGACTGGGCAGATGGCGTGACTGGATTGCGCGACATGCGCGTCGAGATTGCCATGATGCGTACGCCGGACGGTCACAGCCGGATCGAGATGTCCCGATTTCTTGCGCCGCGTGTGGTCGCCGATCACCGCCGCGCCCCGGTGAACGCTCTCGGTTATTTGCGCGTCATGTTCACCGTGGAGGACATCGACGATACGCTCGCCCGGCTCGGCAAATGCTGCGCGGAGCTCGTCGGCGAAGTAGTCCAGTACGAAGATACGTATCGGCTCTGCTACATCCGGGGCCCCGAAGGAATTCTCATCGGGCTCGCCCAAGAACTCGGGCAGCAGACTTCCCGATGAGCACATGTGACAGATACAGACCTGAGGGGGATGCGTATTCGCGTGGGCTAGTTGCCGGACGTGTAACAAATCGCTCAAGCCGACTCCTCCGGCCTTCGGCCTCCGGGGCGGCTCAGCTCAACCGTTAGCGCTGGGCACTCTGGGAGCGTTATGCAAAAAGACATCGCTGCAGACGGTCTACGTGGATGGGCATCCCTATCTGTGCTGCTAAATCATCTTCTTCTCGCTTTTTTCCCGCTTGGTTTCGCATATCTATTCCCATTTCTACCACCCTTGGCGTTTCCCGGTGCGCCAAAGCATGCAGCGGACGCGATCATCTCTGCTCCGCTTTTGTCTATCTTTTGGAACGGTAACTTCGCCGTCTGCGTGTTTTTTGTTCTGAGCGGTTATGTGTTGACGAAGGTTTTTGTCGACACCGGCGACGTTTTGAGCATGAAGCTCCGTGCTGCACGACGGTATCTAAGGCTCGGCATTCCCATTTTCGGGAGCGTGATGCTTGCCTATGTATTGCTTAAGCTGGGGTTGAATAACAGTGTCGAAGCGGCATCGGTAAGCCATTCTTGGTGGCTCGGACAAAATTGGGCTTTTAGTCCGACCTTTGGAGATGCGCTCAGGGAGGGTGCATTTCGGGCGATCCTCTTTGGTCAGTCAAATTACGTGCCGCCTTTATGGACGATGGGCATTGAATTCACTGGTTCGATGATCGTTTTCGGATTTCGGGCACTGAATCTGAATGGATCAATCGGCTGGCTTGGAGCGCTCATGCTCGCAGGTGTGTTGCTGGCCTGGTTCCCTGACCAATGGATGCTCTATATGGGGTTCATCGCCGGCAGCTATTTGGGCCATGTGCGCAGGGAGGGTTCGTCGTGGATGCCGTGGTTCGCGATCGTCACAGCGGTTGTCGGGGGTGGCTTCGATTTCTCGTCGTGGTTCGGTTGGACGAGGTTCATTCCATTGGACGCAATCGCGTTGAAAAACGTCATGAACATATCTGGCGCAATTGCTCTCGTGTATATCGTTCGACGCGGGTGGTTTAGTCAGATCCTTACGTGCCGAATTGCTCAATACCTGGGGCGTATCTCCTACGCTCTTTACCTTGTGCATTTCCCGATCCTACTAACCTTTAGTTCGTGGCTTCTCGTGTGGATCAATCGAAACTCGTCGCTCCCGTATTCGGTAACGTGTCTATTCGTTAGTGTGGCCACGCTCGCTGTCGCTCTTCCAACTGCCAGCCTGTTCCATGCAACGTTTGACAACTTGGGCATCAAGTTGTCAAGGAAGATCTTTCATAAAGCCGTCCCGAAAGAAGACAGCTTGCGTCTACTTAATGGCGCAAGCGGAGGAAAGAACGATCACGCGGCACCTTCCGAAACGGCTATCCAGTCATCAGTCGGCTGCGGAGTAGTATCTGTTACGTCCATTGCGGCGAACTGTTCCGAAAGAGCATAGCCGAGCCGGGCGGCACCGCCGCGCAGCTCGCCCAAAGCACGCACGATGAACGCGAACCCACTACCTCTTGGCAAGACACAGGTACCAGGCAACGCACGTGCAGAGCCTGGAAGGACGGCGGATAAACAAAAGGTTTCGGCATGAAACGATACCTTCCCCATTAGCTAGCCGTTTCGCTTGGCACGTGTCCAAAGCACGTGACCGGTGAGGTTGGCTAACATCTCGTTCAAGGCGGACGACTACGCCGCCGCTTAACTCCAACGTTAGGTTGCAGGTCCATGATCTCGGTACGCCCCGCAGAGCAAAGAGACGCCGGTGCGGCAATTGATGTTGTGCGCCGGTCGATTACTCATTTGTGCGTGGCCGATCATCAGAATGATGACGAGACGCTTGCTGCGTGGCTGGCTAACAAGACTCCTCAGAATTTTCTCAAATGGCTTTCGAATACTGAAAACTTCTGTGTCGTGGTTGAATCGAACAGTCGTCTGCTTGGAGTTGGAGTTCTTCACCGCCGAGGCGAGATCCTCATGTTTTATCTGGCGCCCGGTGCGCAGCGCCAAGGCATCGGCAAGATGATTCACACCGCGCTGGAGGAAAAGGCAGCTCAATGGGGGATGACGTCATTGCACTTGGACAGCACAGCACTGGCTTGCCCCTTTTATGAAGCCTTAGGTTACCAACCGAGCGGCCCGGCAGTGGCGCGCTTTGGCGTTTTGCAATGCTTCCCCTATGCCAAGCAGCTGCAACCTAACTATTCACTGTAAGCGGACCGTTGCGGATCGGCTGCGGTAGGGTGAACCTTTCCGCGGCAACGGCCGCTGAGCTCCAGCGTTAAGCGTCATCGGTGTATCGGTAAGAGGCAAATGAATGGCACAGGCAAAGCACGTACCCGATGGTTGGCCCAGCCTCATACCGCGAATCGCCGTGGATGATCCTGAGGGTCTCGTCGGATTCATCCAGGACGTTTTCGGTGCCAGCGGCCGATTCCAGTCCAGCAGGCCATCGGAGCTTCGGATTGGCGACTCGCTTCTCATGGTTGGCTCCACGGTCGAGCGCCAGCCGATGCCGGCGTTCCTCTATGTGTATGTGGAGGACGCCGACTCAACTTTTCGGCGCGCGCTGGATCGCGGTTCCGAATCGGTAGAAAAGCCACAGGACATGCCCTACGGGGACCGGCGCGCGATGATTCGAGATCCTTGGGGCAACGTATGGCAGGTCGCTACTCACCGCGGATGGTCTACGTCGTAAGCCACTGTGCCGCCCAAACAAGGCGCACAGCGGACCGACTTCCGGTTTCGCCTCAACCGGCCGCTGAGCTTTGGTGTTAATGCCATATGTGCCGATCACGCGCAGATAGACATCTGACGGCAAGTGGCTGCAGATTGGGTGGAGGTACATCTGGGGGCATATTTTCAAATCATGCCTTGCAGGCCTCATGAATGCTGGTCTTTCGTTGCCCCTCTCGGTACCAATGCACTGTTGAAGGACGTCTGGCGGAGTCCGATAAACACAATTAAACCAGCCACTTGACGGATTTTTGTGCCTGAAGGTCTCGGGCCTCTTGATGGGCTTGTCCCCAGCCTTCATCGAATGATGGGTGATGTGGGATCTGCAATGTCACCTGGCATCCATACGGCTTGTACTGGTTCTACTAGCTGTTTGGAGCAACGCCATCGAGATAGCAGTTCAGGCAAACCTGTAGATTCTTCTAGTTTTTCAGCATGCCTTCGGGTGACACATTGGCGATGCATGGGTGCCGATAGCTGAAGGGCTGATGGCACAGGCTAGTTCAGAAGCATCGTTCGGAATCTGATCGATGTGATACGCACCAGGGAAGTTCTCGGGCTGGCGTGGTCGGCCTCGCCCGTGTGCATGGCAGCAAGGGATGGCAGTCACTATTGGCAAACGTTTTGCTTTGCAAGTCAGGCATCGAGTGAGAAATTGATGCGACGCGGATCATTGGCTTAGACAGTAAGGTAAGAGCACGAGACATGAAGAAAGCCACATACAGGCGCTTTCAGGGAAAGCACTACACCTACGAAATCAAATATGACCATGCCGGGTACGAAGTGAGCAGGAATGGCGAAATCAAGAAGATCGGCCTTGTCCCCAAGGCTTTTGACCGGCCACTGCTGACACTTGCCGAAGCTACGGATCGAGGTCTGTTCTTCGCCGAAATTGATATTGAGGGATTGATTGGGATGGACGAGTAGACGCATCGTCCTGACCGCATTTTTCGCACATGGCTCGTAGGCGTCGGCTGACATATCACCGCTTTACTTGCATGGCACATTGCGTCTCGATGAAGGCTGGCTGGACCTGTCATCGTGCTTGATTACTTGAGTGAGCGAGTGTCTGGAAGGGGCTTCCATATCGCGTTGTTCAGCCTGTGGCGACAACCACGCTGGCCCAAAGGGTTTTGGCATGCTGATGAGCGATCGCATTCGAGCCGTTCTGTCCTTTTGATGCGAATGCATTGGTGGATGGCGTACACCTCCGTAACCTCACGACATCGCAGTACCATGGGTTGCCGTTTGAGGTGCTGACGGGGATCGCGCGGGTGTAGTGGGGATTTTTCGCAAGGCAGCTTTGCTGTGTGATTCATTGGTCCAATCAAGGAGAGACGTGAAGTGATCAACGTTGTTCTGGTGGACGATCACGAGCTGGTCCGCACTGGCTTCCGGATGATCTTGCAGCAGCAGGCGGATATCTGCGTTTGTGGTGAAGCGGGAAGTGCCGAGGAAGGCCTGCGACTGATACGCACGCTGACACCGGATATTGCCTTGGTCGATGTGCATATGCCCGGCATGAGCGGCATCGAGCTTACCGAACGCGTGTGCCGGTCGAAGATGTCCACCCATATCGTCATCGTGACGGTGGTGGACGACGCGCGTTTTCCCAAGCGACTGCTGGATGCAGGTGCGCTCGGCTATCTGACCAAGGGTTGCAGTGCCGAAGAGCTGGTGTCTGCGGTGCGGCAGGTGGCCAACGGTCGACGTTACCTTGCACCGGCCGTTGCTCAGCAGCTGGCACTGGCCACGCTGGACGGCAGCGCTTCACCGTTCGACGTGTTGTCCAGCCGCGAGCTTGAAGTGGCGATGATGCTAGTGCGTGGCAAGCCGCTGACCATCATTGGCGAGCAACTCAACCTGAGTCCGAAAACCGTGTCGACCTACAAGCAGCGCCTGATGGAAAAGCTGCAGGTGGATCATGTACTCAGTCTTGCGCACCTGATGACCGTACACGGCCTGATCGATACCCCGAATCACCAGGTTGGCAGCTGACCCGTGGCACGCTGATGGAAGCGCAAACTGAAGAACAAAGCTGATTCACAGCAACAAAAAACCGGACACATAGTCCGGTTTTTTGTTGCTGGATCATCGTCGCTGATGGTTCAGTCGTGCGAGTCATCCTTGCGCGCTTCATCTATGTCGATGGTGACCGGCTTGGCTGCTTCGTCGCGCGGTGCAGCTGTCGTGGCCGGGTGGCTGGGTTGAGTCAGCAGATCACCCTGTTTGGGCTGCGGTACGGCAGGTGTCGTCGGCGCAGGTACGACCGGGGCAGAGGTCACCACAGCAGCAGGAGCAACAGCAGCAGGAGCGACAGCAGCAGGAGCGCTGGTAACCGGCTGACTGATCGGACTTGCCGGAGTTGCCATGGCCGCAGGCCGAACCTGAGGCGCTGGCGTGGCAGCCGTGGCTGACTGGCTGATGGTGGTCATCGGCTGTGATGTGGGAGCGACAGCAGCAGGTGCAACACGTGCAGGTGCGACCGTGCTCTCGCTGATGCGGTTGCTTGCATAGTCGCCACTGACGACAGTGGCTGTGACTTCCGGATGCTGAGACGCGTGATCGACCGGCTGCATGGGTGCATGAGCAGCTGGCAACGCAGCCTTGACATTGTCGTCTGCTACGCCGGTGCTGGCTGCCGGTTTCACCTGATCGGGAATGGGTGGCAGGGTTGGCAGGTTGAACGCCGTAACGGCAGGCGCGGTGACCGCAACGTTCGCAACCGGTGCGACGACCGGTTTCTGCGGCTGGCCACTTATCGCTGTATCGGCTGTATCGGCTGCAGCAGCTTTTTCCACCGGTGCCGTGGTTGACGGTGCAGCAGGTGCCTCAGTGTCTGGTTTGCGTGCTTCAGCCGGTGCACTGACTGGTAGTGTCTGAGCAGGCGCGGCGGCGCTATTTGCAAAGCCTTGGCTTGTCACCGCGGCCGCCGTGCTTGCCGCCACGACAGCATTCGCTGGCGACTGCTCACTGCGGGTGACCGGACGATCGATTTCGGCGGGGCTCGCGGCTTCGTCACGATCCTCATCGTCGAGCGCCTCTACGGTATCGAGATTCGTGCCGTTCGGCGCAGCTTCGTCATGACGGCGCCGGCGTCGACCACCACGACGACCGCGACGACGACGCGACTGGCTGCCATCGGCATCGAGCGGTGTATCGGCAGAATCCGGTGCCGTCGATTCCGGCAGTGGCGCGAGCAGCAGTTCGGCTTCCTTGGCAGCATCGCCTGGCGACACAGCTGCCGGGCGCTCGTTGGTGACGGGACGTGGCGGCTTTTCGGTTTTGACCTGCTGCTGCGGATTGGGCCTGCGCTCGGTGCGTGCCGGGTTGTTGCCGTTCACAACGGGCTTGGGTTGGCGCTCCGCCTTGACGGCCGGAGCTTGCGTCTGCTGTGGTTGGCGCGGCTGTTCGTTATTGCGTGGACGAGCATTCTTCGGCTGCTGTGCAGCGTTTGATTTCGACGCAGGCTGCTGTGCAGATTCGCGTCGTGGCGATCGCTGCGCCGACGTATTCTGGGCATTGTTGCGACCCATGCGTTCGTCGCGGCGATCGCGTGCACTGTCATTGCCATCGGCACGACGGGGCGCAGGCGTGGGCGCTGCCGGTTCAGCACTGCGGAACCAGCCAAGCAGTCTTGAAATGACGCCACCGGAAGGAGCAGGGCGCGCGGCTGCCTGGGCAACTGCCGGCTGACGACGAGCAACAGGCTGGGCCGCGGCGACGGGTGCGGCAATTTCATCGCGCAACGGCGCCGGACTGGACGGCACGATGCCGCTGACTGCCGGTTGTTCACTGCTGCCCAGGGCCTGACCCATCTTGGGCAGCTCGGCCGTTTCCACGGTGGTCAGCCGCTCATAGCTGGGCTTGCTGTGCTCGCCCATGTCGGCTTCGCGGATACGCTGGATTTCAATATGCGGCGTTTCCAGCTTTTCGTCGGCGACGATCATCACGTGCACCTTGTGGCGCAGTTCGATCTCCACCACGCTGGCGCGCTTTTCGTTGAGCAGGAAGTTGACGACGCTCGACGGCGCCTGCACCAGCACCTGGCCAGTGTTGTCCTTCATCGCGTGTTCTTCGATCAGGCGCAGGGTCGACAGCGACAGCGATTCCACGCCGCGGATGTGGCCATGGCCCTCGCAGCGTGGGCAGACGATCTGGGTGGCTTCGCCGAGGCTCGGGCGCAGCCGCTGGCGCGACATCTCGAGCAGGCCGAAGCGCGAGATGCGGCCGATCTGCACGCGGGCACGATCGAGCTTCAGCGCTTCCTTCAGGCGATCTTCCACTTCGCGCTGGTGCTTCGGGCTGTCCATGTCGATGAAATCGATCACGATCAGGCCGCCGGCGTCACGGATGCGCGCCTGGCGGGCGATTTCCACCGCGGCCTCGCAATTCGTGTTGAACGCGGTCTCCTCGATGTCGCTGCCCTTGGTGGCCTTGGAGGAGTTGATGTCGATCGCGGTCAGCGCTTCGGTCTGGTCGATCACGATCGAGCCACCGGAAGGCAGACGCACCTGGCGCTCGAATGCGCTCTCGATCTGCGTCTCGATCTGGTAGCGCGTGAACAGCGGGGTGTCGTCCTTGTACAGCTTGAGCTTGCGCAGCGCGTTCGGCATCACTTGCTGCATGAAATCGCGGGCGTCGTTGTACAGCGACTCCTCGTCGATCAGGATCTCGCCGATGTCGCTGCGCAGATAGTCGCGCAGGGCGCGGATGAACAGCTTCGATTCCTGGTAGATCAGGAACGGTGCCTTCTGCTTGTTGGCTGCTTCGGAGATCGATTTCCACAGCTGCAACAGGTAATCGAGGTCCCACTGCAGCTCTTCGGCGTCGCGACCAAGACCGGCGGTACGCACGATCAGGCCGACATCATCGGGCACGGTGACGTGTTCGAGCGCTTCCTTCAGTGCCTGCCGGTCTTCGCCCTCGATCCGGCGCGAGACACCGCCAGCCTTCGGGTTGTTCGGCATCAAGACCATGTAGCGGCCGGCCAGACTGATGAAGGTGGTCAGGGCGGCACCCTTGTTGCCACGCTCTTCCTTCTCGACCTGGACTACGACTTCCTGACCTTCCCGGAGCAGCTCGCGGATGCCGGCCTTGTGGGGATCCACGCCCTGCACGAAGTATTCGCGCGAGATCTCCTTCAGCGGCAGGAAGCCGTGGCGTTCGGCGCCATATTCGACGAAACAGGCTTCAAGTGAAGCCTCAACTCGAGTGATTCGACCCTTGTAAATATTGGACTTTTTCTGTTCCCGCGAAGGGATTTCGATGTCCAGGTCGTACAGGTTCTGGCCATCGACAATGGCCACGCGCAACTCTTCACGCTGAGTCGCGTTGATCAACATACGTTTCATGCTAGTAATCCTCGGCTTGCCGCGCGTCGCGCGCCTCGGTGGCGCCACAATGGCGGCCTGCCGGGGATCGCGCCGCTGCGGTAAAGCGGCAAAAAAACGGCACCGTTACCGGTGTCGGGATGATTCGGTCAGCAGCGCCTGCCGCCCCGATACCTCAATGGCATCGGACAAACGACAGCCCGAACCGTTACGATGAAAGGGAGCCGCGACCGGCCGCCAAGGCAACCGGCGCAATCCTCGCCGACGTTACGGGCGGGCACTCGACCCAATCCAGACATCGATGGGCAGAATGTAGCGCCCGACGAGTATCCTATTTCAGCAGGTTTTTTTCAATGCAGACGGTAACTTCCCCCGACGCACCTCACGGTGTACGTCAAGTCGAGATCGGCCCCGAGCGGGACGGCCAGCGGATCGACAACGCCCTGGTCACCATGCTCAAAGGGGTGCCGAAGAGCATGATTTACCGGCTGTTGCGCACCGGTCAGGTACGCGTCAACGGCAAACGGGCGAAGCCGGATACGCGTCTCACGACCGGTGATATGCTGCGCATTCCGCCGGTACGGGTCGCTGAACGGCCAGAAGGCAATGCACCCGCCACCGGTTTGGTGGCCTCGGTGGCCGACGCCATCATTTTCGAAGACAAGCACTTCCTGGTCATCGACAAACCCTCCGGCGTGGCCAGTCATGGCGGTAGCGGGGTCAGTCATGGCGCGATCGAGCTACTGCGTTCAGCCCGGCCGCAGGAACACCTGGAACTGGTGCATCGACTCGATCGCGATACCAGCGGCGTGCTGGTGTTTGCCAAGACGCGGGCCGGCCTGACTGGTCTGCAGGCGGCAATCCGTGCCGGCGAGGTCACCAAACAATATCTATGCCTGATGCTCGGTCACCCGTCCAAGGCCAAGTTCGACGTCAATGCACCGCTGCTGAAATCCGTGTTGCAAGGTGGCGAGCGCATGGTGCGGGTGGCCGACAACGGCAAGCCATCGCTGACGTTTTTCCGCGAAATGGAGCAGTATCCCGGCGCCCGCCTGATGCAGGCCACCCTGGGCACCGGGCGTACCCATCAGATCCGCGTGCATGCGGCGCATATCGGCCATCCACTGGCTGGTGATCCGAAGTACGGCGACAAGGAGATGAACAAACGTTTTCGCGAGATGGGCCTGAACCGGATGTTCCTGCACGCCTCGCACATGAGCTTCGAGCTGGACGGACGTGCCTACAGCTTCTCCACGCCATTGCCGGATGATCTGAAAGACTTTCTCGATGTACTCGCCGTCAAGGGCAAGCGGCTGGTCTACTCACGGGACAAGTCGCGCACGGATTTCTGATCAGCGCACCAGCAGCGCTTCGACTCGGGCGGCGCAGATGAAGTCGTTCAGTGATAGCCCGCCGACGTCATGCGTCGACCACAGCAGCTGGCAATGACCGTAGCCGGCCTCGATATCCGGATGGTGGTCTTCGTGGTTGGCCATGAAGCCGATGGCATTGATGAAACCCAGCGTGTGGTGGAAGTCGGCGAACTTGAAGTCCTTGACGATGGCGTGGCCATGGGCATGCAGCTGCCAGCCCGGCACTTGCTGCAACAGACTGCTGATCTGCGCGGCGTCGAGCGCATGTTCCTTGCCCTTGCGTGGCTGGCAGTGTTGAGCGGCCAGATCATTGGCGTTCATGTGGATCTCCGTGAGGGCTGAAAGTCGGGATGCGAAGCGTCGAAGTTGCGCGCGCAAAAGTCAAAGCGCGCATCAAACCTGAAACAGGACTAAAATGGTGCTGTTTCGCCGGCGAACTCTGCCGGCACCGGTTTGGAGACTCTGGAGCAGGCATGATCGATATTTCCGAACGCGCGCAGCAGCACTTCCTGCGGCTTCTCTCCCAACAGGGCATCGATGACCTGGGTATCCGCCTGCGCGTGACCGCTGCTGGTACCGCAGCGGCAAACTGCGAGCTGGAGTTCTGTGAGGCGGCCGATCTCGCGGGCGGCGAGTGGACGATCGAGTGCACCGGCTTTCTGTTCCACATTGATGGTGACAGCGCCAGCTGGCTGGACAATGCCACGATCGATTACGAGCCGAATGCTACCGGTGGTCAGCTCAACATTCGCGCGCCCCGGATCAAGGGCGACGTGCCGGGTGCAGAAGCCGGCATGATCGAGCGCGTGCGTTATGTGCTGGAATCGGAGATCAATCCCCGACTGGCCTCGCATGGCGGCAGGGTCACCTTGCTGGAGATCGATGCCGACGGTGCGGTCTTGCTGCAGTTCGGTGGCGGTTGCCACGGCTGTGGCATGGTCGACGTAACGTTGAAACAGGGTGTGGAGAAGACCTTGCGCGAACGGGTGCCGGAAATCACGGCGGTGCGGGACGCGACCGATCATGCTGCGGGTGAGAAGCCTTATTACAACAAGGCCGAAGGCAAGTCCGCGATCGCCTGAGCCGACGGCTCGATCATCCATAAAAGCAAAGGCCCGCCAGAGCGGGCCTTTGCTTTTATGGAGTGGGCAACAGATTTACTTGTCGCCGCTGACATGACCTTGCAGGGTGTCGAGCTTGGTCGGCAGGCCGGAGAAGTACGCGGCGACGTCCTCGATGTCCTGGTCGGACAGGGTAGCCACCATACCCTTCATGATCGGGTTGTCACGCTGGCCATCCTTGTACTCATGCAGCACGTGTTGCAGGTAGGTGTTGTACTGGCCGGCCAGACGCGGGTACTGCGGATCGACCGCATTGCCGTCGACACCGTGGCAGGCGAAGCAGGTGGCAGCCTTCTGCTTGCCATTCTCGGCATTGCCGCTGGCCAGCAACTGGGTGGATGCGAGCACCAGCATGGCGCCGAATGAAATCAGGGTAAGCGCACGTTTCATGCGGAAAGTCCTTGGCAACTACTTGGCGAGGCTGGAAAGGTAGGCGGCGATGTTCTGAATATCCGTGTCGGACAGACTCTGCGCCTGTGCATCCATGGTCGGATGCGTGCGGCCGCCACTCTGGTAACCATGCAGCGCATTGACGATGTACTGCTCGTTCTGCCCGGCTATCTTCGGCACCGGATACTGCGGGTAGGCGTTGGTGTAACCAGGTACGCCATGGCAGCCGGCGCAGGTATAGATCAGTTTGCGTCCGGCAGCCTTGTCGCCTTCGGCGTGCACACTGGCAGTGGCAAAAAGGGCAGTGGCCACGGCCAAGCCAAGCATTTGCAGTCGAGTCATCGAGATCATTCCCACGAGTGCGGCGGGTACAGGGTGATATAAGTCGCCAAGTATAGACGTTGCGTTCGCACCTGAACAACATTCGGCTCGCCCGCGGTCGATGTTCGAGCAGCACACAACTCACCATCGTTGCGCACATGCGTGCCTTCTTCCGTTGTCGGTGATGGGTGTGCCATGGCGAATGTCATTGATGCCATGGCTGTTGGCCCCATATACTCGCCGGGTCAAATCGTTTTCCCCGGGGGTGTCCTGGCTTCGACGGGGGTAGTGAGATGACTTGGTGCATGCCGAGGGGGCAGCTTTCCTCGTTAATCCAGCAGCAAACTCATAGTTGCCAACGACGACAACTACGCTCTCGCCGCTTAAGGCGTAAGCCCCGAACCCACTTGTGCTCATGCTTGTCGGTGTAGGGTCATTATCATGAGATCGCCGAAGACTGCCGCCTGGCGGTACTAGGTCAAATCAATCAGGCTGGTTCCGCGGTGCGCCTTGCCCATCGTGCTTGTCGCGGAGCGAGATCGAACGGTGAGCTAAGCATGTAGATCCAGGCATTGAACGCTTTCGGACGCGGGTTCGACTCCCGCCACCTCCACCATTTCAAGCTCCAACGCAGTCCAACGAAGGCCGGTAACCCTAGCAACAGCAAAGGTTCCGGCCTTTTTTGTGGCTGATAGCGTCCAAGCTGGTCCATTGCAATCCGGGGACAACTGGGGGGCAACATCGGGGGCAACAGCACCTATGCCCGTGAGGTTGCCCCCATGCCACTTTCGGACGTCACCACCCGCAAGGTCATGCCAGCTGACAAAACTCAGCGTCTGTTCGATGGGGCGGCTGATACTTCAAAAAGTGGGCGCCCGGGCTATTTACCAAGCGCGAGATGGGCTGGGCTGTATTCGCCGCAATAGCACGGGCGCATGCACGCCGGTTGCGTGCATGCGCGGCTAGCGAGTCGCGATCTGTGTGTTTCTTCGTGCAGGATAGAGGCCCTTGAGCCGTTGATAGACTGTCAATACGGCGGTTCCGTAATCCTTGGCCAACTGTGGTGTGTGACTGTGGTAGTAACCCACCCCCAGAACGGGATCGCGTGTCTCATGCATGCCGTCGTGGAGGATCTTTGCTGCAACGGAGATGTTGGTCCTCGGGTCGAGCAGGGCCAGCGGGTCACGAACTGCATCCCTGTGCATCGGGTAGTAGACCTGCATGATCCCGACGTCCTGGACTGCGGAACCGAGCTGGCTTGCAACAGCCATCTCGAGCTGTACATGGTGCCGCTCACCGAGAACCAGGCGATCGTTGACTCTGAACAGCCAGGGCGTCGGTCCAACCTTTCCGCCGGGAAGCAGCGACCGTGATTCAACAAGTGCGACGCTGTACAGAAGCAGGGGGTCTACACCTGATTCCTTGCCGACTTGCGCCCACAGACTCTGCTGGGACGTAATGTTCAGATCGGGTTCGGCGATAGGCATCGTCAGATCCATCGTGCTGACGTCTGAGAGCAATGTGGCGGGAGTATCAGATCCGGGAGAGGGGTTTGCAGACAAGCCTGGCATGGGTGGAAGCGCTGTCGTTTCCACGGTGGCTGGGGTCGAAGTGGGCACAACAACCGGCGCATCAGCACGTGTGACGGATGCTGGCTTCGCAAACTGGGGAATGGTGGTAGATGATTTCGTGAATGGGTTCTGGGGATACGTTATATGCATTCCCAAGGGCACTGCCATGGTGCCGAACACTGCACATAGCGAGGCCGTTGCCAGCGCCCTTCGACGATTCGTCTGACTCCATGCAAGCCACCGCATTGCTCGATGTGCAGAGCCGGATGCCAAGTTCGAGAACTTCAGTGTGCTCAAGATCGCAGGCGCGTTCGCACGCAAACTTTCAATGCAGGGTGCCACGAATACATGGAGCCTGGTCCGCAAGGGAGCCGTTGGAGCGGAGAAAGGCACATTCCATTTATGCGTCTGTTGTGCACGTGGTGATAGAAACGTCGACCAGTCCATGGCCTCAGTGCAAGCGGCCGATCGGGTGGATTTCCAGCTGGCAGGCGCCGCGAGATACACGCGCCTCGACGTGTGCCGGGTCGTCACTGGATCGACGTGAATTGCTGTCAGCGACTCGCTTAAAGCGACACGAGAAAGTGCGGCCGATACTGTGTGTCGCTTCCTGCTTGTAAAGTGATCGTGCAAGGTTCGTCAGCCGCGATTGTGCGAGCGCATCGTGCGCTGTTTTTCGATCTGCCAGTCGCGCTGTTTCTCGGTGTCGCGCTTGTCGTGCTCCTGCTTGCCACGTGCGAGGCCGATCTCGACCTTGACCTTGTTGCCTTTCCAGTACATCGCGGTGGGCACCAGGGTGTAGCCCTTGCGCTCGACGGCGCCGATCAGCTGATCGATCTCCTTGCGATGCAGCAGCAGCTTGCGCGTGCGCCGGTCTTCGGCGATGACGTGGGTGGAGGCGCTGATCAGTGGCGGGATGGAAGCGCCGACCAGGAAGATTTCGTTGTGCAGGACGATCGCGTAGCCGTCGCCGAAGTTGATCCGGCCGGCTCGCAATGCCTTCAGCTCCCAGCCTTGCAGGGCCACGCCGGCTTCGAAGCGTTGGTCGATGTGGTACTCGAAGCGCGCGCGCTTGTTGAGCGCGATGGTGCCGCCGCCCTTGTTGTCCTTGTCCTTTGCCTTGGCCATGTCCGTTAAACTCGGGCCTTGTTGCCCTGATGCCGGCCCGGCCGCATATCGGGCCGGATCAAGCGTGATGTGAAGAGGCTGCCGTGATCGAAATCCGCCGCAGCGCCCTGGTGAAGTATTCGCCGGCGCAGATGTTCGACCTGGTCAATGAGGTCGAAGCATACCCAAAGCGTTTCCCCTGGTGCGCCGGTGCCGAAATTCTCGAGCGTCGGCAGGATGTGCTGGTGGCGAGGCTGGATCTCAAGTTCGCCGGGTTGCGCCAGAGTTTCACCACGCGCAATACGGTCGATCGGCCCAGCCGCCTGCAGATGAGCCTCGTCGATGGCCCGTTCAGCACCCTTGAAGGCGTATGGGATTTCATTGCCCTGGGTGAGGCGGGTTGCAAGGTGGCTTTTGCACTGGACTTCGACTATGCCGGCCGACTCGGTGGTGGTGCCCTGAAACTCGGTTTTCAGGGACTGGCAGGACGCATGGTGGACGATTTCTGCGCCGAGGCCGAGCGCGTGTATGGCTGAGCGCATGATCACGGTGGAAGTGGTGTATGCAGGTGCCGATCGACAGACCCTGCGTCGGGTCGAACTGGCCGCCGATAGCACCGTGATGCAGGCGATCGACGCTTCGGGGATTGTCGGCGAGCTCCCGGACGGCGCGGTGGATCCGCAACGTCTGGGCATTTTTGCTCGAAAGGTTGCACCGGATCAGCCGGTGCACGACGGTGATCGGATCGAGATCTACCGGTCGCTGCAACTCGATCCGATGGAAGCGCGCCGCCGCCGGGCACGCTGACGGCGGTCACTCGTGGCTGCGCGCTGGTCGATGATCAATGGCCGTTGTTGTCGCCACCGTTGCTGCCATCGCTGCCGAAGCCGCCACCATTCTTGTTGTCATTGGGCCCCTTGCTCTTGTCGCCCTGGGTCTCGTTGACCGGATAGCTGGTGTGGTACTTCTTGCTGTCCTTCACCAGTTGCTGGGCATCCTGCGCGAAGAAGTCGCCTTCGGTACGCACCAGCGTGTCGTTGTTGAAGGTCAGCGTGAACGTACGCACCTTGATCGGGCCACCGCGGTGCTGCTGGGTGGAGACGTAATCCCAGCGGCTCTGGTCGAACGGTGTGCTGACCGAGGGTGTGCCCATCAGCACCAGTACCTGGCGCTTGGTCATGCCGGGCTTCAGCTGATCCACGGTTTTCTTGTCGAGCAGGTTGCCTTGCTGCACGTCAGGCGTATAGACGATGTGGCAGCCGGCGATGGAAAGCGCCAGCACGGCGAAAACCAGCAGGGTGATCAGCTTTTGCATGCGTGTTGCGTCCGGATCGTAAAGGTGTCGGATGATACACTACCGGCTCGGTAACGCCGTGTGCGTGGAGTGGACGATGGAACAGGAAACCAAAGAACTGCGTCGGGTTGGCCTGAAGGTGACCCACCCGCGCATGCGCATCCTGCAGATCTTTGACGAGGAAGGGGTACAGCACCTCACCGCCGAAGATGTCTACAAGAACTTGCTTGCCCACCAGGAAGATATCGGCTTGGCAACGGTGTACCGCGTGCTGACCCAGTTCGAGGCAGCCGGCATCGTCGTCAAGCATAATTTCGAGGGCGGTCAGGCTGTCTACGAGCTCGACCGCGGCAAACACCATGACCACATGATCGATGTGGACAGCGGAAAAGTGATTGAGTTCGTCAGCGAAGAGATCGAACGCCTGCAGCACGAGATTGCTGCGCGCCACGGCTATGTGATCGAGGACCACAGCCTGGTGCTGTATGTGCGACCGAAGCATCGCACACGAAAAGCCTGAACTTGCGGATGCGGGTTTGACCGACGGCCAGTGATTGCGGGGTCAGCCACGAATGCTGTGCGTGGAATGGCAGGCATAAAAAAGCCGCAAGGAGGACTCCTGTCCACCTGCGGCTGCTCCACTACCTGAATTGCGACCGGCCTCGGCGAGAAAATCGCGATGACACAGTTGCCGCCAGGTAGTGGCGAAACGGCATCCTGCCGTTGTTTCAGAGCCACCGTCCCCACGACGACTCTGAATCCACCATCTTGCAATGGTGGCTCCCCCACATCGATGCAACGATCCTAACGATGTCTTCACGTTAGGGGTATCAGAAAAATTCCTAGGTCTGTCGGCCCAATTCGACAGAATGGTTGTTGCTTCGCAACAATATGCGCAGATGGACTCCGGCGTGATCGGCACGCAGACGGAACTGGCCGCCAAGCGAGGTGACGCGGTCGCGCATGCCCTGCAGTCCACGGCCGCCGCGAGGCAATCGGCTGGGCAGGCCGGTGCCGTTGTCGCGCAGATCCAGCAATGCCAGCGCGATGCCTTGGCGTTCGCCAATGCGCAGACGCAGGCGGAACTCGCTGGCCTGGGCGTGCTTGACGGCATTGGTCGCACTTTCCTGGGCCAGCCGATAGATCGCAGTACGGATATCGTCGTCGAGCAGGCGCGGGTCGCCATGCAATTCCGTGTGATAGGACATGCCGGCGGTGTTCAGCAGATCCCTGATCGGGCCTTCATCGAGTGCGCGCAGCAACCCGAATTCGTCCAGCACCGCCGGACGCAGATCGTCCAGCAGACGATGCAGTGCCCGTCGCATGTGGGCCAGGATGGTATTGATCGATGTGCTGATGTCCTCCATGCCGGCCTGATGCAGTCGAGCCTGCGCCAGCTTCACATGAGTCTGGATCGCGGTGATGTTCTGGCCCAGCTCGTCATGCAGTTCGGCGGCCAGGTGCCTGCGCTGGTTCTCATCCGCCTGCAGGTTGCCGCGGGCAGCGCTGCGCAGCTGATGGGCCAGTTGATCCAGGCGGCGGTTGACTGCTCCCAGATAAATGTTCTGTTCGGCCACCCGCTCGCCGCTGCGACGCAGTGCGTCGGTGGCCGAGCCCAGCATGAGTGCGCCGGTGCCGGCCACGGCCAGAAACAGGTAGGCGGCCGCAGAAGACGGTGCATGTCCCAGATGCTGATCGACCAGGGTCATGCCCAGGCTGGACACGATCATCGCCAGGCTGGCTCCACGCCAGCCATGGCGAAACGCGAAAAACAACACGGGGGCTAGTGACAGTACCCGTGCGAACTGCGGCTGTGGCGCCGCGTGTTCGGACAGCAACAGCAGAATCGCCATGGAGGGCAGCATCACCAGCACACCGTCCATGCACAGGCTGGCCAACGCGCGGCGATTGAAGCGGGTATGCAGCAGCATGATCAGCAGCGGCACGATCAGCAGGATGCCCAGGTAATGGCTGAGTAGTTCCTCGCCCAGTACATCCACCGTCAGGTTGGGCAGTGTCGGTGCGTGGATCAGCGCCAGCATCGCGGCATCCACGGCCGCCGTGGCTCCCACAATCAGCACCACTGACAGCAGTGAACGGGTCACTTCCTGAGGACTGTGCAGGCTGGCGTGCAGGTTCAGACGCCGCAGCAGCCAGAGCACGCCAACCATCACCAGGGGTTCGGGCAGTTCCTCGGCCAGGAAGCCGAACCAGCCCAGCGGCATGCCATGGGCCATGCTGATACCGGCGGTGGCTACCAGTTCGGCTCCGAGCAACCAGCTCCAGTAGCGAGTCGGCGTCAGCAGCAAGGTGCCGAAGCGCAGGCCGTAAGGCAATGCCCAATAGGGTTGCACGGTTGGCCACAGCAGCAACCAGAGCAAAAGATAGCCGGCGCCCAGCAAAGGGCCGGAGTCGGGTAGATGAAGAGTTCTCTGGCGCATGGGCAGATGGTACATGCGTGATTCGCAAGGATGCTGCGCCGCGACCTGCCAAGCTGCGCATCACTGTGTCAAAGTAGCGCGATGTACAGCATTGTCCTGGTCGATGACCACGCCATCGTTCGCGAAGGCTTCAAGCGGCTGATCGAAATGGAGCCGGATCTCGACGTGGTGGCGGAGTGCCGCAACGCCGATGATGCGGTGGAGGCCGTCAGTCACTACCGTCCTGACCTGGTGGCGCTGGATCTTTCGCTGCCCGATGGCAGCGGCCTGCCATTGATCGAGCATTTGCTAAGTGTGTCTGCCGATACACGCATCGTGGTGCTGAGCATGCACGATGGCGAACCGTACGTATCCGAGGCACTGCGCCGCGGGGCCAGCGGTTACGTCACCAAGGGCGTGGCGCCGGAGGAACTGGTGGCCGGCCTGCGAGCGGTGATGCAGGGCGAGTGCTTCCTGAGCTCGGATTTACGCCAGCGCCGGGCCGACCGACCGAACGCCGCGTTGGACCCGATAAACCGGTTGACTGCGCGTGAGCGTGAAGTATTCCTGTTGCTTGCCGGTGGGCGTGCGCCAAAGCAGGTGGCGGCGCAACTGGGGATCGGCCAAAAGACGGTGTACATCCATCGCGCCAGCCTGATGGGCAAGCTGGGTGCCGGGTCGGAGCTGGATTTGTACCGCATGGCGACCGAACGCGGGCTGTTGCCGCCCAACAGCTGAGCGGGCATCAGGGCTGGCCGTATCGCGAGTCAGGCAGTTTGCGCGCGGTCCAGCATCTGTTTGGCGTGGGCGCGGGTTTCGCGGGTGATCTCCACGCCGCCGAGCATGCGCGCCAGTTCGTCGCGGCGGCCGTTGCTGTCCAGCTTCTCGATCTGCGTGCGGGTGGAATCGCCATCGCTGTGCTTGGCCACGCGCAGGTGGGCATGGCCTTGTGCGGCGACCTGCGGCAGATGGGTGACGCATAGCACCTGGCGCTGACCGCCGAGGGCGCGCAGCTTCTGCCCGACTACTTCGGCCACCGCGCCGCCGATGCCGGTGTCGACTTCGTCGAAGATCATGCTGCCGACCGTGTCCTTGCCCAGCGTGGCGACCTCGATCGCGAGGCTGATGCGCGCCAGTTCGCCGCCGGAGGCGACCTTGCGCAACGGTCGGGGCGGTTGGCCCGGATTCGCACTGACCAGCAATTCACAGCGCTCGCGACCCTGCGCGTCCGGTTCGTCGCTTTCGGCAAGCTCCAGCTCGATCTTCAGCACGCCGCCTGCCATGCCCAGCTCGCTCATCAGCGCGCTGACTTCCGTGCCAAGCCGCTCCGCGGCCATGGTGCGGGCGTTGCTCAGTGCTTGGGCGGCCTGGGTGTAGTCGCGTTGCAGTTTCTCGCGCCGGGCGGCCAGCTGTTCCAGTGCATCGCCGGCGCCTTCCAGTTCGATCAGCTCCGCGTGCACCGAGCCCAGCTTCTCGTGCAGTTCGGCGACCGGCAGGCGATGGCGGCGCGACAGTTCATGCAGACGGGCAAGATGGGTGTCGACCTCGGTATAGCGTTCCGGGTCGAGATCGACATCCTGCGCGTAGTGGCTGAGGCCATCGGCGGCTTCGCCGAGCTGGATGGTAGCGTTGTCGAGAAGTTCGAGCAGCGGGTTGAGCTTGTCGTCCAGCGCGGCGAGCTTGCCCAGTTCGGCATGGGCGCGGCCAAGAGCACGACGCAGGGCGAATTCGCTGTCGCCATCCAGTAGTTCGACCATGCCGGCGGCGCCTTCGGCGAGCCTGCCGGCATTGGCGAGGCGCTTGTGGCTGGCCTCCAGTTCGGTCAGTTCGGCAGCGGGCAGTGCCCATTTTTCCAGCTCGCCCGCCTCATGGCGCAGCAGTACGAGCCGCTGTTCGCGATCGTCACCGCCGCTCAGCTTGCGGATGCGCGCGCCAAGCTCACGCCATTGCGTGGCCAGTTCGCGTACCTGCACAACCAGCGTTTCGTTGCCGGCGTAGGCGTCGAGCAGGTTGAGCTGATGGGCGCGCGACAGCAACGCCTGATGTTCGTGCTGGCCATGGATTTCCACTAGCAAGGTAGCCAGTTCGCCGAGCTGGCTGGCGTTCGCCGGACGACCATTGATCCAGGCGCGCGAGCTGCCCTCGGCGCGGATCACCCGGCGCAGTTGGCAGGATTCACCTTCGTCCAGCTCCTCACGCTGGAGCCACGCGAGCGCCTCAGGCAGTTCGGTCAGGTCGAACTCGGCGGCCAGCTCGGCGCGATCGCTGCCGGCGCGCACCATGCCGCTGTCGGCACGGGCGCCAGCCAGCAGCATCAGCGCGTCGACCAGCAGCGACTTGCCGGCGCCGGTCTCGCCGCTGACCACGGTCAGTCCCGGGCCGAACGCGATCTCGGCTTCTTCGACAACGGCGAAATGACGGACGTAGAGCGAAGTAAGCATGGTGGGGGACAATGTGGAGTCGGGCGATTGTAACGGCATGCCACGTGGCAGAATCATGCCAAGGCTTGCATGCGAGGCGCGCAGACCTTATTTCTTTGTAGTCTCACGGATTGCCACAGCGCATGCCTTTTTCCCACGGCCACGACCTCGATGCCCGCGCGCGACGCCTGTTGCGCACGCTGATCGCCCAATATCTGGTCGATGGCGAGCCGGTGGGCTCACGCACGCTATCGCGCTCGTCCGGGCTGGACGTCAGCCCGGCGACGATCCGCAACATCATGGCCGACCTTGAAGACGCCGGCCTGGTGGCTTCGCCGCACACCTCGGCCGGCCGCGTGCCGACGCCGCGCGGGCTGCGCCTGTTCGTCGACAGTCTGATCGAACTGCAGCCGCTGCCGCGAGAGGACATGGCCCGGCTGCAGCGCGAGTTGCCGCCGGGGCCGACTACGACTCGTGACCTGCTGGGCAACGTGTCGACCCTGTTGTCGGCGATGACCCATTTTGCCGGCGTGGTCACGGTGCCGCGGCAGGTGGACTTTCCGCTGCGCCATATCGACTTTGTACCGCTGCCGGACGCCCGCGTGCTGGTGATCCTGGTGTTCAGCGACAACCAGGTGCAGAACCGCATCGTGCAGCTGGCCAAGCCGTTGGACAGCCGCGAGCTGGAGCAGGCGGCGAACTACCTCAATCATCACTTTGCGGGTCTGCGCGTGGACGATATCCGCGCCCATCTGTTGCGCGAGCTGCGCGAGGCCGGCAGCGAGCTGAACAGCCTGCTGGCCAGTTCGATGGAACTGGCAGCCGCCTCGTTCGCCCCACAAAGCGAGAGCGATGATGTGCTGGTCAGTGGCCAGACCAACCTGATGGCGTATTCCGAGCTGGCCGACCTGGAGCGGCTGCGCGAGCTGTTCGAGGCGTTCCAGAAGAAGAACGAAATGCTGCAGTTGATGGAAGTATGTGCCCGCGCGCCCGGTGTGAGGCTGTTCATCGGCGAAGAATCGGGTTTTACCGCGCTGGATGGTTGCAGCGTGGTTACCGCCAGCTACGGAGCGCAGGGGCGGGTGCTGGGCGCGGTCGGCGTGATCGGACCGACCCGGATGGCCTACGAGCGGGTGATCCCGGTGGTGCAGGCTACGGCTGGATTGCTCAGCGACGCCTTGAATCGCGCCGCAACGGCCTTATAACCGCCCCGGGAGGCGGGATACCCCGCAGAATTATCGACGGTCGGCATCACGTGCCGGCCATGAACTTTCGTTTGGAGTGACGCATGCAGAACAACGATCCACAGTCGCCAGGCGCGGCACCGGCCCAAGCCACGCCGGATGCAACTTCGGTCGCTGAACTCGAGGCACTGCAGGTGCGGGTGGCCGAGCTGGAAGCGAGCAACGCCGAATTGCGCGAAACCGTGCTGCGCGAGAAGGCCGAGATCGAGAATCAGCGTCGTCGCCTGCATCGCGATGTGGAGCAGGCGCGCCGTTTCGCCAACGAGAAGCTGCTGAACGAGCTGCTGCCGGTCTACGACGGACTGGAAAGCGGTCTGGCGGTGGAGAGTGCTGATGTCGCCTCGATGCGTGAGGGTATCAGCCTCACCCTGAAGTCGTTGCTGAAGGTGGCCGAGAACAACGGCATGTCGCAGGTCGATCCACTTGGCCAGCCGCTCGACCCGGATCGTCATCATGCGGTGAGCATGGTCGAGGCACCGGGCAAGGCGCCAGGCACGGTGGTCAGTGTGCTGCAGAAGGGCTACGTGCTGAACGACCGGCTGTTGCGCCCAGCCTTGGTCGCCGTGGCCAGGGACTGAAGTTTTTTCTTGCTGGCGCCAGCCTGAATGGCGCGCCGGCAAACAACGCGAAATCACATTCGGGGCCTTGCCGGCATTGAATCGCCAGGCCAGACCCCCATCTGAAAACCATCGCGGCCGCGGGGGCCGCAAAAGATTAGGAGCATATACATGGGCAAGATCATCGGTATCGACCTGGGCACCACCAATTCCTGCGTCGCCGTGATGGACGGCAGCACGGCCAAGGTCATCGAGAATTCGGAAGGCGATCGCACCACGCCGTCCATCGTCGCCTTCAACAAGGACGGCGAAGTCCTGGTCGGCGCCTCGGCCAAGCGCCAGAGCGTGACCAATCCGAAGAACACCTTCTACGCAGTGAAGCGCCTGATCGGCCGCAAGTTCACCGACGCGGAAGTGCAGAAAGACCTGCACATCGTTCCGTACAAGATCGTGGCGCACGACAATGGCGACGCCTGGGTCGAAACCTCCGATGGCAAGAAGATGGCGCCGCAGGAGATTGCCGCGAAGGTGCTGATGAAGATGAAGAAGACCGCCGAGGATTACCTTGGCGAGACGATCACCGAGGCGGTGATCACCGTGCCGGCCTACTTCAACGACAGCCAGCGCCAGGCGACCAAGGATGCCGGCCGCATCGCGGGCCTGGACGTCAAGCGCATCATCAACGAGCCGACTGCGGCTGCGCTGGCCTATGGCCTGGACAAGAAGGGCGGTGACCGCAAGATCGCGGTGTACGACCTCGGCGGTGGTACGTTCGACGTGTCGATCATCGAGATCGCCGAAGTCGACGGTGAAAAGCAGTTCGAAGTGCTGGCGACGAACGGCGACACCTTTCTCGGTGGTGAAGACTTCGACATGCGCGTCATCGACTACCTCGTCGACGAATTCAACAAGGAGCAGGGCATCGACCTGCGCAAGGATCCGCTGGCGCTGCAGCGCCTGAAGGATGCCGCCGAGCGCGCCAAGATCGAGCTGTCCTCCAGCCACCAGACTGACGTGAACCTGCCGTACGTGACGGCAGACGCCTCCGGTCCGAAGCATCTGAACATCAAGCTGACCCGCGCCAAGCTGGAGTCGCTGGTGGAAGACCTGGTCAAGCGCACCATCGATCCGTGCCGTACCGCGTTGAATGATGCTGGCCTGCGCGTGTCCGACATCAATGAAGTGATCCTCGTCGGTGGCCAGACCCGCATGCCGAAAGTGCAGGAGTCGGTGAAGGACTTCTTTGGCAAGGAGCCGCGCAAGGACGTCAACCCGGACGAAGCCGTCGCCGTCGGCGCGGCGATCCAGGGCGGCGTGCTGGGCGGTACCGTCAAGGACGTGCTGCTGCTTGACGTCACCCCGCTGTCGCTCGGCATCGAGACGATGGGTGGCGTGATGACCAAGCTGATCGAGAAGAACACCACGGTACCGACCAAGGCCGCACAGACGTTCTCGACTGCCGACGACAACCAGACTGCGGTGACCGTGCACGTGCTGCAGGGCGAGCGCGAGCGCGCCAGCGCGAACAAGTCGCTGGGCAAGTTCGACCTGTCCGGCATCGACGCCGCACCGCGCGGCCAGCCGCAGATCGAGGTCACCTTCGACATTGACGCGAACGGCATCCTGCATGTGTCGGCCAAGGACAAGAAGACCGGCAAGGAACAGAAGATCGAGATCAAGGCCGGCTCAGGCCTGTCCGAGGACGAGATCGCGCGGATGGTTGCCGACGCCGAAGCGAACAAGGAAGAGGACAAGAAGTTTCACGAACTCGTCGCCACGCGCAACAAGGCCGATCAGCTGGTGCATGCCACCCGCAGCGCTTTGAAAGAGCACGGTGGCAAGGTGCCGCCCGATCAGCTCTCGCTGATCGAGGGCGCGTTGTCCGATCTGGAAAAGGTCAAGGACAGTGATGACAAGTCCGCGATCGAGGCCAAGGTCGAGAAGCTGGAGCAGGCTGCACAGGCACTTCAGGCAGCGGCACAGGGTGGCGGCCATGCTGATGCCGGTCCGCAGCCGGGCCCGCATGGTTCGGCCCAACCGGACGACGTGGTCGACGCCGAGTTCACCGAAGTGAAAGACGACAAGAAGTAATCGGCAGCATTATTGACATGGTCGATTCGGCAGCCCGCGTCCGGCATTCCAGGCGTGGGCTGTTTGTTGAGAGAATGCGGGACATGGACAACCGGTTCCATGCAGGGGAGCGACAAGCAGTGTGGACAGGTGAATGAGCAAGCGTGACTATTACGAAGTACTGGGTGTCGAACGTACCGTCACCGAGGTCGAGCTGAAGAAATCCTTCCGCCGGCTGGCGATGAAGTACCACCCGGACCGCTGCCCGGACGATCCGCATGCGCAGGAGAAGTTCAAGGAGGCCAAGGAGGCCTACGAGGTTCTGTCCGACGCGCAGAAGCGCGCGATGTACGACCAGCACGGCCATGCCGCGTTCGAGCACGGCATGGGTGGTCGTGGCGGCGCCGGCTTCGGCGACGTGGGTGACATTTTCGGTGACATTTTCGGCGACATCTTTGGCCGCAATGGCGGTGGTCGCGGTCGCCCGCGTCGTGGTGCCGACCTGCGCTACATCATGGAGCTGGATCTGGAAGAGGCCGTGTTCGGCGTCAGCCGGCAGATCGAGGTACCGACCCAGGTGAACTGCCACCACTGCAATGGCAGTGGCTCGGAAGACGGCAAGGTCAGCAAGTGCAAGACCTGCCATGGCCACGGCCAGGTGCGCATGCAGAACGGCATCTTCTCGATCCAGCAGGCTTGCCCGCATTGCGGCGGTACTGGTCAGGCGATCGAGAAGCCCTGCAAGAAGTGCCATGGCGAGGGCCGCATCGAGGAAACCCGTACGTTGTCGGTGCAGATTCCCGAAGGCGTCGACAATGGCGATCGCATTCGCCTGACCGGCCAGGGCGAAGCCGGCCCATCCGGTGCCCCGGCCGGTGATCTGTATGTGGAAGTGCATGTGCGAGAGCACGCGATCTTCCAGCGCGAAGGCAACGACTTGTATTGCGAGCTGCCGATCCGTTTCTCGCAGGCGGCACTCGGTGCCGAGTTGCCCGTGCCGACGCTGGAAGGCGAGGTGCCGATCAATATCCCGGCGGAAACGCAGACCGGCACCCAGTTCCGTCTGCGCGGACGCGGCGTCAAGTCGGTGCGCAGCAGCCGTCACGGTGATCTGATCTGCCGCGTGGTGGTGGAAACACCGGTGCGATTGACCAAACAGCAGCGTGAGTTGCTCGAATCGCTGGAGGCCACGTTTGACAGCAACGACGCCGGCAAGCACACGCCGCGCGCGAAAGGCTGGGTCGATGGCGTGAAGCAGTTCTGGTCGAAAGTCACCGCATGATGCGACGGCACACGCGGTAGCATGGGCCGATCGACGGTTTTGACTGGAATATGCCGATGCACCGACCTCTTCGCCTAGCCATCAGCGGTGCCTCTGGCCGCATGGGACGCGCGTTGCTGCATCTGCTCGGCGAAGATGCGCGCTTCGAACTGGTGCATGCGGTGATTTCGTCTGGTTCGCCCCATGTCGGTCAGCCGGTGTTCGCGGGTGATAGCGATTCATTGCGTTATGTCGATGACTGGGCGCATGCACCAGCGCTGGATGTCGTCATCGACTTCAGTGGCGCGGCTGGCCTGGCCATGGCGCTCGATCATTGCCTCGCATGCGGTGCGGCGCTGGTGAGCGGCACTACCGGGCTTGATGCTGCGCTGGAAGTACGTCTGGCCGATGCCGGCAAGCACCTTGCGATCCTGCGCGCAGCCAATTTCAGCCTCGGCGTGGCCGTGTTGACGCGGTTGCTGCGCGAGGCTGCTGCTGTGCTGCCGGGCTGGGACCTGGAGATCGTGGAAGCCCATCACAGCCGCAAGCAGGATGCGCCATCCGGCACGGCACTGGCGCTGGGCCATGCGGCGGCGGCGGCTCGCCATACCACGCTTGAACAGGCCGCTGTCTACAGCCGCGAAGGCCAGACAGGTGAACGTGTCGATGGCAGTATCGGTTTCGCCGTGGTTCGCGGTGGCGATGTGGTCGGCGAGCACACTGCCTTGCTGATCGGGCAGGGCGAACGACTGGAACTGGGGCACCGCGCCACCGATCGCTCGATTTTCGCGCGTGGCGCCTTGCAGGCAGCCCATTGGCTGGCTGGCCACGCGCCCGGGCATTGGCAGCTGGATGACGTGATCGCCACGCCGCGCTGAGTCACTGTTCGCCGGCATCGGCTTGTGTCGTGTCGTCGCTGCCGTTAGCATCAACGCGTTGTCATTGGGGAGTAGCCTGCCTCGTCCCCAGAGGCGTTCGCATCAACACACTTGGTCGCCGGTCGTTTCCGGCGCCATGGTGCGAACAGCAGCCGTCGCCGTCAGGTGGCGGTCCTGCCCGGCGAGACCTTTGGCCATCGACATGCTTACCCGACCGGGCGAGCGGTGTCGTTGAGCCATCGGTTATTCCGTTCGCCCGGTCCAGGTCATTCCATGTTGCTTACCCTGTGTCTGTTTCTCGGCTCGGCTGGCGCGATTTATTTCGCCTGCGAATACTTCGTCAACGGCGTCGAATGGTTTGGGCAGAAGCTCAAACTCGGAGCGACCGCGACCGGTACGGTGCTTGCCGCGTTTGGTACGGCACTGCCGGAAAGCGCTGTCACCTTCGTCGCAGTGATCTTCGGCAAGACGCCCGAGGCACGTGACATCGGCGTCGGTGCGGCGCTGGGCGGCCCGCTGGTCCTGGCCACAATTGCCTACGCCGTGGTTGGTGTGGCGCTCTGGTACAACCGTCGACAGCTGCAGCGGACCGACCGGATCATCCGGGTCGATCATCAACGGCTGGCGCGCGATCAGTCGTGGTTTCTGGCGATCTTTGTGGTCAAGGTCGGGCTGGGACTGGTCGTGTTTGCGTTCAAGCCGCTGCTGGGCGTGCTTTTCCTGGCAGCCTATGCGGTTTACGTATGGCGCGAGATGCGCAGTGACGACAGTGCGCCTGAAGAAGAAGTGCTTGAACCGTTGAAGCTTCGCCCCACCCACGCCGAGCCGGCATTGCGCTGGGTAGTGACGCAGACCGTTGCGGCGCTGGTGGTGATTGCTGCTGCATCGCGGCTGTTCGTCAGCCAGCTTGAGGCGATTGGTACAGCGTTTGCGCTGCCGCCGCACCTGGTCGCGCTGGTGCTGAGTCCGGTGGCGACCGAATTGCCGGAGACCATCAATGCACTGATCTGGGTGCGCCAGGGCAAGGAGCGACTGGCGCTGGCCAATATCTCTGGCGCGATGATGATACAGGCGACCATTCCCAGTTCGCTGGCGCTGTTCGCCACGCCGTGGCTGTTCGACACGCCGTTGATCGTGGCCGGTGCGATGACCACGGTGGCCATCGTTTATCTGTGGTGGCTGTTTCGTCGCGGACAGGTCGATGCCCGCTGGCTGTTGCCGGTAGGCTTGTTGTACGGCGTGTTTGCCATTTTCGTGGCTTGGCACTTCGCCGGCTGATGGCCGGTGAAAGCGGATTCAGTCGCGATGGGATGCGCTGCGGTCGCGCCCCGCGCCCAGCTTGGTGTCGAGCCTGCCGAACAGTTTTTTGAACACACGCGAGAATTTGCCGCGTTTGGTCTTGCGCAACTTCTCTTCCTCGCTGGTGAGCCAGGCGACCTGGATCACCCGCCGTTCGCCTTCGTAAGGAAGGTGGCCATGGAAGGAGTTCTCACAGCGCTTGAATACCGCAAATTCGCCGTAGAGCGGAGCCAGTTCCGGTGCGGCGATGCTGTCGATGTCGTCGATCTGGTGCAGGAAGCGCAGGCAGCCGTCGCTGGTATCCGGCCACTGCGCATTCAGATAGATCAGTGCGGTGGCCACCTTGGATTTGCTGTCGGTATGGATAGTGCCGTGGCGCTTGTTGAGCAGGCGGCACAATGTGACCAGGGTCGGGTACTGGCCGAGGTTGTCGATCCCAAGCCGCCGGCCGATCGCGCTGGCAAACGCCGGCGATGTCATGTCGGCGATCAGTGTGTTGACCGACGGGCCGCAATCGCTCGGATCGTAGGGAAAGAATCCGGCACTGGAATAATTCGGAAAATCGCGATCCAGCTCGTTGCGCACTTCATCCGGCAGTTGCCCGTGGGCCACCATGAAGGGGAATGGGTATTGCTGCACCGTGGTATCTGGGCGATCGAGTCGGGCGGGATCGAGCAGGACAGCAGCACTCATGGGATATTCAACTCCATTTAACAGGGCCTAGTGTAACGCCGGCCGATCGGCCGCAAGTGGTTGGACAACGCATGATTCATGCTTCGTAAGGTGGACAGAAACGGCGTCTCCGCTTATCATTTCCACCCGCCCTGACCCTTTCCCTAACGAGCTCCACAAGCCAGCAATCGTGCGGCTTGCGGATCTTGCTGCATCCAAAAGGCGGTTAATTTTATGCCTATCCCCGCTCTGCTGGCCCTCGAAGACGGCAGCGTGTTTCATGGTCACGCCGTGGGCGCGACTGGCGAAACCATCGGCGAAGTCGTATTCAACACGGCGATGACGGGCTATCAGGAAATCCTCACGGACCCTTCCTACTCGCGCCAGATCGTTACCCTGACTTATCCGCATATCGGCAACACCGGCATCAATGCCGAAGATGCCGAATCCACCGCCGTACACGCCGCTGGCCTGATCGTGCGCGACGTGCCGCGCCGGGCCAGCAACTGGCGCAGCAGCGAAAGCCTGCCTGATTACCTCAAGCGCCACGACATCGTGGCGATCGCAGGCATCGACACCCGTCGGCTCACCCGGATCCTGCGCGACAAGGGTGCGTTGGCCGGTTGCATTGTCGCCGGCGAGCAGATCGATGTCGAAGCCACGCTGGCCAAGGCGCGCGCATTTCCCGGGCTCAACGGCATGGACCTGGCCAAGGTGGTCAGCGTCGCCAAGTCGTACGAGTGGAGCGAAGGTACTTACGACCTCGATCGCACGGCGTTCAATCAGCCATCCAAACAGTTCAAGGTCGTTGCCTACGACTTCGGCGTGAAGCACAACATTCTGCGCCTGCTCGCCGAGCAGGGCTGCGACATCACCGTGGTGCCGGCGCAGACGCCCGCGGTCGAGGTGCTGGCGCTGAAGCCGGATGGCGTGTTCCTCTCCAATGGCCCAGGTGATCCGGCAGCCTGCGACTACGCTATCGAGGCAACAAAGCAGTTGCTCGAAGCGAAAATTCCGCTGTTCGGCATCTGCCTCGGGCACCAGATCATGGGTCTGGCGTTGGGTGCGAAGACGCTGAAGATGAAGTTCGGCCACCACGGCGCGAATCATCCGGTGAAGGATCTGGACGATGGCCGCGTACTGATCACTTCGCAGAACCATGGCTTCGCGGTCGATCCGGCGACGCTGCCGGCGAATGTACGGGTCACCCACAGCTCATTGTTCGACGGTTCGCTGCAGGGCTTTGCGCTCACCGACCGACCGGCGTTCTGCTTCCAGGGTCATCCGGAAGCATCGCCTGGTCCCCACGACATCGGTTACCTGTTTGACCGGTTTGCCAAGCTGATGCAGGAGACCCGCTGAGATGGCCAAGCGTACCGATATCAAGAGCATCCTCATCATCGGCGCGGGTCCGATCGTGATCGGCCAGGCCTGCGAGTTCGACTACTCAGGCGCACAGGCCTGCAAGGCGCTGAAGGAAGAGGGTTACCGGGTGATCCTGGTGAACTCCAATCCCGCCACGATCATGACCGACCCGGAGACCGCCGACGCGGTCTACATCGAGCCGATCAACTGGCAGACGGTGGAGCGCATCATCGCGAAAGAGCGACCCGACGCGGTACTGCCGACGATGGGTGGCCAGACCGGACTCAATTGCGCACTCGATCTCGCCGACCACGGCGTGCTCGAGAAGTACAACGTCGAGCTGATCGGTGCCTCGCGCGAAGCCATCCGCATGGCCGAAGATCGTGAACTGTTCCGCGTGGCGATGGCCGAGATCGGACTGGATTGTCCAAAGGCCGAGGTTGTGCGCACGTTCGAACAGGCGCTGCTGACCCAGGCCAAGGTCGGCTATCCGACCATCATCCGCCCCAGCTTCACCCTCGGCGGCTCCGGTGGCGGTATCGCGTACAACCGCGAGGAGTTCGAGGAGATCGTCAAGCGCGGTCTTGATCTTTCGCCGGTGGGCGAGGTGCTGGTCGAGGAATCCGTGCTCGGCTGGAAGGAATTCGAGATGGAAGTGGTTCGCGACAAGGCGGACAACTGCATCATCGTCTGCTCGATCGAGAACCTCGATCCGATGGGCGTGCACACCGGTGACTCGATCACCGTGGCACCGGCACAGACGCTCACCGACAAGGAATACCAGCGTCTGCGCGATGCCTCGATCGCGGTGCTGCGCAAGATCGGCGTGGATACCGGCGGCTCCAACGTGCAGTTCGGCATCAATGCCGAGAACGGTCGCGTCGTGGTGATCGAGATGAACCCGCGCGTATCGCGTTCATCCGCACTGGCCTCCAAGGCCACCGGCTTCCCGATTGCCAAGATCGCCGCGAAGTTGGCGGTGGGCTACACGCTGGATGAGCTGAAGAACGACATCACCGGTGGTCTCACTCCGGCCTCGTTCGAGCCGTCGATCGATTATGTGGTTACCAAGATTCCGCGTTTCGCGTTCGAGAAGTTCCCGGCCGCCGATGCGCGCCTCACCACCCAGATGAAGTCGGTGGGTGAGGTGATGGCGATGGGTCGTACCTTCCACGAATCGCTGCAGAAGGCGCTGCGCGGGCTGGAGATCGGCAAGACCGGCCTCAATCCGACTGGGCTGGACATCACTACCGAAGCCGGGCTGGCCACGCTCAAGCGCGAGCTGCGCGAACCGCGGCCGGATCGTGTATTCCATCTGGCCGACGCGTTCCGCGCGGGGTTGTCGCTGGAGGAAGTGCACAACCTCAGCCGCGTCGATCCCTGGTTCCTCGCTGCCTTCGAAGACATCGTGCTGACCGAAGGTGAAGTGACGGTGCAGGGATTGACCGCACTGGACGCACCGCGCATGCGTGAACTGAAGCGCATGGGTTTCGCCGACGCGCGTCTGGCCGAACTGACCGCCACCGACGAAGCGACGATGCGCCAGCGGCGCCATTCGCTGGGCGTGCGTCCGGTGTACAAGCGCGTGGACTCCTGCGCGGCCGAGTTCGCCACCACCACGGCCTACATGTACTCGACCTACGAGGAAGAGTGCGAGGCGAATCCGACCAATCGCGACAAGATCATCGTGCTCGGCGGTGGCCCGAACCGTATCGGGCAGGGCATCGAGTTCGACTACTGCTGCGTGCACGCTGCAATTGCGCTGCGCGAGGACGGGTTCGAGACCATCATGATCAACTGCAATCCGGAAACCGTTTCCACCGATTACGATACGTCCGACCGCCTGTACTTCGAGCCGCTGACGCTGGAAGACGTGTTGGAGATTGTCGATCTGGAGAAACCGAAGGGTGTGATCGTGCAGTACGGCGGCCAGACGCCGCTGAAGCTGGCGCGTGCGCTGGAGGCCAACGGTGTGCCGGTCATCGGTACCTCGCCGGATTCGATCGATCTGGCTGAGGATCGCGAGCGCTTCCAGCAGATGATCGTCAAGCTTGGCCTGATCCAGCCGCCGAATCGCACGGCGCGCAATGCCGACGAGGCGTTGGCGATGGCCAGCGAAATCGGTTACCCGCTGGTGGTGCGTCCGAGCTATGTGCTCGGTGGCCGCGCGATGGAAGTGGTCTACGACAACGCCGACCTGTCGCGCTACATCCGCGAAGCTGTGCAGGTGTCGAACGATTCACCGGTACTGTTGGACCGCTTCCTCGACCACGCGGTCGAAGTGGACGTGGACATCATCGCCGACGCCGAAGGCAACGTGCTGATCGGCGGCATCATGGAGCATATCGAGGAAGCCGGTGTGCATTCGGGCGACTCCTCCTGTTCGCTGCCGCCGTACTCGCTGTCGCAGGAAGTCCAGGACGAGATGCGCCGCCAGGTTGCCGCGATGGCGAAAGAACTGAAGGTCATCGGCCTGATGAACACGCAGTTCGCGATCCAGGGCGATACCGTGTTCATCCTCGAGGTGAATCCGCGCGCGTCGCGCACCGTGCCGTTCGTTTCCAAGGCAACCGGTGTGCCGCTGGCGAAGATCGCCGCGCGGGCGATGGCTGGCCGTTCGCTGGTGGCGCAGGGCACGACACGCGAAGTGATCCCGGCGTACTACTCGGTGAAGGAAGCGATCTTCCCGTTCCTGAAATTCCAGAACGTCGATCCGATCCTCGGTCCCGAGATGCGTTCCACCGGCGAAGTGATGGGCGTGGGTCGCAGCTTCGGCGCAGCCTTCGCGCGCGGTCACGATGCCGCCGGCATCAAGACGCCGCCGAAGGGCAAGGTATTCGTGTCGGTGCGTGATGCCGACAAGGATCGCCTGCTGCCGATCGCCAAGGAAGTGCTCACGCGTGGTTTCAGCCTGGTCGCCACCGAAGGCACGGCGCGTTACCTGGCCGAACACGGCGTGGCCTGCGAGCGCATCAACAAGGTACTCGAGGGCCGGCCGCACGTGGTCGACCTGATCAAGAATGGCGAGATCGTCTATATCGTCAACACCACCGAGGGCAAGCAGGCGATCGCCGACTCGTTCTCGATCCGGCGCGAAGCCCTGCAGCATCGCGTCACGTATTCCACCACCGTCGCAGGCGCGCGTGCGCTCGTGCATTCGCTGGATTTCCACAGCGATGGCGAGGTACACAGCCTGCAGGAACTGCACAAGGAGCTCCGTGCATGAGTCGCGCCCCCATTACCAAAGCTGGCTCGGAACGCCTGCGTGCCGAGCTTGAACGGCTGAAGTCGGTCGACCGGCCACGCATCATCGCGGCGATTGCCGAGGCGCGCGCGCACGGCGATCTCAAGGAAAACGCCGAGTATCACGCGGCACGCGAGCAACAGAGTTTCACCGAGGGCCGTATCGGTCAGTTGGAAGCTCTGCTGTCGACGGCCGAGGTGATCGATGTCACCCAGCTCAATCCAGGTAACCGCGTGGTGTTCGGTGCCATCGTCGATCTGGAAGACGAGGACAGCGGCACGGCCGTCACGTACCAGATCGTTGGCGATCTGGAAGCGGACATCAAGCAGCGATGGATTGCGGTGTCTTCACCGATTGCCCGTGCGTTGATCGGCAAGAGCGTGGGTGACAGTTTCGAGTTCACCGCGCCGAATGGTGTCAAACATTACGAAATCACCGGTGTGCGTTATTCGTGAGAGTACGTGTTGAGGGAAGTGCCGGTCGCCGCATGCGACCGGCCTGATAACGAGCTGGCGGTGTAGCCGCCTCCATCGATGGGCACCTGATCCTGGACCGCGACATGCCGCAGCAGAAGATCCTGTTCCTCAGCGTCTCGGCCGGTGCCGGCCACATGCGTGCTGCAGAGGCGTTGCGCCTCACCGCCGAGGCAAGCCTGCCACATGTCGAGACCAGGCATCTGGATGCGATGGACTACGTGCCGTCCGCATTCCGCAAGCTGTACACCGATTTCTACATCACGCTGATCAGCAGCTACCCGACACTTTGGGGTGTGTTGTACCAGCGCAGTTCAGAGGCCGATCCAGACGGCCCGATGCAGAAGCTGCGACGTGCCATCGAACGGCTTGGTACGGGTGATCTGCGCAAGGCGATCAATGCGTTTGCGCCCGACGCGATCGTCTGCACACACTTCCTGCCCGCCGAAATGCTGATGCACGAAATCCGGCGCGAGCGGTTTACGGTGCCGGTGTGGGTCCAGGTCACCGATTTTGATCTGCATGGCATGTGGGTGATTCCACGCATGACGGGTTTCTTCGCGGCCAGCGATGAAATTGCCTTCCGCATGAAGGCGAACCGCATCGAAGCGGGACGCGTCCATACCACCGGCATCCCAGTGATGCCGGAGTTCACCCAGCCGCAGGATCGCCGGACCTGCGCCGAGCGTTTCGGTCTCGATCCGACCAAGCAGACCATCATGCTGATGGGTGGTGGCGCCGGCGTCGGCAAGCTCAACAAGGTGGCAGCTACGCTGATGCGGCTCGAGCACGACTTCCAGCTGATCGCGCTGGCCGGGCGCAACGAAGCCGCGCTGGCCAAGCTGAAGACCTATGCAGCGGAATATCCGGGACGACTGTTTCCGTTCGGCTTCACCAACGAAGTGGCACGGCTGATGGCCTGCTCCGATGTGGTGATCACCAAGCCTGGTGGGCTGACCACCTCCGAGTGCCTTGCGATGGGCGTGCCGATGGTGGTGTATGCGCCAGTCCCGGGTCAGGAAGAACGCAATGCGGACTACGTGTTGGAGCAGGGGGCGGCGCTGAAAGCGATCGACCTGATCTCGCTTGAATACCGGGTACGTCAGTTGCTGGCGGATCCGCAACGGCTGGCGCGGATGCGTGAATGTGCGCGCGGTCTGGGTCAGCCGCAGGCAGCGCGACGTGTGCTGGAGATCGTGCAGGCCCAGCTTGCAGGCCAGCAGTCAGTGGCTACGCCGGTGGATCATTGAGCGTGCGTCTGCTGGATCAACGACACTTGCCTGCAGCAGAAGCGCCAGTTTCCATGCGCCCCGTGGTGCTGTTGCTGACGCTCGGCTGGACCATCCTGCTGGCTTTTTTCTTTGCCAACGTGGAGATCCAGATCGAAGGCGCTGCAGGCTGGGCGGCGAACCTGCCGACCTGGCGCATCGAGCATCACTGGCTTCTGGATATTTTCTGGGGCAGTAGGCCGATGACCGGTTATCACGCGTGGCTTTTCCCATGCATGGGACTGTTTTTCCATTTCCCGCTGATCTTCAGCGGCCGCTGGAATTGGCGCGCCGAGGCGCGCGTGTTCGCCTGCATCATGCTGTTCTGGATTACCGAGGACTTTCTGTGGTTCGTGTTCAACCCGGCCTATGGCGTGGCGCATTTCGCACCACGCTACATTCCGTGGCATATCCACTGGTGGGGTCCGGCGCCCAGCGACTACTGGGTTTCACTGTCCGTGTCCGGAGTGCTGTTCTGGTTGTCGTGCCGCCCGATGCCATCGCGCCGCTAAGCAACCATGCCGGACCCAAATGTCGGGCACAAAAAAGGCCGCACATGTGCGGCCTTTTCATGACTCATTACGCTGGGATCAGCGCTGACGAGCCTTGAAACGGGGATTGCTCTTGCAGATCACGAACACCTTGCCGCGACGACGCACAATCTTGCAATCGCGGTGCCGCGCCTTGGCGGACTTCAAAGAGTTAAGCACCTTCACGGCCAGCTCCTGACACTAAACGAAAATGTAAGCGCGCAAGTATAGCGATTAACCAGCCCCGTCACAAGCTAGGTATGACAGCCGATTCGGCTACCGTGGACAGGAACTGCTGGAGCACTGGTGAGTGGTCGTCGTTGCGGCTGGCGACGGCAAGCAGCAGATAGGCATCGGCGTCTTCCAGTTTCACGTAGCTGACACCGGCCAGGCGCACGGCGCGCATGCTGGCCGGTACCAGCGCCAATCCCAGGCCTGCGGCCACCAGGGCGAGCAAGCCGTTGATCTGCTGGGCATGCTGGGTAATCGATGGCTGGAAGCCCGCCTTGGTCGCCAGCTTCACCAGCCGATCGTATAGCGTGGCTGCCAGCTCGCGTGGCTGCGAGACAAATGAATCGGCCGCCACCTCGGCGAGGCGCAGGCTGCCGCGGCCGGACAAGGCGTGGCCGGAGGGCAGGGCGAGCAGCAGGGGTTCCCGGTCGATCACGCTCAGGCGCAGGCTGCGCGCATCTTGCGGGTGGATCGGTTCGTCACGCACAAAGCCGACATCGATCTGGCCAGCCAGCAAGGCGGCGAATTGGGGTTCGGTATACATCTCGCTGAGATGCAGGCGCACGTTCGGTGCGATCTGTCCGTAGCGGAGCAGGGCTTGCGGCAGCGCCGGATGAAATGAAACCGAGACGGTATAAGCCAGTCGCAGTTGACCGCTATGACCGGCGGCCGCGGCAACCACGTGTCCGCGTGCTTCGTCGGCCTTGGCCAGGATCTGTCGGGCCTGTTCCAGGAAGATCCGGCCCGGCTCGGTCAGCGCCACATTGCGCTTGTTGCGTTCAAGCAGGCGTACGCCCAGATCCTGTTCCAGCGCCTGGATCTGCTGGGACAGTGGCGGTTGCGAGAGGTGCAGGCGCAATGCCGCCCGCGTGAAGCTGAGTTCCTCGGCAACAGCAACGAAGTAGCGCAGTTGGCGGAAATCAAACATATAGTGAAATCGAATAAATAAGGCGCTAAATATATATTTGATACTTTAACGTGTCGATCATAAACTCTCTCCCGTCCCGCCACTTCCCCTCCCCCTAGTGGCGGCGGCCCTCGCCCCGCAGCGACGCTAAATACGATATCTGGTTCAACTCCCCCCTGAACCCATATCGATGCGTCTTCCCTGCGGGGTGCTTTTTTTACGCTCCCGACGCCGCTGCCATCCGACAGCGGCGTCGGCGTAACTGGCCAGGCCAGAACGTGCGGAATCAGATCTGGCTGGCCAGCCGGGTGCCCTGGGCGATGGCACGCTTGGCGTCGAGTTCGGCGGCTACATCGGCGCCGCCAATGACGTGCACTTTCAGGCCAGCCGCGATCAACTCATCGGCCAGCCGCCGGTTCGGTTCCTGACCGGCGCAGATCACCACGTGGTCGACCGGCAGGATCTGGGGGGCACCATCGACGGTGATGTGCAGGCCCTGATCGTCGAAACGTTGATAGCTGACCTTGCCCAGCATGCTGACCTGCTTGGCCTTGAGCGTGGCCCGGTGTACCCAGCCGGTGGTCTTGTTGAGCCGCGCGCCAGGACGTCCCTCGCTGCGCTGCAAGAGCCAGATCTGCCGGGCTGGAGCTTCCGGTTGCGGCTTCTGCAGGCCGCCACGTTGCGCCAGCTGCATGTCCACCCCCCACTCACGGGTCCAGCGAGCCACGTCGGTGGTGGGCGAGGGCGCATGTTCGACCAGGAATTCGGCCACGTCGAAGCCGATGCCGCCGGCGCCGATGATCGCCACCTTCGCGCCAACGCTCTGGTGACGGGCAAGTACATCCAGATAGCTCAGCACACGCGGATCGTCGCTGCCAGGGAAGCTCACCGTGCGCGGCGTGATACCGGTGGCGATCACTACCTCGTCATAGCCACCCGCATGCAGTGATGCCGCATCTGCGGTCTGGCCCAGTTGCACGTCGACGCCGGTATCGCTCAGTCGATGGCGGAAATAGCGCAGTGTCTCGTGGAATTCTTCCTTGCCCGGAATCTGCTTGGCGTAGTTGAACTGGCCGCCAATCTCACTGGCTTTATCGATCAGCGTCACCGCATGGCAGCGCTCACCCAGCGTACTTGCGCAGGCCATGCCGGCTGGTCCGGCACCAATGACGGCAATGCGCTTGCGCACGCTGGCTGGTTCGATCTTCAGTTCGGTCTCGTGACAGGCGCGCGGGTTGACCAGGCAACTGGCACGCTTGTTCTGGAACACATGGTCGAGGCAGGCCTGGTTGCAGGCGATACAGGTGTTGATGCGTTCACTGCGCCCGGCCTTGGCCTTGTTGGCCCAATGCGGGTCGGCCAGTAACGGGCGCGCCATCGAGACCATGTCGGCCTCGCCGCTGGCCAGGATATGTTCGGCGACTTCCGGCATGTTGATGCGGTTGGTGGTGATCAGCGGGATCGCCACTTCACCCTTGAGCTTCTTCGTGACCCAGGCAAATCCTGCGCGCGGCACGCTGGTGACGATGGTCGGCACCCGCGCCTCGTGCCAGCCGATGCCGGTATTGATGATCGAGGCGCCGGCCGCTTCGATCGCCTTGGCCAGCGTGACGATCTCGCTCCAGTCCTGGCCACCTTCGACCAGATCGAGCATCGAGAGCCGGTAGATGATGATGAAGTTTCGCCCCACCGCGGCGCGCGTACGACGCACAATTTCGAGCGGGAAGCGCATGCGGCGTGCCGCATCGCCACCCCAGGCGTCGCTGCGCTGGTTGGTTCGTGCGGCGATGAACTGGTTGATCAGATAGCCTTCCGAGCCCATCACCTCGACGCCGTCGTAGCCGGCGTCCTGCGCCAGTTCCGCGCAGTGCACGAAGTCGTCGATGGTGCGCTCCACACCACGCGAAGACAGCGCTCGCGGCATGAACGGAGTGATCGGTGATTTGATCTTCGACGGCGCCACTGACAGCGGGTGATAGCCGTAGCGTCCGGCATGCAGGATCTGCAGGCAGAGACGGCCACCTTCGGCATGCACGGCGTTGGTGAGCTTGCGATGGCGCGGCTTGTGCCATGGCATCGTGAGGCGGCCACCGAAGGGTTTCAGCCAGCCCTGGATGCTCGGTGCAATGCCGCCGGTGACCATCAGCCCGACGCCACCGCGAGCGCGTTCGGCGAAGTATGCCGCCAGCTTGTCGTAATCGCTGGCCTTGTCCTCCAGCCCGGTGTGCATCGAGCCCATCAGGATGCGGTTGGGCAGGGTGACATGGCCCAGATCGAGCGGAGCGAACAGCTTCGGGTAATTCATGCGGTCGGCACCGGATCAAACGATCGTATGAATGTGCCGGTGTTCGGTACTGGAAAGCAAGCGTCGCGTGCGCGCAGCAGAACTAGTTCAAGGCTGCGAGCTCATGCCAGCAACTGCTGCACCAGGGCGATGTAGCGGCGCATGGCTTCCTCTTCTGGCACGCCGTTCAACTGCGCCCATGCCGTGTGCTTGGCCGTGCCGACGAAGTCGAAGAAACCCGGTTGAGTCCGGCGCAGGTCACCTTCTGAACCCTGCTTGTAAAGGGCGTACAGCTTCAGCAAGGTGTCGTTGTCGGGGCGCGTACCCAATCGCTGGATGTCCTCGGCGGCTTGTTCGAACTCGCGGCGAAGATCGGTCATAAGGCGAATCAGGCTGGCTTGAGTGCAGGAAGATCGGCTAGATAGCACGCGTTCCAGGCGGGGTCAACGCGTTAAACTTCCGCTTTCGACTGCCAGCCAAGGAATCACCCATGAGTCATGCCTCGCCCGTACCCGTACTTGCCATCGACGGGCCATCGGGATCGGGCAAGGGCACCATCAGTGCACTGGTGGCTGAACATCTTGGCTGGAGGTTGCTGGATTCCGGGGCGTTGTACCGGGCGGTAGGTTACGCCGCCGGCATGGCCGGGCTGGATCTGTCGGACGTGGATGCGATGACCCGTTGTGCCCAGGGCACCAAAATCCAGTTCCGCGCGTCTGCGAATGGCGATGCGACGCGCGTCATCGTCAACGGACACGATGCCACCGACGAGTTGCGCACCGAAACCGCCGGTGCGGCGGCTTCGGCGATCGCGTCGATGCCGTCGGTGCGCGAGGCCCTGGTGGCGCTGCAGCTGGGCTTCCGCAAGGCGCCGGGACTGGTTGCTGACGGACGTGACATGGGCACGGTGATCTTCCCGGATGCCGCGTACAAGGTTTTCCTCACCGCGAGCGCCGCCGAGCGCGCGAAAAGGCGCTATAAGCAGTTGAAGGAAAAGGGACTCAGCGTTACACTTGGCGGCCTTCAACGCGAAATTGAGGCGCGTGACAGCCGCGATGCATCGCGCGCGGTCGCGCCGCTCAAGCCTGCCGAGGATGCCTTGCTGGTGGATACCACCGGGATGGGCATCGACGAGGTCGTCGCGAAAGTACTTGCCGTCGTGCAGCCATAGATCATCAAGGATCCGGTTGCGCGGCGGTTTCTGCGCCCCTGCTGCGGCAGGGGATTTTGACCCACGGTGACGACGGTCGGTTCTTAAGGAACCACCTGAAGACACCCTCAACCGGTGGACCGGAAAGTTCGTGCGCAACACATCAGCAAGCGCAACGGATCACGGTCTTTTCCCACTATGGAATCAACATGACTGAAAGTTTTGCCGAACTGTTTGAACAGAGCCAGCAGGCCATCTCCAAGCTGAAGCCCGGCGCCATCGTCACCGGCATCGTTGTGGAAATTCGCAACGACGTCGTCGTGATCAATGCAGGCCTGAAGAGCGAAGGCATCGTCCCGATCGAGCAGTTCAAGAGCGAGGACGGCGTGCTGGAGGTGCAGGTAGGCGACGAGGTGAAGGTTGCCCTCGAAGCTTTGGAAGACGGTTTCGGCGAAACCAAGCTATCGCGCGAGAAGGCCAAGCGCTCGATGGTGTGGGACGACCTCGAGCACGCGTTCGACAAGGAAGAAACCATCGTTGGTCTCATCTCCGGCAAGGTCAAGGGCGGCTTCACGGTCGACATCAAGGACGTCCGCGCCTTCCTGCCGGGCTCGCTGGTCGACGTGCGTCCGGTGCGCGACCCGGTGTTCCTCGAGGGCAAGGAACTCGAATTCAAGATCATCAAGCTCGACCGCAAGCGCAACAACGTGGTGGTCAGCCGTCGTGCTGTCGTCGAGACCGAGTTCTCCGCCGAGCGCGAGCAGCTGCTTGAGCGCCTGACCGAGGGCGCCGTGGTCAAGGGCACCGTCAAGAACCTCACCGACTACGGCGCGTTCGTGGATCTGGGCGGCATCGACGGCCTGCTGCACATCACCGACATGGCGTGGAAGCGCGTGCGTCATCCGTCCGAAGTGGTCAACGTCGGCGACGAGCTCGATGTGCGCGTGCTGAAGTACGACAAGGAGCGCAACCGCGTTTCGCTGGGCCTGAAGCAGCTGGGCGACGACCCGTGGGTCGCGATTGCCCGCCGTTATCCGGTCGGCAGCCGCCTGTTCGGCAAGGTTTCCAACGTCACAGATTACGGCTGCTTCGTCGAGATCGAGCCGGGCGTGGAAGGCCTGGTGCACGTATCCGAGATGGACTGGACCAACAAGAACGTCAACCCGGCCAAGGTGGTTCAGGTTGGTGACGAGACCGAAGTCACCGTGCTGGACGTGGATGAGGAGCGTCGCCGCATCTCGCTGGGTATCAAGCAGACCCGCTCGAACCCGTGGGAAGCCTTCGCAGCAATGCACAAGAAGGGCGACAAGGTCTCCGGTCAGATCAAGTCGATCACCGATTTCGGCGTGTTCATCGGACTGGACGGCGGCATCGACGGTCTGGTGCACCTGTCCGATATCTCCTGGCAGATGTCCGGCGAAGATCTGGTTCGCAACTTCAAGAAGGGCGACGAGATCGAGGCCGTGGTGCTGGCAGTGGACCCGGAGCGTGAGCGCATCTCGCTCGGTATCAAGCAGATGGAGCAGGATCCGTTCGGCCAGTTCATGGCGGCGAACCCGCGCGGCACCATCGTCAACGGCACCGTCAAGGAAGTCGATGCGAAGGGTGCAGTGATCGATCTGGGCGAGGGCGTCGAGGGTTACCTGCGCGCCAACGACATCGCCAAGGAGCGCATCGAGGATGCCACGCTGCATCTGAAGGTGGGCGACAAGGTCGAAGCCAAGTTCACCGGCATGGATCGCAAGGGTCGCCAGCTGGCGCTCTCGATCCGCGCGAAGGACGAGGAAGATGTGCCTGAGGTGGCTGCTGTCGACTACGCGTCGGCATCGACCGGCACGACCAAGCTTGGCGCGTTGCTCAAAGAGCAGTTCGACAAGGCTGATTGATCACACGTTGCAGACTGATGCGGGGCGGCACATCGTCGCCCCGCTGTTTCATGTCACGGACATTGGGGTCCCATGACCAAATCCGAATTGATCGAGGCGCTGGCGAAGCGTCAGACCCATCTTGCGTTTGCCGACGTCGAGATGGCCGTCAAGAGCGTCATCGAACAGATGAGCCAGGCTCTGGCTCAGGGCGAGCGAATCGAGGTGCGCGGTTTTGGCAGCTTTGCGCTGCATTTCCGCCCACCGCGCATGGGTCGCAACCCGAAGACGGGCGATGCCGTGGCGCTGCCCGGCAAGCACGTGCCGCATTTCAAGCCAGGCAAGGAGTTGCGTGAACGCGTCAACCTTGATCTGGACCAGGAAGCCGGTTAAGCCGGCAACTTCAGGTTTACCGAAGGCAGGCGACGCAAGTCGGCCTGCCTTCTTTTTGCCTGCAGATCCGGAACGGCGACCTGCCTGTTCTGAATCACCACCACATTGATCGCAAGCACTGCCTGTGCCAGCCCCGATCAATCGGGTAAAGTCTCGGCATGCGACTGCTCGTCATCCTCATCCTGCTGATCTTCATCGCGACCGGCGTAGTGCTGGGAGCGCTCAATGCCGATCTGGTCAGTTATGACCTCGCGTTTGCCCAGGTGCGATTACCCAAGGGAGCGGCCTTGCTTGTTGCCCTGGTGATCGGCTGGTTGCTCGGCGGCCTTACTGCATGGCTGGGCGTGAGTTCAGGACAGCGCCGGCTTCGCCGCCAGCAATTGCGTGCCGACAAGAAGCTGCCGGCCAAACCATGAATCTTCTGTCCGTGCTGGCTCCCCTGGTGCCGGCGGCCTTTGTCCTTGGTTGGTGGTCATCCCGCCGGGTCGGTGCACGCCGCTCGGGTGCAGAAGTCAGTGAGCTTTCCTCGGACTATTTCCGCGGCCTGAACTACCTGCTCAACGAGGAGCAGGACAAGGCAATCGAAGTCTTCCTCAAGCTGGCCGAATACAACCGCGATACAGTCGAGACGCACCTGGCGCTGGGCAACCTGTTCCGCCGGCGTGGCGAGGTGGACCGGGCGATTCGCCTGCACCAGCACCTGGTGTCACGGCCGGGCCTGTCCGATGCGATGAAGACGGTGGCCCTGCTTGAACTGGGTGAGGACTATATGCGTGCCGGTCTGCTGGATCGCGCCGAGGCACTGTTTTCCGATCTGGTGGCGATGGAAGCACATGCGCCTTCGGCCTTGCGTCATCTGATCGCGATCTACCAGCACGAGCGCGACTGGAACAAGGCGATCGAGCATGCGCGTCGACTGGAAGTGATGACCGGTGAGGACGAGTCGCCGATGATTGCCCAGTTCTATTGCGAACTGGCTGACCGCTCGCGCCAGCATGGAGCGCGTGCCGAGGCGCGCGACTATCTGCGCCAGGCGTTCGAATGTCAGGCCGATTGCGTGCGTGCCTTCATGCTGACCGGTCGGCTGCATGCCGAGGATGACGATCATGCCGATGCGGTGACGGCGTATGAAGCGGCGGTTCAAGCCGATGTCGCATTCACTCCGGAGATCTTGCCGCCGCTGCTCAACAGCTATGCCCGCTCGCATCAGATGGAACGGGCCGAGATTTTCCTGCGCGAGATGCTGAGCCGTTATCACGGTGTCTCGCCGGTACTTGCTCTGACTCAGTTGTACCGGCAGCGCGATGGCGAGCGTGCCTCGATTGATTTTCTGACTTCGCAGCTGCGCCAGCGGCCGTCCGTACGTGGCCTGATGGCGCTGATCGACGCCACCATGGACAAGGTCGAGGGCGAGGCAAGGGAGAACTTCCTGATCCTGCGCGATCTCACCAAGAAACTGCTGGAAGGGCAGGCCATGTATCGCTGCAGCCGTTGCGGTTTCGGCGCCAAGGCACATCACTGGCAGTGCCCCAGTTGCAAGAACTGGAGCACGATCCGGCCGATCCACGGTGTGGCCAGCGAGTGACATGAGGATCGCCATGGCCACGGGATGGTTGCTCGCCGCCTTGCTGATCACGTTGCTGCTGGTACGCAGCGCGATCGGCTATGCGCATCGGCGTGGCATGCTCGATCAGCCGGGGCAGCGCCGTTCGCACCGACTGCCTACGCCGCGCGGTGGCGGGATCGGCATCGTGGTGGCCATGCTGCTCTGCCTGCTGGGCGAATGGTGGTACCTGCCCGGTGTGTTCTGGTCATTCGGCATGGTGGCGGGACTGTCCGGTGCGCTTATGCTGGTGGCGCTGGCCGGTTGGTGGGATGACCATCGTTCACTGCCGGTGCTGCCGCGATTGGCGATGCAGCTGCTGGCGGTGCTCGGCTTTTCCGTGGCGTTGCTGGCCACGGGCTTGTCGTTCTGGTGGCTGCCTTTGCTGCTGGTGGGTGGGGTCTGGAGCATCAACCTGCACAATTTCATGGACGGCATCGACGGCTTGCTGGCTCAGCAGGCCATATTTGTGGCCTCTGGCCTGGCCGGGCTGGCATGGACGGCAGCAGAGCCGATGCTGGCCCTGGCGGCAGCGACGCTCGCGGCGTCGGCCCTGGGTTTCTGGTGCTACAACCATCCGCCTGCGCGGATTTTCATGGGCGATGTCGGCAGTGGCAGTGTCGGCCTGCTGATCTTTGCATTCACCGCGATGCTGTGGCGGCTCCGGCACGATCTGCTGTGGCCGGCGCTGACCTTGTCATCGGCGTTCGTGGTGGATGCCAGCCTGACCTTGCTGACGCGCATGTGGCGCGGGCGCTGCTGGTACGCTGCGCATCGCGAGCACCTGTACCAGTGGCTCGTGCGGCGCGGCGGGTCGCACGCGAATGCGGATAAAGGCTATTTGGCCTGGAATCTGCTGGTGGCGGCTCCGCTGGCCTGGTTGGCGTGCAGTCATCTGCGACTGGCGTTGCCGATTACCATGGCCGTCTATCTGCTGGCGGCGGTTCTTTGGCTGGCGCTGAAACGTCGCTGTCTGCGGCGCGATCTTTTCAAGGATGGTCATGTCGCTACGTAAAGTGATCGGCTTCATACACCCCCGCATTGCCGTCGTGCTGCACGATCTGGCGATGGCGGCGCTGGCATGGTGGATTGCCAAACTGCTGCGGTATGCATTGAAACCGGACGAGATTGTCAGCTACCAGCTGTTCGAACTCCCGATTGTGTTGCTGGTACAGGGGCTGATCTTCCGCTGGACCGGGCTTTACAAGAGTGTCTGGCGCTTTGCCAGCCTGCCGGATCTGTGGAATATCCTGCGTGCCGCGGTGATGGGCGCGGTGGCGATCTATCTGGCCCTGTTCCTGTACAACCGGCTGGACGGCGTGCCGCGCTCGGTGCTGCTGCTTTATCCGGGCTTGCTGGCCGTGCTGCTTGGCGGCCCCAGACTGCTCTACCGCTACTGGAAGGACAGCCGCAACGACCTGTTGCAGAATCAGAACGTGAAGCGAGTGCTGATCGTAGGTGCGGATTCGGCCGGCGAGGTGCTGGCACGCGATCTGCGCCGCGACAATCGCTATGCGGTGGTTGGTTTCGTCGATGACAAGACCACCCTGCGCGGCGCCAGCATCAACGGACACCCGGTGCTCGGAAGTTTCGACCAGTTGCCCGACGTGGCGCGTTCGGCTGCGGTTGACATGCTGCTGATCGCCTTGCCGGGTGCCTCGACCACCGAGATGCGCCGGGTGGTGTCATTGTGCGATGCCACCGACTTGCCGTACCGGACGGTGCCGAGGCTGGAGGACGTGGTTGCCGGTCGCGCACAATTCAACCAGATCAAGGAAGTGGCGATCGAGGATCTGCTCGGCCGCGACGCGGTGGAACTGGACTGGACCGCGATCCGCGAGACGCTGTCGATGCGCCGCGTGCTGGTCACCGGCGGTGGTGGCTCGATCGGCTCGGAACTGTGTCGCCAGGTCGCCCGGCTGGGTGCGCAATCGCTGATCGTGGTCGAGCAGAGCGAATACAACCTCTATCGCATCACCCAGGAACTGCGCGCGGATTTTCCGGAACTGATCCTCGAAGGCATTCTGGCCAACTGCGGCGATCAGGCAGCGATGCGCAAGGTGTTTTCGGAGGCGAGGCCGCAAGTGGTGTTCCACGCCGCGGCCTACAAGCATGTGCCCATGTTGCAGGGGCAGCTGAGGGCAGCCTTTCGCAACAATGTGCTGGGCACTTGCACGGTCGCGGATGCAGCGCGCGAAGCCGGTGTTGAATGCTTCGTGCTGATCTCGACCGACAAGGCGGTGAATCCGACCAGCGTGATGGGCGCCTGCAAGCGCGTCGCCGAAATCTATTGCCAGAACCTCAATGCACATGCCGACACCCGTTTCATGACGGTGCGTTTCGGCAATGTGCTGGATTCGGCCGGATCGGTGGTGCCGCTGTTCCGTGAGCAGATTCGTGCCGGTGGTCCCGTGACTGTGACCCACCCGGAGATTTCGCGTTATTTCATGACGATTCCCGAAGCCTGCCAGTTGATCCTGCAGACAGCGAGCATTGGCAAGGGCGGCGAGATCTTCGCCCTCGACATGGGCGAGCCGGTGAAGATCCGCGATCTGGCCGAGCAGATGATCCGTCTTGCCGGCAAGAAGCCAGGCAGTGAAATTCCGATCGTCTATACCGGCCTGCGCGCTGGCGAGAAGCTGTTCGAGGAACTGTTCCACCCGCTGGAAAACTACAGTGGCACCGAACATACCAAGATCTTCCTCGCACAGCACCGCGAGGTATCGTGGGAGCTGCTGCAGGCACTGCTGCACAAGGCGGTCGAGGCAGTCGACGTATTCGATGAAGAAGAGCTTCGGCGCTGCGTGTCCAGCCTGCTGCCCTCGTTCCGCTGGAGCGAGTCGGCCCAGCCGGACAATGTGGTGTCGATCCGCCGTAACGAAACAGGAGAGCCGTGAGTGAGCAAGCCTCTGCGCAAAGTGGTGTTCCCCGTGGCCGGTCTCGGCACGCGTTTTCTGCCGGCGACCAAAGTGGTTGCCAAGGAAATGCTGCCGGTACTCGACAAGCCGCTGATCCAGTACGCCGTCGACGAGGCGGTGGATGCCGGTGCCGACACCTTGATCTTCGTCACCAATCGCTACAAGCACGCGATCGCTGACTACTTCGACAAGGCCTATGAGCTCGAGGCGAAGCTGCAGGAGAAGGGTAAGGACGAACTGCTGGCCTTGGTACAGGGCACCTTGCCGCGCCATGTGCGGGCGATCTTCGTGACCCAGCCCGAGGCACTCGGTCTGGGCCATGCCGTGCTGTGCGCCAAACCGGTGGTCGGCGACGAGCCGTTTGGCGTGGTGTTGCCCGATGACCTGATCTGGAACGGCGCAATCGGTACGGGCAAGGGCGCACTGCGACAGATGGCCGAACTGGCCGACGCCCAGCGGGCCGGTGTGATCGCGGTGGAAGAGGTGCCGCACAACGAGACCGACAAGTACGGCATCGTCGATGCCACACCGGTCGATGAGCGCAGTGCGTGGATCCGTCACATGGTGGAGAAGCCCAAGCCGGCTGATGCGCCATCCAATCTGGCGGTGGTCGGCCGCTACGTGCTGCCGGGACGCATCTTTGCGCTGCTGGAGCAGACCACACCGGGTGCCGGCGGCGAAATCCAGCTCACCGACGCCATCGATGCGCTGCTGAAGGAGCAGGGCAAGGTGCTGGCCTACCGCTTCGAGGGCACCCGTTTCGACTGCGGCAACAAGGCCGGTCTGGTGCGCGCCACCATGCACATGGCGATGCAGGATCCGAAACTGGCTCAGACCGTGCGCGAGTTCGCCGCCAAACTCTGAATCTGGCTTGGGAAAGCCAGATGCAATGAAGGCGCCCTTGTGGCGCCTTCTGGTTTCATGCGGCAGCATGTCAGAATCTGCGCCGTGTCCTGCCATAACTGCATGGCAGCATGTGCATGGGGAAAACGGTTTATGCAAGAGCACTCCTGGAGAGTGCTTCTTGTCGTACCCGTGACCGATGTGTTCACTGGATGATTATCGGGAAGTGTCATGGATCTACTGCGGTTTCTGCTCATGCTGCCGGTGCGCCTCGTGCGTGGATCGCTTTATGCGATCGCGCTGATCCTCAGGCCGCTGATCGGCAACGTGGCGTGGTCAGCGCCGGCCTGGATGCCGGCAACCGGCACAGCGATACGTCGTCGACCGCTGCATTTTGCAGGTGGCCTGCTGGTGCTGTTGCTCGCGACGGTGGGTGGCTGGTATGGCTGGCAGTGGTACAAGAACCGTCCCAAACCGGTCGAACCCGACAAGATCACGTTCCAAGTGCAGGCGCCTGGACTGACCGACTACACCGCCAAGCCGATCGCGATTCGCCCCTTGCTGGTTACGTTTTCCGGTTCGGCCGCACCGATCGAACTGGTTGGCAAACCGGTAACCGAAGGCATCGTGATGTCGCCGGTAATGAAGGGTCAATGGAGCTGGAGCGGCGATCGCGTCCTGCGTTTCGTGCCTGCGGAAGACTGGCCGGTCGGAATGCATTACGAAGTGCGCTTCGACAAGGTCAAGGCGTTCGCAGCCAAGGTGCTGATGGACGAGGACAGCTTCACTTTCGACACGCAGCCGTTCACGGCCGCGGTCGTCAACTCGGAGTTCTACCAGGATCCGCAGAACCCCACCGCCAAGAAGACCATCGTGCAGGTGAGCTTCAATTATCCGGTAGACACCAGCCAGTTCGAGAAGCGCATCAATCTTGCGCTGTATGATGCCAAGGGCCTGAAGGTCGGTGATGCGCTGACCTACACGGTCAACTACGACGCGAACAAGCTCAACGCATGGGTGCACTCGCAGCCGCTGGCTTTGCCACGCGACGATGGCAGTGTGCAGTTCAAGCTGGACAAGGGCGTCGCCAGCGTACGTGGCGGCGATCCGACCAAGGATGCGCTTGCAGCCAATGTGCGTGTGCCGGGCCTGTACAGCCTGCGCATCGACGATATCCAGCCGACCCTCGTCAACAACGACAAGTACGAGCCGGAACAGGTACTGGTGATGAACGTGGGCGGCACGGTACGCGATACCGATCTGGTCAGCCTTACCAAGGCGTGGATTCTGCCCAAGCGCAACCCCAAGCAAAAGCCGCCGCAGGCGGACGACGAGCCGCCCTACGAATGGGGCGAGAGCGAGGTGAGCGAGTCCGTACTGAGCCAGTCGCAGCCGTTGAAGCTGGAACTGGTGCCGGCGGAAAACGATTACCAACAGATGCAGAGCTTCAAGTACCACGCCGATCCGGGACAGCAGATCTATGTCCGGGTGAGCGAGGGGCTGAAGTCCTTCGGCGGTTACGTGATGGGTCATCCGCGCACCGAATTGTTCCGTGTACCGGACTATCCGAAGCTGCTCAATTTCATGGCTGACGGCTCATTGCTGCCTTTATCGGGCAGCAAGCGGGTGTCGGTGGTCTCGCGGAACGTGCCTGGCCTGCGCATGGTCATCGGCCGTGTGCTGCCGGATCAACTGCAGCATCTGGTCAGCTTCACCTCCGGCAAGTTCAGCCAGCCGGACATGGACGCGAGCTTCAGCGAAGACCACATCGTTGACCGCTTCGTGCAGAAGATCAGCTTTCCGGAAGCCGATCCGACCAAGGCGCACTACGAGGGTGTCGACCTGGGCCAGTATCTCAAGGACGGCAAGCGCGGCGTATTCCTTTTGCACCTGTCCACTTACGATCGCCAGGCCGAATTGAAGCAGGCTGAAGAACTGAAGAAGGCCAGGGATGCCGAGGCCGGCGAAGCACATGGCGCCGCCAGTGCGACGGACGATACGGCCGCCAGCGACGGCAGCGAGGCAGACAACAACGACAGCAGCGATGGTGCCGGCAATGCTGATGGCACCAGCGATACGCGACTGGTGGTGGTAACCGACCTTGGTTTGTTGGTGAAGCGTGCGCTCGATGGCAGCCAGGATGTGTTCGTGCAGTCGATCAGCACCGGAAAGCCGGTCGATGCAGCCACCGTATCGGTGCTGGCGATCAACGGGCAATCTCTGTTCTCGCAGACCACCACTGCTGATGGTGTAGTGCATTTCCCTTCGCTGAAAGGGCTCGGTCACGAGAAAACACCGGTGATGTATCTGGTTAAGAAGGGCGACGACCTGTCGTTCTTGCCGCTAGGCCGCGAGGATCGCCAGATCGACTACTCGCGCTTCGATGTCGGTGGTGAGCGCAACGCGGTCAACCAAGGTGAGTTGTCGTCATACCTTTTCTCCGACCGCGGCATCTACCGCCCAGGCGACACCTTCCACATTGGCCTGATCGTGCGCGCTGCCAACTGGACCCACAGCGTGGTCGGCGTGCCGATGCAGGCGGAAATCGTTGATCCGCGCGGTGTCACCGTAAAGCAGTTGCCGCTGTCGATAGACGCTTCCGGTTTTGGCGAACTCGCCTATGCACCGGCCGAAACGGCGCCTACCGGCACCTGGACGGTGAACCTCTACATCACCCGCAAGAACGGTGATATCGGTGACCAGATCGGCAGCACCACGGTGCAGGTGAAGGAGTTCCTGCCCGATCGCATGAAGGTCAACGCCAAGCTGTCGCAGCAGGTCGCCGAAGGTTGGGTAAAGCCCGATCAACTGAAGGCGCTGGTCGACCTGCAGAACCTGTTCGGCACGCCGGCGGCAGCGCGCCGGGTGGAGGCCACACTGACCCTGACCCCGGCATGGCCGGAGTTCCACAGCTGGCCCGAGTTCCACTTCTACGACACCCGTCGCGCCAAGGAAGGCTACGAGGAGAAGCTGCAGGATGGCACCACCGACGACAAGGGGCATGTCGAATTCGCGCTGGATCTGAAGAAATACGCCGACGCCAGCTATGAACTCTATTTCCTGGCCAAGGCCTACGAGGCCGACGGCGGCCGCAGCGTGGCGGCAGCAGCGCAAACGCTGGTTTCCGCGAACGAGTGGCTCGTAGGCTACAAGTCGGTGGACAGTCTCGAATACATAAGTCATGGCGCCGTCCGCCATTTGCAGCTGGTGGCGATCGACCCGCAGGCGAAGTCGATCGATCTGAAAGGACTCAAGGCACGTCTGCTCGAACATCGCTACGTATCGGTGCTGACCAAGCAGGATTCGGGTGTCTACAAGTACGAGTCCAAGCTCAAGGACATCACGGTCAGCGAGCAGCCGCTTGCGATCGTTCATGGCGGAACGGACTACGCGCTGAATACCGACAAGCCCGGTGACTACTCGTTGCAGATCCTGCGTAGCGACGACACCGAGGTGAACCGTGTCGATTATTCGGTGATGGGTGACGGCAACGTGGCCCGCGCACTGGATCGCAATGCGGAACTGCAGATCAAGCTGGACAAGCAGGACTATGTGCCGGGCGAGCCAGTGGAAGTCTCCATCCGCGCGCCGTATGCGGGCAGCGGCGTGATCACCATCGAGCGCGACAAGGTCTACGCGTATACGTGGTTCCATGCCGACAGCACCAGTTCCGTGCAGCACATCAGCGTGCCTGCCGATTTCGAGGGCAACGGTTACATCAACGTGCAATACATCCGCGATCCGTCCTCGGACGAGATTTTCATGAGCCCGCTGAGCTATGGGGTGGTGCCGTTCTCGGTCAACCTCGACGCGCGCCGCAATGAGGTCAAGGTGGAATCACCGGCGGTGGTGAAGCCAGGCGAGACGGTCACCTTCAAACTCACTTCCGCGCACCCGGCCAAAGCGGTGGTCTGGGCGGTGGACGAGGGCATCCTGCAGGTGGCGCGTTACAAGCTGGGTGACCCGCTGAAGTATTTCTTCCGCAAGCGCATGCTGGAAGTACAGACCTCGCAGATCCTCGACCTGATCCTGCCGGATTTCGCCAAGCTGGTGGCGATGGCAGCACCAGGTGGTGACGCGAACGCGGCGATCGGGCGCCAGCTCAACCCGTTCAAGCGCAAGCGCGACAAGCCGGTGGTGTACTGGTCCGGCATCGTCGACGTGGATGGCGAGAAGGATCTGCAATACCAGGTGCCGGACTATTTCAACGGCAACCTGCGGGTGATGGCGATGACTGTGTCGCCCGAGCAGATCGGCACTTTCGAAGGTGCCACCACCGTGCGCGGCGATTTCGTGCTCTCGCCGAACGTGCCGACCACGGTGGCACCAGGCGATGAAGTGGAAGTCAGCGTCGGCGTGGCCAACAACCTCACGGGCCTGGGTGGCAAGGCGGTACCGGTCAAGGTGACGCTGAAGACTGGCCCGCAGCTGAAGGTGCTCGGCAGTGACAACCAGTCGCTGAGCCTTGGCGAAATGCGTGAAGGTGTGGCGAAGTTCCGGGTCAAGGCGACCGGCGTACTCGGTTCCGGCAACCTCAGCTTCTCGGCCAACTATGGCGACAAGTCGGCAACGCAGAGTGTGGATCTGTCGGTACGTCCGGCGGCCACCTATCGCACAGTCGTGGATGCCGGCGAAATCAACGCAGGCAACAAGACCGACCTGCCAAACCTGCGCCAGATGTACGACGAGTATGCCAAGCGCGATGCGGCGATTTCCAACCTGCCGCTGGTACTCAGCCGTGGCCTCACGGCCTATCTGGTGGATTTCCCGCACTTCTGCACCGAGCAGATCCTGAGCCGTGCGATGCCGGCGCTGGTGTTCGGCCAGCGGCCGGAGTTCAAGGCACTGCTCAAGGCATCCACCGACACCAACGACTTCAGCGAGGCGGATGCGCTGAGCGCACTGTTCGACACCTTGCACAGCCGGCAGAACAGCAAGGGCGGCTTCGGCGTGTGGGAAGCCACGCCGGATGCGGATGCGTTCCTCAGCAACTATGCGATGCACTTCATGCTGGAGGCGCGCGATCGTGGCCAGAGTGTCCCACAGGACATGTTCGATGCCGGCAACACCTACCTGCGCCAGATAGCTGCCAGTGAAGGCGATGACTCGCTGGCGTCACTGCGCCAGCGTGCCTATGCCATCTACCTGCTGACCCGCCAGGGCACGGTTACCACCAACTATCTGGCCTCGGTGCAGAGGCGGCTGGATGCTGCCTATCCGGATGACTGGAAGAACGACGTGACCGCAGCATGGCTGGCTGCGTCCTATCAGCTGCTCAAGCAGGACCACGAGGCGGCGCGGTTGATCGCCGGCCCGCAGAAGCTGCTGGTACGCGAGGCCAAGGACAAGGACTGGAGCTATGACTACTACTATGACCCGCTGATCCGCGACAGCACGGTGCTGTACCTGCTGGCCAAGCACTTCCCCGACCGCGTCAGGGATCTGCCGCCGCAGGCCTTGGTCAATATCGTCACGCCGTTGCAGGAGGGTCGTTACAACACTTTGTCCTCATCGATGACGATCCTTGCGCTCGATGCGTATGCCAATCTGGCCAAGGACGAGACGGCCAAGCTCGCCATCAATGCGGTGAAGCCGGATGGCAGCCTGCAGGTGGTGGGCAAACTGGATGGCTTGCAGCAGACGGCCACATGGGGCAACGGCATTCCGCGCCTGCGCTTCTTCAACGGCAGCAGCCTGCCGGCGTGGTATGTGGTCAGCCAGGGCGGTTATGACAACGATGTGCCAACCACGCCGATCAAGAATGGCTTCGAGATCGTACGCGAGTACACCGACGTCGATGGCAAGGCGCTGGACCAGATCGAGGTTGGCCAGGAGATCGACGTCCATATCAAGATCCGCTCGACCGACAACCACGATGTTGCCAACGTGGCCATTGTCGACCTGCTGCCGGGTGGTTTCGACCCGGTGATTCAGCCGCCGCCGGTGGTGACCGACAAGCAGGACGATGGCAGCAGCGCCAGCGATCAGGGTGGCGACAGCAATGCAGCGCCTTCCGAATGGCGTTCGCCGGTCGGTCTGGGCAGTTCCACCTGGCGGCCCGAATATGCGGACATCCGCGAGGATCGTGTGGTGATCTACGGTACCGCTACCGCGGATGTGCGCGAATTCGTCTATCGCATCAAGGCCACCAACGCCGGCAAGTACGTGATACCGCCGGCCTACGGCGAGTCGATGTACGAGCGCAATATCCAGGCGCGCTCGATCGCTGGCGGTACGTTGACCGTGGTCGATCCCAAACCGTGAGCCAGGCGCGAGGCATGCCCTCTCCCCCATGGGGAGAGGGTTGGGTAAACAGGCGGTGTTCGTGAAGACACGTCATCGACGGCCGATATGACGAGCATGCCTGCTGCGTTGATGCATGGTGTCATTGGCTGGCTGCGGCGCTGGCAGAACTGGCTGGTCGGCGCGATGTTGCTTATCGCCCTGCTGGCCGGTTGCCGATTGTGGCCGCATCGTGCGCTGCGTGACTGGCAGCCATCGTCCACAGCCGTCTATGACGACCATGGCCGCTTGTTGCGGCTGACGCTCGCCAGCGACGACCGCTATCGTTTATGGGTGCCGCTGAAGGATATTTCGCCGCAGCTAGTGGACGGCGTGCTGCTGCATGAGGACCGCTGGTACCGCTGGCATCCGGGCTTCAACCCCTACGGCCTGTTGCGTGGCGCATGGGTCACCTATGCGCGGCACGGCAACCCGCAGGGTGGCTCGACCGTGACCATGCAGTTGGCGCGTCTACTGTGGCGCCTCAATACACGCACGCCCGCCGGCAAGCTGCGTCAGGTGGGTAGAGCCATCCAGCTCGAGCTCTTCTACTCCAAGCAGCAGATTCTCGAGGCCTACCTCAACTACGCGCCCTATGGTCGCAATGTCGAAGGCGTGGGTGCAGCGAGCCTGGCGTATTTCGACAAGCCTGCCGCTGCGCTGAACCTGCCTGAGGCGTTGACCCTGGCCGTGATCCCGCAGGATCCCAGTCGGCGCCTGCAAGCCGCACGGGCGCAAGGCGGCACGGTGATCAATGCTTGGCTGGCCGAGTCGCGCAATCGTCTCTTTGCACGCTGGCTGAAAATCCATCCTGCCGATGCGGAGTTCAAACCACTGTTTTCGCTGCCACTCAGCCTGCGTCCATTGTCGCAACTGCCATTCGAGGCGCCGCATCTGGTCGAGCAGGTGCTGGCGGCGCGTGGCGTGCTTGACGACAACGCCGACACGCGTGTCACCACCACGCTTGACCTCACCATGCAGCACGCGCTGGAGCGGCAGATCGGGCAATTTGTGGCGCGCAACGACAGCCGCGGCATCCGCAATGCAGCCGCAATCCTGATCGATACCCGCGACATGGATGTCAAGGCCCTGGTCGGCTCGGCGAACTACCGTGACGCCAGCATCGATGGCCAGGTGAACGGCACTCTGGCCAAGCGTTCGCCCGGGTCGACCCTGAAACCCTTCATCTACGCGTTGGGTTTCGATGAGGGCGTGCTACATCCGCAGACCGTATTGCGCGATGTGCCCACCTCGTTCGGTCCGTATACGCCGGAGAATTTCGATGGCCACTTCCTTGGCCCGATCACCGCTACCGATGCGCTGATCCGCAGCCGCAACATTCCCGCGGTCTGGGTCGCCTCGCAGTTGAAGCAACCCAGCCTGTACCAGTTCCTGCACGATGCCGGCATCAGCCGCATGGCCAGCGAGAAGCACTATGGCCTCGCACTGGTACTCGGCGGCGGTGAAGTGACCATGCAGGAACTCGGTGGGCTGTACGCGATGCTGGCCAATCGCGGTGAGCTCCGGCCGCTGCGCCTGCTCGCCGATGACCCGCAGGTCGCCGGCACGCGCATGCTCAGCGACGAAGCCAGCTTCATGGTGATGGACATGCTGCGGCAGAACCCGCGCCCGGACGAAACCACCGGCGCGCAACCCACCCATCTGCCGGTGTACTGGAAGACCGGCACGTCATGGGCGTTTCGCGATGCCTGGACGGCCGGCAGCTTCGGCCCGTATGTGCTGGTGGTCTGGGTGGGCAATTTCGACAGCACCGGCAACCCGGCCTTCGTCGGCGCGGAGGCAGCAGCACCGCTTTTTTTCCAGATCGTCGATGCGATCCAGGCCGAACAGCCACGTCTGGCCGAGCCGGTCCGGCACATGCCGGCCAACCTCAAGCGCGTGGAGATCTGTCTGGCCAGTGGCGAGTTGCCGAATCAATGGTGCCCGCAGAAGGGCTGGACCTGGTTCATTCCCGGCAAGTCGCCGATCCAGGTCAGCAACGTGCACCGTCCGGTGGTGATCGACGACGCCAGTGGCCAACCCGCGTGTCCGCCGTATGCCGGCAAACATACCCACGTCGAGGTCTATGAATTCTGGTCATCCGATCTGCAGCAGGTCTTCGCGCAGGCCGGCGTCCCACGGCGCAAACCACCGCAGAATCCGGGCTGCCGCGACGCGGGCACGCCCGATGGCGATCCACCGCAGATCACCTCGCCGTTGCGCGGCAGCACTTATGCCTTGCGCCTGAAGCAGCTGGGGCAGGAGCGCATCGCCTTCATGGCCACCACCGATGCCGACGCGCATGCGTTGTACTGGTTCGTCAATGATGCCTATATCGGTCGCAGTGCGCCCGGCGAGTCGTTGTTCTGGCAGCCGCAGACGGCAGGCAGCTACAGCGTGCGCGTCGTCGACGACCACGGTCGCAGTGACCAGCGGCCGCTGGCAGTCGCCCTGGTCGAGTAGCCGCCGACCTGCTGCGCTATGCTCGCTTTCCAAACGCAGACTCACAGGTATTCGTTGCCGAAATGCCACCGCCCTTGCCCACGTCCTATTACCGTGCAACGGCCACGCCGTATCAGCCATATGCTCCATTGCAGGGACGCACGCATGCACGCGTAGCGATCATCGGCGGTGGCTATGCGGGCTTGAACACGGCGCTGGGCCTGGCTGAGCGCGGCATACGCGACGTCGTGCTGCTGGAACGCGAACAGATCGGCTTTGGTGCCTCCGGCCGCAATGGCGGTTTCGTATTCGGCGGTTATTCGCTGGGCGAGCAATCGCTGCTGACCCAGTTGGGCGATGCGCGTGCGCGGGAGCTGTTCAAGCTCACTACTGAGGCTGTGCAGCGCATCCGCCAGCGTATCGCCGATTACTCGATTGCTTGCGACGCCGTCGACCAGGGCGTGATCTGGGCCAACTGGTTTCGTGATCCGGCCGTGCTGCGCCAGCGCCAGCAATTGCTGGCCGAGCATTACGGCGTGCACTGGCAATGGCTGCCGCAGGACGAACTGCGCGAGCGTGTTCGCAGTGAGCGCTATCACGATGCTCTCTACGAGCGAGACGCGTTGCACTTGCATCCGCTTAACTATGCGATCGGTCTTGCGGCCGCCGCTGCCGGGCAGGGCGTGCACATTCATGAAGGGAGCGGCGTACGCGGTCTCGCCCGCGAGGGCCGTCAATGGCGCCTGCGCACAGCGCAAGGTGAGCTGCTGGTCGATCAGGTGGTGCTGGCATGCGGCGGCTACCTGGCCGGTCTGCAGCGGTCGATCGACCGCGCGATCCTGCCGATCGCGACCTACGTGATGGTGACCGAGCCGCTGCACGAGCGGATGGACGAATGCCTGCATACCCGCGCTGCGGTCTACGACAGTCGCTTCGCCTTCGACTATTACCGGCTGCTGCCGGATACGCGTCTGCTGTGGGGTGGGCGCATTTCCATCCGCAACCGTTCGCCGCAGGCGGTGCAGCGATTGCTCACGAAGGATCTGTTGCGCGTGTTTCCGCAATTGCAGGGCGTGAAGGTCGACTACGCGTGGTCGGGCCTGATGAGTTACGCGCGCCACCAGATGCCGCAGGTCGGTGGCAATGGGAATGGTTTATGGTGGGCACAAGCATTCGGCGGGCATGGTCTGGCACCGACCTGTGCTGCTGGCGAGCTGCTGGCGGCGGCGATTGCCGATGGCGATGATGGCTGGAAACAATTTGCCGACTACGGGCTGAGCAGTACGCACCGACCCTTTGGCTATCTCGGCGCTCAGGCGAGCTATTGGTGGCAACAAGGTCAAGACTGGTTGAAGACGAGGCTGGAAGGATGAGCGAGCAGGTGAGTGAAATCAGCTGGAGCGATTTCGAGAAAGTATTGATCGTCGCCGGTACGGTGACGCGGGTGGAACCGTTTCCCGAAGCACGCAAGCCGGCATGGAAGGTCTGGGTGGACTTCGGCCCCTACGGCGAGAAAAAGACCAGTGCGCAGATCGCTGCGCTGTACAGCGCGGAGCAGTTGCTGGGTCGGCAGATTGTCGGCGTGATCAATTTCCCGGAGAAACAGATCGGCCCGTTCCGTTCGCAGTTCCTGCTTACCGGGTTCCCGACCGATGACGGCGTGGTGATCACGGCGATCGAGCGCCCGGTGCCGAACGGCACGCGGCTGGCCTGACATGCCGGACTCGCCCCATTTGCGTCGTGCCCGTGTCGAGGATGCTTCGGAAATCGCACGACTGGCGGGCGAGCTTGGCTATACGGTCGAGACGCAGACCATGGCCGCCCGGCTCGCGGCGCTGCTGCCGCAACCGCAACAGCATGTGATGGTTGCTCAAGCTGACGACGGCACGTTGCTCGGCTGGATCGCCGTCGAGCGTCGACTCACGCTGGAATCCGGTGAACGCATCGAGATCGTCGGCTTGGTGGTAGATGCTGCAGCCAGGGGCAGCGGTATCGGGCATGTGCTGGTAAACGATGCGGAACACTGGGCACGCCAGCAGGGATTCGACGCCATTTCGGTGCGCTCCAATGTGACACGACTTCAGTCGCATCCGTTCTACCAGCACCTGGGCTATGTCCATCGAAAAACCCAGCACGCCTATACCAAGTTGCTTGATGCGGTGAGCTAGCTGCGTTCCCCGTCCAGCCATGTCTCCAGATCCTGCGTGTTCGCCACCATCGCATCGATCTGCTGATGCAGGTCACCTGTTTTGCGCGCGGTTCCTGCTTACCGGCCTTTCCACGGAGGATGAGGTGGTACTCACCGCGTTGGAGCAGCCAGCCAGTACCCAATGGCACGCGACTGGATTGAGCATGCGGCGCGCGCCATCGAGCCGGTTGCCTACCAGAGATAGACCTGCAGCGATGGCTCCCTGGACTTGAGCGGAATCCGTTGCAGCAGCTCACGCTGGTCGGGGTAATTCATCGCGCTGCGCTCCAGCAGGTTGTCGATCTGGGCGAGGTCATGCTGTGCCTCTTCGGGTGTGGGCGGGCGCATGCTCTGTGAATCCGGAAACAGTCCCACGCCAGCGAGCAGGCTGTACCATGACATGGTCGGATAGCCTTGGCCGAAGACACCTTTTTTCAGTCCTGGGATGATCGGCTTGCTGGACAGCCAGGTGGTCAGCAAATGCTTGAGCGGGTTCGACAAGTGGGTGTTGGCTGCGTTGGCGCGCCAGTAGTCGGTGTCGGTGCGTGTGTTGGTCTTGTAGTGGGTGACGATGTAATCGCGGGTACCCTCGAACTGGACGTTGATCGTCTGGTTGAAGTTCGCCCGCGCCTCGGCACCGAGGTCACCCTTTTCCAGCGCCGCGACGAACATGTAGGCGGTTCTCTGGACGAACAGCAAAGTAGTGGCCTCCAGCGGCTCGATGAACCCCTGTGCCAGGCCTACGGCGAGGCAGTTGCGGTTCCAGCTTTCGGCGACGCGACCGACACGCATCTTCAGGTGGCGCGCCGGCACGTCAGCATCCAGTACCCCGAGATGTGCGCGCAGTTCTGTCTCGGCCTGCTCGGGTGAGCAAAAGTCGGTGCTGTAGACGTAGCCGTTGCCGTAACGGTTGGTCAGTGGAATCTTCCAGGCCCAGCCGTTCGTGAGCGCGGTGGAGATGGTCTGCGACATGATCGGCCCGTCGATGGGCGTCGCCAGCGCAATCGCCGCGTTGTTGAACAGGTTCTCCGCGTAGGGCACGAACGGGGTCTTCAGTGCCTTGCCGATCAGCAGCGAAGCAAAGCCGGTGCAGTCGATGAAGAAGTCGGCATCCAGTGTCTCGCCGCCCTCGAGGTGCAGGGAGCCGATATCGCCGTTGTCCTTCAGGATCACCCCGTTCACGTGGCGCGCCACATGGCGCACGCCGCGCTCCAGCGCCTTCCTGAGCAGGAAGGCGCCAAGCAAGGTGGCGTCGAAGTGATAACCATGCCAGATGTCGAACGGGAAGCTGTGTGCCGGTTTGGGTGCCCGGCAGTCGCGCGCCAGCCGGCTGGCGATGAAGAACCGGTCAGGATGCGCGTGCACGTCGGCATGGTTCAGGCGCGAGTGCACGTTGTTGATGAATTGCGTCATGGTCAGGTTGTCGAGCATCGACGCAAACGCGTGGAAGTAGCTCTCGAAACCGGGCCGTGTCGACCACTTGTCGAAGGTAATGCCGTTTTTGTAGGTCGCGTTGCAGGCTGGCATCCATTCGGCTTCCTCGATGCCGAGGTCTTCGAAGAAGCGGCGCAGGAAGGGTGTCGAACCCTCGCCCACGCCGATCGTGGCGACTTGCGGCGACTCGATCACGGTGACCTCAAGCCTGGATCCATAGGCAGAGTTGGCCAGTGCCAGTGCCGTCATCCAGCCTGCGGTGCCGCCACCGACCACGACGATCCTGCGCACTGGCGGATCGGCTTCGATCCGCGTGCCAGCGTGATGCGCGGCAACAGGCTCGTTGAATGGGGCTGCGGTGTCTGGCATGGCAAAGGTCACTGGCTTGTCGAGGTGATGCCCAAGAGGAATCCATTTCGGGATCGCGGTCAATAGCCGGTGCTGGTGTCCCCAGTGATCACGTACTGGCTGCGATGATCGGCGCTGTCGTGGCTTGCGCGACGATTCAACGAGCGGCGCTATCCAGCCACACTTCCAGCCCCTGTGCATTCAGCTCGATGTCCATGTGCAGCCGCTGCTCCAGCGCCGCACGTCCCTGGGTCCAGCCGTGTGCATGGGCGCGCGCGGCGTACAACCCGGTGAGGTCATCGACCAGTCTGGCGTGCCTGTCCGGGTCATCGCCTGCCTCCAGCGCAAGCGCCACCATCGCGTCGATCTGCACATGCAGCTCAGCGGCCAGTCTGGCCACATTCTCGACCCGGTTGTAATGGGTGAGGTACATCGCCGAGGGCTGCAGTACGACCAGGCGTTCGATCGAGGCGTGCAGCGCATCGGGATCGAACTGCACCGGCGAGGTGGTGGGCAGGATGAAGGGGCCGTTTTCGGTGTCGAATTCACGATAGGACAGACCGAATACGTCGCCGGTGAAGCACACATTCGCGCGGGCATCGTAGACGGTGAGGTGATGCCTCGCATGGCCGGGCGTATCGATGCACAGCAAGGGCCGCCCTGCGAGGTCGACCACGTGACCATCCGGTGCCTCGATGACGCGTTCGGCGGGAATCGGTCGCAGCCGTCCATACGTCGTTTCCATCACCGCTTCGCCGTATACCGCACTGGCACCAGCCCACAATGCTGACGGGTCGATCATGTGCCGCGCGCCACGCGGGTGTACCACCAACTTCGCATTCGGCAGCTGTGCGATCAGTTCGCCCGCACCGCCGGCATGATCCAGATGCACGTGAGTGAGGATCAGCCAGTCCACTCCGGACGGAGTGATTCCGGCTTGGTCCAGTGCCGCCAGCATGCGTGGCACGGAATGGTTGGTGCCGCAGTCGATGAACGCGCCACGCCCGTTCTCGACGATCAGGTACGCGGCGTCGAACTGCGGCCGTACGAAACCGGTGTCGATGGTGTGGATGCCTTGGGTGGTTGTCATGTCGGTCCCGCGTCGAGTCGATCCGGCGAGGGTAGCAAGTCGCCCCATCGCTGGCACTTGCATCTTGGTCGAGCCGGGTGGCGTCATCCTCCAGTGGCGTTGATTCAAGCGGTGGCCTGGCACAAGGCGCATCCTGTCGATGCTGCCGCCCAGGCTTGGGAACCTTGGACGCGCTGATGCATCCGATCAGTGGCAGTACGGCCAACGCACGGCGTTGGCTCTTCGTCTTCATGACGCAACCAGAGGGGAATGACATGTTGCTCTATGCGGTTCTGATTTTTGCGATTGCCGCCATCGGCGGCCTGGTGCTGGCTTCCAGCGTGTTGCGCGGCAAGCTGGCGCCGTGGGCGATCTCGGTTTTGCACGCCTTGCTGGGAGCCAGCGGCTTGGTGCTGCTGATCATCGAAGTCTTGCAAGGTGCAGCACCGGGCCGGCTCACCGCGGCGCTGGGCCTGCTGGTGTTGGCGGCTCTGGGTGGTTTCTTTCTCGCCTCATTCCACCTGCGCGGGAAGGTGGCGCCGAAAGGTGTTGTCTTCGTGCATGCCGGTGTCGCGGTGGTCGGTTTCCTGACCCTGCTCAGTGTGCTGTTGGGCTGAGCCGTCATGCGTCACCCGTTGCATCCCGCGCTGGTCCATTTCCCGATCGCCGGCTGGTCACTGGCCACGGCGGCGGATCTTGCCAGTCTGGGTTGGGGTGAGCCGGCATGGCGCTTTGCCGGTGTGTTGCTGCTGGCGGGGATCGGTTTCTCGATCCCCGCCATGTTGGCCGGTTTTCTGGAATTGACGAAAATTGCCGAGGACCATCCTGCGATCAAGGACGTCAACCGCCACATGATCGTGGTGATGACCGCCCTGGCCTTTTATGCGACCAGCCTGTTCCTGCGCTTGCAGGGCACCACACTGACCAAACCTGGCGTGTTGGCGATCGCGTTGAGCGTGACCGGATTCCTTTTCCTGTGCGCTGGTGGCTGGCTCGGCGGCAAGCTTGTGTATGGACACCGGCTGGGAGTCGGCCCGTCATCGCCGCCATAGCTGACTGCTGGCGAAAAATCGCCCTGATTCAGCCGGCGCGGCGGAACGTCAGGTTGATGCGGCAATCGCCAAGAGCATCATGCTGATCTGGTTTGAGCGGTAGTACGCCGTGGTAGCGCAGACGTGCCGGGCCACCCCAGACGACCACATCGCCATGCGTCAGTGGCACGCGGATCTGCGGATCCGCGCGCTGCATGCCACCGAACAGGAAGACTGCCGGAATGCCCAGCGACACCGAAACGATCGGCTGGCCGAAGTCGCGTTCGTCGCGATCCTGATGCAGGCTGAGCCGCGCACCGGGTTCGTAGCGATTGATCAGACAGGCATCCGGCACAAAGCCGACAAACCCGGCGTGCGCCGCGGCAGCACCTGCCAGTCGCAGGAAAATCTCCGGCATGGCGGGCCAGGGCCGGCTGCTGAGTGGATCGACCGGGTCGTAGCGATAGCCACGCCGATCGCTGACCCAGCCCAGTGATCCGGCATTCGTCATGCCCACCGACATGCGGAAACCTCCGGGCGTGACCAGATGACGGAAAGGTGCCTGTGCGACCACCATGTCGATCGCCGGCAGCAGCACGGCTTCTTCCATCAAGGCGAAGCCACGCAGCAGCACGGCACCTGCGTCCAGCGGCTCGTCCCGGCGCTGGTGACTGAACGTGTCGCCGAACAGATCCGCCATGCTCATGTGGCGTCGTGGAAGATGATGCCCAGGGTATGGCGATGCCCTGTGCGCACCTGGCTCACGCCATGCCGAAGATTCACCCGATAGCTGCCGCGTGTACCGGCGACGGGACGCTGATGCACGGCGAAGATCACCGCATCACCCTGGCGTAACGGCACTACCATGGGTCGTGACTGCATGCGCGGGCGCTGCTCGGTCAGCACGAATTCGCCGCCGCTGAAATCGCGCTCCGGCTCGGACAGCAGGATCGCCACCTGCAGAGGAAATACCTGTTCACCGTATAGATCCTGGTGCAGGCAGTTGTAGTCACCTTGGCCATATTGCAGCAGCAGCGGAGTAGGGCGCTGCTGCCCGACCGCATGGCAGTGTTCGATGAAGGCGGCGTGTGCATCGGGGTAACGCATCGCGATCCCCATTGCCGTGTTCCAGCGATTCGCGACCGGCACCAGCCGCGGATAGAGTGTCGTACGCAAGTCTGCGACCACGCCAGGCAACGGATAGCGGAAATACTGGTATTCGCCGCGACCAAAGCCATGCCTGCCCATCACGACGCGGCTGCGGAAACACGACTCATCGGCATACAGGCGGCCCAAGTCACGGCATTCCTGCGGCGACAGCAGGGCTTCGAGTACCGCGCAACCTTGTGCATCGATTTCACTTTCGATGCCAGCCCAGTTGAATACCTGCAGTTTTGTGTCGGTATCGGGCGTGACGCACCGTACGGCATTCATCACGATGCCTCGCGCTCCAGCAGCGCACGCTTGCGTTCGACGCCCCAGCGATAACCCGACAGGCCACCGTCACTGCGCACCACGCGATGGCAGGGGATCGCCACCGCCAGCGCATTCGCTGCGCAGGCCTGAGCCACAGCTCGCACCGCACGTGGCGAGCCGATCCGCGTGGCGACCTCGCTGTAACTTGCCGTGGCACCCGGTGGAATCTCCCGCAATGCTTGCCACACACGCTGCTGGAACGCGGTGCCACGCACGTCCAGCGGCAGATCGAAACCGATCGCCGGCGCTTCCACGAAGCCGACTACCTGCGCCACCAACTGTTCGAACGCATGATCGCCACCGATCAGATTCGCCTTCGGAAAACGATCCTGCAGATCGCGGGCCAATGCATCCGGATCATCGCCGAGCAGGATCGCGCAGACGCCACGCACACTTTGCGCGACCAGGATCGCACCCAGCGAGCATTCGCCGATCGCGAAGCGGATGTCGTGGTCGATGCCGCCGGCGCGATAGCTGGAAGGTGTCATGCCGAGCACCCGGTCGGCTGTTTCGTAGAAACGGCTGCTGGCGTTGTAGCCGGCATCGAAAATCGCCGTGGTCACGCTGTCGCTGCGGTCGAGTTCGCGACGTACTCGACGAGCCCGCTGTGCCTGCGCGTACTGCTTCGGCGTCAGCCCGGTGACGGCCTTGAATACGCGATGAAAATGGAACGGACTCAGGCCGCTCGGTTTCGCCAGCTGTTCGAGCGTGGGCAGCGTCTCGGCACTTTCGATCAACCGGCAGGCCGCCGTCACCAGCATTGCGTGCTGTTCGCCCAATGAAGGTTGATCGGGCCGGCAGCGCTTGCAGGGACGGAAACCGGCATGCTCCGCCTCGGCGGCGGTCGCATGGAATGCCACGTTCTCCGGCCGGGCAGGACGCGCGCCGCAGGACGGGCGACAGTACACGCCGGTGGTACGCACCGAATAATAGAAAGTGCCGTCTGCGCTCGCGTCATGGGTCTGCACCGCGATCCAGCGTGGATCGTTGAGCGTGGTGGCCGCCCGCTGGCTATTTTTCTCGAATGCTTTCATGGCTGTTCCTTTCGTCAGATTAACGCGTGACAGTCAATCTAGCGACGGATGGCATGGGCGACACTCCGGGTCTTGCGCCCGAATTCGCATTTACCGGTGGTCAGCGTGCGGGAGTGCTTGTTTCGTACACAACGCGCTGCTTTTGCCGCTGAATCCGCTTACCATGAAGGACATGGCGATTCCTCGTACCCATGACAAGGGGAAATTCATGAAGGTGATTCTGAAGACGGTAGGCGCACTGGTCATCATGGCGTCGCTCTCGGCGTGCACCATCGCCACCAGGGCTTATGTTGACCCGCAATATCACCAGGCCACCTCGGATGTAATACATCCGCTCGTCCAGCCGATTCCGGTGCAGGTGACAGCCCGGTTCCAGACCAACGAGAAGCCGACGCCCACCGTCGATGCCGAATTGCAGCATCAACTCGAACAGGCGCTGGCGGCCACCGGCGTATTTTCGCCGACGACAGATGCCAATGCGGCGGCCCGGATCACGGTTACAGCCAACGACAGCAGCGACCTGGAGGATGCCCGCCACCGTGGTTTCCATACCGGTCTGACGCTGGGCAGCACCGGCTCGATGATCGATGACAACTACGAATTCACGATTGCCTACCGTCATGCCGGCGGCAACGACTACCAGGCGGTCTACAAGCACGCGATCCATACCACGTTAGGCAAGATCAACGGTCCTGCCGGCGCCACACCGACCACGACAGCCGATGCATTTCACCACGTTGTCAGCGATGTGGTGATGAATTTCGTCTGGGATCTGCAGAGTCAGGGTCTGATCGGAAAGTAACCGGCATCACCACTGCAGCATGAGCTTGCCGATGTGCGCGCTGCTTTCCATGAGCGCATGCGCCTTGGCGGCCTCGGCAGCAGGAAATACCTGGTGGATCACCGGCCGCAGCCTGCCTGATTCCAGCAAGGGCCAGACCTTGTCGTGCAACTGGCGGCCCAGCGCACTCTTGAATGCGATCGGGCGGGCGCGCAAGGTTGATCCGGTGAGTGTGAGCCGACGCCGCATGATCGTTGCAGCGTCGATGCTTGCCTTGCTACCGCCAAGAGTGGCGATCACCACCAGTCGGCCGCCTTCGGCCAGCGCGTCGAGTTCGCGCAGGATGTAGTCACCGGCGACCATGTCGAGGATCACGTCGACGCCGCGGCCGTCGGTGGCCTGCTTCACCACGGTGACGAAATCCTGCTCGCGATAATTGATCGCACACTCTGCGCCGAGCTTCTCGCACGCCGCGCACTTTTCCGCACTACCGGCGGTGGCGAACACGCGATGCCCCAGTGCATGCGCCAGCTGGATCGCGGTCACGCCGATGCCGCTGGAGCCGCCTTGCACCAGCAGGGTTTCGTGCACGCCGCCTTCGCCCTGGCCGAGCTGGCCACGCTCGAACACGTTGCTCCATACGGTGAAATAATTTTCCGGCAGCGCTGCCGCCTCGATCATCGAGAATCCCGTCGGTACCGGCAGACATTGCGCCAGCGGTGCCACGGCGTATTCGGCATAGCCGCCACCGGCGAGCAGGGCACATACAGAATCGCCGTGCTTGAGGCCGAACGGGTTGTCACCGGTCAGGTCACCTTCGACCAGGATGCCGGCCACCTCCAGTCCGGGCAGATCCGATGCGCCAGGCGGCGGGGCGTAATGGCCTTGTCGCTGGAACACATCCGGCCGGTTCACCCCGGCGGCGGCCACCTTGATCAGCACTTCACCCATGCCGGGCTGCGGAACCGGTCGCTGCGTCAGTTGCAGTACGTCCGCTGCGCCGGGATGGTTGATTTCGATGGCTTGCATGGAGGGCATGGTGCGGCTTCGCTATTGCGTGGGGATGCCAAAACTCTGGCGCCGATGCAGCGTATATCAAGCATTGAGTGTTGACTGTGTATGGGCGCGTGGGAGCGTTTTTATGTCGGACGATTCGAGAATTCCACATGGCTTGGTCATACGGCACCGTTCCGATGGTTGACGATGGCGCAGACTGGCGATAAACAGACGACTGCCTTCGTGTGGAAAGCACCCATGATGCACATGCTGTTGCTGGTGCTCGATCTCGTCGGCACCTTTGTGTTCGCGCTGAGCGGCGGCTTGACTGCAGTACGGCGCAGGCTCGACCTGTTCGGCGTACTGGTGCTGTCGTTTGCGGCAGGCAATGCCGGCGGCATCACCCGCGACGTGCTGATCGGTGCCACGCCGCCATCCGCGATTGCCGATTGGCGCTATCTCGCAGTGTCGGTGCTGGCTGGGGTCATCACCTTCTATCGCTACGAAACGATCGAACGGTTGCGCAATCCGGTGCAATTGTCCGATGCGGCAGGTCTTGCACTGTTCGCGGTCGCTGGCGCGCAAAAGGCGCTGGCCTACGGACTCAACCCGGCCATGGCGGCCCTGCTGGGCATGCTTACCGGCATTGGCGGCGGCATGTTGCGCGACGTGCTGGTCTCGCAGATTCCCACGGTGCTGCGTGCCGACCTCTACGCTGTGGCTGCGCTGGCCGGCGCGGTCGTGGTCGTGCTGGGCAGCTTGCTGCAACTCCCACCGATGGCCACCACGCTGGCTGGTGCAGGATTGTGTTTTGGCCTGCGCTACATGGCCATCCGTCACCAGTGGCACCTCCCGGTGGCGCGCTATGCGGAGAAGCCAGATACGGACTCCCGTTCATAGCTGCCGGCTCGCTCAGCGAATGCGCCGGATCACGCTGCCGTATCGACCAGGACCAGTTCGGCGTCTTCCAGTGCCTTTACGCGCAACACGCTTTCGTCGTGGATGGCTGCACCATCGCGGGCATGAAGTGTCACTCCATTGATTTCCACCGTGCCCGTAGCTGGCACCAGATACGCATAGCGGTCATTGGCCATGGTGTATTCCGCCGTCTCGCCGGCCTTGAGCGTTGCGCCGAGTACGCGTGCATCGGTACGCAGGGGCAGGGCATCGCCGTCCTCCTTGAACCCGCTGGCCAGCGCCACGAAGCGGCCCGAACGCTCGCCTTTCGGAAATGGCCTGGCACCCCATGCAGGCGGCTGGCCGTGTGCATCGGGGATGATCCAGATCTGGAATATCCGGGTGGTTTCGCTTTCCAGGTTGTACTCGGCATGGGTGATCCCGCTGCCGGCACTCATCACCTGCACATCGCCTGCCTCGGTGCGGCCCGCGTTGCCGAGGCTGTCCTTGTGGCTGATCGCGCCTTCACGGACATAGGTGATGATTTCCATCTCCGCATGAGGATGCGGTGGAAAGCCCGTCTGCGCGGCGATGGTGTCGTCATTCCACACCCGCAGTGCGCCCCAGCCCATGTGTTTCGGATCGTGGTAACCGGCAAACGAGAAATGGTGTTTCGCCTTCAGCCAGCCATGGTCGGCTCCGCCCAGGCTTTCGAAGGGTCTGCGTTCAATCATGGTCGTGGCTCCCATGGCGTGTGCTGTTCTTGGTCATGCTCGCCACGATAGATCCGACACGCAGGCGAACACAGAGGCCGGCGTGGAACGGACTGTTGCCGAATCGAGCCTTGCGCAGCTTGTCCGAAGGGAGGCGAATGGCTTGGCATGGGCGTAAAAAGTTGCGGTTCTGACTGAACAAATCCAGGCCGGCACGAACCGTTTTCGAATACTGCGGGTTGCCGCACACTTTGATGGCACGCGATATGCCAATGTGACATTGAGGCCATCCAGCATGGGTGGTATGGGTGTACCCGCGTGGCATGTGGCGCTTGTGGAGATGGGCGTTGCGGCCGCACCGGCGATGAAGGTTGCAGTGTGCAAGTAGCAGTTGATGTAAGTGTGCAAGAGGCCGTACCGGTCAAGCCTGCCGTTGTCATGACTCCCGCCATCGACGTGATGCTGGGAAATCTGCCCAATGCGCACCGTGCCCCGCTTATCGGGCGTCGTGGCATCCAGCCGGGCAATGGGCATTCCGCCAGAGTGGCGCGCACATCCCCGTTCCGTTTCGTCTATTTCACGGCACCCAGCGAACACGAGCGTCATTCGGCCTACCACCAGCATCTGGTCGTGGCCGAGATCCTGTTCGGGCGCGTGCTGGCTGCCCGTGCGGCAGGGCATCGCCCGATCGCCCCCTCACTCGACTATGCCGCCGAGGCGCGCGCAACCGTGCGTCCACCACGGGGCATGTTCCGTGCGGCCACGCTGGAGTATCGCCGTTGGTACGACCACAACGGTGCAGCGCGGACGCAACCGCTGACTCAGGAAGACTTGACCGTACAGCTGGTTTCAGAGAACGGCTTGCCACTTGAGGATGCGCGTCATCGCGCGGCCCATCGTTCACATGCACTCCCTGCAGCTGACCAGGCGTGGCTGATCGGTCGCCGGCATACGCCGCTGGATCGTCGTCCGCTCAATCAGGCAGAGTTCCAGGCTTTGGTGGGTGCGATCGAAGGCGCTTATCAGTTGGCTGTGGGCACGTCTCACGTGGAGCGCACCAATCGCCAGATTGCGTTGCGTGCGGCGGCGATGCTGGGCAGTCTGTTGAACGAATTCGTCGCATCCCCTTTCACGGTTGCTGCACTCGGCCAGGCTTTCAGCGAAATCCATCTCGCCCACCTGCGCCGCACGATCGAGAGCTCTCGTCAGGCGGAATCCGAATCGGGCGTGCTGCTGGCTGGCCCCAAGGCCTGGTTTGCCGCAAAAGCGGCAAGAATGCGGGCCGAGCACCAGATCGGCCTGGCCATGTCACCCGGGAGTTTCCCGGCGATACGTCTGGCGGCGTACCCCGTAGTCGCTGTTGTTGGCGGCAAGCTGCGTACGTTTGTGGATGGATGGCGTCGTGGCCACAGCCGTTCACGCGCCGCCGATGTCACCATGCCGGCGTTTTCGGCCATCGGTTGAACAGTCCTCTCGGATCGGCGGGATATCGCCGATCTGCATGCCGTCGAGGCGCTGCCATCAGGCGGGATGAATCCGGCTGTTGAGGTTTTGTTGCTTCAGATCCGCAAATTCCCGCGATTGCATCATCTCTGTTGCGACCTTTAGAGGCACCTGAGTACATTCGCTCACTCATCATTCGGGGGAGCGTTTGTGCATCGCTTGTTGTCGACCATTGCCATCAGCTTGCTGCTGGTGGCCTGCCATCATCATTCGGCCGGCGGCAGAAGCGGTGGCAACGCTGATGCGACATTCTCACCCGGCATTACCGAGGCGGATGTAAGCGCGCACGTGAAGGTGCTGGCCTCGGACCAGTTCGAGGGTCGTGCACCCGGCAGTGTGGGCGAGCAACGCACCACCGACTACCTGATCCAGCAGTTTCAGCGCGTCGGCCTGCAGCCCGGCAACCGCGGCAGCTGGTTGCAGGCCGTGCCGTTTGTGCAAAGCTCGCTGCAGCATGCCGACCAGGCGAAGCTGGTCGTCGACGGCGGCAAGGACAAGTCCGAGCTGGCCTTCGGCAGCGACATGGTGGTCGGCTCGCCGGCGAACGAGCCGCATGCCGAGATCAAGGATTCACCGATCGTGTTCGTCGGCTACGGTGTCGATGCACCCGATCAGCCATCGAACGATTACGCCGGCCTGGACCTCAAGGGCAAGACGGTCGTGATGCTGGTCAACGATCCGGGCTGGAACAACCAGGACCCGATGCTGTTCAAGGGTCGCGAATTGACCTGGTATGGCCACTGGGCCAGCAAGTTCGAGGAGGCTGCGCGCCGTGGCGCCGCAGCGGCCTTCATCGTGCACGATGCCGAGGCAGCAGGTTATCCGTGGAACGTGGTGCAGACCGGCTGGAGCGGCCCGCAATTCAGCCTGCCGGTCAGTGAGGATCCGACACCACGCCTGCCGATCGCCGGCTGGCTGACCACGGCAGCCGCGAGGAAACTGTTCGCCGATGCCGGTGCCGATTTCGATGCGCTGAAGAAGAATGCCGACATGCGCGGTTTCAAGCCGGTCGAGCTCGACGCCAGGGCCAGCATCGCGATCGACAGTACGATCAGCCATGGACAATCGAACAACGTGGTCGGAGAACTACCCGGCAGTCTGCGTCCTCATGAGGCGGTGATCTATTCCGCGCACTGGGACCATCTCGGCAAGGATGGCAACAAGATCTACCACGGTGCCGTGGATAACGCCTCCGGCGTCGCTGGCTTGCTGGAGATCGCCGAAGCGTTCGCGCATCGCAAACCCAAGCCGGTGCGCACGATCCTGTTTCTGGCTCTGACGATGGAGGAGTCGGGCCTGCTCGGCTCGCACTACTACGTCAATCACCCGCTGGTGCCGCTGGACCTGACTGTGGCTGATCTCGATGTGGACGCGTTGACGGTCAGCGGTCCCAGTCACGATATTGCGGTCATCGGTTATGGTCAGTCAGACCTTGACGGATACCTGGTCGAAGCGGCGCGGACGCAACGGCGTGCCTTGACGCCCGACATGGTGCCAAAAGGTTTCTTCGCGCGTTCGGAGCAGTTCAATTTCGCCAAGGCCGGGGTGCCGGTGCTGTATGCGCGTTCGGGCCTGGACCTGCTCGATGGTGGCGTGACTGCCGGCCGCAAGGCCTACGATGACTACATCGCGAACCGCTATCACCAGCCCGGCGATGCGTTCGATCCGAACTGGGATCTGAGCGGCATGGTGCAGGACCTGCGGCTGCTCTACATGGTCGGCAGCAAGCTCTCCACCGGAACCACGCCATTCCCGCAATGGAAGCCGGGCAGCGATTTCAGGCGGCCCGGCACGGAAGCGAAATGATCCTGGCGCCGGGTCACGGCGGCTCTGCCGAGACTCACCAATCGGTCGGCCGATAGTCCTTCAGAAACTGTCCCCACACGTGCTCGCCCGTGTTGACGCCGCTGATGATCGGATCGACGATGCGCGCGGCGCCGTCGACGATGTCCAGCGGCGGATGGAAGCGCTCCTCGGCAACCTTGCGCGCGGCCAGTGCCGCCGGATCCTCGTCGGTCACCCAGCCGGTATCCACGCTGTTCATGTGGATGCCGTCGTTGTGGTAATCGGTGGCCGAGGTGCGCGTCATCATGTTCAGCGCGGCCTTGGCCATGTTCGTATGCGGATGCCGCGTGGTCTTGAAGTTGCGGTAGAACTGGCCTTCCATCGCCGACACGTTGACGATGTGCTTGTCACGCTCGGGCGTGCGCAGCATCAGCGGTTTCAGGCGCGCGTTGATGATGAACGGCGCGATCGCATTGACCAACTGCACCTCCAGCAATTCCACCGACGGCACCTCGGCCATCAGCAACCGCCACGAATTGCGTTCGCGCAGGTCGACCTGCTGCAGGTCCTGATCGAGCCGGCCTTCAGGGAACAGGTGGCTCTGCGCCAGCAATTCTTCCGGCAGCAACGGCACCTGCGACAGTTCGGCGGCTCGGGTCAGGCCGGGGACATGCGAGTCACGACTTGCGAGCGCCATTGCTGGAGCATTGGCCTCGGGCAGGATGTGCGAGCTGCGCAGGCCCTCGTAGTGGCCGACCAGCTTGCGCACGTGTTCCGGCATGTCGTGCAGGGCGGCTGTCTCGCCTTCCATCATGTGCGAGTAGAAATCCGGCGGACGGCGCACCGTCTGGCAGGCGTTGTTGATGATGAAGTCCAGCCGTGGCCGCGTGGAGACCAGCTCCTGGCAGAACGCTTCCACACTTGGCGTGTGGCGCAGGTCGAGTCCATACACCTGCAGGCGATGACCCCATTCGCCGAAATCCGGCTCCTCGGCGTAACGCGCCGCCGAGTCGCGCGGGAAGCGCGTGGTCACGATCAACTCGGCACCAGCGCGCAACAGCTTCAGGCCAGCCTGATAGCCGATCTTCACGCGACCGCCGGTCAGCAGCGCGACACGTCCACGCAGGTCGACCAGCTCGGTGCGCTTGGCATAGTTGAATGCAGCGCAAGCGGGGCACAGCTGGTCGTAGAAGAAATGGATCGTCGAATACTTCTGCTTGCATACATAGCAATGCTTCGGCTCGATCGATTCGCGCGGCTGCGCGGCGTCGGCATCAGGGCTGATGTCGTGCGGCTCGAAACCCACCGGCGCAAACCCATTCGGTGTGGTGAACACCGGCCGGCGGCGCAGCTCGCGGATGCCGGTCTGGTTGAGCACCGCGTCCTCGGCCTGGATCTTCGATGCATGCCGCGCCTTTTCGGCCGCTTTCAGCTTGATCCGACGCGCACCCGGATCGGGGTGATAGAGCTGCGCCACTGCCTGATGCAGGCGCTGGCGGTCATCCGCCGGCAACCGGTCCAGCAGCTGTCGGTCGGCAGCCACCGATTCCAGCAGTTCCGCCGCGGCGCGCAGGCGCTCAAGCAGGGTGGCATCTGCGTCGTCGGGTAATGGCACGTTGGCCGTGGTAGTCGTCAAGAGCGTAATCCGTCATCGAGTGGGGCGGCGCAATGGGCGCCGCCGCGTCAGGCTGCGCGTGTCAGTCATGCATCGCCAACCGTGTATTTTGCCTGTTTTTGACACCGATTCGGGGATGGCTCGCTCGCAAAGGATTGGCAGCCGGTTATTTCCAGCTGTTTCGCGACGTTCACTCGCAGGACATCTGCAACGAAAGACACTCCCTGGCTCAGGGTCTGAACTTCGGGAGCGACAGTGCGAGACAGTAACGCGGACGGAAATTTTCCTGGCTGGACAGGATGGCGCCAGCGATGTTTGCGGAGTGGGTTGCTGCTGCTTGCCTGCATCGCGGCCATACCGCTGATTCATGCCCATGGCGCGGCTTCGCCGGCTTCCCGGGTTTCGCAACACGTGCCGCCCGCGAAACCACTGGCCATCCAGGTCAACGATGACCGGATGACCCTGGCCATCACCCAGGTGCCGCAGGTCTATCTGTATGGCGCCATCGATGCCGACGCACCGGAACGTTTCGAAGCCTTGGTGCGATCGGGCAAGATTCCCCGCGGATCCGATATCTATCTGAACTCCCCGAGCGGAGACCTGCGCGCCGGCCTGGCGCTGGGACGGCTGTTCCGTGCGGGTTCGATGGTGACGCATCTGGGGACGCCACGACGCAGCCTGCATGCCGGGTACGCCAGCAAGACGGCCTTCTGCGTGGATGCATGCACCTATGCGTATTTCGGCGGCTTGTATCGTTGGGCGCCCACAGGCTTTGACCGCATCGGCCTTTCGCCACGCAGCGCGATGGATCCTAAGCCCGGCGACACGGGGCAGGCACACCCGTCTTCCGATGACGTCGCGGCATACCTGAAAGAGATGGACATCGATCTGGCCGAGTTCACGCCGACGCTGACCAGCTCGCACGATACGGTGGTCTGGCTGACCGCCGACCAGATGATGTCGACGGGACTGGCCAACAATGGCAGCCTTCCGCTCACCGCGACATACACGCCGTCGCCCACGGCACCATCCCTGGTCATCAATCAGGTCGATCGTCACGGCGAACACCGGATAACGCTGCAATGCAATGTCGCCGGCGTCACGCTCAGCGCATACGACTTCGTCGGCGCCACCCGTGCACGCGAGATCGTTTCGCGCGGAACACGCTCGTATTTCGAGATCAACCAGCAGGAGACGCTGACCCAACAGCATGACGGTGCCAGTGTCGCCGACGATTCGGTGATGATCAGCCGGCCCTATCAGCCCACCCAACTGGAACGCCTGCTTTTCGCGCATTCCGTCGGCGCGTGGGTCGGTGGTCGGAGCAATGCCTTTCGCTACGGCTTTGCCTTCCGGCTCTATCCGGTCAGAAAAACGCTCGAGCAGTACTACCAGGCTTGTTGGCGCGTCAAGCCGTGGCCGGTCCCGTAGTCGTCATCAGGGATGCGCTGGCCACGCCGCCGCGCCTCCCCTACATCCGCGCGTAGAACTGGGCCGGCTCGACACGGGCTGGCAAATGCGGTGTAAGCAGGCCTGCCGTTACAGGAGGACATACAAACTGATTGCATCGGCATGGCTCCGCTGCGGTATTCTCGCGGGAGTTTCCAGAGGGGATGGAGCACATGCATGGCAGGGTTATCGCCGCTGCCATCATTCGTCTCGCCGCTGCAGTCTGTAGCGAAGCGCAAACTGCACTCTTGCTTCACGGGCCGACGCACGAGCCATGACGTTGCTGCTTCAGGACAGATCTCGAACCGTATGACGGAAAGGGATCAGAGTGCAGTTCCGGGAAAGTCGACTCTGATTCTTGTTTTCACTAAACAGACAGGGAGTTGGATATGCCGACACAGCAGGTCATCAACACATTGCTAGCCGCCTATGGCTGGGACGGCAAGCCCGCCGACCATATCGTCAACATGCCGGGCCACGGGCTGGCCGGCATCGCCAACAAGACGACCCTCTGGCACAACCTCAACGCCAATCTGTGGCGCTATGCGCGAGCCAACAACTGGATCTGGATCGACACGGCAGGCAACAACGGTTCGACCAGCCACAGCGGTCCGATTGCGCCAGGCAAACCTCCCGCCATTCCCGGTGCAGGCACCGGTGGCATCCCCTTGCTGGACGGCACCAACCACGCCAAGTCGTGCAACTGCGGCATCTTCAACACGGTGGCGCGGCAGCTCGCCTGGCACATCCTCGGGTTCAAGGACACCGAGGTGGTCAATGCGTCCACCGACAAGACCTTCGTGACGTTGCCGGGATCGTCCACCTTCGACGTGGCCTGGACGGGCAACGTACGGACCGTGACGCATGACTTCGGCACGATCCAGGCGCTGAAGTTCACCAACCACTCCTTCAGCAAGGGCCCCGACGGCAATTTCACCGATGCCACCTGCAACGTCCCCAGCTTCGCGAACAAGACCGACATCATGTGGTTCGACCTGAAACGTGCGAAGAGCACGATCCTTGTCGACAGAACCAATCACGCGGGCTGGCTGGTCGTCGATACCGTCTACAACAGCCCGGATCGCCTGCCTGCCGGCGGACCGCCGTACTACCTGATCGCCGCCTCTCAGCTGAAGGCAAAGAGAGGGCTGTTCCCGATGGGCGGCCCAGGCCTGACGCAAACCATGATCAACGCCGTGAGCGACCAGTGCGCCACCTGCGTGGCATGGCCCAATTGGTGGCTGCTGACCCCCGGCGACCTGCCGGTCGAGTTCAAGAACTGGGCACGGTATTTCCTGCCGATACCGGGTTACAGCTCGGGAACTTGACGAATCCAGTGAGGGTGGGATGAGCACAACGCAAGCGATGCCGCATGTGGTGATCCTCGGTGGCGGCTTCGGTGGCCTGTGGGCGACGCGGGCGCTGCGTTCGGCACCTGTGCGCATCACCCTGGTGGATCGCACCAACCATCATCTGTTCCAGCCCTTGCTGTATCAGGTGGCCACCGCCGGATTGTCGGGACCGGATATCGCCGCGCCGCTGCGTCACATCCTGCGCAAGCATCGCAATGTCACCGTGCGCATGGACGAGGCGCGCGGCATCGATGTGCAGCAGCGACGGGTAACGCTGGCCGGCGGCGTGCTGGACTACGACTACCTGCTGGTGGCAGCCGGTTCGAGTCACGCTTATTTCGGCCATGACGAGTGGGAGCGCCACGCGCCCGGCATGAAGACCATGGACGATGCGCTGGCGATCCGCCGGCATATCCTCGACGCGTTCGAGTCCGCCGAGCGCGAGCCTGATCCCGCGCGGCGCGCAGCATGGCTCAGCTTCGTGGTGATCGGTGCCGGCCCCACGGGCGTCGAACTGGCCGGCACGCTGGCGGAGATCGCGCACCACACCTTGCCGAGCGAGTTTCGCGTGGCGGATCCCCGCATGGCGCAGATCCATCTGGTCGAAGCCGGCGCGCGCGTGCTGTCATCAATGCCGCCGTCGCTGTCCGCGAAAGCGCAACGCCAGCTCGAACGCATGGGCGTGCATGTGCACTTGAACGCAGCGGTCACGGCGGTCAACGATACCGGCGTGCAGATGGGCGACCAGCGCATCGAGGCGCGCACGTTATTGTGGGCCGCCGGTGTTGCCGCCTCGTCGCTGGGCGCGCAACTGGGTGCGCCGTGCGATCGCGCCGGACGGGTGCTGGTCTCACCCGATCTGTCGTTGCCGCAGCATCCCGAAGTGTTCGTGATCGGCGACCTTGCGCACGTGGAGCAGGGCGACAAGCCTGTGCCGGGTCTCGCGCCGGCAGCCAAGCAGATGGGCACGTATGCCGCACGGGTGATCCGCCATCGTCTGGCCGGACGCACCACGCCCGCTTTCCACTACAGCGACTACGGCACGCTCGCCAGCATCGGCCGCGGTGCCGCTGTGGTCGATCTCCGCGGCATCCACCTGTCCGGCGTGATCGCCTGGTGGTTCTGGCTGATGACGCACATCCTGTTCCTGATCGGTTTTCGTAACCGGCTGGTGGTGATGCTCGACTGGGCGTGGTCGTACTGCACTTGGCAGCGCAGTGCGCGCATCATTGTTGGTGGCGATAAGGATGAAGACAGGCGATAAGTGGCTCTGACCCGCATATTGGCTGATTGTCGCCGCGTGATAACGATCTCCTCCGGCCAGCAATCCCAAGTCGCTGTTTTTTCATCATGTTTTCATACTTTGAAAAGAACTTGACAAAATGTGTCACGCGGTCGATAGTGAGTCACCGGTACAAGCCGGGGGATTAACTACGAGGGGTGTGAAATGCTTTCCAAGTTCGGACAACTAGTTCGGGCGCTGAGGCTCAAGGAAAACATGCTTATGAGTGACATGGCGGACAAGCTGAAATGTTCGCCATCTTATTTGTCTGCGGTTGAATTTGGTCGGCGCTCTGTTCCAGAAAACTGGCCGAGCCAAATTGCGTCATTTCTTAACCTAGATGATGAGAACACTAAGCACCTGAAAGAGGCTGCAATAACTGCGACTAGTCGCTCTAGAGGAGCCGTAACTGTCTCGCTAGATGATTTGACCCCTTTTCAGGAAGAGGTGGCGATTCAATTTGCGCGAAAAATCAAGGAACTCACAGATGAAGAACTTCAAAAGATAAAGAATCAACTTCTTGAGGACAGGTCAAGTGAGCAAAATTGGCGTCGTGGTAGCAGGTAGAACGATTAGCGAAATTCACCAAGCGGTAGTAGCGTCTCGAAAAGAGCTTTTTATGCCCGAATCGGGACGTCTAACAAACTTGGAGTGGTTGCTGGAAAATCGGGTGCAATTAATACTCGGCGTTCAGTTGGACATAGTTGATGATCGTGACAGCTCGGTTGCCGGTGTGCACGCAGCTTATAACTATGCGGAGAAAGTAGTCAGAATTCGTGAAAGCGTGATGCGCAAAATTCGAATTGATGAGCCTGAAGCTAGGTTTACGGTCTGCCACGAAATCGGGCACATATGCTTACATTCGAATCCGGATTTTTTCCGACAAGTATTGCCCAATCACTTGCCAAAAAAAATCTGCGATCCCGAGTGGCAGGCCGATTTCTTTGCAGTCGATTTTCAAGTAGATAGAGAGCTGCTCAAACAATATGACGATCCCATAAAGGCCGCACATTATTTTCAGGTACCTATTTGGGAAATGCAGCTTTATTTTGCGCAATTGAAGGCGCAAGGGGTATTGGCAAGTGGCGCTATGACACAGGCCGATAAGTGTTATGAGGCTGCAATACAGGAAGGATTTGAATTTTGATCGCAAATGGATCAAGTGAAAGTGCTCAGCGATAGTTGTAGCTATCGCTGAGCGGATCTCCCGAGACAAAGGCTTTATCAGTAGGGAGGCCGTACAGTTGCAAGGAACGGCACGCGCACTCTGCGGCCGGAAACTGACGGTGTCAAGCGAAGCCTGCTCAAAAAGAGAGGTGTGCCATGACTCCATTTGAAGCTCCTCCGGGGTTCTCCTGGATCTTCTGTAAGAGTTTTCGTCACTACCGCACGGGCAAGCAGGTTTTCCGCAAAAACGGCGGATTCTTCTGCTTCCTCGTGCGGCGACGGAAGTGAGAGACGGGGTGGCAGTTTGGCTGCCACCTTTTCTTGCAGTTTCAGACCATTGAAAACGGCGCCGTAATGCTACGGCGCCGTTCTTGTTTCTGGCCTTTGAATGACCAACTTCATTGTTGAAAAGCGATTCCGGCCTTCGCCGGAATGACGAGCATTAGAGCGCCTCGAAAATTCCCGCCGCACCCATGCCGGTGCCGATGCACATTGTCACCATGCCGTACTTCTGCTTCCTGCGGCGCATGCCGTGCACGAGCGTGGCGATGCGCACCGCGCCGGTGGCGCCTAGCGGGTGGCCCAGCGCGATGGCGCCGCCGAGCGGGTTGACCTTGCTCGGGTCGAGCTTGAGGTCGCCCATCACGGCGAGGGCCTGGGCGGCGAACGCTTCGTTGAGCTCGATCCAGTCCAGCTGATCCTGGGTGATGCCGGTCTGCTTGAGCGCCTTGGGGATCGCTTCCTTCGGGCCGATGCCCATGATCTCCGGGCGTACGCCGGCGACGGAGAAGCCGACGAAGCGGGCGAGCGGCTGCAGGTTGTATTCCTTGATCGCCTTTTCGCTGGCGAGCAGCACGGCACCGGCGCCGTCGGACATCTGCGAGGAGTTGCCGGCGGTGACGCTGCCGCCGAACTGCTGGTTGCGGAATACGGTCTTGAGCTTGCTGAGCACTTCGAGCGTGGTGCCGGCGCGCGGGCCTTCGTCGGCGCTGATGCTGCGGCTGTCGGTGATGATCTTGCGCGTGGCGAGGTTGGGGTAATGATCGTCCAGCGCGAACGGGCTGATCTCGTCGTTGAACTCGCCGGCGGCCTGGGCGGCGAGTGCGCGGCGGTGGCTTTCCACCGCGAACGCGTCCTGCTGCTCGCGGCTGACCTTCCACTGCTTGGCCACGTTCTCGGCGGTGATGCCCATGCCGTAGGCGATGCCGATGTGTTCGTTGCTGAAGATCGCGGGGTTCATCGCGATCTTGTGGCCCATCATCGGCACCATGCTCATGCTCTCGGTGCCGCCGGCGAGCATCAGGTCGTCCTCACCGAGGCGGATGCGGTCGGCGGCCATCGCCACGGCCTGCAGGCCGGACGAGCAGAAGCGGTTGATGGTGACGCCGGGCACGGTGTCGGGCAGGCCGGCCAGAAGCACGCCGATGCGCGCCACGTTCATGCCTTGCTCGGCCTCAGGCATGGCGCAGCCGATGATGGCGTCGCCGATGCGGTGCGGGTCGATGCCCGGCGCCTGCGCCATTACGCTGCGGATCACGTGGGCGAGCATGTCGTCCGGACGGGTGTTGCGGAATACGCCGCGCGGCGCCTTGCCGACCGGGGTGCGGGTGGCGGCGACGATGTAGGCGTCTTGCACTTGCTTGGTCATGGGATTTGCTCCGTGGCGTCGCGCGTTCAGCAGCGACGCTTTCAGTTTTTGATCGTCATTCCGGCGAAAGCCGGAATCCAGTGCCTTGGGTGGTTCGGAGTCGCTGGATCCCAGCTTTCGCTGGGATGACGGCTTTAGAAGGCCGAGCGTTTAGTTGCGCAGCGGTTTGCCGGTGGTCATGGTGTGGGCGATGCGGGCTTGGGTTTTCTCGGTCTGCGCCAGTTCCACGAAATGCTTGCGCTCCAGCGCCAGCAGCCATTCCTCGTCGACCGTCGAGCCACGCTCGATCACGCCACCGCACAAGGTGTCGGCGATGCGCGTGGCGATGTCCACGTCGTGCTCGGAGGCGAAGTAGCCCGCCTGCAGGTTGGCCAGCGACGCCTTGAACGTGGCAGTGCCGACGTCGCCGGCGACCGGAATCGCACGGGCCGGCAGCGGCGGACGGTAGCCGCTCTCGGCCAATGCGTTCGCCACCTGCTTGGCCACATAGAGCAGCTCGTAGGCGTTGAACACCACCACGTCACTGTCGCGCAGCAGGCCCAGGTTCTTCGCTTCGAACGCGCTGGCGGACACCTTGGCCATCGCCACGGTCTCGAATACCTTCTTCAGTTCCTCGAACGGGTCGCCCGGGTCCGCCTTGGCGGCGCGCACGGCCAGTTCATGCAGGCCGCCGCCGGCCGGCAGCAGGCCGACGCCAGCCTCGACCAGGCCGATATAGCTTTCCAGTGCCGCCACGGTGCGTGCCGAATGCATCTGGAACTCGCAGCCGCCGCCGAACGCCATGCCGCGCACGGCGGAGACCACCGGCACCAGCGAGTACTTGATCGCCATGCTGGTGTGCTGGAAGTTCTCCACCATCTTCTCGAAGTCGGCGATCTTGCCTTCCTTGAGCAGACCCAGCGCGCCCTTGAGGTCCGCACCGGCGGAGAACGGCTCGCCGGTCTGCCAGATCACCACGGCCTTGAGTTTCTCTTCGGCCAGCTTGATCGCGTGCTGCACGCCGTCGAGCACGAAGTCGTTGACCGTGTTCATCTTGGTCTTGAACGAGAGGATGCCGACGCCATCGTTGCCCAGCGTCCACAGGCGCACGCCCTCGTTCTCCCAGACCGTGGTGCCCTGGTCGAACTTCTCGCCGATCAGCGGATCGGGGAACAGCTGGCGCTTGTAGACCGGATGCTGCGAACGCGGCTTGTCGGCGTTGGCGCTGGCCGAATACGAACCATCCTTGCCGTGGACGCCTTTACGGCCATCCGTGACCCACGCCGGCAGCGGTGCCTTGCTCATCGCCTTGCCGGCGGTGATGTCTTCATTGATCCAGCCGGCGATCTGCTGCCAGCCGGCGGCCTGCCAGGTCTCGAACGGGCCGAGCTTCCAGCCGTAGCCCCAGCGGATCGCGAAATCCACGTCGCGCGCAGTGTCAGCAATGTCGGCCAGGTGATAAGCCGTGTAGTGGAACAGGTCGCGGAAGCTGGCCCACAGGAACTGGGCTTGGGGGTCGTTGGATGCGCGCAGCTTGCCGAACTTCTCGGCCGGGTCCTTGATCGCCAGGATCGCGGCGACCTCGTCGGATGGCTTCTGCTCGGAGAGGCGGTAATCCTGCTTGGCGACATCCAGCACCACGATGTCCTTGCCGGCCTTCTTGTAGAAGCCGGCGCCGGTCTTCTGGCCGAGCGCGCCCTGGTCGATCAGGCCCTGCAGCCACACCGGCGCCTTGAAATACTGGTGCCATGGATCGTCCGGCAGGGTATCGGCCATGGTCTTGATGACGTGTGCCATGGTGTCCAGGCCGACCACGTCGGCGGTGCGGTAGGTGGCGCTCTTAGGGCGACCCAACGCCGGACCGGTCAGCGCGTCGACGGTGTCGAAGCCGAGCTTGAACTGGTCGGTGTGGTACATCGCCGACAGCATCGAGAACACGCCGATGCGGTTGCCGATGAAGTTAGGGGTGTCCTTGGCGATCACCACGCCCTTGCCGACGGTGGTGACCAGGAAGGCTTCGAGGCCTTCGATCACGGCCGGATCAGTGAGCTTGGTCGGGATCAGCTCGACCAGGTGCATGTAGCGCGGCGGATTGAAGAAATGTACGCCGGTGAAGCGGTGGCGCATTTCTTCCGGCAACGCCTCGGCCAGGCCGTTGATCGACAGGCCCGAGGTGTTGGAGGCAAGGATCGCGGTCTTCGACAGATGCGGCGCGATCTTCTTGTACAGATCCAGCTTCCAGTCCATCCGCTCGGCGATCGCCTCGATCACCAGGTCGACGTCCTTCAGATGGCCCATGTCCTCGTCGTAGTTCGCCGGGATGATCGCGGCGGCGAGGTTCTTGTCCGCCAGCGGGGCAGGCGAGAGCTTGGCGAGGTTGGCGATGGCCTTGAGCGCGATGCCGCTCTTCGGGCCTTCCTTGGCGGGCAGGTCGAACAGCACGGTCTCGACGCCGGCATTGGTCAGGTGCGCGGCGATCTGCGCGCCCATGACGCCAGCGCCCAGCACGGCAGCCTTGCGGATGCGTAGCGCTGATTTGGTTGAGGATGCAGCGGTCATTGGCTTCTCCGGAGGTACGAACACAAAACTTTGGGTGGAATGGAACAGCACGGCTATTGCCGGCCGGTGACACGAAACTAGGGGTGGCTCAGGCCCGCGACGCTGAAACGGATCAGGTGCTGGGCGGTCTGCTCGCGATGGGCAAGCTCGCTGACGTCGTGCTTGCGCTGGATGATGCCGAAGCCGGACATGGCATGGGTCAGTGCGCCGGTGACCAGGTCGATGCGCCAGTACAGCTCCTGCTTGCTCAGTTGCGGCAGCAGGCGGGCGAATTCGGTGGTGAACTGGCGCATCACGTGGCCGTAGTTCTCGGACAGGAACTGGCGCAAAGTGTCGTCGTGTTCGGCAAAGGCACGTGCCAGCACGCGCATGAACAGCGAGCCGCTGTCGTCGTGGGACAGGTCCAGCGCAGGGCGGATATAGGCCGCAAGCACGTCTTCCAGCGTGGTGCCAGGAGCCCCGGCGACCTTGGCCAGTGCATCCAGACGACGGGCGTTCAGTGCATCCAGACGGCGCCGGAACACCTCCTCGACCAGCTTTTCCTTGGAACCGAAGTGATAGTTGACGGCGGCCAGATTGACGCCGGCGGCGGCTGTCAACTGGCGCAGCGAGGCGCCGTCAAAGCCTCGCTGGGCGAAAAGGAGCTCGGCGGCGCCGAGTATCCGATCCTTGGTCGAGCCGGAACTGTTCACGAGCAGGGTCATGCGTCGGTCATCGGGCTGGTTCAAACGATCGTTTGAGCATACGCGGACAGCTCGACGGCCGTCAAACGATCGTTTGTTGCAAACGGCAAGTTCTTTGCGTATGAGGTAGAATCTGTCAAACTTTAGTGAGCTAAATCCTCAATCTTTGTCAGGTTTAGTCCTTCTGCCGGTCAGACCGGCCACGACCCTTTCCCTATCAATCCGTTTTTCCGGAGCAGACCCGTATGGCGCTGGAGCGCACCCTTTCCATCATCAAGCCCGACGCCGTTGCCAAGAACGTCATCGGTGAAATCTACGCCCGCTTCGAGAAGGCTGGCCTGAAGGTCATCGCTGCCAAGATGAAGCAGCTGTCGCGCAAGGAAGCCGAAGGCTTCTATGCGGTGCATCGCGAGCGCCCGTTCTTCAACGCATTGGTCGAGTTCATGATCTCCGGCCCGGTGATGATCTCGGCGTTGGAAGGCGAGAACGCCGTGCTCGCGCATCGCGATCTGATGGGCGCCACCAATCCGAAGGAAGCCGCGCCGGGCACGATCCGCGCCGACTTCGCCGATTCCATCGATGCCAATGCCGTGCATGGCTCCGATGCGATCGATACCGCCAAGGTGGAGATTGCCTATTTCTTCGCCGCGACGGATGTGCTGTCGCGCTGAGCGATTCAAACAAGTTGTGAGGCAAAAGTTGTGAATCAGGTTGTCGTCAATCCACCTGCCAAGGTCAATCTGCTCGACTTCGATCGCCAGGGCCTGCGTGATTTCTTCACGCAGATCGGCGAGAAGCCGTATCGCGCCGAGCAGGTGATGAAGTGGATCTACCACGACCTGGAAGACAACTTCGAGAACATGACCGACGTGGGCAAGGCGCTGCGCGCCAAGCTCACCGAGGTCTGCTACATCGGCGCGCCGAAGACCATGCTGGACAAGGCCGCCAACGACGGCACGCACAAGTGGCTGCTGGGGATGGACAAGGGCAACGCGGTCGAGACCGTGTACATCCCCGAGCCGACCCGCGGCACCTTGTGCGTGTCCTCGCAGATCGGTTGCGCGCTTAACTGCCAGTTCTGCTCGACCGGCGCGCAGGGTTTCAACCGCAACCTTTCCACCGCCGAGATCATCGGCCAGGTGTGGGTGGCGGCGAAGTACCTGGGCAACGTCACCCACCAGAACCGTCGCATCACCAACGTGGTGATGATGGGCATGGGCGAGCCGCTGGCCAATTTCGAGAATGTGGTCAAGGCGATGCGCCTGATGCGCGATGACCTGGGGTTCGGTCTGGCGGCCAAGCGCGTGACCCTGTCCACTGCCGGCATGGTGCCGCTGATCGACCAGTTGTCGGACGCGATCGACGTATCGCTGGCAGTCTCGCTGCATGCGGCCAATGACGACCTGCGTACCGAGCTGGTGCCGCTCAACAAGCGTTATCCGATTGCCGACCTGCTCGCCGCCTGCCAGCGCTGGGTCGCGCGCAAGCCGCGCACCTCGATCACCTTCGAATACACCTTGATGAAGGGCGTCAACGACCAGCCCGAGCACGCACGCCAGCTGATCAAGCTGATGCGCAAGCTGCCGACCTGCAAGGTCAACCTGATTCCGTTCAACCCATTTCCCGGCACCCGTTTCGAGCGTTCGAACGCGAACGATATTCGCGACTTCCAGACGCAGCTTCTGAATGCCGGTGTGCTGACCATGTTGCGGCGTACCCGTGGTGACGACATCGATGCTGCCTGCGGCCAGCTGGCCGGGCAGGTGACCGATCGCACCCGTCGCAGTGCCGATATCCGCAAACGCCAGGACGAGGGAACCATCCATGCGATTTGAACGTGCACTGATCTTCAGTCTGTTGTTGCCTTTGGCCGGGTGCATCACCACGCACAGCGACAGCAACTCGCTCGGCAAGAATATCCCGCAAAGCAGCAAGGCCCAGCAGGCGGTAGATGCAGCGCGCGTGCACACCGAACTTGGCCAGCACTACATGGACAACGGTGACATGCAGACGGCTCTGCTGAAATTGACTGCGGCGCTCAAGTTCGATCCCAACTATGTGCCGGCACACACCGTGATCGCGGTGCTTTACCAGAAGATCAACAATCTTCCGGAGGCCGAAGCGCATTACCGCAAGGCGGTCGAACTGGAGCCGACCAAGGGCGACCCGAACAACAATCTTGGCGTGTTCCTCTGCCATACCGGCAAGGTTGCCGAAGCCGACCAGTATTTCCGCAAGGCGGTGGCCGACCCGTTCTACCAGACGCCCGATGTGGCGCTGACGAATGAGGGCGTATGCCAGCTGCAAGTGAATGACGTAGCCGGGGCCGAAGCAAGTTTTCGTGACGCCATCGCGCGAAATCCGCAGAACGGCGAGGCACTCTTCCAGCTTGCGAACACACTTTACGTACATAATGATGCGTTCCGGGCTCGGGCCTTCATCCAGCGTTTTGATGCGCTGGGCAATCCAACGGCGGCATCGCTCAAGCTCGGCTACGATATCGAATTCCATTTGGGCAACCCGGACGGTGCCCAGGCCTATAACAAGCGGTTGCAGAGCCAGTTCCCGGATTCGGAGCAGGCACGCGCACTCAACTCATCTACTGCCAGCCCATGACTTCCATGCAGCCAACCCCGTCCGAACAGGGTTCGAGTGAGTCCGATCTGTTCGGCATCAATCTGCTCAACATGGATGGGCCATCCGTAGACTCCCATGCTGTCAGTTTCGGCAAGCGGCTGCATGCAGCGCGTGAAGCACGCGGCCTGGATATCGAAACTTGTGCTCACACGCTGAAGCTGCCGGCTCGCGTGCTGCGCCAGCTCGAGCACGACACGTACGACGACACCGACTCGAAGGTCTACCTCGCCAGTTACGTCGGCAAATATGGGCGCTACCTCGGCATCAACGAGGCGTCGATCCAGGTCGAGATGAACCGCATCAAGCACGTCGAGCCGACGCTGGTGGCGACTGGCGGCATATCGCACTCGCGTTTCCTGCTGGATCGCTATGCGACCGCAGCCACCTACGTGGTGCTGACCGCCGTGATCGTGGTGCCGATGATCTGGCTCGGCGTGCGCGGCACGCTTGACCGCGATCTGAGCCATCTGGCTCCGCTGGATGCGGCTCCGGTGGCGCAGCAGGACGCGCCGGCGACGGCAACCAGCACGGCTCTGGCCAACCTGACCCACAACACGATTCCGGCGGCACCGCCGAAAGTGATCGTGGCACCGGTACAGGATCAGCCGCTGATGGCTTCGATGGCACCGTTCCCGAGTCTGGACAGCAACAGCGCGCCATCCCCTGCTGCTGCGGCGGCACCGGCCATTGATGCTGGAACCGGCAATCACAGCGTCAGCCTGAGCCTGAGCGCGGCCAGCTGGGTCGAAGTGGTTGCTGCTGACGGTACACGGCTGGAATACGGCTTGCTCCCTGCCGGCAGCAGCAAGGTCTACCACAGCGACAAGCCGCTGGATGTGCGCATTGGCAATGCCATTGGCGCGCAGGTCAGCATCGATGGTCAGCCGGTGGGGCTGGACGATTTCCGGCGTGCCAACGTGGCGCGTTTCCGCGTGCAGGTGCAGGACGGCAAGGCCTCCGCAGCCAGCCTCTGAATTGCTGTCGGCGCCGCTCCGACCTATCCATTTCGGTTATGCTTGTCCATTGTCCGTTCGGCTACCGAACGGACGTGATCGGCTTTTCCCTTTTATCGCGCTGGCCTATGCACGCGCCTGCGGGTGCGCGGCCCTCTGAATGGTGATTGCATGGCGTTTGAAGAATACGACAAGTACGAACAAAGCGAACTGGTACAGAAGTGGCTGCGCGAGAATGGTCTGTCGATCGTCGTGGGTATCGCCATCGGTCTGGTCGGCATTTTCGGCTGGCAGCAGTGGAACAATCACCAGGCGCGCAACGAAGCCGAAGCCGCGCAGCTCTACAAGCAGGCGCAGATTGCGGTGGCTTCCGGCAAACCGGATATTGCCGCGCAATTTACCGACCGGCTGATGACGGATTTTGCCAAGTCGCCGTACGCCATCTTCGCCGTGAGTGATCGCGCCAAGCAGGAAGTGCAGGACAAGCAGCTGGACAAGGCCGAGGCTTCGCTGGCATGGGCCGAGAGCCACGCTGGCGCACCGGCGCTGAAGTCGCTGATCCAGCTGCGCGTGGCGCAGGTAGAACTGGCGCGTGGCAACGGTACGGCGGCTCTGGCCACGCTCGATCGCATTCCAGCCAATGACTATTCGGGTCTGACGCAGGAACTCCGCGGCGATGCGCTGGTCAAGCTTGGGCGTTCAGACGATGCGCGCAAGGCCTATCAAGCGGCCATGTCGGCGCTGAGCGAGGATGCACCGCAACGCGGTGCCTTGCAGATGAAACTCGATGATTTGGCTACGGCCGGGAAGCAGGGTGCATGAAACCTGAAATGATGAAACGCGTCTTGCTGATTTCCTTGACTTCGCTGCTGGCGCTTGCCGGCTGCCATTCGTTCAAGAAAGAAAATGTCGAACCGCCGACTCCGCTGGCCAAGGATTTCAAGCCTACCGTGCAGGTCTCCAAGTTGTGGAGCACCAGCATAGGCAAGGGCTCCGGCAGCAGTGGCGCACGTCTGCGCCCGACGGTGGTCGATGGTGTGCTCTACGCCGACAGCACGGACGGCAAGCTGGCGGCGATCGATGCCACCAGCGGCAAGACCTTGTGGTCGAAGAGCACGCGTACCCAGGGCTGGTTTGGCTGGGGTGACAAGAAACGCCAGGATGCCATGTACGCAGGTGGCCCCGCCGTCGATGGCGACCTGCTGGTGGTCGGCACGCTGGATGGTCACGTGTACGGTGTGAATGCAAAGGACGGTGGTCCGCGCTGGAATGCCGAACTGGCTTCTGAAGTGCTGGCGGCGCCAACGATTTCAGGTGACCTTGTGCTCGTGCGCACTCAGGACGGTCGCGTCTTCGGCCTGGATCGCGCCGACGGCAAGCGCCGCTGGGTCTACGACCAAGGCAACGTGCCGCTGCTGAGTCTGCGTGGTAACGGTGACTTGCTGGCCGCCAACGGTGTGGTGTTCCTTGGCAGTGACGATGGCAAGCTGATTGCCTTGCGCGAGGACAACGGTGCCAAGCTGTGGGAACAGAAACTGGCCAGTGGCGTAGGCCGCACCGACATCGAGCGGTTGGATGATGCCGATGGTTCGATCCTGATCGATGGCAGCACACTGTTTGCCGGGGCCTATCACGGCAACCTGCTTGCGGTGGACGGTCCCAGCGGCAGGCCGCTGTGGGGGCATGCGTTCTCCACTTTCGACTCACTGGCCCTCGGTAGCAACGCGTTGTACGGCGTCAACGACCAGTCACAGATATGGGCGTTCGACAAGAGTACCGGTGCCGATATCTGGAAGAGTGATGCGCTGAAGTACCGCTGGGTCACTGGACCGGCTGTGCAGGGCGATTATGTCGTGGTCGGTGATCTGGATGGCTACGTGCATTGGCTGCAGACCGGTGACGGCGCTTTGGCCGCTCGCATGCGCTTGTCGAAGAAGGCAATCCGCGCGCAGCCGCTGGTCGTTGGTGACACTGTCTATGTCGAGGACGTGAAGGGCCATATCGGCGCTTATCGTCTGTCGGCTCATTGATCGCTGCGTCGATCGCAAGGAATCATGCTTTCTCATGTTGCCCGTCGTCGCCCTGGTCGGTCGTCCCAATGTCGGTAAGTCGACCCTCTTCAACGTACTGACGCGCAGCCGTGACGCCCTGGTCGCTGACATGCCGGGCGTCACCCGTGATCGCCACTACGGCGTCTGCCGTACTGGCGAGCGCCCCTTCGTAGTGGTCGATACCGGTGGCTTGTCCGGCGTCGAGGAGGCGATGGATGTCCTGACCGCGAAGCAGGTACGCCTGGCGATCGAAGAGGCGAACGTGCTGGTGTTCGTGGTCGATGCGCGCGAAGGCCTGCTGCCGCAGGACTACGTCATCCTCAACGAGCTGCGCCGCAGCGGCAAGACCATCATCGCAGCGGTCAACAAGACCGACGGGCTGGAAGAGGAGGCCGTGCTGGCGGAGTTCTCTGCCTTCGGTGTCGGCAAGATTCTGCCGTTGTCGGCGGCGCACAATCGCGGCACGGCCGATCTGATTGCGATGATTCTGCCGTTGTTGCCGGCCGACGAGGAAAGCACGACGGAGGCGGAAGGCGAGGATGGCAGCATCCGCGTCGCCATCGTCGGACGTCCGAATGCCGGCAAGTCGACATTGATCAATCGCCTGCTGGGCGAGGAGCGGCTGATCGTTTCCGACGTCGCCGGTACCACCCGCGATCCGATCCGTGTGCCGCTGGAGCGCGACGGCAAGCGTTACACCCTGATCGACACTGCCGGCATCCGTCGCAAGGCGCGGGTCGAGGAAGCCGTCGAGAAATTCAGTGTCATCAAGACACTGCAGTCGATTGCCGCTGCCCAGGTCGTGGTTGTGATGATCGATGCCCGCGAGAACCTGGCCGACCAGGATCTCACCCTGATCGGTTACGCGATGGACGAGGGCAGGGCACTGGTGATCGCCATCAACAAGTGGGATGGCCTGGACCAGTATCAGCGCGACGAGTGCATGCGTGCGCTGGACCGTCGATTGGTGTTTGTCGACTGGGCCAAGCAGGTACACATCTCCGCACTGCACGGTTCCGGTTTGCGCGAGTTGATGCGCGCGGTGGTACGTGCACATGCATCGGCGACCAAGGTGCTGGTCTCTTCCGATCTCACCAAGACGCTGGAAAAGGCTTACGAGAGCTACCAGCCGCCGCTGGTGCATGGTCACTCGCCGAAGCTGCGCTTCGCGCATCCGGGCGGCAACAATCCGCCGACCATCGTGATCCACGGCACCCGCACCAAGCATATTGCACCGGCGTATCAGCGCTATCTGGAGAACTTCTTCCGCAAGCGCTACAAGCTGGAAGGCACGCCGGTTCGTATAGCCTTCCGCGAAGGCGAAAACCCGTACGCGGGGCGCAAGAAGGTGCTGACCAAGGAGCAGGAGCAAAAGGCCCGGCGCCGGGTCAGCGATCTGATCAAGCGCACGCGCTGATTCGTCGGCGTTCCCGTATCTCGTATTAGGCTACGCGAATGAGCGAGCCCCTGAATCGCGAATCCTGGTTGAACGAACTGCGCCACCGCGTGCCGGAAATTTCCCCAGCCGAGGCGTTGGCACGGCAGGCCCATGGCGCCCTGCTGGTCGACGTACGCGAAGACGCCGAACGTGTCGCCGGCACACCGTTCAATGCGCTGGGCCTGTCGCGCGGCTTCCTCGAGTTGCGTATCGAACAACTCGAAGCAAATCGCGATCGCCCGCTGTTGACGCTGTGCGGAAGCGGCCAGCGTTCGCTGCTCGCCGCCGAGGCATTGCAGCGTATGGGTTATCGTCAGGTGTGCTCGGTGGCCGGCGGGTTCAACCGCTGGAAGGCGGAGGGCCTGCCGCTATCCGCCAGCGCGCTGGATGCGGATGCCACCGAACGCTACGCGCGCCAGTTGCGCCTGCCGCAGGTGGGCGAAGCGGGGCAGGGCAGACTGGCGGCGGCGAAAGTAGTCGTGCTCGGTGCCGGTGGCCTCGGTGCACCGGCAGCGCTGTATCTCGCGGCTGCCGGTGTAGGCCAGCTCACCCTGATCGATGACGACAAGGTCGAGCGTTCCAACCTGCATCGCCAGATCATCCACGCCGATGCCCGCGTCGGCATGGCCAAGACCGAATCGGCACGGATCGCGCTGCAGGCGCTCAATCCGCGTATACGTATCGAAACCCGCACCGAACGACTGCAGCCCGATAACGTGGAACGGCTGCTTGCAGACCATGACGTGCTGATCGACGGTGCCGACAATTTCCCTGCACGCTACCTGCTGGCGGCGGCATCACTCCGATTGAAACTGCCGATGGTCTACGGCGCCGTCGAGCGTTTCACCGGTCAACTCAGCGTATTCGATCCACGCCGCGACGATTCGCCGTGTTACCGCTGCCTGTTCCCCGAACCGCCCGCCGCCGCCGATGCGCCGAATTGCAGTGAGGCCGGTGTGCTCGGCGTGCTGCCCGGCATCGTCGGACTGTTGCAGGCGACTGAAGCATTGAAGTTGATACTGGGGTTGGGCGAGCCGTTGGTCGGCCGCCTGCTGAGTTTCGATGCACTCGGCATGCACTTCCGCGAGACGCGCTTGCTCCGGGATCCGACCTGTCCGGGCTGTGCCGCTGACGCCCCCTTCATGGGATATCAGCAGATCGCCGAGTTTTGCTCGGCGGCGGGTTAGCGTAGGTCGTCTGGCACCAGCGCATACACCGCCGCATCGCGCGGTTGCTCATGCACCCATAGACGATGGCGTGCAATTCCTTCGAACCTCGCTCCCGCCTTTTCAGCCGTGCGTCGGCTCGGGTGGTTGTCAGGCTGGACGATGATCTCGATCCGGATCAGGCCCAATTGTTCGAATCCGAAACGCGCCACCAGCACCGCTGCGGCGGCAGCGATGCCTTCGCGCTGGCGTGACTGACGTATCCAGTAACCGAGATTGGCACTGCGATGCAGTCGATCAAGTTGATTGAGGCCGGTACCACCCAGCAGCTCGCCGGTGGACGCATCGAAAACCGGTAACGCAAAATGCTCGCCCGTGTGCCAGCCAGCCTGGCAATGCTCCACCCAGCCCGTCGCGTCGTCGTGTCCGTACTCGGCACGGCACCAGGGCAACCATTGGCCAACACTTGCCACCGACTCATGGACCGCGCGATATAGCTCGGCAGCATCCTGATCCTGCCACGGGCGCAGGCGTAGCCGTCCGTCGGTAAGCTCCAGCACTGGCAGGGGAGTCTGGGGTGTGTCCATGGGTGCCTGTGTTTGTGCGCATCAGGTCGAGCCGCGATAATGGGCAACTTCCTGCCAGGCATCAACATGAGCGCACGCATCCTCGACGGCAAACGCATCGCACAGGAGTTGCTGGAGCGGTTACGCCTGCGCGTCGCCGATCGCGTGGCGCATGGTCTGGCCGAGCCCGGGCTGGCGGTGGTGCTGGTGGGCGACGACGCAGCTTCGTCGGTGTATGTGCGCAACAAGCGCAAGGCCTGTCACCAGGTCGGCTTTCGCTCGTTCGACTATGACCTGCCGTCAAACACCACGCAGGATGAACTGTTCGCCCTGATCGACCGCCTCAATGCGGATCCGGCTGTGCACGGCATCCTGGTGCAGTCGCCGTTGCCCGAGCACATCGACGAGGATGCGCTGGTCGATCGCATCGATCCCGACAAGGACGTGGATGGCTTCCAGGCAGTCAATGTTGGTCGCCTTGCGTTGCGTCGCTTCGGCCTGCGTCCGTGCACGCCCAAGGGCGTGATGACCCTGCTCGGGCATACCGATCGCCCGGTGCGTGGCCAGCATGCGGTGGTGGTCGGCGTGTCCAACCACGTGGGCCGTCCGCTGGTGCTGGAGTTGATGATCGCCGGCTGCACCACCACCAGCTGCCATCGCTTCACCCGCGATCTGGAAAGCTTCGTGCGCCAAGCCGATATCCTGGTCGTGGCCGTCGGCAAGCCGGGCCTGGTCAAGGGCGAATGGATCAAGCCGGGTGCGGTGGTGATCGACGTAGGCATCAACCGCCTCGACGACGGCCGGCTGGTCGGCGACGTGGATTTCGAGGCGGCAGCAGCGCAGGCCAGCTGGATCACGCCTGTCCCTGGCGGCGTCGGCCCGATGACCGTGGCCACCTTGATGGAAAACACGCTGGAAGCCGCTGATGCGCGCTCCACGCCACACAAGATCGCCTGATCCACGGGCAGCGTTCAGCCAACATCTGGCGAGCATCATGGCGAGGCGCGTATAATTCCCTCTTTGCAGCGGGACTTTTCGCATGCGCATCATCGCCGAGGCCCTGACCTACGACGACGTCTACCTAGTTCCGGGCCATTCCATCGTGTTGCCGCGCGATGTGGACACCTCCACGCGGTTCACCCGCAACCTGCGCCTGAACATCCCGATCGTCTCCGCTGCCATGGACACGGTCACCGAAGCCCGCCTCGCCATCACCATGGCCCAGAACGGCGGCATCGGCATCATCCACAAGAACATGACGGCCGAGCAGCAGGCGGCGGAAGTGCGACTGGTGAAGAAGTTCGAAGCCGGCGTGATCCGCAACCCGATCAGCGTGGAACCGAACACCTCGATCCGCGAAGTGCTGCGGCTCACCCATGCGCACAACATCTCCGGCGTGCCGGTGGTCGATGGCGGCAAGCTGGTCGGCATCGTCACCAGCCGCGACTTGCGTTTCGAGCGCAAGCACGACGACCCGGTGCGCAACATCATGACCCGCCAGGAGAAGCTGGTCACGGTGCGCGAAGGCGCCAGCCAGGACGAAGTGCTGCAGCTGTTGCACAAGCACCGCATCGAGAAGGTGCTGGTGGTCAACGACGACTTCCAGCTGCGCGGGCTGATCACCGTCAAGGACATCCAGAAAGCGCGCGACAACCCGCACGCCGCCAAGGATCGCCACGAGGCTTTGCTGGTCGGCGCTGCTGTTGGCGTCGGAGGCGATACCGAACAGCGCGTTGCCGCGTTGGTCGATGCCGGTGTGGACGTGCTGGTGGTGGATACCGCACACGGTCATTCGCAAGGCGTGATCGAGCGCGCTGGCTGGGTCAAGAAGCACTACCCGCAGGTGCAGGTGATCGCGGGCAACATCGTTACCGGTGAAGCCGCGCGTGCGCTGCTGGATGTCGGTGTCGATGCGGTCAAGGTAGGCGTGGGTCCCGGTTCTATCTGCACCACGCGCGTGGTCGCCGGCGTCGGCGTGCCGCAGATCACCGCGATCGACATGGTCGCCACCGCGCTGAAAGACGAGATCCCGCTGATCGCCGATGGCGGTATCCGCTACTCCGGCGATATCCCGAAGGCACTCGCTGCCGGCGCATCCACCGTGATGCTCGGCTCGATGTTCGCCGGTACCGAGGAATCGCCGGGCGAGGTCGAGTTGTTCCAGGGCCGTTCGTACAAGAGCTACCGCGGCATGGGATCGATCGGCGCGATGCAGCTCGGTTCGAAGGATCGTTACTTCCAGGACGAGGCCGATGCCGACAAGCTGGTGCCGGAAGGCATCGAAGGTCGCGTGCCGTACCGCGGTCCGCTGCGCAACATCATTCACCAGCTGATCGGTGGCCTGCGTGCATCGATGGGTTACCTGGGTGCAGCCACCATCGAGGACGTGCGCCACAAGGCGCAGTTCGTCAAGGTGACTTCGGCTGGCGTAACCGAGGCACATCCACACGATATCCAGATCACCAAGGAAGCGCCGAATTACCGGCTCAACTCGTGACTGACGCGCCGGCCTGATGGCCGGCGCCTTGTTTTACAGGTAGCGACACCCGGGCAACCGGTGTTGCGTGGTTCCTTCAAGATCAAAGGCACCGCCGTGGCCGAGTGGCCACGCGGCGAAACCGGACCGATGACCAACATCCATAGCGACAAGATCCTGATCCTCGATTTCGGCGCGCAGTACACGCAGCTGATCGCCCGCCGCATCCGCGAGCTTGGCGTGTATTGCGAAATCTGGGCCTGGGATCACGAGCCGACTGAAATCGCCGCGTTCGGTGCGAAGGGCATCATCCTGTCCGGCGGCCCGGAATCGACCACGCTCGAAGGTGCGCCGAAAGCACCACAGCAGGTGTTCGACTCCGGCGTGCCGATCCTCGGCATCTGCTACGGCATGCAGACGATGGCCGCCCAGCTTGGTGGCGCCACCGAAGCCGCCGATGCGCGCGAGTTCGGTCACGCCGAAGTCGATATCGTGGCGACGAGCCGTCTGTTCGACAAACTCAGCGATCATGCCGGCGCGCACAAGCTCGATGTCTGGATGAGCCACGGCGATCACGTCGCCAAGGCGCCGCCAGGTTTCGCGATCACCGGCACCACCGACCGCATCCCGGTCGCGGTGATGGAGAACGAGGCCAAGCGCTGGTACGGCGTGCAGTTCCATCCCGAAGTGACGCACACGAAACAGGGCGGAGCGCTGCTCAAGCGCTTCATCGCCGAGATCTGCGGCTGCGCCACGTTGTGGACCGCCGCCAACATCATCGACGACCAGATCGCCCGTGTACGCGAACAGGTCGGCGACGATCATGTGCTGCTGGGTCTGTCCGGTGGTGTCGATTCCTCGGTGGTCGCCGCACTGCTGCACAAGGCGATCGGCGACCGGCTCACCTGCGTCTTCGTCGACACCGGCCTGCTGCGCTGGCAGGAAGGCGACCAGGTGATGGCCACGATGGCTGAGCACATGGGCGTCAAGGTGATCCGCGTCAACGCGGCGGATCGCTACTTCAAGGCACTCGAAGGCGTGGCCGATCCGGAAGCCAAGCGCAAGATCATCGGTGGCCTGTTCGTGGAGATCTTCGACGAGGAGTCGGGCAAGATCACCGCCGACGGCAGCAAGGTGAGGTGGTTGGCGCAGGGCACGATCTATCCCGACGTGATCGAGTCGGCCGGCAGCAAGACCGGCAAGGCCCACGTCATCAAGAGCCACCACAACGTCGGCGGCCTGCCGGCGCACATGAAACTCAAGCTGGTCGAGCCGCTGCGCGAACTGTTCAAGGACGAGGTGCGCCGTATCGGCGTGGAACTCGGTCTGCCGCGCGCGATGGTCTACCGCCATCCATTCCCGGGTCCGGGCCTGGGCGTGCGCATCCTGGGCGAAGTGAAGCGTGAGTACGCCGAACTGCTGGCCCAGGCCGATGCGATCTTCATCGACGAATTGCGCAAGGCCGACCTGTACGACAAGACCAGCCAGGCGTTCGCCGTGTTTCTGCCGGTGAAGTCGGTGGGCGTGGTCGGTGACGCGCGCGCCTACGAATGGGTGATCGCCTTGCGTGCGGTAGAAACCATCGACTTCATGACGGCGCACTGGGCGCACCTGCCATACGAGTTTCTTGGCAAGGTTTCAAATAGAATCATCAATGAGTTGCGTGGTGTTTCTCGTGTTGTTTATGACATCAGTGGCAAGCCACCCGCCACGATCGAGTGGGAATAATAAAATCAGCCATTTGCATGTAGCGAGGAAAGCCGGCAGCTTGCCGACTTTCTCATGTTATGAGCACAATATATTGAAATGACTGACGAAATTTCCACGACCTCAAGTACATTCTCAACTGCCGATGTGCAGTACATGCAGCGCGCACTGCAGCTCGCCGCGCATGCGCGCGACGCGGAGAACGAGGTGCCGGTCGGTGCCGTGCTGGTGCTGGACGACGAGATCGTCGGCCTGGGCTGGAACCGCAACATCACCTTGCACGACCCGACGGCGCATGCCGAGGTCATGGCGATGCGTGCCGCAGGTGAAAAGCTGGCGAATCACCGGCTGTCCGGCGCCACGCTGTACGTCACGCTGGAACCGTGCGCGATGTGCGCGATGGCGATGATCCACGCCCGCCTCGGTCGCGTGGTCTATGCGGCCTCCGACCCCAAGACCGGCGCAGCCGGCAGCGTGTTCAACACCCTGATCGATGAGCGTCACAACCATCGCATCGAAGTCGCTGGTGGACTGCTTGCTGACGAGTCTGCCAACTTGCTGCGCGATTTCTTCCGCGCTCGCCGCTAAGTCACACCGTTACAAGAAGGCGAGCGCCTGCGCACAGGATTGCTCGACCTTGAGGCTCAACAGGGGATCGGCGCGCGTACTGCCTATGTTCACCGCAGCGATCGGCTTGCCCGCGCGTGCTGCCGCATGGGCAAAGCGGTAGCCGGAATACACCATCAGCGACGAACCCACCACCAGCATCGCATCGGCGTCGTGCAGTGCCTGCATGCCGGCATCCACACGTTCGCGCGGCACGTTCTCGCCGAAGAACACCACGTCCGGCTTCAGCAGCCCGGCGCAATGCGGGCAGGGCGGTACCTGGAACCGCGAGAAATCCTGCCCGTCCAGATCAGCGTCACCGTCCGGGGCATCCACCGCATCGAGGTCCGCCCAAGCCGGATTCAGACCCAACAACGTGACCTGAAAATCCGCGCGTGACATGCGTTGTTCGCAGCTCAGGCAGCGCAGCTGATCCAGTCGTCCGTGCAGATCGACCACGTTTTCGCTGCCTGCCGCCTGATGCAGGCGATCGACGTTCTGGGTCATCAACAGGGTCAACCTGTTCTGCTGTTCCAATCGAGCGAGAGCGTGATGGGTCGCATTCGGCTGGGCTTGCCCGAAACGTCGCCAGCCGACCAGACTGCGTGCCCAGTAGCGCTGGCGCGTTGCCAGTTCACCTACGAACGCCTGATAGGTCACCGGCTGCGGGCGTTTCCAGCCGCCGTTGGCGTCGCGGTAATCGGGAATGCCCGAATCCGTGCTGCAACCGGCCCCTGTCAACACGAACAGACGTCGATGCGCCGCCACGAATTCTGGCAGTGCTGCCGTATTCGGCGGTACCTTGATCGCTTGAGATGAAAGGCCTGTCATACCTGCTGTTATGGCATCCGTTTACATGGATTGCCAGCTATTGGTCAGGGCGCGGTGGCGAGCTGGCGCGTGCTCCGACCGACCAGTTGCAGCCGCAGACCCCATGGTGCCACGAAGTTCACCACTGTCTGACCGGCATGCGGTCCAGACGTCGCGGTCATGGGCAAGCCGATTACGCTGACACCTTCATGCCGCAACCATCGGTCGGCATGCGTCACATCGTCAGCAGAAAACGGAATCGGTTCGTTGCCGCGATTCGCCGAATACCGCAAAGCGGGAAGCGAGTTCGCCCCGTGATTGTCGAACAGCTCGACGACGTTGCCCGAATCGCAGAGCAGCAGTCGGGATGAAGGCGCGCTGGTACGCCGGGATCCGGCTTCGAGTGTCGTTGCATTCACGGCGACCGGGCCGATCGGCTCGCAGTCCAGGGCGTTGCGGAAGAACGCTGTCGCCTGCGCCAGGTCGGGTACGCCAATGCTCACATAGCCGCTGTCATGAATGCTCGCGGCGTGGCTATTGAAAGGCACGCCGGCCATGACCAGCAACAAGCCGCCAACCAGTATCGAAAGAAAGGATTTCCGCATGACACACCACCAGTAACCTTGCTGGTGGTCTACATGGGCCTTGCGAGTCGCAGCGGAAGTATCGCCGGGTGACCACCCCGTTTCCCTGCGCGAACAATCACTGCAGCATCAACTCATGCGGCGTCAACCCAAATAGCCGATGTCCCGTTGATCGTTCTTCCCGTAGAGACACAGCGGTCACGCGATGACGCTTTAGCCATGCCATCGCGACCCCATGTTTGCGCCCTACATGCAGATCGGTGCGTGCTGTCCGATGACAGCGATGGATCCGGTTGCCCACCTCGTCACAGGATTGCCAGGATGAAGCGTCATCTCAATTCACTGCTGCAACGCAAGCGCACCGAATTCGAAGGTGCCAGAGACGTGCATCGCGCGCCACGATTCAACGCTACCGACGAAGCGGTCACCATTCCCTTGAAGGACGGCTATGACTGGCTGGTCATGATCAAGGGTGCACAGGCGTCAGTTCGATCGCACTGAATGCGACTTCCGGATCTGCGGAATCCCGATGTCGCTGATTGTTACAGTTCTCGCCACATGGCATGTGAGCGAAGCGAATGAAAACAGGCTCCAGCGATAGCTCGGTAGTTTTCCTGTTGTCTTACAGCAATCGTTCGTGGTGGGTATAGACGTTGTGACTGCCTGATCGTGCAAAGCCTATCAGGGTTATGCCAGCACTCCGAGCTAGCTCGATCGCCAGTGCAGTCGGTGCCGAGATGGCCGCCATGATTTTGACGCCGGCGCTTGCCGCCTTCGTCACCATCTCGTAGCTGGCACGGCTGGTCAGCAGCAGCATGCCGGTTTCGGGCGCGATGTTGGTGTGGTGCATCGCACCGATCAGCTTGTCCAGCGCGTTATGCCGGCCAACGTCTTCGCGCACCAGCACGATGTTGCCGTCCGCATCAGCCCAAGCTGCCGCGTGCACTGCACCGGTGGCTGCATTCATTGGCTGATGCGCATGCAGCCCGGCCAAGGCCTGTTCCAGCGCAACGCGGCTGATGTGTCCGCCGAGTTCGACATGGCGAGGCTGGTGCACGGCGTCTTCCAGTTGACGTGTACCGCAGATGCCGCAACCGCCGCGGCCCGGCAGCAGCCGCTCGCGTTGGCGATCGGGCCGGGCGGCAGGCGCACTTTCGACTACCGTCATTGCCAGTTCGATGCCTTCCAGCAAATGACGCTGCTCGATCGCGTGCAGATCGCTTGCGCATCCGATCAAGCCCTCACTGAGTGAGAAGCCCAGCGCGAAGTCCTCCAGGTCATGCGGGGTAGCCATCATCACCGCGAAAGACACGCCGTTGTAAAGCATCGCCACGGGCATTTCTTCGGCGATCTGGTCGTCAATCCTCTCGAGACGGCCATCGCGCCAGCGTTCGATGCTGCGAGGGACATAGCCGGGCGAGGGCCTGTCCGGGTCGGGTAGAGCCGCTGGAGTCATACGGGCATCATAACGATACGGACGCCGGCTGCATCCTTCTGCAGCGACCTGTGGCAGGCTGTCTGCTTGCGCGATCCTTGCCGGAGTTCCAGGACATGATCAAGATGCGTGCTCTACTCGGTGGCCTGTTTGCCTTGGCGCTGACGTTATCCACACACGTTGCGTATGCCAGCCAGCCACGGCATATGACAATCGCTGCAGCCGCCGACCTGCACTATGCACTGGATGCTGTGCTCGCCGCTTATCGCCAGGCGCACCCGCAGGACGCCATCGAGGTCACCTACGGCTCCTCCGGCAAATTGTTCGCGCAGATCGAGCAGGGCGCACCATTCGAGCTGTTCTTTTCGGCGGACAGCGAATATCCGAAACAACTGGTGGCAGCCGAGGGCGCCAGCGGTGACCCGGTGCCCTATGCGCTGGGACACATCGTGATCTGGAGTGCCAGCGTCGATGCCAGCAAGTTGACCGTGGCGGATCTGGCCAAGCCGTCATTTGACCACATAGCGATTGCCAACCCTGAGCATGCGCCGTACGGCAAGCGTGCCGAGCAGGCACTGCGCGCCACCGGTGTATGGGATGCGGTGCAGTCGCGGTTGGTCTATGGCGACAATATTGCGCAGACGGCGCAGTTCATTGCCAGCGGCAATGCCAAGGTCGGGATCATCGCGCAGTCGCTTGCGCTGGATCCGCAGATGGCGAAGAAGGGTAGCTATGCGCTCATTCCGGCATCGCTTTATCAACCGTTGTTGCAGAGTTTTGTGGTGACCAAGCGTGGCGGCAACAACGCGCTGGCCCACGACTTTGCGCAGTACGTGCAAAGTGCCGAGGCGCGCAGCGTATTCAGCCGCTACGGTTTCAGTCTGCCCAGCCCCGCAACGGAACACTGAGAACCTCCATGGCTGGTCTATCTGCCGAAGATTGGACCGCATTTGCCTTGACCATGCGTCTGGCAGCGACGGTGACCGTTCTGCTGCTGTTGCTCGGGACGCCACTCGCCTGGTGGCTGGCTCGTGGCCGTACCGCGTGGCGGCGACCTGTTTCAGCCCTGGTCACGTTGCCGCTGGTACTCCCGCCCACCGTGCTGGGCTTCTACCTGTTGTTATTGCTTGGCCCGCACGGTGCAGTCGGGCGCCTCACGACTGCGCTGGGTCTGGGTACGCTGCCTTTCACGTTTGCCGGACTGGTGGTCGCCTCGATGCTGTATTCGCTCCCGTTCGTGGTGCAGCCGCTGCAGAACGCGTTCGAGGCGATCGGCCAGCGCCCGTTCGATGTGGCGGCAAGTCTTGGGGCGGGGCCGCTCGACCGGTTCTTTTCGGTGGCGTTGCCGCTGGCGTGGCCTGGCTTCCTGACGGCGGTGGTGCTCGGTTTCGCCCACACCATTGGCGAATTTGGCGTGGTGTTGATGATCGGCGGCAATATCCCCGGCCAGACCCGCGTGTTGTCGATGCGCATCTACGATCATGTCGAGGCCGGGGAATACCTGCAGGCGCATGCTCTCTCGCTTTACCTGTTGGCCTTTTCCTTTGCCGCGTTGCTCGCCATGCATCTGTTGCGCCCGCGATCGGCTGATCGCCCATGATTGAAGTCAGCTCCGGCTTGCAAGTGCAGTTGCAGTACCAGCGCGGCGACTTCGCGCTGGATGTGGATATCTACGTGCCATCGCGAGGTATCACAGCGCTGTTTGGTCCATCCGGCGCCGGCAAGACGACATGCCTGCGTGCCATCGCGGGACTCGACCCGGATATCGAAGGCCGCATCACCTTTGCCGGAGACATCTGGCAGGACAGTTCGACCAGGCGCATCGTACCGACACACCGGCGCCGTATCGGCTACGTCTTCCAGGAGGCAAGCCTGTTTCCGCATCTTTCGGTATCAGGCAACCTCGGCTACGGCCAGCGACGTGCCGCAGGTAATAAGCCTGTCGATCGCGAGGCATTGCTCAAACAGTTTGGCGTCGACCATCTGCTTGCACGCAAGGTGGACAGATTGTCCGGCGGTGAGCGGCAGCGCGTGGCAATCGTGCGGGCACTCCTCAGCGACCCGGTTCTGCTGCTGCTCGACGAACCGCTGTCGGCACTCGATGCGCCGGCACGCAGCGAACTGCTGGGTTGCCTTGAACAACTGCATGCGGAACTCGGCATACCGACGATCTATGTCAGCCACGCCATCGATGAAGTGGCCAGACTCGCCGATCATCTGGTGGTGATGGAGGCTGGCCGCGTCCTGTCGCAAGGCTCCCTGCAGGCAACGCTGGCCAGCGGCGAGCTACCGCTGGCGATGAGCGATCAACTCGGTGTCGTGATCGAAGGGCAGGTCATTGCCCAGGATCCGGTTGATCACCTCATCGAGCTGGCGTTCGAGGGTGGTCGCCTGTGGTTGCCACAACGTGCAGAGCGCGTGGGCGATCGCCTGCGTTGCCGGATCGGGGCGCGTGATGTCGTACTCGGCACCAGTCCTCCTGCGGCAGGATCCAGCGCACTCAACGTGGTCCAGGCGGTCGTCGTCGGAATCATCGATGCAGCGCATCCCTCGCAGTGCATCGTGCGGCTGGATGTCCACGGGACAGCACTCTTGGCCAGCATCACGCGACGCTCCTGGCGCTCGCTGGCCTTGGCTCCCGGCTCGCGCGTGTGGGCCCAGGTCAAGGCCACGGCATTGGGCTCGTGATCAGGCAGGCGCAGGCGGTTGTCAAAGCGACGAGCCACCGCCATGATTTCTCCTTCGGCACCGCATGTGTCGCCGTTACGGATAGCAGGCCTCCTTCCCCATGAGCGAGCTTCTCAGTGTCGCTGATGCCGAACAGCTGATTCGGCAGGCAATGCCTGTGTTTGGCACTGAATGCGTGGCACTGGATGCGGCCGCGGGGCGCGTGCTGCGCCAGGTCGTACGTGCCGAGCGGGATCAGCCGCCGTTCGACCGGGTGATGATGGATGGCATCGCCATCGCGATAAGCAGCAGCGACCAGCGCCGTTTCCGGCAGGGCGGATTGCAACTTGCAGGAATGACGCAACGGACGCTGGACGATCCAGATACGTGCATCGAGGTCACTACCGGCGCGATGTTGCCGCGTGGTTGCAACAGCGTTGTTCCGGTCGAACAGACGCGACGTGATGGCGAGCATTACCTGCTTGCTGAAGACTACCTGCCAGTGACTGGGCAGTTCGTGCATCCGCATGGTTCCGATTGCCGCATGGGTGACGTGTTGCTTGAACCCGGTGTGCGCCTCCATGGTCCTGAAATCGCTGTGCTTGCCGCCAATGGTATGGCCGAAGTCGAGGTGGCCACGGTGCCGTCGGTGACGGTTGTCGCCACCGGTGACGAATTGGTTGGCGTCGACCAGCCTTTGCTCGAAGGGCAGATCCGCGGCTCCAACGATCGCGCGCTGGCTGCCGCACTGCGTGCACGCGGATTTGATGACGTGCAACTGACACGGGTCGCGGATGACCTGGCTGCCACTGCCGCCACTCTGGCTGAGCTGCTACGGACGCGTCAGGTGCTGGTGCTTTCCGGCGGCGTTTCGGTGGGGCAGCGCGATTACGTGCCCGAGGCGCTGCGCATGCTGGGGGTGCGCCAGGTGTTGCATCGTATTGCCCAGCGCCCCGGCAAGCCGATGTGGTTCGGCATCGGACCGCACGGGCAGGTGGTATTTGCACTACCAGGCAATCCGGTGTCGGTGCTGGTCTGCGCCGCGCGCTATCTGTTGCCGGCGCTGCAATCGGCCACCGGGCTGGTTGCCGAAACGGCCATGCCGGTGTGCCTGGAAAGCGCGGTGGCTACCAACCCTGCCTTGACGTTTTTTGTACCGGTTCACATCCACCATGACGCTAGCGGACGGGCCATGGCTACTCCCTTGCCGCCGGGCACCTCGGGTGACTTCTCCTCGCTGCCGCGCACGCATGGTTTCGTGGAATTGCCGCCCGGACTCGCAGTCGTACCAGCCGGTACGGTTGCCACCTTTTATCGTTGGTGACATGACCGTCTTCCAAGCCATTGCCGATTTGCCAACCGCACAGGCACACCCACGGGATCAGCGCGGTCGCGCCCTGCATGACCTGCGCATATCGGTCATGGACCGCTGCAATTTCCGCTGTCCGTACTGCATGCCGGAGGCAACCTACGGCGAGCACTTCAGCTTCCTGCGCAATGATGAGCGGCTCGGTTTTGACGAGATCGAGCGCCTGTGCCGCCTGGCGGCGGAACTGGGCGTCAGCAAGCTACGCCTGACCGGCGGCGAACCCCTGTTGCGCCCGCACCTTGTCGAGCTGGTCGCGCGGCTGCGCCGGATCGACGGCATCGATGACCTGGCGATGACGACCAACGGTGTGCTGCTGGCCCGTCACGCCACCGAGCTGCGCGACGCCGGCCTTGACCGCATCACGATCAGCCTGGATACGCTCGATCCGGCGCTGTTCCATCGCATGAGTGGTAATCGCGGTGCATTGCACGAGGTGCTCGATGGCATCGAGGCGGCGCAGCAAGCGAATTTCCCGCACGGCATCAAGCTCAACACCGTAGTACAGCGTGGGGTCAACGAACACACTGTGACCGAACTGGTCGAGCGATTTCGGGGTAGCGGCATCGTGCTGCGTTTCATCGAATACATGGATGTCGGCAACCGCAACCACTGGAGCGCCGAGGCAGTGGTACCTTCGCGCGAGTTGATCGAGCGCATCGACGCGCGCTGGCCACTGGAAGCCCTGCCGGCGCAATACGCGGGTGAGGTGGCCACGCGTTTCCGCCTTCGCGACGGTGCCGGCGAGATCGGGGTGATTTCCTCGGTCAGTGCGCCATTCTGTGGTGGCTGCACCCGGGCGCGTCTGTCCTCGGAAGGCACGCTCTATACGTGCCTGTTCGCCACCCAGGGCACGGACTTGCGCGGACTGCTGCGCGAAGGTGCCAGTGACGACCTGCTGCGCAAGACATTGCGCGACACCTGGCTGCGTCGAACCGACCGCTACAGCGAGGAACGCGCCGAGCAACGCCAGCACGCGCGGCGTAAAATCGAAATGCATTACATCGGAGGTTAGAACATGCTCTCGCACGTAGACGAGGCGCAGCAGCCGCGCATGGTGGATATCGGCGCCAAGCAGGCCACGCAGCGCGTGGCGCAGGCGCGTGCACGTGTGACGTTTCCCGCCGATGTGGCCACGGCGTTGCATGCCGCCGGCTACGTAACGCCCAAGGGGGCCGTTCTGACGGTGGCGCATATCGCTGGCGTGATGGGTGCGAAGGCGACGCCGCAATTGATTCCGCTATGTCATCCGTTGAGCCTGGACAAGTGCGATGTCGTGATCCGCATGGACGGCAATGACGCCTTGATCGATTGCACCGTGTCCTGTCTGGGCCGCACCGGCGTGGAGATGGAAGCACTGACCGGTGCAAGCATTGCCGCGTTGACGATCTATGACATGTGCAAGGCGATGTCGCACGACATCGTCATCAGCGATATCCGCTTGATCAAGAAGAGCGGTGGCAAGCGCGACGTCGATCATTCGATCGGCGCAGATCTGGCATGAATGTCCGCGTTGCACCTCCGATCTACGGGCTGCTGCTTTCCGGCGGTGCCAGCCGGCGCATGCAACGCGACAAGGCACAGCTTTCCTATGAAGGCCAGCCACAATTGCTGCGCGCCTGGCACCTGCTGGAAGCTGTGACGGAACGTGCCTTCGTTTCGGTACGTGCCGAGCAGCGTGACGATCCACTGAGAGCTGGCTTGCCGCAGATCGTCGATCGCTACGAGGCGATCGGGCCGGCTGCAGGCATTCTCACGGCGCAGGAGGCCTATCCGGATGTCGCATGGCTGGTCATCGCCTGCGATTTGCCGCTGCTGGACAGCATCACGCTGCAGGCGCTGGTTGACGCGCGTGATGCAACCGGCGACGCCACCGCATTCACAAGCCGCTTCGATGAGTTGCCTGAGCCGCTTTGCGCACTGTGGGAACCCTCCAGCCATGGACTGCTGAAACAACGCGTCGACGGTGGCAGCTACTGCCCACGCAAGGCGCTGATCCTGTCGCGCACGAAACTGCTGCCGGCGCCGGGTGACGCCCTGGACAACATCAATACCCCGGAAGAATTCGAACAGATTCAGCGCCAGATCGAGACAGCGTCATGACAACCGTTACCTTGCAGTACTACGCACAACTGCGCGAGCAGGCGCGCACCAGCGGTGAACTGGTCAGCACATCGGCAACCTCGCTGCATGATTTGTATGAAGAGCTGCGCGCCCGCCACGGTTTCAGCTTGTCGTCCGATGCGCTCAAGGTGGCCGTGAATGCCCAGTTCAGTGACTGGAACCGGGCACTGCGCGAGGGTGATACGGTCGTCTTCATTCCACCGGTAGCCGGCGGATGAAGCACTTCAGCCTCGCCAGCGATGCCATCGATCTCGCCGGGTTGCACGCTTCGCTGCAACATCCGGGCAGCGGGGGCTTCTGTGCGTTCGAAGGCTGGGTACGCAACAGCAACGAAGGGCGCGCGGTCAATGGCCTGGAGTACGAGGCATATGCCGAGCTGGCCCTGGCCGAAGGCGAACGCATCGTCGAGGAAGCCATCGCGCGTTACGGCATCAACGCCGCGCATTGCATGCATCGCACCGGGAATCTGGCGATCGGCGACCTTGCGGTGTGGATCGGCGTGTCGTCCGCGCATCGCGACGAGGCGTTTCGTGCCTGTCGTTACATCATCGACGAGATCAAGCACCGTCTTCCGATCTGGAAGAAGGAGCATTACGTCGAGGGCGATACCGCCTGGGTTGCCTGCGCGCACACCCATCGTGAGCATGAACACGAACCCCATCATCGACACGATCACGCGCATGAACCGGTTGCGTCGTTCGTGCCGGACTACTCGCGGCAGACACGCCTGCGCGAAGTCGGCGAAGCCGGCCAGGCGAAGCTGGCTGCCGCGCGCGTGCTGGTGATCGGTGCCGGAGGTCTCGGCTGCCCCGTACTGACCTACCTTGCCGGGGCGGGTGTTGGAACGCTGGGTATCGTCGACGGCGATCGCCTCGATGCGAGCAACCTGCATCGACAGACGCTTTACGACGCGCGCGACATCGGCGAGCGCAAGGTGGATCTGGCCGCACGGCGTATCGCCGCACTGAATCCTGCCGTCGCTGTGCATCCCTATGCCGAACCACTACACGTCGGAAACATCGTCGACGTATTCGGGCAGTACGACCTGGTGGTGGAATGCACCGACGATCTGGGTAGTCGTTATCTCAGCAATGATGCAGCGATCCTCACCGGCACCCCGCTGATCCTCGCCAGCGTCTATCAGTATGAAGGCCAGTTGCAGGTGGTTACGGCAAAGCCGGGGGATCCATGCCTGCGTTGCCTGTGGCCGCAGGAACCGGCCGCCGGTGTGGCTGGCAGTTGCATCGAGTCCGGCGTGCTCGGCCCGGTGCCAGGCGTGCTGGGCAGCATGCAGGCCATCGAGGCACTGAAACTGTTGCTCGACCTGCCGCGCCCGGCTGACCATGCCTTAGTGCTTATCAATCTGCTCGATGGCACCAGCCAGCGCTTGCCGATCGATGCTGCCCAGGGGTGTGCCATGCATGGCGGCTGTGTTGAGGCGGCACGCGCTGGACTGAGCCACGTGCACGATGCACGCGATGTGGAGCTCGCCTTTGTCGATTTGGACGACGCCATGGTCGCCGGTTACGCCTTGGTCGACGTGCGCGAGGCCGAAGAGATTGCTGCGCAGCCCTTGAACGCGCCATCGCAGTGGATGCCCTCTGCGCTGATTGGCGAACGTGCCACCGAGCTGGTCAAGGGACCGGTGTTGCTGGTCTGTGCATACGGCCGCCGCAGTGGCGTGGCTGCACGCATGTTGCGTGGGCAGGGCATGCTCAATATCCATTCGCTGGCGGGTGGTGTGGCGGCGCTGATACCGCAACGCGATCGTGTTGCGGGCTGATCCTCGGCGTGCCCATGATCGAGTACATAGACGCCCTGCAACGCTTGCTCTTGCATGCTGTTCGGTTGCCCGCCGAAAGTTGTCCGCTGGACCAGGCGTTGGGGCGAGTCACGGCAGCTGCGATTCGCAGCCCGCTGGCCTTGCCGACATTCGACCATGCGGCCATGGACGGATATGCCTTGCAGGTGCGAGATACGCTGGCCCCCGGTTCGGAACATGCGGTGCAGGGTTCGCAGGCTGCAGGTGATCGTGCCGGTGCAGCCACCGGCGATGCTTGCGAAATCATGACCGGCGCACGACTGCCCGAGGGCCTTAACAGCGTCGTCGCCGTGGAAGACACGCAGCTCCTGGCCACGCACGCCGATGGCACGTCGGCGAGCATCCGCCTGCTGCAGGCACTCAAGGCCGCACAAAACGTCCGTCATGCCGGCTCGGATGTGGCGATGGGAAGTGAAGTCTTCGGCCCCGGCACACGCATCGATGCTGCGCACGTGATGCTGCTGGCAGCGCTGGGTATCGGCTCGATCGATGCCGCACGCCGCCCGCGTGTGGCGATCATCTGCACCGGCAAGGAACTGCAGGCAGACCGTTCGCAGCCACTGGTCGCCGAGCGTATCCACAATTCCAATGGCCCTTACCTTGCGGCCACGCTGGACGCGGCCGGGGCACAAGTACACTCCTGCGTGACTGTGGACGACACCGTGGTGACGTATGCCGGTGCGCTTGCACAGGCACTCGATGCCGGCGTGGATCTGGTACTTAGCACCGGTGCCGTATCGATGGGACGCTATGACTTCGTGCCTGAAGTGCTACGTGGCCTGGGGGCTGAGCTGTTGTTCCACGGCGTGGCGATGCGTCCTGGCAAGCCGCTGTTATGCGCGCGACTGGCGCAGGGTCCGCTATTGCTGGCGTTGCCCGGTACGCCGATGGCGGTCGCGGCGGCGATGCGCTTCTTCGTTGCGCCGGTGCTGCGCACGATGACAGGACAGGGTACGGAGCCCGTACTGCATGCGGTGCTGGATACACCGCAACAGCCCAAGCCCGGTCTGCGCCATTTCCTGCGCGCCACTTTGCATCTTGATGACGATGGCCGGCTTCACGCCCGCGTGCTGCCGCAGCAGCAACCGTTTCGCATCTATCCCTACACTGAAAGCGGCGCCTGGGTGGTGCTGCCTGAACATGCTGCGGACTGCGATGAAGGCTCGATCGTGGAGGTCGCAAGCCTGGCGCATGGCCAATCGCCACGTATCGATCGCGCGCCACCCTGACTCGGACTACGGAGCGTTAGCGCATGAAACTGCAGATCGAAGCCCAGCACTTGCGGATCCGCATCGATGAAGACGAGCTGGCACGACTGCTCGCCGGCAACATCGTTGCGGGGCATACGCAATTCGCCAAGGCCTTCATGATGCACTTCACGCTGCGATTGCAGCACGAGGTCGAACCGGTGCTCACCGGATACACCGATGCCTGGCAGATCGGGTTACCCGAAGCCGCGGTTCGCGAGCATGCGGCGCGTCTGCCAACGCGCGAAGGACTGCGCTACCTGCTGCCGTGCGAGCAGGGCATCGACGCGCTGGAGTTGCTGTTCGATGTGGATGTCCGCGACAGCGTGCGCCGGCGGCACGGGTCGAAACCCTGACGGGCAGTTCTATCCCGCCAGGTGCATCAAGGCGCTGCCGGCCGCGCCGCCAGAATCCGCACAGGCACCGATTTATAGGACGGGGTTCCCGAACGGGCGTCGTGGCTCTCCAGCGCAACCAGCGCATTGCCCTCCGGGTAATACATCGCGACAGAGCCTTCAGCGATGGGATAGGCCACGGCGGTGTAGCCGCGAACGGCAAGTGGCGCAGTTCCCGGTTTGCCGACGGCTTCAACGTCGATCAGGTCGCCGTGCTGCAGCCCACGCGCGGCCAGATCACTCGCATGGATGAAGATCACGTCACGCCGGCCGGTGATGCCACGGTAACGATCGTCCATGCCGTAAATGGTGGTGTTGTACTGGTCGTGCGAGCGCAGGGTAGTCAATGTCAGCGTGTCCTCGGGCCCGCTCTTGTCTTCGTCCAGCCCTCTCGCGAGAAGGAAATGCGCGCGTTTGTCGGGCGTGTCCCACACACCGTCGGATGCGGCGACAGGCAACCGGAAACCGCCCGGTACACGCACGCGCTCGTTGAAGCGCTCGAAGATCGGGAACACTGCTTCGATCGCATCACGAATGCGGTCGTAGTCTTCAATGAAGGCTTCCCATTCCACCTTGGAGTCGGGCAGGGTGGCTCTGGCCATGGCGGCAACAATGGCCGGCTCGGACTTCAGCAGCGGACCCGCGGGTTTCAGCCGGCCGGCGGAAGCGTGCACCATCGACATGGAGTCTTCCACCGTGACCGACTGCGGACCACCAGCCTGTACGTCCAGCTCGGTGCGGCCAAGGCAGGGCAGCAGGATCGATTCACGCGCCAGGATCAGATGCGATCGATTGAGCTTGGTCGCGATATGCACGGCCAGGTCGAGCTTGGCCATGGCGGCAAACGTGGCAGCCGGATCGGACATCGCCACCGCCAGGTTGCCACCGAGACAGAGCAGGACGCGCGAGCGCCCATCGCGGATCGCCTTCACCGCTTCCACGGCATCGTGCCCATGCATGTCCGGTGGTTCAAAACCGAAGCGCTTGCGGATGCCGTCGTTCAGCGCCTTGTTCGGCTTTTCGGTGATGCCGACGGTGCGGTCGCCCTGCACGTTGGAATGGCCGCGTACCGGGCAGATGCCGGCGCCTTCATGGCCGATATTACCGCGCATCAGCAGCAGGTTGGCGATCTGCTGAACGTTCTCGGTGCCGTGGCTGTGCTGGGTAATGCCCATGCCATAGGCGACGATCACGCGTTCGGCTTTCGCGTATGCCGCCGCGGCTGCCTCGATGTCGGCGCGGGTAAGGCCGGCCTTGCGTTCGATCGCATCCCACCTCGTGCGCCGCAGATCCGCAACCAGGGCGTCGAAGCCGGTGGTGTTGGCAGCAATGAAATCGTGGTCGATCGTGCCGGCACGGCCGGCGGCACGCTCAGCCTCGTCGGTATCGAGCAGGTATTTCATCATGCCCTTGAGCACGGCCACGTCGCCACCGACTTTCACCTTGTAATAAGTCGAAGCAATCGTTGTGGACTTGCCGGTAAGCATTTCGACGGGGTCTTGCGGTGCAGTAAAGCGTTCCAGACCACGCTCAGGCATGGGATTGAACACAATGATCGGCACGCCGCGCAGCGACACCTCGCGCAAGGTGGAAAGCATGCGAGGGTGGTTGGTGCCGGGGTTGTGACCGAACGAGAACAGCGCATCGCAGTGGTCGAAGTCCTCCAGCGTAACCGTGCCCTTGCCGACGCCGATGGATTCGGGAAGGCCGACGCTGGTCGCTTCGTGGCACATGTTCGAGCAGTCGGGGAAGTTGTTGGTGCCGTATTCCCGCGCAAACAACTGGTACAGGAAAGCAGCCTCGTTCGAGGCGCGGCCCGAGGTGTAGAACTCCACCATGTTCGGGTCGGGCTGCGCACGCAGGGCGGTCCCGATGCGTTGCATGGCTTCGTTCCAGCTCAGCTCGACGAAGGTATCGGTGGCCTGGTCATAGGCCATGGGGTGCGTGAGCCGGCCTTCGTTTTCCAGCGCGTGGTCGTGCCAGGTCCAGAGTTCGCTGACCGTGTGCTGGGCAAAGAACTCGGGCGTGGTGCGCTTGGAGGTGGCCTCCCAGGTTACCGCCTTGGCGCCGTTCTCGCAGAACTCGAACGAGGAGGTGTGTTTCGGATCGGGCCACGCACAGCCGGGGCAATCAAAGCCAGTGGGCTGGTTCACCCGATGCAGCGCGCGGGTTTCGCGCATCGGCGCCATCTGCTCTCTTACGGCGCGCGCTACCGCACCCAACGCACCCCAGCCGCCGGCGGGTGCCTCATAGTCGCTGACCCCGGGAACCTTTTTCTCGCTCATGCTCGTGCACCGCGCTGCTCAACCTGATCGAGGATATTACGCCGACGATGCAACTGAAGTGACTGTCGCAGGCGTCAACAGGAATCGTCGCCGGCCAATTGGTCGCGCACATGTCGCAGGTCCAGCAGGGTGTCGACATCGATGTTGCCATGCGAAATAAATCGCTCGACGCGAAAAGCCTCCCGCTCGATCAAGTCATGTGCGCCGCGCGGGCCGGAGCATGACATCAGTGCCGCAAAGCAATCCCGTGGAAACAGCACCGGTGGGCCTGATATGCCGTTCTGCTCGCTAACGAGCAGGCGCTCCGGTGCCAGCGCATGTCGCTGGAGCATATGCCCTGGCAAGGCCGCATCCAGCAACGGTTGATCGGCCAGACACAGGAGTAGCGCAGAAGCCTGCGGATATTCGACATCCAGGTAACGAACGCCAGCGGCGAGCGAACTGCCCATGCCCTCGTGCCAGCCGTCGAATCGGATCAACCGCAGCGGCAAATCGTCGAGTACGGCCTCGACTTGTTCAGCATAGGCACCCGTCACCACGACGACAGGGATGTCATGCTCCAGCGCGCTACGCGCGGCACGGCGCACCATCGGCTCACCCTGAATCTCGACCAGTTGCTTGATGCCGCCAAAGCGCAGGCTTTCGCCTGCTGCAAGCAGCAGGATGACAGGCGATGCCGGGCTTTCGACGGGATGGCTCATCCGTGAATCGTGCCTTCGTTGTCGCGCAGCCGACCACCATCGCGCTGGTTGATCACCGCCATGATTTCAGCAGCGATCGCCAATGCGATTTCCTCCGGTGTTTCCGAACCGATGTCCAGCCCGGCCGGCGCATGCACGTGCAAACCGGCAAGCGCACCGTGGTCGCGCATGCGTCCCACGCGTTCACGCGATCCGAGTGCGCCAAGGTAGGCCACCGGCGCGCCTTGCAAGGCAGCCAGATAGGCGATGTCCTGTTCGAGGTTGTGCGTCATCACCACGACCGAGCTCTGCGCGTCGAGCGGCAAGACACGGCGCAAGCTGGCTGGCGATGCGCAAACGGCATGCAAGCCGGCCGGCAGATGCGTTGCCTGCAGGCGCACCGGATCGTGATCGACCAGAGTGGTCTGCCAACCCAAGGCCCTGGCCAGAGGGAGTAACGCACGTGCGGCGGCACTGCTGCCGATGACGACCAGCGCGTGCGGTGGTTCTATCGATTCCACCAGCACATCGACCACGCCTCGTGCGGATGGCAGGCTTAGTGTGCTGGTGCGTTTGCCGGTTGCCGATGCGACAGTATCGATGATCGACCGGGTCAATGCCGGATCGGCGATATCGTCATGCAGCACATCGCGCTCGCACCACAACATCCGCTGCGGCATCACCACCACGCCGTCGACAGCGAACATAGTGGCGAGCCGCGCGCAGCGTCGTTCATTGAGGCATTGCGCCAGGGCATCGATGAAGCCGATCGCGAGCGCGGTAGTCAGCGGCTCGATCAATATTTCGAGCTCACCGCCGCAGCCCATCTCCAGCAATACATCAAGGCCAGAATCCGCGTTGTAATGGATCAGGCGGGGAAGGTCGCTGGCGATGACCTCCTGCGCACGCGCCACGATGTCGCGTTGCGGGCAACCACCGGACAGTTCGCAGACCACGCTGCCGTCGCCTAGTACAAGCATGCGTGTGCCGGGACGGCGAAAGGTGGAGCCGCGGGTGCGGGTCAGTGTTGCCAGTGCAGCCTTTGGTGGCGTATCGCGGCCCAGCGTGCGTAGTGCATCGATCAGGGTGTTCAGCTCATGCGCCGAATTCATCGATCATGTCACCAGCTAGGGAAGGGGGAGCAGCAAGACTGGCGGAAGACTGCAGGTCCTCAGTCTGAGGCGTACCAGAATTAAGGTGTCTGCAACTCGCCAGCGGGCTGCCCGCTTGCGGTTTTCAGTCTAGCGCGACATTCGTCAGCAAGTGCGTCCACCGCGCTATCGCGAGCAGGGAGTCTTCTGGTATACGAGATTCTCACGGGTGTATTGCTGAAATGGCGTTTCCGACACCCGTCTGGGGGCTAACCCCACCCGCTGTTTGATACCAAGCGTCCAAGCGTCGTTTCCTGGATTCTCAACGCAGTGCGGAGGTACCTATGCTGTCCTTGTCCGTCAACGGCGAGTCGCATTCGGTCGATGTTCCTGCGGACATGCCGCTGCTCTGGGTCCTGCGGGATGTCATCGGCCTGACGGGTACCAAATTCGGCTGCGGCATCGCGCAATGCGGGGCATGCACGGTGCATCTGGATGGCCAGCCGGTTCGTTCATGTGTGCTTCCCGTAGGATCGATTGGCAGCAAGGCCATCACCACCATCGAAGCCATCGGCGATACGCCGAGTGGGCAGAAGATCCAACAGGCGTGGCTGGATGTGGATGTCGTGCAGTGTGGCTACTGCCAGTCAGGGCAGATCATGTCGGCGACAGCCCTGCTCAAGCGCTCGCCGAATCCCAGCGATGCCGAGATCGATGCGGCCATGTCCGGCAACATCTGCCGCTGCGGTACTTACGTGCGAATCCGGGCGGCCATCAAGCAGGCGGCAACGGGCAAGCTTGAGATCCTGCAGACGATCGTTACCTCGCCCGAGGGAGCCGCGCCATGAAGCTGAAAACAGGCAAGCCCCAGACAGCTGACCAGATCGACCTGAATCGCCGGCATGCCATCCAGTCGGGCGGTCTGGCGATCGCCTTTCTATGGCTGGGCGGAAGCGGCATAGCTTCCGCCGCGATCAATGCGCGTAGGCAACCGGGCGATGCCGCCGCCGCCCTGGCGGACGGCAACCCGGCCTTCGCGCCGAATGCCTTCATCCGCATTGGTACCGACGGCACCGTACGGCTGGTCATGCCGATGGTGGAAATGGGGCAGGCGATCTATACCGGTTCAAGCATGTTGCTCGCCGAGGAGCTGGGCATCGGCATGGATCAGATCACCGTCGAGCATTCGCCGCCCAGCGATGACCTGTACGGCATGCCGCTCCTGGGCGGCCAGATTACCGGCGGCTCCACCAGCACGCGCGGCACCTGGCAGGTATTGCGCGAAGCCGGTGCCGTGGCGCGGACACTGCTGGTGGCTGCCGCGGCGGCGCAGTGGCATGTCGACCCGGCGACATGCACGGTGGATCGGGGCATGGTTCGCCACACCCCATCGGGCCGCAGCATTGGCTTCGGCGCAGTGGCCTCGGCGGCGGCCCAGTTGCCGATGCCGGACAAGGTGCAGCTGAAGGACCCGAAGGATTTCCAGGTGATCGGGAAACCGCTGCGGCGCGTGGATTCCGCCGACAAGGTCAAGGGCGCCACCCAGTTCGGTCTGGACGTGCGAGTGCCCGGCATGAAGATCGCCGTCGTCAAGGCATGCCCTACCTTCGGCGGCAAGCTCGCTTCGGTCGACGACAAGGCCGCCCGCGCGATCCCGGGCGTCGTCGACGTGATCCGCATCGGCGATGCGGTCGCCGTGGTCGGCGAACATTTCTGGGCCGCGAAGCAGGGACTCGAGGCGCTGGGTATCACGTGGGACCGCGGCGAGAACGCCAACCTCACCACTCAGCAGCTTCGCGACGCACTCGCGGAGAGTGCGCTCAATGGCAAGTCGATCGTTGCGCGCGAGGTCGGCAGCCGGCCGGCCGATGGGAAAACGGTCGAGTCGGTCTATCAACTGCCCATGCTCGCCCACGCCACCATGGAGCCGCTCAACGCCACCGTCTTCGTGACTTCAGACAAGTGCGAAATCTGGCTGGGCACCCAGGTGCCTGCACGCGTTCTCGATGTGGCGGCAAAGATCACTGGCCTGTCCAAAGACAAGATCATCGTGCACAACCAGTATCTCGGTGGCGGCTTCGGGCGACGCCTGGAAACGGATTCGGTCGAGCAGGCACTAGCCTTGGCCAAGCAGGTGTCGTATCCGCTCAAGGTCGTATGGACGCGTGAGGAGGACATCCGCCACGATCGTGTGCGACCGATGTACCACGATCGCATTTCGGCTGTGCTCGACGCGAATGGCCGACCAGCCTGGTATGGCTATCGCACGAGTGGTGGCACCGTGCTGGGGCGTTGGGCCCCGATGGCCATGGGCAAGGACGGCCTCGACAGCGATGCGGTGGAATGCGTCGCGGAAGTGCCTTACGAAATCCCGAATCTCAAGGTCGAGTGGATTCGTCATGACATGCCTCCGGGGCTGATTGTCGGCTGGTGGCGTGGCGTGGGATCGACGCATAACCTGTTCGTCGTCGAAAGCTTCATGGACGAACTCGCACATCACGCCGGCAAGGATCCGCTGGAATATCGACGTGCCTTGTTGCAGAAGAACCCGCGCTCGCTGGCCTTGCTCAATCTGGCCGCAGAGAAAATCGGGTGGGGCGGTCAGCCGTTGCCCGCGCGGGTTGGGCGGGGCATCGCGCTGGGCGAACCCTTCGGCAGTCGGGTCTGCGCCATCGTCGAAACCGAAGTCACCCCGCAGGGCGAAATCCGGCTACGCCGCGCCGTTGTGACCCTGGATTGCGGCATTGCGGTCAATCCCAGCTCGATCGAGGCACAGATCCAGGGCGGCCTTCTGTTTGGGTTCAGTGCAGCGCTCTACAGCGAGATCACGATCAAGGACGGTGCGATCGAACAGAGTAATTTCCACGACTACCGAAACCTTCGCATCAACGAAACCCCGTTGATCGAAGTCCATCGCATCGAAAACAGCGAAACACCCGGTGGCCTGGGCGAAGTCGGTACCGCGATCGCGGCGCCCGCTCTGGCCAATGCGATCTTTGCTGCGACGGGCGTGCGGCTCTACAAGCTTCCGGTAGACCGGAATCTTCTTGTGCAAGACGCCGAGGCACTCAAGCGCGTGGTATCTGCAACCGTCGCCAGCACGGGGAGGAATGACGCATGAAACGCTTCCTCATCATCGTAGTTCTCGTGCTGATTCTCGGTGGCGTGGCCTATTTCGCACTGAATCGCACTGACAGCTCCGACGGTACGGCACCCGCCATTGCCGGTGCTCCTGCCACGGCTGACGTGCTGGCGCGTGGCGAATACCTTACCAAGGCGGCCGACTGTACCGCCTGTCACACCGTGCCCGGTTCCGGCAAACCGTTTGCCGGCGGTGTGCCGTTCCGTCTGCCGTTCGGCACGATTTATTCGTCGAACATCACAGCCGATACGCAAACCGGCATCGGCAGCTGGAGCGATGATGATTTCGTTCGCGCGATACGTGAGGGTGTACGCAAGGATGGCAAGCGGCTTTACCCCGCGTTCCCCTATACCTCGTATACGCAGCTGAGCCGCAGCGATGTCCTCGCGATCAAGGCCTATCTCTTCAGCCTGCCGAGGATTCGGCAGTCGGACAAATCCAATGATCTCGGTTTCCCATTCAACCAGCGCTGGGCCATGGGCTTCTGGAATGCGGCGTTCTTCAAGAGCCGGCGCTTCGTCGTCGATGCATCGAAATCACCGCAATGGAACAGCGGCGCCTATCTGGCTGGCGCTTTAGGGCATTGCGCGGAATGCCACACCCCGCGCAATGTGGGCTTCGGCCTGGAGCACGGTAACGAACTGGCTGGTGAGGTATTGCAGGGCTGGCGCGCCTACAACATCACATCGGATACGGCACACGGCATAGGTGCATGGAGTGATGGCGAGATCGCCAACTATCTGTCCACCGGGCACGCGGATGGCCGCGGCTCTGCCTCCGGGCCGATGGGCGAGGCTGTTGATAACAGCCTTCAGTACCTGAAGCCCGAAGACACGACTGCCCTGGTGACCTATCTGCGCAGCGTTCCCGCACGGGAAGGGAAGAACCCGATCACGATCGATGCGAAAGCAGCCCCCGCGCTGGCCTCAAGCGATACGGCCCCCGGCGGAGACAGCGCAGATGCAAACAGCGCAGGGCTCAAACTCTTCGAAAGCGCTTGCGCAAGCTGTCACCAATGGAACGGTCAAGGCCAGGAGACACCGTACGCCTCGTTACTGGGTACGCGTGGCGTGAATGACATCGACGGTGCCAATGTCACCCAGGTCATCTTGCATGGCTCCAAGATGCGCCTCGATGGGCACGATGTCTTCATGCCGGCATTCGGTCGCGCTTACTCGGACACGGAGGTGGCAGCTCTGGCGAACTATGTCATCGCGCACTTCGGCAACAAGCCGGGAACGGTCACCCCAGACGCTGTGGCGCAAAGCCGAAAGCTCTAGATCGCACATGCCGATATGGCGTCGATGCAAACAGGAGACGGTATGAGGCATCGGAGGTCGCGCGCTGCTTCGACTCATGCAGATCGAACGTGGGGGAGGTAACGATGGGGCATGTCACAGCGAAAGGTCAGGATCATCGGCTTATTCGCTCCCCAACCCAAGAAAGGTCATGCTCATGAAAATCCGCTATCTCCAGCGAAAAGGGCTGCTCGCCGCCATGACTGTTGCGATCTCGGCAATGGCCATGTCTGCGATGGCCGCTGATCAACCCGTGCATGTGCGCGGTACTGTCACCGCCGTGACGGCTGCCGGCTTTACCGTGCAGACCGATGCCGGCCCCAGAACCATCGTCATCGCAGCCGACACACGTATTACCGGCGTGGTGCCGAGCAGCCTCGACCAGATCACGCCTGGCTCGTTTGTCGGTTCGGCCAACGTGCCCGATGGCAGTAGCTCGCGTGCGCTTGAAGTGGTGGTATTTCCACCGGCGATGAAAGGCTCAGGCCTGGGCGACTACGCCTGGGATCTCCCGGCCAAAGACGGCAGCGCTTCGGCAATGACCAATGGCAGCGTGATGTCTTCGGCCATGACGAACGGGACCGTCAAGAAGATGAATCACGCGATGCCGATGGCATCGGCGATGACCAACGGTACCGTGAAGAGCGCGTCCGGCAACAGTGATCGCTCGCTGGTGGTGGATTATGGAAAGGGCGAGAAGACCATCGATGTGCCGGCCAACGTGCCGGTGGTGACCTTCAAACCCGCGGACAAGAGCGCGATCGTCAAAGGCGCACACGTCTTCGTGGCGGGCCTGCCTGGCAATCCGGTGAACGCCAGGATCGTGGCTGTCGGCCTCGATGGCACCGTGCCTCCCATGTGATGTGCAGCGGAGTTTGAGGCACTTCAAGCGGTCCGTCCTTGTCTGCTCGCTACGGGCAGCGGCGGAGCGCTCGAATGTCTTCTGTATTGACTCATCGAGATGGTCATGAGCGATATATAGTCGGGCATGCAGCCACTCCATGCAGACTGGCCCACATCAACGCGCCATGACAGAGATCGAGCGAATCCCATGCTGAAGACCTTCTTGATGAAATCCGGGATCGCTCTGTGTCTGGCGTCGACGCTCATGCTTCCCGTCCGAGGAGCGCAACTGCCCGCAAGTCCATCGAGCTCGGGATCTGTCCAGGTTCGGGTTGCTGGCAAGGAAATCCGCACGTTCAACGAAAGCGACCTGGCGAGTCTGCCCCGCAGCAGCGTCACAGCCGGTGCGCATGACGAGAAACCGAGCCTTTGGGAAGGCGTGGCACTTGTCGAGCTACTGCGGCGCGCGGGCGCACCGCTTGACAAGCAGTTGCGTGGACGCGAAATGACAAAGTTCGTCCGCGTCACCGCGGCCGATGGCTACCAGGTGGTCTTCAGTCTGACCGAGCTGGATGCGGCCTTCGGCGATCGCAACGTGCTCGTGGTCGACAGGCAGGATGGCCATCCACTGTACGGCAAGGACGGCCCCTTGCGGCTTGTCGTGGCAGGGGACAAGCGGCCGGCACGCTGGGTGCGTGAAGTGGAGACCATCGAGGTGGTCGATGGCTCCGTGTCGGGTCATTCGTCATTGCATGGCGATGCCAGTCCCGACAAATAAGCACGCATGAGCATGCGGCTTGCCGCCGTGTTATGCATGCCCGATCAGATACCCGCGTACCACTCGTAACCCTGGTCTTCCCAGTAGCCGCCCTTGCCACCGCCGATCGCGTCGAATGATTTGACTACCTCGATGCGGCTCAGGTATTTCGCCTGCTTGTAGCCAAGTTGCCGACCCACGCGCAGGCGCAAGGGCGCGCCGTTCGGCACCGGCAACGGTTTGTCGTTCAGAGCGAATGCAAGCAGCGTTTGCGGATGTCTCGCTTCGCCGACGTCCACGCTCTCGTAGTAAGGCGTGTTCACATCCATGTCATCGAAGCAGTGGAAGACGACGAAGCGCGCCTGCGGATCGGCCCCGACATGATCGAGTACGGCGGAGAGCAAGGTGCCTTGCCACTTGCCGATGGCGCTCCAGCCCTCTACGCAATCGTGCCGGGTGATCTGCGTGCGTGTGTCGATTTTCTTCAGGTCGTCGATCGACAGCATGGCGGGCCGGCTGACCATGCCGTCCACCCGCAGCTTGTAGTCGCGGAACTGGTTCGCCATCAGTGCTTGATAGGCCGGCGTGTTGGGCATCGTGGTGCCGTTCGGATGAAACACGGAGGAGATATCGGCCTCGGTGTATTCCTTCGCCATGGCGCTTGAAGGTGAGAGCAAAGCCTGCACGCGGCGGTTCAGCCCCTCGGCCTTGTTCAGCACCTTCGGACCCCAGTCGCTTTGCGAAATGCGATCGCAGCCGGCGACGATCAGGCTCGCCGTGCCCATGATGGCGATGCGCAGGAACGATCGACGGTCAGTCATGGGAGCGCTCCTCGGCAGAGATCGTCTCGTCGGGTTTGACGATATCGACCTTGCCTGTATCAACTTTGTAGTAGCCGGTGATCATGCCGCGAAGCTGATTGAATACACCGCTGATAAGCACCTCGAACACATGGATCAGCACGAAGGCCACGAAGGCCCAGGCGATGATGAAATGAATGGTCCGCGCGGACTGACGACCGCCAACGGCCTCGACCAGGGGCGAGAGCACTGCATCCATGCGTGGCGACATCGCCAGGCCCATCAGCACGATGCCGACACCGAACACGAAGATCACGGTCAGGTAGGCAAGTCGTTGCAAGATGTTGTAGCGCAGAGCCTCTTCGCCATGCGGATGCTTGAAGCGAATGTGGTCGAGAATCGAATGGCCGATCCCGCGCCAATCGGTACGTGTGGGCCATAGGTCGCGCTGCAAGTGTCGTCGGGCAAGCGAATAGCCAACATAGCAAAGCCCGTTCAGCACGAACACCCACGCGAAAAAGAAGTGCCAGCGCCTTCCCATCGCTAGCCAGGCGGGGCCCGGCACAGTGAGCCAGGATGGAAAGCCGCGTACTTCGGGGGTGCCATCACTGCCTTTGGATACGCCCAACACTCCAGTGGTAGTGAATACGTGGCTGCCAATCCGGGTGGTCCCGACAAGGTGTCCTGCCGAATCCTGACGGGCGCCCAGCGTCAGGAGCTCTTTGCCTTTGTCGGATCGGTTGCCCCAGTAAAGGCTCGGATGCGCATTGAAGATCTGCAAACCACTGAATAGCATCAGTGACAGTGCAATGACATTGATCCAGTGCATGATCCGGATCGGTAGCGTATGCCGATAGATCAGCCGCTGGGATGGTTCTCTCGCGTCCATCTCGGCAACAGCAATACTTTCCGTATTCACGATGTACACCTCGGCAGGACATGGCGAACAGAACAGCCTTCTGATGCAGATGCGACGGAAACCGGTCTTTTACCGCCCTAATCGCCCCATCTTGTCTTAGTTCGTCGCCACGCTGCGTGAGGTTACTCGCCGGTAGGCGGAGTGTGTCAATACACGCTGTGCAAACCCTCGTATTTCGCCAAGAGGTACATCTCGACGGCGCTCGCCATTGTTCGTATGGCTGGCTGTTATCCGTCAACGTGACCGCGATTCAAATTGAACTCCCCGCACATCCCTTGAAACTCATTGGCCACGCCTACCGGACCTCCACCACATACAGGTTCTACGATAGCTTCCATACCGGCAAGGCCGGCGGAAAGGTAAAGCGATAGGTATGGCTCGTCGCTGTGCTTACGGATGAGTATTTCGCCTAGATGCATGATCTCGTGCGACCCGGGATGGCCGTACTTGAAAACGACAGACATGCTTTTGCTTCGCTACCTCACGGTGAGATCATGTCTATCTCAACCAGCATGGTTCGTGATGCTGTACCTCATGTTCTGGGGGCGGGTTCAACGGGGTCTGCTTTCTTCGTTTATCTGTCGCATGGAAAGGTGACCATGATGTGCGAAGGAAGGTGCCCGGTAGTTGCCAATTATGAACATCGAGAACAGATAGCCAATGCCTGCTTTCGAAAGCTGACACGATAGGGGCGGTATAAGGTACCGGGCGAACAGTCGACCTGTTTCAAGGATGTATCCATGGTTGCGACCAGTGTTCCAGTTCAGCGCGCTATGCCAGGCCAAGAGGGGAGCGCCATGCCGGTGCTCGTCATTGCCGTGCTCTTTGGCGTAGCCCACATATTGACCAACGGGCAGTACGGTTTTCACCGGGACGAATGGCAATTCCTGAGCGATGCACAGCATCTGGATTGGGGCTTTGTGCCTTATCCACCCCTGACCGCTGCACTGGAGTACCTGGGCCTCAAGATGTTTGGCCTGTCACTCGTGGGCTTGCGCTTGTTTTCGGTGCTCGCGCAAGTCCTGGTGGTTCTCGCCAGTGGCCTCATGGCTCGCGATCTGGGGGGCGGGCGGCTGGCGCAGACGTTTGCCGCCATCGCGGTAGCGCTGTCGCCATTGCCGATGTTCTGGGCGACCGAATTCCAGTATTCCTCATTCGACCTGTTGTGGTGGGTGCTTATCGCCTGGTGCGTGATTCGTCTGGTACGTGACGATGAGCCACGCTGGTGGGTGGCGATAGGCATAGTCGCAGGCCTTGGCCTGCAGACCAAGTATTCGATCGCGTTCGTGCTCGCTGGCGTGCTGGTGGGAGTACTGCTCACCGACGCACGGCGATATGTCGCTAATCGCTGGTTCTGGGCCGGTGGCGTCATCGCGCTGCTTATATTCGCACCCAACCTTGCCTGGCTTATCAGGCACGATTTCGTTTCCTACCATTTCCTGCAAGGCATCCATGCGCGCGACCTACATCAGGGGCGCGCTGAGGGCTTCCTGCGCGATCAGTTTCTGTTGAATGCCAACCTGTTCGCCGCGCCTGTCTGGCTGGTGGGTTTGTTCGCCTATTTCAACGACCGCCGCTATCGCATGCTTGCCTGGATGTATGTGGTGCCACTGCTGCTGTTCCTGTTGGCACAGGGACGCTTTTATTACACCTGTGGCGCTTACCCCATGCTCCTGGCCATGGGATCCGTTGTGGGCGAGCGATGGTTGCGCACGCTGCGCCCCGCATGGCGTGTTGGGATCACCACACTGGTATTTACGGGTGTCTTCGCCATCGGCATCTATGCGACGCTGCGCATCGTACCCATCGCATCAGGCGGTCCGTTGCGAGACTTTGCACTCCAAAACAACGGCGACCTCCGCGAAGAAATCGGTTGGGACGAAATCGTCGCGCGAGTGGCAGCTATTCGCGATGCCTTGCCTGCCGAACAGCAAGCCAACCTGGGCATTGTCGTGGGCAACTATGGCGAGTACGGCGCCATTGCCCTGCTGGGTCAGCGCTATCGCCTGCCCACACCCATCACCGCCGTCAACTCCGGATGGCTGCGTGGCTATCCACAGGCACCACCTGCTACATATATCGTGCTGGGAAGTTCACACGAGCGCGCCGATGAGCTTTTCACCGATTGCCGCGTTGCCGGGCACACGGCCAACACCTTGGGCGTGACCAATGAGGAAAGCGGGGAGCACCCCGATATCTTTGTGTGCGGCGCCAGGCGCAGGCCATGGAGCGAGCTTTGGAAGCACGGGCCGGAATTCAGGTGAGTTGTCGAAAGACTGGCAGATGTTTGAAGGGGTACGCGCTGTCAGCAATGCCCGCAATCCGAGCAGACACTTCTTGGTAAATCCTTCATGCGCCGCCGGCATCACACCGACCATTGCTGACAGGCAACAAGGACTGCCACTTGTCATAGGCTCGATTTATCGTTGATGGGAGCTCAAGGATATGCAGGCCAGATATCGAGCAGTTGGGTGTTTTCTCATACGCATCGGTGGGAGATCGTGCACCGAAGGATCATTCGATTCGCGTGTTGCGTATTCTGGTCGACTTTAATCCTGAAGGAACTGGGCCTGGTGTTGGGTCAGGGTGATTGGCGAGTTACGCAAACGATGACGATGGTTTTTTCAAGTTTCTCAGCTGACTGCGAGGACGAACCTACAACGTGGTGCTCACCGAATGTACGATTTTGGGCGATGTGGATGGCGCCGGAGCAGGAGTACGAAGGAGTGTCCGTTAAGTGTCCGCATACTGTCCGCGGACTGCGCTGTTGTGTTGCAATGGCCGTTAACACATTGAAATTTCGTCCAAAGTCTTGGTCGCACGACTGGCACGATATTCGCTAACGAAGTTGGATGACAGGAATCGGCGCTTAGCACCCACAGGGAGTTTCGGATGTTTGGCTATTACCTTGACTTGGCCTTGCGTAGCCTCGGGCGCAACAGGGCTCTTACTGCGCTGATGGTACTGGCGGTTGCGATGGGCATCGGCGCCAGCATGACCACGCTGACCGTGCTGCATGTGCTGTCGCGCGATCCATTGCCGGGGCGCAGCACGCTGACTTATTTCCCACAGCTCGATCCGCGGGACGCCAACGGGTATGTGGCGGGCACGACGGAACCGCCAGGTCAGGTGTCCTGGATCGACGGCACGAACCTGCTGAGCGCCAAACGCGCGGACCTTCAGGCGCTGATGACGGGCGGCCAGGTGGCGGTGCAGCTGGACAACGCGATGCTCGATTCGTTCTACGAAGCTGCACGCTACACCACCGCCGATTTCTTTCCGATGTTCGGCGTGCCGTTCCAATACGGTCGCGCGTGGAATGCGGAAGACGACGAAGCGCATGCGCGCGTGGCGGTGATCAGCGCCGAGCTCAACGACAAACTGTTCGGTGGCAAGGACAGCACCGGGCAGATCTTGCAACTGTCCGGTGCCGCGTTTCGCATCATTGGCGTGCTCGGCGACTGGCATCCCAATCCGCAGTTCTACGACCTCAACCGCAAAAGCTACGGCGAGAACGAAGGCATCTACGTGCCACTATCCACGTCGCAGGACGTGGGCATGAATCAGCAAGGCAGCGTTGACTGCTGGGGCAATGCCGGATCCGGCAAGAACCCCAGCCATGCGGCGCCTTGCGTCTGGCTGCAATTCTGGGTGCAACTGGACACGCCAGCCAAGGCTGCTGATTACAAGACGTTTCTCGTTAATTACTCGGCGCAGCAAAAAGCGCTGGGCCGTTTCCAGCGACCGCCGAATGTGCGTCTGCGCAATGTCACGCAGTGGCTGGACTACAACCAGGTGGTGCCTGACGATGTGCGTCTGCAGACCTGGTTGGCGCTCGGCTTCCTGCTAGTGTGCCTGGTCAACATGATGGGCCTGATGCTGGCCAAGTTCATGCGTCGCTCCGGCGAGCTGGGTGTGCGCCGTGCGTTGGGTGCATCGAAACGTGCGCTATTCGCGCAACTGCTGGTGGAGTCGGGTGTGATCGGTCTTGCCGGTGGCATCGGCGGCCTGCTGCTGGCTTTGCTCGGTTTGTGGCTGGTGCGCAGGCAACCGGCGGAATACGCCGCGCTAGCGCATCTTGATACAGCGATGCTGCTGGCCACTTTTTTATTGGCGGTATGCGCAAGTTTGCTGGCTGGCCTGCTGCCGGCCTGGCGTGCCTGCCAAATCGCTCCCGCCCTACAATTGAAGAGTGGTTGACATGGATATTCTGCCGATTCTTTCCACCCTTCGTCGCCACAAGCTCACCTCATTGCTGCTTATTATGGAGATCGCGCTGACTTGCGCCATCGTCTGCAACGCGGTGTTCCTGATCGGCCAGCGGTTGCAGGTCATGCATTTATCCAGCGGCATTGCCGAAAACGAATTGGTGGAGGTCCAGCTGGGCTACATCGGCGCTGGCCCCGATGGCAATGCGCAATCGCAGACCGATCTGGCGGCGCTGCGGCAGATCCCCGGCGTGACGCAGGTGACGCTGACCCGCTACTTGCCATTCACCCTCGATGGCTCATCCAACAGCGGCATCAAGCTGGATCCTCAGCAGCAAGAAGATACGCTTGAGGCTGCGCAGTATTTGGGTGAGAACCTGGTGCCCGCACTGGGCATGCAATTGGTGGCAGGACGCGATTTTCAGCCCAGCGAGTATGCCGATTTCGCCGCGGTGGTGGCTGGCTTGAACCGTGGTGACGTAACGATTATGCCGCACACCATGATCATCACGCGCACACTGGCCGAGCGGTTGTGGCCCGGACAGGATGCGCTGGGCAAGGTCATCTACGTGGGCGACGGGGTCGCGTTCCGTGTGATCGGTGTGGTCGCACATCTAGTACGGCCGAACGGCCTGCAGCAGGGCCTGGAATACAGCACGATATGGCCGATCCGCATGACCTCGGCCGATGGTGCGAGCTACGTGATTCGCTGCGCGCCGCAGGATCGCATGGCGGTGCTGAAAGCGGCGGTCACCAAGCTGAAGGAACTCAATCCCAACCGCGTGGTGTTAAAGAAGCGCACGTACGATGAAGCGCGCAATGATTTTTTTGCCACAGACCGCGCCATGGCCGGCATACTTATTGGGGTGATCGCGGCGTTGCTGATCGTCACCACACTGGGCATCGTCGGGCTGGGCAGCTTCTGGGTGGCACAACGCCGCCGGATGATCGGCGTGCGCCGCGCGCTAGGTGCCACGCGTGCCGACATCCTGCATTACTTCCAGACCGAGAACTTCCTGCTCGCGACGATTGGTATCGCGTTGGGGATGGTGTTGGCCTATGGCATCAACCAATTTCTGATGCAGCATTACGAATTGCCACGGCTGCCGGCGATCTATTTCCCCGTCGGCGCAATCGCCTTGTGGTTGGTTGGCCAGCTCGCCGTGCTAGGCCCGGCGCTGCGTGCCGCCGCAGTTCCGCCGGTAGTGGCGACGAGGAGCGATTGAGTGTAAAGGCGGATTCAATCGGTCGTCACAACATCTTTAGCGATGAAGGTGCTGGAGGGGACGGTCGAAGAGGTTGGCGCCGCTGCCATCGATCACATCTCACCCAGGGAAACTGACAGCAAGTGAACTCTTTCTACATTGCGCTGGAAAAGCCAGGGCTGCTGTTGGACGAAGGCGCTTACATAGCTCCTTCTGCAAAGCTTATTGGGGATGTGCATATCGGTCGCACATCCAGCGTATGGTTTGGTGCCGTCTTGAGAGGCGACAGCGACAAAATCATTGTGGGTAGCGAGAGCAATATCCAGGACAACGCCGTGTTGCATACGGATCCAGGCATCCAATTGGTAATAGGGGACAGAGTCACCGTCGGCCATTTGGCCATGCTGCATGGATGCGAGATTGGAAATGGATCGTTGATTGGCATCGGCTCGGTTGTTTTGAACGAAGCCAAGATTGGTTCCAACTGCCTCATTGCGGCCAAATCCTTGGTTCCCGAAGGGAAGGTGATTCCTGACAATTCAATCGTGCGGGGCATCCCTGGTCGTGTTGTTGGTCAGGTCACCGATAAGCATTTGGTCATGATGGAGCGCAGCTACCAGTCCTATGTGGCACGTGCGCGCCGCTACGCAAGTTGTCACGTATGAGTTGAATCGGCGCCTCGAATGCGGCGCAATTTCAACCCGCATCGCCTAATCGCATGAAGGCGTCTTCGCTCCACATTTCGCTGCCGACCCCATGGTGCACAAAGATTTGCGGGCAAAGCGAACCGGCCGCCACGGCATCCGAAATATATTGCGCACTGCTACGGCGTAGACTGGCCCAGCATATCCATGCATCCACCCATGCACTGGTTTGTGGTGCGCCACTGCGTCACAGTATGTGTGAAGTCATCACATTGACTTTATTTTGATCTACAGTTCAATATACGCGCCGCGATGACAAATGCGAGGCCGAGCTCGGCGCTGATGGATGTTTCATTCATAGGGAGAGGACTTCGGTGATTGAAGGTGAGAGCAAGGAAGCGACGTTCACGGTCGTCAAGAATCACGAAGGTCAATATCCGATATGGCCCGTCGATAGGCCCTTGCCCGCAGGATGGCAGGAAGTCGGAAAATCCGGTTCGAAGCACGAGTGCCTGGAGTACATCGAGCACACCTGGCTTGACATGAGACCACTGAGCTTGCGCCGCCAGATGGAGGCGTCGAGTAGCTAGCAGCGTGCAGGACATGCTGCGAAGTGATTGTCGGTCATGGTCTTAGCGAGGGAGTAGCTGCCAGTGCATCGTTCCAATCCTTGGGTCCAGATTTTCAAGCCACAAGAAAACGCCATCGCGCGACTCATTTGCTTTCCGTTTGCCGGAGGCGGCGCGCAAAGTTTCAACAAATGGCCGGACCATTTGCCCGACGGCATCGAACTGCTGGCCGTCCAGCTCCCCGGTCGGGAAACGCGCATGCGCGAGACGCCGCTGAGCGATGTCGACAGCCTGCTCGACGCCATGCTGCCTGAAGTGCAGGGTTATCTGGATCGTCCATTTATTCTGTATGGACACAGCATGGGTGCGCTGATTGCCTATGAATTCGCCAGGCGTCTGCAGGGCATGTCGCTCGCGCCGGAATGCCTGATGGTTTCAGCCCGCGTCGCACCCCACCGGCGTCCTCCGCGAGAACCGATCAACAAATTGCCACAAGCGGAGTTCGTCGAGGCTTTGCGGCATTTGCACGGAACCCCCGAAGAAGTTCTGGGGGACAGCGATCTGATGGCGCTGATCTCTCCCATGCTGCGCGCGGATTTCGCGATCAACGAAGAATACGTTCATGCGGCCGAACCGCGGCTCGAGTGCAACATTCTCGCTTTCGGCGGCCTGCAGGATTCCGAAGCGGGGCGCCAGGGTATGGACGACTGGCGCGAGGTCACCGATGGCGACTTCGGCTTGCGCATGGTTCCGGGTGACCACTTCTTCATCCAGACAGCTCAGACATTGTTCCTGCGCATGCTGTCGATCGAGATTTACCAGCAGACCCGCGTCGCCTGGTCGAACGCGCATTATCGGGCGAATGCTAGGCTGGCCTGCACCAGTTCTCGCTAGGGATTCGGAATTATAGGTGCGTTACAGCGTTACAGCGTTACAGCGTCACAGTGCGTGAAGTTATTTCACATTATCTTCATTTCATCAAATATATACTTGACGTGCACGGTGTGTACCCTGTGTGGAAGGAGCAACAAGTCGTAAGCAGATCGCCAGGGGATAGGGGGGTGGTTGCTTGCAGCTTTATAGTCCGATAAATGCGTGTGCGCGGCGTTTTGGTTGCTGTCTGCTTTATATGTAGGGAATTAACTTTTCATCTGTATTGCTCATAGCTTCAGCAGCTATGTCAGAAAGGTTTTGCCTGATTTTGAAAGCGTGACATCCGAGTGACACTTGTCTGCGAAAACCGACTCGCAACATGACAAATGCGAGGCAGGGCTCGGCGCTGATGATGCTTCATCCATAGGGAGAGGACTTCAATGATTGAAGGTGAGAGCAAGGAAGAGACGTTCGCAGTCGTCAAGAATCACGAAGATCAATATTCGATATGGGCCGCCGACAGGCCCTTGCCCGCAGGATGGCAGGAAGTCGGAAAATCCGGTTCGAAGCACGAGTGCCTGGAGTACATCGAGCACACCTGGCTTGACATGAGACCACTGAGCTTGCGCCGCCAGATGGAGGCGTCGAGTAGCTAGCAGCTTGCAGGACATGCTGCGAAGTGATTGTCGGTCATGGTCTTAGCGAGGGAGTAGCTGCCAGTGCATCGTTCTAATCCTTGGGTCGAGATTTTCAAGTCGCAAGAAAACGCCATCGCACGACTCATTTGCTTTCCATTTGCAGGTGGCTCAGTTCAAGCTTTCAGGGAATGGCATGACTATCTGCCGCGAAGCATTGAGCTTTGCGCGGTGCAACTTCCCGGGCGCGAAATGCGTCAGCGCGAAACGCCCATAGCGAATGCCGCCGATATCGTCGACGCGGTATTGCCCGCATTAATTCCGCTGATGGATCGTCCGTTTGCCGTATATGGGCATAGCATGGGCGCGATCGTCGCTTACGAGTTGGCGCGGAGACTGCAGCAGGAAGGTCATCCTGCGCCGGAGTGCCTGATCGTTTCGGGAAGAGTGGCGCCACAGCGGCCGTTAACGCGCGCGCCGATCAATCATCTTCCGCATGAAGAATTCATCGAAGGTCTGCGTCAATTGGACGGCACGCCTGCCGCAGTCTTGAACGATAGCGAGCTGATGTCGCTGATCGAGCCGATGCTGCGCGCCGATCTGGCAGTTCATGAAGACTACAAATATCAACACGAGCCCAGATTGCAGTGTGACATCCTGGCGTTCGGCGGTCTGTGCGATCCCGAAGCTGGGCGCGACGATGTGGCGGCATGGCGCGATGCGACGGATGGTTTATTCGGTTTGCAGATGATGCCGGGCGGACACTTCTTCATTCGCTCGGCTCAAGCACTTTTTCTGCGCGCATTGTCGATTGAACTGCGCAAAATGATGGCGCGGTCGGCGGTGCAGGAACGTTGCGCAAGCTGACAGTTTCATCGATGTTTATCGGGACGTTTCGCAGTTCGCAACCATTTTGATTGGTCATTATCGAAGGGGTGATAACTTGCAAGATTTAAATGTCATCGGAGTTGTGGGTGCCGGCGTGATGGGACGCGGCTTGGCCCAGGATCTCGCCCAGCATGGGCACAAAGTGCTGCTTATCGATACAGGAAAAGACATCCTCGATGATGCGGTGAGGTCGATTCGCCAGAATATTCGAGCCCAGCTTCTCATGGGTAAGAAGAATGGCGGCAAGAGCGCCGACGAAATACTTTCCGCGGTAGTTACTTCGACAGATCTAGCTGTTTTGGAAGAAGCGGATTTTGTCGTCGAGAACGCCACGGAAAACTTCGACATCAAGAAGGGTATTTATCGACAGATTGATCAGATCTGCCGACCGCAGACGGTTTTCGCTGCGAATACATCGGCGATATCGATTACCCGGATTGGTTCTCTTACCAAACGTCCAGATCGGATTCTTGGAATGCATTTCATGAATCCGGTACCGATGAAAAAGACGGTCGAGGTCATCCGCGGCCATCACACAACGACTGAAACAATCGATACCGCGATCAAATTTCTGAGCCAGTTCGGCAAAGAGGGCGTGATTGTGCGGGACTCGCCTGGATTTGTGTCCAATCGAGTACTGATGTTGACCGTCAACGAGGCGGCATTCCTCGTCCATGATCGCGTTGCTCCACCGAGCGACATCGACAAGATTTTTGTCGAGTGCTTTGGCCACAAGATGGGTCCTCTAGCAACTGCAGACCTCATCGGTCTGGATACGATTTTGTACTCGATCGATGTCCTGTATGAAAGTTTCAATGACAGCAAATACCGTCCATGCCCCTTGCTGAAGCAGATGGTGGATGCGGGCTTGCATGGTCAAAAGAGCGGCAGAGGTTTTTTTGAATACTGATTCCGAAAAGGATGGATTCCACTATGAGTGAGTACAAACAAATAGTCCGTCAGTTCTTTTCCCGCTTTTTCCGGACGGATGGGCTCGACGACGCAGACGACGTATTTGCAGGCGGTTACGTGAACTCATTGTTCGCGATTCAACTTATCGCCTGGCTGGAGAAAGAGTTCTCGATCACGATCGAGGATGACGATCTGCAGTTAACAAATTTCAGCACGATTAATTCGATTGCGCAGATGCTTGGAAGAAAAGTAGGTGTAGTTGTGCCTGCTTGAAGATACTTAAATTTTGAGGGCTGTGATTGTGATCAAGGGAATGGAAACACATAGTCGGCAGAGCGAATTTCGTCAATTTGCTTTAGACAAAGTCAGCCCTTTTGCGGAACTCCATGATCGTTCTCAGAAGCTATCTGATTCGATCAGATCGGATCTGGCTCAGAATGGTTATTTCGCTCCGTTCTTGCCACATCGTTGGGGCGGCGCATCGATGGACATGGTGACTTACGGGATCCTGCATGAGGAACTCGGTAGAGCCTGCTCGTCGGTGCGCACGCTTTTAACCGTGCATGACATGATCGCCCATACGATTCTTCGTTGGGGCGGCGCTGGCCTGAAAGAGCGTTGGTTGCCGTTGCTGGCCAAGGGAGAGGCCATTGGTGCGCTTGGGATCAGCGAACCCAACGCGGGCAGCGATATCAATGCTGTTGAAACGGTTGCGGTTGCCGATGGTGATGAGTTTCTCCTTCACGGCCAAAAGAAATGGATCAGCTTTGGCCAAATCGCCGATCTGTATTTGGTCCTCTGCAAATACAACGATCTGCCAGTAGCGTTTCTGGTCGAGCGCGATAGGCCGGGACTTTCCGTCGAACCGATCAACGACATGTTCGGCACACGCGGATCGATGCTGGCTCTGGCGACGTTCAAGCATTGCCGCGTGCCTAAAGAAAATATGATCGGAAAGCCCGGCTTCGGGGCGACAGTGGCACAAACTGCGCTTGGACTCGGTCGCTATTCGGTAGCGTGCGGTGCGGTGGGTATCGCGCAGGCCTGTCTCGATGCGTGTTACGAGTATGCCAATAGCACTAAACGTTCAGGCGCTTTCCTGAAAGAACATCAGCTTATCCAGCAGATGATCAGCGACATCATCACGGATAGCGTCGCGGCGCGGTTGTTGTGCCGCCAGGCGGGAGCAATGCGCGAGTCCGGAGATTTCCAGGACATCATGCATACCTTTATCGCGAAATATCATGCGTCGACCGCAGCGATGCGGGCGGCGGATCGCGCAGTGCAGATTCATGGTGCGAATGGCTGCAGCCCCTCCTATCCGGTCGAGCGCTTGATGCGAGACGCCAAGATCATGGAGATCATCGAGGGCAGTACGCAGATCCAGCAAATCACGATCGCCAATCTCGGCTTCCAGGAATTCGAGCGACAGAAGCTGATGGCGGGAGGCGATTCCGCGGGACACCACGCCAGTGCGCCGGAGAGGCGGCAAGTCGAGTTCGATGCGGTGACGCAATGAACGCTGTCATGGATGAGCGTGCGTTAGCGGATCTGTTCGTCGCACCCATATCAGCATGCATCGCGGATTCGGACATGTTCTCCGCACCGCTCTTCTCCGAAGAAGAGGCTTACATCCGCAAAGCCATACCGGCGCGGCGTCGGGAATTTTCTGCAGGCCGCGCTGCAGCGCGCAAAGCGTTGGCGAAGGCGGGCGCAGATGTGGGTCCGATCGTTGCCGAGCTCGACCGCAGTCCACGTTGGCCGGACAGTTTCTGCGGAAGCATCACGCATTGCGAGGGTTTTTGTTCCGCAGTAGTCGCGCGGTCAGTCGATGCGGATGGCGTGGGATTTGACGCCGAAGAAGCAAAGCCACTCGGAAGTGATTTGTACCATTTGGTTTGTCGACCGAATGACCTTGAGCATTTCCATCCGTTGCCGCGCATCGATGGCGTTGATTGGCCGAAACTCGCCTTCAGCGCCAAAGAGTCTTTTTATAAGTGCTATTACCCAAGCACACGTTCCTTTCTTGGGTTTCGAGATGTTTCCGTGATTTTTTCCGTCACAGCGGAAAATTCTAAAGAGGGAACCTTCTTGATCATTCTGGAAAATAAAGTGAAACCCATGCCACGTCCTTCGACTGATTTTGTCGGACGCTGGTTTGTCCATGGTGAGCGTGTCTATACCGGCGTGACGCTCCCGCGCGCTTGAAGTGCGCAGCGAGGCGGCGTGATTGACGCATTCGAACGATCCTTCTAGTGGGAGTTGGGTGATGCAAGACATTCAATCTTCGAAGACACATGACTCGGACACAGAGCGCCGGAAGCTCGTCGAAGAAGTGCGCAGTGCCGGCCATGCAACAGTGGGTACGTATTTCCATGCCTTGGCCGCTGTTCTGCCTGATAAAGCGGCGGTGACCAGGTTGGTCGACGGCGAGACCGAAGGTGCGCCCAAGACCTTTGCAGAGCTGGACCGCGAGGCTCGTTCGTTGGCGGCCTATTTTCAAAGCCGGGGAGCGCAAGGTGCCCGCGCGATGATGTTGTTCGATGCGGGCGCAGAGGTCATGCAGGCCTTTCTGGGCTGCGCTTATGGCGGAATTATCGCCGTACCGATGCCTGCGCCGCTTTCGGGGAAGGTGGAACGCTATCTGAATCGCGTCAAAGGTGTCGTTTTAGATTGCGACATACGTTTCATCCTGACGACGTCATCCGTTCTGAACACGCTGCGTGACATCGCCAGCACCATCGACGGGCTCACCGACGTGGAATGGATTGCGGTTGACACCTTGGCCGATCAATCGAGCGCATGGCGCGAACCGAAACAGGAGGCGGAAGACATCGCCTACTTGCAATACACCTCAGGGTCTACCTCGACGCCGAAAGGCGTCATGGTCACCCATCGCAATCTGATGAAGATCATTGACTACAACGGCACCGCTTCGGGCTGTCCCACAGCCGGAACGCAAGCCGTTTGCTGGATGCCCTATTTTCACGACTTCGGTTTGATTGACGGATTGCTGGTGCCTTTGGCGTTTGGCATGTCGGTTTACGTCATGACGCCGTTCGAATTCGTAAAGAATCCGGTGCGCTGGGTCAACGCGATTCACCGCTATCGCGCGTCCCATAGCTCGGGACCGAATTTCGCGTTCGATCTCGTTGCGCGCAAAACGACCGCTGAGCAGCGTCGACTGCTTGATCTGAGTTGCTGGCACAGAGCCAACAATGCCGCCGAGCCAATCCGCAACACCAGCACGGATCGGTTTATCGAGGCATTCGCACCATGCGGTCTGCGGCGCGATGCAATGGCCCCAGCCTGGGGGCTTGCCGAAGCGACCTTGTTGGTTACGTTGGCCGATGCGGGGCCTAAATATTATTCGCTGGATGCGACCCTCCTGCGAGATCACAAGGTTCAGTCGGCCAAGGATGGGCAAGCATCGATCGTGATGATGGGCTGCGGTCGCGTTTGGCCCGGGCCCTGGAAGATCGACGTACGCATTGTCAACCCAGACTCGTTCGAGCTAAGTAAACCTGGGGAAATCGGGGAAGTTTGGGTCAGCGGCGACCTCATTGCGAAGGGCTATTGGAACCGCCCGAGCGATACCGAAGAAAAGTTTCACGCGCAGATCAAAGATTTGCCAGGAGAGCGCTACATGCGCAGTGGCGATCTTGGGTTTATGGACGGCAACGAGTTGGTGTTCACCGGCCGTAGAAAAGATTTGATCATCATCGAAGGGCGCAATCACTATCCGCAGGAAATCGAAAAGACCGCGGAAGCCAGTCATCCGGCACTACGCCCAGGCTGCACGATCGCGTTTTCCGTCGATGCGGACGAACACGCGAGACTGGTCGTCGTCAGTGAGATCGGCACCGAGTACTGCGTTGGAAACAGCGTCGATGGTGATGCCGGCGCGCTGGCCGTGTCGCGGCGAGATCTCGAAAAGGCTATCCGCAGCGAGGTGGCGGAAGAGCATCAGATTCGAGTGCATGACATTCGATTCATTCCTCCCGGTTCCATTCCGAAAACGACAAGCGGGAAGCTGCAGAGATCCCTCTGTCGGGAGAAGTATGTAAGCCAATCTCTGTTTGAAATTGCGGGTAATTGATCGGTACGCCACCACAAATTCTTCATCGGCTCCGGCGCTGGGGCGTTGCTTATCGTTCCGGCGACAGTGGCGACTCAAGCTTTGCTATCCGTAGTTGCGATCTTTCGCTGTCTTTTCTTCGGAGGAATAGAGATGTCTAGCGATGCATTGTTGGTTGAGTTGGAAAAAGACAGAGAAGAGCGGCGCACTAAGTCGGTCAAGGTAGTCGTCTGGGATCTCGACAATACGATCTGGGACGGTGTTCTCCTCGAAGATGAGGCCGTCACCTTGATTCCCGGCGTCATGAATGTGATCCAGGAGCTCGATCGCCGCGGCATCCTTCAGTCGATTTCGAGCAAGAATGATCACGCCACCGCCATGGCGAAGCTGGGTTCGTTCGGCATCGCCGAATATTTTCTCTATCCGCAGATCAACTGGGGATCAAAGGCCGTCTCGGTGCAGGCGATCGCCACGGCGATCAATGTCGGTATCGATAGCATTGCCTTTATCGACGATCAGTCGTACGAACGCGAGGAAGTGGCGTTCTCGCATCCGGACGTGTTGTGTGTCGACGCGATCGAGTTTGACGCCATTCTCGAACGGCAAGAATTCATTCCGCGTTTCATCACGGACGAATCCAAAGGCCGCCGACTCATGTATCTCAGCGATATCCAGCGCAACGCGGTGGAAGCGGAGTACGAAGGGCCGAAAGATGATTTTCTGGCGACCCTTGGTCTCAAGCTGACGATGGGAAGGGCGACCGAAAATGACTTGCAGCGAGCGGAAGAGCTCACCAAGCGCACCCATCAGTTAAATACCACCGGGCGCACCTACAACTACGATGAGCTGAAGGCGATCATGGATTCGCCCGATCACGATCTGCTTATCGCCGGATTGGAAGACAAGTTCGGCGCCTATGGAAAGATCGGCCTGTGCTTGTTGGAGCGCGCACAGGAACATTGGACGGTGAAGCTGCTGCTGATGTCGTGTCGCGTGATGTCGCGTGGCGTGGGCACGATCATCATCAATTATTTGATCTCTGAAGCCAACAAGGCTGGCGTGCGTTTGCGCGCTGAATTCATTCGGACTGATCGAAATCGAATGATGTACATCACTTACCGTTTCAGCAATTTTGAAAACGTAAGTGAAGTCGGTGGCATCAGTATTTTGGAAAACGACTGCCGCGTGGTGCCGGATTATCCCCCCTACGCCTCCGTACATATCGTGGACGGTATTGGGTGTCGTGAAGATGTATTCGCATAGCTCGAGGGTGTTCCGTTTCTAGATTCGCATTCGATTTTATTACTCGAAAATTCCAGCGCTGAGTGAGAGAGGTGTGCGGTGAGGATCTTACGTTTTCTGTTCGGGTACGCTCCTGGAGTGATCATTGTCACCACGATCATCTCAGCTGTCGCTGGATTGACCGCCGTCCGCTTGCTGATGATATTCAATGCGCACCTCAGGGGTGTCGTTGACGGGAATGCGGACATTTGGGAATTCATCGGTCTTTGCACTGCCGCAGCAGTGGCGAGTTTCATTGCCAGGGTGAGCATTTCCAAGTTGGCGCTGTGGTCGGCGTTCGACCTTCGGCTCCAACTCGGACGGCAATGGATCAATACGCCGCTTGTCGAACTAGAGCGCGATGGCAACGCCAAACTGCTGTCGGCCGTTACCCAGGACGTGGATCGTCTGTCGGAATCCATGCGCTCGCTCCCTGCGGTGCTGGTCGACTACACGGTGACCATCGCATCCTTCTGCTATCTGGGATATCTGTCTTGGAAGCTGTTGCTTGTGCTGGTGGGTTTCATGGTAGTCCTGACCGTGACGCGCGAATTTCTGAAAAAGAAGTTCGAGCAATACCTGCGTGAAGCGCGTGCTTTTGCGGAAACGATGCTAGCCACGTACAACGCGATGAGTGGTGGCATCAAGGAACTGAAAATGAACTTGTCCCGGTGGAATGGTTTTTACGCCGGTGAGCTCTATGACGTATCGACTAAGTACCGGGATAGAAATTACAGCGCTGAACTGCTGTTTGGAGTTATCTACGGATACTCCGAAATAGCTTTTTTTATTTTTGTCGCGTTGCTTATCTACGGTGGAAAACTCCTGGGCGGAATTTCCCATGAGGTCATGATCAGCTTCATGGTCACGCTTCTTTACATGAAGGCGAACATGGATCGCGTGATCGAAAGCGGCAGCCAATTCGCTCGCGCAGGTGTGGCGCTGGATAATCTTGAGGCGCTTGGCGTGTTCCGGCACTCGGCGTCGATGTCCGTGACTGAATTGCATTCGCGCAACTCACGTGACCGCGTCGCAACTGCTGTCGCAAACGATGTGAATCTCGGCGAACGGCCGCATGCCTCCGGTTGCAACATAAAACTGACTGGCATTGGCCACACCTACGGCGGCGTCGATGGTGAAAGCGGTTTCGAACTCGGACCGATCAGTCTCTCTATTGAAGCGGGTGAGTTGCTATTCATCATCGGTGGCAACGGCAGCGGCAAGACCACGTTCGCGAAAATTCTTTGCGGGCTTTACGAGCCTGGACGTGGTGAGGTTTGGCTCAATGGCGTGAGAGTTCAGTCGGAGAACCGGGCTTGGTACACGCAGCACTTCGGCACCGTATTTTCGGACTCATATCTTTTCAGCAAACTCTACGGCACCGAGGATTTACCGCAGACCGATGCTGTTATCAGGGCATACCTGCGTGAATGTCGCCTGGAGAAAAAAGTACAGGTGCATGAAGGCAGGTTTTCAACCATCTCTTTGTCACAAGGCCAGAGGAAACGCCTGGCACTCGTCACGACTTATGTCGAGGACCGCCCCATTTATCTGTTTGACGAGTGGGCGGCGGACCAGGATCCCGAGTTCAGGGAATTTTTTTACTACAAGATTCTGCCCGAACTGAAAGCCAAGGGTAAAACCGTCATCGTGATCAGCCACGACGACCGCTATTACCACGTCGCGGACCGGATCGTAAAACTCGACAGCGGTCGCATGGTGCATGGAATCCCTCAAGAGATAGCCGTGCCTGCTTGAAGTACTTCCGTTCGATTCTTCAGCGGCCTCGGCAAACGCCTTTGCTGCTGTCAATCAATGAATTGCAATCGATGGGTGCCAAATGCGTACTATGGATAAGAACGTTATTGGTCAGTGGCTCGTCGAGCATCTGGGGGAAATCAGCGGAGTCTCGATGTCGGAGATTACGTGGGATGATTCCTTTTCGGATCTCGGTCTATCCTCCAGCGAAGCCGCAGCCCTGACCGGCGATTTCGAGCGTTGGCTCGAAACCGAACTGCCGGTCACTCTGTTTTACGATTTCGATTCCATCGGCGACGTCGTCGAATATATTTCTGCGACGGGTGAGCGGTCGACGCAACGCTCTTCCCGACCTGCGGAGCCGGCATTGCCGGCGCAGGAGCCGATCGCCATCGTCGGCATGTCCTGCCGTTTTCCGGGCGCACAAAATCTCGCTGAATTTTGGGAATTGCTGAGTTCCGGCAAGGACGCGATTTCGGAAGTGCCTGCGGCGCGTTGGGATCTGGACTCCGTCTACGATCCGGTCATCGGCACACCGGGCAAGATGAACACGCGACATGGCGGCTTCATCCCTGACATCGAGGAATTCGACGCCGAAGCGTTCGGCATAGCGCCGCGCGAAGCAGAACGCATGGACCCGCAGCAGCGGGCGATGCTCGAAGTTGCATGGGAGGCGCTCGAAGACGCTGGCCTCAATCGCGACGCCGTACGCGGCAGCCGGGTTGGTGTGTTCGTTGGTCTGTCGAACCAGGAATATCGCGACCGGCAATTCAGTGATCGCTGCTCGATCGACGCTTATGCAGGAACCGGTAATTCAGCAAGCATCACGGCTAATCGAATTTCCTATTTCTTCGATTTGCGCGGGCCGAGCTTATCGATCGACACGGCTTGTTCCTCGGCTTTGACGGCGATTCACATGGCCTGCCAAAGCCTTCGCAGCGGCGAGTCGCGAACGGCTTTGGTGGGCGCGGTCAATTTGATGTTGACGCCGGAATTCACCATCGTGTTTTCGCAGGCAGGATTGTTGTCCTCGGATGGGAAGTGCCGAACGTTCGATGCGGATGCGAGCGGCTATGTTCGTGGTGAAGGCGCCGCGGCGCTGGTGCTCAAAACCTGTTCGCGCGCGCAAGCAGATGGCGACCGCATTTACGGCGTGATCCGCGGCAGCGCAATCAATCAGGATGGCAGGACGCTCGCGCTGACGACGCCGAACCGGGCGGCCCAGGAAGCGATGCTGGAAGCCGCCTATGAGGCGGCGGCCATCTCGCCGGCGGACGTCGACTATGTCGAGGCTCACGGAACAGCGACACCGATCGGCGATGTGATCGAAGTCGCTGCCTTGTCGGCGGTGTTGCGGCAAGGGCGACCGGCCGATCGCAAATGTCTGATTGGCTCGGTCAAGACGAATCTCGGTCACCTGGAGGCTGCGGCCGGCATGGCCGGTCTTATCAAGACCGTGCTGGCGATGAAGCATCGCCAAATTCCCGCCTCGCTCCATTTCGAACGACCGAATCCGCGCATCGGCTTCGACAAGACGATGGTGGAAGTCGTCACGGCGCTGACGCCGTGGCCGACTAGCTCGCGCTTGCCTCTGGCTGGCGTCAGTGCGTTTGGTTTCGGTGGCACCAACGTGCACGTAGTTTTGGAGGCTGCTCCGACAGAGGCCGAAAAAGACGACGAGATCATCTTCAGAGCTTTCCCGGTTTCAGCGCGGACTGCTGCTGGCCTGGAGCGTGCGTGCCGCGTTGTCGATGAGAGCTTGCGCGGTGGCAATGCGCCGTCCCGCCGCAATCTGGCGTATACGCTAACGAAGCGTGAAAGCTATCCCTATCGTGCGGTCGTTGTCGCGGATGCGGCTCCTGGTGCCAGTCCTGTAGTTGCGAAATCGGAACGTTTGCTTTCTCCCGAGATGTCGCCGGCATTCGTGTTTGCCGGTGTCGGCGATCACTACCTTGGAATGGGACAGGGTCTTTATCAAGCCGAACCGGTATTCCGCCAATGGGTGGATTACTGCTGCGGCTGGTTGAAGAGTGAACTCGACCTCGATCTGCTGGATGTCTTCCAGACGCGGCCATCGAGGGAGGCCAGTGCGGGCGACGCATTCCGCCGCATGGTTGCCGGAGAGCGAGATCTTGGCATCCTGGCGCAGACCGAACTGGCGCAGCCGGCCGTGTTTGTACTGGAATACGCGTTGGCGCGCCTGCTGGAAACATGGGGAATTGCGCCTGGAACATGTGTCGGCTATAGCCTTGGGGAATATACGGCGGCGACGCTCGCGGGCGTGTTCTCGCTGGAAGACGGGCTCCGGATCGTTGCGACCCGGGCGCGCTTGATAAGCGAATTGCCGGCCGGTGCAATGTTGGCCGTACCGCTTGGGACGGAAGCGCTTGGCGAATATCTCAATAAGGATGTGGAGCTGGCGATCGGCATCGTCAACGGTCCGCGTCTGAGTGTCGTATCGGGCCCGCTCGCGGCGGTCAAGGCGATTCAAGAAAAGCTGCAAGAAGATGGCTTTATCAGCCGTCTCCTGGGCACCTCGCACGCTTTCCATTCGCCGATGATGCAGCCGGTGGCGAAGGCGCTGTCGGATTTGATCGACGGCATGCAGCTGTCTGCTCCGCGCATCCCGATCCTGTCGAACGTGACTGGCGACTGGTTGCAAGATGATGAGGCGACATCCTCTGCCTATTGGGGACGTCATCTTTGCGAAACCGTGCAATTCGGTGCTTGCCTCGAAAAGCTGTTCGAGCGCGAGTCCGGCGCGTTGATCGAGATCGGCCCAGGTCAGAGTCTGAACTCGCTGGCCCGCTTGCACCCCAGTTTTAATCAACGCAAGCACCTGGTGGTTTCCACCTGCCGTGGCGCGTTCGATCCGCAAGAAGATCAGGCAGTCTTCCTCAAGAGCCTCGGTGAATTCTGGTGCGCCGGCGGTTCCGTAAATTGGGACGCTACATTCGAAGATGCCCCCGGCAGCCACGTTTCGCTGCCCAGTTGGTTGTTCGATCGCCAGCGCTATTGGCTCGAGGCGCGGCAGCAGGTGGTTCCGTCGACACAAGAAGTTGGCGAGAAGATTGCGGATATCGGCAAGTGGTTCTACCGAGAATCGTGGAGCGAAGCATCGGTAGTGCAGGCCAGTGCGGATGCCGGGGCGGCAAACTGGCTCGTGCTGTTCGCAGATAGTTCTGCGGGCGAAGCGTTGAGCAAGGGTTTGCGTGGATCGAAGCGGATCGTATCGACCGACGTCGCGTCGGATCCCGAGCGTCTGCGGCGCGCGATTGGCGAGATGCGGAAGGAAGGCTTTGTTCCGAATCGCATCGTGCATCTTGGTGGTTTGACCGCGGAAGATGACTTTGACGCTGCGCAGGCGCGGGGGTATTTGAGCCTGTTGGCGTTGATGAAGGCGCTGGGAGAGAGTCGGAGCACAGCGCCGATTCAACTCGATATCGTTTCGAATGGACTGTATGCGGCACGGATGGACGATGCGATAAGCACGGCGAAAGCAACGCTGATCGGTGCGATCCGTACCATCTCACAGGAATATCAGAACGTCGCGGTGCGCAGCGTCGACATCGACGGCATCGATGCGGAAGCTGGCAGTCGACTGCTGGCGGAGATTCTGTCGCCGAGCGAGGACGTCGCGATTGCCTATCGTGGCGATGTGCGTCTGGTGCAGCGCTATGAGTCCGAGCCGCTGGCGGAAGTCGCGGCGGATCGCGATGTGTTGCGTCAGGGTGGTGTATACGTCATCACCGGCGGCCTCGGCAACGTCGGCTTGACTGTGGCCGGAATGCTGACCCACCGCTATCACGCAAAGGTCGCGCTGCTATCGCGTCGTGCATTCCCTGAGCGTGCGCAGTGGGAGCAGTGGTTGTCCGAGCATGACGCCGAGGAATCCGTCAGCCAGCAGATCACCAAGCTGCTCGAGATGGAAGCCGCCGGCGGTGAAGTGCTGGTGCTTACCGCGGACGTTGCCGACGAAGCGCGGATGGGTGAAATTTTTGCCCTCCTCGACGAACGTTATGGCCAGGTGCATGGCGTGTTTCATGCCGCCGGCCTTATCACTGCCGCGTCCAACAACATCATCGGCGAACTGACGGCGCAGCAAATCGATACGCATTTCAGTGCGAAGATTCGTGGAACGCTGGCGCTCTCGCGTTTGCTGGAAACGCGCAACGCCGATTTCTGCCTGGTGTTCTCGTCGATTTCGGCGGTGCTGGGTGGCCTTACCTTGTCGGCTTATGTCGCGGCGAATGCATTCGAAGACAGTTTCGTGGTGTCGCGGCGCAATGCCGTGGGTACGCGCTGGGTCTCGGTGAATTGGGACACCTGGGCGAGTGGTCGGGGGACACAGGACAATAAAGGCACCACCCTGGAAGGGTTGTTGATGTGGCCGGACGAGGGCGCCGAGGCGGTCCGTCGGGTGTTGGGATCGAGCGCGTCTGCGCGGCTTGTCAATTCAACGGCGGATCTGTGGTCGCGCCTCGACCAGTGGGTGTATCGCAAGGCGGCATCCCCGACTGGCGGCAACACGGAGCGCAAGCTTTCTTACTACGCGCGCCCGGCGGTGAGCACCGCCTATGTCGCGGCGAGCAGCAAGATCGAGAAGCGCGTCGCCCGGGTTTTCCAGGACGTGCTGGGGATCGACGCGATCGGGCTGGAAGATAATTTCTTTGAGCTTGGTGGAAACTCGCTGGTCTCTTTGCAGATCCTGGCGGAATTGCAGCGCGAGTTCGAAACGCAGCTGTCGCCGATCCTGATCTTCGAGGCGCCCAGCATCAGCGCGGTCAGCCAACGCCTGGCGTCGTTGCTTGGGGGCGAAGATCGACCGGCGGCAGCTGACACCTCGGCCAGGCGTCGCCGATTGGTCAAGCGTGGTTCGACTTCTTCGGATATCGCCATCATCGGCATGGCGAGCCGGTCTTCGGGAGCGCCGGATATTCGCGCGCTTTGGGATAACGCGCTGAACGGTGTCGAATCGTTGGTCCGTTTCAGTGATGACGAATTGCGCGAAGCCGGCGTCGATCCGGCGCTTGTGCACAATCCCGCTTACGTGAAGGTGCGCGGCGTCGTCGCGGACATCGACCTGTTCGATGCGGGCGTGTTCGGCATCAGTCCGCGCGAAGCGGAATTGATGGATCCGCAGCATCGCCTGATGCTGGAGACCGCGTGGGAGACGCTGGAACATGCCGGCTACGATTCGTATCGCTATGACGGATCGATCGCTGTCTTCGCCGGCACCACTCCCAGCGAATACCAGGCTGGCCTGTTTTTAGATCGGGCATTGTGGGAAGGGCTCAACGAGTTCGATACCTATCTGGCCAATACCCAGGATTCGCTCGCTACCCGCGTTTCTTACAAGCTAAATTTGAGAGGGCCGAGTCTCTCGGTCGGCACGTATTGTTCGACGTCCGGCGTCGCGATCCACCTGGCGTGCCAGAGCTTGCGCGCCGGCGAGTCCGATATGGCGTTGGCAGGCGGCATCTCCCTGCGTGTTCCAAGCACGGGCGGCTATCTCTACGAGCCTGGCAATCAGGCTTCCCCCGACGGTCATACACGTACATTCGATGCGCGCGCACAGGGCACCGTGTTCTCCGACGGCATCGGCATGGTGTTGCTGAAGCGTCTTGAGGACGCGATTGAGGACGGCGACACGATCCACGCGGTGATCAAGGGCTCGGCCGTCAACAATGACGGTTCGCTAAAGGCTGGCTATACCGCGCCTAGCGTCGAGCAACAGTCCGAAGTGGTTTCAATGGCGCTTGAGAACGCCGGACTAAGCGCCGCTGACATTCATTATGTCGAGGCGCATGGCACGGCAACCGAGCTGGGCGATCCGATCGAGTTGGCGGCACTGACCAAGGCGTATCGCGAGAGCACCGACAAGGTTGGCTACTGCGCGCTCGGCTCGATCAAACCCAATATCGGTCATACCGACCGCGCCGCTGGTGTGATCGGCGTGATCAAGGCGACCCACGTGCTGAAGTCGGGCTTGGTGCCGCCGACGCTGCATTTCGAGCGGCCCAATCCCAAGATCGATCTGGCCAACAGTCCGTTTGTGGTGAGCAACCAGCGGCAGGAACTCCCGGCCTCGGTTTCGCCGTGGCGCGCGGGCGTGACGACACTGGGTGTCGGTGGCACCAATGTGCACTTCATTCTGGAAGAAGCACCGGAGATCGAGCCGTCGGGTCCCTCGCGTGGCGCGCAACTTTTGTTGTTGTCGGCGAAGACGCAAGCGTCGCTGGATGGATTGTCGGCGCGACTGAGTGCGCATCTACAAGAACACCCCGAGCAGAACCTGGCGGATGTGGCCTACACGCTGCAAACGGGACGCAAGCGGTTGGAATTCCGCAAAGCAGTGGTCTGCAACGATCACGGCGAAGCCATCGCTGCACTGCAAGCAGACCAACAGCCGCATCTGGCACCGAACGGCAAGCCGTCGGTGGTGTTCATGTTCCCGGGCGTGGGCGATCACTACCAGGACCTGGCTGCGGATCTGTATCGGACCGAGGCAGCGTTCCGCGATCTGATCAATCATTGCTGCGCCGTGTTGGAGCCGGTGATCGGTTTGGATCTGCGCGAGGTGCTGTTCACGCCAGGTGGCTTGTCCGGCCAGCCGCGTGCAACGATGGATCTGAAGGCTCTGCTAAAGCGTGGCGATCAGAGCGCGCGCGCAGATGATCGTCTGCAGGCGACATGGTTGGCACAGCCTGCAGTCTTCGTCATCGAATACAGCTTGGCGCAATTGCTGATGAGCTGGGGTATCCAGCCGCAAGCGATGATCGGTTACAGCCTGGGCGAATATGTTGCTGCGGCGGTAGCAGGAAGTCTGAGTTTGGAAGACGCGCTGCGCCTGGTCGCGTTGCGCGCGAAGTTGATTGAAGCGTTGCCGGGCGGGGCGATGTTGGCGGTGCCGTTGGCGGAAGCGGAAGTCGCTGCGCTGCTACCGAAAGATGTATCGATTGCCATCTGCAATGGCCCGAAGACCACGGTGGTATCTGGCTCGGACGCAGCGATTGCAGCATTCGAAGCGACGCTTGCCGCAAAGACGATTGTCAGCCGTCGTTTGCAAACCACGCATGCGTTCCATTCGCCGATGCTGGACGGCGCGGCCGAAGGACTGCGCGAGCTGTTAGCGGACGTGGTGTTCTCGGCACCGGCGATTCCGTATCTGTCGAATCTGACCGGCACCTGGATCGGCGAGCAGGAAGCGGCCTCGGCGGATTATTGGGTGTCGCATATGTACGGCACGGTGCGCTTCGCCGATGGCATCGGCGAGTTGTTGGGCGAAGACAAGGGACGCGTCTTGCTGGAGCTGGGCGCGGGCCAGAGTTTGGGCTCGTTCGTCAAGCAGCATCCGGCGTATGGGCGTGGGATGGCGGTGATCCCGACGCTACGCGCACCGTTCCAAGATCAGCGCGATGATGCTTTCCTGTTGGGCGCCGTGGGCCGGATGTGGTTGGCCGGCATCGAGCCGGATTGGGCGGCTTTCTATCGCGAAGAACGCCGTCTCAAAGCTTCGTTGCCGACCTATGCATTCGATCGTCAGCGCTACTGGATCGACACGGAAGTAACCGATTGGTCTCTCGTAAATCGCATGCTGACGCAGGCGGAGAAATCACCGCTTGCCGATTCGTTCTACGTACCGTCGTGGAAGAGCATCGGGACGGTTGATGGCGCATTGAAGACATTCGCACTGCCGACCGGTTCGTGTTGGTTGATCTTTGCGGATACGGACGGCATCGGCGATGCGTTGGCCGCGGCAGTGAAACCGCTTGGCATCGAGACGGTGTTGGTCAGGCGTGGCGATGCTTTCGAGGTCGCAAACGATGGTTCCCTCTCGCTTCGTGCCGCAGAGAAGGACGATTACATTGCGGTGCTGAAAGATCTCAAGCGCCGCGGTCTGACGCCCGCACGGATCGTGCATTTGTGGGCGGCCGAACGCTGGGACGCTGATCTGTCCGGCCATTTACAAGAACACCTGGAAACAGGCTTCTACAGCTTGTTCCATCTGGCCCAAGCCATCGGTGAGCGGCTAAGCGATACGCCAATCGAACTGTGCATCGTCGCTAGCGATATGGAGCCGGTGCTCGGCACGGAAACGATTCACCCGACGAAAGCGACGTTGCGCGGTCCGTGCAAAGTCATTCGGCAGGAATTCGCAAGCGTCGCCTGCCGCAGCATTGATCTGTTCTCGTCCAGCGAAGCAGTGTTGGCGGCAGATCGATTGGGATCGCGTCTGGCCGCCGAGATTCTCTCTGGCGAAGATCAGTTCACTGCATTCCGCGACGGACAACGTTGGATTGCGGTCGCTGAGCCGGTGCAAATCGAAGCGCCATTCGATGAGATTCCGCGCCTGAAGGAAGGCGGGGTTTATTTCATCACCGGTGGTTTAGGCGGTATCGGCTTCGCTTTCGCCGAGTATGTGTACCGAACCCGCAACGCGAAGCTCGTGCTGGTGGGCCGATCAGGATTGCCGCCGCGCGAGGAGTGGAATGCGATTCTTGCCGCAGGCAAGGACGACCAGCTCACCGAACGCGTGCGCAAGATCAGCGGTCTGATCGAGGCCGGCGCCGACGTGCTGATGATCACCGCCGATGTGGCTGATCAGACCCAAATGGATGCGTCGGTACGCGAAGCGGTCGCTCGGTTTGGAACAATCGATGGTGTGTTCCATGCAGCGGGTCTGCCTGGCCAAGGTTTGACCCAGCTGAAGACCGTGCAGGTTGCGGCGGACGTGATGGCGCCAAAGATCCAAGGCACCTTGGCGTTGGATCGTGCGCTGTCCGGGATAAAGCTCGACTTTATGATTTTGGTGTCGTCGATTGCGGCGATCACCGGCGGCGGCCCCGGCCAGATTGATTACTGCGCGGCGAATGCGTTTATGGATGCATTCGCGCAGCGTCATCGCGCGAAGCATGGCGTGACGGTATCGATCAACTTCGGTGAATGGCAGTGGGATGCATGGAGCGATGGCCTGAAAGGCTATCAGCCGGAAATGCAGGAAGCGCTGCGCAGTCATCGTCGCCAATTCGGCATTACGTTTGAGGAAGGCATGGAAGCGGTGCGCCGCATCCTTGCGCTCGATGTGCCGCAGATGATCCTACTGCCAGAAGATGCGGTGGCGATGATCGAAGGCAGCAACAGCTGCTGGGTTACCAACATATCGAGTGCCGTGCAGCAAACGCGCGGTCGCCGCCCGACCGCCTATCCGCGTCCGGCGTTGTCGAGTCAATTCGTTGCGGCCAGCAATGAAATGGAACGCAAGATCGCTGCAATTTGGCAGCGTGCCTTGGGTATCGACCAGATCGGCACCAAGGACAACTTCTTCGATCTCGGCGGTAATTCGCTGGTCGGCTTGCAAGTAGTTGCCGAATTACGCAAAGAGCTGGACGTCGATCTGCGTCAGGTCGTGCTATTCGAAGCGCCGACGATCGATGCTTTAGTCCGTTATCTGTCGCCCGCGACGGAAGATTCCGTCGCCCAGGACGCCGGCCGAGTGCTGGCCGAGCGACGCGAACGGGTAAGAGTTGGAAGTGCTTCGCGCGATATCGCACTCGTTGGCATGTCCGGACGTTACCCAGGCGCGAGAACCCCGCAAGAGTTGTGGAAAAACGTCAGCGCCGGCGTGGAGTCGGTGACGTTCTATAGCGAAGCGGAATTGCAGGAAGCGGGCGTCAGTGCAGCCAAACTGCGCAATCCCAACTATGTGCGGGTGGGCTACGACGTTGCCGACTTCGACGTCTTCGACGCACGGTTGTTCGGTTATGCACCGCGCGAAGCGGAGATGATCGATCCGCAGCATCGCCAGTTTCTCGAATGCGCCTGGGAGGCGTTGGAAGATGCCGCGTGCGATCCCGAAACCTATCGCGGCTTGATCGGCATTTTCGCTGGCGCGGCGGGCAGTGCCTACATGCACAACGTGCTCGCGCATCCGGAGCTATTGACCTCCGGTCTGGCGACGCTGCAAGCAGGCATCGGCAATCATAACGATTCGCTGGCAACGCGGGTGGCTTACAAGCTCAATCTGCGTGGTCCGGCAATGTCGGTGCAGACGTTCTGCTCGACCTCGGGCGTGGCGATGCATGCCGCCTGCAAGAGTCTGCAGTATGGCGAATGCGATATCGCCATGGCCGGCGGTGTGCACATCGGCATCTCGGGCAAGGCTGGCTATTTATATGAAGAGGGCGGCATCGATTCGCCCGATGGTCATACGCGTACGTTCGATGCCGATGCCAAGGGTTCAGTGATCAGTGACGGCGTTGGCGTGGTGGTATTCAAGCGTCTGGAAGATGCGCTGGCCGATGGCGATCATATTTATGCAGTAGTGAAGGGCTCGGCGCTCAACAACGACGGTTCGTTCAAGATCGGCTATACCGCACCCAGTGTCGAAGGTCAGGTCGCGGTGGTCACCGAGGCATTGGCGGTGGCGGCCGTTACGGCGGATAGCATCAGCTTTATCGAAACGCACGGTACGGCAACCGAGCTGGGCGATCCGATCGAAGTAACAGCGCTGACCAAGGCTTATCGTCAGAGCACCGACAAGGTCGGTTTCTGCGCGTTGGGTTCGATCAAGACGAATATCGGCCACACCGACCGCGCCGCTGGCGTGACCGGCATGATCAAAGCCGCTTTGTCGCTGCAGCACGAGCGGATCACGCAAGTACTGCATTTCAAAGCGCCTAATCCGAACATCGATTTTGCCAACAGCCCGTTCTTCGTCGCAGAGCAGGCGATGGCATGGCCGCGTGGAGCGGTGCCCCGTCGTGCGGCTGTCAATGTGCTCGGCTTGGGCGGCACCAATGTGCACTTCATTCTGGAAGAGGCACCGGAGCTTGAACCATCTGGCCCGTCGCGCGGCACGCAATTGCTGTTGTTGTCGGCAAAAACGCAATCGTCGCTCGATGGTTTGTCCGCGCGACTGAGCGCGCATCTGCAAGAACATCCCGAACAGAATCTGGCCGATGTGGCCTACACGCTGCAGATGGGACGCAAGCGGTTGGAATTCCGCAAAGCGGTGGTTTGCAACGAACGTGGCGAAGCCATTGCCGCGCTGGAGCAAGGTGGCGAACAGGGGCATTTGACACCGAACGGAAAACCGTCGGTGGTGTTTATGTTCCCCGGTGTGGGCGACCACTATCAGGACATGGCCGTCGATTTGTATCGCACTGAGCCGGTGTTCCGCGATGAACTCGATTATTGCTGCGAGCAGTTGCAGCAAGTGATCGGACTTGATTTGCGCGAGCTATTGTTTACGCAGGCGGGCAGGGTAGGTGGCGCGCGCCCGGTGTTGGATTTGAAGGCACTCCTCAAGCGTGGCGAACAGGGGCCGCAGGCGGACAACGCCTTGCAACAAACCTGGTTGGCACAGCCGTGTGTGTTCGTGATCGAATACTGCCTGGCACATCTGTTGATGAGCTGGGGCATCGTGCCGCAGGCGTTGATTGGCTACAGCCTGGGCGAGTACGTCGCCGCGACGGTAGCCGGCAGCTTGTCCCTGGAGGATGCACTGCGCGTGGTGGCCTTGCGCGCCAAGCTGATCGACGCGTTGCCGGGCGGGGCGATGCTGGCCGTGCCGTTGCCGGAAGATGAAGTGCGCGGGCTGCTGGGCGACGCGCTGTCGGTGGCGATCTGCAACAGCCCGAAGATGACCGTGGTATCCGGGGCGACGGCGGCGATCGAGGCGTTGGAAGCACGCTTGAGTGAACGTCAGGTCATGACGCGCCGGTTGCAGACCACGCATGCGTTCCATTCGAACATGATGGAACCGGTGTGCGAAGGCTTGCGCGAGTTGCTGTCGGATATCGCGCTGAAAGCACCGACGATTCCCTATCTGTCCAACCTGACCGGCACATGGATCGAAGAAGCGCAGGTAACTTCGCCGGACTACTGGCTGTCGCACCTGTGCCAGACGGTGCGTTTTGCCGACAGCGTCGGCGAGTTGCTGAAAGACAAGGAACGCGTGCTGATCGAAGTGGGCGCTGGGCAGAGCCTGGCCTCGTTTGTCAAGCAGCATCCGGGATACGACAAGGACGCAGCGCCAGTGATCTCGGTGCTGCGTGCGGTATTCCACGAGCAAGCGGACGATGCGTTCCTGCAAACGGCGTTGGCAAAACTGTGGCTGACCGGTATCGAGCCGGATTGGGCGGCGTACTACGCGAACGAGCGTCGCCTGAAGCTATCGCTGCCAACGTACGCCTTTGAGCAACAGCGTTACTGGATCGAGCCGGGCAAGTCGAACCTGGAGGACGATGCCGAGAACGGTAAGCTCGCCGATATCGGTCGCTGGTTCTACCAGACGCAGTGGTTGCCTTCGCCGCTGGGCGCCAACGCTACAGACGCTCAATCGCTGGAACAGTCGACGTGGTTGGTGCTGCTCGACCGTGTTGGTGCGGGCGCCGCGCTGGCGAGCAAGCTGCGCGAACACGCGCAGCACGTAGTGACGATCACGGCGCACGAAACAGCGACGTTCAGTGCATCGGCCACGCATGACTATGTGATCAATGCAGGCGATCCCAGCCACCTCACACGTGTGCTGCGTGAACTACGCCAAGCCGGCATCACGCCCGAGCACATCGTGCATCTGGGCAACGTCGACGACGCGCAGACATTCGACGCTTTACAGGAGCATGGCTTCTTCAGCCTGCTCGGCCTCGTGCGTGCGCTGGACGAGAGCCGCATGACCGGCTTGATCCGTCTGTTGGTTGTATCGACGGGTTTGTACGCAGTGAGAGACGGCGATGCGATGAGTTCCGGCAAGGGCACCAGCATTGGCGCTTGCCGCACTATTCCGCAGGAATGCCCCAACATCACGTTGCGCAGCATCGATCTTGACGTTGTCGATATCGATCGTCTCTTTAGCGAAGTGGTCGCCACCACCGACGACGTAGCAGTGGCATACCGCGGCGACGAGCGTCTGGTGCAAACCTACGCCACGCTGCCTGCGGACGAAGTACTGCCGGATCATGACGTCTTACGTCAGAACGGTACTTATGTCATTACCGGCGGCCTCGGCAATGTAGGCATGACGCTGGCAGGCATGTTGGCGCGTCGTTATGCCGCCAAGGTGGCCTTGCTGTCGCGACGCGACTTCCCCGCGCGCGAGCTGTGGGATACCTGGCTGAGCGAGCACGCCGGCGATGACGAAACCAGCCGCCAGATTATCCAGTTGCGCGCGATAGAAGAAACGGGCGGTGAAGTGCTGGTGCTGACTGCCGACAGCGCCGACGAAGTACGCATGGGCGAGGCGTTCGCCTTGCTCGAAGCGCGCTACGGGCAGATTCATGGTGTGTTTCATGCCGCCGGACTCAACACGCTTGAGTCGCACAACATCATTAAGGAAACCACGCGGGAGCGCTGCGAAGCGCATTTCGTCGCCAAGGTGCATGGTACGCAAGTACTTGGCAAGTTGCTCGAATCGCGCCACGCCGATTTCTGCATGTTGTTCTCCTCGCTTTCCGCGACCTTGGGTGGCATCACGCTATCGATGTATGCCGCGGCGAACGCATACGAAGACAGCTATGCATTGTCCCAACGCAACAATGCAAATACGCGTTGGGTGTCGGTGAACTGGGACAGTTGGGCACGCGAAGGCGAACAGTTCCATAAGGGAACCACGCTCGAAGCTTTCCTGATGTGGCCGGATGAAGGTTCTGAAGCGGTGCGTCGCGTGCTTGGATCGACCCGCGCGAATCACCTGATCAATTCTACGGCCAGTCTGCACGCACGCCTCGACCAATGGGTGTATCGCAAGCACCTGCGGCAGAAGTCCGCACGTGGCGAAGCATTGTCTTATTACGAACGTCCGGCGCTAAGCACGTCTTATGTAGCCGCCAGCAATGAAGTCGAGCAGCGCATCGCGCAGGTATTCCAGGATGTGCTGGGCATCAACAAGGTAGGCCTGGACGATAACTATTTTGAACTGGGTGGCAACTCGCTGATCTCGTTGCAGCTCATTGCCGAATTGCAACGTGAATTCAATGTGCCGCTGTCGCCGATCCTCTTGTTTGAGGCATCGAGTGTCAGCGCGTTAGCCAAGCACTTGTTGCCTGCCAATGAATCTTTGATGCATGCGCCGTCGAAGGTTGACACGGACAAACGCCGACAACGAGCCCGGCGCGGTAATGCGGGTTCGGGTATCGCGATTATCGGCATGTCCGGTCGCTTCCCTGGCGCGGATGACGTCAAAACATTCTGGAATAACGCGTTGAACGGGGTCGAATCCTTGACCATCTTCAGCGACGACGAGCTGCGCGAGGCGGGTGTCGATCCGGCCTTGATCCATAACCCTGCCTATGTAAAGGCACGCGGCATTGTCGAGGGTGTTGATCTGTTCGATGCGGGTGTATTCGGAATCAATCCTCGCGAAGCTGAATTGATGGACCCGCAGCATCGCCTGATGCTGGAAGTCGCCTGGCAAACCCTGGAGCACGCGGGTTACGACTCGCACCGCTATGACGGTCCCATCGGCGTGTTCGCCGGCACCATGCAAAGCCTGTATCAAATGCGGCTGCATACGGACCGCGAACTGTGGGCAGGGCTGGATTTCTTCGATACGGCAATGGCCAATACGCAAGATTCGTTGAGCACGCGCATTTCGTACAAGCTCAACCTGAGTGGTCCCAGCTTGTCGATCGGTACCTATTGTTCGACCTCGGCTGTGGCGATCCATCTGGCTTGTCAAAGCTTGCGTTCCGGCGAATCGGATATGGCTCTGGCCGGCGCTGCTTCCTTGCGCGTGCCGAGCCGGCAAGGCCATCTGTTCGAACAGGGCAATCAGGGTTCGCCAGACGGTCACACCCGCACTTTCGATGCACGCGCCCAAGGCACGGTCTTCTCCGACGGCGTAGGCATGGTGCTGTTGAAGCGTCTGGATGACGCTCTGGAAGATGGCGACACCATCCATGCGGTGATCAAGGGCACGGCGATCAATAACGATGGTTCGCTAAAAGCCGGCTTTACCGCGCCCAGCGTGGAGCGTCAGGCGGAAGTCATCACCCTCGCGCTCGCCGATGCCGAACTGACTCCCGCCGATATCCATTACATCGAAGCGCACGGCACAGCCACCGAATTGGGAGACCCGATCGAAGTGGCGGCGCTGACCCGAGCGTTCCGTCAAACCACTGCAGAAAAGCAGTTCTGTTTGCTTGGTTCCATCAAGAGCAATTTTGGCCATGCCGACCGTGCGGCGGGCGTTTTCGGTGTGATCAAGGCCACACACATTCTGCAGACCGGTTTGGCGCCGCCCACGCTGCATTTCGAGCGGCCCAATCCAAAGATGGATCTGGCCAATAGTCCGTTCTTTGTCAGCAACCAGCTTTATCGACTGCCTGCTACCGCAACGCCGCGTCGCGCCGGTGTGACGGCCCTCGGTGTGGGTGGCACCAATGCACATATCATCCTCGAACAAAGCCCGACCTTAGCGCCGTCGGAACCCGGCAAACCGTGGAACTTCCTAACGCTATCGGCCAGGACGCCGACAGCACTCGATGCCATGCGTGAAAACCTGGCCGAAGCGCTTGAGGCCGATGAAAACATTCAGTTGGCGGATGCGGCGTTCACGCTGCATCGCGGTCGTCGCGAATTCGGCGAGCGCCTCGCGGTGGTGGGACGTGACCACGCCGAGATGGTGCAGGCGTTGCGCAACCACGACTCCGTACGCCACGTGCGCGGCAGCAAAGAATCGGCCAAACGACCGGTAGCGTTTCTGTTCCCTGGCGTCGGCGAACAGTACGTCAACATGGCTGCCGGACTCTATCGAGAGCTGCCAGAGTTCCGCCAAGACATGGAGCACTGCTTCGATCTTCTGCGTGAATTCGACATTGATCTTCGCGACGTGCTTTTCGTTGAAAACATGCCGGCGCAGAATCAGGAAAAACGCATGCTGCGCGGCGATGTCGCCCAGGACAGCTTTACGCAGAAGCTCAATCAAACCGTGCATGCGCAGCCGTGCATGTTCGTACTTGAGTACTGCCTCGCGCGGCAGCTGATGCGTTGGGGTGTGCAAGCGGAAGCGATGCTCGGCTATAGCGTAGGCGAGTTCGCGGCGGCGGCCATCGCCGGTATTTTGTCGTTGTCGGATGCTGTACGTTTGGTCGCGGGACGCGCGCGGATCATCGACACCTTGCCTGGCGGCGTAATGTTGGCCGTGCCGCTTGCGGCAAGCGAAGTCACACCGCTGCTGTCGGCGGGGCTGGCGGTCGGTATCAGCAACGGTCCCAAGTTGTGCGTGGTCTCCGGAGCGGAAGCGGCAGTCGCTGAATTCGAAAAGGTGCTGGCGGCGAAGAACATTGTCAGTCGGCGTCTGCCGACCACGCATGCCTTCCATTCGCCGATGATGCGGCCTGCTGCAGATGCGCTGCGCGAATTGCTGAAGACAGTTCCATTGCATGCGCCGAGCATGCGTTACCTGTCCAATGTCACCGGTACCTGGATTACCGATGCCGAAGCGACCGATCCGGAATATTGGGTCCGGCACATGTGCCAGAGCGCGCGCTTTGGTGAATGTTTGGATGTACTGCTCGGCAAGGGTGACTGGATCTTGTTGGAAGTGGGGCCGGGCATCAGCCTGGCTTCGCTGGTCAAGCAACGCGCTGTCGCGCTTAAGAGCGAAACGAGTCCGGTCGTTGTATCGACGCTGCCCTCGGCCTATGTGCGCGACGACGATCATGCGGTACTAACCAGTGCGATGGCGAGGCTGTGGGTGTCGGGCACCGCGCCCGATTGGAATACCTATTACACAGGTGAATCGCGCCGTCGCATTCCGTTGCCGACGTATGCGTATGAGCGGCAACGTTATTGGATCGAGATTGCGCAAGACGATTTCTCGATCGCCGACGGGATGCTCACGCAGCGCGAAAAGGCGAAGCTGCCTGATTTCTTCTATGCACCATTGTGGGCAGCGAGTGGCGAGCTCTCGGCCGATCTGAGTGCGCTCAAGTTAGCCGAGCGCGCCTGCTGGCTGATTTTCGCCGACACCGATGGGGCAGGCGATCTGCTTGCCAAGACGGTCGAACCGTTGGGTGTCGACGCGGTACGCGTGCAGCGCGGGCAAAGTTTCGCCGAGGCGGGAGATGGCACGTTCGTGCTTCGTCCCGCCGAGAAGAAAGATTACGACGCACTGTTCAAGGCGCTGAAGCGTCGCGGCCAACTGCCAAGCCGGATTGTGCACATGTGGACGGCCGAGCAGTGGGAGCAGCAAACCACGGCACCGCTGCAGGAGCAGATCGACGCGAGCTTCTACAGTCTGTTCAGCCTGGCGCAGTCCTTGGGGGACTACCTCAACGATGTAGCGGTCGAGTTGTGCATCGTGTCCAGCGACATGGAATCGGTACTTGGCATTGAGGCGATTCATCCCACCAAGGCCCTGGTCAAGGGTCCGTGCAAGGTGATTCGTCAGGAATTCGCAGACATCACTTGCCGCAGTATCGACCTGTTCTCCACGCACGATAGCCATACGGGCACGGAGCAACTTGTTGCACAGCTTGCGAAGGAGCTGTTGGCTGGCCATAAGGATCAGTTCGTCGCCTTCCGCGACAACCGACGCTGGCTTCCGCTCGTCGAGCGTGTGCGCATTGATGCGCCACTTGAGGCTACGCCACGGCTCAAGGAAGGCGGGGTCTATTTCATCACCGGCGGCATGGGTGGCATCGGTCTGGCGATTGCCGAGTATCTGTATCAGACCCAAAGCGCCAAGCTGGTATTGGTCGGACGTTCTGCGTTGCCGCCGCGTGAGCAGTGGGATGAGATCAGCGTGCAGGTCGGCGAAGACCGCGTCAGCGAACGGGTACGCAAGCTCAACAACTTGGTGAAAGCCGGCGCTCAAGTGCTGGTCATCACCGCGGACGTGGCAAATCAGGCGCAGATGAATGACGCCGTGCACCAGGCGACCGAGCAGTTCGGCACGATCAACGGCGTATTCCACGCAGCAGGCCTTCCCGGCCAGGGTCTGACCCAGCTGAAAACCGCACAAGCCGCGGCGGAGGTCATGGCGCCGAAGATTCAGGGCACGCTTGCGCTCGATCACGCGTTCGCGGGTGTGGACTTGGACTTCATGCTGCTGGTCTCGTCGATTGCCGCATTGACTGGCGGTGGCCCAGGCCAGATTGATTACTGTGCGGGTAATGCTTTCCTCGATGCGTTCGCACAACGCAACCGATCCCGGCATGGCGCCACGGTGTCGATCAACTTCGGCGAATGGCAGTGGGATGCCTGGAGCGAAGGTTTGAAGGGATTCCAGCCGGAGCTGCGCGAGGCAATGGTGGCGCATCGTCGACAATTCGGTATCACCTTCGAGGAAGGCATGGAGGCGATTCGCCGCATACTTTCGCTCGACGTGCCGCAGATGATCGTGCTGCCCGAAGATGCAGTTGCGATGATCGGGGGCAGCAACATATGTGCCGTTGCCAAACTTTCCAGCGCCGTGCAGCAGTCGCGTGGGCGTCGGCAGACCGCCTATCCACGCCCTGCGTTGTCGAGTCAGTTCATTGCGGCCAGCAATGAGATGGAACGCAAGATCGCTGCGGTTTGGCAGCGTGCGTTGGGTATCGACCAGATTGGCACCAAGGATAATTTCTTCGATCTCGGTGGCAATTCGCTGGTCGGCTTGCAGGTCGTCGCCGAGTTGCGCAAAGAACTCGATGTCGAGCTGACCCAGGTGGTGCTGTACGAAGCACCGACCATCGATGCGCTGGTGCGCTTGCTGTCACCGGCGCAAGAAACCACCGGACAGGAAGAAAGCGCCAGTCAACGGCTGGCCGAGCGACGCGGAAAAGTCAGACAGGGGCGTAGCTCGAACGACATCGCCCTGATCGGCATGTCCGGTCGTTTCCCCGGCGCGCGGACACCGCAAGAATTGTGGAAGAACCTCAGTGCGGGTGTAGAGGCGGTGACGTTCTACACCGAGGCCGAGTTGCTCGAGGCAGGTGTCAGTCCGGCGAAATTGCGGAATCCGAATTACGTGCGTGCGGGTTATGACGTCGAGGGTTTCGATCTGTTCGACGCGCCGTTGTTCGGTTATGCGCCACGCGAAGCGGAACTTATCGATCCGCAGCATCGGCAGTTCCTCGAGTGCGCCTGGGAAGCGCTCGAAGATGCCGCCTGCGATCCGGGGCGCTACGCCGGCACAATCGGCATGTTCGCCGGATCGAACGCGAGCACGTACGTACACAATCTGATGTCGCGCCCGGATTTGATGGAGTCTCCGGTCGCAGGACTGCAGATTGGCATCGGCAACAGCAACGATGCGTTGGCGACGCGGGTTGCCTACAAGTTGAATCTGCGCGGCCCGGCGATCTCGGTACAGACCTTCTGCTCGACCTCGGGCGTGGCCATGCATACCGCGTGCAGGAGTCTGTTGCACGGCGAATGCGACATCGCCATGGCCGGTGGCGTGAATATCGCCATCAGCGGCAAGGTCGGCTACATGTTTGAGGAGGGCAGTATCGACTCGCCCGACGGCCACACGCGTACGTTTGATGTCAATTCAAAAGGCGCGGTGATCGGTGATGGCGTAGGTGTGGTGGTATTCAAGCGCCTGGAAGATGCGCTGGCCGATGGCGATCACATCTACGCGGTGGTCAAAGGTTCGGCGATCAACAACGATGGTTCGTTCAAGGTGGGCTACACGGCACCGAGCGTGGAGGGCCAGTCGGTCGCCATCGCCGAAGCGCTGGCGGTGGCGGGCGTTGACGCCGACAGCATCGGCTTCGTGGAAACCCATGGCACCGCGACCGAACTGGGCGACCCGATCGAAGTGGCGGCACTGACCAGGGCATATCGCGGCAGTACCGATCGCGTCGGCTACTGCGCACTGGGCTCGATCAAGCCCAATGTCGGTCATCTGGATCGTGCCTCGGGTGTCACGGGACTGATCAAGGCGGCGCTGTCCTTGCAGCACGAGTTGATTACTCACGTGCTGCACTTCACGGCCCCCAATCCGAATATCGATTTCGCCAACAGTCCGTTCTTTGTCGTCGATAAACCAGTGGCATGGCCACGCGGTGAAACCGTGCGCCGCGCCGGCGTGAATGTGCTGGGCCTGGGTGGCACCAATGTGCACTTCATCCTGGAAGAAGCACCGCTGATCGAAGCATCCAGCGCTTCGAGACCTACGCAATTGCTGTTGCTATCGGCGAAGACGCAGGCATCGCTCGATAACATGTCGTCCCGGCTGAGCGCACATCTGCAGGAGTACCCCGAGCAAGACCTGGCGGACGTGGCTTATACGTTGCAGATGGGACGCAAGCGTTTGGAGTTCCGTAAGGCGGTCGTCTGCAACGAACGGGGTGACGCGATAACCGCGCTGCTAGAGGGCGGCGAGCAGGCCCATCTGACGCCGAACGCGAAGCCGTCGGTGGTGTTTATGTTCCCGGGTGTGGGCGATCACTACCAGGACTTGGCCGCGGATCTGTATCGCACCGAAGTCGTGTTCCGCGATCTGATCGATCATTGCTGCGCCGTATTGGAACCGGTCATCGGTCTGGATCTGCGCGAGGTGTTGTTTACACCAGGTGGATTGTCCGGCGAAGCACGTGCATCGATGGATCTGAAGGGTCTGTTGAAGCGCGGCGATCAAGGTGCACGCGCAGACGATCGTCTGCAGGCAACCTGGTTGGCGCAGCCGGCAGTATTTGTCATTGAATACAGCCTTGCGCAATTGCTGATGAGTTGGGGTATTCAGCCGCAGGCGATGATCGGCTACAGCCTGGGTGAATACGTCGCTGCGACGGTGGCAGGGAGTTTGGAGCTGGAAGACGCGCTACGTTTGGTGGCCTTGCGCGCGAAGTTGATCGAAGCATTGCCAGGTGGCGCGATGCTCGCAGTGCCGTTAGCGGAAGCGGAAGTATCCGCGCTGCTGCCGGAAGGCGTGTCGATTGCGATCTGCAATGGTCCGAAGACAACAGTGGTGTCGGGATCGGATGCAGCGATCACAGTATTCGAAGCGATCTTGGCGGCAAGGAGCATCGTCAACCGTCGACTGCAAACCACACATGCATTCCATTCGCCGATGCTGGATGGCGCCGCCGAAGGGTTGCGTGAGTTGTTAGAGGACGTGACGTTCTCGGCGCCGACGATTCCGTACCTGTCGAATCTAACCGGCACCTGGATCGGCGAGAAGGAAGCAGCATCAGCCGATTACTGGGTGTCGCATATGTGCGGCACGGTGCGCTTTGCCGATGGCATCGGCGAGTTGCTGAAGGACAAGGGACGCGTGTTGCTGGAGTTGGGCGCGGGCCAAAGTTTGGGTTCGTTCGTCAAACAACATCCGGCGTATGAGCGTGGGATGGCGGTGATCGCTGCATTGCGTGCACCGTTCCAAGATCAGCGCGATGACGCGTTCTTGTTGGGCGCGGTGGGGCGGTTGTGGCTGGCCGGCATCGAGCCGGATTGGGCGTCTTTCCATGGGGAAGAGCGCCGTCTCAAGGTTTCCTTGCCCACGTATGCGTTCGATCGTCAGCGCTATTGGATCGACGCCGAAGTCGCCGTACCAGCGTTCTCGCTGGAAAAGAGCATGATGACACTAGCGGAGAAATCGCCGCTTGCCGATTCATTCTATGCACCGCTATGGAAAGCTGTCGGTACCGTCGATGGGGCATTGAAGGCGCCTACGCCTACGACGGGTACATGCTGGCTGATCTTCGCGGATACCGACGGCATCGGCGATGCGCTGGCAGCAGCCGTAAAGTCGCTCGGCATCGAGACGGTGCTAGTCCGACGCGGCGAAGATTTCGCGGTCATGCAGGACGGTTCGCTCTCGCTTCGCGCTGCGAAGCCGGAAGACTATGTCGCGGTGCTGAAAGATCTCAAGCGCCGCGGTCTGACACCCGCGCGGATCGTGCATCTATGGGCGGCCGAACGCTGGGACGCCGATATGTCCGCTCATTTGACCGAGCAACTGGAAAACAGCTTCTACAGCCTGTTCCACGTTGCCCGTGCGATTGGCGAGCGACTGGCCGACACGCCGATCGAACTGTGCATCGTCGCCAGCGATTTGGAGCCAGTGCTGGGCACGGAAACGATTCATCCGACCAAGGCAACGTTGCGCGGTCCGTGCAAAGTGATTCGGCAGGAATACGCAACGATCGCCTGCCGCAGCATCGATCTGTTCTCATCCAACGAAGCAGCGTTGGGCGCAGATCGATTGGGAACACGCCTGGCCGCGGAAATTCTGTCCGGCCAAGGCCAGTTCACTGCGTTCCGTGATGAGCAACGCTGGATTCCGGTGGCCGTGCCGGTACACATCGACGCGCCCTTGTTGGACGAAATGCCGCGCTTCAAGGAAGGCGGCGTATATTTCATCACCGGCGGCTTGGGTGGCATCGGCCTTGCCTTCGCCGACTATGTCTATCAAACCCGCAACGCGAAGCTTGTGCTGGTCGGTCGTTCCGGCCTGCCGCCGCGCGAGGAATGGGCTGATATTCTTGCCGCAGGCAAGGATGACCGGATTACCGAGCGGGTGCGCAAGATCGGTGGCCTGATCGATGCCGGCGCGGAAGTGTTGATCATTACCGTGGACGTAGCCGACGCGACGCAGATGGAAGACGCCGTACGTCAGGCGCTCGAACAGTTCGGCACGATCAACGGTGTATTCCACGCAGCGGGTCTGCCCGGCCAGGGCCTGACCCAGCTGAAAACCGCACAAGCCGCAGCGGATGTGATGGCACCGAAGATCCAGGGTACGCTTGCACTCGATCGCGCGTTCGCCGATGTGGATTTGGATTTCATGATGCTGGTCTCGTCGGTTGCGGCGATCACCGGCGGCGGTCCTGGCCAGATCGACTACTGCGCCGCGAACTCGTTCCTGGATGCATTCGCACAGCGGTATCACACCAAGCATGGCGTGACGGTATCGATCAACTTCGGCGAATGGCAGTGGGATGCATGGAGCGATGGCCTGAAGGGCTATCAGCCGGAAATGCAAGAAGCGTTGCGCAGTCATCGCCGCAAGTTCGGCATTACCTTCGAGGAAGGCATGGAAGCGGTCCGCCGCATCCTTGCACTCGACACGCCGCAGATGATTCTGCTGCCCGAAGATACAGTGGCGATCATCGAGGGCAGCAACAGCTGCGCGGTCACCACCATCTCGAACGCGGTGAAGCAAACCCGCGGAGGCCGTTCCACTGCTTATCCGCGCCCCGCGTTGTCGAGTCAGTTCATTGCCGCCAGCAATGAGATGGAACGCAAGATCGCTGCGGTTTGGCAACGCGCGTTGGGTATCGACCAGATTGGCACCAAGGACAACTTCTTCGATCTTGGCGGTAATTCGCTGGTCGGCCTGCAGGTCGTTGCCGAGTTGCGCAAAGAACTTGATGTCGAACTGACCCAGGTGGTGCTGTACCAAGCACCGACCATCGATGCGCTGGTGCGATTGTTGTCACCGGCGCAAGAAACCACCGGGCAGGAAGAAAGTGCTGGTCAACTGCTGGCTGAGCGACGCGGAAAAGTCCGGCAGGGACGTAGTTCGAACGACATCGCCCTGATCGGCATGTCCGGTCGTTTCCCCGGTGCGCGGACGCCGCAAGAGTTGTGGAAAAACCTCAGCACGGGTGTGGAGTCGGTGACGTTCTACACCGACGCCGAGTTGCTTGAGGCAGGTGTCAGTCCGGCGAAATTGCGAAATCCGAATTACGTGCGCGCGGGTTATGACGTCGAAGGCTTTGATCTGTTCGACGCCATGTTGTTCGGTTATGCGCCACGCGAAGCGGAACTTATCGATCCACAGCATCGGCAGCTTCTTGAGTGCGCGTGGGAAGCGCTCGAAGATGCCGCCTGTGATCCGGAACGCTACGCCGGCATGATCGGCATGTTCGCCGGATCGAACGCGAGCGCCTATATCAACAATCTGATGTCCCGCCCGGATTTGATGGAATCCCCGGTCGCAGGACTGCAGATTGGTATCGGCAACAGCAATGATGCATTGGCGACGCGGGTTGCTTACAAGCTCAACCTGCGTGGCCCGGCGATTTCGGTGCAGACTTTCTGCTCGACCTCGGGCGTGGCGATGCATTTCGCATGCAAGAGTCTGTTGCTCGGCGAATCCGACATCGCCATGGCCGGTGGCGTGCACATCGCCATCAGCGGCAAGGCGGGCTACATGTTTGAAGAGGGCGGCATTGACTCGCCCGACGGTCATACGCGTACGTTCGATGTCAATTCGAAAGGCACTGCACTAGGTGACGGTGTAGGCATGGTGGTATTCAAGCGCCTGGAAGATGCGCTGGCCGATGGCGATCACATCTACGCGGTAGTCAAAGGTTCGGCCATCAACAACGATGGTTCGTTCAAAGTGGGTTACACGGCACCGAGCGTGGAGGGCCAGTCGGTCGCCATCGCTGAGGCACTGGCGGTAGCGGGTATCGACGCCGGCACCATCGGCTTCGTCGAGACCCACGGTACGGCAACTGAACTGGGTGACCCAATCGAAGTGGCGGCGCTGACCAAGGCGTATCGCGGCAGTACCGATCGCGTTGGCTACTGCGCGCTGGGTTCGGTCAAGCCGAATATTGGTCATCTGGATCGTGCCTCAGGTGTCACCGGGTTGATCAAGGCAGCGCTGTCCTTGCAGCACGAGTTGATTACGCAAGTGTTGAACTTCACGGCCCCCAATCCGAACATCGATTTCGTCAACAGCCCGTTCTTTGTCTCCAATAAGCCAATAGCGTGGCCACGCGGTGAAACCGTGCGCCGCGCCGGCGTGAATGTGCTGGGCCTGGGTGGCACCAATGTGCACTTCATTCTGGAAGAAGCACCGCTGCTCGAAGCATCCAGCGCCTCCAGGCCTGCACAATTGCTGTTGCTCTCGGCCAAGACGCAGCGCTCGCTCGAGCGCATGGTGGACCGGCTCGGCGCGCATCTGCGTGAGCACCCCGAGCAGAACCTGGCGGACGTGGCTTATACACTGCAGACGGGTCGCAAACGTCTCGAGTTCAGACAGGCGGTCATTTGCCACGATCACACCGACGCGGTCGCAGCTCTGGAAGTGGGCGATGTAAAGCGTGTGCTGGCTGCGCATCAACCACCCAACAGCAAGCGTTCGGCTGTGTTCATGTTCCCGGGCGTGGGCGACCACTACCAGGACATGGCGGTAGATCTGTACCGGCACGAAGCGGTATTCCGCGAAGAACTGGATCACTGCTGCAGCCTGCTCGAACCCGTGATTGGTCTGGATTTGCGTGAGGTGCTGTTTACGCCGGGCGGCCTGTCCGGTGAGGCGCGCGCGGCGGTCGATCTGAAGGCACTCCTCAAGCGTGGCGAGCAAGGACCGCAGGCCGGCGACAGCTTGCAGCAGACCTGGTTGGCGCAGCCGTGTGTGTTCGTGATCGAGTACTGCTTGGCGCATCTGTTGATGAGCTGGGGCCTCATGCCGACTGCGCTGGTGGGCTACAGCCTGGGCGAGTACGTCGCCGCGACGGTGGCCGGCAGCTTGTCCTTGGAAGATGCACTGCGCGTGGTGGCCTTGCGCGCCAAGCTGATCGACGCGTTGCCGGGCGGGGCGATGCTGGCCGTGCCGTTGCCGGAAGATGAAGTGCGCAGGCTGCTGGGCGAGGCGCTGTCGGTGGCGATCTGCAACAGCCCGAAGATGACCGTGGTATCCGGGGCGACGGCGGCGATCGAGGCGTTGGAAGCACGCTTGAGTGAACGTCAGGTCATGACGCGCCGGTTGCAGACCACGCATGCGTTCCATTCGAACATGATGGAACCGGCGTGCGAAGGCTTGCGCGAGTTGCTGTCGGATATCGCGCTGAAAGCACCGACGATTCCCTATCTGTCCAACCTGACCGGCACATGGATCGAAGAAGCGCAGGTGACCTCGCCGGACTACTGGCTGTCGCACCTGTGCCAGACGGTGCGTTTTGCCGACGGCGTCGGCGAGTTGCTGAAAGACAAGGAGCGGGTGCTGATCGAAGTGGGCGCTGGGCAGAGCCTGGGCTCGTTTATCAAGCAGCATCCGGGATACGACAAAGACACGACGCCGGTAGTGTCGGTGCTGCGCGCGGTGTATCAGGAGCAGAGCGACGAAGACTACATGCAAGGTGTGCTGGGTCGGCTTTGGATAGCCGGTATCGAGCCGGATTGGTCAGCGTATTACCGCGGCGAACGACGCCTGAAACTGTCGCTGCCGACGTATGCCTTCGATCAGCAGCGTTACTGGGTGGAAGCCGGCAAGCGTCAGGCGCTGGATGACGAAGAGGAAACGCGCGATACCGGCAAAGCCGCCGATATCGCGCGCTGGTTCTATCAGCCGATCTGGCGCGAATCCAGTTGCAGGCCGAGCAAGACACCAGGTGGCGAGCGCTGGCTGGTATTTCAGGATGAGGTGGGATACGCCGCGCAGGTACTGCCCGGTTTACGCCAGGTCGCGGGCGAGATCGTGCTGGTTGCCGCGGGCAATGCATTCCGCCGACTTGACGATACGCACTTCGAAATTCGCCCGGCTCATGCAGAGGACTACGACCGGCTGATTCGCAGCTTGCAACAAGAAGGGCGGTTGCCGTCGCGCATCGCGCACTGCTTTAGCGTGAACGTATTGGTTGCCGACACCGAACTCGATGATCCGGCTGCGCAGTCTTCCGTGCTCGATCGGGGTTATTACAGCTTGCTGTGGCTGGTGCAGGCGTTCGGCAAGCGCAACCTGCTCGATCCGCTGGATATCGTGGTGGTGTCCAGCCAGATGCAGTCGTTACTGGACGAGGATGTATTGGAACCGGCCAAATCGACGTTGCTCGGGCCGTGCCGTGGCATCCCACAGGAAAGCCCGCACATCTTGCTGCGCAGCGTGGATATTCCCAACTGCGTAGCTGGTGCGCCGGTCGACGAGGGCGTGGTCAAGGCGCTGCTTGGCGAGTTGCTGTCGGAGCCGGTCGAGCCGACCGTCGCCTATCGTGGCGGCATTCGTTACGCACAGGATTACACCGCGCTCGATGTCGAGGCGTTGGCACCCGAAGAAACGGCATTGCGCGAAGAAGGCGTGTATCTGATCACCGGCGGCCTGGGTGGCGTCGGTCTGATCCTTGCTGCGCACCTTGCACGCAAAGTGCGCGCCCGTTTGGTATTGCTCGGTCGCACCGGCCTGCCTGCGCGCGAAACATGGGCAAGCTGGCTGGACGAACACGGCGAAGACGATGCAACCAGCATCAAGATCCGCAAGGTGCAGGCGCTGGAAGAGGATGGCGCGCAGGTACATGTGATGGCGGTGGATGTTGCCGATCCCGCGCAGATGCAGGCAGCCATCCAGGCGGCTGAGCAGCGCTTCGGCGGCTTGCATGGTGTCGTCCACGCTGCCGGCATTTCCGATCGCTGGGCTTTCCGTACCGTGCAGGACGTTGCACGGGATGATTCGGAATATCAATTCAGGCCCAAGATGCATGGTCTGACGGCATTGCAGCAAGCCTTGCATGGCCGGTCATTGGATTTCTGCCTGCTGACTTCGTCGCTGTCGGCGGTGCTAGGCGGCATGACGATGATCCCCTATGCGGCCGCCAACATATACATGGATGCATTCACGCGTCGGCATAACCGCACGGCCGCGACACCGTGGATCAGTGTGAACTGGGATACCTGGCGTCTGCATGAAGGCCAGCACGCCACGGTAGGCAAAACCGTGCTCGAGTTCGAGATGAGTCCGGCCGAAGGCGCCGAAGCGTTTGAGCGCCTGATCTTCCGCCGTCCGGGCGACCAGTTGGTCGAATCCACCGGCAGCCTGCAAACGCGCCTTGAGCAATGGGTGCGCGGACCGTTCAAGCGTCGCCGCAACGACGGCGCAACGGCGCCCAAGACCCAGTACTACGCACGTCCAGCCTTGCTGACCACTTTCGCACCGACCACCAACGACGCCGAAGGCCGCATTGCCAAGGTCTGGCAGCGCGTGCTGGGTATCGAGGAAATCGGCATTCACGACAACTATTTCGATCTGGGCGGCACGTCGCTCTCGGCGATCCAACTGGTATCGGAACTGCAGCGTGAATTGAAAACACCGGTGTCACCGATCGTCATTTTCGAAGCGCCGACCGTGGCCGAATTGGCCAAGCGACTCGCTCCAGCCGCAGAGCAGGACAAGGAAGCGACGCTGAAGTCAAACATCGCGCAGCGCAAGGCGGTCAAGAAACGCACCAGCGAATCGAGCGATATCGCCATCATCGGCATGTCCGGTCGTTTCCCGGGTGCGCGCACGATCGATGAATTCTGGAAAAACATGGCCGACGGCGTGGAGTCGCTGCACCGTTTCTCCGACGACGAGCTGCTCAAGGCCGGTGTGCCGCGCAAGGTGTTCGAAGATCCGCGCTATGTCAGGACGCGGCCGGTAGTGCCGGATTCCGATTTGTTCGATGCCGGGTTCTTTGGCTTCTCGCCGCTGGAAGCCCAAATCATCGATCCGCAGCACCGCATCCTGCTGGAAGTGTCATGGGAGGCGTTGGAAAGCGCCGGCTACGACACGCAACGCTACGATGGCCAGATAGGTGTGTTTGCCGGCTCGAATATATGCAGCTATGCGCAGGATATTCGACGTGATGCGCGCTTCGCCGAGTTGTTCGAGCGACAAGAATCGGCGTTGCCCAGCGATGCGGATTCACTCACCACGACCGTTTCGTACAAGCTTAATCTGCGCGGCCCGAGCTACTCCCTGCAGACGTTCTGCTCGACGTCGATGGTGGCCGTGCATGTGGCATGTCAGAACATCCTCGCCGGGGAATGCTCGATGGCCTTGGCCGGTGGTGTTGCGCTGCGCGTACCGCATCGCGGCTACCTGCCTGAAGCAGGCAGCATCGAATCGGCGGATGGTCACAGCCGCAGCTTCGACGCTCGCGCCGATGGCACCGTGTTTGGCGAAGGCGTCGGCATGGTGTTGTTGAAACGACTGGAGGATGCACTGGCAGACGGCGACGTGATTCACGCCGTCATCAAGGGCAGCGCCATCAATAACGATGGCGCGATGAAGGCCGGTTATTCGGCACCGAGCGTGGAAGGGCAGGCTGAAGCGATCGCACTGGCGTTGGCCGCTGCCGGCGTCTCGGCCGACAGCATCGACTATGTGGAGGCGAGCGGTACCGCCACCGAACTTGGCGATCCGATCGAAGTCGCTTCGTTGACACGCGCCTTCCGCGGCTCCAGCGAACGCGAGCAATATTGCGTGTTGGGCTCGATCAAACCGAATGTAGGTCATCCGGACCGCGCCGCCGGTGTACTCGGACTGATCAAGACAGTCGAGGCAATGAAGCACGAACAGTTGCCACCGACGCTATTTTTCGAAACACCGAATCCCAAGATCGATTTCGAGCGCAGTCCGTTCTTCGTCAGCACGCAACTTCGACCGTGGCAGAAGAAGGCAACACCACGCCGCGCGGGTGTGAATTCGGTGGGCGCTGGCGGCACCAATGCGCACGTCATCCTGGAAGAGGCGCCGGTGCGGTCCGCATGCGAACCGGGACGTGCGACGCAGCTGATTTTGATATCGGCGCGCACTGCCTCGGCGCTGAACGCGGCCACCACCAACCTGCTGCAACATCTTCAGTGCCATCCGCAGCTCGACCTGGACGATGCCGCTTACACCTTGCAGGTTGGACGGCGTCACTTCCAGCATCGCCGCGCAATCGTATGCGGCACACGCGAGGAACTTCTGAATGCATTGGCTGGTACGCAGTCGAAGGGTGTATTGACCGGTGTTGCGGATGCGCGGCGTCGCTCGCTCGGGCTGTTGCTACCGCACGAAAGTGCTTGGCATGCAGGCATGGCCGCCGAGCTCTACCAGACGGAGCCGAGCTTCCGCGAGCATATGGATGCCTGCTGCGAGATGTTCGAATCGTTGCTCGACGCAGACCTGTTTCATTTGCTGAGCCATCCCGCCGAGCAGGTATCGGCGCCGCTGCCGGTACAACACGCGCTGGCGTTCGCCAACGCTTATGCAATGACGCGCCTGCTTGCCGCGTGGGGCGTGTTGCCTCACGCCGTATTCGGCGAGGGTGTCGGCGCGATTCTGGCCGGCATGCTGGGCGGCTGCTTCACGCTGGCGGACGCGCTTGCCATGGTGCACGCGCGGGCCGAATGGAAGCTGGGTCGGCGCGATGAAGCAGCGTTGCTGAAGCTGCTGCACGGCATCGAGCTGCATGCACCCGCATGCGCCTGCATGGTCTCCGCTGGCGATAGCTTCATTACGCCCGAGCAAGCTATCCAGCCCGCATTCTGGCTGGCCGAGCTCATCTGCGCGGGCGAGCCGTCGCCGTCGCAGGAAAACTTCCTCGCGATCAAGGATCGCAGCTTCCTGAGTCTGTCGCCGATACCGCAGAACCATCTGTCGCAGGTGTTGTACGCGTTGCCGACGGCGCATGCGGAGTTGACGGAGCAAGCCTGCTTGCTGCGTACGCTGGCCTCGTTGCACCTGGCTGGAAGCGAGATCGACTGGGCTGGCTTCCATGCACACAACAAACGCCAACGCGTGCTGTTGCCGACGTATCCGTTCGAGCGCGAGCGCTACTGGATCGATGCCGACTACCAGGCCATGAGTGAGCAGCAATTGGCCAAGCCGGCGACGGTGGCCAGTCAGGTCGATATCGAACAATGCCTGCATGCATTCTGCTGGAAGCAATCGCCTCTGCTTACCAACGCATTGGCCGGCGACGTGCGCTGGATCGTATTCGCCGATCCATCGTCGTTGTCACGCAGTGTGATGGCAGCGCTGCGTCAGTCGGGTGCGGAGCCTTATTGCATCGTCAAGGGCAACGCGCTCAAGGCTAACGCGGACGGTTCGCACACGGTCAATCCTGCGCACGCCGAAGACTTGGAATATCTGCTGCGCCAGGCGGTAGCGGGACACAACGGACCGTGCCGTATCGTCGATCTGTGGTCGACCACGGCGAGTGCCGCGAGCGATCAGGGTCATCCCGCGCGCATCGAAGCCATGCTCGCGCAGATGGCCATCCTCAAAGTGGTGCAGGGAGCGATCACGCACGCTTGCGTCGATCATGACTGTCGCGTGTTGCGTGTAACCACCGCCGCCGCCAGCGTCACCGGCGAGGAAGCGTTCGACGCCGAGCGCGCGTTGTTGCTGGTGGATGATGTGCCAAGCGATGGCGTGGCCTGCCGGGTGCTGGATGTCGTGCTGCCGGCACCGGACAGCGATCGCGAGGTGGATCTGGCCGATAGCATCTTGGCCGAGGCCTTGTGTGTCGGTCCGGACCACGCTGCGGCGATTCGCGGGATGCGGCGCTGGGTGCTGCAGTCGGAGCCAGTGCTGCTGCCGACCGATGTTGCTCCGGTATTCGCTGTGCAGCCGAAGGGAACCTACCTGGTGGTCGACGGACTGTGTCCGATCGGACTGACGCTGGCGTATCAGCTGGCCTGCCGCGGTGCCGAACAGTTGGTTATCACCCACCCATGGCAACTGCCGCCGCGCGAGCAATGGGACGCATGCGTGGCCGGCAACCTGGAAGAGAACGAGACCGCGCAATCCATCTGGCTGATTCGCGTTATCGAAGAATTGGGTTGCAAGGTACAGGTGGTGGTGGCCGACAAAGCGCAGCCCGATGACATGCAAGGCATGCTGGGGCATTTGCTGCGTGGCGACGGCGTCTTGAGCGGCGTGTTCTACGTGGCACGCGATCTGCCGCCCTCGATCTCGCCAGAGGAGGCCGGCGTCCATGGCATTGGCGAGGAGCGTCTGCGCATGCAGGGTCTGGCCGTGCTGGCCGAGATATTGCGCGAAACGGCCATCGATCTGGTCGTGCTGCTGGCCGCGGCAGACAGTGCGAGCGACTTGTCGCCGCACGGCCAGCGCAAATTGCTGGAGGCCTACCAGGGCGCGCTGGCAGCGCAGTCGTCGCGGCGCCGTCGTGTGGTTTCGATCGCCTGCAACGGCTGGGGCAATACGTCGTCCACGCACTTGGAGCACATCGCAGACATCGTCTGGCGCATTGTGGAAAGCGGCTTGAATCAGGTGCGGGTGGATACCCAGGCCTGGGTGGAAACTCCCGCCTTGATCGCGGCGCCGACGCGGTCCGACGACAGTCCGCTCAAGCGACATGCGCGACCCAACATCGACCGCATCTACGTGGCGCCGCGTGACGAATTGCAGCGGCAGCTATCCGCGGTTTGGCAGGAACTGCTCGGCATCGAACAAGTCGGTGTGGACGACGATTTCTTCGAACTGGGCGGCCATTCGCTGCTTGGCACGCGTTTGTTTGCGCGCATCAATCGCGAGTTCGGCATCGGCCTGCAACTGCGCAGCGTGTTCGAGTCATCGACCATCGCCGGTCAGGCCGCGCTGATTCGCGCGGTGCTCGGCATGCCGGTGGAAGGTGGCGCGGAATTCGAGGGCGAGATGCTGGAAGGGGAGATCTGATGAATACCGTGCAGTTTCTCAACCGGTTGCAAGAGCTCGGCATCCAGTTGTCGCTAGATGGCGACAAGCTACGCTTCCGCGCACCCAGCGAGGGCTTTACCGACGAGCTGAAAGCCGAGCTCGCGCAGCGCAAGCCGGAAATCGTCGGACTGTTGCGTCAACGTCAGGCGGTGGGCGAGCCACGCATCGAGCGGGTTGCGCGGGATGCACCGATCCCGCTGACCTTCGCGCAGCAACGACTATGGTTTCTCGACCAGTTCCAGCCCGGTGTGCCCGCCTACAACGTTTGCGATGCGGACGTGCTTGTGCGTGAGATCGACGTGCCCGCGCTGCGCCGAGCGGCGACCGAACTGGTGCGCAGGCATGAATTGTTGCGCACTAGCTTTCCGTCGGTTGAGGGTGTGCCGGTTCAGCACATTGCGGCGCCTTACGAATTTCCCCTGGCCTTCACCGATCTGAGCGGCATGCCCGTATCGCAGCGCGATACCGAGGCGCGTCGCCTGGCCGCTGAGGAAGGGCGTCGACCCTTCGACCTGGCACATGGACCTTTGCTTCGTCTGGGTGTGATCAAGCTGGAGCAGAAGCGGTATATGTGGTTGTTGAGCATCCACCATATCGTGAGCGACGACTGGTCCAAGAAGTTGCTCGGCAGAGAACTGGAAGTTCTTTACGATGCCTTTGCCAATGGCCGACCATCGCCGTTGCCGGAGCTTGCCATCCAATGGGCAGATTTTTCCATATGGCAGCATAAATGGCTAAGCGGCCAGAATCTTCAATCGCATGTTGACTACTGGAAACAGGTTTTGGGCGGTGAATTGCCTACGCTTAACCTGCCGGTCGACCACCCGCGCAAACAACCGGTGCGCGGCGAAAAGGGCAAATTCTTTTTCCCGCCCGCGTTGACCCGCGCTCTGCATGGTTTGTGCGAAGCCGAAGGCGTAACGCTATTCATGGCAGCGTTGGCCGGTTATGCCTGCCTGCTCGCGCATTACTCCAGGCAGGACGACATCATCATCGGCTCGCCCATTTCCGACCGCAGCAAGGTGGAAACTGAGAGCCTGATCGGTTTCATGCTCAATACCTTGCCATTGCGCGTGCACGTCGATCGACAGGCGACGTTTCGCGAGCTGCTGCGCCAGGTCAAAGAGACCTGTTTGGGCGCCTACAACTTCCAGGCCGTACCGTATGAATCGCTGATGCAGCAGCTCTCGGTGGAGCGCGACAGCACCGGCAACCCACTGTTTCGCAGCGTGCTGACGCTGCTCAATACGCCACGCGTCGAACGCGCCGCGGAAGGCTTGTGGGGGCGCGATGAGGCGGCCGCCGACATCAGCGGATTCCAGGGTGAATTCGGCCCCTACGAAGCTGATTTCGGCAATGGCACCGCCATGTTCGATTTCTCGATCACGCTGACCGAGAAGCACGGCGGCATCTGGGGCAAAATCGAATACAACGCGGATATTTTCAATCAAGCTTCCGTCGCCAGCCTGGTCGAGCGGTTCCAGCTGCTGTTGCGTTCGGCAGCACAGGATCCCACGCGCAAGATTGGTGATTTGTCGCTGCAGACGCCGACGCAGCGCGCCGAACTGCTGCAGCACTGGAGCCGTGGGCCGGAGCTTTCCTGGGAAGTGCAGCACCTGCATCAGTTCATCGAACGGCAGGCGCGGCTGCGGCCAGATGCCATTGCGATCGAGCACGATGGAAACGTCATCAGCTATGGCCAGTTGAACGCCAAGGCCAATGGCCTTGCGCGCCATCTGGGCGTCTGCGGCGTTAAGCCGGAGGCTCGCGTCGGCGTGTATTTCGAGCGCTCCATCGACCTGTTCGTATCCATCATGGCCGTGCTGAAAGCGGGTGCCGGCTACGTGCCACTGGACGTGACCTATCCGCTCGAACGCATTGCTTTCATCCTGGAGGATGCAAAGGTCGAACTGGTGTTGACTACAAGTGCGCTGGCCGGGAACCTTTCCGCGTCCAAGCATGCGCAGGTCGCGGTCGACAGCGAGGCCGCAGATATCGCCGCGCATGCGCAGACCAATCTGCCGCCGTTGGGTGCTGCGGATGGAGTGGCCTGCATCCTCTATACATCCGGTTCCACCGGGCGGCCGAAAGGCGCGGCGCTTACTCACAGTGCCCAGATCAACTACGCCGAAGATAGCGCGAACGCATACGGAGTAGATGCGTCGGAGCGAGTTCTGCAATTTTCGTCCATCGCCTTCGATGCCAGCCTGGAGGAAAGCTATTTAGCGTTCTCCCGCGGTGGCACGCTGGTGCTGCGAGGCGAGCGCATGCTCGATTCAATCGACGGATTCGTCGCGCATTGCCGCAGCATGCGCTTGAGCACGTTGGTGCTACCCACGGTTTACTGGCACGAGCTGATCGCCAGCCTGGACCCGCTGGCATTGCCGCCGGATCTGCGTTGCGTGGTTATCGGCGGCGAGCGCGCACTGCCTGAGAAAATTGTGCAGTGGCAGGAAAAGGTTGCCGGGCGAATCGCACTGTTCAATACCTATGGACCTACTGAAAGCACGATTGCCGTAACGCGCTATCAAGTACCGCCGTCGCCCTTGCCGGAGCTGGCTGGGGCGGAAGTACTGATTGGCAAGCCGATCGCCAATACCACGGTCTATGTGCTCGACCCGTGGCTGCAGCCTGTCCCTTATGGTGTTCCGGGCGAGGTATTCATAGGTGGCATGGCGCTAGCCCACGGCTACGTTGGCAAACCGGCGCTAACGGCCGAGAAATTTGTGCCGGATCCTTTCAGTGACACACCGGGCGCGCGTCTCTATCGCACCGGCGATCTCGCGCGCTTCCTGCCGGACGGCAATCTGCAGTATCGCGGGCGTGCCGACGACCAAGTGAAAATTCGCGGCTACCGCGTTGAACTGCGCGAAGTCGAGCTGCTGCTGCAAGAGTACGAGGCGGTCGAGGACGTGGTGGTCGTGGCACGTGAAGACGAGCCAGGCGAACGGCGACTGGTGGCCTACGTAGTGCCTCGCGCAGGTGCGTCGCTAAACGCCATCATGCTGCGCGCGTTCCTCAAGCCCAAGGCGCCGTCCTACATGATTCCGGCGGCATTCGTGCTGCTGCCGGTGCTGCCGTTGAATGCCAACGGCAAGGTGAACCAGCGTGTGCTGCCCAAGCCCGACGCCGGTGCCAACGCCAGCGGCGCGGATGGTGAGCGCATTGCCCCCCGCACACCGCTGGAACAACAGCTGTGCGACATCTGGATGAAGGTATTGCAACTGCAGGAGATAGGCGTCAACGACAACTTTTTCGACCTTGGCGGTCACTCGCTGTTGGCAACCCGAGTAGTGGCGTACGTCAACGCACAGTTACACATCGACCTGCCACTGCGACGCCTGTTCGAGGCACCGACCGTGATGGAACTCGCACCGGTGGTGGAGGAACTGGCGCACACCAGTCACGTGGAGTGGGACAGACCGATTTCTCTGCGCACGCTGATCGGCGGCTCGCCCGATGCACAACAGCACGACACGGGAGCAGCACAAGGCAATGCAAACGATGCGGATATCGAGCACATGTTGTCGGGCCTGGAGCAGCTGACCGATTCGGAAATCGAAGCCTTGCTTGACGCGGAGGGCGAGCACGGGAGTGAGTAAGCCGAGTTGGGTGCGGACCGCATCCAGCGCAATGCAAATGGAGATTTGGTGGATTGCCTGATGGTGTCTTGGGGAGAGTCATGAGCTCAGTCGACGATGCAATGCAACAAGAAGGAACGCCAGCATCCGGATGCACGCGCATGCCGCTGTCGGCCGGCGCCGGCGCGGACGGCATCTTCATCCATCGTCGCATTGAGCAGCAGGCGCAGCGGTATCCTCAGGCGATTGCCGTTATCGATGCCGAAAGGCAGCTTAGCTACGCGACGCTCAACGCAGATGCCGATATCGTGGCAGCGCGATTGGCGATGCTGGGCATCGGGCCGGGCGATTGCGTAGGCGTCATGCTGGGACGCAGCTGCGGTCTGGTTACGGCGTTGCTCGGCGTGCTCAAGGCGGGTGCGGCCTATGTGCCGCTGGATCCCACCTATCCGTTGCAGCGCCTGAAGTTCATGTTGCACGACACCGGCACCCGGCTGCTGATTTCGGAGTACGCGCTCGCTATTCGACTGGACGCGGAATTCGATGGAACGGTGCTTGACCTGCAGCAGACTTTGCGCGGCGATGTGCCCGCGGCCGAGCTTGCGGCGCCGCGCCGGCTGTTGCCATCGCATCTGGCCTACGTCACCTATACCTCCGGCTCCACCGGACGGCCCAAGGCGGCTGGCGTGCAGCATGCAAACGCCGCGGCCTTCGTGGATTGGGCATTGCGCGTATTCACGCCGGACGAGCTGGCGAGTGTGCTGTTCGCCACTTCAGTGTGTTTCGATCTGTCGATTTTTGAATTGTTCGTGCCGCTGAGCATCGGCGGCCAGGTGGTGGTCGCCGCCAACCTGCTCGACTTGCCTGCGCTGGCGGAGCGGGGGCGCATCACCCTGGTGAACACTGTGCCGTCGTTGATGACCGAACTGCTGCGCCAACATCGCTTGCCGCACACGGTCAGGACGGTGAATCTCGCCGGTGAGGTGTTGCCGCAAGCGCTGGTCGGCAGGCTCTACGAGCATACGCATATCGAGCGCGTGTTCAATCTGTACGGGCCTTCGGAATGCACGACGTATGCCACCTTCGCCCTCATGGAGAGGCATGCCGATGCGGCCCATGCACCGATTGGGCACCCCATTGCCGGTACCCGCTGTTACGTATTGGATGACCGACTGCAGCCGGTACCGGATGGCGAGGAGGGAGAACTGTATATCGGCGGCGATGGCGTGGCGGACGGCTATATCAGACGTCCCGCCTTGAGTGCCGAGCGGTTCTTGCCCGATCCGTTCGCCGATAGCATCGGCCGTCGCATGTATCGCACCGGCGACCGGGTGAAGGTGGGTGGCGACGGTCAGCTTCTTTATGCCGGCCGCTTCGATTTTCAGGTGAAACTGCACGGCTATCGCATCGAGCTCGGCGAGATCGAGGCCGTTCTCTGTGAGGACCCGGCACTGGAGCAAGCGGCTGTGATGCTGCTCGGCGACGACGAGAGCCGGCGCTTGGTCGCGTTCGTGGCGCCGCGCGGCGATGCAGCCATGCTGCAGCGCGAGACATTGCGTGAGCGCCTGCGTCAGCGCTTGCCCGATTACATGGTACCGACCGGTTGGGTCGCGCTCGACCGCTTGCCGACGACGCTCAATGGCAAGTTGGACCGTAGCGCGTTGTCACAGCTTCCTATGGACGCGCCGGATTCGGCACCTGCGTTCGTGCCGCCTCGCAGCGAAACGGAACGGACGCTGGCATCCATCTGGTCAGGCTTGCTGACCGTGGCGGAGATCGGTCGCGAAGATGACTTCTTTCTGCGGGGCGGCCATTCTCTTACGGCGATGTGCGTGCTGGTGCGCGTGCAGAGTGAATGCGCGGTCGAACTGGCGCTCAAGGACGTTTTTTCTGCGCCCGTACTCAAGGATCTCGCGGCGAAAATCGACAGCCTGGCGATGGAGGATCCTGCGGCGTCCCTGCCGTTAGACCGCCTGGGCGCCACGCGGGCACCGCTGTCCTATAGCCAGGAAATGCTCTACCTGGAAAACCAGCTGGCGCAGGATGCGCTTTGTTACAACGTCACCGAGAGTTTCCACATCGTCGGCGAACTCAACGTGCGGGCGTTGGAATGGGCACTGACTGAAGTAGTACGACGGCACGAAGTGCTGCGCACCCGTTTTGTGCGCGAAGACGAAGAGGTCGTGCAACGGATCGATCCACCGCCGGCGACGCTGTCCATACCGGTATTTGACCTGACAGGTTCCACCGAGGCCGACGAGCGTCGCGAGCACGCACGCCAATGGCAAATCGATAGCGCGAAAATTCCGTTCGCCTTGGATAAGGGGCCGTTGTTGCGCGCCACCCTGCTGCAATGCGGACCGCTCAATCATTGGCTGGTGCTGACGGTGCACCACATCGTCACCGACGGCTGGAGCCAGAGTGTGCTGCGGCGCGATATCAGCGCGCTGTATACCCGTTTCGACACGGCTTCCCGGTTGCCGGAGCTAGCCGTGCAATACGCGGACTATGCAGTCTGGCAGCGCCGCTGGCTGGATCAGAACCGGCTGCAGCAGAGCTTGGAATATTGGGCGCACAAGCTGCAGGGCACCGTGTCGCCGGTAAGCTTTCCGCAGGACGGCGCGCCGGCCATTGTCCGTTCCTTCCATGGCTGCCGCGAGCCGCTGACTTTGCCGGCCGCGTTGACGGCGAAGCTGAAGGAACGTTGCGCCGAGTTCGGCGTAACGCCGTTCAACTGGTTGCTGACCGCGTTCAAGGTGTTGCTGTTGCGGATGACCGGTGTTGAAGACATCGTGATCGGCACCGCGTTCTCCGTCCGGCGCAAGCTGGAAACGGAAGCCTTGGTCGGCGATCTGACCAATAGCGTTGCGCTACGCACCGAGCTACGCGGCGATCTGAGCTTTCGCGAGGCGCTGCAGCGCGTTGCCGCCACCACCTTGGACGCCCATGAGCATTCCGACGCGCCATTTCAGAAAGTGGTCGAGCGCGCGGCTACGCGACGAGAAGCGTACGGCAATCCCTTTTTCCGCGTCATGTTCGTATTAGAGAACGAACCGAACGATGTGCTGGCCTTGGGCGAAAACCTCACGGTCGTACGCGAACCGATCGATATCGGCGTGGCGGTGGAGGACTTTTGCCTGACGTTGTGTGAGGAAAACGCGGGCTTTGTCGGATTCGCCGAATACCGCACCGATCTGTATGGCCGCACCACCATCTGCAGGCTGCTCGATACCTATGTACGCATCCTGCAAGAGAGCTTGCTGCATACCTCCTGCGCGATCGATGCCTTGGACCTGCTTGGGACGGCAGATCGCGCTGCTTTGCTGGCGTGGGGCCAGGGTGCGCGGCGCACGGGTCAGGTAGAGCTAGTCGTTTCCCGTTTCAGCGCTTGCGCGCGCAGTGCGCCTGACGCGATAGCCGTGATCACCGACGCCGGTTCGTTCGGTTATGGCGAACTGGATGGCCGCTCCAGCCAACTTGCGCATTATCTGCGCGAGCGCGGCATGGTCACGGAGATGCGCGTTGGCGTGTTGGCCGAGCGCGGCGTGGAGTTGTGCGTTGCACTGCTTGCGCTGATGAAACTCGGCGCCGTGTACGTGCCGCTGGACCCGGCTTATCCTATCGATCGCCTCCGCTGGATTGCCGCGGACGCGGATATGGCGGCGGTGCTGCTGCATGTGCCCACCAGGCATCTGGATCTGGGCGATGGGCGGCAACGCATCGACCTGGACATGCTGGACGAGCAGCTCGCGCGGTTCCCCACGACGGAGCCGGTTGCGCAAATTGATCCATACAACCTGGCTTATCTGGTCTACACCTCCGGATCCAGCGGCAAGCCCAAGGGCGTGGGCATCACCCATGCCGCACTCGCCAACCAGATTGAGTGGTTCCGCGAAACATTCGCGCTGACGCCGGCCGATCGTTTCTTGCAGAAGACCTCGATCAGCTTCGATCCCTCCATCGAGGAAATATTCGGCAGCCTGACCGCCGGTGCGAGCCTGATCGTGGCACGCGCGCAGGGCGAGCATGACGTGGATTATCTCAACGCACTGATCGAACGGGAGGGCGTCACCTGTATCGATCTGACGCCGTCGCTGCTCGATGCCTTGATGCGTTCGGCCCGGCCGGCGGCATGGCAGACGGTAAGAGCGGTATGGAGCGGTGGCGAAGTCTTGCATCCGGAACTGGTCGACGCTTTCCATGCGCGGCATAGCGCGCTGCTCTACAACACTTATGGTCCAACTGAGGCGACCATTCAGACGACCTGGACGCTTGCGACGGGGCACCGCGGACCATTGCCGATCGGGCGTCCCATCGCCAATACGCACTGCTACGTGCTGGATTCGCAACTTGCCTTGGTACCGCCTGGAGTGCGCGGCGAGCTGCATATCGGCGGCGCGGCACTGGCGCGCGGTTATTACGCCAACCCGGCATTGACTGCCGAGAAATTCATTCCCGACCCATATGGCGAACCCGGCAGCCTGATGTATCGCACCGGTGATCAAGTGCGCTGGAGACAGGACGGACAGTTGGAATTCTTTGGCCGTCTAGATGGTCAGATAAAGCTGCGCGGCTTTCGTATCGAGCTTGGCGAAATCGAGTCGGCGCTGCATCGACATCCCGCGGTCAAACAGGCGGCTGTGGCGGTGTGCGAAGTCCAGACGGGTATCCCGGCACTGGCGGCCTACGTCGCGGTGCACGAGCAATACGACCTGGCAGGCTTGCGCGAATGGCTGGGAGAGCGACTGCCGCGCTACATGGTGCCGGTGTACTGGACGACGCTGGACGTCTTGCCGGTGAATGCCAATGGCAAGCTCGATCGCGCTGCGCTGCCGGCGCCCGGCGAAGCGTCGATCGACAGTCGCGACTATGTCGCGCCCCGCAACACGATCGAGGCACAGATATGCACCTCGCTAGCGGAGCTTCTGCAGTGGGAACGTATCGGCGTGCACGACAATTTTTTCGACCTCGGCATCCACTCGCTTACTGCAGTACGCGTGGTATCGCGACTGGAAGCCTTGTTCTCGATCGAGCTGCCGGTGCGCTTGATTTTCGAGGCATCCACGCCAGCGCAACTGGCTGCCATGGTGGAAGAGCGGGCCGGTGCCGGACAGACCATGCGCACCGAAGCGGCAGCAGACGACGGGAAAGCTCACGCCGACCGTCTGTTGGCGAGCCTGGACACGCTTTCCGACGAGGAAGTGGAACTACTGCTCGAACAGCTCGAACAGGAAGGACGCGTGCCATGAGCAGAGCAGGGAGGGCGCGCAGCAACCGCAACTGTTCAATCGATGTCGCCATGCACGGATGCGTTGCAGCAAGCTCGGTTTCAATTATTGAAGAGGGATCCTTTGCATGAGCGATATTTCAAAGCGCATCCAGAATCTCAGTCCGGCTCGGCAGCGGCTGCTGGAGCGACTCAATGCCGGGGACGCGCGTGGCGTGCGGAGCTATCCGATTGCCTATTCGCAGCTCGGCATGTGGTTCATCGATCAGCTGGAGCCGGACACGGCGCTTTACAACATGCCTTTCGGCAGCCGTCAAAAAGGCGCCGTGGACCATGCGGCGCTGTGGCGGGCGATTGGCGAACTGATTGAACGGCATGAGTCGTTGCGCACAGTTTTCCCTACGCGCAATGGCGTGGCGGTGCAGGAGGTGTTGCCTGAGTTGGTCGGTTTTGGCCAGACCGTCGACTTGTCGGGCATTCCCGCCGAGGAGCGAGAAGAAGAGCTCGCGCGCCAGATCAAGGCGCAGACGATGACGCCGTTCCAGCTTGCCAGGGGACCGTTGTTCCGCGCCGTGGTGTTCCGCATGGACGAGCTGGACCATGTGATGTATTTCAACATGCATCACATCATCGGTGATGGCTGGTCCTGCTACATCCTTCAACGCGAACTCGACACGCTTTATCAGGCCTACGCCAACGGCGCCGAAACGTCGCCGTTGCCCAAGCCGCAACTTCAGTACGGCGACTACGCCATCTGGCAGCGCGGCTGGTTGAACGGCGAAGTGATGACGCAACAGCTGGCGTTCTGGAAGGAACAACTGGATGGTGTCGAGGAAGCCACCATTCCCACCGACTATCCGCGTCCAGCGGTACTTGCGCACCAGGGCCATATGCTGCACGCCGCCTATGCGGCGGAATTGAGCAAGAACATCACCGAGTTTTGTCGCCGGGAAAATGCCACGCCCTTTATGGTGTTCCTGGCGATGTTCCAGCTCGCGCTGGCGCGCTACGCAGGTATCGACGACTTTCTTGTCGGTACGCCAACCGCCAACCGCAATCGGCTTGAAACCGAAAACATCGTCGGTTGCTTGATGAATACCATCGTCCTTCGCAGCGACGTGCGCGCCGGCCTCAGTTTTCGCCAGCTCGTGTCGCGGGTTCGCGAACGCACCTTGTCTGCCTACGAACATCAGGAGATGCCGTTCGAAAGGCTGGTGGAAAAACTGGTGCCGGTGCAAACGCTCAGCCGTACGCCGCTGTTCCAAGCGATGTTCACGTTGCAGAACTATCCATCGGACAAACAAATACAAGATCTGGAACAAGCCTATGTGAATATCGGCATGGACATGACCAAGCTGGAAATGACCATGTCCATCGATGAGCAAGGCGGTGTCTACGGGTGCAACTTCGAGTACGACGCGGATCTGTTCGAGCCTGCCCGGATGCAACACATGCTGGAGTATTTCGGCCGCCTGCTCGAAGCGATGGTGGCAGATCCCGATGCAGACGCTACCAACGATGCTTTTTTGCCGGACGTCGAGCTGCATCGCGTACGAGAGTGGGGACGCCAGGAAGGCAAGCCGAACGACGGTATGTCAGTGGCACAACAATTCGAGCGTGCGGCGCATCAGCACGCCGACGTGCCAGCGGTCTTTTGCACCGAGGAAACGCTTACCTATCGGCAATTGAACGCGCGCGCCAACCAGATTGCCCGATATCTGGTCGAGGCAGGTGTCGGTCCGGAAGTAAGAGTGGGGGTATTGCTCGATCGAGGTGCGAATCTTTGTGCCGTCATGCTTGGCGTGATGAAAGCCGGCGGCGTGTATGTGCCGCTGGATCCCACGCTCCCCGAAGATCGCCTGGCCTATATGGCCGCAGATTCATCCCTGACGGTGCTGCTGCTCGATGCACAGACGCGTCACCTGCTGGCGGAGGGCAATTGGCAGCGCATCGACCTGGATCAGGTCGGCGAAGCGTTGCAGCAGATATCGAGCGAGGATTTGCCGTGCCGCGTGGATGCCGACCATCTCGCCTATATCATTTATACCTCCGGTTCCACCGGGCAGCCCAAGGGCGTGGGCGTGCCGCAGCAGGCCCTGGTCAATCAGTTGCGCTGGGTTCCAGCGACCTTCGCGTTATCGGCGCAAGATCGCTTTCTGCAAAAGACGTCGATCAGTTTCGACGCGTCCATTACCGAAATGCTGGCACCACTGGTATCGGGTGCGAGCCTGGTGGTTGCCCGTCCACGTGGCGAATACGATCCGCAGTACCTTGCCGAGTTGGTGGCCGAGCAAGGCGTAACCTGCGTTGATCTTTCGCCATCGCTGCTCGATGCGTTGCTGGCTCTGGTGGATCCTGCCACTTGGCGACAGGTTCGCCTGGTCGTCTGCGGTGGCGAAGCGTTGCGGCCGGAACAGGTACGTTTTTTCAAGGAGCATTTCACTGCCCGATTGGTCAACTGCTACGGGCCTACCGAAACAGCGATCCAGTCGGCCTGGTCGGATCAATTGGATGGACCAGCCATCGTGCCGATCGGCTGGCCGGTCGCGCATACGCAGCTTTACGTGCTGGACACTCAGATGCGGTTGGCGCCGATCGGCACGCGCGGCGAGCTGTTTATCGGCGGTATTGGTCTGGCTCGCGGTTACTTGGGCCACCCCGGCCTCACCGCGGACAAGTTTGTACCGGATCCATTCGGCAAGCACGGCGAGCGGTTGTATCGCACCGGCGATCAGGTGCGCTGGCGGCCGGATGGACAGTTGGAATTCCTCGGCCGAACCGATCACCAGGTAAAACTGCGCGGCTATCGCATCGAACTGGGCGAAATCGAGCGTGCGATCGAAAGCCACGCCGCCGTTGCGCAAGCCATCGTGATGATTCGCGAAGATCAGCCCGGCATGCAGCAGCTGGTGGCTTACGTTGTGAACGACGCAGCGGCGCGTTCGGCGCCGCAAGTATCCGAGCTACGCGAGCATGTAACGAAGTCATTGCCTGCTTATATGGTGCCGGTGGCATTCGTCCTGCTCGGCGCGATTCCGCTCATGCCCAATGGCAAGCTTGATCGCAGCGCTTTGCCCGCACCGGACCAGAGCGACGTGGCTTCACGTAGCTACGAACCGCCGCAAGGTGAGACCGAGCAGCGTGTGGCTGCGATTTTCGAAGAAGTTCTCAAGCTCGAGAGGGTCGGGCGCTGGGATAGTTTCTTCGAACTGGGCGGTCATTCACTGTTGGCCGTGCAGTTGATCAGCCGTATCCAGCGCGGACTGGATCGCCAGTTCCGCCTGATGGACCTGTTCACCTATCCGACCGTGCAACAGATCGCGCAAGTGCTGGATCAGGCACAGGCACCGCAGACCAAGCTGCCCTCGATGCAGCAACCGACGTTGCGCAAACAGGCGCCGTTATCGTTCGCGCAGCAACGGTTGTGGTTCCTCAATCAGATCGAAGGTGTCGGCTCGGCCTACAACATCCCGCTGGGCCTGGTGCTGACTGGCCGGTTGGACCGTGCCGCGGTACGGCAGGCGCTGGATCATCTGCTGTGGCGGCATGAGGCATTGCGCACCACGTTCCCCACGGTGAACGAAGCGCCGATGCAAAACATTGCCGCGGTGTCGGACAGCCGCTTCCAACTGGATGAAGAAGACCTGCGCGCAAGTACCGATCCGCAAGCTGTCCGTCGACGCGTCGAAGCGGAAGCGACTGCCGGTTTCGATCTGGCGCAGGGGCCGCTGATTCGTGGCCGCCTGATTCGCACGGCCGACGAAGAACATGTGTTGCTGGTGACCGTGCATCACATCATTGCCGATGGCTGGTCGATCGATTTGTTCTGGAATGACTTCGGTGCGCTGTATCGCGCCTTCCAGGCAGGCCAACCCAATCCGTTACCGGTGCTGGGTTACCAATATGCCGACTACGCACAATGGCAGCGGCAGTGGCTGTCCGGCGACGTACTGGCGCAGCAGCAGGAGTACTGGAAGAAGACACTGGGCGACGCACCCGCGCAACTGACCTTGCCCACCGATCGACCACGGCCGGCGCAGCAGGATTTCGCAGGTGATTTTATCAGCTTCGGTTTGGATGCGGAGTTGACCACGGGCTTGCGGCGGCTCAGCCAATCGCATGGCATCACCTTGTACATGACGATGCTGGCCGCCTGGTCGGTGGTACTGAGCCGGTTGTCGGGACAGCGCGATGTGGTGATCGGCACGCCGACCGCCAATCGCCCGATGCGCGAGCTGGAGGAGCTGATTGGTTTCTTCGTCAACATGCTGGCGCTGCGCATGGAGGTACCCGGCACGCTCAGCGTCAGCCAGTTGCTGACGCAGGCACGCACGACCTTCCTGGAAGCGCAGGAGCACGAACATCTTTCGTTCGAGCAGGTAGTGGAAGTGGTACGGCCGCCACGCGATCCCGCTTATAGCCCGATCTTCCAGGTGATGTTCACCTGGCATGTAAAAGCCGGCCAGGGCGGCGGTAGCGGCGAATCGATCTTGCCGGGTATCGCGATCCGCGATGTGGATATGCCTGCTCCGCGCAAATCAAAATTCGATTTGACGCTTGCGCTAGAAGAAGGCACGACGATCGGTGGTGGTCTCGAATACGCCACGGCATTGTTTGAGCGTGCGACCATCGAGCGCCTCCTGGTTTATCTGCGACGCGTACTGCAGGCGATGGTGCGCGATCCGGCGCAAACAATCAGCCAGCTCGATATGTTGCCGTCCGCCGAACGCAGCCAGGTGCTGCATGGCTGGAACAAGTCGACCGCGCGCGACTACGTTTTCGAAGACGCGCATCGAATGATCGAGGCGCAGGTACGCCGCACGCCGGACCAGATCGCCGTGGCGCACGGTGCGGATACGCTCAGTTATGCCCAGCTCAATGCGCAGGCCAATCAATTGGCCCGTTGCTTGCGCGCCGAAGGTATTGGTCCGGATGTACGCGTGGGCTTGTGCGTGGAACGCGGCACGACAATGGTCGTGGCGATGCTGGCCGTGCTCAAGGCGGGCGGTGCGTATGTGCCGTTAGATCCGGCGTATCCACCGGCGCGCTTGCAGGCAATGCTGGTCGATGCGGCGCCGGCGGTAGTGTTGACTCAATCGACACTGCATGCAGCCTTGGGTCACTGGGAAGGGCGATGCCTGGATCTCGATGACAGTCACGCCGTGGCCGGTCAGTCCGATGACGACTTGCCTCAAGCCGAAGGCCTGACGTCCGAGCACCTGGCCTATCTGATCTACACCTCCGGTTCGACCGGCACGCCCAAGGGTGTGATGTTGCAGCGTGCGAATCTGGCCAACTTCCTGCATTGGGGTCAGGAAGCATTCGACAGCGCGATGCTGGAGCAAACACTGGCGGCCACATCGTTGAGTTTCGACTTGGCGGTGTTCGAGATTCTGTTGCCGCTGAGCTGCGGCGGCACGGTGCAAGTAGTGGCCAATGTGCTGGAACTGGCCAAGACGCCGGTACCGGTGACGCTGCTCAACACCGTGCCCTCGGCGCTGGAAGTGTTGCTGGACGAAGGCATGCTGCCGTCGACAGTGCGGGTGGTGAACCTGGCAGGCGAAGCCTTGAAGCCCGCGCTGGTCAAGCGTGTGTTTGCGCAGCCACAGGTGGAGCTGGTGCACAACCTGTACGGCCCGACCGAGACAACCACGTATTCGACCTACACCCGCATCACACGCGAGGAGATTTACGACGGGCATATCGGCCAGCCTATCGCAAACACGCGTATCTATATTCTCGACGCGCAAGGCGAGCCGGTGCCAGTGGGCGTGAGTGGCGAGTTGTATATCAGCGGGGCAGGCGTGGCACGCGGCTATTACTGCCGTGAAGAATTGACCGGCGAGCGCTTCAAGCGCGATCCGTTCGTGCCGGATGCATCGGCGCGCATGTATCGCACCGGCGATCTGGCGCGTTGGCGTGCGGATGGCCGGATCGATTATCTCGGCCGCGCTGATCACCAGATAAAGCTGCGCGGCTATCGCATCGAACTGGGCGAAATCGAGCAAGCACTGGAACGCCAGGCGACAGTGCGGCAAGCCGTCGTGCTGATGCGCGAGGACGTGCCGGGACACAAGCAATTGGTGGCCTACGTAGTCGGGCAGGGCGACGGTGATGTCGCGGCCTGGCGCAAGGAGCTGATGGATACGTTGCCGGCTTATATGGTGCCAACGGCATTCGTGGGCTTAGAGACAATGCCGCTGACGCCAAACGGCAAGCTTGATCGCAAGGCATTGCCGGCACCGGACCAGAGCGGCGTGGCTGCACGTAGCTATGAACCGCCGCAGGGCGAGACCGAACGGCGCCTGGCCGAGATCTTCGCGGAGGTGTTGCAAGTCGAGCGGGTCGGACGCAACGACAACTTCTTCGAACTGGGCGGTCATTCACTGTTGGCCGTGCAGTTGATCAGCCGTATCCAGCGCGGACTGGATCGCCAGTTCCGCCTGATGGACCTGTTCACCTATCCGACCGTGCAACAGATCGCGCAAGTGCTGGATCAGGCACAGGCACCGCAGACCAAGCTGCCCTCGATGCAGCAACCGACGTTGCGCAAACAGGCGCCGTTATCGTTCGCGCAGCAACGGTTGTGGTTCCTCAATCAGTTCGAAGGTGTCGGTGCGACCTACAACATCCCGCTGGGCCAGATACTCACTGGCCGGCTGGACCACGCGGCGGTACGGCAGGCGCTGGATCATCTGCTGTGGCGGCATGAGGCATTGCGCACCACGTTCCCCACGGTGAACGAAGTGCCGGTGCAAAGCATTGCCGCCGCGTCGGACAGCCGCTTCCAACTGGACGAAGAAGACCTGCGCGCGAGTACCGATCCGCAAGCCGTGAGTCGATGCATCGAAGCGGAAGCGAGTGCCGGTTTCGATCTGGCGCAGGGGCCGCTGATTCGTGGCCGCCTGATTCGCACGGCCGACGAAGAACATGTGTTGCTGGTGACCGTGCATCACATCATTGCCGATGGCTGGTCGATCGGTTTGTTCTGGAATGACTTCGGAGCGCTGTATCGCGCCTTCCAGGCAGGTCAACCCAATCCGCTACCGGTGCTGGGCTACCAATATGCCGACTACGCACAATGGCAGCGGCAGTGGCTGTCCGGCGACGTGCTGGCGCAGCAGCAGGAGTACTGGAAGAAGACGCTGGGTGACGCGCCCGCGCAACTGACCTTGCCCACCGATCGACCACGGCCGGCGCAGCAGGATCTCGCGGGCGATTTTGTCGACTTCGGTTTGGATGCGGAGTTGACCACGGGCTTGCGGCGGCTCAGCCAATCGCATGGCATCACCTTGTACATGACGATGCTGGCCGCCTGGTCGGTGGTACTGAGCCGGTTGTCGGGACAGCACGATGTGGTGATCGGCACGCCGACCGCCAATCGCCCGATGCGCGAGCTGGAGGAGCTGATTGGTTTCTTCGTCAACATGCTGGCGCTGCGCATGGAGGTACCCGGCACGCTCAGCGTCAGCCAGTTGCTGAAGCAGGCACGCACGACCTTCCTGGAAGCGCAGGAGCACGAACATCTTTCGTTCGAGCAGGTAGTGGAAGTGGTACGGCCGCCACGCGATCCCGCTTATAGCCCGATCTTCCAGGTGATGTTCACCTGGCATGTACAAGCCGGCCAGGGCAGCGGTAGCGGCGAATCGATGTTGCACGGTATTGCGAACCGTGACTTGGACATACCTCATCGGCGCAAATCAAAATTCGATTTGACGCTGATGCTGGAAGAACAGGGATCTACGATCGAAGGCGGTCTCGAATACGCCACGGCCTTGTTTGAGCACAGCACCGTCGAACGCGTGGCGGTCTATCTGCGGCGCGTGCTGCAGGCGATGGTGCGCGACCCGACACAGGCAATCAGCCAGCTGGACATGCTGCCCGCTGCCGAACGCAACCTGCTGCTCAAGACCTGGAATGATACCGATGCGCCGTATCCGGCCCATTTGTGCATCCATCGGCTGTTCGAGCAGCAGGTCGAACGCACCCCCGATGCGATCGCCCTGCGTTTCGAGGAGCAGTCGCTCAGTTACGCCCGGCTCAATGCCGAGGCCAACCGTCTGGCGCATTACCTGATCGAGCAAGGCGTGCGCCCGGACGATCGCGTCGCGATCTGCCTGGAGCGGAGCCCGGCCATGGTGGTCGGTCTGCTGGCCACCCTCAAGGCAGGCGGTGCCTATGTACCGCTCGATCCGGCCTATCCCTGCACACGCCTCACCCAGATCCTCGCCGATGCGGGCCCGGCGATCTTGCTCAGCGACGCCATTGGGCGTGATGCCCTCGGTGAGGAGGCGCTTGCCTCGCTGACGGTACTTGACCTCGCGAGCGAGCACGCGCCGTGGATCGTGCATGCCGATGCCGATCCAGATCCACGCGAGCTGGGCCTTGCCTCCGAGCATCTGGCCTATGTGATTTATACCTCCGGTTCGACCGGCACGCCCAAGGGCGTCATGGTCGAGCATCGCAATCTCGTCAACTATTTCACGGCGACACAGGCGACGTATTACCGGCCCGGCGGCAACGGATCGCCCGCCTCGTTGTCCTTTGCCTTCGATGGCAGTGTGACGATCTTCTTTGGACCGCTCATCGCCGGTCAGCCACTGATCTTGTTGCCGGTTGAAAATGAACTGATGGCGCTGGGCAAGCCCGATGTTTCCGCTGCGGCGGTCGGAGGCGCATTCGAATTGCTCAAGCTGACGCCCGCCCATTTGAAGATACTCAATCCCGTCTTGGATGCCTCGAATGCCAGTGCGCCCGCGCGCAGCCTGATCCTGGGCGGCGAAGCGCTGGTACCGGGTGACCTCGCGTTCTGGCAGGAACGCTATCCGCATGTTCAGTTGATCAACGAATACGGCCCCACCGAGACCACCATCGGCTGTACTACCTACGTAGTCAGCGCAAAAGTACCCGGCAACGAGATCGTGCCCATCGGCCGTCCTCTCGCCAATACGCGGATTTATTTGCTGGACGCGTGCGGGCAGCTGGTGCCACGCGGCGCCATAGGCGAGCTCTACGTTGGCGGCGCGGGCGTGGCGCGTGGCTATCTCAACCGGCCCGAGCTGACCGCCGAGCGCTTCCTCACCGACCCGTTCAGTCCGCACCCCGATTCACGGATGTATCGCACCGGTGATCTGGCCCGTTATCTGCCTGACGGCAATCTCGTCTTCCTCGGCCGCAATGATCAACAGGTCAAGATTCGCGGCTTCCGCATCGAGCTGGGCGAAATCGAATCGCGCCTGACCGAACACCCCGCCGTGCGCGAGACCGTCGTGCTTGCACGTGAGGACGTCCCCGGCGACAAGCGGCTGGTCGCCTACATCGTCCCAACTCGGAAGGATGATGCGGAAGCCGATGCGTTGGCCGCTGCACTGCGCAGCTATTTGAGCGTGCACCTTCCCGATTACATGGTGCCGGTGGCCTTCGTAAGGCTGGACGCTCTGCCGCTCACTCCCAATGGCAAGCTCGATCAAAGAGCGCTGCCGGCGCCCGACGACAGTGCCTTCGCTCGCCGTGAATACGAGCCGCCGCAGGGCGAGGTCGAGACCACCCTGGTCCGGCTCTGGCAAGAGCTCCTCGGCGTGGAGCGCGTGGGCCGCAACGACAACTTCTTCGAACTTGGCGGTCACTCGCTGCTGGCGGTGCAATTAGTACGACGCATCAGCCAGCTTGCATCGGCAGATTTTCGACTGCAAAACATTTTTACGTTGTCGACGCCGGCATCGATCGCTGCCTGGATTGCCGCCGCTTCACGTGGCGAGCACGACGAGTCACCGCAAGCGAGCGGTGTGGAAGGCGTCGTAGCCCTGACCAAGGAGAGCGAACGCCAGCCGGTTTTCTTCCTGCATCCTATCGGCGGCACCGCGTTCTGCTACGCCGAACTGGCGCGCCTGCTGGAACCGCAGGCGAGTGTCTACGCGCTGGAATCGGATTTCGACGAAGAAGACGACATGCTCGGCATGACCGAACTTGCCGAGCATTACCTGAAACGGCTGCGCCAGGTTCAACCCGCCGGGCCGTATCGCTTGGCAGGATGGTCCTTCGGCGGTCTGCTTGCGTGGGAAATGGCTGCGCAACTACGCGCGCAAGGCGAACTTGTGTCGCAATTGGTCATGATCGACACGCACCCGCCACAGCCGTCTCCCCCGGCGACCAGTGCGCAGCGGATGCGACGAGTCATTTCCCACGTGCGCGAGGACGTACTCGGCCAGGACGATGGCGTGGTCCTGGATCCGCGTGACCTGCAAGGCGGCCTGGATGCGCTGGAAAACCTGCTGGTCAGGCTCGACCTGGTGGCCGAGGCAACACGCCGGCAAGAAACGGCAAAGCTCCTTGCTACCTATGACCGTAATCTCTATGCGATGGAAACCTACAGCGTGCCGTCCGCCGAGCAGATGGCCGTGCTGTTCATCGCGGCGGAAGGGGCGTACGCCGATCACCTTCGCGATGAATGGAGTCGTCGCACCCATGGTTTGCTGGAATGCATCGCGCTGGCGGCCAATCACTACACGATTATGAAGGGGGCATGTACCCAGGCAATTGCACAACGAATGCGTCAGGACCTGCCGGGCTTACCCACCCATGAGCAGCAGCCGTTGCGGCAACCTGCCGGTCAGGTCGTGTCATGAAGCGCACAGCTAACTCCGATGCATGCCACTGCGGACGCACCGGGCTTCGTCATCGGCGCGGCGCAGGTTCTCGGCGCGGAAGAGTCCGCGCGAGTGCCATCGCCCCGGCACTAGCGCCTCAGTCTGAACTTCAACGATTTCCATACGCTCGTCACGGGCATGGCGACCGATCGCCAGCTGCAGCTTTGAACACTCCCGTCGACGTCATCGGAAGCATCGCAAACATGCAGGGTATTCACGATAAAGGAGCGTCATGAACGAGATTAGCCGGGTTGTGGATGGCCTTCTTGAGAATGGCTACGCCGTATTTTCGATGCCGCCGACGTTACGCGAAGCTTTCCGGCTTATCCCCGCCGGGCTCGCGGAAATTTCCGAGGACGAAAAGCAGCAGTTCTGTTTTCCGGAGCAGTTGGACGGATTTCTTCCTTTCGGCTCGGAGTATGCGGCGAACAATCCCGGCCACCCCGATTTATGCGAACGCTTCTGTTATTTTCAGAAGTACCGCGCGCTGCACGCCAGATATCCCACGGCTTCGACGTCTTTTTACCGCGCGATCGTCGCCTACGAGCAGGCCGCGGCTGCGCTCTCCAACGTCGTGCTCGATGCGGTCTTCGCGCGGCTGGGCGGTACGGCGCCCAAGGCCCCAGGCGACGATTCCTATATCCAGGTTTGCCGTTATAACCTCGAATACTCGGCCGCGGAACGCCAGCGCGAATACCGCATGGATCCACATGTCGACAGCCAGCTGTTGACCTTTATCGCGCAAACCGATCAGGGCCTGATGGTGGGCGATCACCAGCGGCTGCAACATATCAACTTCGCTCCCGATGAAATCTTCGTCATGGCCGGCAAGCTCCTGGAACTGGCCACCGACAATGAAATCCGCAGCGTCTTGCACGCGGTTTCCTGTGACGAAGCGATCGAGCCAAGGCTGTCGATCATGTATTTCCAGAATCCGTGTTTCCGGGCGCCACCCTATGCGAGCCTGCGCCATGGCAGCAGCATCGACTTCTATGCCGTCGCCGATGTCATTCACCAAAGTTTCGGCAACCCCTCATACAGGAATTCCGTATCGTGAAATACGCATCGACGAACAAGAAAGGACACGTTGTTCACCTACTCAATCAATCGTTCGCGCAATGACATCACCGCATGCCTTTATGCGCTGAAAAGGAGGGAGTTATGCATTTAGACCTGCTGAAAATGAAAGATGACCTGGACGAGCGTGTCGGTTCGATTCGAGATGTCGAAAAGATGATCGATGCGCTGGTTCGTTGCACTTCATCGTTTCACGAGAGTGTGGGCAAGGCGGTCCAGGTCCTTCGCGAATACCCGATACTGGTAAGCGATGCACGGGATCACTTCCACCTGCTGGATCCACTGGTCGAGTATCTGGAATCCAAGGTTTTTCTCGCCAACGACGTGGACCAGCTGCTGTTCGGACTAGGCTATGGTCGCGATGAGGTGGAATTGCTGAACAACGCCTACTGTGCCTGGGAAACGGCACTGGAACAGATCTTTGTCGAACGGTTGTGCGCAGGAACCAGCTCACTGAACGATTACCGCCTCAACAATCGTTTCCAGCGCCTTCTGAAGAGGGAAATTTCAATGTTGCGCCATCGAACGCATCGGCGCGCATTGTTCATCGGATCCGGTCCTTTTCCGATCAGCGCGATGTGGCTGCACCGGTACCTGGGCATTGCCGTCGACGGGCTGGATCTTTCCATGGACGCGGTGGAACGTTCGCGAGGCCTGATCGCCAAGCTTGATCTGAAAGGGGTGATCAACGTCATCCATGGAGATTCTCCCCATTACGACGTCAGCGCCTACGACGTGATCATCATTGCCTTGTTGGCGAAGCCGAAAAAATTGATCCTCGACAACATCCACGCCTCGGCCAAACCCGATTGCGAAGTGATTTGCCGTACATCTTCGGGGTTGCGCAGCGTGCTATACGAGCCTACCCACATCTCCCCGGACATACTGCACAAATTCACCATCAGCGATGCCCGGGTCATTTCCGGCACCGCGGACGACACCATCTCCTCGCTACTGCTCAACAGGATTGGTTAACGATGAACTTCGCCGCCTTACTGGAACGAGCCCGTGGCCATGCCTCGAACACGCTTTCTGCCAGACGCATGGATGGCAGCGATCATCAGGTATCGGTACCGGCATTACTGGACGACGTCGAGGCGCTTGCTGCCAAGCTCACCCAAGCGGGCATTCGACCCGGCATGCAGATCGGGCTGCAAGCCGGCAATGGTTACGAATACCTGCTATGGGACCTGGCAGCCATCAAGCTGGGTGCCGTCATTCACACCGTGCCCGAAGAACTGCCCCCGGAAAAGCTTGCCGCCCTGGTACAACAGCATGACGCGGCCTTATGGGTATGCGAAAACAGGCAGGCATTGCCTGGGCATCCGTATCGCGTCGACCTGGCCGACACCTGCACCGATCATCCGCTTGCCATCGACCCGGCAGCGGGGCGGCTGGAAGACCAGGATCTGCACACCAGGGTCTATTCGTCAGGGAGCTCGGGCTACCTGAAGGGGCTCAACATCAGCCGCCGCGGCACCGAGGCGTTGGTCAGCGACTTCATTGCGGCTTTTGCGCTTGACCCGGCCGACAGCCACCTCATCTTCCTTCCGCTTTCCAATTACCAGCAGCGACTTTCCGTCTATGGCTGCCTGTGGGCCGGAGCTTCGATCCGTGTGGTGCGGCACACCTCGGTTTTTCAGGAATTGGGTGCGTTCAAGCCGAGTTTCATCGTGGCGCCGCCGGCCATCTACGAAAACATCTATCACGTGCATGGACGAGGGCAGCAAGCCGCACAGAAGCTGGGCGCGTTTCTCGGCGGAAACATCCGCTTCATGATTACCGGCATGGCGCCTATCCGCCACGAGTTGCTGCGCGCCTATAACGAACTTGGCTTTCCGCTGCTGGAGGCCTACGGCGTCACCGAGACCGGCATGATCGCCTGGAATACTCCGGCCACCCAGCGCATCGGTTCGGTAGGGCGTCCGATTCACCCCGAACACGTCCATTTCAACGAGGAATCGGAAGTGGTGATACGTCGCCCATTTCCGCTTACCCAAGGATATTTCGACAGTACTGGCAGCGATGGCGCACAGACCTTTCTTGCCGATGGCACGATCGCCACCGGCGACATCGGCGCCCTCGACGACGACGGCTTCCTGTATCTGAAGGGGCGCAAAAAGGAAATCATCCTGACCAGCGGCGGAGCGAAGTTCCATCCGGAGGAACTGGAGCGGAAGCTGACCTCGTTGAACGGGGTGCGACACGCGATCGTCCTGCAGTCCCAGCGTGGCCAGGAAGTGGTAGCGGTACTGGTCACGGATGAAGCCGACGCGTCGCAGGCATCTGGCATCGCCGATGAAGATATCCGCGCGCTCAACCAGTCGATACCCAGCTACATGCACATATCGCGCAAGGTCATCACCAGCACGATTCCAAGTATCGACAACGGCATGCTGACGCGGAACCTCAAATACGACCGAAAGGGCGTCTACCGATACTTCCAGCAGCAAATCGAGGTGACCCAAGCATGAGCGCGATCATTGACGAAAACGCGGACGTGGAAAAACTGGCCGGCCTTATCCGACTCGCCATGGGCGATGAACCGCCGGTCGCGGTGATCGCTGCGCAGACCCGCTTCACTGAAGACCTTGGCATGCAGTCGATCAACCGGCTGATGCTGCTGAGCCTGCTGGAGCAGGAGTGCGGCGTCAGCCTGGAACGGCACATGACCCAATTGGTCGAACTGCAAACGGTGGGCGATACGGCTCGCTTTGTCGCCAGCCTGACCGCAGGACATTGACGCATGCGTCGTCCGCCCCTGATCGTCGATGGACATTGCCATTTGGCATCTTCACGCTGCATACCTAGCGAATTTTTCGTCGGTGTGGCGCGCAACATGGCCAGAAAGCAGTTCGCGCGCGAACGTTCCGGCGAAGCGGAAAAGCTGGGCAGGGTGCTGGAGCTTCAGTATCATGACCATGATGCCGACCGGCTGGTCCGCAAGATGGACGAAGCGGGCATCGCTCGCACCGTCCTGCTTGCGCCGGATTTCACGCATGTCTTCAAATCGCAGTACAGCCTGGAAGACATGGCTGCCCAACACGCCGCCGTCCGTGCGCGCCACCCGGGCCGCTTCCATGTTTTCTTCGGTGTGGACCCGCGCTGGGGCAGATCCGGCTATGACCTGTTCGAGCGGGTCGTCGATCGCCATGGCTTCGAGGGGCTCAAGGTTTATCCGCCTTGCGGGTTTTCGCCCAGCGACGAACGCATGTTCCCGTTGTACGAATTCTGCGCAGCGCGCCAGCTTCCCGTGCTGCTGCATACCGGACCCACTACGCCCACCCTGGACTTTAGTTACGCAGATCCTTATCTGATCGACGCCGCAGCGAAACACTTTCCCGGCGTGAACTTCATTCTGGCGCACGGTGGCGTCAATTTCGTGGAACAGGCGAAATTGATGTGCAACTACCGGGCCAATGTGTATCTGGACATCTCAGGCTTTCCCGCCGCCATGTCGGCGTCGGGCTGGCAGCAGCATCTTGCCGACCTTTTTTCCCAGGGCATCAACCACAAGATCATCTTTGGTACCGACTGGCCCGTTTTTTCCATGAAGGACGACCTTGCCGCCATGGTGAGCGGCTTGCTCGAAGAAACCGGGCCCATGCGCAGTCTCGCCGATTCGACCGTTGCGGCCATCATGGCCGGCACGATCGGCAAGCTGTTGCCCAGCCCATCCGTTGCCACCCAAGCGAGCGGCATCGGTCCGATGTTCGAACTCGAAGGAGAAAAACCGTGAGCGTGCAATTCTTTTGGCCGACATCGATCGATCCGAGCACTGGCGCTGGGATTGTCGCCTTGTACAACGATGCCATCCAGCATACCGATGTAATCGGTTATCGGCAGGCCTTGAACGACGACGAAGGGCAGGCGCTAGTCGCCGATCTCGAGGATTCGCTGCGTCGGGGCGGCTTGGCCTTGTTCGTGATCCGCGATGGAGACGACTTCATTGGCATGGCTCTCCTGGCGTCGAGCGAGATGCCCAACTGCCGACATATTGCCAACCTTTCCAAGGGCATCATTCGTTCCGATTATCAGAAGCGCGGCCTGGTCAGGGGCGCCTTTCTGAACATATGCGACTATTGCGATGCGCATGGCTACAGCCTGATCACGCTGGACGTAAGGGAAAACTCCCGGCCGCATCAGCTTTGGCAGGGCCTGGGCTTTACCGAATATGGCCGCCTGGTCGATTACGCGCGGGTGGACGGCATTGCGCATCCCGGCGTGTACATGCAGCAATCCAGTGCTTCCTTGCGTGCCCGCCTGAGCGCATCGTCGCCGGCGTTGCTTTCGGCCGATGAATTCAAGAAGAAACTCAGGGACGAACTGGAGTCGCGCATTACCTTGACCCATCCCATCGTCAAGAAAATCTTGAATGGCACGCCGCAATGGGAGCTGCTGCGCAGGGTTACCTTGCAAGGCTATCAATTGACCAAGCATTTTCTCGAATACATCGAAACGCTTTATCATCATTGTCCGCGCGGCATACACAAGAAACGCCTGCTTCTCAATATGTACGAAGAAGAGACCGGGCGCTTTTCCAGGACCGACAACCATGTGAACTTGATGGAGAATTTCATCAGGGCCATAGGCGTCGGCGACGCCGATCGCGATGCCGCCATACCGCTTCCGTCGACCAAGGCGCTGATCGATTACCGTATGGACCTCGTGCGCAATCGGCACACGTTTCACATGGGCGCTGCCGCCGTGATGATTGCCAGTGAAGGGCAGAATTTGGAAACCGCAGCCGGCGAGGCCCGCCATGAACTGCTGCCGCGCATCTACAGCCTTACGGAGACCGACTTGCAATTTTTCTCGGTGCACCAGAAAGAAGATATCGGTCATGTCGCCGAGGGCATCAGCCTGGTCGCCGACATCTGCACCACGGCGTCCATGCAGCAGGAAGCCCTGGAGGCGGTTCGCAAAACCTGCGATCTGTTCTATGGCATGTACGAAGGAATGGCTCAAGCCTATGCAGCGTGAGGAGCAGGGTGCCAGCTTCGGCCTGGGCGGCCTGACCGTCGAGCTAGGCGACACGATCCGCGAAGTGGAAGCCATCGCCGGAGCGCGCGAACAATTTGCGGCGCTCAAACTTCCCATGAACAGTGCCTTGTTGCGATACCGGCATTTTCGCGAAAGTACGCTTGCGCCCGGCACGGTCATCTCGCGCGTGATCGAGCGCTGCCTGGAAGACACCGGTGTGGAAGCCTCGGACATTGACATGTTCATCCTGACTTCGGCCTCCGCAGGATTTCTTGCGGACCGCAGGCTGGTACCCGACTTGCTCAAGCGCCATGGCTTGCTTCGCGCGGTACCGATGGCGATCGTTGCGCAGGAGTGCACGGGGTTATTGTCGGCGATCCACACCGCGTGCATGCATATTCGCAGCGGTCTTGGTCGACGAATACTGGTGGCATCCTACGACCAGGCCGGCGCGGATGCGCATCGCATACAATCCTTCGGCGTCATCAGCGATGCAGCGGTGGCATGCCTGATATCCTCGATTGATCCGCTGGACTTCAGGGTGCTCGGCTTTGCGCAATATGGCAACGTGCAGGGGATGCATGGCGAGGACAATCTCGACCAGCGCCAGGCCCTGATCAACAAGGTGACCGTAGCCGCGCTTTCCGATGCAGGCATGCCGCTCGCTGGAGTGGCGAAGGTATTTTCCACCAATTTTTTCTGGCCGCTTGCCACCTACAACGCCACTGCGGCAGGATTTTCCACACAGCTGCTGCACGCAGACACGTTGCTGGATCTGGGCCATTGCCTTTCCGCAGATGCCTTGATCAATCTCGACCATTACAACCGCAAGCCAGCAGGACAACCGGGAGACCGCTATTTGCTGCAAGCGTTCGCCATGGGGTTGCTCGCCTCGATGTTGGTAGAGCGAACCGGTGCAGCCGTGCAGGGCTGAGCTCAAGGAGCCGACATGTTCAGACCTAGAACCATCCGCGGGCCGCTCGAATGGAAGGACGCTGACGGCGGCAAGATTTATACGATCTCGGCAAGCGGTCTCCCGGTTGACCAGGCGTTTTTCCTCGATCGTCTCAAGGCAGTGAAACAGGTGCGCGACCTGCACTGGCACACCACGCCTCATTTCGCCATCTTCCATCAGGGCGCATCGTTTCCATACCTGATCCTGGCCTGGTGGGGAAACGACAATGAATTGTTCAATTCGGTTTCGGTGCTGAGCGAGCAGGGCTGGGTCGAACAACCCCAAAAATATTCGTTCTGTGTCTACGACCTGGAGGTTTTCTGGGCAGAGCGCAACATTTTCGTAGACACGGTTTATTGCCCGGCACCTAGCCTGGAGCGTTACCAGGCGACCAGGAATCCAGCTTGGGCGGGACTATGAACATCCATACTGCGGCGAGCCCACGTCGTGGGTTCCTGAGGTCCAGCGAATCGAAGGGGGCCTCTTTGCATGCGAATCAACGTAGGCACGTCAAAGGCGACTTGATGGAAGGCCGAAACTCGTCCCATGCCAATCTGCAGGCATAGCAGTTTGATGCAGCAAGTACATTTGCTCGAATTATTTATATACAGCAAAGAATTGCAAATTACTTTCGCCTGCAATTTTTGCACTTGAAGACAAAAACGTCCAAATTTTCGCTATACCGCCGAGGCGACGGCCATCCAGTTGAAGGATGGTTATGACTGGTTGGCCATGATCAAGGGTGCACAGGCTTCGGTTCGGGCACACGGAAAAGTGCAGTGCCACGGCTGCGCTTGAGTCCGGAATTTCGGGTTACTTGTCATGCGTGGCGATGTCTACCCGCTCGCCTTCGTACAGCGAATCGGCCGGATTCAGGATGATGCGCATACCTGAATCGAGGCCTTCGGTCACCTCGATCGTGTTGCCGAAGTCGCGGCCCAGCGTGATTGGCTGCAGATGGACGTGCTTCTGCGCATCAACCAACGCGATACGCAGGCCCTCGCTCCGGAACAGCAGGGTATTGGCCGGTACGATGAAATTCTGTGTCGGGGTTGAAAGCGCCAGCTTGACGTCGGCGTATACGCCAGGGACCAGTGCCTGGCCCGCATTGTCCACGTCGATCTCGGTGCGCAAGGTGCGCGTGCTGGAATCAAGCGCGTCCGCGGTGCGGGCAATCGTGCCGGTAAACGGCTTGGTGCCGTAGCTGCTGAGGGTCACGGTCACCGGCGTGCCGATGCGTACGCTGTTCGCATAACCTTCCGGCACATCGATGAACACGCGTAGCCGGGTGGTGTCGGCGATCACGAACAGGTTGCTGCCGGTGGAACCGGCATCGACCAGCGCGCCCACGTCCAGATTGCGCTGGGTGATCACGCCATCGAATGGTGCGTTGATGTACTTGAACTCCTCCATGTTCTGAAGCTTGGCCACATTGGCGCGGTCCGCTTCCACCGTCGCGATGTCGGCATTCAACTGGGCGACGTACTGGTCACCTGTCTGCATTGCTACCAGGCCCTGTTTGACCAGCGCTTCGTAGCGATCGGCGGTGACCTTGGCCAGCTTCTCATTCGCCTGGTCGGTACGCATTTGCGCCTGACCCTGCAAAAGCTCGTTGTCCACATCAGGCGTGTCGAGATCGGCGAGACGCTGGCCTTGTTTCACCCGTGCACCGATATCCACGTACCACTTCTTCACGTACCCCGTCGTGCGTGCGTAGATCTCAGCATCCTGCCAGGACTTGACCGTGCCGGGCAGCGTCATGAACTGATTCTCTGGCGCAGCCTGCGGTGTCAGTGTCGACACTGTCGGAATGGCGTTGCGATCGGTGTCCTCGCTCAATACCTGACGCGCGTGAACACGCTTGAGGATGCCGAGTGCAGCAAGCACGATCAGCACGACACCGAGCACGATCAGCACGAGTCGTACGCGATGTGACGGCTTGGACGAACGCTGCGGGGAAGGGGCATTTGGGCTGGTCATGATCAGTATCTCAAGCGGCGGCGGCATTGAGGCGCGCCTGGCGACGCCGATGCAACAGACTGAAGAAGGTGGGTACGAAGAACAGTGTGGCCGCGGTCGCCAGCAACAGGCCGCCGATCACGGCACGGCCGAGTGGCGCATTCTGCTCGCCGCCTTCACCCATTCCCAACGCCATTGGCACCATGCCGATGATCATCGCAAAGGCGGTCATCAGCACCGGGCGGAAACGCGCAAAGCCGGCCTCGATCGCTGCCTTGACCGGATCGCCGTGCTGATCGAGCTGCTCGCGCGCGAAACTGATCACCAGGATCGAGTTGGCGGTGGCAACGCCCATGCACATGATCGCGCCCATCAGCGCAGGCACCGACAACGGTGTACCCGTCAGGAACAGCATCCAGACCAGTCCGGCCAGCGCGGCGGGCAAGGCCGCGATGATGATCAGCGGATCCACCCAGCTCTGGAAATTGACCACGATCAGCAGATAGACCAGCACGATGGCGAAGGCGAGACCACCGATAAGGCCACGGTAAGACTCGGCCATGGTCTTCACCTGACCGCGCACGTCGATTTCGACGCCACGTGGCAAGTTTTTGGAATACGTGTCGACGATGCGCTGCACGTCGGCGGCCACACTGCCGAGGTCGGTACGGTCCACCGCGGCATACAGATCCATGGTGGGCCGCGTGCTGTAGTGGGTCACGATGGCAGGCCCGGCGCTGCGCGAAAAACTTGCCACGTCCTGCAGGGTCTGGCTGGGCAAACCGCTGCTGCCATTGTTGGTGCCCGATGCGGCTGCCGTTGCCGCCGCTGCTCCCGCTCCCGCAGCTTCACTGGTAATCGGCAGCGTCTTCAATGCCTGCAAGGTATCGAGCCGATACTGCGGTGCCTGGGTTGCGATGGAATAGCTCACACCGGTTTTCGGATCGACCCAGAACGTCGGGCTGACCTGCGAGGAACCAGCGAGCGCCGTCAGCAGGTTGCCGGCTACATCCTGCTGCGTCAGGCCGACCAGGTTGGCGCGGGTACGATCGACATTGACGTTGATCTGCGGCAGGTTGAGTGCCTGTTGCAGGCGCAGATCGACCAGCCCCGGCACGCGCAGGAGCTTGCCATAGAGCTCGTTGGCAACCTTGGCGGTGGTCGCCGCATCGCGCCCGCTGACCTGCACATCGATCGGTGCTGGCGAACCAAAGTTCAGGATCTGGCCAACGATGTCCGCCGGCAGGAAGGAAAAGATGATACCGGGATAGCGTTGCATCAAACGCTGTCGCAACGTGCGCACATAATCGATGGTCGGATGATGACCTTCGCCCAGGCTGACGAAGATGTCGCCATCGGATGTGCCAACCACGCCAGTGTTGCTGTAGGACAGGTTGATGCCGCTGTAGGGCAGGCCAAGCGTATCGACGACGCTGACCAGTTCCTTCTTCGGGATGGTCTGGCGAATCGTGTTCTCGATGCCATCGGCCAGGCGTGCGGTTTCCTCGATGCGCAGGCCGGTCTGAGCGCGGAAATGCAGTTCGATCTGACCACCGTCGACGTACGGGAAAAAATCTCGCCCCAGCCACGGCACCAGCAAGGCCACCGAGAGCGCACACGCGCTGAAGAAGAGAATGGCGAACAGCCCGCGGTGTTCTTCGGCGGCCACGAGGGCGCCACGATAACCGTCGCGGGTCTTCTCGAAGCGCCGTTCGAAGCCGGCCTGGAAGCGTGCAAGCGGCCCTTTGGGGGCCTGGTCCCCGTGTGCATGCTTTTTCAGCCAATACAGCGAAAGTGTCGGCACCAGTGTTCGCGACAGCACGTATGACGCCAGCATCGCGAATACGACGGCCTCGGCCAATGGTGCGAACAGATACTTGGCGACACCGCCAAGGAAGAAGATCGGCACGAACACGATGCAGATCGACAAGGTGGAAACCAGCGCCGGAATCGCGATCTGATGTGCGCCTTCCATGATCGCTTCGTAGACGTCCTTGCCTTGCTCCAGATGCGAGTTGATGTTCTCGATGGTTACCGTGGCATCGTCGACCAGGATGCCCACCGCCAACGCGAGGCCACCCAGGGTCATGATGTTGATCGTTTCGCCCAGCGCGGAAAGCGCAATGATCGAAGCCAGGATCGACAGCGGGATCGAGATCGCGATGATCAGCGTCGAGCGCCACGATCCCAGGAACAGCAGGATCATCAAGCCGGTGAGGGCCGCCGCGATGACGCCTTCGCGGATCACGCCTGAAATGGCCGCACGTACGAACAGTGACTGATCGGACAATGCCTGGACCTTCAGGTTCGTCGGTATCGCCTCACGAATTTTCGGCAGCATCCCGCGCAGGCTGTCGACAATGTCCAGGGTGGAGGCATTGCCGATCTTCAGGATCGACATCAGCACGGCACGCTGGCCGTCCACGCGCACGATATTGGTCTGCGGTGGTGAGCCGTCATGCACCAGTGCGACATCGCGGATATACGTCGTGACGCCGTTGACGGTTCGGATCGGCGCATTGTTGAGGTCGGCGATCTGTTGCGGACTGCCGTTCAACTTCACGCTGTATTCGATGTCCCCGATCTTTTCCGTACCCGCCGGCAGGATCAGGTTCTGCTGGCCGATGGCCGTGACCACGTCATTCGGCGACATGCCGTGAGCCAGCAACGCCTGCGGGTTCAGATCGACCTCGATCTGCCGCTGCTTGCCGCCATAGGGGTAGGGCGTGGCGGCGCCGCGCACACTGGTGACGAAGGTGCGCACGATCTGGTTGGCATCGTCGAAGATGGTCGCTTCGGACAAGTCCTTCGACGACAGCGCAAACTGCAGGATCGGCACGCTGGATGCGTTGTAGACGATCACCAGCGGCGGCGTTGTGCCTGCCGGCATCGATCTCAGCACAGTTTGCGAAATCGAGGTGATCTGCGCGACCGCCATGTCGATGTTGACGTTCGGCTGGAAGAACACCTTGACCAGACCGACGCCGTTCAATGACTGCGTCTCGGTATGCTCGACATCGTTGACCGTCGTGGTGATCGAGCGCTCGAAACCGGTCACGATGCGGTTGTTCATGTCCTCCGCGGGCAGACCGGTGTACTGCCATACCACCGAGACGACCGGGATGTTGATGTTCGGAAAAATGTCGGTCGGTGTATTCAGAATCGCGAGCGGTCCGAGTATCAGCAGCAGCAGCGCCAGAACGATGAACGTTAGCGGCCGATCCAGCGCGATTTTGACTATCCACATAACTACTGATTTCCATCAGCCACGCCTGCGGACGGATACAGGTCCGTCGTGCGTGATCAGATTTTATGTTTGCTGGGGAAGGGGCAAAGAGTAATAGCCTAGGCTGGTATTTTGGCAAGCGACCATATGCCATAGGACACTGTCTTGCGTGGCTTTGAAGACTGCTGGAATAAGCCGGTGGCGCAAGATTTTGCTTCACCAGGATGTGAGGACACATGGTCGTATCGCATGAATGGTCGGACACCTCCAGTGACGTTGGCCGGAGGTCTGTACCTGCACGGCAATCCACGCACGCCATGTTCGATCCGTGAAGGCTTCGGGTAAGGCACAAACGCACGAGCTGGGGAAAGGACGACATCTCTTACGGTGTGACTCAGCTCGACGCTCTCTGGTGTGGATCTCGATTCGCAACGACTCGCGGTTGAAGTCGTCGTTGACGTTGACGGTGCGAAAACGCCGCTTCTAATTTCTAAGCAAATCAACGAGCGGCGCGAACATCTGCGTTGGGTCACGAACCCTGAAGCTCCGACTGACTCTACTCATACGCGTCATTCTTTATTTGACATAATATACATTATGCGAAATTATTGATCTTGGTTATCCTCACCCTTGCGACACATATGCCGTACTAAGTGATCAACGACCACGAATTGCCCTTGCAGCTGCCTATAGATGACAGTTTTCGCACCCACAACTTTCCCTCGATTTGCAGCTCCACCAACAAAACGCCCTCAATTTGTAAATTTGAACCAAAAAACCGCCACACATCTTCTTGAGCGTGCTTCCCATAAGGAATTGCTAGATGTCAGGCGGCCAGCTCTATGTGCAACTTCTTGCCCAGTGCGATAGCTGCGCTGGCCAACGTCTTTAGTGTGGGGCTGACGTCAGATTCATCGAGCAGGCTATCGAGGCGTGACCGACTGATTCCCATGAGCACAGCAATTTTGCTCTTGCTGATTTTCTGCGCCTTCATTTCTTGCTGAATCTGCCAGGCGATCACTCGCTTCATGGCGATTGCAGTGCTTTCTTCGAGGATTCCATTCAGTGCCAGGAAATCATCGAAGTCTCCGCCGATGTGTCTGTTGCTCATCATGGATTTTCCTTTCATGCTCAGTAACCTACTGAATTCGGTACGCCACATCAATAACTGAACATGGCGGGACGCTTCGTCATCAGTAAGTACACCGATCGATGCGATGACGAGCCGTCTGGTCGCACATGAAAGAAAATCAGCACCAGAGCGCTGTAGTCGTTGTGCGCGCGCAGTGAAATCTAGCCAGCTCCCGACGCACCTCGCGACTTTCTTTTCCTGGCTGCCGGCTTGATCTTCGCGTTCGCCGCAGTGCCATCCAACTTGGCTTGAAGCGCCACTTCCCGTTGTGTACTGGCTTTCAAGGCGTGCTGAGCCGCGAGCAGCGCTGCTGGAAGACCGTCCATCCGTGCCAGTTGCTGCTCCAAGGTGTTAGCGCGAGCCCCGTGTTCGGTGGCCAGGTGCGCTGCGGCGCGAGCCGACGTCTCGGCGGTTTCCAGACGTGAGGCGACCTCTGAGATTTCCCGTTCCTTCTGCCGCAGCACCGCCTGAAGGGTTTTGGTTTCTTCCCGAGCCCGATCGATTTCCGCGTGCGCTCGATCCTCTACCGCCCGAACATGCGCCGCTTGGGCCTCACGTTCGGTCGTCACGATGCTCTTATGCGTGTCGAAGGCCTCGGTAAGCTGATCCGCACGCTGCAGTAACCCATCGCGTTGTTGCATCAGTTCGGCCAATTGAGCCGCCTGTTGCTCCACGAGACGTTGGACATCCGCCAGTCGCGTGTCGGCGACCGCACGCGCCTGCGCCGCGCTCTGTGCCTGCGCCTGGGCCTCGGCGATCGCGATTTCCCAGAGTTTGCGTTCTTGCGTGAGGGACGTTTGGGCCGCCAGCAGGGCGTTCTGCTCGTGCGCGAGGGCGGCCTGAGCAAGTGATTCTGCATGGGTGACGGCTAATCGCCAGACTTCCGCAAACGCCTGCCCCACGTCCCCTGGGACCTCGGGCAACGCAAGCACTTGGCCTAGCCGCGTGGCGAGCGCGCCCCGCCAAGTGTCCAGCATGCGGGTCACCGTGTTGGGCGAGCCCGTGCCGAGCGCCTGGCGGATTTTGTCGACGGTCGGTTTATCGCCGGCGGCGACCAATGCGTCGGCCGCGGCACTGACCTGCTCTTGCGTGATGCCTTTGGGCATTTCAGATGTCTCCTTGATCGGCGCCCTACCCGCTTGTTTAGATACCGACGATAATGGATGATTATCGTCGGTAGTGGCGCATATTCGTATTAAAACATATGTGGTACATATGAAAAATAACGTACATCTGCCTACCCTGTCGAGCTTTCCGGTGTTGGCACCAGATGCGCTGGCCACCAGCGCCGCCGAGGCCGTGCGTGAAATCCTGGCCGAAGCGGCGTCCGCCAACACCACGCGCAGCTATCACAGCGCCCTGCGCTACTGGGCCGCGTGGTTCCAGGGGCGCTTTGGGACGCCGATTGCGTTGCCGGTACCCGAGGCCGCCGTGGTGCAATTCATCGTCGATCACGTCGCTCGACGCGCCAAAGCTGGCCTAGTGTGGGAGCTGCCGGTGGCGCTGGATACCCAGTTGGTGGCCGCCGGCCTGAAACAGCATGCCGGCGCGTACAAGCTCAGCACGGTCGTGCATCGGATCGCGGTGCTGTCGTCGGTGCACCAGCTGAAAAAGCAGCCCAATCCGTGCGAACAGCCCGCGGTGCGCCATCTTTTGGCACGCGCGCGGCGGGCGGCGGTAAAACGCGGCGAGCGGCCGAGCAAGAAAACCGCGATCGTGCGCAGCGGCCTTGAGGCGCTGATCGCGACGTGTGACGACTCGTTGGAAGGAGTTCGTGATCGTGCCCTGCTCTACTTTGCGTTTGCCAGCGGGGGGCGGCGACGTAGTGAAGTCGCGGCGGCCGACCTCAGCGATCTGCGGCTGATCGGACCGGACCAATACGTGTACCGGCTGGAACACAGCAAGACGCAGCAGGCCGGCCCGAGCGCGACGTCGACGCCGGACAAACCGATCCTGGGCATTGCCGGTCAGGCGATGACGGCCTGGTTGACCGCCAGTGGCCTCACGGAAGGAGCGATCTTTCGGCGGCTGTGGACGAAGCGGACCGGTGACGCGTTGTCGCCGGCGGCGGTCGGCGCGATCGTCCAACGGCGGGCCGCGAAGGCGGGCTTGAAGGGGAGCTTTGGCGGGCATAGCCTGCGCTCGGGCTTTATCACCGAAGGTGCACGCCAGGGTGTCGCCCTGCCCGCGTTGATGGCGATGACCGAGCATCGGTCAGTGGCCAGTGTTGTGGGATATTTTCAGGCGGGAGGCGTGGCCGATAACCCAGCGGCACGGCTACTTGAGGACGACTAAACAGCAAGCAGAGAGAGTGTGGAAGGTGATCTTCCTCAGTCGGCGCGTTGCCTTACCGTGGTTCGAAGTGTGGAGTGATCCTGCCGTTCCCCGGGGTGGCGTCAAGCATCAGCCTTGCGCATGCAATCATGTGCCGGCCGGTCGCTAATATCAGCCATGAGACACTGACCGCGACGGTTCAACCCTCAGGAGAAGAGCATGCAGGCCGCACACCTTGGTCTTATCTACCTTGATGAAATGTCCGTAGAGCCCTTCGACGAATTCTCCAAAGCGGTAAAGCATCCAGCTCTCGAACTGAAGCAAATTGCAAGGCCGAATCCAGGCCCCTATGCCGCGTTGGAGTGGCTCATCCCGACTGCAGTGTTCATCTACATCGGCAAGTCTTACTTCGATGGATTTCTGAAAGAGGCAGGAAAAGACCACTATCTGCTGTTGAAAAAAGGCATTCACTCACTAACAAGCAATTTCATCGGGCCATCTGCAGCACGAGTCAAACTAATTTTCTTAAAAGGAAAAACCGCGTCACAGATCCCGAAGTACTCGATGCTCTTTTCAGTGGTCGCCGAACTTCGGCCAGGCCTGTCCCTAAAACTCTTGCTCGAACCTACTTTTACCCCTGAGCAATGTAACAAAGCGGTTGAACTTTTCATGGAGCTTTTGACGTCCATTCATGACTCTAACCTTGAAGCCATTTCTGGTGGAGGTCCGGATGAAGCAAAGCCTGTGGGCGGATTTCTGCTGGTTGCGTTTAACCCACTGTCCGACGACCTTGAAGTTGTCGACCCGTTGCCAAAACATGTTCGCGATGCTCAGGCGATTCGTAAGGGTGGCTCAGATGAGCCATGATCAAAGTTCATAGGCAGAACGTGGCGCGCAGTCGGAACATGCGTCAGCGTCCAATACAACACCGCTTGTATTTCAGCCCGCTTCCGCAGGGGCAGTGATCGTTGCGTCCGATCTTTCGTCGTCTATTGTTGCTAAATCCTGTGGCCATATCTTTGATCGGTGCGCCGCGAAAATATCGCGATGCTTCTTTGTCCATCTCGTCGGATTGTTCCCAATCGAACTCTAAACAAACGCCATGAACAGGCTCCGCGTCGAGATCCACACACAGACCGAACCACTTGTTTGCGCGTTGCGCGTACTTCTTTCCCGAGCAATGTGTCAGCAACATTCGAGCCGATTTCTCTTCCGAAGCTGGATTGCAATGGACAGTGAGCCCCTCCTTGGAAACCACAGTTCCGATGGAAAAATCGTGAGCTTTTCCATCCGCACGGACCATGCGCGTTATCTGGTCCAGCCCCATGCTCATGGACTTGCTCGTGTTTTCCGACAAGGTCAAAAGGAAAAACCCAAGCTCAATCGATCCAGGATCACCCTTCCCCTCAATCTTCTTGATGAGCCGGTCGAAAGAGGTGCCTGAGAGGTGCGTAAGGATGCCGGTCGGCGTGCGTGCCCCCGGCAAATTGTCACGCCGAACGCTCATAGCTACATCGAGGTCAACAGCAATGTCGTCCCCCAAGCTGACCACACCGTGGTCATCGTCCAACCATAGGTTAGTCTTCAGGTGGTATGACAGAACCGTCAATTCATGCGTGGCATGGATGCGTTCGTTGTACTCAACTCTTCGCTTGACGTAGCTCAGGAAACGAAGAGGCGAATCGAGCATCTCAGCCAAGACGTCTAGGAAGAACACATCTATGACTAGGGGCGGTTTGATTTGCGCAGATTCCTCATACTTCAGGAACTGGCGAGATTGAAAGCTCAGTGCCGGATAGTTGTCTGCGACGACACAAAGTAGAAAGATTTCCTTTGGCATCCATTCCAGCTGAACTTCATCACCGCCTGCGGTGAGCACCTTGCAGTCTCCAGTGAGGAGATGCTTCGCACAGCTCAAGGCTTGGTCGTAGGAATCTTGAATAGCCTTTTGGAAGTCAGCCCGAATCTTCTCGTCGTCACCCTTTTTCGCACCAAGAGTCAAACGCTTAGACTTGGCCTGAAGAACTATGAGGCGGTCGCCAAACACGACCAGGGCATCTATCTCGCCGAGCTTCGAGCCCTTCTTCGCAACGAGGTCAATGTTTTGGTGGACGCTCGTTGACCCGAAGACTTTCGCTAGCCGGTCTGTGGCAAATGTCTCAGTAAATTTTCCACGATTCTCGGAAGCTTTCGACCGATAGGCATTGTCCTGAATCATCCAGTAGAAGGGAGATTCGTACAGAGCTTCAACAAGGTTGTAGTACTGGAGGAGCAGATACCTTTCACCGTCGACACGTATCAATGGCGAAGCGCAGATAGCGTTGAAATCTCCAACAGATTGAAATTTCTCGTTGTGCTCAGAATGCGTAAACGCCTCCAGGACTCTGCGGGCCTTGTCCGCAGACAAGCCACTTTCCTGGGCTACTTCTTCAGCAGTCAACATGTAGCCCGGAAGAATCGTCCATGTGTCGGGCGAAGATTTTTGCATCTCCATCTGCGTCGAATGCAATTTTTTGTTCTGCAGATTTGCGATGGCTTCCGCAGCGTCTCTAGCCTCAGCTATTTCAAAGCCCTTGCTTTGGGACAGCCAATCGTTGTCCCTCCAGTATTTTTGTGGCGCAAAGTCTCTGTACTGGAAACTATAGGCAGCCTCGCCCCCGTAGAAAAACGGTTCTCGCAAGAAGGCTCCCCGCCCGAATGCTTCTCCTCGTTCGTCAACGCCCCTGCCTTCTAACAGCCCCTGCATCATCGCCGCGCCCATCACATCGTGAAATTCTTTGAAAATTTCATCGCTCTGGGTGATGTAGCTCTGGAACAGCATGGGGCTCGGAAGTGCGTAATCGATCTTACCCTGAACCAATAGGCCGGCAAGCACGGAAATTTCAGTTCTGAGCAAACGGCCAGAGGAAAACATATGTCGCATATCCTTGGCCTTGACCTCCCGCTTGAAGCTGATCATGTTGTCACGAAAGCATATAAAGGCCAGGGCATGGACATACCCTGGCTCTCTGCATAGGTCTCGTAAGTCCGCAAACACTTCAGCCTCTGTTCTCACGTTGACTCCCTATGGCTTTGGGATGTGAACATACGAAATAGGCCTATCCTAGGTAATTAGGCCGATTGGCTAGACTACGTTACCGCGCTCGTTACTTAACTTGATCATCCAAAGGAAAATCATGGCAATTGATCTGAAAGCACTGTCCCCCAAAGAACTCCAAGCCCTCATCGCGGGCGCGAACGCCCAGATGCAAGAAGCTCATGCAACCCAGGTTCGCACCGTCCGTGAAAAGATTGATGGCTTACTCAAATCTGCCGGCCTGAATTTGGATGAGGTCTATCCGGCCCGTCGCAGCAAAGGAACAAAGAACGGCAAGAAGTCCTCGGTGGCACCGAAGTACCGCAATCCTGCCAACCCTGAGCAGACTTGGTCCGGTCGTGGGAAGCGTCCACTCTGGCTCGCTGGTGCACTGAAGAAACGTGGTGTGACCCTAGAGAGCTTCCTGATCGACGGTGGTACATCCAAGGCGGCACCAGCCAAGAAGACGGTGGCCACCAAAGGGAAAAAAGCAACCAAAAAGGTCGTCAAAACTTAATTTCTGCCGAATCTGAGTCCGAATAACCGAAGCCTCGCTGGATCTCTCCTGCGGGGTTTTTTTCATGGCTCACACTCCCCTTAGCTCTACAAGCCTCACGTCTGCCCGACGCCACCGTGGCACGAACACTGCTCGTCTACCCCGCGTTTCCGGAATAATGCCGAGCCTTCTTGCCTCGTCCTACCGGGAACACGAAGGCCCGATGTCCCTAGTCACTCTACGTGTCGCACCGCACGAACGTGCGACGATGGGTCCACGCGCGTGCGCCGGCTTGAGAAGAATCGCCTCGCCACCAGTTATATCTTCCCAGAGGCGGAGTCGGTCCAATGAGTGTGGAAACGGTCGAGAAACAGCTGTTGTCGTGCCCCACCATAGCAGCGAAGGAAGCATGGGTTCGCGCCCAGGTCGGACAGGCCGCGCAGGGCAAATCGTCGCGAGACCACATCGACCGGATTCACGACCTCCTCAAGCAGAACCAGCGACACGAAGCGGCGGCTTTGACGTTGTCGGTAGCGATGGTGGACGACGGCAATGCCCTACTCGCCAACTTGCGTCGTCGCGGCGTCCTGCGTGCCTCGCGCTATGACTTCAAGGCCGGCGCGCTACGCGAGCTGGTCCGATTGTTGGGCCGCCTGCATGACGCGCTCGGCCTGGAGAACCGATGGCTTCAATACCTAGAGTCCGTCGACGCGCTATACGAGCTTGTCTCGGAGGCCAAACGCCTGCGCGATGGGCTGCTCACCCGCCTATCCCGTCGACGCGGCAAGGCGCTCAAGACCTTCCTGGTGCTGGCCAATCAGACGTTTGCCCACGGCGGACTGCCCGATCCCAATGCGGCGGTGAGCCCAACTGGGCGAATCAGCCCCGAAGACATCGCCAGCGCTGTTTCGCGAGTAATTGCTCTCTACCGCAAAGCCGAGGGACTTCACAAAAAAGACTTCCTCTACACGGACGAACAGGCGCTCTACAAGTTGGACGGCACCTACAGTGAGGACCTCCACTGCGCTCTGCGATTGGAAGAGTTGTATCAGGCGGAAGCCCTAATCGATGGCTTGCCGTATCGCGCTCAACTCGTAGGCAACGACATCGTCGTGGAATCGATCGACCTCGACGTCGAGAAGTCTGTGCGCATGGGTTACGTGCAGATGGAAATGCAGGTGCTCATCGGACGGCGGAAGCTGGAAGAGCTATGGGAGAAGATCGATCAACCGCCCATGTCCCTCTTGGACATCTTCAAGGTGTCATACGAAGGCATCATCGAGCGCTTCGTCGAAATTAAGACTCGGCCGCTGCCACGGATCACGTTTGGTATTCCCAACATTCCAAATCTGCTTAAGCCGCTGGCCGACGACCGGTATTTCCGTGAGGACCTGTTGGCACTGCTGCAGCTGAGCGTCGAAGACTATGAGGACTTCGAGCTGGAGCCATTCGAAGTTGCCCCCGGTGTCCTGTCGATCGACTTGTTCAAGGTCAATCGCCTCTTTGCTCTGATGGCCTATCTGTTCCAGCGCGAATTGGAGAAGGTAGAGGACACGGCGGACCGCCGACGGTTGGCCCTGCACTCGGTCGTCGCGGTCATGCAACGGGAGCAATTGCTTGCCCTCCTCGGTACCGTGCTGCCGCAAGAGAAGGCCGAAAGGATTCTGGCGTTGTTGGTATGTGACGAAACACGTGAGCTCGTCGATCTCCAGTACACCCCGTTCCTGAAGATCGACGACTACTACCTGCTCGCGCCGTCGCTAATCGCCAATTCCAATCTTGTGCGCAACGTCGCCTTCGCCAATCGGCTGAACGCCGATCGAATCGACGGAGACGACCCGATGCAGGCGGCCGTAGCGCAGGCTTTGCGGGGCGCGGGCTTCCGTGTCGGCGTGGAGGTGTCGGATTCGAAGAAGAGCAAGACCGGGGATACCGATCTGGTCGCTTACCGGGACGGTGTGCTGTATCTGTTCGAGTGCAAGAATGCATATCACCCCTGCAATCCGCATGAGATGCGCAACAGCTACGACCACATCCGGAAGGCCGGCACGCAGCTGACCCTTCGCCAGCAGAAATTCAGTGAAGTCGCCTACCAGACGAAGGTGTGGAAGACTTTGGGGTGGAACTTACCGCCGCCTACGGCGATCCGCACCGCTGTGCTCATCGCCAATCGTGTTTTTACCGGTACCCTTATCGAGAGTCACCCGGTGCGCCAAGCCCATGAGTTCATCAACGTTGTAAGCCGCGGCGAAATTCGAGGCCCGGAAACGGTTTATCGCTTCTGGGACGGCGATGCGTTTAGCACCGCTGATCTCGATCGCTACCTGACCCGTGATGGCCTGCTGGGCGATCACTTCGCATCACTGGAGCAGATCGACTACGCGTATACATTCGGTGCCAAGACACTGGTTCTCAAAAGCTGGACATTCAATCCCGAGAAGCACCAAGAAATTATCCAGGCGCGCTATCAGGTCAAGGCTGACTCCGTCGCCTATTGCTGACCCCCGCTTCTACCCCCGATAGCGCCGCCAAATCGCTGCGCTACTCCGAGCCAGGGAGCGTCAACCTTCTGGCAAGTTTGCCCCTACCTTCTATATCCTCTCTGCAGAGGGAGTTCACATGGGGATACCGCCGTGACGGAGCCGGTCAAGATTGCTGGACGTGAGGTCAAACCCCACAAGGCGACCACATCGCCGCAATTGGGCACACGGACAGTACTGACTAACAGTCACTGGGAATATGTGTCGCTTTGGCTCAAACGGCAGGGCAAGAGCGACGCCCTGTTCTTCTGGCAGCAAGCGCATACGTTTGCGTCGGCAGCGAACGGCCTCCCCGTGGAATCAGCCCCCCTCCTCCTCTACTACTCCTTCATGAATGCTACTAAGGCACTCTTGGTCGCTAAAGGGATCGCGTTCGCAGAACACCATGGAGTTCGCGCCCACAATATGCGAGGTGCAACATCCAAGATCACCCTCTCGAACGAAGGTGTCCGAATTTTGAATCACGGCGTGGCACCTGCGTTATCGAGCTATCTTGGTGAGCCTGAAACAGCAAACATTCACAGCCTCGAGCAGCTACTCTTCAACCTGCCGTGCGTCCATCGGACGTTTTGCCTGACGTATACCCGCCAGGAAGACATGTTTCTTCCGCTTACAGATTGCCGTCTTATTTTCGACGACGCCACGAGTCAGGCATACCTTGCAGCGCGGCTTTCTGAGGATTTTGCCAGCACGAAATATGTGCGCCGTTTGCCCGCTCTCCTCGTACGCGATCTCGCAGCCGTTGATACTAGGGCGATACGATCGCGCGCCTCGTTCAACCTGGCATCTCCGAGCCTAGATCGGCAACCCGCGTCCATCGCGCAAGCCTCTGCTTTCCTCAGCTCGCTACGTCTGGATCTGCAGTATCTCGCCGGCTCTCAAACGCTGTGGTACGCAAAAGCTGTCGTCCCCGGGCCCGCGCGCTTGGCCCGCTCCCCACTTACCTGCACGCTCCTTGCGATGCACAGACTGAGTGAAATCTGTAGGTATCGACCGATGCAGTTGGCAGCGTTTCTTGCTGGTCAAAAGAACTGGCTCCTCACCGAGTTCATACGCATGTCCCCCATCCAATTCATCGACGAGATGGCAGCTGAGCTGACAGGTCAGCAATTCATGATGCCAAACGTCCGACCAGCGACCTAAGACGCCTTATGAAGATTTATCTTGCTTGTGCTCTTACGCATGTGCCTCGCGATGAGTTCGAAGATTACGTACGTTTCCTTCACGACACCGCCGAACATCTCAAGCGAGAGCTGGGGGCTGAGGTCAAATACGCGCTACGCGACAGTGACCCGCAACTCGCGGAGAAGCCATTCAATGAACGGGCACGGCTGTGTTACCTATGGGACAAGGAGATGGTCGAATGGGCAGATATCGTCGTCGCAGAAGCCAGTTTTCCTTCGACAGGTTTGGGAATTGAGCTCCAGATCGCGGCGTCGCGCGCAATTCCTATCACGATCCTTTTTCAGACGAACGGAGCGCACCGGGCGTCTCCCGTGGCCTACCAAAATCCGGATCACACCAGCCACCAGCTACAAGTTGGGGAAGGCTATGTGTCGCTCATGGCTCTCGGACTGCCATCAGTCGTCAAGGTAATTCCATACGACTCACCGATAGCGGCGCGGGACGCAATATGTGCAGCATTGAGCCGAAAAGATTTATTGACGACATCTATTCGTAATTGATCACGGCAACGGGGAGAGTATGGATTTCTACTTAGACGAGAGTGGCAACACCGGAGATCTCGCGCGAACGAGTGCAGCTCTAGACTTCGGCGGACAAGCCGTTTTCAGCTTGGCTGCAGTAGGGATTGCCAACGAGAGCAGCCTTACTAAAGAACTTGATGCTCTGAGGAAGAAGCATAAGGTTCAAGCTACCGAACTCAAACTCAGCAGGATCCTGAAGCGCAAGCCTGACTTTGCTCTTGACGCTGTTGACCTGTTGGTGAGGAACGATTTCCCGTTCTTTGTTGAAGTTGTGGACAAGAAGTATCAGCTCGCGGCGAGTATCACCAACGGCTTCATCTGGCCTCCATACTTCAATGCTGAAGAGTCACAAGATACCGTTTGGATGAAAAACATCTTTGCGGACTACGTCTATCACCGAGTTCCCAACGATATTATTCATGAGTTCGTTCAGTGCATGAACAACCCATCAAATGAAAAGATTGGAGCCTACTTCGATCTTCTCAGGAGCTGTGTGAGCCAACATTCCCACGAAGTTGCTCGGGGCATTGCCTCGCAGGTTGAGGAAAGCAAGCATGACTTCCGTATCATGATTGAGCAGGAAGGGGACAAAGCGCATAGACGATTCTTGCCTCTCCCAGATATAGGCAAGCGTGACCAGGAGGTTTGGCTGCTTCCGAACTTCTCATCCTTCGCCAACATCTATGCTCGAATAAATTTTTATTTGTCGGGAAGGTTGGAAGGATGTCGTATCCTTCATGATGAACAAGAGCACTTTGATGAAATCATTGCGGAAGCTAAATTTCAAGCTGAAAACGCCAAGGTAGATCCCACAAAGTTCAAGACGCCATATTCGGACTACAACTTCCAGAAAATGGCCGATTTGCTCTTTAAGGCTTCACCGGAGAGCACTGGAATTCAGCTATCCGACATTGTGGCGGGCCTATCTATGCGTTGGTATCAAGCACACCTGCAAGAGGAAAGCGATACGAAGATTCTTGACAAGGCCGTTGAACAACTATTGTGTCACAGCGATAGAAGCATAGGGACAGGGATCAATGTTGTGGGTCCTCATAACATGGCACAGCAGTTATTTGGTGTAGCCGGATACTGACCTTCTCATTCAAGATAAAGCGCCCTTGAAGCTGCTTTTTATTTCGCATCATGATGTTGAGGTAATTCTCGGGCACCGTTCTGGGTTGAAAGCTGCTTTTCCCTACCCCCGAAAACCCGATCTAATTGCCAGTTTTCAGATGCGTACCTGCCCCGGGCACATGCTTGCACCCGTCGTCTGGGCGAAGTCCCATAATTGGGATCAGTTAAATCAGAGGCTGGGCAAAATCACACTCAAACGTTCTTGTTCAAGAGTCAGTGCGGGCAGTCGATCGAAAGTTAACCAGCCTGCCCTGATTGCTGCAGCCCTCATGGCATCCCGAGTCGAATCCTTCACTTCGTTCCCTCGACCATCCAGCGTGATATCCATCAGCCAAGGCTGAAGCGACACACCTGCGGGCATCGCGATCTCCTGCAGCCGTGCCGCGATCCGAAACCCACCTACATCAATGTCGCCCCAGTGGTGAAACGCCGTTGCTGGCGGCAGCTCGCAGGTTAGTGCACGGAATCCTGCCACCCACGCCGGCGAAGGCATGCCAGCGGTGAACACCACCAGGCCATCCCCCCTCCCCCGCAGCGCTTCAGCCGCCTGGTGGAACGTCGTGAGGTTCTCGATGGTCAGCACCCACGTCGGCGTGCCCACGAAGCCACGTATGCTCTGCGGCGCAACGCCCACGTATGGCCGCACGACAGTGCAGTCCGGTCCTTCTTCCATCCGGATCCTACCCACCCCAGCGACCATCAGGGGCATTGGTTGTTTGACCAGGCCGAGGGTCTTCAGAACCTCCCACTTGCTGCGATGTCTGCTCGCCAACCCTTCACCTGAGAGCACGTCGAGCTGCGGCAGCAGTTGCTCGATCCGCTTTGTGTCCGAAAATAGGTGTCCGCTCAGCACACGGATGACCTGATCCTCACCGGGCATGGCCGCAAGGGCATCGAGCACCCGCAGGGCGTCTCGCCAACATTCCCAGGATTCCGGGCCAGCGGCGCGCACCCGGCGCATCGCCGACCAAGCCTGCAGCACTTCGCCCAAGCGCGCGTAACGCCCCAGCCAAGGCTTGAGACCTGCCTGAGCCGCGTGCAGTTGTTCCACGTTCGTGCTTACGCCGAGCAGCGTGGCCAGCACATCGACATCCCGCACGCGCACCCAGTCCAGCGGCCGGTCCTCGCCGCCCTGATCACTCCAACCTGCATCAATTGCACCCTGCCTGACCGCAGCCCGGATCTGCTCGTGCCCGCGCGTCCGTTCGCCGAAGTCCTGTTGCCAGTAGATCGAGCTAGTGGGTTTGAGGTTCGTCTTCGGAGGCGCTGCGGTCGAACCAGTTACCCGCTTTCGCTCGCCGCGCTGCAGCTGCTCGCGCAGGATCGTCTCGACCCAGGGGCAGAACGTCACCGCCGCGCGGCGCTCAGACGTTTGCATACGTCCCGACCTCAGCCAGTGCCTCGTCCATCAGCTCTGGATGGACGCTGACGATATCGCTGGCCAGCAGCTCTCGGGCAGCGGGCTTCACTTCGTTGCGGAACAGTTGGATCCGCTTCGAGCCGAAGCGCGCCATGTCCCAGTAGACGTCCAGGAACGACGACATCTTGGCCTGGTCGGACTCGGGTCCGGCGATGATCATCTGCAGGCCCAAGGCATTGAGGTACTCGGCCGTCGCGCGGACGTTCTGGGCGTCCATCTTCTCGAAGGCCTCATCCAGCATGATCAGTCCGCCGCACCCGGCCGTCCCTGGTGACTTGCCGAACGCAGCCGCCAGCGCCGCGCCGAAGATCACGTACAGCGGCGTGCGGTGTTCACCGCCAGAGCCTGGCCCGAACCGCTTGCTGAGCAATCCTTTCCGTTCGCCACCGGCATGGATCTCGACGTCGTAGCTGAAGAACAGACGGTGGTCGTTGAGCGGGCTGTTCTCCAATTGCAGCGGCGAGCCCTTGCCGTCGCCTTCCACCAGAAGTCGGAACTCCTCAGGAATCGGCCCAGAGCCGCCAAACAACGTGCTCTCGCTTTCGCCCATCTCGCGCACACGCTGAAGGAAGTCGTACAGCTTTTTGTGTTGCTCAACTTTGGTGGCCTGGAACCGGAAGCGCTCCCCGTTGGTGAACTCCGGGGCCTTGTCCAGGATGCGGTTCAGCCCCTTGATCTGTTCCTCGATCGCGTCAAAGCCGTTGAGCAGCGTATGCGCCACATCCGATCTGAATACTTCGACCGCTGCGATGTATGCGCGGTCTGCTTCATCCTTCTTCTCCACCAGCTCCAGTTCCGTCATCCGCTTGATTTCGGCGTGGATCATGGCCTGCGCCTGCTGCCAGTCCTGGTCTCGGATCTCGTGGTTCTCCATCTGGTAGTTCGCCAGGTAAGTCGTCATCAGCCCCCATGCTTTCGTGTTGGCGCTGTTCCCATGCCTTGAGCTGTCCTCAAGGTGCTTGTTGCATGCCGTGATGGCCGCCTCTGCGTCATCGTTTGTCTGGCCGTCGACGGATTGCCGAAGATCCTCTGCAGCGTTGAGGTCGCACAACGGATTTTTCCGCGCTGCGGCCTCTTGTTCCCGGACGCCAGCCTGTTGGCCGATCAGTTTTTTGAGCTGCTCCCGCATGCCACCTAGCGCGGATCCGATCTTCACGAGCGCAGTGTTAGCGTCGGTCTTTGCCTTGTCTTTCTCGTGATGGTCAGTCTCGGCCACGGCTGCAGCTTCCTCCAACGCCGCTACACCGCCTGACGCTCCGGCCACCGCCAGGATCTCTGCCTGGTTTAGGGCAGCCTGCTGGTGCACGATCTGGCTCACCACGGCCTGCAGGCGGGCCTGAATTGCCTCACGGTCTCCAGCAGAGGCCATCGCCTGCCCGATGCCATTCACCAACTCCAATCGGTGTTTGATCTCGCCCTGGTGCTCCTCTGCCTTGCGCAAGTCTTCCCGGGCGACGCGTTGCTGGTCTTCGCTGCTAACAGCACCGATGCGCAGTCCTGACCCGCGCGCCAACTTCAGGCGATCGATGCCACCGCCCGAACTGACCATACCGTCGATCGACAGCGTCTTATCGCCCACGCGCAGTTGCTCACTGCTGTCCACCAGCGCCAGTCGGCCCAGTTCTCCTTGCAGGAAGCGCACTGCCGCCTTGTCGTCGCCGGCGATCAACTGCGCGGCAAACCGTCCACCACCGGGCGCCTGCCATGGTCGCGTGCGCGTGCTCAGTGCCAGCTTGGCACCGTAGATGTCTCGGCGGTTCCTGCGATAAAAATCGATCGCGTTCTTTTCGTGATTGTTGTCGTGGACCAGCAGCGCATCGACGTTCCGCCGCAGGTAGGCCTCTAGCGCCGGCTGCCAATCCTTGTCCTTAACCTCGACTAGATCGCATACCGGAGCAGTGGAAATTCCCTCGTCCTCCAGTAATGCCTGCAGCGCCGCCACCTCGCGGCGAAGCGACGCACGCCCCGAGCCTGCCCGGGCGACGTCGCCTTTGGCCACCGTCACAGCCGTAGCGGCTTGCGCCGACTGCTGCGTCATGTCCAACCGCACACCATCGACGGCCTTTTGCAAGGTGCCGATCGAGTTGGCAACAATCAAGGTGTCCTCGGCCTGGATATCTTCTTCTCGCCCTACCAACTCGCTAAGCGTGACCAAGTGCTGAAGAGCGTTGGCTCCCTCGCCCTGCACGCCTGCGAGATCTTTGTTGCCCACCAGACGCCGCACGGCAGCTACCAGCCGCCCTAGGTCCTCCTTGAACCCCACCCTCAGTCCATCCAAACTCTCCCAGCCCTTGGCCAGCTCGGTCCTGCTTCCCAGCTGGCGCAAGTACTCGGGATCCTGGTTCAACGCCACCTGCGCTGTCACCAGCCGTTTGTGCGCCGCAGTCGCCGCGGACTCCGCTGTCTGCAAAGATGACCGGGCCTTGATCTCTTCGTTCTGCAAGTGCTCGATCGTGTCCCCTGCCTCGGCAACCTGTGCGCCCAGTTGTTCAGACAGGTACACGGCCTTCAAGTAGCCATAGTTAGCTGCCTTGACGAAGTACTGCCTCACGATTCGGTACTGCTTCTCGACCGCCTCCGCCTCGGCTAGCCGCTCGGCAAGCTGCTGGATGGTGCGCTGGATCTCTCGAAACTGATCCAACCGCGCCCGGAACTGGGTCACGTTCGTCGGTCGCACCTCGATAAGGTGGCTACGCAGAGTCTCGTTGAGATCGTCGACATCACGGTTGAGTTTGAGCGAGCGCGCGAACGCACTGCGGATCGCCCGATGGTTCGGGGACTCACCGCGGCTGGCCAGGTGTCCGGCAAACAACTGGCGGGAGAACTCCTCGCCATTGATGGTGAATACGGCAGTCGTCCCTGCTTCCCTACACTTGTCACGGAACTCATGCTGTATGCGCCTCCATGGCAACACCATCTCTTGGCCGCCCTGCATCTCGATCATCTGCCCGGTTTTAAGCGCGACGCCGGGCAGGATGTAGAGGCTGTTGAAGATGTGGTCAGGACTATCGACATGTGCCGAGAGTGAGACTCCGGCAGTCACGGGCACGTTTGTCTCCGTGTCACGGAACACCAGGTTGACGTAAGTGTTCGCTGAAGGGCGACACACTTCGCTCGGCCGTTGCCCGTACACACCCAAACAGTAGTCGCGTAGGCTTCGTGCCTTACGCTTGCCCTCGCTGGACGCGTTGAAGTGGATCCGATTGCGATCAGCGCCAAGCAGCACGATCTGCAGCGCATCGAGTAATGCTGTCTTCCCGGTACCGTTCGGACCAAGGAATGCCGTATTCCTGCCAACATCAAGATCGATGCGGTTGTAGAGGAAGTACTGGACCAGTCCTATCGACTCAAGCTGCTTCATTGCCTTCCTCCTGATTCCCACTGTCCTCGGCATCCACGCCGTAGGCGGCCAGCTGCAACAACGCAGTCTCACCCAGGATGTCTGTGATCGCTGGGCGGATCGCAATCTGGAATGGTTGGTCGTCCGCCGCATCCACCTCGCGTGCCATGCCGTTGCGTTTGAGCGAGCGCACCAGATCGCGCATCTCACTGCGATCTGGCAGCTGCCTGCCCAGCACATCCTTGTAGAGTTGTTCGAGCTCCTCAAGGGTGACGAAGGCCTCTCCCTCCACGATGTCGACCGCATTGATTCGGTCGTCGTAGACACGACGCAACAGCAGCGCCAGCCGCGTCTCTTCCAGGCGCATGCGGGCGCCGAAGGCGTGGCGAGGGATCGTTACGACATACCCGTGATGCGGGTTGTGGGTGATCGTCATCCCGAACTGATCGAATACGTCTCGGAACGGACCCAGATGCCGAGTCACCAATTCGTAAGGTACGCGTCCGCCGCGATCGCCGGCGTAGATCACCTGCTCCATCATCAGCCTGTAGGCGGCTTGCTGGTAGTCCTGCTCTTCGTACAGCCCGTTGCTCTGCGCCGCCACGCGTTCCCAGTTGGCCATTACGCTTCCTCGCGTTCGACGACGAATCGCCGATGGATCATGTAGTCATTGTTGGTCATGCGTTCTTCCTCGAACCGAATCCTGATACCACGGAGCATCTGCACCACGGGATCATGACGCCGCAGTTGCAGCGGGGCATCATCGCGAGAAGCAATCAGCAGCAGTCGCTGGTAACAGCACAGGTCATTGATCGATCCCACCTCGAGCATGTCCGAGTCCACCCTATTCCTGCCATCAAGCATCCTTGCCACGTAGTTGGCCAGCTGCACCGCGGTGACCTTGCGGTTTTCAACCATGCGCCGGCGCAGCCACTCCATCGCCAGCTCTTCGTCCGACAGCTCAATTGTCTCGACGGCGGTAGCTACCTGATCCCGCGGTGGCTTGCGAGGTTTGGCCAGCGCCAGTGCCGACCAGTGCACGCCACCGGCATCGCCTGGCAACGCCGGGTGATCTTCGTCCAGTACGGACAGGGCGGCGCAGGCTCGCTTGATCAGTTTGTCCAGGTGCTTCGGGGCGCGTAGCTTGTACTCGATCAACGCGAGCGCCCGCTGGTTGGCGATGTTGATCTCTTCGTCCAGCCGCGCGAGGTGGTCCTCGATGTTGTTCAACCGCAGAAGCTGGTTGGTGTCGCGCCTGTACGCCGCTTCGCCCTTCTCGCGATCACCTCTTCCAATATGTTCGGTGTACCAAACGACAAGACGCTCGCGCGAGGGCTCTTCGTCCATCAGCGCGTAGGTCTTCTCGATGATCTGGCCGCGGTACTGAAGCGGGTGGTTGCGTGTGCGCAATTCGCTGTAGTCGGCGATATAGACACGCTCCACGAAGTCGGTGAAGAATCCATGGACGAAGTCGCGTGCGGAATCCAGCTCGACCAGACTGTCCATTAAGTCCTGCACGCGGCAGCCGGTGTTGACGATGTGCGCCATGCACTGCCGGGCCTGCTTGGCGGCAATCTGATAGGCGCTGCAGGCATTAGGGTCGGCGCTGTCCTCCGTGACAGATCGAAGGTTCAAAAGGATCGAGCGTACTTGGCCGCCGATGTACTCCGGCTCCTGTCGCGCAAACTCGCTGAGCATCGTGAACAGCATTCCAATCCGCGGCTTCACGGTAACCATGTCGACAAGGCCGCGGCGCCGTACCGAGAACCAACCTGCTTCCGACAGGCTACGGAAGACGTTGTGGCTCTGCCCACCTACCGATGTCTCAAGCTCGCCCTCCCAAGGATCATCGGCCACGATGCACGACTCAATCACCCTGATCACAACCGTCTTGGTCACCTCCTCACCCGGTGAACGCCCGTCCTCGCCCCAAAGCGTCGACATCACTCGGGACAGCACGTCCCAGTAGCGCCGGTTGTTGGCCACGCCCAAGGGCCGGAAGATGTCTTCCGGGAGCTGGTCGAAAAGCGGTGCAACTGCTTCTTGGTCCAATTCGTGCCTCGGATATCCTGATGGCTTTTCGGTAGCATAAAGCGACCGGTGCCATTATGCTACCGACAAGCCCAAATCCAGAATCCTCATGGCGAAGACCCTTCGCGGCCAGCAAGAGCGCCTGAAAGCAATCGAAATCCTGCTTCTGTGGGAGGGGCAAGTCTCCCGCCCTCGCCTAAGCGAAATCTTCGACGTCCACGGTTCGATCCTGAGCCGTGACATGGCCAGCTACGCCGAACAGGCCCCCGACAACTGTCAGTACGACACCGGCGTCCGAGGTTACGTACTCACCCTCTATGCGCGCCCACAACTCACGGAAGGTCACTTTCGGGAGTACGAGGGCTTGGTGGGAACTCTTCCGCGTAACGGCCTGCGCGCCGGAGTCGATCTGGTCTCTACCGAACAGCACGCGACGCCTGTTCAATTTCGGCCGTTCTCTCGGATCCATGCCGCGATCCGAGAGGGCAAGCAGATCTGCATCGAGTATCGATCGCTCACGAACCCGACAGCCCACGAGCGCATCATTCGGCCTCATGCTTTCATCCAAGCCGGCCCACGCTGGCATGTGCGCGCGTACTGTGCGCGTGCCGGCGCATTCCGCGACTTCAACCTCGGCCGGATTGCCCGAGTCGACGACTCTGGTAACTCAGTCCTGCCGGGACCGGAAGCCGATCAAGCATGGAACACCCAGGTCACACTGAGGCTAGTCCCCCATCCGGATCTGAGCGCCGCCCAAGCCAAACTGATTCGTGATGAGTACATGGGCGGAACCACCGCCTTGGTTTTCGACGCGCGACAGGCGGTAGCCAAATACATCATTCGCATCTATGGCGCCGCCATCGATCTCAAGATCGAGCGCCCGCCCCAATTCTTGCTGGCTATTCGCAATCCGAACAAGTTTCCTCAAGGGACGTTCATTTAGCCATACGCTCTGGGCGACTTGGGCATTCGACGCGCTTAACCAGAATGCGGCACGACGGCTGTTATCGGCTGGCAGCGGACATGTCCTACCCACGATAAGGCGAAGTTATCGCGGGCGCCTGCTTTCATTTGTGTATCTCACATGCCATGTGCAGCGCCGCTTCACGCTGGGTTGCCGCCTGCAGCGCCTGCTGAGCCGCCAGCAATGCTGTGGGAAGACCGTCCACCGATGCCAACTTCGGCACCGTGAACGTTAACGTCCATCGGAACAGCTAGCCAGCCAGACTTGGCGGTACTACTTAAGGGTGAATCGCCGGCACAGTAACGGTTGTTATGGTGGGCTAGTCGATGATTCTCGTCACTGAGATACTTGTGAGCAGGAGTTTTTTTGCTTGTTCGCCGTCAGAATTTAACTACGTCCAAGCAACTGACGAAGGGCTCAAAGCGTTTTTCAAAACGTCACCGTGGCGTGTTCTGCCTGAGCTGGAATTTCCTTTCGTCACTCATAAGTCACGAAATGTCTATTCTCGATTGCAACGGCTAGGGGTCACGATGGGGGCGCTTAATGAACGGCATGAAGTACCGTAACGGCTTCGGTCTCCCGCGCGAGCTAGTACCGCTTGACGGGTGGTTCCGATTTGTATTCATGATTGTGTGGTGGTTTCTGTTGGCGTTAAGTCTAATCGGGGCGATCTCGGGTGCCTGGAAGGATTTCCGCCCTGGCCACGCGACTACCTCGCCAACGCAACTTGTCGGCATCATGGTCGGCGACGCGCAATGGCCAACGGTCCGCCTTATCCTTGGCGACGAGGCAATCCGTTCGGGACTGCACCCAGGCGACCGGCTGGTCGCGATCGATGGAAAGCCCGTCGGCGCAGACCGGCAAACAATCGATGCACAGTTGGCAGGACCTATAAGCGGCAGTGTCATGATCGACGCGCGCTCACGTTTGGGCCAGCTATCACGCCACCGGCTGACAAGAGATCCCCTCCATAGGCAGCAGGCTCTGGAAGCTATGGGCCTGAACCAGACGCTCAACGTCCTTCTGACTAGCGGTGTTGATTTCCTGCGCATCGCATTGACGATAACGTGTGCTGCGTGGCTCATGAGCCGACGATCGCGAGATCGCCTTGCTCCTTGGGCTTCAATGATGATGTTGAGCATGGTGCTCGCTACCAGTGACACCAGTTCCTGGTATCAAAGCGTGCCAGGGTTTTGGACCGAAATTCATCTACAAGCCAATGTTCCGGCTTTCGTACTGCTTGTCGGAGTGCTGGCCCTGTTTCCTGAAGGGTGCTTCAAGCCTCGTTGGACTTGGGCCGTTGTGATAGGCACTGCCATCGTAGTTCCCGCAATGAATTACTCGCACATCGGTCTATCTCCCGAAGTCGAAAATGTCATCATTCTGCTGCTTATGGCGTTGGCCGTCGTGCTGATAGTCATCCGTCATCGTTCGATGCCTCCCGGCACCGGTCGACAGCAAATTCGTTGGGCTCTCCTTGGCTTCTTTTGGTCGCTGGTCTGTATCGTTGCGTTGGTAATAGTCGAAATAGCTTCCGATAATGCCTCAACGTTTTCCGCGGCCATCTGGACTACCATTCTTCAGCACCTGGTCATCGCCTTGCTTAACGCGCTGCTGATGATCGCGATCACGATCTCACTGCTGCGTTACAGGTTGTATGACGCGGACGAAACGATCAGCCGCTCCATCACCTTTGGCATAGTTACTCTCGCGCTGCTCTTGATATTCGCTGGCGCGGAAAAGGCCATTGAAATTCTGGGGGAGGAATATTTCGGAGAGCGCTTAGGCGCCATTGCCAGTGGCACGGGCGCGGCTATTGCGGCGGTGATGATCGGACCGCTGCATCATCGCGTGACACTATGGGCTGAGCATCGCTTTCGTAGCCAACTCGGCCATCTCCGTCTCGGCCTGCCGTTGCTTGTCGCGGATATGCGCGAAACTGCGACACCCCGGACGCTTGCGAATACCGCTCTCGCTCGCATCGAAAAGGGAGTGCACGCCGATCACGGCGCAGTAGTCATAGAGAATGATGTGTTGAGTGCCCACGGCATCGCCGACAAAACTGTGCGCGCATGGCTAGCGAAGGATTTGGCACCGACCAGTAATTTCCGCCGTCTCTATTGTGACCGCACCGATCCGTTTTTCCCGATGCGCGTGCCGTTATACGCCGACGGCGTCGGTCTGCTCGGCTGGTTGCTGCTGGGCCCACGTCCAGATGGCAGCTTCTTCAGCAAGGAAGAACGCGAGGCGTTGCTTGCCATTGCAGATCCGATTGCGCGCGCGTTGGCTATCGCGTTCCAGCGAGAAAAAGCCGATGGCGAATGGATTAGGGAGGTTGGTGCACTGCGCGGCATGATCGATCGCCTAAACAACAGGCTGAACAGGCACTTTGGTCCCGATACGGATGAATTAACGCACAATCGCAGCGTGACATGACCGCGGTTACCTAGCGGAGGGGTCTTTTAACTCGCTGAGCCGCAGATCGTCGTGCCGACGTCGATCAGGATTTCCAGCTTGTCGTGCATACCCGGCCAGCGAACCCTGCGCGCCACCGGCGCCGCCGGTCATGCCATAGACCTCATCGCCCACCCGAAAGGCCGTGACACCCGGACCCGCCACCGTGACGACGCCGGCTAGATCGATGCCCAGGATGGCCGGTAGCGGATGACGCGCATGATCGGCATCCTCGCAGTCATCATCAGGCACTGAGGGTGCGCAATTCGCCGCGCAGCAGACCCATCAGTGTGCGCACCAGCAGCCCGGCGATGACTACCGTTGCCAGCGCCAGCAACGCAAGCGCGAGCGCATCGGCGATGGGTCCGGAGATAGCCTCGGCATAGTGCAAGGCCGCAATAGACGCTGACGCCAGTGGAAAGCTGACCGACCACCACGCCAACTTGAATGGGCAGCACCTCCCAAGGTGCCGAAGCCTGCCCAACAGGACGGCGAGAACAAACAACGACAGCAGGTAAAGCGCCTGGGCGAAAATATCGGTCGCTCCGGTCGTCACCGTATAGGTCGAAAACCCCACGGAGAAAGGCACCACCAGAATGAGCAGCGTAGCTTGCAAGGCATCGGGCAGCGGCGCATCGAACAGCAAGCGGGAAAAGATCATCGTGAATAGCGGAATCGCGAAAAACAGTCCGACCGCCAGATCCAGCACCATCAACTGGTGCACGCTGGCATAGATGACGGTTGGCAAACCCAGCGAGGGGACGGCCAGAGGCACATCCAGCAGCCCGACCAAAGGGACGATCCAGGTAGGTGTGGCGTGCGCGGCTTGTTGCCGATCACTCATCCAGCGGCTGATCATGAGCCAACCAAAAGCATTCATGGTGATGGCGCCAATGGCCCAAAGCACGCGTGCCAGGAAAACATTGACCGGGGCGATGATGATGGGCAACAGCAAGATGCTGATCAGTAAGGTGCCGAACAGACTGCCTGCGATCGGGTGGTGAAATTCGTCACGCACGGCGTCCGGTGCTGTCGCCAGCTTCACGGCATAGCCGAGTGAAATGGCAACAAACGCCGCGATGGCCACGACGCCGATCCCATCGGCGATCCATGCCGGCGCACCGAAATGGGCGTGTGCCAAACGCCACGCAATACTCAATCCGGTCAGTCCCATCACCGAGCCGAACAGGCCGATGGGAAGCTTGTCCAGCTGGCGCCAGCGCGCCGGCGACTCGATCACGACACTGTTCATGCGATGGCCCTCTGAAGAAGTTCTTGCTCCGGCTCCAGTCGGATCGCCGGCGATTCGGGCACGCCGGCTTGCTGACCTATCTGTTTAATAGCCCGCGCAGTCGCACAAGAAATCATTCCAAAGTAGTAGGCGTGCCGGGAGGTCAGGATATGTCGACGAGCGGCGGGGAGCGGTGGCCCTCCATGAGGCGTGGCGTTGATGGTCCATCAAGCTCGCCCGGCGGCGACAAGGGCATTTGCTTGTCGGCCTGACCATAGAGAAGCAAGTGCATACCCCTTGCTACCAGCGAAGTGGCGGAACTTTCTTCGCTTTCATCCAGGCTGCCCCGGATGAGCGATGACCTTGTCCATGGCATCAATGAGACGATCTCGCTAGTTTTTTAGACAATTAAGCATTAAAAATCTCGTCGCACCGAGCGAGACTATGTCGACCGAAGGCGCCACATCGCAGCCTCCGCTTACTCATAGAGGATCACTTTCATGTTGAACTGGTCTGAATACCGCCAAAAATTGATGGGGCGCATTGGTGAGTTCGGCATGCTCAGCCCGGACACCCTGTCGGGTTACCAGACGCTTTCCAAAGCGGGTCACAAAACGGATCTGCTGGGCGCCAAAACGCGAGAGCTCATCGCGCTGGCAGTGTCTGTCACCACTCGTTGCGACGGTTGTATCACCGTACACACCGCCGAAGCGCTGAAGCATGGCGCAAGCAAGGAAGAGATTGCCGAGGCCCTGGGCGTGGCCGTTGCCCTCAATGCCGGCGCAGCCATGGTTTATTCCGCTCGTGCTCTCGATGCGCTCGATGCGCATGGCACGAAGTGATCATGACCGTCACCCAAAGCGACTTGTCCCTGGAGGACATGTGAAAAACAGATTTTCAAATGCACTGGATGCCTTCTCACGCACCGATAGAGTGGGTGTCACGCTGATGCGGCTGGCGATTGCCATCGTTTTCTTTTGGATAGGCGCCCTGAAGTTTGTGCCTTATGAGGCGGACAGCATCACTCCCTTCGTGGCGAACAGCCCCGTCATGTCGTTCTTCTATGCACACCCTGATGAATATAAAGGTCACTTGACACATGAGGGTCAGCTGATCCCGGCCCAGCGAACGTGGCAGGAAGCCAACCACACCTACACCTTCTCACGGGGCCTGGGTGTCGTCGAATGGTTGATCGGGTTGCTCGTTCTGGCGTACCCCCTCTCGAAACGGCTGGGTCTGGCGGGTGCGTTTCTGTCGTTCATGACGACGTTGGTTACGCTTTCATTCTTGTTCACGACGCCAGAAGCGTGGGTGCCTGCACTAGGTGACGCACAGCATGGATTTCCCTATCTCTCGGGTGCGGGAAGGCTGGTCATCAAGGACACGATGATGCTCGCTGGCGCGTGGATTATCGGCGTCGATGCAGCGAAGGGAATCCTTGCCGACAGGCGCAGCAAGGCCAAAAGCATGATTGCAACCATGCCGGCGCCAGGTGCCAGACAAGTTTCCTGACAGTGTTCAACCAGCGATGACCTCGAAAGTCATCGCTGGTTGGCAGTGAGTGGAACATGGCCTGTACGTGCTCGCCTCCAGCAACGTTACACGTCGGTGCTATCACAGCTGGATTCCCGGGGTGATTGCGAATTCGTCGCTGGTATCCGTGTTGTGCAGACAGATACTTCGGGAATATCCCGACACGAGCAGTTGTCATCGCTCGCAAAAAAACACCGCATCTTTCATACAACGGGCCCCATCGTGCGGAACATGAAGACTGGACTGTTACCAACGTTGCTTACTCAGTTCGGTAGCGTGATTTTCATCAGCGCGATAGCGCTTGCGGTTCAGCTGTCAGGTTTCGGTCTGCTGATGTTTCCGGAACTTGGTGCGCTGTCAGACGACATCATCAAGCGCCCCTACGGGAAATGGGCAAGCGCACCGTGCATGCTGGTACTGACGCCATTGATTACCGCGATCGCGGGCGTATGGATGGCCAATCACATGGCTTTCGGCGTCTGTTCCGTGCTGTTGATCATCTTTGTCTCGATGGGTGTGATCAAGCTTATTCGGTCACCTATTGCACCCGCAATTTCAGCAGGGCTACTGCCACTGGTGCTGGGCTTGCACAGTTGGTGGTATCCAGCGGCGATCACTGCCGGCACCGTCGCGTTGGCGATTGTCAGCATGGTCCACCAGCAGCTTCACCCTGCCCGTTCGCCACCATCGTTGCGTGACATGATCGACAACACCATGGAGAAAGCACCCACAAACCTGCTGTGGTTGCTGCCTTTCCTGTTGTTCGTGATCGGCATCACGCTAGTGGCACAGCTACCCGGCTGGCGCTTCCTGCTGTTTCCGCCGCTGGTCGTGATCGGCTTCGAAATGTTCGCCCATCCGTTGGTCTGTCCTTGGGCCATACGTCCCTGGCGCATGCCATTGGCGTGCACGTTCTGTGCATTCATCGGCGTCAGCGTTGTCATCCTGCTTGGTCCAGGTATCGGCGCCGCGAGCATCAGCATGATCGCTGGCATTCTCATCATGCGCGTCATCGACCTGCACGCACCACCCGTGCTGGCGATCGGCTTGCTGCCGATGATCATGTTGAATCCCACCTATTCGTTTGTTCCACTCGTGTTGACCAGCACGGTGGCATTAACTGCGTCGTTCAGCTTATGGCAGGCTATTTGCCTGCACAGGATGCGCGCGCGTTGACACTCAGCAGTGAGGCGCTTGCAGCCTCTTGGGGATTTGCCACCCTGACACGGCAGCTTGCTCGAAAGCTTACGCCGCACTTTGGACGGATTCTGTGGAGTCCGATAGCCGTCGTTGCCATCCTGGACACAACGCCCCGTCCGATCTGTTTTGCTGGCAGGAAGCCCGGGAAGTCCAAGAGCTTCGAGATCGTTGCTCCCGGCCGGGACCGAAAAAATAAATCTCTCGATCCAGGGCGCACCGATCATGTGCGTCTACCTATTCGGGGGGATTCCATGACCGCATCGTACGGATAGCGTTGTCCTGGACCCCTGCTCTCTCTCAGTGCCGCGCCAGGACTCAAGCCATGACTTCACGCATTGCCCGGAACTCGATTTTCCCTGCTCTACTTGCAATTACGACGATCGGCGCAGCCGCTTCAACGACTCCGCCCAAGCCTGAAGACACGGGCGCCGCAGCGCAGTATCGGCAACTCAACGCCACCGCGGATCCCGGCGCTGCCCCGGCCGGAACGTACAAGCTCGACCCACACCACACCTCGGTGATTGCCAAGCTGGCCCATATGGACTTGTCGCGCTACACACTGCGTTTTGATGATGTCAGCGGAAGCTTTGATTTCAATCCTTCCAGTGCATCGGCCTCGAACGTGAAAATCACCATTGATCCGAAGTCGGTTGATACGGGCGACCAGGCTTTCGACAAGCGGATTGCGTCGAAATTCTTCGAGGCCGAAAAATATCCGACCATGAATTTCACCGCGGATTCGGTGAAAATCATGAACGGCCATGCGTCCGTCGCCGGCATTCTAAATTTTCACGGCGTCAAAAAGACAGTTGTGCTGCACACGACTTACCGTGGATTCGCTCAGTCGCGCATGGGTTTCTCAGGTGAGGCCACCTTCAAGCGATCCGACTTCGGGGTGAGCGAATGGGTGCCTCTGGAAGCGGACGACGTGACGATTCTTGTCGAGACCGAGTTTACAAGGCCATGACCTGCTTCAAGCTGCGCGTGTCAAACGTAGCGAAGTGTCGTTTCGCGATGCTGTTTTCACTGCTGCCGATGCTTTCATACGCCCATTCCGATTTACCCATCCGTGCTGGCTTCTACTCTTCGGGGAGTTGCAAGGATCCGGCGAATGCCGCGCTGTTGCATTTCGACGGAAAGAAGCTGACCGGCGCTCATTCGGCTGCCTGCCACGACGAAATGGTGAAACTCGGTCTGCACGTTTTTCGTGTTGTGGAGACGTGTCCGGCAGAGCGTCTCGCCAATGCAGGACCCGTTAACGCCATCTCGATATTACAGAACTTGACCGTTCAATCTGTAACGTCATTCGCTCTGGTGGATGCTGGCCGTCCCAATGCTCCAGTGCGCTACCGCTTCTGCGGAACAACGCTTGATAGGCATGGTTCGAATTGAAGTCTGGATCATCGAGTCATCCGGCAGCTGTTGGGCAAGGCGCGGTTGGTCGCCTGCCACCTGCAGCCGCCGCGCCATTTCCGCCTGCTGCCGAGGTCGAGCAACGTGCGCGCTGACAGCCTGATTTTGAACCACTGTGTCTCACCGAGGCGCCACGGCAGTGCGGCTGGCGCGCCGGTAAGTGGCTGGGGGCATGCCTGTATGCCTGGCGAAGACCTTGCCGAAAGCCGCCTCGGATTGATATCCCACCCGTTCGGCGATGTTGCCGATGGCGAGTTTTCCATTCGACAACAAGCCACTTGCCGTACGCATACGCAGCGCGGTCAGCAATTCTCGGGGCGACGTGTTGCCCTTCGCGGCGAAATGCCGGGCGAAGCTGGCCCGCGACATCGCCGCGCGCGCGGCCAGCGACTCGACCGTCCAGGGCTCCTCCGGGTGGCGCAGCATTGCCAGCACGGCATTGCTCAGTCGGCTGTCGGCCAGCAGCAAAAGCAAGGAAGGCGGTATGTCGGTGCGTGCGAGATAAGCACGCACGGCCAATACGAACAAGGCTTGGCTGAGCCCGGTGACTACCGCATGGACACCCGGCGCCATCGCAGCAATTTCGGTGCGCAACATGCCGATGACCCCGCGCAGTGCATCCATATCGCGATGCTCCGCCAGCGATACGTGCAGCACCTCGGGCAAAGCGGCCATGACGATGTCGGCAGAGCCCGTCGCATAGGTGAATCGCCCACACAGCAGATCCAGCTCCGCGACACCGTCAGTATTCGTGCGAACCGGCAACGGCCCACTTGCGTTCACCTTCATCGGCGAGGCTCGCCCGCTGCCGTTCTTGGCATCGCGCAACGCATGCGCACTGCCGTGTGGCAGCAGCAGCAGGTCGCCCTCTCGCAGCATAACCACGGAACCACCAGGTACCTGCACGCGGGCTTGTCCGCCGAGCACGAGGTGATAGGGCGCTTCGCCAGTCGCAGAAGGCTCATGACCGATCTCGAAGCGCCCGGCCAACAAGCAACGCAGGTCAAGCGCCCCCTGGACATCGGCCAGCTGCAGCAAACGGCTCAGGGCATCCATGAGACGAACTCGCTAAAAATTGAGATTCATAAGTATTCGCCGGATCAACCTTTGGCGCAACACTGCCTGCGTCGCGCTGGTGGAACCACGGAAAGAGGTATTTCCCATGATGAATTGGCTGCAATACCGAAAAGAACGGGTGGGCCGCATCGGCGAGCTCGGCAAGCTCAGCCCCGACACCATCAGCGGCTATCAGACGCTGTCCAAGGCCAGCTCCAAGACCAGCCAGCTCGATGCAAAGACACGCGAACTGATCGCACTGGCCGTGTCGGTGACCACGCGCTGCGACGGTTGTATCACCGTGCACGCGGGTGAAGCTCTGAAGCACGGCGCCACGCGCGAAGAAGTGGCCGAAGCACTCGGCGTGGCCGTGGCACTGAACGCCGGTGCGGCCATGGTGTATTCGGCACGTGTGATGGATGCGATGAATCAACACGCCGAAGCGGCGTAAACCGACGACTGCGCCGGCGTCGAAAGCGCAGTCCTCCATTGAGGAACAGTCATGAGCGATCTCACAACAACAGGCACACATGCAATGGACGCCACACGGCGCAAAGTGATTGGAGCTTCCCTGATGGCCACTGCTGCCGTCCTGGTCGCTCCGTTGGCACAGTCCACCGGCAAGCAACCAGCGACTTCAGAAGAACGGACTGACGCTGCAGACCAGGTGCGTTTTCACAAGGTCAGCGTCGACGATTTCGACGTGTTCTATCGCGAGGCTGGGCTGGCCAACGCGCCGGTGCTGCTATTGCTGCATGGCTTTCCGACGGCAAGCCACATGTTCCGCGATCTGATGCCGCAGCTGGCTGACAAGTACCGTGTGATTGCGCCGGACCTTCCCGGCTTCGGGCAGACCTTCATGCCGAAGGGCAAGTTCGACTACAGCTTCGACAACCTGGCCAAGGTGATCGACCACTTCACCGACGCGTTGAAGCTCGATCGCTATGCGCTCTACATTTTCGACTACGGCGCACCGGTAGGACTTCGTCTGGCGCGCGCACATCCCGAGCGCGTCACGGCGATCATCACTCAGAACGGCAATGCCTACATGGAAGGTTTCAGTGACGCCTGGGGCACGCTGCAGACCTATTGGGCCGATCCGACGCCCGCTCATCGCGAGGCGTGCCGCGATCTGATCAGCCGCAACACGATCGAGCAATTCCAGTACTTCCACGGTGCGCCCCGCGATCGCGTGTCGCCGGATGGTTACGAGCTGGACATCGCCTATCTGGCAAGAGCAGGCGCGGACGAAATCCAGCTTGACCTGATCTACGACTACCGCAACAACATCGCGGCCTACCCTTCATTCCACGAGTATTTTCGTCAGCATCAGCCACCGCTGCTGGCGGTATGGGGCAAGAATGATCCGGCCTTCATCCCGCCTGGTGCCTTGGCCTACAAGAAAGATATTCCCCATGCCGAAGTGCACCTGCTGGACGCCGGCCACTTCGCGCTCGAGACGCATAGCGCGGAAATCGCCGGTTACATCCGCGATTTCCTGGCACGTGCATTGACCTGACCCACCTTGGAAGACAGCACCATGAGCCATCAGGGCAACATGCAAGCCGTCGTCGTCGAAAACGTCGACGGTCCGTTTGTAGTGAAGGACATTCCTCGCCCCGTCGCCGGTCCTGGCCAGGTGCTGGTGGAAATCCAAGCCAGCGGCGTCAATCCACTCGACCTGAAGATTCGCGCCGGCAAAGCGGCGCACGCCAAACAGCCGCTGCCAGCGGTGCTCGGCATCGATCTGGCAGGCATCGTGGCCGCTGTCGGACCTGGCGTCACCGAGTGGTCGATGGGTGATGAAGTCTTCGGCATGACTGGCGGCGTTGGTGGTGTGCAGGGCTCACTCGCGCAGTACGCCTCAGTGGACGCGTCACTGCTCGCCCGAAAGCCGCCGCAACTGGACATGCGCGAAGCGGCGTCCCTGCCGCTTGCCTTCATCACCGCCTGGGAAGGTCTGGTCGATCGCGCCCATGTAGCCAAGGACATGCGCGTGCTCGTTCACGGAGGCGCTGGCGGCATTGGCTATATGGCCATCCAGATCGCTCGGGCATTCGGTGCGCAGGTGTTTTCCACCGTCTCTGCGTCTGACGCCGAACACGTGCGCGAACGCGGCACGGTTCCAATCGATCGCCACCTGCTTTCTGTCAATGACTATTTGCAGATGCACACCAGTGGCGATGGTTTCGACATGGTCTTCGATACCGTGGGCGGTGAAGTACTGGATGGTTCGTTCAAATCAGTTGCACGCTTCGGCCACGTAGTGAGCGCTCTGGGCTGGGGTACTCACTCGCTGGCACCATTGTCATTCAGCGCCGGCACGTACTCCGGTGTATTCACCTTGCTTCCGTTGCTTACGGGCGTCGGCAAAGCACATCACGGCGAAATCCTCCGCGAGGCGGCCAAACTCTTCGAGACTGGCCAATTGCTTCCGCGCGTGGATCCGGACCATTTCGATCTATCCAGCGTTGAGCAAGCCCATGCGCGCGTCGCTTCATCGCAAGGCGCAGGCAAGGTCGTTGTTGAATTCGTCGCTGAACGCTGAGCAATCCATCGAGAAAAAATCATGCCCTTCATCCATGTTCATATGCTTGCCGGCCGCACCGCCGAACAGAAGTCTGTCTTCATGAAAGAAGTGGCTGCCGTCGCCCAGCGCACGCTACGCGTTCCAGAGCACGCCGTAACCATCATTCTTTATGAAGTGGAGTCCGACCACTGGAGCGTCGGATTGCGGACGATGAAGGACATTCGATCGACTCAGCTGACTGACTAGCATTGCGTAGTGCGCCGCTTGCCATCATCGAGCGGAAGCAAAACCTCAGTGTCAGATGATGCCGCGTCGATGCGCGATCTGCACCGCATGCGTGCGTGAGTCCGCGCTCAATTTCCCGAGAATGCTTTTCATGTGGACTTTGACGGTGGCCTCACTGATGCACAGGCTATCGGCGACCGCCTTGTTCGAATGGCCTTGGGCCACATCGCGCAGCACGGAGATTTCCCGCAAGGTCAAGCGCTCATCGATCGCATGCGTTGCAATCTCGGCCGCGATTTCGCGCGGAATGCTCTTCTTGCCCTGGTGAAGGGTGCGGATGGTGTCGATGAGTTCGCGCCGCATGGAGCCTTTCAACAGGTAGCCGCGTGCACCTGCCTTGAGCGCGCGCAATGCCTGCGCATCGCCCTTGAACGTTGTGAGTACCAGGATGACGGCAGCAGGAAATTCGTCATGGATGGCGCGAATGGCCTCTTCTCCAGACATGCCAGGCATTTCCAGATCCATAAGGGTGACATCGGGCTGGTGCCTTCGATACAGGCGGACGGCCTCCTCGCCGCAGCTTGCAACGGCCACCATCTGCATGTCTGGCTCGGCATCGATCACCGCACTCAAACCCTCGAGCATGATCGGATGATCGTCGACTGCAAGGATGCGGATGACAGAGACTGGTGTATCCATGGGTGCACCCTGATGCTGACTCATGAACGATGGTGAGTGCCGGGATCCTTTGGCAATGTCGCTTGATCGCGCAAATGTTGCGCCTTGTCGATCCCCTTTTCCAGAACCAGCTCGGCCCGGTCCAGCGCCTCGATCAGATCCCGTCGCGTCGGGTGATCCGGCGGCAGGCGCTTGGCGATCGCTTCGAAACGAAGGATCAATCCCTGTGCGGACTGCAGCATGGATTCCTGCAATGCGGTGACTGCCGAATCCCGCGCATCGTCATCGGCCTTGGATCGCGCCAGGCGCTTTGCATGGCCGCGGCGCCAGACCAGTAACGCCGCAAGCATCACCAGCAGGGCAACCACGCAGGCGATCGCCAGCCAGCCGGCTGGACAATTCCAGGAAAAAATCTGCACTGGCCCGCTCCTTCTATGCTGTTTCCTTGATACCGCCCGGCACGATCGGGTGAATCGCCCAAAAGAGGTACGCGCCGTCTTGAAATTGCAGGCTGCACCGTCGCGTATCGGTTCGCCGGGGCTTACGCACCTTTGGCGTAGGTGAAACCGGCACGCTGCAACTGCGGCAGAAATGCCACCACGCTCGGCACCAGCACCGCACCGGGAATGAGGTTGTTGCTCAGATCCGCGGCAATCGCATCGGCATTTTCAGAATTGCCGTTCACCAGACCTCGCGCTATCGCGTGAATGGAATCGTGGCAAGCGATGAACACGACGCCCCGGCGCTGCAAGGTCGTGATATTGCTGTTCTTGAAGCCGTAGAAGCCGTCGACATCTTCTCGATCATCACTTGGCGCGATTCCGGCCTTCTCGACGATCAGACTGTTGTTCTTGAAAACGCCGCCGGTGCGGCTGGCCAGCGCGTACTTGTCCCACATGGCCTGATTGAACAGCGCGAGATGGGCAGAACCGTGGGTTGCGGAGACAGCAAGGAAATCGAGGTTGCGGTGGGCGAAGACCTGCCCGTTCAGTGACTCGCGCATCAGGTTCGGCCACGCGGCGGCGATCTCGCTGTTTTCCCATACCTGCGTCGGATGACCGCGATAGCTGATGATCTCCATGGCCGCTTCGTGATCCCAGAAATCACTGGAATCCACCAGGAACGGCACGCTCTTGAAGCTGCGGCGACGGGGTGCGGCATCGAGCTTGCTCATCAAAGCACGCAAGGTCTGTGCGCCGCCTGGGCGAAGACTGACTGTGGTAGCCGATGCTGGCGCCATTCGTGCAGCTACTACGGCTCCGGCCGCCATGCCGAGCAGACGCAGCGCGCCACGACGACTGAAGTTCTGAGTTGGTTCGGACATGGGCATAGCTCCCGTCAGTCAATACGTGTAGACATTGGCGGCCTGCGCCACGAGGTGATCCATGAAGCCGGTCATCGCATCGATCGTTGTCAGGTCCTTGATGCCATAGCGATCGGCCAGCTTGTCCAGCCGCGGATAGCCGATCCACGTGCGGCCCTTTTCGTCCTCCCAGACCAGCGCGTGCAGCGGCAACTCAAGCCCTATCGCCTGGTTCTGCAACATCAGTTTGGTGCCGACCTTGGGGTTGCCAAAAGAAATGACAGTGGTCGGGCGCAGTTGCTTGCCGACGCGTGTGGCGTTCTCACTGTGGTCGATCACCGAGAACACGGGCACCTTTGCCTTGGTCAAATCCGCCTTGATGCGGGCGACCGTTTCGGCCACACCGAACTTGCTCTCTTGCGCAACGATCTGCTGCTGGTCGATGTTCGGGCCGAGGCTCGCCTGATACGCGGCGGCGATGTCACGGGCAAGCACGGTGAGATCCACGCCTTGCTTGTTGCTCAGCAAAGTCACGCAAACCAGCTCATCGGCCATCGTGAAACGACTCAGGTAAGAGCTGAAACCTGGCGAGTCGCCCTTGATCTCCATGAAACCCGGGTGGTGAGTAAATTCCCAACCGATCATCGCGGAGACCACTTTGCCGTTGTCGAGCTTGGTCGGCAGGTACAGCAGATCGTGATCCTCGCCAGCATGGATCAGCGTCGTGCCGGCCAGACCAATGTCCCATTTGCTGATGTCCTCGGCGGACGACCATAGATCGCCGAACCCGAACAGGTTTTCCGATGCCTCGACAGCGACCGGAGAAAGCGACTCTCCTTTCTCGACGTAACCAGTCGCGGGCTCGACCGGGTTGATGTAAGGCACTTCACTCTTGAACTTCGAATGCTGGTTGTCATTGGGATGCGCATCAGGTCGATCGCTCTTGGCCAGCTTCGCGAAGTCACTGGCGAACATCGTGCTCTGCAAGCCCTCCAGATCGATTTGATACTTCCAGACGAAGTCGTGATAGCTCATGCCACTGGCCTGTTCCACCGCCAGCGCCAGCAGCGTGGCGTCCGTGGCGCTCATCCGGACATCCGTGCCGCTACGGAACTGGAGAGGCTTGTTCGCGACAAGCGCGATCAGCTCCCTGGGGTTGTAACGCCTGGCGTTATCGAGCTGGCTGCGATAGTCCGCAATGCCAGAACTGTGCTGCATCAGTTGCTTGATAGTGATGTGTTGCCAGGCGGGGGGCAGGCCGTCGACATGCTCGCCGATGGCATCGGTGAGGCCCAGCTTGCTCTGCTCCTTCAGCTGCATGATGGCGATGGCAGTGAACGCCTGTGTGATCGGGCCGATGTTCCACATCGTCTTGGTCGAGGCCAGTTCGTCCAAGTCGATGTTGGCCTTTCCGTAACCGGCCGAGCGCGGAATGTAAGGCGCCTGCACGATGGCCATGGTCAGGCCCGGAAGATGATGGGCGGCGATGAAGTTCGCCACCATCTCGTCGACGTATTCGCCTTGCACCTGCAACGCGGGATTGCCTCGCAGAATCGGAAGCTTTGGTACGCGGTTCTGCTGCGCGATTGACGATGAACCGAACAGCGCAAGCGACGTCGCCACAACGATCGTCTTCAAAGATATTTTCTGCACAGATCATTCCTCTATGATTGGGACGCGATAGCCGGTTCGTATGACTGTCGGACTGTGTCCAAGTTATTGACGCGGCATCAAAGCCGCATCTCTCTTCCTGCAGCGAGATCGCTACTCCCTAAGGGCTAACCTGCGCACGCCACGATTTTTTTTTAAACGCAGCTGCTTCAGCGATCTCCATCCGGGATGGACCGCGGATCAACATGATGGCTATGTCTGCTTCAACGAATGGGTTCGCGCGACGAGTACAACCATGACGATCAGCACGCACGTGACCAGTGCGGACAATACTGAACCATCGGGTCCGGTTGCTCCTCCCGTCAGCCATGCCGCGTGAGCAGTCGATGGCGTCACGACCAGATAGCCGTCCGTATCACCCACACCGAAGAGCGACCACTCGGTGAAGTCGTAGGCGATGTGCGCACCGATGGGTAGCCAGAGGCTTCCGCTGATCATGTACAGCACGCCCATCAGCAGACCGCCGTTGATGACGAGTAGAACAAGCGCCAGCGGTGGCGCATGACTCGCGTGCGCGGCTGCAAACAGGACCGCCGAAATCAGCAGTCCGGGCAACGGCCCGAACATGCGGGCGAAGATCCGCAACAGGATTGCCCTGAAGGCCAGTTCCTCGACGACGGCGGAGATGTACGCGTTGAAGACCAGATAATGGAATGCGTCATGCCAATGCCCGCGGCTCACATCGTTCAGGCCGAAAAGCCAGAGCAACAGCAGCGACAACGCCATGAAGGCGAATCCGACTAGTCCGCCGAGCAGGAAATATCGGGGCGCATGACGCAACGCGATTTCGTTGGGTCTGCGTTGCTCGCACAGCTTTACGGCCAATCCGTAAACGGCCAGGCCGGCGAGCGGAAGGATGATCCCGATCCAGTATCCGGAAACGACTGAGAGCGACAGCCATTCCGGCAGCTGCAGTGACGCGACAAAAACCAAGGCAGCAAACACAAAAAGAGCGGATGCCCACGATAGGGCGCGCCACCGGAACCATTTGCCTGGAGCAAGGATTCCGGCGTGTGCGGATGGAATACGCGATAGTTCGGACAAGGTCACGACGATCTCCCGCAACGCGCAAATGAAAGACGATCAGAGGCAGGTCCGGGCATCGCCAGCTGATGTGCGACGCAGCATCTTTTTCCTATCCTTGGAGCACCGTGGACCTGCCGACTACAAAATAGGAGGTCTCTCTTCCGACGTCATCGCCCGCAAGGCTAGAGAGCAAGTACCGCTAAAGTGGTAGCGCGATTTGACCAACTCCATGAATCGGACAACACTTAGGATGCAACGTGGTCGACGATGATTCGGATGGCCAAATGGGCTGTCGGTCGGGACTCCCGTGCATACGGTCCTTGTCCGGCCTGGGGATATCTGTTTCACGAACGAAAAAAGCATCGCGGGCGCGGTGCTTTGTCTCGTGAGTTTCGGCTACACACGTCGAGGATTTCCTTTCCGCATGAAAAAGCTTGTTCAAGTTCTAACCTTGATGGTCTTCCGTCACACCGCGAGCTGGTGTCTGCTGATGGGCGTCACCATTCTCGCCAGCGCGCACGCCGCCGCAGCACCAGCGAGCTCTGGCCAGAGCATCACAAAACCGGCCTTCGAGCAGTTGTCGCAATTGAAGCGCACCCTCTTCACCGTCAAGGACGGCCTGCCCTCCACGATCTACGCCATCACCGAAGACAGGGAAGGCTATCTGTGGCTCGGTGGTCCTACCGGGCTGTTTCGCTTCGATGGGCTGAACTTCGAACCCATGTTCAAGGAACAGTTACCCGCCGAAATCATCACGTCGTTATATGGCGACAGAGACGGGAATCTGTGGATCGGCGGCCTGCACGGAAACGTGACCCGAGTGCACGAAGGCGTTACCGAGCAGGTGGGCCGGGGGTTGAGCAAGGGCACCATCATGTCGTTCAAGCAGATGACCGACGGCACCCTCTGGGTCGTCACATCGAGTGGAGTCTATCGATTCGTCGATGGCGCCTGGCACCGTGCGGATCATTCCGACGGTATCGACGTGAAGTTCGTGTGGGTCACCGGCACAGGTGTTGACGGGTCGTACTGGATCTTCGCTCCCGATGGCGCGTATCGCCTCCGCCCCGGCGCCAAGCGTTTCGAGCTCACCAGCGCGAACCAGGGCATCGTGGCTATGGCCAACCTGCCAGCCACTGCCGCATACCCCAGCGGCGGCGTAACCGCCGACCTGATCGTGGACCGGCAAGGAGCGTTGTGGATACCCACCAACGGCAAACTGACTCGCCTGCACACGGACAATATGTCCGGCCAGGCACAACTGGTCGCGGAAAATGTTATGGGCGTCGATAACCACTCCGATATTCAGGTGACGGCGGACTTCAGCGACAGCCAAGGCAATGTGTGGGTTGCCACTCCCGATGGACTCGAGCAATTCAGGACGACTCGTTTCGTTCCACTCGTACTTCCTCTGCCTGTTTTCTGGCCGGCCATCACTGAAGACAATACGCAGGCGCTCTGGGTCGCCAGCGCTTCAGCCACACCACCCATACGCGTGGGCACAAACGTCTCGGTGCACCCCGACCTGAGTGGCTCGTCGCCCTGTATCGCAAATGGTCCGGATGGAAGCGTCTGGTTCAATGGCGACAAGGGTATCCAGCGCTACATCCACGATCAGGTGATCACGATTCCCGCTCCGCCGGCGACCGGTCAGCAGGCATCGCTGGCGAACCCCAAGCAGGATTGCGTGGATATGCGGCTTGCGCCTGACGGTTCGCTGTGGGTCTCGATGCGATTCACCGGTGTCACGCGATGGGATGGACACGTCTGGAGCACGATCGACCCTAAAGCTGCCACAAGCATTCAGTTCGATGGGACGCGCGCATGGCTGGCGTTCCTCTCAGGTAACTTGACTTCGATCGACCAAGGCAAGCTATCAACCTACTCATCGCGGAGCGGACCTGATCTCGGCTCGCTGAGAAAGCTCCGGCTGGGCAAGTCCGGTCTCTGGATCGCTGGCGATGACGGCATTGCAATCAGGACTGCCGACCGTTTCATCCACCTAGTCGGCATGAATGGCGAACGCTTTCAGAATGCGTCCGGTCTCCTTCAACTCTCTAACGGCGATCTCTGGATATCGTCGGCTCGTGGCGTCTATCGCGCGTCCGCAGCGGACGTCCAGTCCGCGCTGTCCGCGCCCGACCATAGTCTCAGATTCACCCTGTTCGATCGGGACGATGGCGTGGAGGATGCCAAGAATCTCGTGGTATCCGACGATGGTCGCTTGTGGGTCTCAATGCGGCAAGGTGTTGCCTGGATCGACGCGCTGCAGATGCCGCCGGCTCCCCAGGCGGCCCATGTGTCGATCGAATCGATCAATGATCACGACGTGCGTTTCTCCGGCGCGTCTGTGCCAGCGCTGGAAAAAGGCACCCGCAGTGTCACCATCACCTATGCGGCGGCCACACTCTCGGATCCCGCAAAGTCACGCTTTCGTTTTCTCCTCAAGGGTGTCGACGAGGACTGGCAGTTGGCCAGCGATCGACGCGCGGCTCATTACGCCAACCTTGGGCCCGGCCAATACACGTTCGAGGTCGAAGCATCCAATGCCGATGGCGCCTGGGCAGCGCAGCCGACGCGCTTTGCCTTTCAGATCCTGCCCGAGTTCTACCAGACATGGTGGTTCAAGGCCCTCTGCGCTGCAGTCGTTCTCGCGGGATTGTGGCTGCTCCATCTGATGCGCATACGACACATCCATGCGCAGCTCGATGCCCGAACGCGCGAGCGCGAGAGCATGGCGCGTGATTTTCACGACACCATCCTGCAGAACTTTCAAAGTCTGCTCCTGCATGTGCAGGTTGCCGTCCAGAGCATCCCGGAAGGCGCTGCAAGACAGAAGCTCGACAAGGCGCTGTCGGTCACCGAGAACGCGCTCAACGAAGGTCGCGACAAGATCGGCGAGCTGCGATCGCTGGCCGAGCCAATGGAAGACCTCTCCATCGATATCAGCCATCTGGCAAATCGCCTGAACGAGATGTATCCGACGGAATTTTCAATGAATGTGGAAGGTGAGCCGCGACCACTGAACGCATCAGCTGCCAGCGACGTCCATGCGATAGTTGGCGAACTGATCACCAACGCATTCCGTCACTCGCAAGCAAGCGCCCTGCATGTTGAACTGCATTACGACCGAAGCGAGTTGAACATCACGGTCATCGATGATGGTCGCGGCGCGGATCTTTCGGCCCTGCCCTCCGAAAACTCCGGACACTGGGGTCTGCAAGGCATACGTGAAAGAACCCGCCGAGTCGGCGGTCGCTTCACCATCGGCGTGGCGCCTTCCGGAAAGGGAACACGCGCCAACCTGAAGATTCCCGCACGTTTTGTCTATGCAGGTAGGCGCTTGTTCCACCGGTAAATCGCTTGTTTGAACGACAGTTTCGTTTGCATTGCTGATGCCATTCAATCACTCACATTTCGCGATTGGTGAAGTGATGCAGGCCTACCACTTTGGAAGGAAGCGGTGATGGTCACCTTCTCCTAATCTTCCATTGCGGTAAGGCCTTCGGAATTGAAAGCCTCTGCCCAGCCAGACACATCGAGTCTACCGAGAGAGATGCACATGACCCACTCAGATAGCAGGTCTGTGATCGAATTGAACAGCCCCTTCACTTTCGAGAAAACGGTGAATCGACTGTCAGTAGCGATTTCGAACGCGGGCATGAAGCTGTTCGCCCTCATCGATCATGCCGCGAACGCGCGCGATGTGGGACTCAGCATGCCCGCCACGGTCATTCTTATCTATGGAAAAGCTGAAGGTGGAACGCCCGTCATGCTCGCCTCTCCGCAGAGCGCATTGGACTTGCCTCTTCACGTTCTTGTACGAGAAGACATCGGCGGTCGAACCATCGTTTCTTTCCGAGACATCGTGCCGACGCTGGAAGAATCGGGCGTACCTGCTGCGCTTGCCAGTCGTCTGGAACCAGCGCAGAACCTTCTCTTGAAGGCGATCGAGCCATGAGTCCCAATTCATCGAGCAAGAAATTCCTGGTTGTATTGATGCTGGCCTTTCCGCTGGCGAGCGCTAAAGCATCTCATCCAGTCAATCAGACGTCGACGTTCCTGGCCGAAACATCAAAGGCGATGACGACCATGGATGCAGGCATGATGACCAAGCCCACCGGTGATGTGGACAGGGACTTTGTGGCGATGATGGTGCCGCATCATCAAGGCGCGATCGACATGGCGGTGGCTGAATTGCGATTCGGACACAACGAACAACTCAAGCGGATTGCGCAAGAGATCATCGTTGATCAGCTGCAGGAGATCGCGGCGATGCATCTCGCTCTGGGCCAGCAATTGCCACCATCAATTCCTTCGCCCACCCAACCCGATAGCCCCATGTCTGATCATTCCGGCATGCATGCCGAACAGGAGCGCTGATATGCACCGCAACTATTGCCATGCCGCGATACTGGCCTGCTGTATTTCATCAAGCGCATGGGCTGGCCTGACGCCAAGCGCATCGGCATCACCGGACATCGCTATTAGCCATCGCGACCGCGTCTACGCCGCCGAACAATTTTCCAACACGGTGTCGGTCACCGATCCGGCGGACAACAAACTACTCGGTGTGATCCGACTGGGTGATCCGCAGCCTGGCAATTTCAGTCCGCTCTACAAAGGACAGGTGCTCGTGCACGGCATGGGTTTCTCGCCTGACCACAAAACACTTGTGGTCGTTTCGATTGGCTCGAACTCAATCACCTTTATCGATACCGCGACGAACGCGGTAAAGCACACGACGTACATTGGTCGATCGCCGCACGAAGCATTTTTCACTCCCGACGGAAAGGAGGTCTGGGCGACCGTCCGCGGCGAGGATTATGTCTCGGTGATCGATCCAGTGACCTATCGGGAAACCGCGAGGATCAAAACTCCCGGTGGCCCTGGCATGACGATCTTTTCGCCGGATGGGCGCTACGGCTACATCTGCTCTTCGTTCAACCCTACGACAGTCGTCGTCACCGTTGACGACCACAAGATCGTTGGTAGGATCGCTCAGCCCAGCCCTTTCTGCCCGAACATTGCTGCGTCGCCAGATGGCAAGCAGGTTTGGTTTACCCTTAAGGATGTAGGCAAAGTCGTCGCCTTTTCAGCCAAACCACCTTTCACTGTCCTCAAGATCCTCGATACAGGTCCGATCACCAACCACGTCAACTTTGTCCACAACGCTCACGGCCAGTTCGCCTACGTGACTGTCGGCGGACTGAATGAAGTACAGGTCTTCAGAACAAGCGATTTCGCAAAGGTCGCCACTATTCCAGTAGGCAAGCTTCCCCACGGCCTCTGGCCATCGGGCGACGGAACCCGAATCTATGTCGGCCTTGAGAATGACGACAAACTGGCGGCCATAGATACCATCACCAATGCAGTCGTCGCGACAATTCCCATCGGTCAAGCGCCACAGGCTTTAGTCTATGTACCGGGCGCTGTATCGTCAGGCGACGGAACGCAGGGACTTCAACCACTCGGGCTGAGCGGCGAGGCTGCGCATTTGGTCCTGTCATCGCCTGCCAATCCGCATGGCCCAACGACCAGCGTCAGCCTGTTTGACCAAGGTTTAGTTCAAGTTTTGCAGGCATCCGTCGCGGGCCTCATGCCAAAGCAACCATACATCCTTGCTTTATCCTCAAAACCCAATGGTGGAGGCAGTCTGCAGCCGATAGCGGCTTTCATCACTAACCCGGCCGGATCCGCGATTGTCGACACCGTCGGCCCTATCCGGCGGGTCATCGAAGGAACTGATGCCTCCGCTACTAAATACCTAACTATTGCGGAGGGAACACCGGCGAAACCGGGAGCAATTGCGCAGACCCAACGACCCTGACGTGGAATCCCAAGAGGGCTCTGTGTGAAAAATTTATGTACCAACGAGTGTTACTGACGATTAGTCACTGGGATTGCCATGCAGCCCGTGGCGTGATTGCGCGTGCGAGGCGTTGCAAGAGACACCTCGCAGTTACGACAACAATGCCCCTTCAAGTAGCCGCTGTCGCTACGCCGATGGCGCCACCGCGTTCACCCACCGGAATGGTGGCGATACGTAGTGGATGGGTCTGGCTGGTTCGAATGAGCGAAGGCATACGATTACGTCAGGTTCCATAAAACTGGATCCCGTGGTGACAGAGATCCGGGAGCGAGGCATCAGGGGATATACAGGTCACAGTGAGTGGTAGCGTCAAATACGACGAGACAGACTGGATCGCCAGTGTGATCAGGTGGATGAGGCGTTCCTTGTGTGCCGGCGGCACAACGATCGTGAGCAAAAGGAATATGTCGGCGCCGTCGGCCCCCCGATGAATCTCGGCCAAGTAGGCGGCCCGGATCGTTGCCTCTCTCTGGAAAAGATCACGAAGGGCAAGAACCAGTTCGTTTGCGGGTTCCGTGGGCGGACACACACCGACCTGCTCGCTCTGCTCAATGGTTTCCTGGGTGTAGTAACCGAGGGAGCGCCCCTCGAGGAGAGCCACGATTTCCGGTGGATACAAAGCTACCTGATCGATGTTGGGGTTCAGCATCAATGTGGCACCCCGTGTCAGTTCGAGCAATCGCCGCCCCGACATGGCCACAATGGCCACTCTTCTGTTCACTGAGGCCGCTTCGGCCTGTTCCCGATCGCTAAAGAATGGAAGGACGGTTTGTTTGTTGTCCGGGCGCACGAACTGGATGAAGCGCATCACGCCCTCGGGCGCGTTCTCCAGCGGCACATGTGCGTATACGGTCGCATCAAGCAATGCCTTGAAGACCGCCTCCTCGGCGTGCACAGGGTTTTCTACCAGCGGCGTAGCCCGTGCAGCAATCAGTAGCTGCGAAAGCTTGTCAGTCGTGACCTTTGCCATTCAATTCAACCTTCTGGATCGACGCCACGCTAGGCAATGCTGGGCCTGGCTGTTCGGCTGTGTAGCAACGAAGCAAGCGCGCGTACATCGGTTCCATGCGGTCATTTTCACGATTCGGTGCGTTGTGGCGCTGACCAGTTAGGCGAAGGGGTGCCATCAATGCTTGTGTCAAAGACGGGCTCGAGGACAAGGTAGGGATCGGCAAGCTCTTGCCATCCTGCGCGGAACACCTCGCTCCCACTGGGATAATGGCGAAGCAAGGTGCGCGCCCGCTCGAGAACCGCCGCAGGAATCCTTCGATTGACGAGTAGTGCCGTCAGGAAGCTCCGTGTTTCGATGACTGCCCAAGAGCGTTCGTAAGGTTGGGTCATAGCCACCTCATGCAGGGATCAGAATCTCGTGACTGTGCTGGCGAATAGGTCACCCAAGCGCGTTGTTGGTGGGTGCTAGCTCTCCACTCCCTTCTCATAGGTATCGCTCACGCACGAGGCGGCCCTATGGCGATGTCGCGCCGTTGTCGGTTTGCACGAAACATTTCCTCGAATCGATCAATGAATTCATGCGCTGCGCCACGGTAACGCAATACATCCGCTGGAATCGCCACGCCAAGCTCACGCGCAATATCAGTGGCATATTTCATCTGATTAGCTGTTGGTAGTTGTAAGTCAGGATCGAGGCACTCAGCGAGAGAATTGGAAATGCATGCGGACAAGCGATCTGTGAACGCTTCGTCCATGTCACCGCGATATGCCCGTTCGCGCTGAACATCAAGCGCCTCCTGAAGTCGGTCATCCACCGGCACGGGTATGAACCACTGATCCTCGAACACCAATTGCAGGAGCATGGGGCGTGGCTTCCTATCGTTGGTAGGGCGGCCAAGAGCCGGGGCTGTTGCGAAAACTACGAATATCGTAGTATCGGAAGCACGGCAAAGCAACGAATCTCGTAGGTGCTACCAACTACGAGCTGTCCATGCCTCGCCAGAGCAATCCGTCATCCATTTTCAGCAAGCGCTTAAGACAGGCGCGGGAGGATGCCGGTCTATCCCAGAAGGAGCTGGGCATTCTCGCCGGGTTGGATCCTTTTGTGGCTAGCACACGCATCAATCGGTACGAGCAAGACGTTCACGCTGCGGATCTAGCAACAGCGAAGCGGATGGCGAAGGTGCTTGGCGTGCCACTTGCCTATCTCTATGCCGACAGCGAGCGGCTTGCACGGATGATCCGCGCGTTCAGCAAGTTGGACGCTGCTGGACAAGAAAAAATACTGAAAGAAGCCGAGTCTGGCTAGACTCCGGCTGCCCAACCAGCGCACGCGCCCTTATGGTCATCGATCAAGTTGTTGCAACATGGGTCCGATGTTCCCAATAGTCCTTGAGTTCTGCCTTGCAGATGCTGATCGCCCTGGGATGCATGACACTGGGATGTTCAAGCTCAAACCTGCGTTCAATTGTGTGCGCTGACGGACTGAGATCTACTCGCCAGCGGGGCTTAGCCGGCTGCCGCCGCACCTTGCGCATGGGTGCTCGAGATCGCTCCAGCCAATCATGAATCACCGATGGCAAGGGCTCAGCCTCTACTCTACCGCGTTCCTTTGTATAGGGATTTGCAGGCCCAATGCAACCTGGCGACCAGCCGGTAACGGTTCCTGCGACCTTCGCCAAATCGTAGTGTCCCAACGAAAGCTGGTACCCATCGAAGGTCAGATTATCCAGGGTCTGTTGACGAATTCGGGCAAACAGGAGCCGCGCGATACGCAATCCCACCGGGCTTAGCGAAAGCAGAGCAAGTGTCGGTGGAATGTAGGTCGCGATGGTGAAGATTTGTTTCAGGTCACTCTTCGATTTTCCGCTGTCCAGAATCAACATCCAAAGGGCTGCGACCGCATCAAGAGAACCTTGAGCTGCCAGCTTGGCAAGCTGGTCCTCGGTGGGCCGCTCGATGAGCCATGAGCGGCCACGTTCCGCAGAAATGAATGGTATAGGCACGTGGATGGCCCAATAGGCTGCGTCGTTCAACACCCCGTAGTCATCACCGCCCAAGTTTTCTGAGAAGCTGCCCGTTCGCACCAAATCCCACAAGGGCGAACGTATTGCTGAGCTAACGTCGTCGAACTGCAGGGCTAAGGTTGCGAGCGTTCCTTCCTGCAAAACGTGTTTGCCAACTCGCGCTTTAGCAATGCGGCCTGAGTTTTGGTTCCCAGCTTCTGAGCTTCGACCGTCAACCCATCCGAGACGCTTTTCCACAGCATGCGCGCTGTGAGTCGGCACGCTGAAAATGGCCGTCTCGATCGACGCCATGCTCCTTAGAGTGCCCGCAAAGTCTTTTCGAAAATTCCAACTGGTTTCTAGAAGGATTGGGGATGGCATCTTTCCAAGAGATTTTGGGCGACGATTTGGCGAATTTTGCTGCATCGTACTCAAAGCGAATACCTTCACACCGTGCAAGAACGACCATGGTTGCAGCATAAGTACATGTATTTCAAGTAATTACTTATCAGGCACAAACGCGTTTCCGTGACAGTATGGTCAAGCTCCCGCGAATTAGCGATAAAGACGCCTATCTCGTCACGGTGAAACCCCATGGGCAGCAAGTCGTTGGAACAACGCCTACTGGATTCACTACTTTCCAATTGGGGCTATGTCATGGGAAGCGCAGGACTACGGCAAGCGCTTGGCTTTTCGAGCCAAGCAGCACTTCGCGTGGCGATTGCCACCAGGCGAGTTCCTTTTCAGGTGTTCCCGATTGAGGGCCGCAAGGGGCCATTCGCACTGACGCACGATGTCGCTGATTGGCTCGCATCGCGTGGTGCTCCGCCAGAAGACGAAAAACTTCCGCCTAGACGAAACAGAGCGAGGCAAAAATCCACATGACCTGATAAGTCGCCGAACCAATCGACAGAAATGAAAAACCCCTGGCTGGAACCAGGGGCGGTGCCTTTCGGCGAGTGAACACTCGTAGGCTACCTCGTTTCGTGTCCCGCACACAAGCGCCCTACCGGCGCTATACCTCGGGGAAGCCAATATGAATGTCACGACTCCATCGCTGGCGATGCGCCAGCGGTCTCTCAGTGTGCTCGCGAGTCTCACTGGACAGCGAAAATTTCTTGTCGGCGGTGGCCGATTTCGATTTATTGAGCTCTTGCCTAAGCCTGTCCCTACTGAACACGCCAGCGGCAACGGAGACGACCAATGACCGCCGGCGCCTCTGCCACTCAATGGCCACCCGAAGTGGCTGGTTCGCCGTTGCGATCATTTGATCCTAACCTTCCCTACCAACCGCGGCTGCTCACACCTAACGAACGATCCAAGGCGGATCTCTACGTTTTCTACTCACCCAGGAATCTTCGGGTGACCTCGATCACTGAGGCGCTGAACTTCGCATTGGGGCTACAGTTCGAATTCGATCCTCAGATCGCCGCCTACGTTGAGCGTCCATGCCGACTCATTCTATCGGCGCGGCGACATATCGACCTTTCCTTTTGGACACGTCGACATTCAGGAGAGGAACGCTTTCATCTGACGGTTCCTTCGTCGGCGACCGTCGTCACATTAGGCGGTGACATGGCCGCCAGGGAGCGCGATCTGCTGCACCAGGCTGCCGAGCGACAAGGCCTGAAGGTCAATCATGTTTTTGAGCATGAGCTCGTACGGGAAGGAGAGAAGATCTCTACCTATTTTCGACTTCTGGCATACGTCCAATCGGCAAGAAGGATAGCCGGGCTAGCGACGATTCGCGATGAAATCTACGCGTATCTATCGAATATTGAGAGAGCGACGTTTCGACAACTCCACCACATTCTGCATCGGCATGATCCTCGTCACGTGACAGCTATTGCAGCCGCGATGATCCATAAAGGCGAGATTCGCCTGTCCGAGACAAGTCATCTTTCGCCGGACTCCTTTTTGGAACTGGAGGTCGGCCATGGCACACCTTGATTCCCTGCCCATTGTGACGGCAGACGAACGTGCCACCTGGACAAAACCAGAACGTTCGCTACTCACTCCCAAGGCGCTCATCCGATACAACAATGCCGAAACTGCCTTGGATGGGGTTCTCGATGGTGCGGCGATCACTCCCGCCGCACGTAGATACAAGTTGTGTCCGAAGCGGTTAAGAAAGATGGTGTGCCAAGCGCCCCAGCTGGCACCCGACGGGAAACCTTATGGGTACCGTGTTTGCGTGGCTTGGGGCACGTATCAACGCAGTGCGATTGAAGCTGCTGAACCTGCATCAATGCCCGAGATCGCAAGACCGCATTCATATGAGCAACTTCTCGCAGCGCAACCAACCATTCGTGAATGGGTCGATGCATACAATCACCCGCTGCCCAAAGGACAAAAGCTCCCGCGAAGTTTTAATCAGCTTCAAGGAAAGATCGTCACGGAACTCAAACAAAAACAACTTGGAGCGCTTTACCCTCTCAATCATGTAGATCAAGGGCAACGGGCGCTACTCCGATACCTTCGGCGAAAGCGGGAATCAAATTCTGTCGCCGCCCTGGTTAACGACGAAAAGGCTTCTCCCGCCACCACGCTCGCAGACCTTTTCGCACGTCGTTGCTACGACCGTTTTGAGTTTGATGCACATCGTATCGACATCGAGGCCAAGCTTGGTGTGCGTATGCCAAATGGCGGCGAAGTAAGACGTTATATCTCGACTATCTGGCTTCTAGCCATTGTAGAGGTTGAGTCACGCGCCATCGTCAGTTGGTGCCTCCGTGTCGGAAAGGCTTACAACAATTTAGACGTGGCACTGTGTTTTGCACGCGCCTTGGAAACGTGGGAGCGCAGGACACTCACCCTGCCTGGTCTGGAGTACGCCATCGGCGCTGGCATGCCATCAAGCCTCTCTCCCGCTTTTGCTGGACGCCGACCGCTGCTGACTGCCATGGATAACGCGAAAGCGCACCATGCACACGCCATTGAGCAGGCCTTTTGTCGCGTTTACGATGGTGTTCTCAATACCGGGGTTGCGCACGCGCCACGCACGCGCCCCATCATTGAGCAATTGTTCTCACGGCTGGAGCGTGGAGCATTCCGACATGTTGCTGGCGGGTTTGAGCCCGCAACGCGATTGGGCGATAACAAAATACGTATCAGCAATTTCTCGCCAGATGATTGCCCGATCCAGCTCCAGTGGTTCGAAGAACTCGTTGAAGTCATCGTCACCGGTTACAACGCCACCCAGCACCCTAGCCTGGGCACACTGACACCACTGCAGTACCTACAGATGCATGGAACCGATCGGTCTTGGTTCTATGAAGCAGCGGACGGTTCGATGTGCGCTCCGGACATGGGTAGCACGATCGTTCCCGTCACCGTGCGTGGCAATCGCAAGAGTGGGGATCTCCCCCATGTGAATTACGCGTACGTTCGCTATAGGAGCGGTAATTTTGACAACGCGTGGGAGCTTGTTGGGCAAAAGGTTCTTGCCAAAGTGTATCGAAACGATCTACGGACGATCGTTCTTTACCGAACGGCGACGCAGCCGTATGGCGTGATGCGCGCCGCGCGTCCTTGGGATACCACCCCGCATGACGAGACGACGCGCAAACTGATATTTCAGTGGGCCAAGCAAGGATTGCTGAAGCTTAACGGCGTTGATTGTGCAATCGACGCCTACGTCTCGCATCTAAAATCGTTGGCCGGGAATTCGCAACCTGCCACAGATCAGCTTGCGCGCATGCAGCACTCGGGTACGCCAATCAATTCCAGACACCCCCCGGCTCAGCGTAGTGATGAAACGCGTCCATTTGTCGATTGGATCACCTTTGATGGGAAGAGGGATTCACGATGAGTGTCTCCGACATACACCCCATTTATGTCCCTAAAGGGTTCCAGATCTATACCCGGCCTTTAGAGCGTTACATGAATTTTATTCTCAGCAACATCAATGAGGACCATCACGGTGCCATAGCCGAAGGCCCGGGCCGTACCGGAAAGACGAATATCCTGCGCTACCTTTGTAACCATCAAACTCAATGGTTGCAAAACGTTATAGGTGGTGGCGTTGCCGCCCGTCTCATCATGCCAGGTGGCACAAGAAAGAGTGATGGCGCCTTCTATTCATCGATGGGTGATGCTCTGTATCTAACTGCTGCCGACCGTCCGATTGGGTCATTGAAGAAAGATCGCATCATTGACTTTGTGCTCAATCGCTGCGGCGCTGCAGGCGTGAATCTCATGGTCCTGTTCGTAGACAACGCGCAACACATCAGTCTGGCCGAACTCGATTATCTCTGCGGCATCGATGATGTGATCGAAGAAAATGGAGTCCGTTTGTTCATCGCATTCATGCGGCAGAGTGACGCGAGCGGCATCGATATCAGTGCCGTAGCCACCGCTTATCCTTCGCACATCGTCGGTCGGTTCATGATGGGAACACATAGGGTGACGGGACTGAGGGGCTTTGCTGAAGTTGCCCATGCGCTTCAGCGCTATCAGCATTCGAATTTTTGGCCGGTGGAGAGTGACATCTCTTTTGTCGCAAATTTTGCACCAAGCGCTGTCGCAAATGGCTATGAGTTTGAATCTCAGGCACCAATGATCATGGAGGTCGTTAAGGACATTCGCGTTGCTGCAGGACTGACCCCTGAAAACGATTGGCCGATGAAAACATTCACGAGCATGGTGAAGTTCCTGCTCTGCAACGTGGCAGGAAGAGATCCCGCCTTTCGGTCGTTTCGTCCAGAACATATTCGGGCAGCCCTCCAAGCATCTGGCTACTTGCAATTGGAGTATGCCCATGCGGGCCTTTTGGGCAGGAACGCGGCATGACCACTTCACAGTGGGAAGCCATGTGTGGAGAGACACGACCAAATCAGGGGCTCATCGGACTGAACTTTCCGAACTTTCCCTACCTCTCTGGCTACGGGATGATGATCCGTTCCCTGCGACTGAACGGGTTCGGTCGAAAGGACCTTTTCGCAATCTTTGGGATGCGGGCTATGCAAGGCCTTGACCTGTTACGCGCATGTCATCGCCCTGGTGGCCCACGGAGTCGGCTTGAAATAGCGGTCGGACTGCAGCACTCCGACATTCCAAGATTCTGGTCAGAAGAAGTATGGTGTCCTATCGACGTAGGTCACCGTTGGAACGAACTACGCCTAGCCCCTCGTCACTGCTGTGAATGCCTTCGCTATGGCTATCACTGTGCGTTGTTCCAGATGCCGTTCGTCGATTGCTGTCCCTGGCACGGGATAAAGCTGCGTAGCACCTGCGATCAGTGCGGGAAGCCATACCAGGGTCTTCTTCCTTCAGCAGGCCCCGTCACCCGCTGCGCGTGCGGCCATGACCCGTTTGACCGAAAGGCCGCGACTGTCGACATGCGTTCATTTCCAGTCTCGTCCGCTACTGAGCAGCTTGAACAGCATTTGACATGGTGTGAAGGTGAGCGAAGAAGGCGGTATCTGGTTGCGCCGACTGCTATAGGGGCTTGGTACCCCGCATTGAGCGGCTTGATATCGCTACCTGACGGGAAGTTTGGAAACACCGTGAGGTCCCCAGACTCTGCCGACCGCATGCGTCACTGGGACGTAAGTAATCATAAGGATGTTGAACCCAAGAAAAATGCTTTCTGGCCTTGGATCGTCATAGCGACATCTCCATCCCTGAATATCGCTCCACTACCGAGCGCCCTGCACCACCCACTGGTTAAGATCACCCAAGCGGTGATATCACGCTTTCCACCTAGCACGAGCTTGGATCTCGAAAAGGATGGAGCCAGGAAGGAGCGTCGTGTTGCTGTCGGCGAGCTGATCGCTACGAGGCCGCATCATTTTATCCTACCTTTCGGGCGAACGCCGCGAGAAGGTACTTGGCTAAATCTATCCACGGTATTGCCCGAGTCGCTCGATCTATGCGGTTGTCTGGTCGACGCGGTGGACCAACGAATCACAGGGCCCACTGAGGCAACGCCATTGCGCTCAGCTGAGGCTGAGAAATCCCTGAAATTCGATCAACTGGCTGGACGCTGGGTGCTACAGAGCGCTCTCTTCCACATCCTTCTTCGGGGGTTCGCCATTGGCTTGACCATTACGTTGAGGAAGCTCTCTCGCCGTCGCCAAGTAAGTCAGAGACTCAGCCACCGCATTCCTGTGGCTGAAATTTCATGTCAGCACGGCCACCTGCAACGTATTTCAGTTAGTTGGATCGCCATGGCGGACTGAGTCACCCTGTAGGGTAAGGAGTGCCATATGCCTGATTCTTTGCTCGCCTCGACTTCTACGAGGGGCAATTTGTTGACGCTTTCTGCAAATTGACGGCGTTTGTTGGCCACGTTGTCGTCAAAAAGGCGGTTTGTTGGCTCAGTCATTTCCCACTAGCGTGTAGAAGGCCCTGTATGAAACGAGATGAATCAATAGCTTAGAGAAAGGGCAATTTCAGGTCGCTGATCACTAAGGATGCTCCCCGACTAAAAGCCTACTGACCAGTTCCCGCTCGGCTCAGTTGCGCAACGTACACAACGGTGTGTTGTACGCACCGCAAACGATGTGACTTCGGGCACCTAGGTTTGACCACAAGCGGCAGATGGACTGCACCAGTACGGCATCTAGTAGTTCTGCGCCACGGACCTCAACTGCACCACGAATTGCACCGGTCCAGTTATGCGTTCCACGACGGCCGGAATCCGAAGCTCAAAACTCATTCCTGTTCGCATAACGGCCCCTGAAATAACCTACGGCAAGGTTCTGCAGGAGACGTAAAAACAGGTTGAGCGGGGGAACCATCGCCGGCGAAGATGAAGAAATCTTCATGTGCGGGCAGCGTCAGCCAGACGCTCAATAGAGGATTGCCCTACCCTTAGGAACGGCCTTGCGCCCTTCAAGTCCAGAAATCATTTGCAAGGTTCTCCCATAAATTGCGGATGCCTATTCCCGTTGCGTACGGACTTTCAATGCGTGCTGGGCCGCCAGCAACGCCGCCGGAAGACCATCCATCCGGGTCAGTTGCTGCTCCAGGGTGTGAGCGCGCGCGCCGTGCTCGGTAAGACGCCTGCTGATTTGTGGCGCAAGGGGGATGGCTTGTTCAAGCAGTATCAAGACATCCAGGGCGAGCCAGTCTTCTACGATGCAAAGTACATCGCAAACTTTGTGCCAGGCCCCTTTGGTGAAACGCTCTTTGTCGGTCTGTATCGCATCTTGAGCAAGGGCTCGGTCACGGACCCTGCAGTCACGTGCCCCATAGGCGGCCATTCGGTCATCGGCCACCACTACTACGAGACCGAACGGGTGAACCTCTTGGATGCGTACGTGGGCAAGTTGGTCATCGACTGGGGATCTGCGTACATCAAATGGGTGCAGCGGGCCGATCGACAGCCCAAGACCATAATTGAGATTCGGAAGTCCATCACCGAGCCGGAGTACCCAGGCCACATCGACTTCATCAGCACCATCCACACGCTCGCCAATGTTCCAAGCACCTGGCAGTCCATCCTTTCGATGGACCGAGATTCTCGATAAGATCTGCTTCAAGCTAAAAGTCGCCGCTCCCCTACCCTCGATAACACGGGCTAATCGCCCCGCCCTAAGTCCGGAATCGACCGAGGCTGTGTGAAAACGCAAATGTGCGTTTGAGGTTGATCAAGAATTGCTCAAATCATGGCGCGTAGATTCAATTCTGAAGCTCTGACGTTCGGTAGTTTGTCCAGAATTCGCGTAGCAGGCACATGCTTGAGGGCAGCTCTGCGTTTTCACCCAGCCAGGACCCTAAGCGGACACGTAGGTTGAGTGGCACACCCGTGCAGCGTGCCACTCGAATTGCCTAGTTCCGGTTCGGACTGGCGTCCCGTCAGGATTTGATGAACTCGAGAAGGTCGGGATTGAGGACGTCTGCGTGCGTAGTCAGCATGCCATGCGGGAAGCCAGGGTATGCCTTCAACTTACCGTTCGCGAGCAGGTCGACCGCGCGCGGCACCGAACTGGCGAACGGGACGATCTGATCGTCTTCGCCATGCATGACCAGGACCGGCACACTAATCTTCTTCAGATCTTCGGTGTAGTCCTCCAGCCAGGAGGAGACGGTCTCGTAGTGGGCCTGGGCGCTACCGGCCATGCCCTGGCGCCACCAGTTCGCGATCACCGCCTCAGATGGCTTGGCGCCCGGACGATTGAATCCATAGAACGGACCTTCCGGGACTGCCCGGTAAAACGCCGACCGGTTTCCAGTCACCCCTGATTTAACCGCGTCGAACCACTCCCGCGACTGACCGGCTGGGTTCGCGTCGGTTTTCACCATGTTCGGCGTCAACGAGGCCACCAGCACTGCCTTGGCGACCCGCTCCTGGTGGCGAGCGACGTAGCGGGCCACCTCGCCGCCGCCGGTGGAGTGACCGATGTGGATCGCGTCGCGGATACCGAGGTGCTCGGTCAGTGCAGCGAGGTCGGCGACCCAGTGATCCATGTCGTTACCGATGCCGACTTGATCGGACCGACCGTGCCCGCGCCGGTCATGGGCGATCACCCGGTAGCCGTGGTGAAGGAAAAACGTCATCTGGGCGTCCCAGTCGTCGGCCGACAGGGGCCAGCCATGGCTGAAGACGATCGGCTGACCGGTCCCCCAGTCCTTGTAGAAGATCTTTACGCCGTCCGGAGTGTTGATCGTAGGCATCGCCGGTACCTCCTATAAGAGATTGATTTGAGTGTTGGTGCTCCGCGAGACATCGAGAATGCTGCCAGCGGCTTCTTTCGACGTTTCGACGCGTCCGCCAGCGACCTCGAGCTGGGAGAAGACTTCGGTTGGCTCCATTCCCTGCACAGCGAAGCGGCGCCATGGCAGGTCGACAGTCCGATGCTGGATCATGCTTCCTAGTGGCGCTGAGCAAAGGAGGGTCGCAACGGCGGATCGGAGTATCACCTCAATCCAAGCCCAGGTGGAATCACCCGAAAGTGTCGTTTTTGCGGTTTAACGGCGGTCAGGGCAGATTTCCCTCGAAAGGGTGATGCGCGGAGACAGCAGCGCTTTTCGCCAAGAGTTCGCAGATCGAGTGATCATGAATGCCGCAGCAGGCGTGTGTGAGGCGGACCTGAGCTCCGCTTTGCTTATGAAGCCAATTGGATAAATAGCGAAGGACCAGCGGCGAGCAACGCGCCAGGCTCCCTGGTTGCCAAAGATCAGCATCGGAGCAAAATAGCTATCAATTTCACCCGGAAGGGTGATTGTTGAGCAGCCGATTTGCCTTCCAAATATCCGGTACAGCACCAGGCCGACAAGCCCTCCGCACCCATTTGCCGAATGGACGAGTATTGGACAGCGATAGCCCGGTTCGGGTCCTAATCGTGGATGACCACCCGATGATGCGGGACGGGCTGCGTTCCACGATTGAACTTGAGAATGACATGAGCGTGATCGGAGAAGCCGTTGATGGTGCACAAGCCATCGAGATGTACGCAGCGCTACGTCCTGATGTCACACTGCTCGACCTGCAAATGCCCAACGTCGATGGGCTGCAGGCGCTTACAGCGATTCGGAAGTCACAGCCGAATGCGTCAGTCGTCGTCTTCACTATCTATCCAGGCGACGCGCGTGTCACGCAAGCTTTGACGCTGGGCGCGACCTCTTATCTCCTCAAGTCAGCCAGTAGCGAAGAAATCATAGGCGCCATTCGAAAAGCTGCTTCAGGTCGACAGGTCATCGCATCGGAAATCAGCTCCGAGCTTGCGAACTATCACGGATCAGCCGTCCTTACCGTGCGGGAATTGAATGTGCTGCGCCTCGCCAAGGAAGGAATGTCCAATCGCCTCATCGCGGAATCCCTCTTCATCGCTGAAGACACAGTGAAATCCCACATGAAGAGCATACTGGCCAAACTTGGCGCATCCGACCGTACCCACGCCGTGACCATCGCCGAGCGCCGCGGTTTCATCGATCCATAGCCTGTCTGGTGGCATCCGCTGCCCTGGGTCGCAAGATCAGCGCACCTATTCCTAGGGCGCACTTGCCCAAAGTAGAGCCATGGCTGACGACTCGGTGGTGCGTATGCAGTCGATGACCGGGTCCAGGATGCATCAACCCACATGCGTTCAACCCCACCTTGAGACCGGCCTTCTGCCTGGATTTCAGACGTAGCAAGATCGCGGCCGGCGTATGTCACTCGAAAGACATGGACAATCTGGTGTGCTGCCAGGTGCGGGCAGCCCGAACTGCTTGGCGCATGGTCAATCTGTCATCCAACGCCGGTTGCTGGTTGAGCGAAGGATGGCGCGTCCAAGTGATTGCAAGACTAGAATATCGACGGGTTGTATGGACTGAATGTTTCAGCCGCGACGAAACCACATGACGCTTGCCATCCGCATCACAGCTCTGGCTTTTTGCGCGTTCGCGCTTGCGCCCGCCCTTGCTCTCGCACAAAACAACGATGAACAGCTTGATGGCTTTACCCGGACTGTGTTCTCCCAACAGAACGGAGCGTTTGGCCACATATCCGGCATTGCTCAGACCACTGATGGCTGGATATGGCTGGCGGAGAGAAACCATCTCTATCGATTCGACGGTGTCGCACCGGAGTTGGTTGACATTTCGTCACCGGATGCCTCTGACATCGGTACGATCTTTTCGACAAATTCTGGTGACTTGTGGTTATCGTATGGATCTGGCCGCACCATCGTATTGCCGGCTGGGGATGTCCATCAACCGCGGGCAGTGCCGAACAAGGATGCAGCGAAGCTGCTTGGTTTCGAGGAAGACAAACTCGGGCGTATATGGTCTTTCTCCGACGACGCAGTTTATGAAACCACGGGTGATGAGTGGCATCGCATCGGAAAGGGTGTCGGCCTTGATGCTGATCACTTCTATTCGATCCGCCTGGATACCGATGGCACCCTTTGGGTTTTGAGTAACAAAGGAGTGTTTACTCTCGCGAAGGGGCGCGCGACATTCGAACACGCTGAGTTCAGTGCACCTTGGATCACCCCTCATGAAAACGACGCAGACAACCATTCCCTTCGCACTTACGGGAATGTCTACCTTAGCATCGTCATCGCGATGTCCGGGAAGAAGGAAGCACCTAGCTATTCCGGGTCGCACTTTCGGGCGTTGCGCGACACAAGCGATGGCTTCTGGGTAATGAGTTCTGTTATCGGTATACGGCGAGCTTCGTCACCGAATTCCAAGGTGCTTTTCGCACTCGGTGAGTCTCTCGAAAAGGAAACAAGCCTCGATCCTTCCGTCTGGACAAAGATGTCATCCTCCAGCGGAGGCATAGGTTTTGAAGATCGCCAGGGTAACGTCTGGGTGCAGACGCGAACAGGCCTGGAACTGTTTCGACCGAATGTTGCGACTCGTCTGAAGCTGGCCGCTGGCGACTATGCATACGCGATGCTGCCGGACCGTGATGGATCGATCTGGTTTGGGACGGCTCAATCCGCGCACCCGTATCGATGGTGGCACGTTGCCTCGACGATCACGCCGGCACAAGGCTACGACCTCGATACCACCGCGGCCTATCGCGATGTCGACGATAGCGTTCTACTTGGTACGGGCGGTGGTCTTCTACGTCGTTTCCACGACGGAAAATTTGAATCCATCAGCCCGCCACCTCCTGGCTCTGACCAGGGAGATGATGTCATCGCCATGGCACGGGACGGCCAAGGCAAGCTTTGGGTTTCCATTCTTCGCCACCCCATTGCGCGGCTTGAGAGCGGCGGGTGGCTTGTCAAAGGCGGATTTGACCAACTTCCCGACAAGGGCAACAGGCGCGCTGTAACCGATGCACGCGGAAGATTGTGGCTTAGCTATCCGCATGAAGTATTCGTCATTGATGGCCCGCATCTGACGCGCTACTCAAGGGATGAAGGAATGGATATCACCAACGTGGGTGACATCATCCCTGATGGCATTACGTTGTTGGGAGGGGCCGACGGATTGGCCGCGTTTGATGGCCGTCAATTTCATCGCATCCTGGCGCTTGACTCATCCGTCCTTGCCAATATCAATGGCATGGCGCGGCTCAGGGACGGGTCGGTTTGGCTGTACGGTCAAAAGGGTGTACTGCGCATCGGTGCTGGGGAGATAGAGCGTGCTTTAAAAGATCCCCAGTACAAGATCGCGATACGGGTCTTCGACGATCGCAATGGCGTGCCTGGCGCGGCTCAGAGCTCCTATCCCAATCCTTCGCTTGTCCAGGGAACCGATGGGCGCTTATGGCTTGCCGGCGATGGCGGCCTCGCATGGATGGACCCGGAAAAGCTCCCGCCCGACCAAGACCCTAAAGTCGTGATTCGGTCAATCACGGTCAGTGGTAAGTCCTATCGTCCAGATTCGGTGCCCGCCCTGGCACCTGGCACGCGCGATATCCAGATCGACTATACGGCCCTTGGCTTGAGTGACGCGACACGATCCCACTTCCGTTATGAGCTAATCGGCGTCGACAAAGACTGGCAGGATGTCGGTGGTCGCAGGCAGGCGTTCTACACCAATCTTGGTCCCGGTTCCTACGAGTTTCGTGTCGAAGCGATCAATGAGGACAATACTTGGACTGACGCCGCTGATGATGTCCGTTTTGCCATCGATCCCAAGTTCTATCAGACCACATGGTTCTTCGCTTTGTGCGCCGCGATTGTCGCTGCGCTGATGTGGATGGGTTATCTCTATCGTCTGCGGCAGGTGACCCAAGGCTTGATGCGCCGACTGGAAGAACGTCATGCGGAGCGTGACCGCATCGCACGGGAGTTGCATGACACCTATCTGCAGACGATTCATGGCCTTGTTCTCAAGATGCACGCCGTCAGTCGAGAGCTGCCGGACGGAAATCCAAAGAAAAGAATTCTAAGTGCGCTGGAACTTGCGCGCGTGGCTCTGGCTGAGGGACGTGGCCGCGTTTATGCGCTGAGGGCCGGTCCGATGAATGACATGGATTTGGCTGTCGCTTTCAGGGCGATCGCGCAGGAGTTCGAGAGCGACGCATTGCCAGACTTCAGTGTGGCATCGACCGGCACCAGTAAGGCAGTCGACCCATTGGTAATCGATGAGCTCTATGCAAGCGGTCGAGAGGCCATTGTCAACGCGTTCAATCACGCCTCCGCAACAACCGTTTGTGTTGATCTTCGCTACGACAAGAGTGGCGTCTGTGTCGAGATCACCGACGATGGCAAGGGCATAAATTTACAAGTCGTCCAAGACAGAGGCGTTCCAGGTCACTGGGGACTTCGCGGTTTGTACGAACGCATGGAGCGCATTGGAGGAATGTGCAAAATCGAATGCAATACTGCTACTGGGACCAAGGTGACTCTGATTGTGCCGCGGCGGCAGGCGTACACGCGGCACTGATTAGTTTTTTACGGGGATTCCGAGCGAGTGGACATGTCCGGATTCGGCCCAGGCTGTGTGAAAGCGCAGAGCTGCCCTCAAGCATGTGCCTGCTACGCGAATTCTGGACAAACTACCGAACGTCAGAGCTTCAGAACTGAATCTACGCGCCATGATTTGAGCAATTCTTGATCAACCTCAAACGCACATTTGCGTTTTCACACAGCCTCGGTCGGAAGCAGACGCCCGCCCTACCCTCGATAACCTGACCTAATCGCCTGGACTCGTCCAAAGGCGGTACTTCCTACTGCAAGGCGAAGTTATCGCAACTTCTTAAATGCGATGCTAATTTGAAAGATATCCAGACTGTTATCACACTTAAAAGTAAAAAAGCCAGCTTCCTGAGAGAAGCTGGCTCGGATGAATCGACTAACTGAAGCACTGTGCGTCAGTGTAACCGCATCCTCAGTGGCTTCTTTCCTCGCCACCACCTACGTGGCCACGCCCATCGCGCATTTCATTCCCTCTGAAGTTGGCGATTCGACCCGGGCGTTGTGTCGCGGTGGGTCTTTCGCCTCGATTCGGCAGAGGGCCTCTGTATCCGCGATGCACATCGAAACGGTTGTCTACGTGGCCATGAAAATCGCGACGACCATGAAACCATGGACCCACACCAATGAAGATGCCATCCGTAAACCATTCCGGGCCATAGTAGCCGTAAGGAGCGCAGGGATATGGCGCGTAGTCGTAATAACCATAAGGGCAGTCAGGAGCAACACCGACGCCGACTACGACTTGAGCTTCTGCTTTGGGAATGGTCGCCGCGGTAAAGCAGGCTCCGGTGAGAACGGCCATAGCAAAACACTGAAATCTGTTCATGACATCCTCCTCACGTATTCAGACCAGTGGTCATAGTCCGCCTGGCCACGTCAATTCGTCGTGACCCGTCTAGGCCGCCTTTAGCAACAGTTCAAGTACTCGCTAAATGCTCAGAAGCGGAATTTCACGAACGCCGAAGGGCCATGCAGCTTCAAGTCAAGATTCGCGTTGTAGTCATCCCGATCGTCGTTGAGCCTGATGCGCGTGTACGCATATTCTGCGCCAAATCCGACGTTCTTCCAGGGATACCACTCCAGACCAAGGGCCGCATTGTAGATATGGCCATTGAGGTTGCCACCGTTTTTCTTGACGCCCGAAGCGTCGAAATACATGCGCAGATTGTCGTTGAAGGCATGACGCCAGCCCAGCTGCAGCAGAGGCGCCCCGGCAGTTTCGTCGTAGCTGGTTGAGGCTTGGGCGCTCTCGCCGTCCAGTGTGGCTGTGCCGCTGATGCCAGCACCCACTCGATAATAGGCTGCACCGATACCTAGTCCGAAGACATCGCTTCCGCTGCCGAACCACCAACGGTACGCCGCGCTACCGAAATCGAAATTCAACTTGCCATGAACCGAAGCCGATGCGTCGTATTCGTTGCCGCCATAGCTGATGTCGTCGCTGAGCGTCTTGGCCCTCGAACGATTGAGGCTGAAATAGTCGAATGAAAAGCCCTGATGATCCCCGAGGAGAAAGTCCAGCTTCACCCGCGGCACCGTCTTATGGTCCTCGAAGCCAAGATCGCGCTCGAGATTCACGTTGCCCGTGTACTGACCGCTCTTGTCGCTGGCACCGATCGTAGTACTCGTGTTGGCGTAATAGGCGCCGAGTGAAAGATCGAAGCGATCAAGGGCCGGTGATACATCAGCAAACGACGCCGTGCTGGCCAGAAGAAGGGGCGCGGTCAACAAATAACGGCGGCACAGGCGGAATTTCGAAGGGTTCATGGGCGTTTCCGTATCGATCAGCGTAAGTGCATCGCAATTTATGCAAGACGTTGTGGAAGTTCTGTGGAAAAATCCTCTCTTCGTCATCACATGCGATGACACGGATTTGCGGAATACCTGCGACATCGTTTCGTCGCCACGCGAATCGACGATCTTCGTACGTTCTTGGCAACCTGGCTTGCGCTGCCAATGACCGTCGTCTGGCAAGCGAATCACCACATCGCATTCACGCCGGTCCTAGGAGTCTGCATCGCCAGACCTTGTCGATTCACACGAAGAATGGTCGCTCGCCCAGGCCGCCGCCTTTCCATGACTATTGACCGCGCGCGGAAAGACAAACCTCCCCTCCCGCTGCTTGCGCTGGCAGCCATCGGTGTGGTCTTCGGTGACATTGCCACCAGCCCGCTCTACGCACTGCAACAGGGATTCAACGAGCAAGGCATGGCTCCGACGGCGGCCAATGTCCTCGGCCTGCTTTCGCTATGCCTGTATGCGCTGCTGGTGATCGTCACCGGAAAATATGTTCTCTTCGTAATGCACGCCAATAACCATGGCGAAGGCGGCATGATGGCGCTGGGCGCTTTAGCGCGTGGAGCGACGCGCGAATACCGACGTCTGACCAGAGCGATGATCATGATCGGACTCGCCGGCGCGGCGCTTTTCTTCGGCGACAGCGTCATCACGCCGGCAATCTCGGTGCTATCCGCAGTGGAAGGTCTGCAGGTTGCCACGTCCGCCTTGAAACCCTGGGTGCTCCCGATCGCCGCTGGCATTCTGATCGGCCTGTTTCTGCTTCAACGACACGGCAGCTCTCTTTTAGGCCATGTATTCGGTCCGGTGATGGCCCTGTGGCTACTCGCCATCGCCGCGCTCGGCGCGGCTGTCATACTGCGCCACCCCACCGTGCTGGCGGCGGCAAACCCGAAATACGCGTTGCTCTATATGGCGCACAATGGCTTCAGGGGCTTCGCGTCTCTGGGAGCGGTTGTGCTCGTCCTCACCGGTGCGGAAGCGCTCTACGCAGACATCGGTCATTTTGGTGAAGCGCCAATCCGTCTGGCCTGGTTTGTCCTGGCACTACCCGCGCTGCTGCTGAATTACTTCGGACAAGGCGCATTGCTGTTGATGAATCCCAAGGCTGCCAGCAACCCGTTCTATCTGCTCGTGCCACACGCGCTGCTCTATCCGATGATTAGCCTGGCCGCGTGTGCGACGGTCATCGCCTCTCAAGCCGTGATCTCCGGATCATTCTCGATGGTACGCCAAGGCATCCAGCTGGGTTACCTGCCCCGTGCGAGAGTGCTGCATACCTCCAGCGAAATGGAAGGCCAGATCTATCTTCCAACCGTAAACTTCATGCTGTTCGCCGCGGTGATGGCCGCGGTACTGCTGTTCCGCTCGTCGGGAAATCTCGGCGGAGCCTACGGCATAGCCGTCAGCGGCACGATGCTGCTGACCACGGTGCTGATGTTGGTGGTGGCCTGGCGAAATTGGCGATGGAACATTCCTCGTCTGCTCGTCTTCGGCCTGGTTTTTCTGACCATCGATGCGGCGTTTTTCTCCGCAAACATGCTCAAGATTGTCGACGGCGGCTGGTTCCCGCTTCTTCTGGCAGCGGCGGCGCTTCTGGTGATGAGCACATGGCGCCGCGGCCGCGAACTGCTGCTGCAGCGGCTGCATGCCGAAGGCGAGAACCTTGACGAGTTCATTTCGAGAATGACAGAGGATTCACCGCTGCGCGCCGATGGCATCGCCGTATTCCTTACGGCAAGCCATGAATGGGTGCCACAGGCGTTGCTGCAGAATCTCAAGCACAACCAGGTGTTGCACCGGCGTAACCTGATCTTGCATGTGGATGCGGATGTCGACACGTCCCATGTCGAATCCGGCCTGCGCAGTGAAGTGTCGAAGCTTGGCGGGGAGTTCTATCAAATTGTGCTGCGTTTCGGCTTCGCGGAGTATATCGATGTGCCTGAACGGCTCAGGGCGATCGGGATCGAACCTGGCCTGGATCCGGACAAGCTCACCTACTTTATCGGTCGCGACAAGGTGGTCGTTACCGAGAAGGCTCAGATGAGCCGTTGGCGCAAGGCACTGTTTGCCTATATGACGCGCAATGCCATGCCTGCGACGACCTACTACGGCATACCTCCGCGGCAGTTGATCGAGATAGGTACGAAAATCGACCTCTGAGCCCGACCGTGAAGCGGCCAGCGGCTGATCGAAAGGTGCCGACCGCACTGTATCGAGATGCCCAAACGGAAAAGGCCCCCTGTCGGAGGCCAGTGAATCGAACCGGCAACGCCAGAGACTCAACCGCCGCTGGAAGCCGCCGACGCAGGCTGGGAAGGCGTATCGCTTTTATCCACCTGGGTGGCTGGCTTCTTCATGGCATGATGCCATTTGGATGTGTTTGTCGGCGCGCTGCTGGCATCGGCAGGTGCGGTGTTGTCCGATTTATCTGCGCTTCCGCGTGTATAGACGATCTTCTTGCTGCCTTCGCATTGGCCAACCACGCTACCGCCTGCATCGGCCTGATCGGCCGACACGACATCGAGCGTATAACCAGATACACCGTTGGCCTTGATCTTGGCATCGATACTGGATTTCACAGCATCGCAGGATGCATGGGCCATCATTGGCAGCGCCAGCAGCAGTACGGCAATTCCGAAACACTTGTTCATGGGCTTTTCCCTTTGGGTGATTGTCTATATTGACGGTTCGTGCACCGTCGATTCATTACCGTGCATCTGTCGCGTGAACGTTCAAGATCGAAATTCTGCGCGAAGATTCGTCCATTGCCAGCCTTGCTTTGGCTCATCATCTTTCATCGTATCTGACGAAAAGGACACTGCCATGTCTATTTCCTTGCTGCTTATCATCATTCTGGTGCTGCTGTTGATCGGTGCGCTTCCCACATGGGGCTATAGCCGTTCATGGGGTTATCGCCCGACGGGTGGCCTGGGTCTCGTCCTCCTCATCGTCATCGTACTGCTGTTGCTCCACGTCATCTAAAGCATGACTGGTGAGGCGTGCCATTCGGTGAAGCTTCGCGAACACCATCAATGAGCGCCCGCCCCTCCTTGCCCGTTTTCGAATAGAGTTTGGAATAGTGATATGACCAATACGAATGATGTCAGTACGAGCCGGAAGCAGAAGCCAGGCGGAAAGTTCGATCAGCCAAGCGACGAACTCATTACGAGAAATACGCGCCATCGTCAGGAAATCGCGGATTCCCGTGATCATGAAAAGCAGTCCGGCAAAGGCAGCATTAGAAAGAACAAGGCTCCGGATGCCAAATCCAAGCCTGGAAAGTCCTGAGGATCTGACAAAACAAAGGGCATCATCGAATCGAAAAAGAGAGATGATGGGCCATCAAGTAAACGACCAGCAGATTTTGGTCCAAGTCCATCGACGCACTTCATTCTCTGCGTTTGAATGCGCTCTTATATTCAACCAAGACATTCTATTTTGACGTCAGCTGCCGCTATCACGTGTCAGTGTCGCTTGTTGCTGTGATCCTTCGACCCTTCACTCGATCGAGCTGGCCTGCGCTTCCTGTTGCCTGCGTCTGGCCGGTCCTTTTGCCATTCGAGGGGCTCGGGCGTCCAATCGTGGTGCGTATCGAAAACCGGTGGAACTGATGATGAATGGCGATGCGTCTTTTCATTCTGGTCAGACACCTTTGAATCTCCGATGGATTGATTGCGTTTGTGCGACATCATGCGCTCCATTGAAAATATCCTTTTTCGCTCCGCCTGCTCAGGCATGAATACGAACCGCAGCTGCCGCGGATCCACCACTGCCTGTTTTGAGCTGACCTCGGGAACGGGCATGTTTGAGAGCTCACCATCGTTACCCCATAGCGCGCTCTCATCCTGATGGACCAGCCATGCCAGTGCGCACGCTTCACAGCCACACTCACCCTTGCAGTCCGGCTGGCATGTTGCTTCGCATGTGCAAGCGAACTTGTCCGAGTCGGCTGACAAGTACCCGAGCAGCCGTCGGCGATTGTCTTTGTTCGCGGTTCCACTCATGCGTATATGACCTTGCGACCGCCAACACGAAGGACCGCTTGCGGCTCAGATTTACCCGGATCGTGCGGACCCACAGGGGGTAACTCCGGCGCGGGTGGATCGGGATTTGTCGGATCGGGAAAGGTAGGTGGCACTGGATCTGGCGTCCTATTGCCAGAGTCACCCATGCACTGGTCGGCAGCAATATTCATGACGGCTCCTCGCACGTGGGAAGCCTATCGTCGGTGGACGCGCGCCGAGCCGACGTGATTTTTATGCAATGCATGCGTGAGACGAAATGCCTTACCCCCGAATCTGCCATCCGGTGACTTTGCCTTCACATCGTTTGATTATCGTTACCCATTGCAAGCCGTACGGAAGAGTTCGCAGGCTAAAAAAATGGATACGTTTCAAGCAGACACAAGACACGGACATGACCAAACTGGACAAGAAGGGTTATCGCAAAGGCTTAGCACTGAAATGGCAGGATCTGCTTAATGGTGATGCTGCGCTTGCTGCAGCACCGGGGACTTCTATGCGTCACCAAGGGCTGCCATGACTTACTTGGGCAGTTGCCTCTGCGGGCGTGTCCAGTTCAAGGCCGAGGGACCGGCGATCGACGTGCACTATTGCCATTGCAGGATGTGCCAGCGCGCCACCGGCAGCGCCTTTGCCATATTGGCATGGTTCGACTTGGGCGACGTGCTGTGGACCCATGGGCGGCCGAAGATTCTGCGCTCCTCAAGTACCGCACAGCGCGGTTTCTGCGCCGACTGCGGTACACCCTTGCTACTTCACTACGACGGGGAGCACCGGCTTGGGCTAATGGTCGGCACTTTCGAACGAGCTGCCGATCTTGTGCCGCTCCGTCACGCAAGCCTCGAGAGCCGACTGCCTTGGACTGACATCAGCGAGAACGCGGACAAAGACTTTATCCAACCGGCGGCGGCCGTCATCGCTGGCTCGATGAGTGATACCTGCTGCCGCCTTCCAGGCCCGCAGCCAACATCATCGGAGATTTCGTGAGCTGAGCCTATCCAACTCTCGTACCCGCTGAACAGCGCCATGTGCCGATTCAGTCAGCACATGGAAGGCGTCTGTGGATACCTGTCGAATCCCCTCTTGGGGTGCCGAACAGCATAGACTCGAACAGGTCGCCTTCGACCGGAGCAAAGCAGATGTTGCCACCCCAAACGCGGCGCGTACTGATCGTGGAGGACGACCCGGTCGTCGCCATGATGGTGGAAGACACCTTGCGGAGCATGGGACTGGAAACCCTGGTCAATCTCAGCCTGTTCGATGCCGTTGCCGAACTTGAGGCCAGTGATATTGATGCTGCTGTCGTTGACATGGGGTTGCGCGGCGAAAGTGCCCACCCGGTCGTGCTTGCCCTCGCTACTCGCGGAGTCCCGTTTGTGGTGGTGTCAGGCAGGCATCAGCCAGAGCTGAGAGCGGAATTCCCGCAGATGCGCTTCGTCCTCAAACCGTTCAGCGTGCAAGTGCTGGACGAGATCATGCGGGAACTGCTGGATATGCCGGCATCGCCACCAGGCCTCTGACGACAGTCGCTCAGGAGATCACCAGGCGTTACGCAAGCTGATCAGTACGGCGGCGGATACCATGTGCGGTATTTTCAATCATTTCGCGTATCCGCAACGCGAGGGTCTGGACGGTGAACGGTTTGGTGATCAGCTCCATGCCGGGCGCGAGGAAACCACCAGCCGGCGCAGCGCTCGCGGCATATCCGGTCATCAGCAGGACCTTGATGTCGGGATGGAGTTGTTTGGCTGCATCGGCAAGCAATCGACCGTTCAAACCTGGCAGGCCGATATCGGAAATCAGCAGGTCGATGGCCTGCCCCGAGCCCAGAACCTCTAGTGCGGACTCGCCGCTAGTGGCTTCGATCGCCTGGTATCCCAGCTGGTTCAACACTTCGAGAACGATATTCCGCACCACCGGTTCGTCTTCGACGACTAGTACCATTTCGCCCCGTCCAATCGGACTGCGTAATGCAGGCTCGGGTAACGGTGCTTGAATCTCGACCTCATGTCGAGGCAGGTATAGCCGGATCATGGAGCCGAGGCCGGGCTTGCTGCGGATCTCGCAGTGGCCGTTCGACTGGCGCGCGAACCCATACACCATGGACAGTCCAAGACCGGTGCCCTGCCCCGCGGGCTTGGTGGTGAAGAATGGGTCAAAGGCACGCTCAATGACCTCCTGTGGCATTCCGGTACCGGTGTCGGTGACATCGATGCAGATGTACTGACCACAGACCAAATCGCGTAACTTGGCCGCCCTCGTCAGATCAATATTCTCGTTGTGCGAGCAGACGATCAGGCGCCCACCCGCTGGCATGGCATCGCGAGCGTTGATCGACAAATTCAATAACGCACTTTCCAGCTGGTTGGAGTCGCATAACGTCGACCACAAGTCTGTGGCCAGATCGAACTCGAGTTGGATCTGCTCGCCCATGGTTCTTCGCAATAGGTCTTCCATGGAGGCGATTAACGGATTTACATTGATCGGCTTGGGATCGAGCGGCTGCTGCCGCGAAAACGCCAGCAATCGATGGGTCAGTGCAGCGGCCCGATTGGCCGATGCCAACGCTCCTGCGACGAAGCGACCGATATCCGCGCTGCGGCCAGCGTTAATGCGTAGCTGGATCAGGTCAAGCGAACCGATGATGCCCTGCAGGAGATTGTTAAAATCATGAGCGAGCCCACCCGTCAGTTGACCTACAGCCTCCATTTTCTGCGCCTGCCTCAATTGCGCCTCGATGAGAACCTTTTCGGTCAGATCTCGCATGAAGACGTTGAATCGTTGCCCATCATTCATGACCAGCACGCTAATACTCAACTCCACAATAAGCTTCTGTCCTTCCCGCGAGACCGCCCCAACCTGCTTGCCGTCACCAGGAGAGAGCGCGACATTCAGGCTCGGTGGCAGGTACTCAGCAAATCGCACGCGATCCTCGGGGGGCGCTACGAGGTCGATCAACCGGCACCCTACAGCTTCCTCTCGCGACCAGCCGAACATCATCCGGGCGCGCGGATTCCATTCCAGGATGCAACCCGTTTCATCCAATTGCACGAAACCATCGGGCGCCGTATCGATGATGCCGCGCGACTGGCGCTCGCTTTCTATCAACGCGATCTCATTCTGCCTACGCTCGGTGGCGTCCCGGGTAATCTTGGCGAAACCGATCAAGCTGCCCTCATCAAAGATGGGGTCGATGACCACGCTCGCCCAGAAGCGGCTGCCATCCTTGCGCACGCGCCAGCCTTCGGCCTCATACCGACCCTCCCGCAGAGCGGTGGCCAGCGCCCGCGCAGGCAGGTTCTGCGCGCGATCTTCCGCCGTGTAAAAACATGAAAAATTCTTCCCCACGATCTCCTTGGCCTGGTAGCCCTTGATCCGCTCAGCCCCGCGATTCCAGTTGGTGATATTGCCCTCGGGATCGAGCATGTAGATCGCGTAGTCGACGATGCTGCCCACGAGCAACGCAAAATTGCGCTCGCTGCGATGCAGGTCCATGACGGCCACCTCCGTATCGCGCGTGCGCTCAGGGGCAAGCTTTTTGAGGGTATCGTTATCTTTTCTGAACATATCGTCCCCATATGGGGCATGGCTTTCTAAAAGAAGAATCGTGCCCTCGCGATAAAGCGTCGCTCGCGAAGCGTGAAGAGAATGACACGGAATTCACGTGCGTCTAACCACGCTGCCACCACGTTACAGCCATCAACTAATGACGTTCGCCTTGACCGCGAAACTCCCCCTATCACTTCAAGCTAGTATGCAGCCAACAATCCAGCCGCTGATCTACGTAGGCTGTGCAGGATGGGCTGTTCCGAAGGCGTTCTCGGAAACATTTCCGGAGGATGGTAGCCACCTGCAGCGATACGCGCAGGTATTCAATGGAGTAGAAATCAACTCATCGTTCTACCGTTCACATCAGTCCACTACATATGCCCGGTGGGCGGCGTCGGTACCTGACGATTTCCGCTTCGCAGTGAAGATGCCAAGGAGCATCAGCCACCAAGCACGGCTTTCCGAATGCGGCACGGAACTGCAGAGGTTTCTGGAAGAGGTTCATGGGCTCGGTGCCAAGCTCGGTTGTCTATTGCTGCAGCTGCCTCCAAGCCTCAAATACTCCGGGTCGGTAGCGCTTCCCTTTTTTGAGATGTTGCGTCGTCTGCATCAAGGACCCGTGGCCTGTGAACCGCGGCATGCCTCATGGTTTGTGCGAACGGTAAACCGCCAACTGAAAGATCAAGGCATCAGCCGCGTCGCCGCCGATCCAGCATGCTTATCAGCGGCAGCGGTGCCATCCGGTGATCCGGCTACGCAATACCTGCGTCTGCACGGCTCGCCTCGAGTTTATTACGACAGCTACCCCGACACGACGCTGCGCAGGATTTCTCTCAAACTACGCCGGCCCGTGCTGCATACCGGCCGGCGCTGGTGCATCTTCGACAACACTGCGCTGGGACATGCCACGTCCAACGCGCTGGATATGATCGGCTACTTGGGAGTCGGCGAATCCTCCACCCGATGTTCACCTTCGATCGGCATCACGGATCACGTAGTGTTCCTGACGACGTCGGAGAGAACCATGTCGGAAGGCCGTCCATAGGGATCCGGCGCGCGGAAGGCAACACAAAGGTCGACATGCAACGCCTACTAGGGCAACGCATTGAGGCATTGCGAAGCTCGAATTGCCAGACCCGTTCGCCGTGCATATCCACTGATGTTCGGTAGCTTTCGCATCAACGAACGCATGGATGCCGCATCTCGACTCAGGCTGGGTTTCGATGCAACCTCTCTCACCAAGACACGGACACGCGCTGGCCTCATTAACTGCATGCAGCCGCTAAACAAGTCCATGCCATCGTCATCACGTTAGATGTCATTTACTGATCGCGCGCCAATTTCCAGCCCAACCTGGATCCACGATTAGGATCTCTAGGAGAGCATTACATGAGCAAAGATCACGACATCAACACGCTGAACAGCCTCATCGAAACCACCTTGGACAGCGCGGATGGTTACGCAGAAGCAGCCAAGGACGCCAAGAGCGCGCTGCTGATTTCGCTTTTTACGTCGCGCGCCACCGAGCGCAGCGCAACTGCGTCTACGTTGCAGAAGTGTGTTCGCGCCATTGGCGGTGAACCCGAAGATGAAGGCACCGTGCTCGCTTCGGCGCATCGCATGTTCGTGAACCTACGTGCCAGCCTCACTTCGAAGAACAATACGGCCGTAGTGGACGAGGTCGAACGCGGCGAGGATCACATCAAGGCCAAGTTCGAGGATGCGATGAAGGATACGGAGATCTCCCCGGCAATCATGTCCGCCATTGCGATGGCTTATATATCGGTGCGTAATGGGCACAACCAGATGAGAGATATCAAGAAAGCCATGCATGCTGGCAAATAACGGTCTTCGCACTCAAGGAACAAGCGAGCAGTCTCATTCGGCTTGCGCGCTCTTTAATAAGATGCTGTGCAAGCCACTGGTATGTGACGACGCCCGCGCACCGAAAAATTGATCGCGCCGATTGTTTCAGCCTGCACTACGTGCCGGGGCCCGCTTCTTGGACGCTCTTTTCGCAGTCACCTTTTTCGCTACCGAAGCCTTCTTTGCAGCCACCTTGCGCGTCGATTTTGCTAGTTCCCTCTTTGCAGGTGTACGTTTCTTGCTGGCAAGACTTTTCTGCAGCAACGCCATGAAATCCACCACATTGGTGGTCGCGTTTTCGGGCATATCCGCTTCATCGTCGGCTGGTGGCTTAACCACCCCTTTGGACTTGAGCCGCTTCTCGATCACTTTGCGCAGGCGGCTGCGAAACTCGTCGCGGTAGTCATCGGGTACCCAGTCGCCACTCATCGAATCGATCAATTGCTCGGCCATCTGCATTTCTTTCGGTGAGATGCGGTGCTTTGACGCTGCGCCTTCGGGGATTTTGTAGTCTCCTGCATCCACTAACTCCTGGGGATAGCGCAGCAGCATAAGCATCAGCGCGTCTCCTTTCGGCATCACCGCCGACAGGTATTCACGTGTGCGGATAACCACGCGCGCAATGCCTACCTTGCCAGTGCGCTTGAGCGTCTCGCGGAAGAGCACGTAGCCTTTCTCCGCCTTCTTGCCTGGTACAAGTACGTAGGGCTTCTCGAAATATTCCGGCCCAATCGAATCTTTATCGACAAAGGCCTCGACCTCGACCGCCTCGCGGCCCTCCGAAGCGGCCGATTTGATGTCTTCAGGCTCCAGAATGACGTAGCTTCCTTTCTCGTATTCGAACGCCTTGACGATCTCCTTCCAAGGCACTTCCTCGCCTGTTTCCGCGTTGACACGTTCGTAGCGAATCGGCGTATTGCTGCGACTGTCAAGCATACGGAAATGCAGATCAACGCTGCGCTCGCCGGGCATTAACGAAACAGGCACGTTGAGCAGGCCAAACGAAAGTGTTCCTGTCCAGATGGGGCGCGCCATGCCTCAGCTCCTTAAAGTGATGAAGATCAATCAGGATGCTTTCTTTGCGCGGGTCTTGGCTGCCTTCTTCGCCGCCGCCGAACGGGCCGCCGTCCCCTTGGTGTGGGCAGCCTTCTTGGCAGCCGCGGAACGCGAGCTGGCCGTTCGTTTCGAAGCACTCTTTTTCGCGTGAGAGGACAGCGCAGACTTTGAAGTAGCGCTGTGACCCTCCTTCTTGAGAGCTTTGGTGGTCGCTCTCGAACGCTTAGCTGCAGGCTTGTGGGGATGGCGCGAAGCGTCCTCGTCTTGCGCAGCCTTTTTCTTGGTCGACTTGCTGGCGGTCTTGCTGGGTGGCACCTTCACCCCGGCGCGGCGCGCTTTCGACAGCCCGATGGCAATCGCCTGCTTAGTCGAGCGAGCACCGTGCTTTCCCTTGCGCACATGTTCGATCTCTTCGTGCACGTATTCGCCTGCCTGGGTGCTCGGCGATTTACCTTCTTTTTTGTCCTTGCTGGCGGCACGTTGGGTCTTCTTCTCGGGCATGACAGTGCTCCTTGGGCAGGGGGTAACCGACTATTCCCCTAGTGGTGTCGACGAGTTGTCAAATACACCCAGAGATCATGAACGCTTCACTCTGGGCGCACGATCCATTCGCTAACGTCATCGGAACCGTCAATCGCTCACGATCACGGAGTGCTATAGCCATGCCCAACAGCAAACACGCGTCGCGCACCGGCGCAACCGTCAAGCGGCAACGCGCTATCCAAGCCGCAACGGACCACGACGAGCAACGTAGAAAGAAGACGAAGGCCGCACCAGCCAAGACTTCGTTGAAGCAAGGCCTCGCTGCAGGGACTGGGCGCAAGCATCTGGAAAACCCACTGCCAGAGCAGCATCTGCGGAAGCCGGGCATTGAACAGGATCTCGATCCTCGACCACAGTTCCTTGCTCCCAGCTACATGGGCAGCGGCAAGCTGGCCGGCATGACCGCTCTGATTACTGGTGGCGATTCGGGAATCGGCCGAGCCGTGGCCGTGCTTTTCGCGCGTGAAGGCGCTGACGTCGCGATCGTTTACCTGAGCGAGGACGTGGATGCAAGGGAAACCCAAGACCACGTCGAAGGCGAGGGCCAGCGTTGTCTGCTGATCCGCGGCGACGTCAGGGATCCTGCGTTCTGCCAGGAGGCGGTCGCGAAAACGGTAAAAGAGTTCGGGAAGCTTTCTGTGTTGGTCAACAATGCGGCGTTCCAGGAGCACGCCGACTCGATCGAAGACATCACCGAGGCGCACTTCAACGAAACCCTGCAAACCAACCTCTACGGCTATTTCCATATGGTCAAGGCCGCGTCGCCTCATCTCGGCAGCGGCTGCTCGATCATCGATACCGGATCGGAAACCGGGCTGTTCGGTAACGACAAGCTGCTCGACTATTCGATGACCAAAGGTGGCATCCATGCATTCACCAAGGCACTGGCATCGAACATGGTATCGCGCGGCATCCGCGTGAATGCCGTCGCGCCCGGCCCCGTGTGGACGCCGCTGAATCCTGCCGACCAGCCGCCGGATCGGGTGCGCGAGTTCGGCAAGTCCAGCACCATGGGCCGTCCGGCACAACCGGAAGAACTGGCACCGGCCTATGTCTTCCTGGCTGCGCCGTCCTGTGCCAGTTACATCTCCGGCGCGGTCTTGCCCGTAATGGGCGGCCCGACCAGCTGACCATGGCTAGTCTGCAAGACTATCAGCGCAAGCGCGATTTCTCTCGGACACGCGAACCGGCCGCCAACGAGATCGGCACAGCGGACCGCCGAGCGATTTTTGTGGTGCAACTGCATCACGCTAGTCGCCGCCATTTCGATTTTCGCCTGCAAGTTGGCGATGTGCTGAAAAGTTGGGCGGTGCCGAAGGGACCAAGCTACGACCCCAAGGTAAAGCGTCTGGCAGTCGAAGTCGAAGATCATCCCGTTTCCTATGCCAACTTCGAGGGCGACATCGAGCACGGCTATGGCAAGGGCCACGTCGATCAGTTCGACCATGGTGTGTGGACCACTTCGGGCAGTGCCGAGAGCCAGCTACAAAAGGGCCACCTCCGCTTCGAACTGTTCGGCAAGCGACTCAAGGGCGGCTGGCACTTGGTGCGCAGCAGCCGTAAGGAACACCAGTCTGCATGGTTCCTGATCAAGGCCATGGACGCGTTCGTCGGTGATCTCGAAGCCGACGATCTGCTCGACGCGAAGATGAAGCGCAGCACACGCAAGGCAGCGACGTCGCCGGCGTCGAAGGCGGCAGCAAAGAATTCCACTGCCCGAAAAAAGGCCATTCCCAAAGCGAAAAAGGTGCCACGCCTGCGCTTGGCCAAAGCTGCGGCCGCGTTGAGGGGCGCCCGGCCGGCCACGCCGAGTAACGATTTTTTCAAGCCCGAGCTGGCACGCCTGCGCGAATCTCCGCCTGCAGGCGAACAATGGCTGCATGAGGTGAAGTGGGACGGCTACCGCATTCTTGCGGCGATCGCCGACGACGAGGTGAAGCTGTGGTCGCGCAACGCGCTACCGTGGAACGAGCGAGCACCGGACATCGTGCAGTCGTTGGAGTCGTTGGGTCTGCATTCGGCGCGCCTCGACGGCGAACTTGTCGCGCTGGATGCGCGCGGACACAGCGACTTCAACGGACTGCAGCAGACGCTATCAGGTGAAGCGCAGTTGCCGCTGGTCTACATGCTGTTCGACCTGCCTTATCTAGAGGGCAGCGACCTGTCGCGGGTTGGCCTACTGGAGCGTAAACAACTGTTGGAAAAGCTGCTGGTGCACCGGCCGAGACACCTCGCTTTCAGTACGCATGCGATCGGCAACGGCCAGGAACTGTTCCAGATGGCAACCGACGCCGAACTTGAAGGCATCATTTCCAAACGCATTGATTCGGCCTATCGAGCGGGCCGCGGCGACGATTGGCTCAAGATCAAGCGGCTGGATAGCAACGAATTTGCAGTAGTGGGCTACACGCCGCCGAAGGGAAGTCGCAGCGGTTTCGGTTCGCTGTTGCTGGCCAGGCCCGATCCTGAGGTGAAGTTCGATTGGATCTACGTCGGACGCGTGGGGACTGGCTTTTCGAACGAACAGCTAAAGCAACTGAGCAGGACCATCGCCGACAAAGGCAGCACCCGACCCACAGTAAAACTTGCCAATATTGATCCGTTATTGCGCGAGGCGCGATGGGTCAAGCCCGCGGCGGTTGCCGAAGTTTACTACCGCGGCATCGGCAACAAGAACCTGTTGCGCCAACCGAGCCTTAAGACCATGCGCACCGACAAGACTCCAGCAGACCTTGCTGACTCCGATCGCATCAGCAGCAAGAGCTCTGCGCAAAAGTCAGCTGTAGGACGCCGCAGGTCGGTTGCTCCGAAACTAGCCGACATCGAGATCACGCATCCTGATCGCGTGGTCTTTCCCGACGACGGCTACACCAAGCAAGACGTGGCCGACTATTACGCCAGCGTCATGAACTGGTTCCTGCCCGGTGTGGTGGATCGCCCAACATCGGTGATCCGCTGTCCGGAAGGAACCGCGAAGGCCTGCTTCTTCCAGAAGCACCTGATCACTGGCCTGAAACACGTCGGCGACGTGAAGTTGAAGGAGGAGTCCGGTACACGGGCAGTCTATATCTATCCGCGCGATGCTAGCTCGGTGATCGAGCTGGTGCAGTTCGGCGTGTTGGAATTCCACCCTTGGGGTTCGACTGTCGAACAGCCAAATCTGGCTAACCGGGTGGTCTTCGACCTGGATCCTGGCGACAACGTCGCGTGGCCGCGGGTCGTGGCCGCTGCACGGTTAATGCGCAAGCTGCTTGGACGGCTGGATGTGGAATCCTTCCTGCGCACCACAGGAGGCAAAGGCCTGCATGTCGTCGTTCCGTTAAACCCTGGCTGTGCGTGGCCGCAGGCGAAGGACTTTGCGCGCGCCTTTGCGACCATCGTGACACAGGCGTATCCGCTGGAGTTCATCACGACGGCGAGTAAGGCACAGCGCCGCGGCAAGATCTACCTGGACTATCTGCGCAACAGTAGAGGAGCTACGAGCGTGGCATCGTATTCATTACGTGCGCGCAGCGGCGCTCCCGTCGCCCTGCCGATCCGTTGGAGCGAGCTGGGGAAGCTCAAAAGCGGACACGACTTCGATATCCGTTCAACGCCCAAGCGGCTGGCGCGGTTGCGCTCGGACCCATGGGCTGGCATCGATGATGTGCGACAGAGCCTAGACAACATCATGAAGAAGCTGCGTTGAGTCGTGTATAGCCCGACCTTTCGTAGTGACGCCGGTGCGACTCATCTGTCAGACGCCTCAGCACTGCACGCCTGATGAGCGCGCGGGCTCAGCTTAGGAGGTCCAGTTGCAGACACTACCGATTGACTATCAATCGACTACAAAGCGCTCGCCGTATTTCTCGTCGTGAGCAACGAGATAGGAATCAAAGAATTCTTGATCACTGAGGCTGCTATCGATGCCGCCGACCAGATCTTCGTCCATGCGTTCGCGTAAAGATTCGAGTTCGTAGTGCTTGCCGTCATAGATGATCTTGCCCATGCTGCTTTCTCCAATGGCTTTATCACAGCTGGATTGCGTTGACCGACCCGGCTTGGGAGCACGCGCGGGAACAAACGGCGATACCGGGTCGCTAGCAGGAAAAGTCTCCTCCAGCGCTTCGTCTTGATTGCTGCTCTCGCGCTGCTTGCGCTGCTTGCGCTGCTCCGCGGTCTCTGTCGTGCTTGGTGGTGGGTCGTCTGGATGGGGGAGGTCTTTGCGGTCGCTAGTGGACATAGAGGTTCTCCAGGTTTGATGCATAGCTTGAGTAGCATCCCACTCACTCACGCCGCTTTGAGGGAATCACGCGTACATATCACTGCGTTAACGTAGACAAGAGCACCGACATGACTCAGAGCAACCAAGGACATCAACGTTGTGCCCACCCAGCGTGCCACTGTGAAGTTCAAGGTGGCGAAGCCTATTGCAGCGAACACTGCCGAAAGCGGGTGGAGTCGCCCGTGTCCGATCAGGCCGAAGGCTGCCAGTGTGGGCATCCCGAGTGTCATGACGTTCACGCCGCCAACTGATCAATGAGCGCGCGGGCGAAGGCAGGAATGTCGTCCGGTTTGCGGCTGGTAATCAATTGACCGTCGTGGACGACTTCGCGATCTTCCCACGTAGCGCCAGCGTTCTCGAGATCGGTGCGTAACGATGGCCAGGAGGTCATCGTATGACCCTCCACCAGTTCAGCATCGATCAGAGTCCATGGACCATGGCAGATCGCTGCGATGGGCTTGCCCGACTCGCCGAATGCCCTGATCAGGTTGATCGCCGCCGACTCGAGCCGAAGCTTGTCGGGATTCATTACACCGCCCGGGAGCACGAGTGCGTCGAAATCGGATGCATCCGCATCGGACAGCACTACGTCGACATCCACCGGGCTGCCCCAATCTTTCTTGTCCCAGCCCCTGATCTGCTTGGCACTCCCGGACGCTATCACACTGACCTCGGCTCCAGCTTCTTCGAGCAAGCGTTTTGGTTCTGTCAGTTCCGATTGCTCGAAGCCGTCGGTCGCGAGGATGGCTATGCTGCGACCATCAAGCCTAGCCGCGTCACCGCCCCTCTTGCGCGTCCCCATTTTTTCTTCCCGTGATTTGACTTGCGCTCGTTTCGTGCTTGATGCGCTCATGATGTTCTCCGCTGAATTGGAGTCGTAGCTTGCCTGCTTGGACATACAGAACATGTCGCTACGTCGTGAGCACACTGTGATGTCACCAGACCGATGGTTTGACGGCCTGTCTACGGAGCTCTTGCCAATCTATGTTTGCCAATGAGATCGAAGAAATTTCTATCTTGGCGTCCAAATTGTGAAACCTGCCTAACACCTTTTAGGAGATCGTCATGCGCAACCACTCGAAGCTCCGCAACAGTCTGTTTGCCACCGGCCTGATTGCTCTTTTTGCAGCAGCCCCCCTGTCCCAAGTCGTTGCTCAGGACACGAGTGGTGCTATGGAAAAGACATCGGACAGCCAGACCGTTCCTGATAAAACCGCAGATGCGTGGATCACCACCAAGGTCAAGTCAGAATTCGCGACCACGAAAAACATCCCTTCAACAGATATTTCCGTTTCGACCAGTGGCGGCGTGGTTACCTTGACCGGCTCGGTTGCTACAGCCCAGACCAAAGCAAAAGCGGTGCGCGTTGCAAAGAGCGTCAAAGGCGTCAAGAGTGTGGATAGCAGCGGCCTGACAGTAAGCGCCGCCGCTCAATGATCCCCGTTGACTTGACGACGAAAGGAGCCGATTGGCTCCTTTCTTTTATATACGTCTTGAGTTGTTCTACAAGCGAGACTTTGAACTCCACAGCTCGGATGTGAAGCCAGATGCGAGCCCATTTCGATTGCGGATTGCCTGCCCTGTCGGACGGTGCCGTGGAGAAAACGATGGTCGGGGCCTAAGCCCTGCTCACACCCTTTAGGACGGAGTCCAGATGAACTATCTCCCGAATATCTCCCAACCAAACCAACTCATCCCTTTCAGGGTGCTCCGCGTTCTCGAGCTTGACGATTCCATTGATCCCTTCGGCACCTTCATTGTCCCGGAATATCTGAACTGTCGGCGTTACGGTTACCAAACCCTCGACAACATGGCCCCGTCGCGTGGTAACCCGGACACATGCATTGACTGCCAACTCGCCAACGAGGTGCTCAAGGTATTCAATATCAGCACGCTCAACAAAGACTTTCTCAGCTATCTGTCCCATGCTTTTGTCCGTCCAGTCGTATCGGGGGTCGCTAAAAGTATCGCGCGACGCTCAATCGTGCTCTCGTCCCGCGCAAGGTGGTTTTCGTGGATTAGGACTGCAATCGCCTCATGGCGAGTTAGCCTTTTATCGCGTCGTAAGCGAATTTAGCTTCTTCTTTTCCACTATGAAGCGATCACAGTCCTAATCCACAAAACACAAACGTAGTCTGACTCCATGCATGTTATACCGGCGGATCGACAACACGCTCTGCAAGCTGATGGTCACTACATTTTTCAGTGTCGATGAAACGCTGTCCAACAATGACTGCGTCATAGTCTTTGCCAAGATACGCGGCACGTCGTCGGGCTCTTGCCTCCGTCGCAAAGTGTTCTTCCGGTTGCCTTCGCCCACCACGAAAGCCTCGAACTACGTAGATCGTCTGCTGCATCGCCATCTCCCAAGCAGAACACCACGAACTTGGGAAATCTGCCACCGGAGATGACAAAATTTTGTGATTTTTAGATTGCCATTTCGAGGCGTTCAAAACGCTGCGACTGACAGCCTGCTCGGCTCCCAACGCTTCTCGGATTTTTCACCAAGGAGGAAGCACGCTCAGCACAACTATCTGGAGGAAACGCCGTGCTACAGCTCAATCCGCCCATCCCGATGAATACGCCGAAAGGCGAAGGCTTTGCGCACATCCTGATTGACTATGGTCCCGAATCAGATCTGTATTGGACCGTACTTATTACGGCGACGGGCGAAATATGGACGTACGCAAACCGCTACGTACGAGCGTCCAAGAACATCACGCTCGGGCGTACCGATCCGTCCCTTCCATCGACGGTCGGATCTGATCCAGTTCCCATGCGACCACGGAGTATCGAAGGCCAGGAAAGAGTCTGAGCCTTGTGGGGAATCACTGTAAGTGGAGCTTCGACTGGATTTTCTCGCCGAGTAATGCGCTCCGGCTCATTTCGCGTCGCTGATCTGCACAGAATGTGTAGATGCAATGTCGATATATTCATCGTGACCTGACGGTGCATTTTGTAGCGTCCGAGCTTCTCGATCAGTCGATAGCACAACGTTATGAAAGAACAAGCCAGGAAAATTTCAAAGGCATTGACCGCGTTTGGCATGAACTGCACGCTTAAGTCTGGACCGGAGGCGTCCTCGACGCAGAAAATCTTGGACCAGATTCTGCATGCCCTGACCAAGTACGGTGTTGATGGTTCCAGCATTCGTGTCGCGGACTACAATGTCAAAACGGGTGTCACGGCGGACGAAGGCGAAGGCGACGAATGGCCCGCGCTTCGTCAGAAAGTGCTCGATGCAAATATTCTCGTGCTGGCTTCGCCGATATGGATGGGCCAGCCGTCCAGCGTGTGCCATCGCGTACTGGAAAGAATGGATGCGTTCCTGGGTGAAATCGACAAACAGGGCCGATACCCGACGTTTGGTCGCGTCGCCGTCGTTGCCGTGGTTGGCAATGAGGATGGCGCGCACCATGTGACGGCGGAGCTCTATCAGGCACTTGCTGATGTTGGCTTTACCATCCCAGGTGGAAGCTCCGCCTATTGGGTAGGGGAAGCGATGGGAAGCGTCAATTACATAGATCTGGATCAAATCCCGAAGAAACTTGCAAGCACCATCAAGACACTGGCGTCCAATGCCGCCCATCTCGCCGCAGTGCTTAAAGAAGACCCATACCCCACTCCTTGATGGCTGTGGAATCGAATCGTCAGTAGGTCCAGCAAACTTCAATTTTCAGAGAAGTTCGACGCCATGTTCTCAATATCGGCCACATGTCGGGCCTTATAGGTTTGCCGCGTGTGTCGGCTAGGGCCCATGTGAAGTCGGCCCCAATCAGGACGATGATTGCGGAGTAATACACCCACGTAAGCAGAATGACGAAGGCACCTGCTGGCCCGTATGCCTCTCCGACATGACTCCGGCCGGTGTAAAGGCCGATACCCGCTTCAGCGCCCATGAAGAGGGCTGCGGTTAAGACAGCACCGTTCGACGCATCGGTCCAGTCGATCTTGGCGTCCGGGAGCACCATTCAACGCTGTCAGTATTCCAAATGGACGCGCAGTCCAACGACGCGCGCCGGCCCACGATCCCTGTTGTATCCCGGATTGTGAATAAGTTGAATGTCTGCCGTCACGAAGGCGAATGAGGTGACCGCGAGGTCGTAATACGCCTCTCCGATCTGCTCGGTGCTGTAATTCAGCCGGCCGTCCCCCAAAGTAAAACCTGAGCCTCCCGCCGCGAGGTAGTCGCGGTGCTCAGGCGAAAGGCCGTTCACTGCAAAAGCTATCGCGATTCGATCCTTGGGGCGCTCCCACTCGCTTCCGGCGACCTGCACGCCGATACTGGCGCTGCGGTCCGCTTCGGTGAAAACAAAGGATTCCGTCTTTCCGTCGTTCCACGCGACACGTCCGAACAGACCGGTGTCTCCGTCGTCGGCGAGTGGGACATCAATGCCCGCCGCTGCTCCATATTTGTACCGACCGTTCTGGTCATCTGCGCGAATGTTTGGAACGGTTCCCGTTTCTTCAGCTCGAAGCAAAGCATCGTCGTAGATGCCCATCCGTGCCTTGTTTTGAAATACGAGCAACCACACGCTGGCACTTTTGGGATCGTGCTGCCAAGTCACCTGCGCGTTCTGGCCATTTGCCTTGCCGATGGGGCCTTCCAAGTTTGGCCCGTTGGCCTTTGTCGGCATCTGATAGATACCGTAGCGCCAGGTCCAGGGGCCGGTCACGTAGGTTGCGAGGCCGCCGACGGTGTAGCCGCGGGTGTCGGCGGCAAAGTCCCATGCCGGACTGTTGAATAGACTCCAGTTCATGAACTGGGTTCGCGTCGAGTTGCCGTAACGGCTTTGATCAAAATCGTCGTTTACCGCCATGAGCCCCAACTTGAAACTCAGGCGATCGTCGGCCTGAGCGCCCGGCAGTTGATCCATCTTCCGTTTGACTTCCGTGGTTTTGTCGCCAAGTGGGATGTCGTACGTAAGGAATGCACGCGCAACGTAAGCCCCACGCCCGAGAGTGCTACCACCGCCGCGGATGACATCGCCGTTGGTCAAGCCGGCCAATCCCGTGCTGTGACTGATGCCCTGCCCGCGGAACATCTCGACATCCACGTACGCAGAGAGACGCGACGTCAAAGGCACGCCGAAATACACTCCGAAGGTATGTGAGCGTGCATGGTCACCCCTGGGATTGAGGCTAAGCGGACCGGCATATGGCGAATGCAGACTGTTCTGTATCTGGGTGATGAACGTGTACTGCGCGCCAAGCAACTGCGGCACAAGGTAATTGGTGTCATCCGCTAGCGCGTCGCCTATCCAGAGGGAAGCGGCAAATGTCGACGCAATGACGGCCAGGTAGCGATGCACTGTCGTTCCCTTGTTCGGATATGGCTGTCTTCACTGACCCCAGGTAACAAACATGACTACCGCAGCCGCAGTCATGACCCCGGTAGCAATCCAGCCCCATACCTTCAGTGACGTATTGAGCGTGAATTCCCCCATCACCTTTTTGTTCATGGCCAGCAGCATGACCATGATCATCATCGGCACCGCAGTGACGCCGTTGATCACCGCGCTCCAATACAGTGCCTTGATGGGATCGATGGGAGTGAAATTCAGGGCCACACCAACAAGGCTGGCAAAGATCAGCACCCCGTAGAAGAACTTGGCTTCGTGAGGTTTGTATTCCAGCCCATAGCGATGCCCGAGTGAGCCGGCCGTCGCAAATGCCGTAGACCCCGCAAGAACTGGCACAGCGAGCAAGCCTGTTCCAATGATCCCTGCGGCAAATAGCGCAAAAGCAAATCGACCGGCGAGGGGGCGCAAAGCCTCCGCCGCGTCGGAAGCCGACTGGATGTTGGTCTTTCCATGAGCATGAAGGACGACAGCCGCCGTAAGAACGATAAAAACGGCCACGATATTGGAGAACACCATTCCTATCGTTGTATCCACCGTGATCCGTTCGATCTGTTTGGGTCCCTGTGACGGGTCTTTCTTCAATGGCTCCCGATCATCGTCCTCACGAATTTCTTCGGCTTCTTGCGCAGCTTGCCAGAAGAAAAGGTAGGGGCTGATGGTGGTGCCGAGCACAGCGACGATGGCGACGGCGTACTTTGCCGACAACTGTACTTTTGGCATAACGATGCCCTTAAGTACCTCGATCCAAGGTACATGGATGACGAATACCGTCGCCACATAAGCGAAAAGGCTGAGCGTCAGGACCTTCAGGATGGGCGAGTAGCGGGAAAACGGCACATACATCTGCAAAAGCAGCGAGACGATGGCGAAGGCCGCCGCGTAGACCACCGCCGGGCCGCCGATCAGCAATTTGAGCGCCGCACCCATAGCGCCGATATCGGCAGCCAAATTGATCACATTGGCCACAAGAACAGAAAACACGAGTCCGTATACCCACGGATGCGGGTAATGGCTGCGCATGCTGCTCGACAGTCCCTTGCCCGTCGCAGAGCCGACGCGCGCGCTGATCGCTTGGATCGCGATCATCAGCGGCATGGCAAGGAACAGACTCCAAATCGTGGCATAGCCGAAGGCAGCCCCAACCTGCGAATAGGTAGCGATACCACTCGGATCGTCGTCGGCCGCGCCAGTGATAAGGCCCGCACTGAGCTTGCGCAACAAGGAAAGCTCTGATGTTGTGGTCTTCGACTTTTTAACCGATGAGACGTTCAAGAGGATGCCCTCGTCTGACGACAAACCGCCGCGCGATCTATCGGTTCATCTCGGAGATTTCTATATGGATTTAACGCAGACCGTTGATCCCTAACGCGTCATCACATCGCCGCACAGTTAGTCGTGAAGCGTAAGTACGAGCTCATCGAACCCCGAATCTCGTCGCCCCCCAGCAAGATGAGCATGGTGAATGTCTCCGGAAGATCAACGTAGTTGGGTCGCCGATCGAACCTTAGGATGACTGTTGATTAGAGCGCATGGGATAGCCGTCATTGAGCTTGCCGTATTCGTCCAGAATGCAACCGATTTGTCCGTGTACCCACGTGTGATCTTCGGGAGAAGCATGGCTAGTGATGACATCTACCCTACTTACGAAAGCTGACATGAAATCTCGGTCTTGAGGATATTTCTTGATCAAAGAAGGCATGGATTTCTCAAGCTCCAACAATACCCGATGAAGTTCTACGCGGGATTTCGACATGACCTCATCCTCTTTTTCTCTTTGGCTGCGAGCTTCGGCTTGACGATGTCAAGCTCGAGTCAATTGAGTAAACCTGGAATAAGAAATGTTTGCCGTGGGATCGGTGACATATGAGTTACCGGCAATCGGCAAAGTTGGTTCTTTGCTTTCTTCAAGGATCAAGTTCTTCGACAGGTTGGCTTGCTCGCTAGCTAACACTGATCGCGCATGCGCCGACGGTAAACTTTACCGCCGGTTATTCAGCCAAGTGAAATCCGCATGCCGATTTCCTGCCACTTTCCTCACGATCCTCGCACGCAAAGGTCTTTATAAAACTGCTCTCCGCAATGTCGCGGAGTGGAGGAAGTCATGGACAAGAATCGTACCGAAGGCGCCAAACATGAAGTGAAGGGCGCTATGAAGGAAGTGATCGGCAAGGTCACTGGCAACAAGGGAAAGGAAGACGCTGGTAACTTCGAGAAGCACGCGGGAAAACTGCAAAAGGAAGCAGGTAAAGCGGCTGACAAGGCGCGCGCCGAAGCGAAGAAGCACTAACGCGCTTCGAGACCAATGAGATCAAACCTCCTGTGGACAGGAGGTTTACTTGTATCGACGTTACAAAAACAGCTCAAGCCGACCTCGCTCACGCGCTTTGGCTCGAAAGTGAGGGCATGTGTTATCCACCATTACTACCCAGAGCCTCGGGGGGAGGATGTCATGCCTAAATCTCGCGAAGACCTCAAAAAGTTACTAGATGCCCTCGATGCGGGTATGCCATCTTTGATCGAAGCCAACCCACTTGAAACGGAGTTCTGGCAAGCATTCTGGTGCGCATCTGACAGGATCACCGGCGATGCCGGCCCGTTTGACTACGACTGGTTGCTGATCCGGGTCGATCGCATCCTAGAAAGCCACGGCAAGATTCCGAGCGTGGACTTGCTCTACGGAAGTGGTGGCATATAACTTAACTGTCCCGGGGCCATTGATAGCAATATCGAATATTTCGCGAAGCCTAAGCGGGCAATAGCGAGTACGCGCAGGCTCACAAGAGCCTATAGTCGAAAAACAGGCATTCCGCCGAACTCCCAGAGGCTCTCATGAAACTTCAGCAAAGCGTTATCGTCATCGACGACGACGCTATTGTGCTGTCCGCTATTGAGGATATCCTCCAGGCGAAGGCGAACTTTCTTGTGCGAACATTTCATACTTGCCGCGAGGCGCTTGAAATGCTGGACAGTGGACCCGTAGACGTTATTGTCGCGGATGTCATTCTGGGGGGTGAAGCTACGGGTATAGATGCCTGCAATACGGCAGTTGAACGGCATCCAGGGGTCGCCTTGGTATTGATTTCAGCAGAATCAACCTGTGACTATCATGGCTACCCACCTCGAACCGTATGTTTACAAAAACCGTTCAGTGCTGCCGAATTGATGGACGCGATTGCACGCGCGCAGAAAGCAAGCGCTCTGGGCAAGCAGGTATAGCTTTCCGTTCAAGGCGACACGACGAGCCTATATCACACCTCGCTCATTTAGGATCACCGATGGCGTTGCGACGCGACCGCAAGAAGCGCATGACGCGTTGCTCAAGCTGACGAGGATGGGCAGCGGAGTCAACGGGAATCGCTCTATGCAAGCTGCCAGTCAACCAGCCGTCGATAATTTTCGGATGAATATAGGAGCTGCGGCATACGGCTGGGGTGTTTCCAAGGAAAGCCGCAACTTCCTTGATTGCCGATGTCAGCGCCATCCGTTGAGCATAGTTGCCTTCCGGTAATGGGGTGCGCGCAAGCACGGCGGCAGCATGCGCTGTTCCACCCCATGTCCGAAAGTCCTTGGCACTGAAGTCGTCACCGCAGACAAGATGCAGATAGTCGTTGACTTGCCCGGAGTCGATCGGCTGCCTTTGACCGTCGTCATCGAGATACTGGAAAAGCCTTTCGCCTGGAAGTTGCTGCATGCGGCGCACGATCCTTGCAAGGCGCTTGTTGCTGAGTTCGGCCTCGCGCTGCTGCCCGCTTTTGCCATGAAATGCAAAACGAAGCCGTCCATTCAGCGCATGCACATGTTTGGAACGAAGCGTGGTTAGCCCGTAACTTCGATTATCACGGGTGTAACGCTCGTTGCCGATACGGATCAGGGTTTCGTCGAGAAGACGTACGATCAATGCCAGCACTTTCTCCTGCGGCAAACCCGGCTTGGCAAGATCGCTGCGAATATGCCGACGCAAGTTCCGCAGTTGGGATCCAAACATTTCCACGCGGTCGAATTTGCCGTGATCGCGCAAAGCACGCCACCTTTTATGGTAGCGGTATTGTTTGCGCCCCCTCGCATCCCGACCAGTAGCTTGCAGGTGACCGCACGCATCGGTGCAAATCCAGACGTCACTGTAAGCAGGTGGTATGGCCAAGGAACGGATGCGTTGCAGTTCTTTGGAGTCAGTGATCCGTCGGCCGTTGCTGCCGTAATATATGAAATTCTTGCCATGCCGTCGTCGATGAATACCAGGCTTGGCATCGGTGACGTAAACCAGTCCGACGGTGCGCGCCTGCTTGCGGGACGAAGGAATGGAGGCGAAGGCGCGGGGCATGCCCGAATTGTGGCCATAGAGTGTCAAGAAAACGTGCATCAGAAGTCTTGCCGCCACACCCACACGAAGCCCTCAGGCACGGGACGATGGGATCACCTCGCGTATGCACGGAACTTGTCATCGTTATTTTCCTTTCCCTGCCCGGGTGATCTTGATGCCAATGATCCGGTTTCGTCTCTTCGGCAGCCGCGCCAATACGGACACCGTCATTTCTGCGCTGCACGGCATTGATGAGGTTGAACATGTCGAAGAAGTCGACGACATGATGCCGCAAATGCGGGAAGACTCGAGCTCTTCCGAACTTGGGAGCGACAGCGAAGGAAAGCTCTACAGCGTTGAAGTCGACTGCCCTACGGATGAAGTCGCCGAAATCGTCCGGGAATGCGCACAGGGCGTGTCCTGCCAGCTTCGCGCCAGCATTGAATTCGTGAGTGAGTTTTAGCGTTATCAACGCTCGTACCAGTCTAAGACGGTGCCAGGCACAAGACTCGGCAGATCCATCCCGACCGCAATACACGCATCGAGAGCATCGCGAAGTGCGATGGTGTAAATGTTTGTCTTGGTTTCACTTGAAGAATACATGGCATGATCCGCAATCAAGTCCAATAACCGCATGGACCACTCATACAAGACGCTTGATCGTTCTAGAAAGCGTTCCGCCATCCAAGTCCGCAACGGAACGTGAACCTTGTGGTCATACCGTGTTGCCAGCCGTACTGCGAAATCATCGACGAAATCCTGAATGCCACGAAACCATTCCGTATGGCCGCCCGCGCTTTTCGCAATGGCCATCGGTGCGGGTGCTTGATGTTCAGACCACTTCTCGATGAACAGACGCTCAATACGCCGGGCTTCGCGCAGATGCTCGGTTTCGATCAATAGTCCAGCCTCCAAATCGAAGAAGTTGAAAAAACGTCGATGCAAGGTGTGGAATCGTTGCAGGGGATCGCGACTAAATCCGACCTTCACGAGATCCTCGCCACGGCACGGAAGCACATACACGTAGGTGCGTCCCTTGCTTTCGGAACGTGGGTAGGCCAATCCGTCGAATCTTGTGTCGCGAGTCAATGAAAATCCCTCGATCGACTATCAAGCGAACCAAGCATCGCGCTCATGTCGGTGAGGTGATGTGCTATGAGATGACTGACTCCATCGACGTGTTCCCATCTGCCTTCCACTCCGAGTAAGCGGGCTTCAAGGAAGGTGCGACGCTGGCGTTCAGCGACCTGCCGCCACACGATCACATTGATCGGCCCGTACTCATCTTCCAAGGTGATAAAGGTGACGCCGCTAGCTGTTTGTGGACGCTGGCGTTGTGTCACCAACCCGGCAGTCCGAACAAAGCTCTCATGTGGACGCGAGCCTAACGTGCGGGAATCGATGCACCGCGCCGCGCGCAAACGCGCACGAATCTGGCGGACAGGATGCGGACCCAAAGTAAGGCCAATGCGTGCGTAATCGGCGAGCGTATTCTCCGCTTGCGAAGGTAGTGGCAGTACAATGGGCTGCTCGGCAGGACTTTCGTTACCGAACAGCGGCAGTTGCGCTTCGACACCTGCGACTTCCCAAAAGGCGCGATGGCGGTGACCAGAGAGACCGGATAAAGCGCTGGCCTCGGCCAGAAGTAGCTGATGCCGTTTGTCCAGCTGAGCGCGTGCGCACAGATCAGCCAAGTCGATGAAAGCGTGCTCAATGCGCGCAAGACTGATGCGCTTTGCCGCCGCTTCGCTAAAACCACGAATTTGGCGCAAACCCAGCCGTATAGCGGGCGATAAGGTTGCCGGTTTGCGTATGTCGACTTCCAGAGTGCAGTCCCAATCGCTATGACGCACATCGACTGGAAGCACTGCCACGTAATGACGCTGCGCATCCTGCACGATCTGACTGGGCGCGTAGAAGCCCATGGGCTGGCTGTTCAACAGTGCGCAGGCGAAGGCCGCTGGCTCGTGGCATTTCAGCCAGCAGCTGGCGTAAGCGATGCCAGCAAAACTTGCCGCATGGCTTTCGGGAAATCCATAGGACCCGAACCCCTTGATCTGCTCGAATAGGCGGGCCGCGAACTCCGCGGTGTAGCCACGTTCCAGCATGCCGCGGCTGATCCGTTCGCGATGACCTTCCATACCGCCGTGACGCTTCCATGCAGCCATCGAACGCCTCAGCTGGTCTGCTTCACCTGCCGTATAGCCCGCGGCGACGATGGCAAGTTTCATGACCTGCTCCTGGAATAGCGGTACACCCAGCGTGCGTTCGAACACCGCCTTCAGATCCTCCGAGGGATAATCGACCGGCTCTTCTCCGCGACGGCGCCGTAGATACGGGTGCACCATGTCGCCCTGGATCGGACCGGGCCGCACGATGGCTACCTGGATCACCAAGTCATAGAACGTCTCCGGTCGGTGGCGTGGCAGCATGGCCATCTGGGCGCGGCTCTCGATCTGGAAAACACCGATGGTGTCGGCGCGCTGGATCATCCGATAAGTCGCCGGATCGTCCTGAGGCAAGATGGCCATCGTGTAATCCTGTCCGCGATGCTCCCGCAGGAGGTCCAGACACTTGCGTACACAAGTCAGCATGCCTAGCGCCAGGCAATCGACCTTGAGTAATTTCATGGTATCCAGGTCATCCTTGTCCCACTGGATGATGGTGCGATCGGGCATTGCCGCGTTCTCCACCGGCACCAGTTCGCTCAGGGGCGCATCGGCGATCACGAAACCCCCAACGTGCTGCGACAGGTGACGCGGCATGTCCAAAATCTCTGCCGTGAGTTTCACGATCCGCTGGATAACCGTGCTATCCGGGTCGAACCCGCGTTCGCGTAATTGCTCGGCGAGTGACTCGTCGCCATCCCACCAGGCAAACACTTGGCTCAACTGATCGACCTGATCTAGCGGCAGCCCCATGGCCTTGGCTACGTCCCGCACGGCGCTCTTGCCGCGGTAGCAGATGACAGTCGCTGCCAATGCGGCACGCTCCCGCCCGTACTTGCCGTAGATGTATTGAATGACTTCCTCACGCCGCTCGTGCTCGAAGTCGATATCGATGTCAGGCGGTTCATTGCGCTCCTTCGAGATGAACCGTTCGACCAGCAAGTTCATCTTCGCCGGGTCAACCTCAGTCACACCGAGCGCAAAGCAAACCGAGGAGTTCGCCGCAGATCCTCGTCCCTGACACAGGATCCCCTGGCTGCGCGCGAAACGAACGATGTCATGCACGGTGAGGAAATAAGACTCGTAACGAAGTGCTTCGATCAATCCCAGTTCATGCTCGATTTGCTTGTGCTCTTTCTCAGGCACGCCCCCGGGCCAGCGCCAACGCGCACCCTCCTCCGTCAACTGGCGCAACCAGCTAGTGGCAGTGTGGCCTTCCGGCACGAGCTCAGCCGGGTAGCGGTAGCGCAGCTCGTCAAGCGTGAACGTGCAACGGGCGGCGATCCGCGCGCTCACCTCAAGCAGGGTTTCAGGGTAGAGCTTGGCAAGTACGTGGCGACGGCGCAGGTGCCGTTCGCCATTGCGTGCGATCAATCCGCCCGCCTCAGCAACCGGCACGCGGTGTCGGATCGCGGTGAGCGTGTGCTGCAGGGCAAGCCGTCGCCGGATGTGCATGTGCACGTCGCCCGCCGCCACCAGTGGAAGACCAATCTCGCGACCGATCGCTTCCAGTTCATGCACCCGTCGTGCGTCGTTCGGTCCGCGATGCAGCTCAATGGCGAGCCAGGCGCGGTCGCCAAACGTCTGCTTCACCCAGCCACCGTGAGCCATGTCGACGACTAACTCAGGCACCCACAGGACCAGCGTGCCTGGCAGCCCGGTAGCCACGTCGGCGCGTGTGAGGCGATACGTGCCCTTCTCCGATGCGCGCCGCCCCGTGGTGATGAGACTGCACAGCGATGTGTAGCCCTCTTTGGTTTCGCACAACACGACGATCTTGGGGCCATCGTCGAGCTGGATTTCCGAACCGACGATCAGCGGCACTCCGGTTTCGCGTGAAGCTTCCAGCGCGCGGACGATACCGGCAAGCGAGCACTCATCGGTGATCGCCAACGCCGCGTAGCCACACGTCTTCGCGCGCTCGAACAGTTCGTGTGCACTGGATGCGCCACGGCCGAAGGAGAAGTTCGAGAGGCAATGGAGTTCCGCGTAGGCCGTCATGCGAACCACCCGTGGATCATCCAGCCGGTCTGTTCATCGGGTGCGCAGAACGCCCAGGCCCCCTGCCCCAGCGAGGTCTCGATGACGTAGTAATCGCGGCAGACTTCTCCACCATCCCACCAACCTGTTTCGATACGTTCCGGACCCGCCAGGATGATGGGATGTCCGCCACGCAACGGAATGGGACGTCGAAGCAACCAAGTAGGTCGTGGGTGCGGCTCGATCGGCACTTCATCATGCGCGGACTCGCGCTGTGCACGTTCCGGTCGGGGGTCCCGCGTGTTGCCCAGTCGATAGACCGCACCATCTCCCAACCTCGCGCGCAGCCGCTCACGCAGCTGCTCGATCGGCAACGCATTCGCTGGTCGCTCGTCGAGCAAGTCACGTCCCACGGGTACGAATGCCGGCAGATCGCGGGCCATCAGACGCAACGCCAGCACCGGCTCAGGCAGAGTCACGTGTTCCAGTCGACCTCGTGCGAACTCGAACAATAGGGCACCATCGCGTTCCGATGCCAGTAATCCCACTGGGACATCAGTGAAGCGACCTTCGCGGTGCTCCAGGCGAAGCAAGAAGCGCTGCACCCCGCCATCGCGGCCGGCCAGATACGCGGCCAGATCATCGACCATGCGCCGCATTGGAAAGATCAGCGCGGATTGGTTCTCCACCTCATGAAGCAACTCGATGCGCAGGTCGAACATGTCCGGAGGGCGATACAACTCCAGGCCAGAAGGAAGATCACCCGTCAGACGATCCAACGACGCCAACAGTTCCGCACCGAAGCGGCGACGCAGTCCGTCCCGCGGTAGTGCCAGCACTTGGCCCACCGTGCGAATACCCATGCTCGGCAACGCCGCGAGGGCGTTCGCGGGCAGTCGACTCTTCGCGATCGGCACGCGCTGCAGGGCGTTGCGCAGCGTGTCGGAGGACAGTACTGCTTTTCCGTCGGAAACCGTGGTCAACACATGAGCAGCGTGAGCTGTCGGCGCCGCTGCCATGCGATGACGGAATCCTAGGTTGGTGAAGTCGGCCCTAAGCATGGATTCAAGCCGTGGCCATGGCCCGAACAGGCCCATGCTCTTGCTGACCTCCAGCACGATCGCATGCGGCAGCAAGCTGACCTCGGAGCTATAGCGGTAAGCCACGGCAGCCAGGAACCGGTGCCACCGCTCCACCGCCTCGCGGTCATACGGGACCGCTTCGAACTGCGAAAGCAGCGCTTGTGCGGCGCTCAGCCGTTGTCCTACGTGCAGACCCGCAGCGCGGGCAGTCTCATTGACGGAAACAATTGTGCGCGCGTTGACCGGTCCATCGACAAGTACCAACGGTTCGTCCGTGGAGCGGCGGCGGAGAATTCCATCCATCGCCAGATGTGGCAGTTTGATGCAGGTCCATAACATGTCTGGCTGCCATCAATGGACAGAACGTGGCAACGGAATAGCCTGGACGGGCACGCCGCCGCCCCGACATTTGCGCACCCAGACCTGCGGGCGTGGCGACGCTTCCAGTTCCAGACGTAGCGCAGCAGGCGATGCGTTGGATAGGTGGGAGCGATCACGGAACACGAAAGCAAGCGCCTGTCCGGTGATCGCGGCCACCTGCAGACGACGCATGGCGCGATCGTCAGCGTGATGCGGCCACGTCAGCACGGCGGCGCAGCTTCCTGATCGCAAGCACTGCTCGGTGGCCCAGAGCACATCCTTCTCGCCGGCATCCACGAATTCCACCCGACGCATGTCGACGCCTTGCTGGCGCCAGCCGGCGACACACGGCGCATACGGTGGCGACACGATCACTACGTGGCGCTGACCTTGAGTCAACCGCGCGAGTGTGGGTAGCACGAGGCGAAGTTCACCCACGCCATCGACGGGCAGCAGGATCTCGGACAACGAGGCCTCCGGCCAACCGCCTGCAGGCAACACGGCATCGAGTGCGCGCCAGCCCGTGGGCTGATCACCGATCGGCAATTCGGGAGCACGACCACGCCAGACTTGGCGTGCGTCGAGCAACGCGGAAAGTGGAATTGCAGCGTTCATCAGCTGCCTCGGAGCAGGCCTGCAAACAGACCTTCAATCGCGAAGTCTTCGGTCGGATCCACGTCGATGGGTTTGAAGCCAGGACTGTTTGGCATCAACCGGATCACATCACCCTTCCAGTGCAGCCGCTTGATCGTGAAACGGTCACCATCCACACGCGCGGCTACCACCTGGCCATGACGGGCCACCGGCGTGGCGTGCACCGCCACCAGGTCACCGTCCAGGATTCCTTCGTCGCGCATCGAATCGCCCACCACCTTCACCAGGTAGTCCGGTCGCAACCGGAACAGCGAACGCGACACGCGCAGGCTGCGATCGACCCGTGACTCTGAAAACAGGGGTTCGCCGGCGGCGATGCGACCGATCAGCGGCAGTTCCAAGGTGTCGGCATCCATCGGATCGGGTTCGCGTACCAGCCGAATACTGCGGGCATGGTTTGGTTCGAACGTCAGCCGGCCCTTCTCTGCGAGCGACCGGACGTGTTTGAGGACCGCACTGACATTGCCGATCCCCAGTGCATCGCCGATTTCTTCAAGCGTGGGTGCCTGCCCGTCCCGCTCAATCCGGGCTCGGATGAAAGCAAGGACGTTCAATTGGCGCTGGGTGATCTGGATGGTCATGGCTCGCATAGTTTCACCTATTTAGGTGAAAATGGAAGATGAAAGAAAACCCCGCCAAACCACCTCAGACAGATCAAGGGTTTAGCGCGGTGATCGCACACAGCTTCGAAGGCGACTTCAGTCGCAGCGTCACCCGAAGTCATCTCACGGGATGAGATCACCTCGGGATTCACTTGTTCACCTCATCAGCCCAGGCCACCGCATGAACGCTCTTCTCGATCGCTACGCCTCCGATGAACTGGTCCTGCGTGACCCGAGCGACGGCCGCACGCTGGCCCAGCGCCTCACGAAGCGGTACGCGGCGAGGATCACCGGTGCTTTCGTGGTGCCCGGCCGTGAAGGGTCATTCGCGACGTTACCCGACGATCTGCCACCTGCGCTCGCGCAAGCCTTGCGCTCACGTGGCATCGACCAGCTGTATAGCCACCAGGCTGAGGCCTGGACGGCGACGCAATCCGGCGCACATGTCGCCATCGTGACGCCCACCGCCTCTGGCAAGTCGCTCTGCTACACGTTGCCGGTCATCACCGCCGCAATGACGCAGCACGCCAAGGCGCTGTATCTGTTCCCGACGAAAGCGCTGGCGCAGGATCAGGTGGCCGAGTTGCTCGCACTCAACCAAGCCGGGAACCTGGGCGTCAAAGCCTTCACTTTCGATGGCGACACGCCCGGTGACGCGCGCCAAGCCATCCGGCTGCATGGCGACATCGTGGTCAGCAATCCGGACATGCTGCATCAGGCCATCCTGCCGCATCACACCAAATGGGCGCAGTTCTTCGAGAACCTGCGGTATGTCGTGATCGACGAAGTGCACACCTACCGCGGCGTGTTCGGTTCGCACGTCGCCAATGTGATTCGCCGGCTCAAGCGCGTGTGTGCGTTCTATGGCGTGGCACCGCAGTTCATTCTCTGCTCCGCAACGATCGGCAATCCGAAGGAGCACGCCGAAGCACTGATCGAGGATGCCGTTGCTGCAATCACGGAAAGTGGTGCACCGACCGGCGACAAGCACGTGCTGCTGTGGAACCCGCCGGTCGTCAATCCCGATCTGGGTTTGCGGGCATCCGCACGCTCGCAAACCAACCGCATCGCGCGGCTGGCTATCAAGTCGGGCATGAAGACGCTGGTCTTCGCGCAGTCGCGCACCATGGTCGAAGTGCTGACCAAATACCTGAAAGACGTGTTCGACAGCGACCCGCGCAAGCCCGCACGGATCCGCGCCTACCGCGGCGGCTACCTGCCGAAGGAACGGCGCGCCGCGGAACGCGAGATGCGCGCCGGCACCATCGACGGCATCGTGAGCACGTCCGCACTGGAACTGGGCGTGGACATCGGCTCGCTCGATGTGGTGGTGTTGAACGGCTATCCCGGCTCGGTGGCCGCCACCTGGCAACGGTTCGGCCGCGCCGGTCGCCGGCAGCAGTCGGCGCTGGGTGTGTTGGTGGCGAGCTCCGATCCACTCGATCAATACCTGGTTCGACACCCGGAATTCTTCCAGGGCGCGTCGCCCGAACACGCGCGCATCCAGCCCGATCAGCCTCTCATCCTGCTCGACCACATTCGCTGTGCGGCTTTCGAGCTGCCCTTCATCGGTGATGAAATGTTCGGCACCGAAGTGGCCACTCCGTGGCTCGACGTGCTGGGCGAGGAAGGCGTGTTGCATCGTGAGGGCGATCGGTGGGAGTGGATCGCTGACAGCTATCCAGCCATTGTAGTGTCCTTGCGCTCGGTTGCCGATGGCAACTTCGTGGTGGTCGATCGCACCAACGGCCGCCAAACCATCATCGCGGAAGTCGACTACACCGCCGCGCCTGTAACGCTGTACGAGGGCGCCATCCACATGATTCAGTCCGTGCCCTACCAAGTGGAATGCCTCGACTGGGAAGGCCGCAAGGCCTACGTCACACGCACCCACGTGGATTATTACACCGACGCGATCGACTACACGAAACTCAAGGTGCTCGATTGCTTCGACACGTCCAATGCCGGATGTGGGCAGGCGCACCACGGAGAAGTGCATGTCGTGCGCCGCGTGCCCGGCTACAAGAAGATTCGTTTCTACTCCCACGAGAACATCGGCTTCGGTCAGGTCAACCTGCCGGATCAAGAGTTACACACGACGGCGGTGTGGTGGCAGCTTGCGCAAGTCGTGCTTGATGCCGCCTTCGAAGATCGTCACCAAGCACTCGACGGTTTCCTCGGAGCGGCTTACGCCCTGCACATCGTGGCGACGGTTGCGGTGATGGCCGAAGCGCGCGACTTGCAAAAGTCGGTGGGCAGCGGCGACGGGGCGTGGTTCGTTAGTGCGGACGTCACGGGTCGTGGACAGATCCGCGGCACCGACGGGCAGCCTGCCACTCTGGCGCTTGACGCCCCTTTTACGCCGACGGTTTACCTCTACGATGCGTTTCCCGGTGGCATCGGTCAGAGCGAGCCTTTGTTCAACCGGCGCGAGGATCTCGTGGCGCAGTCGATGACCCTGATCGAACGCTGCGATTGCCGTGGTGGCTGTCCGGGCTGCGTGGGCCCAGTGCTTGCCGCTGATGAGGATGCAGCCACGACGCCCAAGGCGTTGGCATTGCGCGTGCTGGCGCTACTGGTGGCACTGTGAGCGCTTTGGCTGCGCGATTGCGAAAGCTGCGCACGGAATCAGGTCAATCGCGCCTACCCTTAGCGGCTACTGCAAACCCTGCCCTTTCACCCGACGTTCTCCGATTGATTCAGAGACGCTCACAAATGCAGGGTGTGACGCAGCGTGCGCCGCCCAGCGACCGAATGGTCCCCGGAGTAGAGATCGCACCAGGACTGTTCCTCACTGAAGCGCTCATGGATTGGGGGCGCCCATCCCCGTTGATCGACACCTCATTCGCGCGATGGGAGGCACCCGTCGCTCACCAGCGACTGCTTCACTTCGACACCGAAACGACCGGCCTGGCCGGAGGCACCGGCACGCGCGCATGGATGATCGGTGCCGCGGACTGGCTGGCCGACGGACGCTTCCGCCTGCGCCAGCTGACAATGACCACCATGGGTGCAGAGAGTGCGATGCTGCAGACGTTTGCCCGGTGGCTGCAGTCGGACACCGTACTCGTCAGTTACAACGGTAAATGCTACGACTCACCGCTGCTAAAGACGCGCTATCGCTTGGCACGGTTGCCGGATCCGTTGACTGGCCTAGGTCATCTGGATCTGCTCCATCCGGTGCGACGACACTGGAAGGGCGTGTGGGAGAACTGTCGCTTGGCCACTGCCGAACGCGAACTGCTCGGTGTAGTGCGCGAATACGATTTGCCTGGTTCGGAAGCTCCGGCTGCGTGGCTTTCCTATCTGCGCGGAGGTTCTGCGCTGAACCTCAGGCGCGTATTGGCGCACAACGCGCAGGACTTGAAGAGCGTGGCTGGCGTGCTGTTGCATATGGCCAGCCTAGCCGCGTCCCCGTGCGGCGATACGAAAAGTTGCTTCGACCGGCCGCGAATTGACGTGGTGTGTGATTGCCCCAATCGCTGAAACATCACAGCCAATCCACACCGTGCGCAATAAATTCATGCATCGACGCTGAAACGGTGCCGTCTGGCTTTGGTCGACTAACTATCGAGAGGGGTAATGCCATGGGCGTTAATGATCGAACAACGGGCTCAGAACCAGGCAAGCAAAAGGGCGGCATCGGATATGTTTTGCTGTGGCTTATGGGTGTTCCCATTCCTTTACTTATTCTGTTCGCTCTCTTGCGCGGTTGCGCCTGAGTCGCGGCGCTCTTCAATCAAGCGCATAGCGTTATAGCCGATTTGCCATCGGGGAGACGAACATGTCATACGTTCCAGAAAGCTCTGTAAATATTGATAAACGAAACCTGCACCCGTCCATGAAGTTTCGGGCAGTGATTGCGGGTTGGCTGATTGCTACGGGTGTTGCCGGGTTGCTTTACGTGGCCGGTCTAGCACTGGGCTTTTCCAGTTTTGATGCATGGAATGCCGCGGGGAGTGCCAAGGGCATCGGTATCGGCACAGCGATCTGGATGATCATCACGTGGGTCGCCGCGCTGTTTTTAGGCGGTATGTTCGCGAGTTGGTTTGACGGACGCAACGATGACACCATGGGCGCACTTCATGGCGTAACGGTCTGGGGTCTGTCCGTCACCATGACAGCCCTTTGGCTTGCTTTGGGGTTGGGACATTCCATGTCCGGCCACGGCAGCATGATGGGCATGCACGCGGACGGAGATAACGCGCGCGGCGGCAACCCATCCGCCATGGCAGGTGGAGGTGCGGTTGCAGTTCTGGATGCCAATATCGCGTTCCAGCTGACCGGCCGCGAGCATGGTGTGTCGGCTCCGATCGTCGCCGCATTGATCGCGAATCACGACGACACGGCCAGCGCTCTACTCGCTGCGGACACAGGAACGACACAGGCCAGCGCCGCGCAAGCGTTGCAACGCTTGTCCCCGCAGATCGGTTTGGCCAGAGCCGAAGCGAAGATGACCGCGGATCGAACGGCCCACTATCTGGCGATGACATTGTGGGTTGCCTTCATCAGCAGCTTCCTTGCGTTGCTCGCAGCCGCCATTGGTGGTTGGTTAGGTGCCAGCCACATCCATCACGTGTATCACTTGCGCAAATATCCCGCGCGTCCGACAAGCCGAGTGAACTAAGGGAAGCCAGATCAGGGAAATGGCCGGTCAGACATTGACCGGCCTTTTTATTGACCGAGATACCAAATTGGATCCCTTGTTTTCGTCTCGCGGTGATCGAATGATTCAGATACTGATGGGGGTCGTCACGCACCTTGAATATCTCATTCACGCACACTAGGCAATGCATCAATCATCTTCTGGAGACTCTTGAATTCGTTCGATAGAAGCCTGCCATGGTCGACAACGACACCAACGATATTGCCGTTCTGAACAATCTCATCACGACGACTATCGATAGCGCTCAAGGCTACGTCGAGGCGGCGAAGAAGATAGATAACGCCTATATAAGCGGCAGCTTTATGCGCTGGTCAGCGGATAGACAGCACGTGGTCGATGCCTTGAAAACCCAGGTCAGCTCATTAGGGGGTGATCCCGAAATTCAAGGCTCCCTAATGGGGTCTGCATATCGTCTGTTTGCCAACCTGCATGAGATTCTGAGTTCAGGCGAAGACGCCATCATCGATGAAGTCATATGCAGCGAGAATCGCGTCAGGCATAAATACGAAGAAGCATTGAACGATCCCACTCTTTCGCCTCCGACAAGAGGGGTCATTGAGCGGTCCTATGTTTCGGTACTTGCCGGACATGAGCAGGCTTGCGCTCTGAGGCGCTCCGGGCGTGCGTAGCCACTTCCTTTCATAAAGAATTCATGCCCCGCCTGTCACCCGAGAGTGCCAGACCTGCGCCATCGATTCATATTTATTGGCCATCTGGCCGACGGACCGCGAAGCTTAGTCGATCAGACGAACAGGCATCTTCAACTCATCGCCGTGGGGGCGTCGAACGGAAGCCGGCGTGCTCCGAGGGACTTCATTGCAGCGTCAGCGCTGGCGAGCGTATGGTCATCACCATCGATAACGATGAGTACGCGGCCTGCGGCAATTTCTTCCTCGAACGTGCGACGTACGATATCGGGTTCTGCCGTACCGGTAAGCATCCCAACCCAGCCACCAGCAGCTGCGCCAGCCAAGGTCATTGCGGCAACTCCCGCTAGCGTAAGCCCAACGGGTGCAACGGTGATGGCGACTATACCCGCCAGCAGGCCGCTGCCTCCTCCCATCAACACACCCTTGGCACCGCCGCGACCGAAATCCTCCTTGGGCTCCTGCCGATGATCGGGAATTTTGTCCAGTTGAATGTCGTCACGGGCGATCAATGAAATGTCGTCATCAGGAACGCCTGCCGTTCGTGCGCTCTGCACGGCGGACTGCGCCGCGGCCACATTGGACGTGCTGAAAACATGTCTCTTCTTCATACGGACATTCTTCGGCCATGCGTCAACTTTTGCATCTGGTCAATTGAAACGCTGCGTGATGGAGTCGTACTTGCACCGTCGGACTGGACCGCGACAATCGTGGGGCGGAGCTGAGCACGGTGGAAGCTTGAAACTGGTTGCCCGTAGCGAAACATGCACGTGGCGATGTGCGCCGTGATACGTAAAGTATCAACTACAGGCCTAAAGTGGCTGTGACGAAAGTTGACCTGATAGCGTGACGCGATCGGTATCGACACAACATCCAGGCCAGCTTCGCGCGCCGCACGTATCAAGATCGCGGTTTCAAATACGAAGCCCTTCGGGGCGGAGTCCACCAGTTCCAATGCTGCGCGTGGATACCAGCGCTGACCGCTCTGCGTGTCGACGATGGGCTGAGCGCATGCCCAGGAAACCCACCAATCAGCAACTTCGTTGGCACGACGGCGCGAAGCCGGTTGTTGTTCGCGATCCAGCAGACGGGCGCCAATAATGACGGCGCGTGGATAGAGACGAGAAACCGCGGCCAATCGTGGAATATCAGTAGCTAGATGCTGACCGTCGCCATCCATCGTAGCGACGGCGTCAATTCCCATGTTCAATGCATGCCGAAACCCTGTTCGCAGTGCTTCACCCTTGCCACGCTGGTGGGTATGCCGAAGTAGCTCGACTGGAAATTCGGAAGCGATCTCTGCCGTACGATCCTCTTAACCATCGTCGACCACGATGACTGGCCTACCCAACTTCGTTGCCGACGAAACGACCTCGCCGATCGCCTTTTCCTCGTTGAAACACGGGATAAGTACGCACCACGATGTGGACTGATCAGACATGAGGTGTTCCTTTCAAGCGGCTCTCAGAATGCGCGTTAATCGCATACGTCATGCAGCTTGAAAGTTATCGAGGGCAGGATCGTTTCTGTGTGAAATTTTGGTTGATTAGTCACTGGGATTGCCGTTATGTCACCTAGTTCCTGTCGCGATGTTGCATGAAAAATTTCGTATGGATGAATCGGTGCGGCTCAGTGCAGTATGATTTCGTCAGTGAACAACCACGCGTTGTGACCGGCACCCGCGCTATCGGACGGCAGCGCGCCATAGTTCTCCGCCTTGACGCGGACATAGCGCGTGCTGATCGATACGGGGCTGCTGAACTCGATGCGTTGCACCAGCGGGCGCGCATCATCGGCATCGACCTTGAGTGTCCTTGCAAAGAGTTGCGACCAGTGCTGACCGTCGGCCGACACGTAGAACGTCACCTGCTTTGGCAACAGCACCCACGAGCCACTCTGCTGCATGAAAGCCACCGCAACGCTGTGCAGTCGGGTCGGCTGCTGCAGGTCAATGCTGGCATCCAGATCGCCACCTTCCCAGCCGACCCATTGGCCGTCATGGAAGTTGTCGCTGCCGAGCAGTCCGTCGTCCAGCGTGTTGGCCGCACCGCTGTAGTGCGGGCTCGGTGGCTGCGCGTAGGTGATCGGCTTGCCTGCAGCCAGATTGTCGACCGTGGTGAAGCGGGTCGGCAGATCCATCGCGCGACCGTGGCGGAACGGCGTCACCTGCAGCGTGCCGGGATGATGGATCGCCAGCGTGTCGGTGAATTCGGGAGAACCCCGCATCGGGTCGCTACCGTCGGTGGTGTAGTGGAAGACCAGACCAGGCAGACCGCTGGTGGTTTGCAGCAGCCAGCCGCCGTGCGGATCGGGCGCGATATGGAACGTGGCCAGATCCTGGTCTTCCGGGCCATAGTTCACTTCCCGGGCATCTAGCCAGGGGTATTGCGTCTGCAGGCGGCGCTCGAAATCGGCGTAGTCGCGCGGACCGTCGTTCCAGGTGATTTCGGCGAACGCCAGCATGCGTGGATACAGTTTGCTTTCCGCGTTCAGCGGCGTGGCACGCTCGCTCCACAACGGCGCCTCGGCACCGAGGAACAACCCAGTCGGTGCATTGGCATAACCTTGCCGGGGATCGGTCGCGTAGATCTTCTTCACGCTGAGCTCCGCGGAGGGCGAATCCAGATAGAACGGTCCGGCGTTGATGATGCGGTTGCCACTGGCGAGCGCCTTGCGGCCCTCGGCCTCGCCACGCCAGATCTCGATGATGGCGTTCCTGTCGGCACCGCCTTCGAGGATCTCGTCCCAGCCGATCAAGGTGCGATGCTTGCCGGCCAGGTACTTCTGGATGCGTTTGATGAAGTAACTCTGCAGTCCGTCCTCGTCGGCCAGCCCCTGCGCGTGCATCAACATCTGACAGGAATCGCACGCCTTCCAGCGATTCTTCGGCGTCTCGTCGCCACCAATGTGCACGTAGGGCGCAGGAAACAGGCCAACCACCTCAGCGAGCACGTGCTGCAGGAAAGTGAAGGTGGCCTCGTTGCCGACGCAATAGATATCCTTGAACACGCCCCAGGTGATCGCGACCTGCACGGGCTGCCTAGTGCATGAGAGTTGTGGATAGGCGGCCAATGCCGCCGAGCTGTGGCCGGGCATCTCGATTTCCGGTACCACGGTGATGTTGCGCAAACGCGCGTATTCGACCACCTCGCGGATCTGCTGCTGCGTATAGAAGCCGCCATAACGGCTGCCATCGGCTTCGGTGCGCCAAGCTCCCACGGCGGCGAGCCGAGGATAGCGCTCGATGGCGATACGCCAGCCCTGATCCTCGGTGAGATGCCAGTGGAAGGTGTTGATCTTGTAGTAGCTGAGCAGGTCGAGTTGTTTCTCGATGAAGGACACCGGATAGAAGTGCCGGCCGACGTCCAGCATCATCCCGCGCCACGCCATGCTCGGTGCATCCTCGATATGCAACGCCGGAATATCCGCTGTGCCCGCATGTCGCAGTGGCAGCAACTGGCGTAGCGTCTGCACGCCCCAGAACAAACCCTTGTCGGTGGCTGCACTGATCGTGACGCCCTTCGCCATCACCACCAGCCGATACGCTTCGTCGCCGTGGACGGACGGGTCTAGCTTCAGCTCGATGCCTTGCGCGAATCCGCCGCGGGACAGCTGGATGCCGGTCTGCGCATGCACTGCCTCGCGCAGGAAGGCGGCAATCTCGCGCGCACGCGCATCGATGGGCGCGGCAACCGTCGTATGCGCATCCAGCCGATAGCTGCCCTGGTCGATCACCAGCTGCTGCGGTTTCGGAATGATCGCGATGGCGCTCGCAGTGCAGACTCCCGGCAGCACAAACAGCAGGGAAAGACAGCACAGCGCGGAAAACTTTGGCATCAGGCAGACTCCAGCGGAGTGAATCGTGCACTGCCTGAGGGGCAGGCCCGAAGGGTTGCGCAGCAATCCTGATTATCCGTGCGCGGCCGATCCACGGCCCGCGCGATGGCCCGGCGCACGCGACGTCCAAGCCGTGTGCGCCGGATGAACGAGGTGGCTTCGACAATCACCGAAGCCACCCCGGCGCAGCGATGGATCAGTCAAACTTGTAGTCGAACGTCAGGAACAATTCGCGGCCGTTGTATTCACTGCCGGTCTGCCCCGTCGTGACGAACTCGAAGCCGCCGGCGTAGTACGGGATCAACGAGACCTTGTTGAAGATGTTGGACACGGTGAAGCTCAGCTTGGTGTCCGGGTTGATCTGCCAGCCAATCGAGCCGCTCCAGGTGATCCACGTCGGCACATGGCCGTAGTACACGGTGTCGGCGACGTTTGCCCCGCCGATCTGGCAGGCGCCGGTATCGACCGTCGTCCCGTCGGGGCTGACGACAGTCACCGGGCTCGGCTGGATGCCGTTGGGCAGCGTGTTGCAGTTGCCGTAGCCTGGCGCGCGCATGCGGCCATCGCGCACACCGGAGAGCGACGCGTTCCAGTCGCCCTTCTGCCAGGTGCCGATCCAGGTGACCCTGCTCGCCACATTGTTGTAGCGAGTGTTCAGCAACGGGTCGGAAGCCAGCACGCGCTGCTTGTACGCGAGGTTGTCGGTGTAGTTGACGCTGGTGGTGAAATTGCCGTAATCCTCGGTATTCAGCCTGTACTGCAGCGAGGCATCGACACCGCTCACGTACAGCGAGGCCTCGTTGATCGGTCCGGATTGCACTGAGGTGATTTGGCCTGCCGCATTGCGCTGCACATCCGCTATCACCATCTGGCAATACGCCGATCCCGCTGCGTGCGCGGTGTACGGCGACAAACCCGTTGAGCCGTCCGCCTGATAGCCGGTAAGGCAGCCAGCCTCGTCCTGGAGCACGGTACTCTGGCTGATGTACTCGATGGCGTTGTCCACGCCCATGTGCCAGTAGTCGGCAGACACCGACAGACCCTCCACGCCCGGAACCTGCCACACGAAACCATAGGTCCAGGAGTGGCCGGTCTCCGGCACCAGGTCCGGGCCGCCGACCGTTTTCTCCTGGTACCACTGCGACTGGGGACGTTGAATAACGCCGTTGCACCAAGTGCTCGAGGTGTTGCCCGCCTTGATGGCGTTGATGCACTGCAGATTATCCTCGTAAATGCCTTGTGGTACGACGGAGCCGCCCTGGTAGATCGCCGCCATGTCCGGCGCCTTGAAATTGGTGCCGTAGCTGCCGCGGATCAGCAGGCTGTCGAACGGACGCCATTCGAGGCCGGTGCCCCAGGTGCGGGCAATGTCGGCGCTGCTGGCGTCGTGGTACTTGTCGAGGCGGCCGGAGATGGTCCAGGTCAGTGAGTTCACGATCGGCACGCGGAACTCGGTGCCCAGCGAAAAGCGCTGGCGGCTGCCGCCGCCAAAGTTGTCGTTATAGAACGGATCCACGAAGGTGGCGGAGTTGGCCTCGCGCGGATCCGGCGACAGCAGGAAATCGTTGTCTGCAGCTTCCAGCACGGCTGCCCAACCCACCGACTCGTCCACCCACGGGAACTTGAACAGGTCGCCGTTGACGCGGAACTGCGCCTGGTTCAGCGACGACTCCGCCGTGTTCTCGCCATTGACCGCGAACTGGCTGTATTGCTGCGGCGTGATGGGGTTCCAGAAGCGCTGCCAGTTGATGGCATAGATGGGCAGCCCACCGGCGGTGGTTCCCGTCTGCTGGCCGAGGAAGAAGTTGTTCATGGCCGCCTGGTCCATGCCCGTAAAGTCCTCGCGCACGATGTACTTCTGGCTATTGAGGCTGAAGTCCCAGTTGAAGTTGCCGTCGAACATGGTGCCACGCAGGCCGGCCGTGATGTTCCAGTTCTGCTCGCGGTCATGGGTATTGGCGGACGTGCCGATTTCCTGCGCGGTCAGCTGGCGGTCGAGCGCATTGATGGTTTGCCCCGTGGTCGAGTCATAGAACGGGCTGCCGTAGCCAAAGAAGGGCAACTGGGTCTGGGAGATACCCACCGAGTCGTACAGGGCCGCCGAGCCGTAGAGTTGCAGGCCATTGCTGAAATCGTATTCACCGGCCAGGTAACCGTTGTTGGTGCGGCTGCCCGGCGTCAGCACCCAGTTCTGGAACAGGTTGGGCTGCGAGCAGAAGGAACCGTTGTCGGTCGTTCCGGTGATCTGGGTGCCGCTGGTGCTGACGCTGTGCGACTGGCTCAACTGCGAGTTGCTGAACTTGCCGCAGGTGCCCGTCGGCGGCGTGATGTACTGGCCATTGCCGTTCGTCGCGGAGAGGGCGATGGCGCCGGCCGCGTCGTACTGGTAGCCGAACATGCGGTCGGCCGGGTTCCAGGCACCGTAGCCTGCATCGGACACCGAATCCTGGTACGGACGATCGCTGCCCCACAAGGCCGTGCGGTTGGACTTCTCCACGTTGTAGAGAATGTGCCAGTTTTCGCCGGACTTGCCGCCGAAGAAGTTGATGTCGCCATAGGAACGGCCGCCACGGGTGGCGCCGCCGCCAGTCACCTGCAGCTCGTCACCCTGGTAGTTCTTCTTCAGGATCACGTTGACCACGCCAGCCACCGCATCCGAACCGTAGATCGACGAGGCACCGGAGGCCAAGATCTCGACATGGTCGATCATGCCGCTAGGCAGGTTTGCGTAGTTCTGGAAGCTGCTCTGCGCGCCCAGCGGCTGCGGGTAATCCACCACGCGCACGCCGTTAATCAGCAGCAGGCTGAAGCCCGCACCCAGGTTGCGCAGATTCACCGGGCGCGCATTCACCGCGGTGGCCCCCCAACTGGCCGGATCCTGCGGCGGCTGGCCCATCTGCGGCAGCGAATCCAGGAATTCCCACAGCGTGGTGAAGCCCTGCTGCTTGATCTGCAAGCCGGTAATGGAAATCACGGGGGTCGGCCCTTCGATCTCCACGCGTGGAATCATCGAGCCGGTGACGGTGACTGCCTGTAGTTTAGTGGCCTTCTTTGACGATTCGTCCTGCTGGCCTTGTTGCGTATTCGATGGTGGCGTAGTCGACGCATCCTGCGTCGATGTCTGCGCGTATGCCTGCGGCCCGAACAGTGCCAGTGCCAGTGCACTGGCCAATATGCTTCGATGAAAACGGATCTTGCTCATGGTTGCCCTCTCCCCGTTGAAACTGATCTGTGATGTGAAACCCCGGGTCCCCAAACCCGGAGCCGATAAACCACCTGCTGCCACCTTCCACTCGACGCATCCGGATCTTCGACGGAAGGCCTCATGAACATCTGCATCGATCCAAATCAAACGCCGCCTTCAACCCTCCTCCACGCCCTCGGTTACTGCTGTCTGGATGAAGATGCCGAACTGGCCTGAGACGAACGACGCCGGGTTGCAGGTAATTCATCCCAAATCTGCGGATCTTCCGCTCCCAGTACCCAGGAACAGAATCCCTGCAGGTCGTACTGCTTCACCACTGCATAGCGATCGCGGAAAGCATGCGCATCGGGTAAGAAGACCCATTCGCGCATCTGGTCGCGATAGAAGTAGAACCAGGATTCGTGTTCGACCGGATCCCACTGCACCGTGGCGCCGTATTGTTTGGCCAGCGGCAGTGATTCATCGGCGTCGATGTAGTCGGCCGAAATGTTCGACGACTCCTTGCCATCCGCGCGGACCGGGTCGCCGGCGTACCAGTGGTAGCCATACAGCGGGATGCCCAGCGAGAGCTTGTCCTTCGGCACCACCGCAAGTGCGTACTCCAGGTGCTGCATGGTCCATGGCATGCCGGCCACCGGGCCGGGCGTGGTCCAGCGCGTGTGCTGGTCGTAGGTCATCAGGCAGACCAGGTCCAGCACCTTGGCAAGCGCCTTCAGATCGTAGGCACCACGCCAGTATTCCCACATCCATTTGCTGAAGGCGCCGCGACCGGCGTAGCCAGGTGCATTGGGCACCACCGCCATCGACAACTGCAGGCCGTGCTTGTGCAGTGCCTCGGCCGTCTGTTTCGTCAACAACGTCAGCGCGTCGCGATCAGTCCAGGCGATGTTCTCGAAATCGAACTGGAAGCCGCTGAAGCCGTGTAGTGTGGCCTGCTCGATCAGCGAGGCGATCATCGCCTGCTTGGCCTTCTCGTCGCCCAGCAATTGATGAAACTTCGCACGATCGCCGCCCCCAGAAACGATCGGCATAACCGTCACGCCGTTCGTTTTGGCGACCTGCATCACGTAGGGATTGGGCTGTCCGGAGACCAGACCGTTCTCGTCCACGTTGTACCAGGTCGGCGCCAGCACATCGATCTTGTCGGCGTGATGCACGAACGAGTCGATCGATTTCTGCGAGTCCAGCATGTAGAACAGCGCACTCGGCGCCTGTGCGGATGCGCCGAACGGCAGGATCAGGCACAGCAGGACGAACAGGTGTTTCATCATGGTCGTAAGTATCCGCATCAGAGACTTTCCATTCCGATGCGATACACATAGGCATGCACGCCGGCCGGCTGTGCCGGCAAATCGAGGCGCAGGCCGTCGGGCTGTTGTTTGAATACGACTGGCTTGCCGGTCGCCAACGATGTCACCGAGGCGACCTTCATCGCCGGGCCGATCGAATGGATCAGCGCATGGCCCGTCGCCGGCCACGCCATCTCGATGGCGTACAGTTGCGAGCCTTTCGTGGTGAAGCGGAAATCCTCCGCGGTGTACGGCTTGGTCTTGGTGTCCTCCATCGTGCCGGCAACCACCTGGGTCGGACCTTCGCCGAAGCGCCGCCACGGCCGTGTTCCGTAGATCGCGTCGCCGTTGGCGCGCAGCCACTGGCCGACCGCCTCCAGGATGTGCGTTGCCTGCGGCGGGATGGTGCCGTCGGCCTTGGGACCGATGTTGAGCAGCAGGTTGCCGTTCTTGCTGACCACATCGGCGAGCAACTGCACGATCTCGTCAGGCGACTTGTAGGTATCGCCTTCGGCGTATCCCCACGAATCGGGACTGACCGAGGTTTCGGTCTGCCACGGCTCCTGGCGGATATCCGCCGCCTGCCCGCGCTCGATGTTCATCGTGCCGGTGCCGGGACGCATGTCGTCGAGCTTGTAGAACTGCACGACCGGCTGCTTCCGCGCTGCCGCCTGGTTGTAGTAGAACGCGACGAACTCGGTCAGGGCCCCGCGAAAACGCGGCTGGCCGACCCACCAGTCGAAGTACATCAGGTCCGGGTGATAGTCCTGCACGATCTCGGACGAACGAGCCAGCCAGTCGTCGAGATAGGCGTCGGACACAAACGTCCAATCCACATCCTGACCGTCTTCGCCCTTGGCCGATTCCGACGGATGCGCCGGACCGTACAGCGCGGCGTAGCGCGGATCGTTGACGTCGGAATTGAAGGTGCGTCCGTATTCGTAGAACCAGTCGTGCTCGGCCCGATGCGATGACAGACCCAGTTTCATGCCCTGCGCGCGGATCGCCTTGGCCAGTTCGCCGATCACGTCGCGGTGCGGCCCCATCTTCACCGCGGTCCAATCGGATAGTTTCGAGTCGTACATGGCGAAGCCATCGTGGTGCTCGGCAACCGGCACCACGTAGCGCGCACCGGCCTCACGGAACAACTTTGCCCAGGCCTGCGGATCGAAATGCTCGGCCTTGAAACGCGGGATCAGATCCTTGTAGCCGACCTGGGGCATCGGCCCATAGGTAGCCACCTGATGCTGGTAATAGTTGGCGTACTCGCCGGTGCGCTCGTAGGCATGGCGCGGATACCACTCGCCTTTGTAAGCCGCCACCGAATACACGCCCCAGTGGATGAAGATGCCGAACTTGGCGTCCCGATACCATTCCGGCGTGCTGTATCCGGTCAGGCTCTGCCAATCCGGTTGCATGGGCCCTTGCCAGGCGACTTTGTGCGTCTGTGCAAGGATGGCCTGGCGTGCCTCGTCGTAGGGACGGTTGGCCGTCACCCATTGTTGTTCGATCGTCGCCGCATCCGGTGGGGTCATGGCATGCGTGCCATCGGCAGCTACGGCGACCGTCATGCCGCAGGATGCAACGACAAAACCTAGGCATAGGCCGGCGCGGCGCAACTTGCACGCATGCGTTGTCATCGATATTCCCGAAAGCCTCTTGCTCATGCGGTTTTGCCCTCTGTTTCGCGACTCATCAGCCAACTCGCCGCGCCGATGACACCGAGCTGCGCGTGATCAACCACGTGGACGGGGATGGTTTGCAAAAACGGACGCATCACGCCCTTGTCGAGAAAACGACTGGTGAACGTGCTCTTTTCAACAAACGCGGTCATGCGCGAAAGAAACCCACCGGCGAGGTAGATACCGCCCGTTGCGCCATACAACATCGCCAGATCGCCAAGGAAAGAACCGAGCCATCCGCAGAACAGCTGCAAGGTCTCCATTGCCATCGCATTCGTGCCAGCACATGCCGCGGCAGTGATCGCGGTGGGTTCGTGGAACACGACGGGTATTCGCTCGATACGGCATAGCGCGCCATACAGACGCAGCAGTCCGGGACCGGACAACACGGCGTCATAGGGGACATGCGTGTCGACCTGCGTCAGCTCGGCCAGCACCTGCTGCTCGCGTCCCACGCGAGCGGCCAGCTGGATATGCCCCGCTTCGGTCGCCAACACCTTCGGCTGTGCATCGGGCAAACGCACCGCTACGCCGAGCCCGGTACCGGGGCCAACGATGACCACGGAACCTGTGGCTGCTTCTTCATCCCGTCGCGGGTTATGCAGCGGAGTGACACTGCTCGCATCCAGATAGGCTGTGCCATAGGCCAGCGCTTCAAAATCGTTGAGCACTTTGATGTCACTCAGACCCGCCGCCTTTTCGAGCGCAGCGGGTACGATCGGCCACTGCAGGTTGCTGTTGACGACGACGCCTTCATGCAAAAAGCCCGCGCAAGCGAGCACAAGGCGGTACGGTTTGACCGCCTTCTCATCGCAGAACGCGCACACGATGGCATCCAAGCCCATGTACTCGGCGCACTTGTACACGTGGTAGGCAAGCACAACGGGTGCAGGCTGACCCGGTCGAAACGCCATTAGCCCTATGCGCGCGTGGGTTCCGCCTACATCGGCGGCAAGGAAGGGTTTGCCGCAAAACGAAACCGCCGATCCAGATGACGTAGCTGCTTCCCGCGCAGCATCGGACGAAAGGGAATAGGCATTCCCGGCCTGGCAATAGCGCTGGTAGCCGCCTTTCATACGCGACGTGGTCCGGCGCCGTGACACGACGGAACCGTTGCATCGTGACTCAGCTTGATCGGGCTCTGCATTTCCTCTCCCGGTAATCCCCAACGGCCGCTCTGGGTCATCCCCAGCGCACCCTCCTATTTCATATGTGAATATCTAATTCATATTTAGCTGCTAGGAGCTTATAGGCCGAATTTAGATCGAGGCAAGTCGCACCGCAACACAATTTTTCGAATCACGACCCATTGCGTCGCGATTGCCTGTAAGTCATTGCTTTATGCACGCGCCCCGGGACACCCGCGCCCGATTTATTGAGGGCCGGTGCGGGCGAAAAATAACAAGATTACAGACAGGCTCGCGTCGTCCCGCAGGTTGTTGGCCGTCGACCACTTCGAGCGGTGCGCTCCAGTCCCCTTCACTTGTCGCGCCACCCGCCAACGCCTGGGTCGCGCTCCTGCTTGCCACCCAACCGTGCCACGACAAGCCCTCCAGGCGTTTCGACAATCGTCGATGCATGCTCTGTCGGGTTAGTGGAGATGTGCTGATGAACTCGCGAAGAAGAACAGGATTGGGATTTGCCGCAAGCCCGAGCATGGGAATCCCGAGCATTGCCAAGTCGAATTGAATGGCCCAGCGGATACCTTCATGCGCCTAACCCGCTGGCTTCAACCAAAGCGGCTGCACGAGGCCGCGCAGCACGGGACGTCGCGGCGGGCGCAGATCGAAAACCACGGCGGTGTTATCGCCTCGCTTGAGCCATGGTGCTGGCAGATACAGCGAGCGCTGCGGACCGATGTCCCAGATGCGGCCAAGGTTATGTCCGTTAACCCACATGAATCCCTTGCTGAAGGCGGAGACATCCAGATAAGTATCGGCCAGAACCGCCTCACTGAAACGACCCCGATGAAATGCAGGGCCATCCACTGCTTGAGTTTTCCATCCGCGAAGCGCGTCCGGCGAACGCATCGGCAGCGGATAAACCTGCCAGCCGTGCAGTACGTTGCCATTGAATGACACCGGATCGACAAGACCGGCACGGCCGTCTTCAAGGTGCGGTCCGTAGTTGACGCGGCCCGTGTTTTCGACCAGCACATCGATCGTATGCGGGCCGGCGCCGATCGTGGTCTCCACGGCGACTTGCTTGAGACGCCGATCGACGGTGCCGATCAGTTTCCGATCGACATAGACCGTAGCGTAGTCGCGCACCTCACCAAGATAGAGCTGCCCGGTAACTGGGCCACTGATCTGCGTGCGATAAAGGATGTAACCGTAATCCTGGCCGAAGTGCTCCATCGATTGTGGCTGATCAGCCGTCAAGGGCGCCGGGAGGTTGTCCCATAGCGATGCCGACTCCTCCAGTGTGAATTCGGGCACCTGCATGAAGGGTATGGGCGGGGGCACCGGTGGTGGCGTGATGCCCGTAACCTTGGAGATGATGTCGCGGAATTGCGCGAACTTCGGCGTGGGCCGACCTGCTTCGTCCAGCGTCGCGTCATAGTCGTAACTGGTGGTCTGCGGCGCGTAATGATCGGCAGGATCACTCTGGAAGTTGGCGCCATTCATAAAACCGAAGGTGGTACCGCCTTCGAACATGTAGATGTTTACCGAATAGCCGTGCCCCAGCATCCAGGCCAGTTCTTTGGCCTGTACTTGAGCATCTGTGTGCGCATGCGTCCCTCCCCAGTGATCGAACCAGCCGGCCCAATATTCGCCGGCCATCATCGGTTGGCCAGGGCGAAATTTCTCAAGCTTCGGGAACTCGTTTCTGGCTTCGCCCGTACCGAAGTTGATCACGACCAGCACACCCGGCAGCGCATCGTTGCTCAGTTCGCCGGCACCGTCGGAGGTAAACATCAGATCACCGCCCAGACCAGCGCGGATCAACGCGTGACGAATATCCTCCATGTAAAGCCGATCGTTGCCATATGAGCCATATTCGTTTTCAATCTGCACGGCGATGATCGGTCCACCATGGATGGCCAACCATGGCGCCACTTCCGTGCCAAGGCGCTGGAAGTAATTGTCGACTGCTTTCAAGAACGCCGGGTCCTGTGTACGCACATGAAGGTGCGGATCGGCGAACAGCCATGACGGAAAACCGCCCGCCTCCCACTCTGCGCAGACATACGGACCAGGGCGAAGAATGACATCCAGACCCTGTTCCTGTGCCAGGCGCATAAAGGCCACGATGTCATTGCGTCCACTGAAATCGAATTGCCCCGGCTGCTTCTCGATGGCATTCCAGTACACGTACGTGGTGATCGTGTTCAAGCCCATGGCACGCGCTTTTTGAAGGCGGTCACGCCAGTACGTACGCGGTATGCGCTGGAAATCCATCGATCCGGAAATGATCTGGCGCGGTTTTCCCGCCTGCACAAAATGATTGCCTTCGATGGTGACGGGTGTCGTGGCCATCGCGATGACCGGTATGTCCGGCAAAACCACCACGCCAAGAATCCACGCGGCCATCACACAGGCCATCCTGCGCACGTTTTTTCCGGCAATATGCCCGGCGTTCAATGGGAGACTGCCTCATGGCCAGTCACGGCAAATGCAGTAGCGACGCCCTGGCTATCCCCAGGTTGGCCGCCACCGACAAACAGACGGTAATGGCCAGCCTCCACGGCACGGTCACCCTTTGCATCGACACTACTTAGCTGGCGTGGAGCAAGCTCAAAGCTCATACGCCGGCTTTCACCAGCGGCCAGGTCTACGCGATGAAAGCCCACCAAGGCGTGGCGAGGGGCCAGCGCGGAGTCCGCTGCATCCAGATAAACCTGCACGACTTCGTCGCCAGCGCGCATGCCTTCATTGCGAACAGTCGCGCTGACTGTCAGCGATGCGCCCGCGCTCAATTCGGTGGTCGATACCTCGGGTTTGCTGTACACGAAGTGCGTGTAGCTCAAGCCGAAACCGAACGGATAAAGCGGCGTGCCCGTGAAGTAGCGATAGGTGCGCCCCTGCATGGCATAGCTGACGAACGGCGGCAGATCGTTGGTCGAGCGATAGAACGTCACCGGCAAGCGACCGCCCGGGTTGTAGTCGCCAGCCAGTGTCTGGGCAACCGCGAGGCCACCCGATTCACCGGGATACCAGGCGACGAGGATCGCATCGGCGTGGGCTTTCGCCCAATTCAGTGCCACCGCGCTCCCCGACATCAAGACAACCACCAACGGCTTGCCACTGGCAGCCACCTGCTCAAGCAGGTTCCGCTGAAGTACTGGCAAGGCAATGTCGGTACGGTCACCGCCACTGAAGCCCGGCGCGTCGATCTTCAGCTCCTCGCCTTCGACATCCGGCGAAAGCCCGACAAAGGCGACGACGGCATCCGCACGTTGCACGACGGCTTCTGCTTCCGCCAATTGCGCCTGGGCAGGCGCCAGCCATTGCAGGCGTATGCCCTGGTCCTGTCCGCTATGCACAAGTTCGAGGCGAACAGCGTGGGGATGGGTGTCGGCGAAATGCAGCGTCGCTTGCATGTGCTTATCGTCACCATCATTGTCGATCGCCAGCCGCCCATCGATATACAGGCGTACGGGATCGTGCCCTGTGCAATCAAAGCAACGATCGAGGTGCACCGCCAAGGTGTAATCGCCCGGTCCCGGGGGAGTCAGTTCACCGCTCCAGCGTACGGCGTAGCGATCGGCACGCATGCCGTCCGCGGGCGGCACATGGTCCCAATCGAAATCGATGACGCGATCGGTACGAGTCACCTGCGGCGTACCGCTGAAATCGAGGCGGTCGAAGTACTCGCCCAGCAGACCGTTTTCCGCATGCGCCGTGGTGCGTAACGCGGTTTCTGGAATCGGTATCGGTACGCCATCGGCGATCGGGGCACCCTGCGCGTAGCCGATGTACCGCGCGCCGAAGCGCTGACGCAAACCCTGCAACGGCGTTATGGGCGCGCGCGCGGTACCGTGGTAATTCGCCTCGAGCGTCTCCAGGGTGTCGGCGTCGGGTCCGATCACGGCCAGATGCATCCCATTGCGTAACGGCAACGTGCCATGCGCATTTTTCAGCAACACCATCGATTCGAGGGCCGCCTGCAAGGCAAGCTGGCGATGTGCCGGACTATCCACCTGATCGGAACCGATACCCGCATACGGATCGCTGCCCTTCGCACCCCACTCGCCCAATTTGTAGCGTACGGCAAACAACCGTGTGAGCGCCGTGTCGATGACCGACTCCTTGACGTAGCCCTTGGATACGGCGTCAAGCAGTTCGGCATAGGCGTTACCGCAGTCGAGATCGGTACCGGCCTGGATGGCGGCTGCGGACGACTGGGCGTTGTCGGATTTGAAATGGTGAAACCTGGTCATGTCGTCGACTGCATCGCAGTCGGATACGACATAACCCTTGAAGCCCCAATCGTGGCGCAGCAGTGTGTTCAGCAGCATGTCGTCGGCGCACGCAGGAACGCCGTGCAAAGCGTTGTACGCGCACATGACGGAACCCGCGTGTCCCTCGGTCATCGCTGCGCGAAAGGCGGGTGTATACGTCGACGCGAAATCGTAGGGCGAAACATCGACGTCGAAGCCGTGGCGACCGGATTCCGGCCCACTGTGCACAACCAGATGCTTGGGTGTGGCGATCGCGCGCGGATGGTCTGGATCATCGCCCTGGATGCCGCGAATGAACCCCACGGCAAGCTGGCCGGTGAGATACGGGTCCTCGCCGTACGTCTCCTGTCCCCTGCCCCAACGCGGATCGCGAAAGATATTGATGTTGGGCGACCAGATGGTCAGGCCCTGGTAGCGGGCATGGTCGCGCGTCGTAGCCACCGCATTGAATTTGGCCCGCGCCTCGACAGAAATCGTGGCACCCACCTGATTCAGCAGACCGGAATCCCAACTCGCGGCGAGGCCAATCGCCTGCGGAAATACGGTGGCGTAGCCATTGCGAGCGATGCCGTGCAAACCCTCGCTCCACCAATCGTAGGCCGCGACACCAAGTCGCGGTATGGCAGGTGCGCCGCTCTGCGTTTGCGAAATCTTTTCCGCCAGCGTCATCTTGGCAATCAGTGCTTCAGCTTGCGCATGACCATCCTCGGGCAAAGGAAATGCATGCGTGCCGAACACCGCCACGCCACCTATCCCCAGCAGCAGCGCGCGCAAGATCAAGGTGACGCGGAAAGTTTTCATGGTCAGCGCTGTTCCACGGGTAGCTCGTCCCAGACTTTCGGATATATTGCGCAAAAAACACCGATCGCGACCGATAGCCAGAGAGCTGATCGACCGCGATCGGCACGGGGAACTAAAGCTTGAAACCGTCGACGTTGACGTGTTTACCGAGATACCAGCTGGCGGCACCGATGACACCGTGTCGACCGCGCTCCATGACGCGAATAGGGATCTTTTGCAAAAACGGGCGCATCACACCTTTGTCGAGAAACCGATCGATGAAGGGGTTCTCTTGCAAGAAACCGATCATTTGCGAAAGAAGACCGCCGACCAGACAGATGCCACCCGTCGCGCCGTAGAGCATGGCCAGATCCGCCGCAAAGGACCCGAGCCAACCACAAAACAGGGTGAGTGCCTCGCGGGCGACGTCGTCGCCACCAGCGAGTGCTGCGGATGTAACGGCGACGGGCTCGTCAAGGGACGGGTAGCGGTCGCGTATAGCGCACAGTGCGACATAGAGGCGATGCAGGCCTGGTCCGGAAAGCACCGCTTCGTACGACACGTGACTGTCAGCCTGCGCCAATTGCGCCAGCACCTGCTGTTCGATACCGACTCGCGCAGCCAGTTGGATCTGACCAGCCTCGGTCGCCATTGCACGCGGCGGTTGCCCGGGAAACCATACGGCAGCACCCAGTCCGGTACCCGGGCCAAGGATGACGATGGGGCCGGCTTCCCGCACGGATATCATCGGTGCCTTCAGGGTCGGCGCGCCGTGGGAATCAATGTGCCCTACCGCATAAGCGAGTGCTTCGAGATCGTTGAGGGAGGTGACGTTATCGAGCTCCAGCGCCTCTTTCATCATCCGAGGCATCACGGGCCATGGGAGATTCTTGTTGATCACGGACCCGGCATGCATATAGCCAGCGCATGCGAGCACCAGCACGCGCGGCTGCACACCAAACTCTTCGCAGAAACAGCGGGCGATGTCCTCCATGTGCGGATGGTCGCCGCAGCGATAGGTCCGATAGGCAAGGATTTCCACCTCGCCCTCCTTCGCATTCGGCGCGACAAGCCCCAGGCGCGCATGCGTGCCCCCCACATCCGCCACAAGAAACGCTCCTTCGCGAGTAGAGGCGGATCGACCTATCAAAGCAGTACCCAGATCGTCCGATCCGTGCTCAGACGGATCCGCAGGCGGCGTGGCCACAGACATCTCAAGCATGCGGCTGAACCCCTGGCGGGTCTGAACCCTTGACGGATGGGACTCGCCCGATTGGTCCGGCTTTTTCATTGGCGATGACATGTGCGCGCACCTGTATCTGCTGCGAGTCAAACCGCTCGGACCGACGGATCTGGCTCAGACGATCCAGTCAGTGTTTATCAGCGAAATAGCATTTCATATATGTTTTAGATCGTGATAAATCAAAATGCAATCTTTTTTTTCGATGCCCATCACAGCCTCGCCAAAAACACCTGTGAATTTAATGTTTATATATACACAGCAAATCAGATGCGCGATCATGCGCAAATTACGTCTTGGCGGGAGGTGGAAAGCCCCCTCAAAAGGCGGCTCCCGAGGTCAGCGCGAGGGCGGCATGACACAAGCGACAACCAGGCCGGATCCGGACACCGCCAAAGATCGACGGAGGGGTGAGCCGCTGTCGCCGTTGTCATTCGGCGGTGCGCCAGTCGGCAACCTGTACGAGTCGGTGGACGACGATGCGGCCGTGGCGACCATTGCGCATGCATGGCAACGAGGCATCCGGCATTTCGATACCGCGCCCTACTACGGCTACGGCCTGAGCGAGAGCCGGCTGGGCGCTGCGTTGGGTCGTCTGCCGCGCGACAGCTTTACGCTGTCGACCAAGGTCGGCCGCATCATCGACATCGATCACCGCCATACGAGTCACGCCGATGGCTTCATCGTCGATGGTCGATACGCCCATTTCGATTACAGCCGCGAGGGCATCCTGCGTTCGCTCGAGGCAAGCCTGAGTCGTCTGCGCACCGATCATGTCGACGTCCTGCTGCTGCACGACATCGGTGTGCTGACGCACGGAGCGAACCATGCTTCGGTGCTCCGTCAGGCACTGGATGAAGCACTGCCAGCGATGGCGGAATTGCGTGCGCAAGGCGTCTGCGATGCCATCGGCATCGGCGTCAACGAAGAGGCGGTGTGTCTTGAGGTGATGCCGCGATTCCCGCTGGACACCATCATGCTGGCCGGACGTTACACGCTGTTCGAACAGCAGCACAGCGAAGGCGTGATGGCGCAGGCGCAGGCGCGTGGTGTCGCCATTCTCGCCGCCGGCCCTTACAACTCGGGCCTGCTTGGCGGAACGAATGGTCCGGGCAATTTCTACAACTACGCTCTGGCCGATGACGCCACTCTCGAAAGAGCGCAGCGCTACTACGAGATCCTCGCCCGTACCCACACCGAGGTGGGTGCGGCGGCGTTGCAATTCCCGCTGGCGCACCCTGCCGTGGCGAGTGTGGTGTGCGGCTTGCGCACCGTGTCGGAAGTCGACAGCGCCAGCGCCCGCATGCAAGCCATTGTGCCGCCCGAAGCATGGCGCGCCTTGCGCGAGGCCGGCTTGATCCTGAGTGGCAGTCCCACGCCATGACCAATGTCCCGACCCACGCCCTGACGGTTGTCGATGCGCATCAACACTATTGGCAACCAGCGCGCGGCGATTATGCCTGGCTGGCGCAGGCCCCGATGGCATTGCGCCAGGCATTTCTGCCGGTCGATCTATGCGCACAACGGGAAGCTGCAGGCGTCAAGTTCAGTGTGCTCGTGCAAGCCGCACCCACCGAGGAAGAAACACGCTACCTGTTTGAACTGGCGCGTCTCGACCCCGCCGTCGCCGGTGTTGTTGGCTGGGTCGATCTGGAAGCCCCCGACGTAGGCGCTCGCATCGATGCCCTGATTCGGGACGGCGACGGACTGCTATGCGGATTGCGCCCGATGGCCCAGGACATCGCCGATCCGGACTGGCTGGCAAAGCCATCGCTCGATCGCGCTTTCGATTGCATACAGGATCGCGGCCTGGCCTTCGATGCACTGGTCGGCATGCCGCAATTGCCCGCGCTTCGTCGCCGACTGCAACGAAACCCGCAATTGAGTGTCGTACTCGACCACGCAGGCAAGCCAGCCATTGCCAGCGGCGGGTTCGATCCGTGGATCCGCTGGATCGACGAGTTGGCCCAGCACCCTCGGCTTCACTGCAAGCTATCCGGCCTGCTCACGCTTCTCGACGAACCCGTCCATGACGATGCGATAGAACCCTATGTCGCCGCTCTGTTTACGCACTTCGGCTCGAAACGCCTGATCTGGGGCAGCGACTGGCCCGCACTTACCACACATGCTGCTTTTTACCACTGGCTTCATGTGGCCTTGATGCTGACCGAGCGCTACGCACCGGGCTCGCAGGCGGATGTCTTCGCCGCCAACGCCGTGCGCTTTTACCCACTGGATATCGACTCTCTTGTTCGGGACCACATGTAGGAGCACCACCATGATCTTGCCTGCCACATCGTTTCGCATCCGGGATAAAAGCGATGCCACAGGAGATGCCGCATGAGTGGACGTCTATCCGGCAAGCGCGCACTTGTCACGGCGGCGGGCGCCGGCATCGGTCGTGCCACTGCCCTCGCCTTTGCGCAAGCTGGCGCTCAGGTTCTTGCCACCGATATCGATAGCGGCGCGCTCGTCAGCCTGATGGCAGAGCACCCATCGCTCGCCACCAAGGTACTGGACGTGACCGATGCGGACAGCATCGAAGCACTGGTCAGTACATCCGGTCCATTCGATGTGTTGTTCAACTGTGCCGGCTACGTACACGCGGGAAGCATCCTGGATACCGACGATGACAGCTGGCGTCGCTCGTTCACGATCAATGTCGACAGCATGTTCCATCTGTGCAAGGCCGTGCTTCCCGGCATGCTCGAACGCGGCAAGGGCAGCATCATCAACATGGCATCGGTCGCCTCCAGCGTCAAAGGCGTACCGAACCGTTTTGCTTATGGCGCCACCAAGGGCGCCGTGATCGGCCTGACCCGTTCGATCGCTGCGGATTTCGTCGCGCGCGGCGTGCGCTGCAACGCGATCTGTCCGGGCACGGTGAAAACACCGTCGCTGGCCGGGCGCGTACGCGCGCTTGGCGGCGACGAAGCGGCTCACTGGCAAAGCTTCGCCGAGCGCCAACCGATGGGGCGCCTAGGTGAACCTGAAGAAATCGCTGCACTGGCGTTGTATCTGGCATCCGACGAATCCGCCTTCACTACCGGCACCATCCACGTCGTGGACGGTGGCTGGTCCAACTGAACGCAAGAGGCACATGCATGAAGCTGGTACGTTACGGTGCTCCCGGCGAGGAAAGGCCCGGCCTCATCGACGAAGCAGGCACGCTTCGTGATCTCTCAGCCGTCATCCACGATATCGATGCGCAGGTGCTCGGCCGCGCGGGGCTGGCACGCATCGCGGCAATCGATCCGCATACGCTGCCGCCGGTCGCTGGACAACCTCGCTACGGCGCGCCCATCGTACATGTCGGCAAGATGATCTGCGTCGGCATGAACTACGCCGAGCATGCTGCGGAAACCAACGCGCCCGTGCCCGAGCAGCCCGTGCTTTTCATGAAAGCCACCAGCGCGATCATGGGCCCCCACGACGACGTGATCATTCCGCAAGGCTCCACCAAGACCGATTGGGAAGTGGAGCTGGGTGTTGTCATCGGCGAAACGGCCCGGAGCGTCACGGTCGAGAACGCACTTGCACGTGTCGCCGGCTATCTCGTGGTGAACGACCTGTCCGAGCGCGCGTTCCAGTTCGATCACGGCGGCCAATGGGTCAAAGGCAAAAGCTGCGATACCTTCGGGCCGCTCGGCCCGTGGCTGGTTACTACCGATGAGGTTCCCGATCCGCAGAGTCTCCACCTTTGGCTGGAGGTCAACGGGCACCGTTATCAAAACGGGCATACCCGCACGATGATCTTCAGCGTGGCCACACTGGTGAGCCACATCAGCCGATACATGACGTTGCTGCCTGGTGACGTCATCAGCACCGGCACGCCGTCGGGCGTGGGGCTTGGACAAAAACCGCAAATCTATCTGCGTCCCGGCGACGTGATCGAACTAGGCATCGATGGACTCGGCCGACAGCGTCAGCATGTTCGCGCACACTTCGGCGACGAACATGCGGCATGACCGTCGCGACGTTGCACCACTTTTATTCGAGAAAGGTCATGGCATGACAAAGATCACGGCGCTGGAGACTTACGATGTCCGCTTTCCGACCTCGCGGGAGCTGGATGGCTCGGATGCCATGAATCCCGACCCGGACTACTCGGCAGCCTACGTCGTCATGCGCACCGATCAACCCGGCATGGACGGTTACGGGTTCGCGTTCACCATCGGCCGCGGCAACGATGTACAGAAAGTAGCCATCGACGCTCTCGCGCATCATGTTCTGGGTCTCGACCTCGACGAAGTAATCGGCGATCTTGGCGGCTTCGCAAAGCGCCTGGTCGGCGACTCCCAATTGCGCTGGCTCGGCCCTGAAAAGGGCGTGATGCACATGGCCATCGGTGCCGTGATCAACGCCGCCTGGGATCTCGCCGCGCGGATGGCAGGCAAGCCGCTATGGTGCTTTATCGCGGACATGACGCCCGAGCAGTTGGTCGCGACCATCGATTTCCGTTATCTCACCGACGCGCTCACGCCGGATGAGGCACTGACCATGCTCTACGCCGCGGCCACCAACAAGGCACAGCGCATTGCGCAGTTGCTTGCCGAAGGCTACCCGGCCTACACCACCTCGCCCGGTTGGCTGGGTTATGCCGATGAAAAAATGCAGCGCCTGGCACGCGAGGCGGTTGCCGCGGGCTTTCGTACCATCAAGCTCAAGGTAGGCATGAATGTGGAAGACGACGTGCGTCGTTGCCGACTTGCACGCGAAACGGTCGGGCCCGACATTGGCATCGCCGTCGATGCCAACCAGCGCTGGGATGTGCGTGACGCCATTGCATGGCTGCAACGCCTGTCGGACGTGCGCATCGCATGGGCCGAGGAGCCCACCAGCCCGGACGACATACTCGGCCACGCCGCGATCCGCCGCGCCGTTGCGTCGGTACCGATTTCGACCGGCGAGCACACCCACAACCGTGTCATGTTCAAGCAGCTGTTCCAGGCCGGTGCAGTCGACCTCGTGCAGATCGACGCCGCCCGCGTCGGTGGCGTCAACGAAAACCTGGCCATCCTGCTGCTGGCCGCCAAATTCGGTGTGCGCGTGTTCCCGCACGCCGGCGGCGTCGGCTTGTGCGAACTGGTGCAACACCTGGCGATGGCCGACTTCGTGGCGATCAGCGGCAAAAAGGATGATCGCGCGATCGAATTCGTCGATCATCTGCACGAGCATTTCGTCGATCCTGTGGTCATTCGCCTTGGCTGTTATATCGCGCCCGAGTCGCCGGGCTTTTCCGCGAAAATGCATGCGAGCGCGCTGACGCACTATCGTTACCCGGATGGTCTTGCGTGGCGCGAACCGGTCGATGTGTCGAGGGCACAATGACGACTCCCATCGCCAGCGTTGCCGATTTGCGTGAACTGGCCAGGCGCCGCGTTCCGCGCGCCTTCTTCGAATACGCCGATCGCGGCTCGTACGAAGAAACCACCTTGCGGGCGAATCACGCGGCGCTGGCGCGGATAAGCCTGCGGCAACGGGTGATGCGCAACGTCGACAACCGATCCCTGGCCACCGACATTGTCGGCCAGCCGGTATCGATGCCGCTGGCGATCGCCCCGACCGGCCTCACCGGCCTGCAGCGCGGCGGCGGCGAGATCCTCGGCGCACGCGCCGCCGCGAAGGCCGGCATCCCGTTTTGCCTGAGTACGGTGTCGATCTGCTCGATCGAACAAGTGCACGACGCGGTGAAGACCCCGTTCTGGTTCCAGGTGTACGTCATGCGCGATCGCGGCTTTACGCGCGAACTGATCGAGCGCGCCAAGGCCGCCGGTTGCAGTGCGCTGATGCTGACCGCGGACCTTACCGTGCAAGGCCAACGTCATCGCGAGATCAAGAACGGCTTGTCGGTGCCACCGCGGATTACCTTGCACAATCTGTTCGACATGCTCAGCAAGCCACGCTGGGCCTGGAGCATGTTGCACGCACCCAGTCGTTCGTTCGGCAACTTGAAGGGGCGTATCAAGAATACCGACAGCCTTTCCACGCTAGCGCAATGGATCGCCAAGCAGTTCGATCCGACCCTGACCTGGGAAGACCTCGAATGGATCCGCGCGTTGTGGCCCGGCAAGTTGATCATCAAAGGCATACTCGATCCGGAAGATGCCCGTATCGCAGCGGGCCATGGCGTCGATGCCATCGTCGTGTCCAATCATGGCGGCCGTCAGCTGGATGGTGCGCCGGCCAGCATCGAGGTGCTGCCCTCCATCGTGCAAGCGGTCGGCGATCGCCTGCAGGTGCTGTTCGATGGCGGCATCCTCAGCGGCCAGGATTTGCTCAAGGCGTTGGCCTGCGGGGCGCATGCCGGGTTGATCGGCAAAGCCTTTCTTTATGGCCTGGGTGCGAACGGTGAGGCCGGCGTGACGCAGGCGATCGAACTGATTCGCCGCGAATTGAGCGTGAGCATGGCCTTGACCGGGCAGACCGATGTACGTGCCATTTCGGCCGACGTGATCTGGCGCGGCGATGCAGGAATGCGCTGAAAACCGGCAGTATTCATTCAGTCGAGCGGCGAATTTTCCGTCATTCCGGAGCAAAGCCGGAATGACGACAATGCCTGGTTGAATCTCGACACGAATCAGCACGAGATATGCCGAGCATGTGGGGATTCGCTGCGCTCATTCCATCGACGTCAGCGAAAAAATACGCGTCATTGGTACCCACTTCTGCCCCGCCTCAGCCCATGGCAAGCGCTGCTGGTAGCGATCCATCAGTGCCTCCCACGCTTGCGTCATCGGATCGTCTATACCGTGCCTGGCCGATGCATCGTAGTTATCCGCTACCTGCACCGCCATCACCAACCGATTCCCGGTACGAAAGATTTCCATCTCTTCTACCCCCGATGCACGGATCGACGCGGTGATCTGCGGCCAGACATTTTCCGGCCGATGCAAGCGCTCGTATTCGGCGATGGCGGCGGCATCGTCGCGCAGATCCAGCGCATAGTAATGACGTGGCATCAGCCGTTTTCCTTCACGGGATGTCGACGTCGCTGCCAGGCGAACAGCAGCACCACCATGAAACTGCATGCCGGCACCGTCATCGCCCATGCCATGCTGCTCAGGTCGGATACCGCACCCATCAGTGCGGTAAGCACCGCACCGCCAATAATGGTCATGACGAGCAAAGCCGAACCGAGTTTGCGCTCGTCGTCGCCGCGTCCCTCCACGCCCAATGCAAACACCGTCGGGTACATCACCGACATGAAAAAGCTGCACGCCACCAGCGCATAGGCGCCGTGGATGCCCGGCTGGAACACGGCAAACAGAGTCAATGCGATGTTCACTGCGGCAAACGCCATCAACAACCGCACCGGCGCCAGATACTTCATCAGCGCGGTACCCGCAAAACGCCCCGCCATGAAACACACCAGCCCCGCGGTGAGGAAATTGGCGGCATCCCTGGATGACGTACCCGGCATCGTGGCCTGCACATAACGAATGGTGTAACTCCACACACCTACCTGTGCGCCGACGTAGAAGAACTGCGCGAACAATGCACCAACGAAACGCCGGTCGCGCAGCAACGCGCGCAGCACCCTGCCCCCGCCCGCCGCTGCTGACGCGCCATGGGCCGCTGTCGTCCTTGGAAAACGCGTCAGCAGGATCAGCATGGCCCAGCCCATTACCACGACACCAATGACCAGATACGGCCATTGCACGGCTCGCGTCTCGGTGGCGTAGTAGGCCGCACGTTCCGCGACGTTCATCGCCGCCAGCTGGGCAGACGAATGGTCCACCCCCGAAAAGATGAAATGCTGGCCGATCAGGATGCCCGCGATCGAGCCCAACGGGTTGAAGGCCTGGGCCAGATTGAGTCGGCGTGTCGCTGTTTCTCGCGGGCCGAGCAAGGTGACGAAGGGATTGGCCGATGTCTCCAGAAAGGCCAGTCCGCTGGCAATCACGAACAAGGCGACCAGAAAAAGGCCATAGGTGGACGACGACGCGGCCGGCCAGAACAACAGCGCACCCACACCGTAAAGCGCCAGCCCGAATACCACGGCGCTTTTGTAGCCGAAGCGACGCATGTACATGCCTGCCGGCATCGCGACCAGGAAGTAGCCGAGGTAGAACGCGCTCTGCACCAGCCCCGCACGAAAATCACTGAGCACGAACGCTTTCTTGAATTGCGCGATCAGCACATCGTTGAGATTGTTCGCGCCACCCCAGAGAAAGAACAGGCTGACGATCAGGACCAGTGGCAACCAGGATGGGCGGTCGGTTGGCGCGGTGCCGCCCATCGGCATGGTGTGGCCTTCTGAAACCGTCTGCACAGCCACCCTCTTCTCCCATCGGCGCGCACGAGCGCGAATTGCGGAACCCGCGTGACGGCATGACCGGCATGTGCAAATATGAAACGATAATTCACCTGCAAGACAAGACGCGCCGCAACAAATTCACCTGATCGTCAAGGCAAGATAAGTGACGACGTCGTACTACAGGCGGCGAGCTGGCCGCCACAACGGAAGGAAAGTCATGCCAACTCAGACCCCCAAATACCGCGCACCCGCGCTCGACAAAGGGCTGGACATACTCGAACTGCTGGCAGGCGCCCACAAGCCGCTGAGCATCGCCGAGATTTCCGAAGGTGTCGGTCGCTCGCGCGGCGAGATTTTTCGCATGCTGCTGGTACTCGAAGAACGTGACTACATCACGCGTGGCGACGGCGACTCCGGCTATTCGGTCACCACGCGGCTGTTCCGCCTGGGCATGGAGCAGCCACCGGTAAAAAGCATGATCGAAGCGGCGCTGCCAGTCATGCACCAACTGGCGGACACCAGCGGACAGGCATGCCATCTGGTCGTGCCATCGCACGAACAGATCGTGGTGATCACCCGTGTGGACCCCCCGGGCGAGGTCGCCCTGGTCGTGCGTGTCGGGCACCGTCGCCCCATGTCCAAATCGACGTCGGGTCACGTGCTGCTCGCCTTCCAGGACGACGCGGTGCGTGAGCGCTGGCTGGACATGATCGTCAAATACGAACCGACGCTGGATCGCAAGAAGCTGACCAAGCTGCTGGTCAAACTGCGCGAACGTGGTTACGCCAGCGAGCCAAGCCAAGTCGTCGATGCGGTTACCGATCTTTCCGCGCCGGTGCTGCAACATGGACGCGCCGTGTGCGCGCTCACCATTCCATTCATCGCGCAGCGAACCGAAGCGCGGACCACCATGGACGACGTGATCGCCGAACTGCAACGCTCGACAAGGGAAATTTCCGACGCGCTGCACTTCGGGGCCGCTGCCCGTCCCGACTGAGTAATGGGATGCCGCGCATCAGGCTCGCCAAGTGCCTGATGCCTAGGCCGAGGTTCGACGTCAACCAGGAAAATATCAACGCAGGACCAGAAACATGCGGATAGGTTTACGCATCATCTTCGCCTTCGCGGCCGGTGTCACCTGTGTCACAAACGCTTCTTTGGCGCAGAATTTCGTCGATATCAAGCCATCGCCGCAGCAGGTGCATTGGCAGGATCTGGAATTCGGCGTGATCGTGCATTTCGGCACCAACACCTTCCTCGACCGTGAATGGGGCGATGGCACGGCCAGTCCCAAGGTATTCAATCCCGACCATGTCGATCCGGCGCAATGGGCTCGCGCCGCCAAGTCCGCCGGCGCCACGTACCTCGTGCTTGTCGCCAAACATCACGACGGTTTTGCGCTGTGGCCGACGGAGCAAACCGACTACTCCGTCAAGAACAGCCCGTGGATGGATGGCAAGGGCAACCTGGTGCAAATGACGGAGCAAGCCGTCCGCAAGGAAGGCATGGGGTTCGGCATCTATTTGTCGCCGTGGGACCGTCATGAGCCGCGCTATGCCGATGCAGCGGCCTACGATAAATATTATCTCGCGCAGATGGATGAGCTCGTCCAGAGCTATGGACCGCTGACCGAATGGTGGCTGGACGGTGCCGGCAGCGCGGGTCATGTCTACGATTTCAAGAAATATATCGAAGAGCTGAGGACCTACCAGTCGAACACGATGGTCTTCGCCGACGTGGCCCTGTTCGACTACGGCGACATTCGCTGGGTCGGAAGCGAAGACGGCCATATCCACGACGAAAACTGGAATGCGATCGACCGCCATGGTGAGCTGCGCTGGCGTCCGGTGGAAGTGGATACACCGCTGCACACACTGCAATGGTTCTGGCATCCGGACAGCGACAAGACCTTGAAAAGCATCGATGAGCTGGTCGACATCTGGGAAAACAGCGTTGGACGCGGTGGCCAGCTGATGCTGGGCATCGCACCGAATCGACACGGCGTGCTGCCCGATGCTGACGTTGCGCGCCTCAAGGAATTCGGTGCAGCGCTTCACGCACGCTACGGCATCGACAAGGATCTGGCCCGGCAGCATGCCGCCACCGACACGAATGTCTCGGCAGCCCTGGACGGCAACCCCGATACCTTCTGGTCAGCCGCGGAAGGTTCACATCACGCGACGCTTGAAGTCGATTTCGCAAAACCCGTCACCATCGATCATGCCCTCACCATGGAGTGGCTTAACGACGGTCAATGCGTGCAGAAGTACGCGATCGAAGTATGGGCTCGCGATACGTGGGCGCCCGTGGCCAAAGCCGAAGCCATCGGTCACATGAAGATCGATCGCTTCGCGCCGGCGACCACCACCAAGGTTCGCCTGAATATTCTGTCCAGCGTTTGCACGGCACGCATTCGAGAATTTCAGCTATTCAACGTGGCCGGCGGCTGATCTTCCGAAAGATGAGCCAGTCACGCTAGGGAACCAAATGGCCATGCGCTCAGGCGGCATGACGGCTCCCTGAGACGGCGATGTTCGCCGTCTCAGAGAAGAACCCATGATCCTGCATCCGCGCCGGCATCACTTCACTGCAGTCAAGTCGAAACTCGCGTACCTGCCTGCAGGGTACTCATGCTGCGTCAACGGAAACCGCCGTCGTAGCCGGCATGCCGAACGCGGGCGGACGATCCGCCGGACCGGCACCAAATTGCCGGTTCGGTGTAGCGCCCATGTGGAACTCCAGCGTACCGCCAGCAGCCAGCTCGGCGTGACTGATCCAGCTGCGCGTCCACGGCTTGCCGTTCCATTGCACTGATTGGATGTACGGCCGCCCTGGTCCGTTGTCGATCGTCTTGATGACCAGTCGGCGACCGGCGGCAAGCGCGACCTCGGCACGATCGAGCAATGGGCTGCCGAACACGTAGTTCGTGCTTACCGGATCGACCGCATAAAGACCCAGCGCACTCATCACATACCACGCACTCATCTGGCCACAGTCTTCGTTGCCTGCGAGGCCATCCGGCTCCGGTGGGTACATGGTTTCCATCAACGAGCGCACGCGAGCCTGGGTTTTGTAGTGCGCACCGGTGTAGGCATACAGATAGGCCACGTGATGGCTCGGCTCATTGCCGTGCGCATACTGGCCCACCATGCCCGCGATATCCGGCGGCGCGTCGGCAGGCAGTTTCGAACTTGTAGTGAACAGCTTGTCCAGCTGGCGCTCGAAAACCTGTGGGCCGCCGAACATGCTCATGTAGCCGTACAGGTCGTGCTGGTTGAGGAAGGTGGCCTGCCATGCATTCGATTCGGTGAAATCGCGCCATTGGCTCGAATACCCCATTCCGCGCGGATCGAAAGGCTCGAGCCAGTCGCCGTCGCTGCCGCGTGGCCGCACGAAGTTCAGCTTCTTGTCGAAGACATGACGATAGTTGCGCGAACGCTCGCGCAAGGCCTGCGCGAGCTGTTTCTCGCCGGCGGCATCCGCCATATGCGCGACGGCCCAGTCGTCGTAGGCGTATTCCAGCGTCTTGCTCACCGCCTCGCCTTCCTTGTCGCTCGGGATGTAACCCATCTTGCGGTAGAGCGGCAGGCCACGGTAATCGTCATCCATCGCACGTTTGCGATACAGCGGCCAGGCGCGCGCGTAATCGATGCCGGTGAAACCTTTCGCCTGCGCCTCGGCAATCACGACCGCGGAGTGGTAGCCAATCATGCAGCCCGTTTCCACGCCCTGCAGCGGCCATACCGGCGGACCATCCGGACTCTCCTCGGCCATCCGCACCAGGCAGTTGACGAAATCCGGCACACGATCGGCCTGGCACAAGGTCAGCAGCGGATGCTGCGCGCGGTAGGTATCCCAAAGCGAATAGGTGCTGTAGTTGTTCTGCCCCTGCGGCAACTGGTGGACTTGCAGATCCATGCCGCGGTAACGGCCATCGACATCGCTGAACAGCGTCGGTGCCAGCATGGTGTGATAGAGCGAGCTATAGAACACGCGCAGATCGCGCTTCGAAGTAGTTTCAACCTGGATGCGGTTGAGTTCGCGCTCCCAGGTATCCGCGGCGGTTTGCTGCAACTGATCGAAATCCCAGCCGGGAATGTCCGCCTCGAGGTTGCGCAGCGCGCCGTCGATATCCACGGCCGAGATGCCGACCTTCACCAGCACCGGCTCGCGCGCCACCTCGTCGAAATGCAGGGCCGCCTTCAGATGCGTGCCGTTCAGCTCACCGGTACCGCTCGGCGCGGCGACATCTTCCGAGTACAGCGTGGCTTGCGAGAACGGACGCGACACCTTCATCGCGAAATGGATATGCCGGCCGTTGGCCCATTGATGCACACGCCGACTGCCGACCAGCGTGTCGTTGCCGACCAGGCGCAACTGCGCATCGGTGACCGCGCAGGGCACCTTGTAGTCGTCATGGAAACCGTGCGCCAGATCGACCAGCAAATGCCCGCTGCCCGCACCATGGAAGGTATAGCGGTGCAGACCTGCGCGCAGGCCCGCGGTCAGTTCCGCGCGGATATCGTGATCGGTCAGATGCACCCCGTAATAGCCTGGCCGGGCGTGCTCCGATGTGCGTTCATAACGCGAACGATAGCCTTTGCGCGGATGCGCGTTGCTGTTCGCTGTCAGTTGCGCTCCCGGCCCAGCCGCGCCGTCGAACTGCGAGTGGTAATTCACATCCGGCAAGCCGCGCGCGCCTGGCTGCAGCAAGACCGGACCCTGCGCCGGCATCACCAGCACATCGAGCATGTCGGCCGCACCGGTACCGCTCAGATGCGTATGCGAGAAGCCCATGATCGAGCCGTCGGCCTGGTGATAGCCCGACGATGCATCCCAGCCCGCGTCATTCGTATCCGGGCTCAGCTGCACCATGCCGAATGGCATCGATGCACCCGGATAGGTATGACCGTGGCCGCCGGTGCCGATGAACAGATCCACATACTGCGATACACCACCGGCTCGCGGCGACGACCCACCTGCCAGTTTCTGCACGCCCGTGGCATCTGCAAACCGCGTGGCAAAAGCCGGTAGCGGACTGCCCAGCACGGCAAGCGCGCCCATGCCTTGTAGGAATTGTCGGCGGGACACCATGCGGGTTTCTCCGTGAATTGGACGCTGTGGTTGATGGAGGCAGAAGCGTCGACGACAGGCTCGGGGGGAGTGGTCGTCCCGATCATGTGCAGAGCGCACTCAACCGTTGTGGTGAAACCGGGTCAGAGATGAACGGCACTTACTCAAGGTAGAAACCCCACTTTTTGTCATTCCTGCGAAAGCGGGAATCCAGTGGCTTCAGCCCTTTGCCATTTGCCAAAGACGCTGGATCCTCGCTTGATCAGCTTCGCTGTTGAGAAGCGCCTCGCGAGGATGACGAGCTTAAGTAAGTGTCACTCGGGTCAGAGATCCGTACCACGACTGTAATCGAAAAATTTATCACGATCCAAATTTATTTTCATATTACACAAACGGTTGATTTATTTATATTTATTTAAGATTTCCGTTACATCGCGAAAAAATACGTTGCACACTCGAAATCGACCCCGGTATCGCTGCCGCACGGCTCGCGGAGGCCGCTTGCGGATTCAGCCGCGCAGCAGCTCGGGATGCTTGCGATACACATCGACGATGAGTTCCCCGAACAAGGTGTTCGCCCAAGCGAACCAGCCGCGGGTGAAGCGCGAGGGATTGTCCTGATCGAACGCCTCGTGCATGAAGCCGGTTCCCGCATCGGTGTCGCGCAACCATGTCAGGCATTGACGGATCTGCGTCTGATCGTCGCTGGTTTGCGCGTACATCATGATGGACATCGGCCAGATCATGCGCAGGCCTTCATGCGGACCGCCGATGCCTTCGGCCGCCCTGCCCTTGAAGAAATACGGATTGCGCGCGCTCCACACTAGGTCGCGGGTATGGCGATATGCGGGATCCTCGCGATCGCAGCAACCGAGGTAAGCCAAGCTGAGCAGACCCGGCGCATTGGCGTCGTCCATGAACAGCTGATTGCCGAAGCCGTCTATTTCATAGGCCCAGTAAACGCGACCGTCGGCATCACGCATGCGACCATCCCGGCGCACCGCCTGCTCGACTTCATTCGCCAGCGCCTCGCAGTCCGAGGCGAACGCATCGTCGTGATGGAGCGCGCGGCCCATCTGCGCGAGCTGGCGCAGGCTGACCACGGCGAACAGGTTGGACGGCACGAACAGCGGGTACACGCATGCGTCGTCCGACGGACGAAACATCGAGTGGATCATGCCGTTCGGACGCGTCGGGTTGCCATAGCCGTCGAGGAATTGGGTCTCGGTCGGCACTTCGGACGTGCGCTGGAAGTGATAAGGCCCGCGGCCGTGCTTGCGCTGCTGTTCGCGGAAAGTCTGCAGCACGAGCCGCATCGCCGTGCGCCAGTCGTCGTCGAACGGCTCGGTGTCCCCCGTGGCTTGCCAGTAGGCATGGGCCATGCGGATCGGATAACACAGCGAATCGATTTCCCATTTGCGCTCACCGACGCCGGGTTTCATGTCGGTGCTGTCATGCTGCGCCCAGATCAGTGGCGGCGCATGCGGATCGGGCATGAAGGCGTTGGCATACGGATCGATCCGGATGCAGCGCGCCTGCCGCCGGATCAGGCCACGGAACAGTCGCTGCAAGGCGGAGTCGTTCTTCGCCAACGGAATATAGGGAACCACCTGCGCCGACGAATCGCGCAGCCACATGGCGTCGATATCGCCGGTGATGACGAACGTGTCCGGCTTGCCGTCGAGTGTCCCGAGTTCGACGGTCGTATCCAGCGTATTCGGATAGCAATTCTCGAACATCCAGGCGAGCTTCGGATCACCGATGGCCGACTTCACCGTTGCCAGCTGCCGCTCCACGGCGGCGCTGACAAACTTGCGCTTGCCCACCGGCGGACGTTTGCTGACATACGGCGACGACAACGTGCCCGCCGTAGCCATGTTCGGGATGAGGCCCACCACCATGCCCGAGGCCGCCGCAGCACCAAACCATTTCAGGATGTCGCGACGCGTCGGCATGGCGAGGGAGATGTCGTCCGATGGCACTGGCATCAGTTCATTGCCTCCCGCATCACATTCGCCAGGTTTTGCACTTGCAGCGCATGCTGCAGTTCGTCGAGCGTGGCCTTGCTGCGCACCACCAAGGTAATGCTCTGCCCTGGCAGGATATCGAAAGCGTTGTCGGATACCTCGGCATCGAGATCGCCAAATGAAACCCACACGTCACGCGCCAGCTTGCCTGCCGTCAACGTCAGCGCGTAGCCCTGCGCAGCCATCTGGAGTTGCGTGCGAATCTGCGGCACGGGCAGCTGCAGGTTCTTCGCTTCGTCGAAGAACACCCTATTGCGCGAGACGACTTTATCGCCATCGACAAGCTCGAACACGACGAATGACGTATGCGGGTCGGCACCCTGCAGCAATTGCGCATCGGTGTAGCTGGCAACCTTGGTGCTCGCCAACGCCGGCAAGATGACAGCTTGCTCGTGCTCACTCAGCACCTTGCCGTCGAAATCCATCACACGCATGCGCCAATATGCAGCCAGCGACGTCGTGCGATCGGAGACCAGCGAAACGGTAGTGTTGCCATCGTTCCTTAGCGCGGCGATCAGCAGCGGCGCATAGAAACGACGGGCATGGAACTGCAATGCCTTCCAGCGACCGTAGTAGTCGATGCTGGACCAGGACGCGCCGGGCCAGACATCGTTGAGCTGCCAGTACAGCGAGCCCATCGACTGCGGGCGCGATGCACGCAGATGCTCGGCCGCCAACTGGATGCCGTTGGCCTGCATGACCTGGCTGAGATAGACAAAGGCCGGGAAGTCCCGGGGCTCGCCATAACTGCGCGTGATGTAGAGCATCAGGCGCTTGTTGCCGTTGCCGTTGTCGTATTTCTGATGGGCGCGCATCACCGGCGATTCCGGCGTCTGATCGCCCTGCTCGGCAAACGCGCGGATGGTGCGCATCACCGGAAATGACTGCAGGCCGTATTCGGACTGGAAACGCGGCGTGACATTGAGGTACTCGGTAACCGGCTTGGCGTCACCCGACCACACGTCCCAATAGTGATAGTCGCCATCGCCGAGCACATTGGCCGGTCCGTCGTAATCGGTGCTCGGCGAACTGGCCCAATACGGCACGTCGCTGTCGTAACGCATCACTACGTTGCGCAGCACCTTGCCGAACAGGTTGACCATGCCGGCAGCAATGCGCTTTTGCTCATCCGCCGAAATCGTCTTCTTGAAAGCTTCGCGATCGGACCAGGTTTCCCAACCCGTCTGTACCTCGTTGTTGCCACACCACAGCACGATGCTGGGATGATCGCGCAGCCGCTTGACCTGCTCGATCGCTTCCTGCCGCACGTTCTCGGTATAGGCCACGTCGTTCGGCGGTATCGCACCACCAAACATGAATTCCTGCCAGATCATGATGCCCAGGCGGTCGGCCATCTCGTAGAAGCGATCCGACTCGTAATAGCCACCACCCCACAGGCGCAGCATGTTCATGTTGGCGTCGCGCGCGGACTCCAGGACATGACGCATCTGCGCATCCGTGACGCGCGTCGGGAAGCTGTCGAACGGAATCAGGTTGGCGCCCTTGGCAAACACCGGGATGCCGTTGATGACGAACTCGAAGCTCCTGCCCCACTGATCCTTCTGCCGACGCAATTCGATAGTGCGCAAGCCAGTAGCCTTCTGGGCTTCGTACAGTTCGCCAGCGGCGTCACGGATGCTGGCCTTGAACGTATACATGTCCTGCGCGCCGTACCCGGTTGGATACCACAGCTTCGGGTCAGCGATGCGCAGCGGCAGGCTGACCTGGCTGCCGCCGGGGGCAACCGTGATATCGCGCTCGATGCGATCCACCGACCTGCCATCCGGCCCGATCACATCAACGCTCACATGCAATGGCTCACTGACGTCGGCCTCCATGTCGAACTGCACGTTGACCTGCGCCGCCGACTTGCCGATGTGCGTCTGCTCCACATGGAAATCGGCGACACGCGTCGCATCCCAACTATCCAGATGCACGTCCTTCCATATACCTTCGGCAACGATACGCGGCCCCCAATCCCAACCGTACTGGTAGTTGGCCTTGCGTATGTAATTGGCCGTCTGTTTGCCCTTGGGCTCGTCGCCGAACGACGAATCGAACTCGCCCGGCAGCGCGTACGACTGCTTGAGCAGCCACGGTTGCAGCCGCTTGATCGGCGAGTACAACCGCACTTCCAGCGTGTTCGCGCCTTCGTGAAGCAGCGATGCCACTGGTACCAGCCAGCGACGAAACATGTTGTCGGCGGCGATCAGCTTCTCGCCGTTCAAATAAACGTCGGCAAAAGTATCCAGGCCATCCAGCACCAGCTCGACGTGTTGGCGCGCCAGCGTGGCATGGTCGACGTTGAAGGACGTTCGATACTGCCAGTCAGACAGGCCGACCCACTGAATCTGCGCTTCGTTATCGCGGTAGAACGGATCGGCGACCAGCTTTGTCGCCATCAGATCGGTCTGTACCGTCCCCGGCACCGTAGCAAGTTGCCACAAAACGGCTTTCGGGTGATCCGTGGCATGGCTGTCGCCGGGAGCCAGGCGGAACTGCCAGCCGCTGTCCAACATTTGCGTCGTCAATGGCGCAGCCGCGCCCAGCATCGGCAACAACAGCACCAGCAGCAAGCCAACCGATCGGACCAGGCAACGCATCGCACTTGATCGATGCGTGTCTGATCGAATCGCGCGTGACCTGGTTAGGCTGATCGGTGCGGTCATCTGAATACCTGTATGCAGCGGTATGGGTTCGTGGTGACGCAGCAGACAGGCATTCAGTACCGGGGCCAAAACATGAAACATGGCGTAGCAGTGACTTCCACCGGAGCAGCATTGCCATGTGTTTTGTTCCGCCCCATGTATCACCAGCAGGCGCCAGACCGCCGATACAGGCGATACGGAATGTTTCACTAATCCCCGGATTTAGATCGATCTATACCTTACGTTAGCATCCGTGTCGTGACGATGCATGTCGCGTTGCAATATGCCATTGCAGATCCCGATTTCGGTTACATTTGGATCGTTCCAATCAGCAGATTCGACTATGGCTACGGAAAGCATCTCTTCTGTCCATCGCAAGACCACACTCAGCGATATCGCCACTGGCTGTGGCGTGTCGCGCGCCACTGTCTCACTGGTACTGCGCGGCAGCCCGTTGGTGAACAAACTCACCCGGGCCAAGGTAGAAAAAGAACTGCGTCGGCAGAACTACGTCTACAACCGCGCCGCGGCCAACCTGCGCCGGCGCAGCTCATCCAGCATCGCGTTGATCTTGAACGACCTGGCCAATCCGTTCTTTGCCGAATTCGCATCCGGAGTCGATGAGAGGCTGGGCGAAGCCGGTTACGTCACACTGCTTGGCAGCACCGGCGAATCGATCGAGCGCGAACAGGCGGTGCTTCGATCGCTGATAGAGCATGGGCCGGCAGGCATCATCCTGTCACCCGCCGAAGGCAGCGATGTCTCGCATGTACTGGCGGCGGTGGGAGGACAGACGCCGTTGCTGCTGTTCAACCGTGAGGTGGGCGGCAATGCACCGAAAGCTGCGCATTGGGATCGGCTTATGCTGGACAACCAGCGCGGCGCCCGGCTTGCCACCGAACACCTGATCGCGCTAGGCCATCGGCATATCGCTTTCTTTGGCGGCCATCGCGATTCCAGTTCCTGCCGCGAGCGCTTCGCCGGTTACACCGAGGCAATGCGGGCGGCCGGCCTGCTCATCAAACCTCACTGGCGCGTCGAGTGCGCACCGAACCGAGTGGACGCCGTGGTGCAATGCCCCGCCTTGTTTGCCCGCAGCCCCGCACCGACGGCCGCGGTCTGCTACAACGACGCGGTGGCGCTCGGCCTGATGCTTGGCCTGTGTCAACGCGGCATGCAACCAGGTCACGACTTCGCGCTTACCGGCTTCGACAACATCGCCGAAGCGGCGCTGGGTGTGCCACCGTTGACCACGCTGGCGGTCGCGCCACGCGAACGTGGGCGGCAGGCAGCGGAGCTGATCCTGCAACGACTGCACGAGCCGCTATCGGCACCACGCTACATCATCGCCCCGGTGCAACTGATGGTGCGCGCAAGCAGTTACACGCTACCGACAACCTGACCGCCCACGGGAGTCCGCATGGCCGTTAACGAAGAGGGCATATCCCCTACTCGCCTACGTGATCATCAGATCAAGGGCACTGCGGCAGGTGCCTGCGGCTGATCCTTCCGACTCTGGCCATTACTTGTATGCCCTGCCCGTGACGCAGCAGCTACACCGACCATCATCGACGGCTGGATGCAGAGCGAGATTTCCGGCCTCTATTACCAGTATTACCGATTCGCTTGCGACACGGTCCGACGCGCCGAACAAACCATGAAGCGCGAGTTGATGCAGCCCGCACTCGACGACACGCAATTCATCCAGTTCAACTACTGGGATTCCGGACACCAAGGTCTGCTGTCAGGCGAGGCTTTGCATTTCGACCTGAAACGCCTGGAAATGGCTTATCACGACAACAACACCCGCGAACTGGAGATGACGCGCCACGTGTCGCTGCGCCAACTCGACCCGCAAGCACTAATCGCCATGCGCCTCACGGGAACCTGCACGGTTTCCATCCCCGAGTGGCTCTACGACCGCGATTGCCCCGGCCACTATATGCGCCGGATCAAGTCGATCTCGATGTCGATCCCCTCGGTGGTCGGGCCTTACGCGAGCGTCAATTGCACGCTGAGTTTGCAAGCGAGCTCGCTGCGCATCTCGCCGCTACTCGCGAACGGTGCCTACCGCCGTGACACATCGCAAGACGACATCCGCTTCATCGACTATTTCGGCGCAACGGACGTCATCGTCACCAGTGGCGCATCGAACGACAGTGGATTGTTCGAAACCAACCTGCACGACGAGCGCTTCTTGCCGTTCGAGGGCGCAGGCGCGATCAGCACCTGGACACTGACGTTGCCAGGCGATTTGCGGGCGTTCGACTACACGACAATATCGGACGTCATCCTGCACATCCGTTACACGGCCCGCCAAGCCGGCAACCCTTTGGGCTCGCAGGCGACCAAGGAATTGAAGTTGGCCTTCGCCGACGTGAAGCAGTCGCCGCAGACGCTGTTGCTTTGCCTCAAATACGATTTCCCGACCGAATGGGCCGCGTACGTGAACGGCAATGGCAAGACACCTTTCCAGGCGACGATCGACAGCTCGTTCTTGCCCTATTACGTGCAGGGAATGAAGAAGGTAATCGCATTCGGCGATGTGCGGCTGTTCGGTCAAAATGCACAGGGTGCCAGTGTGACGGCCAGTGCGCCCTCGTCCAGTGCCATCACCGGAACCCTGCTCGGCGCCGCGGGAGCGACCTTGTCACTGCCCGGCACGCTCGCCGCCATGACGCCGAACCTGGACAACCAAATCTATGTCTTGATCGGCTACACGTGTTCCGGATGACCGACAAGGTCCGACCGTTTGTCATGCGTCATCCGCCAACATTCTGACCATCTCACGCAGGCGTCCCGGATTTATGGACTGACTATTTTCCTCGGCCCGAGTTTATTGGCTGCTTTCAATCTGTGGCTCAAGTCTCATAGCCATGTTCATGCGACAACCATCGAGATGGCAAGCTTGCGTTGATGGTGCCGTCGAAGGAGACCTGCATGTCCATGCCATGGCGTCATGTTGCAAGCATCAGCCTGATCTGCATGATGTTTGCCTCCACTCATGCAAACACAGCCGATGCGCTACAGCAGAAGCTTGCCGACAACAGCTGTACAAGCCTGCGCTCGGCCGCGGCGGCGGAGCCGGGCAACGGCCCCATGCTGCTGCCGAGCTACCCCACTCTGAAACAGGGCGATGACTCGACTCGGGCACTGCAAGACGTGGCTTTCATCTACGACAATGCCCTCGCAGGGATTGCTCTCACGGCTTGCGGAGAACCCAATCAAGCACGGCGCATTGCCGATGCCTTGCTGCTTGCTGCCGCGCACGATCCCAGCTTCAAGGATGGTCGGCTGCGCAATGCTTACCGGGCGGGCCTCACCGATGCCGACAAGGTCCAACTGCCGGGCTACTGGCAGAGTCATGGCAACTACTGGAGTCAGGATCCCTATCAGGTGGGCACGTCCACCGGCAATGTTGCGTGGGCTACCTTGCTGCTGCTAACCGTGTATGACAGCAGCCATGATCGGCGTTACCTGAAAGCGGCCGTGGCACAACTGCGATGGATCCAGGTTCATGCCACGGGCACCGCGCCACCAGCAGGCTACGAGGGTGGACTCTTCGGCTACGACAACGCCCAGCGCGCGCAACACTGGAAAGCCACCGAGCACAATATAGACGTCTATGCAGCTGCCACATGGATTGTTCGTGACGGCGGCGACCCGGTGGTTGCGCTACAGGCAAAACTGGCCGGTAGCTTCGTCAATGCGATGTGGGACAACACGCAGCACCGCTTTCTGGTCGGCACCCTTGATGACGGCAAGACGCTCTCCCGCGACAAGTCAGGGCTGGACGCCCAGGTCTGGCCGCTGCTCGCGTTCAATCCACATCCTGCCGAATGGAGCAAGGTCTGGTCATGGGTCGATAAACAGCATCGCAGCGGCAATGGCTACGGCTACCGGCGTCAGCCTGACGGGATATGGACCGAAGGCACGGCGCAGGTTGCCACCGCATTGCAGGCCAGCGGCAAAACAGTGCCTGACACGGTGTGGCAACTGCTCGCTGCCCAACGCGGCGATGGCGGCATGCTCTACGCCACTCCACAAACGCGGATCAGCACGGACTTCGCCATTGGCCCAACGTCAACGCACGCCGACTTCTTCTACTACCACCTGCCCCATCTCGGCGCGACCGCCTGGGCCGTGCTGGCAGCCAAAGGCTGGAATCCATTTACCGGTCAGCTGATCGCACCCACGGAAAACACGCCATGAGCCTTCCCGCCAACCTCCGCAAGGCAAAGAACCAAGTTCCAGATCTAGAGGCTGTGACTGGAACGCTCATCAACCTCGCACCGCACCAGTTCACCGCCCAAGACGTAGGGCACGGTTACAGTTGACCCGTTGTAATAAAGCGTGTGGTAAACCAGTCGATCAGTAGCGCCACACTTGAAACCCGCTGGCAAAGGCTGACCATGCTTGTAATAAACCGACGAGAAAGGGCGCCGCGAAAGAAGCGCGATGAGCTGCCGTGTATCGGGTCGTGAATCAGCCTGAGCAGCGATGTGAGGTGAAACAGGGTCATTCTGTTGATGAGCTGTCCAGATCAGAGCACCCACGAGAAGAAATAGCAGCGGTGTACCAACCCACAGGAAAACATTGAGTCCTTTCATCGCCCGCCCCCTTTCGCAGATGACGTCAGTATCTCGCGCTTTGCGGATGGTTGTCATCGATGGACCGAGACAACGGAAAAGCAGGTTTGCGAGGACGTGACAGTGGCCGGTCAGGCGCTCCGTGTCGCCAGGGCCGGTGGGATCGATGACGCCCGCAGCGCCGGCCACAGCACTGCCGCCTGGCCGAGACCCAGCACCACGATCGCGGCTGCCATCACGGGCAGCAGCGGCATTCGCTGCATCTCGAAGCGGCTGACCATCCACAGGTTGAGTGCGATCGCCAGACCCGCACCGACCACGGAGGCGGCGATCGCAATGATCAGGTTCTCGATCTGGAATTGGTGCAGGATGGCGCGGCGTGTGGCACCCAGCGCACGGCGAATGCCGATCTGCCGCCTGCGCTGCGTCACCCAGGACGTGGTCAGGCCGACGATGCCGAAGGCGGTGACGGCAAGCATGATTGCGCAGATCGTCGCCAGAACGGCTGCAAAGCCGCGGGCACCGCGGTAGGCTCTTGCGCGCATTTCAGCGAACGTGCGGACGTAACGCATCACCCGCGCATTGTTCAGCCTGAGCAGCGCCTTTTGCACCACAGCCGATACGTTAGCGATCTTGTCTGGCTGTGTGCGGATGACGTAACGGCCAACGCGGTCGATGTAGCGGTTCGGCTGCAATACCGAATATTCGATGTTGTCAGACTCGTTGCTCGCTCCATACGATCCCTGCAAGCGCTCGATCACGCCCACGATCGTCTGCGCAGCACGGTCGATGTAGATGATCTTGCCGAGCGCGTTGCCATCGGGGAACAACCTGTCCGCCAGGGCGCGGGTCACGATGATCACGCCCGACGGTGGCATTGCATCGTTGGTGCGGCGGTCGACGACTTCTGCAGCGGTGAACCAGCGTCCTGCTGTCAGGCGCGCACCCAACACTTTCTGCGCGTGTTCATCCACCAAATAGAATGAGCATGACGTGGTCGGCGACCTCTGCGTCTGAACCAGACGGACGGTGCAGCCCCAGCCGCCGCTGAGCGGAAAGCCGTTCGTCGCATAGGCGTCGACAACACCTGGCAACTGGCGCAACGCCGCAAGATCGGCCAGTTGCATGGACTTGCTGTCCGGTGGATTGCCAATCCATTCGCTGCTCACGATCAACACATTGTCTTCATCGCTGATGCCGCTGGGCCTGTTGCTGTCTTGCAGCCGCTGATGGATGAGGAACAGCGCATTGCACAGGATCGCGATCGTCAGTGACATCTGCAAGGCGACGAGGATGACGCCGACCTTGTTGCGTCGCATCGACGAAATGATCGGATGAATACGCATCCAGGCTCCTAGTTCGTCTTCAGTTGCCAGGCGGGCTGCACCTGTGCCGCTCGCCAGGTCGGATACAGGCCGGTGACGACCGTCGCCGCCAGGGCCAGCACGATGGCGATCAGCACGTCGGCAACATCCAGATACGCAAGCTTTTCGATCGTCGTGGTCAGCGTGGCACGCAAGCCGACAAGACCAAGCAACGTAAACCCAAGCCCGGCAACGCTGCCGACAACGCCGATCACTGCGGTCTCGACCAGGCACTGCGAAAAAATGGCGCGGCGGCTCGCCCCCAGCGCGCGGCGCACGCCAAATTCGCCGGCACGGCCCATGAATTTCGCCAGGATCAAGGCGGCCGCATTGATCAGGCAGACGACCAGAAGACCGAAGGCAACCAGCATCATGATGGTGGCTTCGTTCGAAACCACGTGCTCGGCATCGAGCCACTCACGCACGTTGCGCAGCCGATTGTTCGGCGGATTCTGGAAACGCCCGCTGCGGTGCTGGTCCGCTGCGTAATGGTCTAGGAAGCTTCGGTAGTGCTGTACGTCCGCCTCGGTCGGCAGCTCCACCCAGAATCCCAGCCACACGCAATCGGACTGCATATGCCCTTCCCAACTCGATTCGGGCGGCTTGTTGCAATTGATGTTCTGCCACGCCATGTGACTGTCGATGGCGCGCGTGAATGGCAGGAACACGTCATCCGTGTCTTCGAAGGCGCCGGCGCCGAAGGCCACAGCGTAGAAACGGGGTACAGGCTGCCAATCATCGAGCACGCCGGCTATCTGGTACGTATGGTTATCCAGATCGATGCTCCGGCCGACGCTGTTGGCACCTTGGAACAGCCGGTCATTGAGTCTCTGGCCGATCACGACCACATCCGCACCACGCCGGTCATCGTCGGCCGTCCACGGTGCCCCATAGCGGAACGGTACCTCGAACATCGGAAAGAAGTCGGCGTTTACGGCGCGGCCATCGACGTCGAATGCCGGCTGCGAGGCATCCCGCGGTATCACCGAAAAACCCACGCCGTACATCGCGCTCTGCCGCCGCGCCAGGTGCTGCCGCAGCAGTTGCTCGACGTCCAGGTAGGTCAACTGATCCGGCGGCTCGTTGCCGAAACCATGGCCGTGCCCCCAAGGATCGATCTGTGGCACAAACAGCTGCGAGGACTTGTCCGGGATCGGGTCACCGGACATTGCACGGAACACCGTGAGCACCGTCATCGACCCGCCGATACCCAGGCCAATCGCCGTGATCATCAGCGTGGTCAGTATCGGCGCGCGGCGCAGGCTGCGGACGGCCAGACGCAGGTAATAACCGAACATCGCGCTATGCCGCCGACGGCTGCCGGGCAGCGCGGCCCTGTAGACGAGCCTTTTCGGCGATGTCCACCGAGCAGGCCTCCATCACATGAACGCTGCGCTGGGCCAGATTCGGATCCTGGGTCGCCATCACGATCGACGTGACGTCGCTGCGCAGATCTTCGAGCAGCTCCATCAACGCAGTGGCTCTGCTGCGGTGTCCCCTTTGCATTGGATTGGCTGCCCATCCTTGTCGACAGCTTGTGTAAAGCTTGAACCACTGCGGTTGATGACTATGCCGCCATCGCACTGCTGGTTTCGGTCCAGCTGGTAACTGGCCTGTACCCGAAGTGCTTCCTGCTGCTGCCTGTTCTGGCGTACAAGCTGCTCCGCCTGATATTGCCGAGCCTGCTCAGTCACCTGCTGATAGGTGTTGGACAGATCTTCACTCTGCTGCTTCAGATCAGCCGCCAACTCTGCGTGATGTTGCTGGGCCTGGGCTTTTGCCTGTTCTGCATCCTGCTCGGCGGTGCGAGCGGAATCGCGCATGAGCTCATCGGCATGACGCGCCGCGAGGTACTCGGAAAGTCCGTTCCAGGCCAATACCGCGACAATCAAGCCGGCCACGACGGCGCCAATTTTCCAGGACATCGGAATGGCCATTGCATCCAGCTCCCCAGCAAGATTGCGGAAAATCCCGCACCATCAGGACCTGACGCAAACCTGTCTGGGGTCCCTTGAGAGAGTCTAGTGCAGAGTCAGGCATATCGCTGCTGGACATCTGACTTCTGTACGTCGCCCCCAAGAATCCACTACCGGCGGCATTGCTCAGCGACCGAAGATGATTTCCTTGCCTTCGTGGTCGCGATCCCAGCCGCGCAACTGGTCGCGGATGTGCGCGATGCGCTGGCGGCCGAGCGCGTTGCGCTCTTCGTCGAGCACGTGACCATCCAGCAGCTCGGCCAGACGCTGCGCGGTTGGCAGCATCGCATCCCATGCATCGAGTGCCGGCAACGGGCCAGGCAGGGTCATGAAGAAGCTCACTCCAGGCGTGTGCAATGCATCCAGCCGGCCCAGGTCGAAATTGCCGGGCTTGAGCATGTTCGCCACACTGAAGATCGGGCCCAGTTCGCGCTTGCCATCGAGCAGGCGGTGATAAATGCCCATGTCGCCGAATTCGAGACCGGCCTTTTCGGCGGCTACCACCAGATCCGGGCCATTGAAGTGCCCTCCTTCGCGCGCCACCACGAACAGCGTGACGATGCGTTCGACCGGCAACTGACTCGGTCGGCGGCCGAGATCCGAGCGTGGTGGCACCTTCGGTGTGGTGGATGCCGGGGGAATCGTCGGTGCAGCAGCTGACGGCGTGGTTGCAGGAGCCACTTGTGGTGCTGGTTGTTCATCGGAGCTGGGCGCACGCAAGGCATCCACGATGGATGCGGCGTGGCCAGCCAGTGCGGGCCGTTCCGGTGTGGCCTGTTTTGGCGTCGTTCTATGGCGCTCGCCGGAAAGCGTGGCACCCAGCCGTTCCAGTTCCTCGCGCAGACCGACTTCCAGCTCACCCTGCTGGGGTTGCGGAGCATCCGCATGATGGCTGCCATGCCCTGATCGATCCAGCGCGCTGAAGACGGGATCATCGGCCAGACTTGGGCTGTCACCGAGTGTCGGTTCGCGCCGTTCGCCGGTGTGCTCAGTTGGAGAAGGACGACGCTTGCCCTGCTCCTTCCTCGGCTGACCGAACAGCCAGATCAGCGCCAGCACGATCAGGCCAACGATCAACAGCGGAATGCCGAGGGCGGCGTTCCAGGCGAAGGCGAGCACAGGTTGCAGCGTCATCATGGTGTCCTCAGGCAACTCCTGCCAGTTTAGCCGCTTCGGCCAGATCCACCTGCACCAATCGTGACACTCCCGGTTCCTTCATGGTCACGCCGCACAGCTGGGTAGCCGCTTCCATCGTGGCCTTGTTGTGGCTGATGAAGATGAATTGCACTTTTTCGCTCATCTCCCTGACCAGACTCGAGAAGCGCCCGACGTTCGCTTCGTCCAGTGGTGCATCGACCTCGTCCAGCAGACAGAACGGTGCAGGATTGAGGCCAAAGATGGCAAACACCAGCGAGACCGCCGTGAGCGCCTTCTCGCCGCCGGAAAGCAGCGTGATATTCGAGATGCGCTTGCCCGGCGGACGCGCCATGATCGACACACCGGTATTGAGCAGGTCGTCCCCGGTCAGTTCCAGGTAGGCATGACCGCCACCGAACAGGCGCGGGAACAGTTCCTGCACGCCGGCATTGACCTTGTCGAAGGTTTCCTTGAAGCGCTGGCGAGTCTCGCGGTCGATCTTCTTGATCGCGCCTTCCAGCGTTTCCATCGCGCTGACCAGATCGGCGAGCTGGTTATCGAGGTAGGTCTTGCGCTCGCTCTGCTCGGCGTGTTCCTGGATCGCGGCAAGGTTGACCGGTTCCAGCCGCACGATCTTCTGACCGAGGTCGGTGAGCTGCTGGCGCCACTGGTTGGCGTCGATGTCCTCGGCCAGTTCGGCCAGCAGGGTTTCCAGTTCCAGGCCGGAGACGGTGATCGCCTGGGCCAGTTGCTCGGCACGCAGATGCAGCGCCTGCGCGGCGAGGCGTTTCTCGGACAGGCTTTCGCGCAGGGTGGACAGGCCCTGCTCCGCCAGATGGCGTTGCTGTTCCAGCTTGCGGAAGGTGATATCGCAGTCTTCCAGCGCGCGACGCGCCTCCACCAGCTGCTTGTCGACCAGCAGGCGCTGATCCAGATAGGTCTGGCGCTCGGATTCCAGTTCCGCAATCGGATCGGAGCCGGCGGCGAGCTGCTCGGCGATTTCGCTGCGACGCGATTCGATCTGGCGCAACTGGGCATCCATGCGACCCAGCGCCTGCTCCAGTGAGGCCAGCGACGAACGTTTGGATTCAAGGGCAAGTGCCAGCGAGTGCGACTGATCTGCTGCCTCGCGTGCATTCATGCGCGCTTCCTCGCGTGCTTCCAGCAAGGCGCGGCGCTCGTTTTCCAGCTCGCGGCGCTGGTCTTCCAGGTCGCCCATCAGGCCAACCGACTCATCCAGCCGTGCGCGCGCTTCACGGGTCTGACCCTGCAGTTCATCGATCTGGGCAGCCAGATCGTTCAACTCGCCGGTGACTTTCTCGGCACGGGCGCGGGCGGTTTCCAGCTTGCCACGATGGCTCTGCAGCTGGCCGGCCAGCTCGGACTGGCGACGGTGCGCGGTGTACAGCTCGCGCTGCGCGTCGTCGCGGGCACGCTCGGCTTCGAACTTGCTGGTACGCAAGGTATCCAGGCGTTCGCTGGCTTCCTCCAGTTGCGCTTCCAGGGTGGTGATCTGCTCGGCCAGCAGGCGGATCTCGCGCTCGCGTGCCAGCACGCCGACCTGGCTGCCCTGCGCCCGACGCACGCGCGCCCAGCCCGGACCCAGCCACTCGCCGTTGCGCGTGATCACCGACTGATATGGCGCCAGTGCGGACAGCGAAGCCACCCGCTGATGTGAATCGTCGAGCGATTCGGCCGTCAGCACATGGCCGAGGATCGCCAGCGCCGCGGCAGGCCCACGCACATGCGCCGCCAGCGTGCCGGCGGTGTTGGCACCGCCATCGGCGGCATCGAGCAGCGCGACGTCGGCGTTCTCAAGCGCATGGAATTCGGTGGCCAAGGCATGCGAGCCGTCGACCAGCACACTGTCGATGAAGCCGCTCAACGCGGTTTCCACCGCGGTTTCCCAGCCGGCCTCGACCTGCAGGGATTCACCAAGGCGACGCAATTTGTTCAGCCCGAGTCGGGCCAGCCAGCCACTGGCAGCGCTTTCTTCCTGGCCAAGCGCAGCATGTTGCAACGCTTCCAGTGAGGCATGCCGGCCACGGGCGGCCTGCAATTGCTGGCGCGCCTCGTTCAGTGACGACTGCACCTGGCGTTCCTCGTCCTGCACTTTCTCGTGGCTGGACTTGTGCTGGTCGAGCAGGCTGCCGAGGGTCTCGACGCGTTCGCGCTGTGTATCGTGCTCGTTGTGCAGCTGCTCGCCAGCAACGTCCAGCGCGGCCACGTCGGTGGCCTTCTGTTCTGCTTCCAGCGCCTCGCGGCGCCTGGACAGGTCGATACCCTGGCGATCCAGATAGTTGAGTTTGGTGCGCTCCACCTCGGCCGCGCGGTTGGATTCGCCGGCATTGCGGGTGTGGCTGTCCCAGCGCTGCTGCCAGTCGGCCAGTTTGGCCTCGGTGCTGCGCTGCGCCTCGGCGGTGTCGTCCTGCATCTGCTGCAGGGCTTCGAGCTTTGGCTCACCCTCGGCCAGCGCCATGCGCAGGGTTTCGATCTGCTCGCGATCGGTGGCGATGTGCGCGGCCAGCTCACCGTGCTCGCGCTCGGCGTCGCCATGAGCACGCTGCAACCGATCGGCATTCTCGCGGTTGTGTCGCACCTGCTGCTCGACGCGGGCGATTTCGGCACCGACCTTGTAGACGTCGGCCTGCACCGCATTCAGATGTTCACTGGCATCGGTGTGGCGCTCACGCACGTTTTCCAGCTGCGCCTCGATCTCGCGCTGGCCAGCCAGCTGTTTTTCGATCTCGATTTCGGCAGCGGACAGTCCTGCGCCTTCGCCGTCGTGCTGGCTTTTCAGGCCACGGTATTCCAGTGCACGCAGCTCGGCTTCCTTGCGCGTCTGCTCTTCCTTCAGCGCCTTCCAGCGCTCGGCGGCACGCGCCTGGCGGTTGAGGTGTTCGAGCTGCTTGTCGACCTCGTCGCGCACGTCACGCACACGGTCGAGGTTCTCGCGGGTGGCCTTGATACGGCTCTCGGTTTCCTTGCGGCGCTCCTTGTATTTGGAAATGCCGGCGGCCTCTTCCAGGTGCGTGCGCAGTTCTTCCGGATGCGCCTCGATGATCTGGCTGATCATGCCCTGCTCGATGATCGAGTAGCTGCGCGGGCCCAGGCCTGTGCCGAGGAACAGGTCGGTGATGTCGCGGCGACGGCAACGCGCGCCATTGAGGAAGTAGGCGGACTGGCCATCGCGAGTGACCTGGCGCTTCACCGAGATCTCGGCGTACTGGCCGTACTCGCCCTGGATCGAGCCGTCGGCGTTGTCGAAGATCAGTTCGACCGTGGCCTGCCCCACGGGCTTGCGTGAATTGGAGCCGGAGAAGATCACGTCGGTCAGCGAATCGCCGCGCAGGCGGCTGGCCGCGCTCTCGCCCATCACCCAGCGGATCGCATCGATGATGTTGGATTTGCCGCAGCCGTTCGGACCGACCACGCCGATCATGTTGCTCGGCAGATGGAGGGTGGTCGGGTCCACGAAGGACTTGAAACCGGCGAGTTTGATCGTGCTCAGGCGCATGCGGTCATCAATAGGTCAGTCAGGTAATGCCCGCTGGTCGGGCGACAGGGCACTGTGCCAAACGCGGGGCGGCGCTGCAATGCGATGCAATATGAAGTTTCACTTCAATAGTGAATCATATCTATATGTTATTTATTGTTATTTATCTTGAATAGCATCGATCGACAATGCATGGATGCCGTTATCCATCAGCCCGTCGAGCGCCACATAGACCATTCGATGCCGCTCGATCGGCAGCTGGCCGGCAAACGCGGCACTGACGATGCGCACGTGGTAGTGGCCCTTGCCCGCGTTTGCATGGCCAGCGTGCTTGTGACCTTCGTCGAAGATTTCCAGTTCGACGGGAAGCAGCGCCTCGGAAAGCCGACGGCGTATCTCCTCGACCATGGCTGCACTCACGGCAGCGTCTTGCGAAATGGCTTGACCGTCACACGGGCGTAGACGCCGGCAACCACGTAGGGGTCAGCTCCTGCCCAGGCTTCCGCCTCGGCCTGCGAGGGGAATTCGGCGATGATCAGGCTGCCGGTGAAGCCCGCCGGGCCAGGGTTCTCCGATTCGATTGCCGGGAAGGGGCCGGCCAGCAGCATGCGCCCTTCGTCCTGCAGGGCGTTGAGGCGATCGAGATGCGCTGGGCGTGCGGCCAGGCGCTGCTCCAGTGAGCCGGGAAAATCTTCCGCGATGATCGCGTACCACATGATGAACAGACTCGCGCAGCAGGTAGAATCCGTGGATTCTAGATGAAATCGCACCGCCACAAGCCCATCGGCTGACCTTGCATGAAGGAATCGCTTGAACATGACCGATGATCGGCACGATCGGCTGAACGAGTGCGAATCATTGCGCGGCATCGCCATCACCCTGGTTTTCTTCTTCCACTTCCTCGGCTCGCTACGCGGTTATGCGCCCGATCCAAACGCCCATTTCGCCACGGCCCTGCTGTTCGGCGGCAGCACCGGCGTGGATCTGTTTTTCGTCCTGAGTGGTTTTCTGCTGTCGCTGCCGTTTTTTCGCGGCAGCCCGCTTGTGCTCGGGCAGTTCTTCGGCAATCGCGCGCTGCGCATCCTGCCCATGTACTACCTGGTGGTGTTGGCTGGCGCGGCCTGGAGCGGAGACTGGCATGCAGCGCTGCATGCGGCCATGTTCCGGGGCATCGGTCTTGCCACGCTGCCCCCGTTCGGCATCGTCTGGTGGAGCCTTGTAGTCGAAGTCCAGTTCTACCTGGCACTGCCTGTCCTGGTCTGGCTGGCCCGCCAGCGATGGGGGCGCATGGTGCTTGTGGCTGCACTGGCATGCCTGTGCTTCTGCTATCTGAGAATCGCCTCGCCGACCGCAACCGGGTTCTGGGCCGCCCAGCGCGACTCCCTGCTGGGCCGTTGGCCACAGTTTGCCGTGGGTATCGCCGCGGCGTGGCTGCACCACCGTCATGGCGCCACGTTGCGTGGCATGAACGGGAAGAAGCGCCTCTGGCTGGGCACACTCGCTGCGCTTGGCGCGCTGGTGCTGCTCGATGAGGTCACGCTCCGTGGTCTGCGCCTGTTTGGCGTATTGCAGTTCGTGTACTGGTACAAGCATTACCTGTACCTGTCGATCCTGTGGGCGGTATTCCTGATCGCGGTGATCGATCTGCAGCCGGTTTTCCGCAAGCTGGTAGTCAATCCGCTGCTGCACCGAATCGGCCTGTGGTCGTATTCGATCTATCTATGGCATGCCGCGTTCATCATTGTGGTCGTGCTGCGACTGGACATCCAGCCGTCCGATGCGCGGCTGGCCGAGTATCTGCCCAACTTCATGCTGTTCATCTACATGGCCGGCGCCACTTTGCTGGTTTCTGTGACGACCTATCACCTGGTCGAAAAGCCGTTCCTGCGGCTCAAGCGCAACAGGTTCCTGCTGATCGGCCAGGTACGCGAGGACGCGATGTGACGTACAACGTACTGCCGTGCTGAAGCGCGTCGCCACACCGGTACGCATCGCACAGCCGTAGATGCGTGGTGATGGTGGTTCCGGAATGGTCGTTCAGGCCTCGGGACGCATGTACGGAAACAGCAGCACGTCGCGGATCGACGCCGAGTCGGTCAGCAGCATCACCAGCCGGTCGATGCCGATGCCGAGACCGCCGGTGGGCGGCAGGCCCACTTCCAGCGCGCGGATGTAGTCGGCATCGAAGTGCATCGCCTCGTCGTCACCGGCATCCTTGGCATCGACCTGGGCCTGGAAACGTGCGGCCTGGTCTTCCGGGTCGTTCAGCTCGGAGAAGCCATTGGCGATCTCCTTGCCGTTGACGAACAGCTCGAAGCGGTCGGTGATGCCCTTGTCGGTATCGCTCTCGCGCGCCAGCGGCGATACCTCGACCGGATGCTGAGTGATGAAGGTCGGCTGGACCAGGGTGTGTTCGACCGTCTTCTCGAAGATTTCCAGCAACAGCTTGCCCCAGCCGTAGCCCGGCTTGACCTGCGCACCGAGCCGCTTGGCGTGCGTCGCCATTGCTTCACGGTCGCGCAATTCTTCGCGGCGGATCTCCGGATTCAGCTCCAGCACCGCGTCTTCCATGCTCCAGCGACGGAACGCCGGGCCGACATCGATATCGGCGCCGTCCCAATGCAGTTGGGTACTACCGATCACCGCCTTCGCCGTATCGCGAATCACGCCCTCGGTGAGATCCATGATCTCGGTGTAGGTGGCGTAGGCTTGGTACAGCTCCAGCATGGTGAATTCGGGGTTGTGCCGGGTCGACACGCCCTCGTTGCGGAAGTTGCGGTTGATCTCGTAGACGCGGTCGAAGCCGCCGACGACGAGGCGCTTGAGATAAAGCTCGGGCGCCACGCGCAGGTACAGATCGAGATCGAGCGCGTTGTGATGGGTGATGAACGGCTTGGCCGTGGCGCCGCCGGGGATGATGTGCATCATCGGCGTTTCCACTTCCATGAAGCGGCGGCTCGGCGCTTCCAGCCACTGGCGCATGAAGCCGATGATCTTCGAGCGCTGCATGAAGGTGCGGCGCGCTTCCTCGGTGACGATCAGATCGACGTAGCGCTGGCGATAGCGCTGCTCCACATCGGCCAGACCATGGAACTTGTCCGGCAGCGGACGCAGGCTCTTGGTCAGCAGGCGCAGGCCATCGACGCGCACCGACAACTCGCCGGTCTTGGTGCGCATCAGCACGCCTTCGGCGCCCACGATGTCGCCCACGTCCCAGCTCTTGAACGCCTCGTAGATTTCGCCCAGCGTGCCCTGATGGATGAACAGCTGGATGCGCCCGCTGAAATCCTGCAACTGCACGAAGCTGACCTTGCCCTGCACGCGCTTGAGCACGATGCGGCCAGCCATCTTCACGCGACGTGCCGCCGCATCGATCACTTCGGCTGTCTGCACGTCCTTGTCGGCGAACTCGGCCTGCAGATCACCGGCAAAGCTGTCGACCTTGAAGTCGTTCGGGAACGCGATGCCCTGCCCGCGAAGCGCATTCAATTTCTCGCGACGCTCGGCGATCAGCTTGTTTTCGTCGATGGGTGGGGTGTCGGACGCTTCACTCATGGGGATTCCGTTACAGCCGACGCTCGTGCCGAGCAGCGGACGTTTCTCAGTTTAGGGTTGGATTGCAAACAACACGGGGTCTTGGGAGCGATACCGTCCATCAATCGTCTTTGTGAAACACGTGCTTGACCGCATGCCTGGTCGCATTCCAGCCGTCGCGTGCGCCATGGCCGACTGCGATACCGGCCTTCTTCGCACCGTGCCCGATACCGAGGCCAGCCTCCTTCCCATCATGACCAACCGCGACGGCGACATGCTTGGTCGCGTGGCCGATGTCGCGGGCGCCGTTGCCGATGCCATGGCCGACGGTCTTGGCATCCTGCTTGACGCCCTGGCCGGATGAGCTCTGCTGCGCGCAAGCCGCGCCGCTGAACGCCACAAGTACGGTGAATGCGACAAGGATTCTGCAGACCTTCTTGCTGTTCATGCCGTGGCTCCTTGCAGGTGATCGGACCGATTCAACAGATCAGTGCTCACGCATCGATGCGCTTGGCACCCGCTTCGAGGCCGGACTTCAGACTGGCTTCGATGAACTCGTCCAGGTCACCGTCCAGTACCTTCTGCGTATCGGTGCGTTCGATGCCGGTGCGCAGATCCTTGATGCGACTCTGGTCAAGCACATAGTTGCGGATCTGGCTGCCCCAGCCGATGTCGGACTTGGTCGCTTCCAGTGCATCGCGCTCTACGTTGCGCTTCTGCACTTCCAGCTCATACAGCTTGGCGGCCAGCATCTTCATTGCCGTATCGCGGTTCTGGTGCTGGCTGCGGCCGGTCTGGCAGGCCACCACGGTATTGGTGGGGATATGCGTGATACGCACCGCCGATTCGGTCTTGTTGACGTGCTGGCCACCGGCACCGGACGAGCGGTACACATCGGTGCGCAGGTCGGCCGGATTGATCTCGATGTCGATGTCGTCATCGACTTCCGGCGACACGAACACCGAGGTGAAGCTTGTGTGCCGGCGGTTGTCCGAATCGAACGGGCTCTTGCGCACGAGCCGGTGCACGCCGATCTCGGTCTTCAGCCAGCCGTAGGCGTAATCTCCTTCGACACGGAACGTGGCGGATTTGATACCGGCCACGTCGCCGCCGCTGACCTCCATCAACTCGGTCTTCCAGCCGCGCGACTCGCACCAGCGCAGATACATGCGCAGCAGCATCTCGGCCCAGTCCTGCGCCTCGGTGCCGCCGGCGCCAGCCTGGATGTCGACGAACGCATTGGTGGAATCCATCTTGCCGGAGAACATGCGCTGGAATTCCAGCTTGCTCACCTGCGCCTCGAGCTTGGCCAGGTCGCTGACTACCGAATTGATGGTGTCTTCGTCACCATCAGCGACAGCCATCTCCAGCAGTTCGCCGGCATCGGTGAGTCCGGAGGTCAGCGTGTCGATGCCATTGACGATGGTGTGCAGGCGGGCACGTTCACGGCCCAGTTCCTGCGCGCGCGCGGGATCGTCCCAGACGTTCGGGTTTTCCAGCTCGCGGCTTACTTCTTCCAGACGTTCGCTTTTTGTAGCGTAGTCAAAGATACCCCCTAAGCGACTCGACGCGGCCACGGAGGTCGGCGATCTGCGCAAGGATGGGATTGGTCTCGATCATGTCGATATCAGTGTTGGATGCAAGCTGTCTAGGATAGCAGACAGCCCTTCCCCCGGCCCACTGTGCAGGTCTCGTGGCCACGGCTGTGGTGGCCTTTTCGCTGCTTTCCGCGATTCAGCCCACGGCATGGCTATGTACTCCCTGTACCGAACGCCCTGACGGATCGGCCGCATTGGCAAACGCCGGATCCCACGCCAATGCCGCCGGTGACGAACAGGCAATCGACTTGCCACCCGGCACAGTGACCGCGCAGGCTTCGCCCGGGAAATGCCGTTCGAAGATGCGCCGATAGAAGTACGCCTCTTTCGTCGCGGGCGTGTTGAACGGGTAACGCGCCGTGGCCGCGGCGAATTCGCGATCGCTGACGGTCTGCTCTGCATGCGCCTTCAAGCCGTCAATCCAGCCGTAGCCGACACCATCGCTGAACTGTTCCTTCTGGCGCCACAAGATCGAATCCGGCAGCGCTCCTGCAAAGGCTTCGCGCAGGACTGCCTTCTCGATACGTCCCTGCCCGGCCATCTTGTGCTGCGCGTCCATGCCCATTGCCACATCGATGAACTCCAGATCGAGGAACGGCACGCGCGCCTCCACGCCCCAGGCCATCATCGCCTTGTTCGCGCGCAGGCAGTCGTAACTGTGCAGCGCATCGAGCTTGCGCACGGTTTCCTCGTGAAATGCCTCGGCGGACGGTGCCTTGTGGAAGTACAGGTAGCCGCCGAACAACTCGTCCGAGCCTTCGCCCGACAGCACCATCTTCACGCCCATCGCCTTGATCCGGCGGGCCAGCAGGTACATCGGCGTGGCCGCACGGATGGTGGTGACGTCATAGGTTTCAATGTGCCGGATGACTTCGGGCAGCGCATCCAGTCCCTCCCAGAACGTGTAGACGAAGCCGTGATGCACCGTACCCAGCGCCTCGGCGGCGATCTGCGCAGCAGCCAGATCCGGCGAGCCGTCCAGCCCGATCGCGAACGAATGCAGTCGTGGCCACCATGCCTCGGTGCGATCGCCCTCTTCGATGCGATGACGGGCGAACTGCGCGGCACACGCGGCAACCAGCGAGGAATCCAGCCCACCGGAAAGCAGTACGCCGTAAGGGACGTCCGTCATCAGCTGGCGATGCACAGCTTGCTCGAACGCCTGGCGCAAGACCGGCGCGGCGACAGCGTGACCTTGCGTATGCGCATAGTCACGCCATGGCTTGTGATAGTAGCGGCGCAATTCGCTGTCGGTGCTGTCATACACATGGCCGGGCGGAAACGGTGCCACGTCCGCACATACGCCGACCAGCGCCTTCATTTCCGAGGCCACGCACAAACGGCCCTGCGTATCGTGCCCCCAGTACAACGGGCAAACCCCGATCGGATCGCGGGCGATCACGTAGCGCTGAGCTGCACCGTCCCACAAGGCAAATGCGAAGATGCCGTTGAGCTTGCCCACAAGATCAACGAGGGAATCGTCTACAGCCAGTGCGCGATACAACGCATTGATCACCTCGCAGTCCGAGCCGGTAGTGAAGTCATAGGTGCTGGCTGTGCGGAGCTCCTGGTGGTTGTAGATCTCGCCGTTCACTGCCAGCGCCAGTGCGCCGTCGCGCGAACGCAGCGGTTGCGCACCGCTGGCCGGATCGACGATAGCCAGCCGCTCGTGCACCAGGATCACCCCGGCGTCGACGAACACCCCGCTCCAATCCGGGCCGCGATGACGCTGCCGCTGCGACAGCTCCAGCGCTTGCCGGCGCAAGGCGGCGAGGTCGTCGCCCGGCTGCAGATCGAACATTCCGAAGATCGCACACATGCTTGCTGTCCTTTTGGTTGGTAGCGGCTCAGTTGAAAAGTCCGACCACGGATGGTCGGTTTTGCATTTCGCGAACGGATTCGCATGAAGCAAAACGAAGAAGGCCCGCACTGGGCGGGCCTTCTTCGCGTGAGTTTCGGAAACTTGAAGCTACGCGTCGGCCCGCCAGAAGCTGGCGTTATTGTTCGCGCGATTATTGTTGTTGCCGGCCAGCACAAGACTCCGCGCGGAAGGCGCAGTGGCGGTCTTGAGGCTGGCGATCATCGAATACATGGGCCGACTAGAGCAGATTGGACGGCCATACGCAAGCATCCCGAATGGATAGTCCATCAAGTCGATGGCTCGGTAATCCACTGCGTTGCCTCATCCAGTTCGTTCAGACGGAACAGGCGGATCTCGGCCGGAATCATGAAGCTCATCGCGGCCGTGGCCGTGCGCAGCCATGGCACGTCGCTCACCAGCGCCACGCGATCCCAGCCACTGAAGTGGCGCATGCCCATCTTGACGTCGTCCCACATCGCACCTGGGTCGAAACCGGTGAAATCCTCGGCGGTGACATACAGCACGCGCAGCTTGCGGTTGAGCGCGAATGCCGCCTCGACATCCGGCACGATGATGTTCTCGTAATCGGCGGCCGTGACCTGGCTGTGGGCGCGAAAACCCAGCGTGCCGGCCGGCAATCCCTCGATCTGTGCAATCACCAGCGTTCTCCATCGACGGGGTGGACGCCAGCTTGATCTGGATAGCGTTAAAAGCACGCGAGCGGAGCCAGACTTGCAGGATCAGACCGGCTCGATATGCCGCAACAGCAGGCGTGGCGTCTCGCGGCCCTGCCAGTCATTGATGATCAACTCGTAGGCAGCACGCAGCTGCCGTGGCGGCGGCTGGCCGTGATACGCGTTGAACATCACCGCATCGTGCAGCGCGCCATCGCGCGGGTCGCGCAGTTGCAAACGCAGGTGCCGTTCGCCCATCACTTTCCAGCTGACGCATTCGAACAGGTTGTCGAACAGCGGCTCGGGGAACGCCTGTCCCCACGGGCCGGCATGGCGCAGTTGCCGGGCCAGCGCCAGCGAAGCGGCACCGGGTGGCAATTCGCCGTCGGTATACAGCACTGGCTGCAAACGTTCGGCGTCGATCAGTTCGCGCGCGATCGCGTCGAATACCGCAGCGAAACGTGGATAGTCGCAAGTCTTGAGACTCAGTCCGGCCGCCATGGCGTGGCCACCGAAACGCTCGATCAGCCCAGGCTGGCGTGCGTCGATCACAGCCAGTGCATCGCGGATATGGAAACCGGCGATGGAGCGCGCCGAGCCGCGCAAATTGTCAGTGTCATCCTCGCTGGCCGGCGCGAACGCGATCACTGGACGATGCAGGCGATCCTTCAGCTTCGAGGCAACCAGACCGACGACACCGGCATGCCAGCTCGGTTCGTACAGCGCCACGCCGATCGCGTCGATGTCGGTCATGCCTGCCACCATTTGCTCAGCCTCGGCCACCATCGATGCCTGCAGGTCACGGCGCTCCAGGTTGATCGCGCCGAGCTGTTCGGCGTAACGGCGAGCCTGCGCCACGTCGTCGGTCAGCAGGCATTCGACGCCCAGGCGCATGTCCTCCAGCCGCCCTGCTGCGTTCAGGCGCGGTCCGACGACAAAGCCGAGATCGCTGGAACACAAGGTCGCCAGACTGCGCTTGCCGGACTCGACCAGCGCACTGATGCCGGCGCAGGCGCGACCGCTGCGGATACGCTGAAGGCCAGCCTCGACCAGTATGCGATTGTTGAAATCCAGCGGCACCAGGTCGGCCACCGTACCCAGTGCGACCAGGTCGAGCAGCACCGACAGATCGGGTTTGGCGCCATCGAAGGCGCCCTGCTGATCCATCCGCGCACGCAGGGCCAGCAGCAGATAGAACATCACGCCCACGCCAGCCAGCATCTTGCTCGGGAACGGATCGCCGACCAGGTTGGGATTGACCATTGCATCGCATGCCGGCAACTGCTCGCCGGGCAAGTGATGGTCGGTGACGATGACGCGGATACCGCGTGCCTTGGCCGCTGCCACGCCAGCCACACTGGCCACGCCGTTGTCGACGGTGACGATCAGCTGTGGCGTCGGCTGCAGCGATTCGACCAGCGCAGGACTCAGCCCATAGCCGTGCACGAAACGGTTGGGTATGGCATAGCTCACCCGCTTCGCACCAAGCAGTCGCAAGCCGCGCACAGCCACCGCGGTGCCGCTGGCACCGTCGCAGTCGTAGTCGCCAGCGATCAGGATGGTCCAGTCATCACGAATTGCCTCGGCCAGCAGCTCGACGGCCTGCGCCATGCCGCCCAACAGCTGCGGCGACAGCATCCGGGCCAACCGATGTTCAACCTGGCTGGGATCCAGTACGCCGCGGGCGGCGTAGATCTGCTGCAATACAGGATGCACGCTGTCCGGCCAGCCGCTGGCCACGCCCTTGCTCTCGCGTCGGCGCAACTGCAGCGTGCTCAACGCCCGGCTCCGCGCCAGATGCGCCAGCGATGCCACGGCTTGTGCTGCCAGCGTTCGGCGCTGGCGAAATGTAGGACGCTTGACTGGCGACCGAGCAGTAGCCGCAACGCTGGCCACCAATCCGCGGCGATCTCGCTCGCCGGCAGATCCTGCAGGTCGATCAGCCAGCCCGCAGTGGCAGCGGCAACCGTTTCTGGCGTGCGTGCCTGCTGCGCCATATCGGCACGTCTGGCCAGGGCGCACAGCAGCAAGTCGTTGCTGATCACCCCGTGCAGAGAGCTTTTCAGCGGGCCTGGCAGGCTGCCGCCGCCCCACAGCCACAGGCTGTTGACCGGTGCCAGACCTTGCTCACGCCGCTGCGTGTTCAAAGGATGCTGGTGCAGCAGCACCTGGATCTCGTTGAGCAGCACGCGCCAGCGCCGCCCTTCCGCACCCGACGGCAAATGCTGCGAAAGGTCTTCGCCTAGCGCCTGCTCGGGCGCCGCGAAGCTGGGCAGTGCGGTGTTGGCAGGCAACTTCAGATGCCAGCGATCCGGCGTGGAAATTTCCAGCTGCAGGCCGGCTTCGTCAAATACCGGTTTCAGCGGTTCGGCCAGGGCCTGCGCATCATCCATGCTCAGCTGCAACTGGCCGCAGGCCAGCAGCCGCACGCCATTCATGTCGGGCTGTACCCAGGCAGGGTCGGCCGATAACCAGGTCGCGTCAGCCGCGTCGCCGGCGAGAAACTCGCGGGTGATTGCCGCCGCCGGCAAACTGGCATCGATGCCATGGAAATAGTCGCCGAGGCCGTCCAGATAACCGGCATGGCCACCGCTCAACCGGTCAGCACGCGCCAGCCACCGGCGCAACGGATGATCCGGCTCGAAATGCGCCAGCGCCGGCAGCCACAGTTGCAATGATTGCTCCGGCCTTGCGCTCACGCGGACATCCTTACGCTTCCAGTCGTTCGTACAGTTCCAGCCATTCCGCCTCCAGTGCCTCCTTCTCGCGGCGCAGTTCGGTCTGGCGCTGTCCCAGTCGCATCATCTCCTGGGTCGGACCATTGTAGGTGGCTGGATCGGCCAGCTGGAGTTCCAGCGCCGCCAGTTCGCTGTCGATCGTGGCGTTGCGGGTTTCGATCCGCTTCACCCGCTGGCGCGAGGTCTTTTCGTTTTCGCGCAGAGCAGCGGCGTTGCGGCGGCGTTCTTCCGGTGTTTCCTCCGGCACGATCTTCGCCACCGGCTTGGCCGCCGCTCCGGCCTTGGCGGCCTTCTTGCTGGTCGCACCGCGCGTGCGCAGCCACTTGGCGTAATCGTCAAGGTCGCCGTCGAAGCTTTCCACCACACCGTCGGCGACGCGCCAGAAGCTGTCGCAGACCATGCCGAGCAAGTGCCGGTCATGCGAGACCAGCACCAGCGCGCCGTCGAAGTCGGCCAGCGCATCCGCCAGCGCCTCGCGCATGTCCAGGTCGAGATGGTTGGTCGGCTCATCGAGCAGCAGCAGGTTCGGCTTGTCCCACGCGATCAGCGCCAATGCCAGGCGCGCCCGCTCGCCACCGGAGAAGCCGTCCACCGACTCGAACGCGCGATCGCCGGCGAAATTCCAGGTGCCGAGGAAGTCGCGCATGACCTGGGTGGCCACACCCGGCGCCTTGTCCATCAGATGGTCGAGCGGACTGGCGCCTTCGCGCAGGCTTTCCACTGTGTGCTGGGCGAAATAGCCGATCTTCAGGTCCTTGTGCGCCTTGCGTTCGCCGCTGAACGGATCGAGTTCGCCGACCAGGGTCTTCACCAGGGTCGATTTACCGGCGCCGTTGGGACCAAGCAGGCCAATCCGCTCGCCCGCTTCCAGACTGAAACGGACGTCACGCAGGACGATATTGAGGCCGTCGTCATCGCGGCTCGGATAGCCGGCGTTGATGTCTTCCAGTTGCAGCATCGAATCGGGTAGCCGCCCAGGCGCCGGGAACTGGAAACTGAAGGGCCGTTCGGCGCGCACCGCCTCGGTGCCGGCCAGCTTCTCCAGCCGCTTCATGCGTGACTGCGCCTGCTTGGCCTTGCTGGCCTTGGCCTTGAAGCGGTCGACAAAGGACTGCAGATGCGCCCGCTCGGCCTGCTCGCGCTCATGCGAGATCTGCTGCTGGCGCAACTGCTCGGCGCGCAGACGCTCGAAGGCGCTGTAATTGCCGGTGTACAGCTTCGCCTTGCCGTCGTTGAGGTGCAGCGTGTGGGTGATCACGCCATCGAGGAATTCGCGATCGTGCGAAATGATCAGCAAGGTGCCCTGGTAGCGGCGCAGCCATTCTTCCAGCCACAGCACGGCGTCGAGATCGAGATGATTGGTGGGTTCGTCGAGCAGCAGCAGATCGGACGGACACATCAGGGCTCGGGCCAGGTTCAGACGCCCACGCCAGCCGCCGGAGAACTCCTTGACCGCGCGCTCATGCGTTTCCGGCGGAAAGCCCAGGCCATGCAGCAGGCGACCGGCGCGTGCGCGACCGTCGTAACCGTTCAGTTCTTCGATGCGGTGGTGGGCTTTCGCCATCGCCTCCATATCGCCACGCTCGCCGGCATCGGCCTCGTCGCGCATCGCCTCGGCCAGTTCCTCATCACCGCCCAGCACATAGTCGATCGCCGCGTCAGGCAGCGCCGGGGTCTCCTGCGCCACCGAGGCCAGCCGCAGCTTGGCCGGCATGTCCAGTTCACCGGCATCGCTCTCCAGCTTGCCCTGCAAGGCAGCGAACAGGCTGGATTTGCCGCAGCCATTGCGCCCGATCACGCCCAGGCGCCAGCCACTCTGGATCACCAGATCGATATCGGAAAGCAGCAGGCGGCTGCCACGGCGCAAGGCAAAATGTCGGAAGGAAATCATTGAAAACAGGTGTCCAGGGCGGGAAGCGGTCGTCCGCAGCCGCCCATGATAGCGGCGAAGGCGCTATTCTCGCCGTGTCAGCTGCTTACAGCCCGTGAGATGCCGAATGTCCAACCCATCGCAACCGGCGCCCATCGGCATGGTGCAATCGATACAAATGCTTGCCACAGAGTGGCGTAGTCGACATTGTGCATGCCACAACGTAGCGCCGCCCAGGTAGTTCTGCTACAACGACGCCGCATACAGCCTTGTCTGGAGAGGGGAGCCATGGTCAAGTTCACGTACAGTCTGCCGATCGTCGCCATGCTGATCGCTGGCGCCACCTTTGCCACGCCACAGACGGCCATCGCGGCCGGTGGCGACAGCCTGCTGATCCATCGCGTGCAGGAAGAAAAGGGCATGAATCTGCCCAGCCGCGGCATGAGCATGGCCCAGGTCGAACGGACCTGGGGCGCTCCGCAGCGGAAGTTGTCGCCACGGGGTGGCGACACCCAGAAGCATCCGCAGATCAATCGCTGGGAATACCCGAATTTCATCGTGTATTTCGAGCATGAGCATGTGATTCACTCGGTGCTCAACACGCCGGCTGGTAACAACACCAACCCGACCGCCGTCAACTGACACAGTTTTTCGACCCGCGGCCTGTGGCGACACGGGCCGCGTTTTTGTGTGTGCGGCAATCACCTCGTCGTACAATCCGCAGTCCGGCGCCTGCCCAGGCACCTCCCCGATTGCACGAGATATCCCCGCATGACCGACCACTCTTTGCGCCTGCCGGCGGAATGGGAGCCGCAGGCCGCGGTACTGATCGCATGGCCACATGCCGACACTGACTGGGCCGAGCGTCTGGCTGCCGTGGAAACCACCTACGTGGCGCTGGCTGCGGCGGTCACCCGCTTCCAGCCGCTGATCATCGTGGTCGCCGACGGCGTATTGCATGTCCACGTCGAAAACCTGCTGAGCAGCGCGAAAGTCGATCTCGCCCGCATCCGCTTCGTCGAGTTGCCGTATGACGACACCTGGCTGCGCGATTCCGGCCCAATCACCCTGAAAGCCGGCAGTGACGGCTTCCAACTCACCGACTTCCGCTTCACCGGCTGGGGCGGCAAGTTCGGTGCCGAGCAGGATGACGCACTGATCGCCGGGCTGGTCGATGCCGGCGTATTCGGCCATGCCGCGCACAAGCGCATCGACTGGGCACTGGAAGGCGGCGGCATCGAGAGCGATGGCGCAGGTACTGTGCTCACCACCTGGCGCTGCCTGGTGCAGCGTCATCCCGAGCAATCGCGCGAAGAGATGAGCGCGATCCTGCGCGACAGCCTGCACGCCGCACGCGTGCTGTGGCTGGACTACGGCTATCTAGAAGGCGACGACACCGACGCGCACATCGACACGCTGGCGCGCTTCGCGCCGGGCGAGCGTATCGTGTTCCAGGCCTGCGACGATACCAGTGACCCACATCACGACGAACTGCAACGGATGGGCGCCGAACTGGCCGCCTTGCGCACCGTCGATGGTCGCCCGTACCAGCTCTACCCGTTGCCGTGGGCAAAGCCGATCCTGGATAAAAGCGGCCTCGACGAAGGTCGCCGCCTCGCCGCCTCCTACGCGAACTACCTGATCGTCAACGGCGCCGTGCTGGTGCCGGCCTATGGCGACCCGGCCGATGACGAGGCCGCGCGCATCATCGGTAGCGCCCATCCGGGCCGCGAGATCGTGCAGGTGCCCTGCCGCCCGCTGATCTGGCAGAACGGCAGTCTGCACTGCATCACCATGCAGCTGCCGGCCGGTCTGGCCTGAGTTTTGTCGGCATCCGCTAAACTCCGCGGGTTGCCCGTACGAACAGTCAAGTCAGGATCGAAGCCGATGACCCGCAAGACCCTCAAGGTCGCCCTGCTGCAGGAAACCGAACGCGGCAGCCGCGACGCCAACCTCGACGCGATCGAAGCCGGCCTGCGTGAAGCGGCCGCAGCCGGCGTCGAGCTGGTGTTGCTGCAGGAGCTGCACAACGGCCCGTATTTCTGCCAGCACGAGTCGGTCGAGGTCTTCGATCAGGCCGAGACGATTCCCGGCCCGGGCACTGCCCGCATCGGCAAGCTGGCCGAGGAGCTGAAGCTCGTGGTGGTCGCCTCGCTGTTCGAGAAACGCGCCACCGGGCTGTATCACAACACCGCGGTGGTGTTCGATCGCTCGGCCGCGATCGCCGGCAAGTACCGCAAGATGCACATCCCGGACGATCCGGCGTTCTACGAGAAGTTCTACTTCACGCCGGGCGACCTCGGTTTCGAGCCGATCGACACCTCGGTCGGCCGGCTTGGCGTGCTGGTGTGCTGGGACCAGTGGTATCCGGAAGCGGCGCGCCTGATGGCGCTCGCCGGTGCGGAACTGCTGCTCTACCCCACCGCGATCGGCTGGGACCCGAACGACGTACAGGCCGAGAAGGATCGCCAGCGCGACGCATGGATCACCGTGCAGCGCGGTCACGCGGTAGCCAACGGCCTGCCCTTGCTGTCGTGCAACCGCACCGGCTACGAGGCTGATCCCTCCGCTGTGGGCGCCGGCATCCAGTTCTGGGGCTCCAGCTTCGTCGCCGGTCCGCAGGGCGAGTTCCTCGCGCAGGCTGGGACCGACGCTCGCGACTTGTTGCTGGCCGAGATCGATCTGGTGCGCAGCGAACATGTGCGACGGATCTGGCCGTTCCTGCGCGACCGCCGCATCGATGCCTATGCCGACCTGCTCCGGCGTTTTCGTGACTGAAGCCGCACACCCGCGCGGCTTGTTCCACATGGCCGGCGTCCCCATGCTTGGATTTCCCCTTGAGACCGGCCTGCTGATCGCATGAGTGTTCCCGAAACCGACCTTGCCCTGTTGCCTGCCTTGCAGGGCCAGCCGATCGAGCGCGTGCAGCGTGACGGCGTGGAATATGTGGTGTTGGGCACCGCGCATGTCTCGCGCAGCAGTGTCGACGCCGTCGAAGCCCTGCTCGCGCATGAGCATTTCGATGCGGTGGCGATTGAGTTGTGCGACAGCCGCGCGCAGAGCATGCGCGATCCCGAGGCGTTCAAGCAGATGGACCTGTTCAAGGTGATCCGTCAGGGCAAAGCTGGCATGGTCGCTGCCAGCCTCGTGCTGTCGACGTTCCAGAAACGTCTGGCCGACCAGTCCGGCATCCAGCCCGGCGCCGAGATGAAGGCGGCGATGGATGGCGCCGATCAGCGTGGCCTGCCGCTGTGGCTGATCGACCGCGAGGTCGGCACCACGCTCAAGCGCGCCTGGCACAGCGTCGGCTTTCTGCAGCGTTTCGGCCTGCTCGGCGGCCTGCTGGCCAGCGTGTTCGAGCGTGAGGAAATCGATCAGGGCGAGATCGAGAAACTGAAACAGGGCGATCTGCTGGAAAGCGCGTTCAGCGAATTCGCCAGCGAATCGCAGCCGCTGTATCAAAGTCTGATCAGCGAACGTGACGCGTTCATGGCTGCGCGCCTGCGCGAGGACGCGACGCGTTCGGCGACCAGTGAGTCGCGACGCGTGCTGGTGGTGATCGGTGCGGGCCACCTCAAGGGCTTGTGCGAACTGCTGCGCACGCAGCAGGATGATCCGGCCACCAAGGTCGCCGAACTGGCCGCCACGCCACCCAAGGCACGCTGGCCGAAATGGCTGGCTGCGGCCGTGGTGCTGCTGGTATTCGCCGCCATTGCCTTCGCCTTTCATCGCAATGCCGCGCTGGGTACCCAGGCATTACTTTCATGGGTGCTGTTCACCGGTGGCTTTGCCGCGCTCGGCGCTCTGGCTGCCGGCGGTCACCCGCTCAGCATCCTCGCCGCCTTCATCGCCGCACCGATCAAACCGTTCCGCCCCGGCATTCCCGCAGGCGGCATCAGTGCGATGGCCGAAGCCTGGGTACGCCGCCCGCGCGTGGTCGACTTCGACACCTTGCGCGACGACATCGTGCACTGGAGCGGCTGGTGGAAGAACCGCGTCGCGCGCACTCTGCTGAACTTCTTCCTGGTCAGCGTGGGCACGATCATCGGCGAGTACAGCGCCGGCATCCACATCTTCAAGAGTCTGCTCTGACCCGCACAGCAGCAGTCGCGCAGGTATTGGTGCCCGGAGCGGGGGTCGAACCCGCATAGCCTTGCGGCCGAGGGATTTTAAGTCCCTTGCGTATACCAGTTTCGCCATCCGGGCTGGATGTCGGAGCGTGTTGCAGGCAGGGCTGCAAGCGGCGCGAATCGTAGCATGCGCGGCTTACAGCTCGGCGTTGAACCATCGGGCAACAGTAGCTGCATCCGCATTCACCATAAGATAACGAGCATTTCAGCATGCTTCGAGCCTTCCAACCAGCGTGGAGGTCGTTATGGGAATTCTGGATACCTTGGGTGAAGTTGTTGGTGCCGTGGCCGCTGTCGAAGGCGCAGAAAAACTCGATCCGAACGCAGGCCTCCTGACGAAGGGCATCGCAGCGGTTGCCGGCTTCAAGGGCGCTGGTGCGCTTGAGGAACTCGCCGGCAAGAAGGAAGGCGAGACCGAGGCCGATGCGCAGGCTGCCGACCCGCAAGCCTGATATTCCTGACGTATATCTCCGGGCCAGCCACCTGCCAGTGGCTGGCCCTTTTGCTGTCTGGCGACAAGGATAAGTCACCCCGCGTATGCGACAGGCGGAACCACGGCAAACCATCGCTCCGACCGTACCTTTGCCCTTCCGGAATGTGCCATGCGACCCATGGCATATCATGGAAAGTCGGGAATATATTCGGCTGTCAGCCAGGCGTGTCCGCTACGTTTCGGTCGGATAAATCCACTGCCCAGTCAGCTTGAAGGATGCAGTCATGAGACAGAAAAAATTCCTTGTACTCGTTTCGCTCTCGGCATTTGGCTGGAGTCATGCCTGCTTTGCCGATGACCTGTTCGGCATTGCGATGAAACAGCCTCTGAGCGTGCAGGAATGCATCGCACGACAAGGCTCGTACCTGCCGGATGATCACTCGCAATGCTTCAAGTGGCCGGCTGCCTCGGCAAAATCGGAGGCGCCGCCGCGCGACGGGACGATCATCGTCAACGTGCCACTGCAGGATCGACCCGATTTCATGAGCGGTGCCGATGTCGAAGTCGGCCTGAAAGCAGGGCTGGTGGTCAGTCTCTCGGCCAGGACGCATGGTGCTGAGCGGGATACCCGGGATCTCGAAGCGCTGGAACATGCTTTCGGCAAATCGGATCCGCAGTATGTGTTCGATGGACTCAACTCCTACCAATCGATACGTGCAAACTGGCAACTCGCCGATGGCAGCACGGTGTACTTCAACAGCTCGGAATTCGGCAGATATAACGGGCTTGTACGTATCCAGGCACCCTGACCTTCCCCATGGAACGCGGCGAACTCACTGAGTGATCAGTGCGGAGACAGCCATGGACGGCCTCCTGTTTCTGGCCTGCCCGGGGGAATTTGGCCTGGCGCGCGAGCCGAACCCGGGAAATGCAGGGACGCGGGTTTGCATGAGATGGCTACGTGCGACAATGAGACACCACGCAGGCAATCCATCTACATACATCCCATGACCGCCCCCAAAGACGCATTCCGACGCTTTCAGGAAGAACTCGCCGCACTCGACGGCAAGGATCAGCAGCCATCGAAAGCATCCGGCAGCACGAAAATCGATCAGGCAAAGTCTGAATTCCTGGCGCTCCAGAAGCGCTACAAGCTGACCGTCGCCGATGTCGTGGCCTTTTTCCCCGAGGAAGAAGGAATCGCGTATTTGCAGCAGCTCATCTCCGCGAACGAAGCCAATTCCTCGCGAGCGAAGAAACGCTAGGAGTCCCTCGGGCTTGAAGCGGATCGTAGCCAGGACGACTTCGGACCGACAGCGGACGTTGAAGCAGGCCTCTCATCTGGCCCGTATCACCATGGAGAAATCATCTCCGGGTTTGCTGCTTCTTGCCCTGTCGGTGATGCGGCCGCGCCGCCGCAGTTCGGCAATCGGCACGCTTCGATCCAGGGCGCCCACCTTGTAGAGATACTCCGGCAGATAGCCGGTCAGCAGCAGACGGAAGTCGCGCGGCAGACCAGGTTCGATCTGTTTGGCCATGCGATAGACGATGGTCGTGCAGTTCGAGGTGATCGTGTTGTAGAACGCCGGCGTGATGGCCAGCTTGTTCGCGGCGTGTACGTAGGACAGGAACAATGCGCGCATGGCTGCCTTGTCCATGCGCAGCGGATACAGATAATCGTCCTCGCCGCGCACATTGGTGCGCACGCGGATGATGTCGCGCTCGTCGGCGGCAACCAGGATGGTTTCGAACTGCTTGAAGAAACCGCCGATCGCCGAGTACTGCTGGCCGCGTTTCCTGCGGATCTCCACCGAAAAGACCACGTGGCTGCCATCGTCGAAGCCGAAGGAGATCATCGCGTGCGCGATCGCCGCACTGCCCCAGTACGACAGCACGGCATCGGCCGTGGCCAGATGATCCAGATCGTAATGACGGGTTTCCCAGCGCGCGTCGTAGTCGTCGTCGGTGCGCCAGCTGAAGTTGCGCACGTTGTTCAAGGTGACCTGGCTGCCTTCCACTGTGCCGGTGAGCAGATGGGAGGTGTCGTCCGCCCAGACCCGCTGGTTGGATGGCGCGATCGTGGTCCACCAGAGCAACAGCACTGCATAAATCACGGCGTAGAGGCCAAGCGGAAGCCAACTGCGCCGGTTGATCGCGAAAGTGACGAGCGCGATCACGCCAGTCACCCAGAGCGCGCTGCCGATCGTGCGGGTGGCCAGATTGCCGGGTAACTGATACCAGAGCGCAAGAGTAGCCCACGCGCCCGAGCAGAACGTGCCCAGTGCCATCACGGCGATGAGCGCCATCTTGCCGATCATCCGGGGCTTTTTCAGCATGTCGTTTCCGTCTGGTCGGCTCATGCTCCAAGCGTGCAGCTTTGGGCGCGCGAAGACAATGCATGACTCCCGCATTGACGGGATGCCTGCGCCGGATCGACCACAAGAACTCCCCGCCATGGCTACAATCCCGCAACCACCTGGCTGAATGGACAAGGACGCAGCATGAAACGTGGAGCGCACGCCTGGTCCTTGCGATGCGTAGTCATCGTCGTGCTGCTCGGCCTTCACGGCTGTGCGATGGTCGATGTGAGTCGCGTCAAGACACACGACTACATCAACGAACGGCGTGCCGATGTGATCGGCGCCAACCGGCTGAGCGACCGCACGGTGCAGGCACTCAACGTGGTGGCGCTGACGGTCGACAGCTGCCAGCACGAATTCTCCGCCTGCACGGATACCGTGGCGCGCACGCCGGGACTGAACGACGAGCAGCGATTGTCCGCACTTTCCGAGCTCTGGCTGGCCAAGGCAATCCGCACCGACCGTGCCAAGACCGGCGCCGCGATGGAGGACCAGACCCTCGATGCATTCCTGCAGACCGCACGCCATGCCTATGCCTACCTGTTCTATACCGCACGCGCGCCGGCCGACCGCGCCTTCGCGCTGCGCCAGGTGCAGGTGATCGGGTTCTACAACTTTGCCGTGCAGCGCGCGGTGAGCCGCTTTTTCCAGGAACTGCCGCAACTGGGCGCGCAATGGACGCAGACCTCGCTGGCAGGCTGGACGGTGATGCGCCCGCAGACCGACCTGCGACTGGCCGATAACGCACGCATGCCAACCGAGCTGATTCCCGCAGCCGACCTGCGCTTCAAGGGTTTGCGCAATGTCTACCAGCGCGACGGTTTCGGTTCGGACTTCGTCGCCGTCACGCCGCCCGAAGCACCGAACGACGACGTGTCATGGCGCGAACCCGACTACGCATCGATGACCGGCGCGCTGGTCTTCGATGGCAACACGCTGGACCAGGTACTGGCGACGAAGCAGGTGCGGCTGCTGGTCCGTGATCCCTACCGCGACGACACCATCACGATCGCCGACCGCACTGTGCCGCTGGGCGCCAACTTCACCGCCGCCTATGGCATCTGGCTGGCCCGCTCCGGTTTCGCCAGCCAGTCGATCCGTTCCCTGCTGGGTCGCGAAGGCGGGATCACGACACCGCGCGTGCTGATGATGCAGCCGTACGATCCCGACCGTCTGACCGTGGTCATGCTGCACGGGCTGGGCAGCAGCCCGGAAGCGTGGATCAATGTGGCAAACGAAGTCATGGGCGACGAGGAGCTGCGTCGCAACTACCAGGTGTGGGAGATCTACTACCCCACCAACGCCCCGGTCGCGGTCAACCTCGCCAATATCCGCAAGGCACTGGATGCCACGCTGCAGCACTTCGATCCATCCGGCCACGCACGCGCATCGCAGAACATGGTGCTGATCGGGCACAGCATGGGAGGCCTCATCGCGCGCCTGCTGGTGTCCTCGAGTGGCGACAAGCTGTGGAGCCTCGTGCCGGCGCGCGCCGATCTGTCGCCGGCGAAACGCGCCCTGCTGCACGAACGCCTCGCGCCCTATCTGCAGTTCACGCCGATGCCGCAGGTAACCCGCGCCGTCTTCCTGGCCACCCCGCATCGCGGTACGCCCTACGCCCAGCACCGGCTCGCGCGCTGGATCGGCAATCTGGTCCGCCTGCCCCTCAGTGTGCTGAAGGAAGTGGCCAGCCTGTCCGATCTGCTGAAGGACGATGCCAACAAGGGTTCGCCGCTGCGCATCCCCAACGGTATCGACAATCTCAGCGACACCGACCCCTTCATCGTCGCTGCCGCGAACCTGCCGATCTCGCCGCGTGTGCAGTATCACACCATCGTCGGCGTCTACAAATCGAAAGGCCCGCTGCAGGACAGCAACGACGGACTCGTGCCCTACAAGAGTTCGCATCTGGCCGGTGCCGATTCCGAACTCGCCGTGCCCTCATGGCACAGCGTGCAGGAAACGCCTGCAGCGATTCTGGAGTTACGCAGGATTCTCAGGCTGCATGTGACGGCATTGAAGGAAGGCCGGAGCTGATTCGCACGATTCCCTTACGGGATCCACATAACCCCGCTCATCCGGAACCAACACATCAGCTATTCTCGAATCTCGGCATGTCGATGAAAACCACCATCAGCTATTCATGCTGATGGTGGCTGGAATCACCCGTGCTGACTGCCCTTGGCTGCAGGTGCAGGTGCAGGTGCAGGTGCAGGCGTCGCGGGCGCAACAGGCGTGATTGCCGGGTTGTTATTCATCGGATCATTCGACATTGACTTGGTGGTCTGGTCCATCGACTTGTCACGCGCATCGTAGACGGCAGCCAGGTCCTTTGCCGTTTTCAAATGATCGTTAAGTGACGGCAGTGTGGTCTGCGCGAATTGGCGAACATCGGCATCCTTCCCGCTCTTGTTCTCCTGGGTGAACGTCTTGATCGTCTTCTGATGATCCTTGACCATGTCCTTCAGCCAGGCCTGATCAAAGGCATCACCACTCTTCGTCTGGAGATTCTTTTCTTCCTTCTTGGCATCGCCCGAAGGTGTCGTGAACAGCGTTACCTGCTTGTTCGCCGCCAACGTCTTGAGCTGATCATCTGCTTTGGTGTGGTCATCGACCAGCTGCTGTGCCAGCGCTTTCACCTTGGCATCCGAGGATTGAGCCAGGGCCAACTTGCCCATGTCGATCGCCTGCACACCCTCTGTCGAGGCATCCTGCATGAACGTGGTATCGATCTTGTCTATCGATGTGCTTGTTGATGCGGCTCCCGCAGCATGCGTTGCAGCGATCATCACCATGCCGCTGAAAAACGCAGTAGCGAGTTGCCTTGTGACACAGCGCGTATGCATGCCAGTCTCCTGATGCTCAAAGCACAGATCAGACTGAAGCTTCTGGAAAGAGAATGTGATGGTCACGTGTGAATCATGCGACAGCCATCCATTCGCAAAATCCTACTGCGTCGCTCCCACCACCGGCAGGCTGATGAAGCTGGCTTCGCCCGGCGTGTGCCAGATGCGCTGGGTCGCTTTCTGGTAGTCAGCTGGCTTGGCGTCAAAGATGTTCGGCACGTAAGTCTGCGGATTGCGGTCATACAGCGGGAACAGGCTTGACTGCACCTGCACCATGATGCGGTGGCCCGGCATGAATACATGATTCACCGTGGGCAGACCGAAGCGGTACGGCAGCGGCGTATTCGCCTCGATCGCCTGCGGATGCTCGAAGCTGGTGCGATAACGACCACGGAAGATGTCCAGCGAAATCGGCAACTCGTAGCCACCCATCGTCGGGTCCGACGGCACGGTATCCGGATACACGTCGATGATCTTCACCACCCAGTCGCTGTCGGTGCCGCTGGTCGAAGCGACCAGGTTCACCTGCGGCGCACCGCCGAGATGCAGCGGCGCTGTCAGCGGCGCACTGACATAGGTGAGCACGTCCGGGCGGCCGTCGACGAAGCGCTGGTCGTTGAGCAGCCAGCGTTTCCAGGCCACGTCATCGGCGAACACTGCCGGGCGTGGTTGGTACGGCACAGGCTTGGCCGGATCGGAGACATATTCGTCGTACTTGGCGTCGCTCGCCGCCGGTGCCCGAAACGACAGGCTGCCATCTGCCTCCAGATACAGCGGCTGCGATTTCGATGCACAACCCTGCTCGCACGACAACGGCCAGTGCGTGAAACGACCCCAATGGTTTTCGCCGGTGTTGTAGATCAGCACCGGCGGCGTGTTTGCTTTCGGCGCGCCATCGACCAGGTATTGATTGAAGAACGGCAACAACACGTCGCGACGGAATTGCAGCGCCGTGTCGCCGTCCCAGTGCATCGGGCCCAGGGTGCTGGCTTCGTAGTTCACCTGGCTGTGCCGCCACGGCCCCATCACCAGGTAGTTCATGGTGTTGGTGGTGTCTTTCGGCTCCATCGCCTCGTAGCTGTGGATGGCGCCCCACATGTCTTCCTGATCCCACAGGCCCTGCAGCCACATGGTCGGCACCTTCAACGGCTGCGTGGCCATGATCCTGTCCAGCGCCTGCCCCTGCCAGAACGCATCGTAGGCAGGGTGTTCGTGGATCTTGCGCCAGAACGGCAACCGCTCCAGTCCCGCGGCCCGCGCGTAGTCGCCGGTTGAACCCGCGCGCAGGAAGTTCGTGTACTCGTCGTAGGCATCGCGCGGGATCGGCTTGCCCTCGCCTTTCTCGGCGGTCTGCTCGGTGATGTAGTCGAGGTTGATCTGGCGGAAGGCACCGTAGTGGAACCAGTCGTCGCCCATCCAGCCATCGACCATCGGACTTTCCGGCGCAGCCACCTTCAACGCCGGATTCGGGTTGATCAAGGCCATCACCACGGTGAACCCCTCGTATGAGGAACCGAGCATGCCGACCTTGCCATTCGACTCATGCAGGTTCTTCACCAGCCAGTCGATGGTGTCCCAGGCATCGGTGGATTCATCGACCTTGCCGTCGTTGAGCGGCCCGCGCAGCGGCAGCGTCATCACGTAAGTACCCTCGGAGCCGTACTTGCCGCGGATATCCTGGAACACACGGATATAGCCTGCCTTCACGAACACTTCGTCGCCCTGCGGCAGGGTATCGAGCATATGCGGCGAGAGCATGCGCGCCGTGCGTCCGCTGGCGTCGTACGGCGTGCGGGTGAGCAGGATCGGCGCATGCGTGGCACCTTTGGGCATCACGATGACGGTATGCAGCTTCACGCCGTCGCGCATCGGGATCATCACCTCGCGCTTGACGTAGTCGTACGCCGAAACAGGCGCCGTGTAGCTGGCCGGAATATCCGGTGTAAGCGGCGCGGTTTGCGCCTGAACACTGATTGCGGTCAGCGTGCCGGACAGGGCGAGGACGAGTGGCAGCAAGGCGATGCGCATGGGTGCTCCGATCGGGAAAGCCATGGCCGATCCCGTGGCTGGATGAGCGATACGCGCGGGTGCGCGACCGCATGACTTTATCGGTATGCGCTCCCGCTTCCCAGCCATGACTTCCAGCACAGTCCCGACGCACTGCCATGAGCGGTAGCAGGCAAAGCTCTGCGACATCCTGTTCCTCAGGCCCAGGCAGCATGCGACAAATGAAAGTCGGCCTAGGACTTGAAGCAATCTTCTGGTGAAGCAAATGATGGCATCGCATGTCGCAGGTCAACTTTCCGGCCAACCGTCGTCACGAGGTTGTTGTCGATATTCAGGCATTGATCCGCGATCGCTGCCACGCCGGCCCGGTGCGATACCACGATCAGGATCGTCTGCGGCAGACGGCGCTTCAGCGCTGAAAGAACCACGATCTCGGAAGCGGCGTCGAGCGCGCTCGTAGCCTCATCCAGCAAGGCCAGGAAAGGCTGCCGCAAAATGACCTGGGCGAGCATCAGCCGCTGCAGCTCGCCGCCGGAAAGTCGGCTCGACGAGCTGTGCAACGCCGTGTCGAGTCCGTGCTGCGACCCATCCAGCCGCCTGTCGAGACCGACGTCCATCAATGCACTCTGCAGCATCTCATCGGTGGCTTCGGGCGCAGTCCACAGGAGGCATTCGCGTACGGAATGCTGCCAGGGCCGCACATTCTGGCTGACGTAGGCACCATGCCGCACGAGTTCGCGGTACTCGTCAAAATCGATCGGCTGTCCACCAGCGCGTGCTGCAAAATCCTCCGGCGTCATCATGCCTGCCAGGACATCGACCAGACTGCTCTTGCCGATGCCGGAGTCACCCGAAATCAAGGTCAGTTCGCCGGGCACCAGCAGCAGATCGCCGACATCGAGACCGGCGACTGGCGGTATCAACCGCATCCGCTCGATATGCAGCCCGTTGCTGGAAGTCGTCTTGCGCGACGGCACAACCGGCGAACGGTCGGGATCGAGATTCATGTAACGCTGCCAGAGTTCGAATGCCGGAGCGGCCGAACGCAGCTGCTGAAAGCTCTGCCGGGTCGACACCAGATAGGGCAACAAACGTCCGAGCAACAGGCACACCGCGATGAGCGACGACTGGTCGATCCCGTGCCAGCGGTGGGCCAGCACGAAGAGTGCTGCGATCCCGACCGCCGCCAACAGCTCGAGCATCAACCGTCCGGAAGCCATCAGTTCCAGCTGACGCCTGTAGCCGTGGCACAACCGGGCGGTGATGGCACCATAACTGGCTTTCTCCATGTCCTCCTTCTCGAACGAGCGGACGTGGCGCAGGCGCCGCGGAAAATCCTCGCTGTGCCAGAACAGCCGTGTCATGTCTTTAACATACTCACGGCAGACCAGTGCTTGCTCGCGACCATAAGCCCGTGACGCAATCAGCCCAAAAACCGCGAGCAGCGGTGCCGCCAGCATCAATGGTGGCGATACCCAGAACGCGAAGCCGAGGCTGACGGCGGCGCTGACGCCGGCGATCAACAATTGCTGGAGCGCGCTGAAACCCTGGACGATAACCTCGACGTTGTGGGTGAGGACGTTGGCGATTTCTGCGGACGTCGAATCCGCCAGTGACGTCAGGGGAGCGTCGATCAGGCGTGCATGAACCCGACTGCGCAGGTTCATGCCATAGCGACCCACCAGGCGCGCGCCAAGACGCGCCGCCTGCCAACGCACCAGGGCAAAGACACTCATCGATGCGGCGAAGATGACCGCCTGCATCTCGACACTGCGACGCGCGTTGAACAACGCGCCGCCGAACGGCAACGTGTGCCCCGGCTGGACCAGTGGTACCAGCAGCACTGCCGCAAGACTGCCGGCAAACGCCGCGCCCAGCGACAACACCACATACGCCGCCGTTTCCGCCAGCTCGACACCAGTGAACGTGCGCAGCAACGAATGCAGCAGACCGTGGGCTCGATCGGATGCTGGCGACGACTCGCCTGGCATCTTTACGGACTCACACTGCTGGCCGGCAGCATCGGCCGCGGCTTCGATGACGCTTCAAGGCGATTCAGAACAGCACCACTCCCGAGCCGGATTGCCCATATCGGTAAGTGCAGCCGGCAGAAGAAAAGGTTGCGCACCGATGGCGCAGCCCGCCGGTGGCAACAGTCGAGCAGCGACGCGGAGCTTCAATCCGGCGTCGGACCGTCGACCATCGCCCTCCCAGAGTCGAACCTGGCTACGGCGTCTTGCCTGCCTGCAGGCCCTGCACGATGGCCAGCGAGCGCTTCACATGCTCGTCCGGCCGAAGATGATCCGTCTCCGAGGAAAGCGTGGCGACGATCTTGCCATTGCTTGCAATGACGAAGGTCGTGCGGGAGATAAAGGCATGATCGATCGCCACACCACGTACATCGTTCATGCCCGACTGCGCTGCGACGGTCTTGAGATCATAGGAAAGCGCGATCTTGACGTCAGCATCGGAGGCGACCGGAAACTTGCCCGCGCAATATTTCGGATCAGCCGAAAAGGCATCGAGACGCTCGATGCTGTCAGCCGACACACCGATGATGGTCGCGCCTGCCGCGTCGAACTTGTCGCGGTTTGCTGCGAAGGTATGCGCTTCGAGATCGCAACCTCCCGTATAGGCCGAGGGGTAGAAGTACACCACCACCGGTCCCTTCTTCAGGGCGTCGGCGAGAGAGAAAGTGAAAGCCTTGCCTGCCTGGCTGGCCTGGGTCGTGAATGTAGGTGCCACGACACCGGGTTTGAGTGCGGCAAAAGCCGGCATCGCCGAAGCCAGCGCCACCAGCGCCAACGATCCTGCAAAACGCTTTTTCATTTTTGAGACCCTCATTGGATTAATGATCCTTTCCCAGTGTGGCACCGGACGCGATCGGAGGCATCAGTCGAGCAGCCGTCGCAACGCAGCGACGGCTGCTCGTGGATGACGCCCGCGACGCAGCTGATGAATACCCAGTTGCATCATTCGTTGCTCGAAGCGGTGCCAGCCCGGCTGCCCGGACGCGTACGCCTGATCGGCGGACAGACGGGCGACGATTTCGTCCTGGGGGATAACGCTCAACAGGGCATCGGGATCGTCGGCCGCTTGACCGGAAACGAACACCGCACCGACCAGCTTCAGCGGAGCAGCCGCGAGCCGGCCATGGCCCTGTCGCAAATCGGCTTCGAACTTCTCAGCTCCACTGCGTCGACGAATGATGGGCGCGTGGCTGATCCAGTGCGTGGCCTTGTCGTCGTCGATGAAGCGCAGCGCATCGGCCTGCACGTGCAGGTAATTGGCAACGCCAGTGGCAAACAGGCTCTCGGGCTGCACGAAGACCGCGTCTTCGGCGAGAAAATCCAGGCCCTGCAACAAGCTGTGCAAGGCCAAGGTCGATTTGCCCGAGCCGCTGGCTCCAAGCAGCAGGATGCCGCGCCCATTCAGGCCGACGCAGGCGCCATGCAAGGGGACCAGGCCCAGTCCGCGCGTCGCCAGGGTGAATACGGCAAATTCGATGAGTTCGTAGCGCAGATGGTAGGGATGACTGAGCATGTCCTCCGACGCCACCATCAAGGCACAGCGCTGCTCGGGCGCCAAGACCACGTAGTTCGACGGATCCATCACGCCGCAGAGCAGGCCCGAACCGGATTGCACCTGCACTGACGGCGGCTCGACGAGGCTGGGTGAAACCTGCCGAGGCAACAGGCGCAGTTCGATGCGGAACTCCGGCGTGCCCTTCGGCAATTGGTGTGACGGCAGGCCGGCGTAAGCGGCCTCGACCAGATCCAGCAGCGCCTGGCTGGTGCTTTCGAAGCGGAAAGATCCACCCAGGATCTGCCGGCATACCGAGAAGTGGCGGTCGGCCGGTCGCTCGCAAAAAGGGTCTGCACCGGCGTCTTTAATGCCAGCGCAGAAACCAAGGCCGTCGTCGTCGATCAAAAGTTTCAGCCGTCTGATTGCCGGGCGCCGCACCACACGGATACGAACAGGTTGACCAGTAAGTACCGCTATGGCGGAAAAAGGTTGCATCGACGCTGCAGGCGACCCGGTTCGCCGGGAAGTTGTTGCAGCGCGTCGACGGCGGCCTGCAGCACACGACATCCGATTATTTTGCCGCACCAGGCAACCGAAGCCGGCCGCCGGGGCACTCACGTCCAGTCAACGTTGATCGTTGGAGCCGGCGCGCCGGCCCAGCACCGATGCGCTGCCGCAGCTTGCCCCACGGCTTACGAGACCCTTCGCGATGCTGAATATCCAGGTTGGCCACTCCTACTTCTTGAGTTACGACCGGAAGCAGTGGGAGCGCGGCAAGCCCTATCCCCCACTCGCCACGATCCAGGTCGCCGCGCTGCTGAGGGAGATTGGACATGCAACCACCCTGTTCGATGCCATGCTGGCCGATGGCGTCGAGGACTATCAGGCGTCTCTGCAGAACGCACGACCGGACGTGGTGGTCATCTACGAGGACAACTTCAATTACCTGACCAAGATGTGCCTCGGCCGCATGCGCGAGGCGGCGTGCCAGATGATCGCCGAGGCGCGCGCCCACGGCGCCCGGGTGATCGTTGCGGGCTCCGACGCTTCGGACCATCCGGACGCCTTTCTCGCGGCGGGCGCCGATACCGTGCTGATCGGCGAAGGCATTGCAGCACTGGTCGAATTGATCGGGCGGCTGGACAGCGACCCGGAGATCGCCACGGCACACTGGACATCCGGCGTTGCTGGCATCGCGACGCTGGTGGATGGACAGACGCAGCTGATGCGCCTGGGCGCACAACCACCGGACCCGCGACTGTCCGGCCGGCCCGCCTGGGATCTGGTCGATATCGAACGCTATCGCACGATGTGGAACGAACGGCATGGCTACTTCAGCCTCAACATGGCCGCTTCGCGCGGCTGTCCGTTCCGCTGCAACTGGTGCGCCAAGCCGATCTGGGGCAACCACTACAAACAACGCGGTCCGCAGGACATTGCCGCCGAGATGACCTATCTGAAACAGACATTCCGGCCCGATCATATCTGGCTGGCTGACGACATCTTCGGCTTCCACGTCGACTGGGTCACGGAGTTTGCCGAGCATCTGCGCAGTGCCGACGGGTCCGTGCCATTCACCATCCAGACCCGGGCCGACCTGATCAGTGAGCGCATGGCCAACGCGCTCGAGCAAGCCGGGTGCGCGGAGGCATGGATCGGTGCGGAGAGTGGCAGCCAGCGCGTGCTGGACGCGATGACCAAGGGCACCAAGGTCGCCGACCTGATCGCTGCGCGCATTCGGCTGGGCGAGCGCGGCATCCGCGTGGGCTTCTTCATCCAGCTCGGCTATCTGGGCGAGCAACTGGCCGACCTGCTGGCCACCCGCGAACTGGTCGCGCAGGCCGCGCCGGACGACATTGGCGTCAGCGTTTCCTATCCGCTACCCGGCACGAAATTCTACGAACGGGTCAAGGCCCAGCTTGGCGCAAAGACGAACTGGCAGGACAGCGACGACCTGGCCATGATGTTCCGCGGCGCCTATGACTCGGAGTTCTATCGCCGTGTCCGTGACCTGCTGCACGAGCAAGTCACCCTGCAGCAATCGAAGGCCGCCATGGAACCGGAGCATTACCGCCAGGACGGTGCAGCGCTCGATGGGCGATGGAATGCGCTGATCGCCTGCGAACAGGCGCACCGCACCGAAGACGCCGCGTCACCGCTCACCACGGCGCAAGGTACTCCCCAGGCGATCCGCCATGCTGCCACCGCTCAAAACCGTTAGAAGCGGCTTGCGCCGCACCACCGAAGCACTTGCCACGGAGCTGGTACAGCCAGGCAGCTCAATGCCGGAGTGGAGTGAACTCGAATGGCAGCTGGCATCAGCTGCTGCGGCCGCGCACGGTGTGTCGCCGCTGCTTTGCAAATTTTCCCGGTGGCGAAACCCCAAGTGGACACTGTTTCTCGCGAGTCAGCGTGAGCACGTCGAGCACCGCCATCGACGCATTGCTGCATTGCTGGAGCGCATCGACGTCGACGCCCGCGTCGCCGGGCTGGCCATCGTTCCGCTGAAGGGTTCTGCGCTGCACGCCTTGGAAATTTATGCGCCCGGCGAACGGCCAATGGCCGACATCGACCTGCTGGTCTGCGAAAGTGATGCCGAACGTGCGGGCAAGCTGCTGCAGGATCTCGGCTATGTGGAGTCGTTCGTCGCGTGGAAGCATCGGGTATTCAAGCCTGCGACGGGCCAGCCCGCCGCGGGGTTGGGCGAACACCGCGACACTCCGGTCAATATCGAGCTGCACACCCGTATCCAGGAGCGTTTACCGGTATCCGCTGTCGACATCACCGGACGAATCTATCCGCGACAGCCGCGACCTGGCTTGAATTCCTATCCGTCGACCGGCGCCCTGATGAACCATCTGCTGCTGCACGCGGCAGGCAACATCTGCAATCGCAGTCTGCGCCTGCTGCATCTGCACGACATCGCGCTGTTGTCGGCGCGCATGTCCGCAAGTGACTGGAACATATTGTGGGACGAGCATGCGTCCGAATCCCCCTGGTGGGCACTCCCGCCGCTGCGGCTGGTTGCGCGTTACTACAAGAACGCGGTTCCCGAAACCGTGTTCGCCCGCATGGAGCGCGACTGCCCTGCTCTGCTGCGGACGATCTCGCGCCACCAGACCCTGACGCAAGTTTCGTGTTCGGATTTGTGGCTTCACGCGCTGGCTGGAATCGAATGGTCCCGTTCTTTCCGCGAAGTCGGGCGCTACGTCAGGAATCGTGTCAGGCCTCCCGGAGAAACCATCAAGGAGCGTGACGACATGGTGCGGACACAGTTCTGGCTGCACGGGCAAAGCTGGGTCAGGCAAAACCAGGGCCGACGCATCCTGGCCTTGCTCACTCGACCGGTGCCGCGGATGGATACCTTGTACGTCGTGCGTGCAGCATTGGAGTCGCCGGCGCTTAGGTGACAGGGCATCAGGCAGTGAGTTTGTCAGCAAGGTAGTCGACGACGTGCATACCGGAGAGCAGTACCACAACTTCATGCTGGCCTCGCAGCGAGACCAGATGGTGCGCGACAGGTTTCAGCAGGTCGCGCTGAATCTGCTGCCCGCGGGAGCAGACATACTCGATTTTGGTGCTGGCACCGGTATTGATGCAAAGGTCTATGCCGCACACGGACACCCGACTTTCGTGTACGACCCTTCGGAACCGATGTGCGGACACCTGGCGCAGTACTGTCGCGACGAAATCGCCCGCAAAGCCATCATCGAGATTGCCTCGCCGCTCGCCTGCAAGGTGCAGGCAGTCACGGCGAACTTTGCGGTCCTCAACCATTTCGCGGATCACGCATTGCTTTTTGAAGATTTGTCGCACGTGGTCCATCGGGGCGGTTTTGTACTGGCCAGCATGCTCAATCCTTATTACCTCGGTGATGCGCGTTACGGCTGGTGGCGGGCGAACATCATGAATCTTTTGCGACGTGGTCACTACGCCATCCCGAGTGAAAGTCGCATCCATCGTTTCACGCCACGTGCCGTGGCGCGGGCGGCAGTACCGCATTTCCGGCTGGAGCGCCTCATTCCACGTGGCTTCGGATTGGCCACCGATCTCTACATGTTCCTGTTATTCCGGCGGCTCTGAGATGTGGAAGGACTGGATAAGACCGTTCCTGCGTCCACTGCCGCAATGGTCCACGGTTGCTGTTGCTGCTCCGCAGCGGATGGTCATCGCCACATTGTGCTGGGGCGGCAAATCCGCAGATGTCACCTCGGATCACACCGTGGCTTCGCTGGTGCCACTGTTGATCGCGACCAGTCTTGATGCCGGCCAACATCCGGTACTCGAATACCGCGATGGCGCTACCGGAAAGCTGCTCGGCGTTTTGCGTCTGGCACAGGCGATGCCAGTCACTAGCGGAGAGACATCGCTCACGCTCTACCACGTCGCAGCTGGCGAACACCGCTGTCTCGGCTGGCCGCTGCGTGCGTGGAACCGCTGGCTTCAGAACCGCCTCATGCTGAAAAATCGCTCGCCGCAGCATTTCGCCCCGGAACCTGCCGCGGTACAGCAGCTCATGATCGCCTACCTGTGTCCGCGGCCGGTCATTCTTGTCTCGGTCGACACGCCAGGTCACCGAAATATCTTCCCGATGGATCTGATCGGACCGCTGGAGCGGAGCGGATTGTTTTCGCTCGCGCTACGCAGCACCAGTGTTTCCGTGCCCGTCATGCGCGAAGTGCGCCGGGTTGCCCTGTCCAGCATCCCTGCAACGATGAAGGCTGCTGTTTACCAGCTCGCCAAGCATCACAAGCAGCCACTTCCGGGCTGGAATGCGCCTCCGTTTCCTGTTCGACTGTCGCGGGAATTTGGCATTCCCGCCGTTGCTGCAGCGCTGCGCATTCAGGAGTTGGACATCGTGCACAGTCAGGAGGTGGGCTCGCACACGTTGTTCCTTGGCCGCATCGTCTCCGACGAAAAACTGACGGAAGGTACCCAGCTGCACCACACGGCCGGCTTTCATCAGGCGTACCGTCGCCGGCACGGCACGCAGCTTGCGGAGGTCTAGCCGACAGGTCCTCCGTGGATCCCGGCGCCGTGGACGCTGCTGACAGTCAACAAGAGCGGTGAGCAAATAGCGTGGAACATATCCGTATCAACCAAGCCACCGATCCCGAGACGCGACCCCTTGAATATTGTCGATCTTGAGGCACAGCTCGATCAGCAGTTGCAAAGGCCGCGCGTCACGAATCTGGATGCCGTGCGCCAGGCCGCCACGACCTGGTCCCATGCTGTGTGGTCCGTTGCCGAGTCGGCCGGCCCTCCGATCCTCACTGCGAGCGAGATCGAGCACGCATTCGCCATCGCACGTCGGCCCGTGTTCGTCTTCGGTGCTCACCGAAGCGGCACGACGCTGGTACGCGATCTGCTCGACCACCACCCTGCCCTCTCCGTGCTTCCCGCCGAAGGCACCATGCTCACGAATTTCGCATGGCATCTGAAGCGACTGGAGCCGGATAGCTGGCTGCGATTCCTCGGCTGCGAATGGTTGCGCAGGCTTGCCAACCCGATCAACCAGCACCCCTACTGGCTGCTTGGCCGCTCGTCGGCAGAAGGCTCGCCGTACGTTGAATTCGCACGTACCCTCCTGGCTTGGTGGCCGCTGGTCGAAACGCGGCTCGGACCGCGCACAACGTCCTGGCCGCTGGTCGCGATCGCGCTTGCCTATGCGCATTGCACGACAGGGTTCCGCACCGCTCGCGCCCTGGAGCGATGGGTCGAGAAAACACCCACGAACGAGCGCTTCCTGGCGCGCCTGATGGCCGAATTTCCCGAGGCAAGACTGCTCCACGTCGTCCGCCATCCTTTCGCGGTCTACGCATCAAGCCGTCAGGCCGTACGGAATTCCGGCCACCCATCGAGCGACGAGAGTCGGATCCTGCGTCAAATGCGCTTGTCGTACCGGGAGGCAGCCAGTCGTTCGGTTCGACCTGCGTCGGACTCGTATTTGCTCGTCCGCTATGAGGACCTGCTTGAGGACACGGCAGGCAGTGTCCGCCGGATGGCCTCCTTTCTCGGGATCCAGCCACTGCCCGTCATGATGCAGCCCACCGCGAACGGCATTCCCACCCCGAGCAACAGCTCTTTTGACAGCAACAAGGTGGCGGGGAAATTGAACCACCGGCCTGCGGATGGTGAGTTCAATGCGCTCACTCGACGCGAGCGCGAACGATTGAGCGCGATGTTGGCCGAGGATGTCGGAAAGCTCGGCTATCCGTTGGCGCCGCTGCCTGCGTTGCGCCGGCAACTGCTGCAGATCCGGATACACGCCGGCTGGATGGCCGATCGCTTCAGGGCACGCTGGGTCCGGTTCCTTTCCGCACGCCCGAGGCAACGTGGGCTTTAGAGTCTTCTACTTGGTCGCCACCGCGATGGTCAGCCTCTGCAGAAAGTGAAAGTCCGGCTTGAGCGAGCTCTGCACTTAAACAAGTGTCATTCGATACAAAGTCTGAAACGCCTGGGCGGTGCAATCGGCGTCTTCCAGCATCGCGCGACGTTGCGCTTCCTTCGCCAGTCGGAGCCGCAGTTCCTCATTGGCAAGCAATTGGTGGATGGCGTTCGCCAATTCTTTCCAGCCCTTCACGGGTACGGCCAAGGCCGCCGAAGGCGACCACTCCACGAAATGCCCGACCGCTGTGCCAACCGCAGGCACGCCTGCCACTGCGGCTTCCAGCAAGACCAGCGGGCCAGCCTCGTGCAACGACGACATCACCAGCAGATCGGCGGACTCCATCAGCGGGCGCAATTCCCGCTGCGTCTTGAACCCATGGAACCGCACGTGCTGTTCCAGTCCAAGCTGGCAAGCCAGCCGTTGCATTTCACCTTCCAGCGTGTCCACCCCAACGATGTCCATCCGGAATTCCAGACTCATCTCGACCAACGCCGCCAGGGCACGCATCAGCGTCGACTGATCCTTGACGCGATTGAGGCTGGCAACATGGATCAACCGCGCCTGCTTCGCGCTGCGCCCGCGCGGTGCAAGCGGCGGCCATGCCTGCAGGTCGACACCGAGCGGCACGCGCTGCGCCTTCAGGCCGAGTGCTTGCAATGAATCAAGGATCGGTGCGCTGGCCGCCGTGATGGCATTTGCTCCGCGCAGCACCAACGCTTCGCACAGGCGTCCTTTCCAATTTTGTCGTCCGCCGTAGTCGATCTCGTGCAAGGCGACAAGCTCACCACCGGCGACATGCACCAGGCTTGGCAGCCGCAGCAGTTTTGCCGCGGCAACGGCGACCAGGCTGCAAGGACCGGAGAAGATCGCATGGACCAGGTCGAATGGGGCGCGGCGATGCTCGCTGCGGATCGCCGCAACTGCGCGCAGTCGTGTCCATCCATGGCCGATGTTGTGGATGGTGGCGCCGGCGAGCTCCCAGCGACCCGCGACTGTTTCCTGACGCAGCGCGAAGACGTGCACGTCATGCGTCCGTGCCAGTCGCTCGATCAGGGCCAGCAGCACCGGAATCACGCGTAACTCGCCGCTGCGATCCACGCCACCCGGCACCACCAGCGCCAGCTTCACGGTTTCCTCCGTCGCCAGTCGTCGTGAACTTGTGCATAAGCGTCTGCCCATTGACCGCCCACCGCCTTGAACGAAAGCACGGCATCGAAGTGCGCGCGTACGCGTTCCGGCGATGGGCGATTCGACGCGGCTGCGATCAGCGCGTCCGCGAGGCGCATTGCGTCGCTGCAAGGCCACAGATGGCCGACGCTGCCATCGCAGGTCAGCGCGCGGAATGATGGAATATCGGTGATCACCGGCGTCACGCCGCAGGCCAGTGCTTCCAGCACGACATAGCCGCAACTCTCGGCGAGGCTGCCGGAGACGAACAGATCCGTAGACTGCATCAGGCGCTCGACATCCGCGTGCGCCACTTTGCCCAGCAGATGCACGCGGCCGGCGAGCCGCGCGTCGCGCGCGATGCGTTGCTGCACTTCATCCATCAGCGGGGCACTGCCGAACGCGCACCAGAGCTGCAGACCAGGCAGCTTCGGTGTCGCCCGGGCGACTCCTTCAAGGACGGTCAACGGGTCTTTGCCGGCGCTGAGGTGCCCCACCCACAGGACGCATGGATCACCGTGAAGACCTGTCTCCATGCGGGCGTCGACGCGGCTGCCCACGGTGAAGCGAGTGCTGGATTCGGGAATCGCGAACAGCCTCATCTGCGGCGCGAACAGACCCGCGCGGGTGAATGGCAACGCCAGCTCGCGCGCCGTGAAGGCAACGCCCGCAGCGGCCGCATACCACCGCCGCCATTGCGGCCGTCGCCACCAGCGAGGCGGCCGATCGGCGTGATCCTGGAAAATGATCGGCAGTTGCGGCAGGCACTGCGCCACGGCGAATGCGGCTTCAGCGAAACCCAGGCCGTTCGCATGCAGGACGTCGGCCTTGATCTCGCTGAGCAGGCGGGCGAAACGGCGGCCGCGCTCCATCGCCCCGACCGCCCCACTGATATCGACAAAGTGGTAGTCGATACCATTTCGTGTGAGCCGATCATCGCGCGTCGCCGCCTGGATCACCGAAACACGAGTTCCGGCAGCGGCAACCAGTTCGGCGATATCCATCAGCGAATGCCATTGCGCAAGAACTTCGTCATGCGCCAGGCCCGTCGGTGCCGGCAGGAAATTGATTTGCGCGACGTGCAAGGCCGGCACGCGTCTAGAGGCCTGAAACCTGCGGCATGCGCAGGCGCACCAACCGGTTGGCCAGGTTCAGTTCCCACGGCCGGTCGTACTTGCCGTAGCGATAGCGCCAGCCGGCCATGGCGCTCAGGCTGCGCTTGGCCCACGGCGGCGAACGCAGATCCTGCACCGTGGGAAAGCGGCAACGCAGCACCGTCACGAAGTCATGGATGCGGCTGCGCAGCTTGTCGGTGAGCCATGGTGCATCGGCGTGGCAGGCGTAGTCGACCCAGCGCTGCTCCATCCATTCTTCCGGGGTCCTGGGAAACACCACCGGCTCGCCGTCGAGATCGAGCAGCGGCATCGACGCCCGCTTGCCGCGATCCTTTTCGTGCTTGCTGCTTTCCGGCAACGGTGTGTAGATATAGACGATGATTTCCGATTGGGGATTGATCCGCTTCAACTCGCGGATGAATTCGAAGGTGTGCTCGGTTTCCTCTTCGGTGTTTTCGGGTGGCGCGACCATGAAGGAGAGTTCGGGAATCACGCCGTTTCGCCGGCACAGCTCGGCGACCTCCAGGGTCTGATCCGGCCGCGTGCCCTTGCGGATTTCCTTGAGCATCGCGCCGCTGGGCGACTCGGCACCGACATAGGCCATGCGCAGCTTGCTCTTGCGCACCAGCTTCCACGTGCTTTCCGACAGATTCAGCAGCGCGTCCGAACGGGCATAGCACCACCATGGCATCTCGAGTCTGGCCATCACCTCGAGCAGCGGAATCATGTCCACTTCGCGGTCGAAGAAGTTGTGGTCGAAGAACTGGATCGAATCAGCGCCGACCTCGTACTTGAGATAACTCAGGTCGCGCTCGAGCCGACTCGCGCCCGGCAGGACAGTGGTGCCGCCGAACATCGCGTTCACGCCACAGAACGTGCAGCGGAAGCGGCAACCGATCGAAGCCTGATGTGCAGCCGTGCGTCGACCCAGAAACGTACGCGCGAGATAACGCCGTGGATCGCCGAGCTTGTCGTAGGGCAGTACCAGCCCGTCGTCATTCATCGTGAAACGGCGGTTCGGGTTGTGCACGATGGCACCCTCGTTTCGCCATGACAGACTGCCGATCTTTGCCAACGCTTCGGGCTGGGCTCCGCGACCGATGGCCGAGATCAATTCAGGCAGGCTTTCCTCGGCCTGCCCGCGCACGGCGTAATCGACGTACGGCGCGGCCAGCGCGGTATCCGGATAGAGCGTGGGAAAGTAGCCGCCCCAGATGATCGGCACCGCCGGAAAACGTTCACGGATCGCCCGGGAGACATCGATCGATGGCGCGATCTGCGGGCCACCCATGACGCTGACACCGACGGCATCGAAGTGGCCTCCTTCCATCGCGTGCAACGCTTCGCCGACGACATCGCGATCGATATTGCCATCGATGATGTGGCTGTTGCCGAACCTGTCGAGCGCCGCCGACAGATGCAGCAGCGACAACGGAAATCGCGCGCTGGAGCGCGAGGTGATGGTCGGGTTGATCAGCAAGGTGTTGGCGGAATGGGTCATGGCGAAGGGCTGCGGCAAAAGCGATCAGGACGCGCGACTGAGCTTGAACACCAGCGCGACGGGAACCTCCAGCGCCATGTGGTCGAAATGTGCCCCGTCAGGGATGTCGATCGGATCGAGCATGGGCTCCAGCACCTGCTCGATGCGCAGCCCGAGCGTCGCGCAGGCTGCGTGCCAATGGCTGTACAGGTGTTGCGTATGCCGCACGGCGTAGCGCTGTCCACTGGACTTGAAATCACGCACCCAGCCGAGCGCATGCCCGATCGGGTGCACGTCGCTGCACAGCAGCGTGCCACCGGGTCGGGTCACCCGGCGCAGTTCGGCCAGCGACTGTTCCAGATTCTCCAGATGCCCGATGACCAGGGCGCAGATCGTCAGATTCGCCCGCGCATCCGGCACCGGCAACGCGGTCAGGCTGCCCTGAACCAGGTCGACTTCGGCATCCGGTTGAAACCTGGCCAGCTCGGTGCCGGCGCGCTCGAGCATCGGTGCCGAGAGATCCGCGCCGATCACGCGCGCCGCGCCACGTTGCAGCGCATGCAGCATGTAACGTCCGCTGCCACAGCCGACGTCGAGCACGGCCTGTCCCTGCAGCGTGGACGGCATCAGTCCGAGCATGGCGCGTTCCTCGGCCTGCATGACCGGATTGTGGGCATGCGCCGGATAGCTGGATGCCCACAGCGCATAGGCCTCGGCAGGTTCGAGCATCGGTGGGTGCGTCATCACTAGCACCGTGCCTCCATGATGAGATCGCGATTGCACTCGCTCCGATCAGCGGCCAGTTCAAGTCCGGGTTCGAGCGCAACCAGCGCCGGTTCGGCCAGAGACTTGGCCAGCAGCTTCGGCTTGCCATCCAGCGTCACTGGCACGGCCTCCATGCCTGCGACGGCAAACCATTCGGCGAAATCGGTATCGGCAATGCAGGGGACGCCGTTGCGCACCACGGCGCGGATCTGGCTGCGCTCGATACCCACCAGACTGCCCTCCTCATCGCCACCACGGTCCTCGACGATCACCAGGTCCGCGGGCACGCCCGGCGTGAGGCTGCCGCGCGAAGGCAGACGCAGGATGCGGGCGGCCTGCGTCGTGACCAGTCCCAATAGCTGTCCGGGATTGAGCTCGCCACGTGCTGCGATGCCGCGCATTTCCTCGAGCAGGTCGCGGGCACCGCTGAGCCGTGAATCGCTGCCAAGCGCCAGCCGACCGGCTGCGCACAAGCGCTGTGGATCGAGTGACCGCCCAAGCAGGGAGTGGTTGCTGGTCGGACACCAGACCACCGCGGCATCGCTGGCGATCACGCGATCGACATCCTGCTCGCACAGGCCCACGCCATGGATCAGTACGCTGTTCGCCGCCAGACATCCCAGTTGATCCAGCTGAGCCAGCTCGGCCTGCGCCGTCGCATCGGTACCCTCGGCCAGGTGGATCAGCCAGGGCCGATCTATCGGCGTGGCGGCAAAGCTCTGCTGGACTGGAGGACCGTAACCGGGCCAGCCCAGCGCGTAGCTCCAGCCGTAATCACGCAGCAGTGCGACCGGAAAATTCGTCGCGTCGAGCGCCGGATGCCAGGGATCGTGATGCGCCACACAGGTGGTGCCGGCGAGCAGGTTCTTCAGCGCACCGTGCCGCAGCCGCAACTCCTTCGGCACCTGCAGCGCGGCGATGACGGCCGGCTCCTCGAAATGTTCCTGGAAAGCCGCAATCCAGGCGTAACTGTTGGGAAAGGGCGCGCCGGTTTTCAGCGGCGGTACGGTGTTGACGTGCAGGTGCTCATGCGCGTTGATCAGGCCAGGGAAGATCAAATGGTCGCGCAGATCGACCCGATACGCCCGCGCGGCCAGCGATGAACCGATCCGCCCTGCCCGGATCGGCAGCGGCACGCGCGAGCTGGCTTCCGTCGTGACCGAGACCGCCCGGCACAAGCTGACATCCATCGCTGCCTGGAGTATGTCCATGGGCTCAGCGCCGCCGCATCACGATCAGGAAATGGTCGCCCATGTCGCGCAGCAGCGGCAGGCCACCAAGGCGGTCGTCGAGCCGACCCAGCCGCTCGCACCAGTTGCGCCGGCGCCGGTAGAAATCCACCAGATAAGGCGGCGGCAGGAACAGGCTCAGCGCGCGATAGCCCTGCAGTGAAAAGTGTTCGGCGAAGGCACGATAGAACTCGCGCGGAAGGTAGTAATGAGTCCAGATCGTGTGGCGGTTCATCCCCACCGCCGTCGCACCTCGCGCTGCGCGCACGCTAGCCCGCTTGAAGCGGCCCCGCAGCGCATAGTGGCCAAGCTCCCACGGACAGATCCGGCCCATCACCGAAAAAATCAGGCTGCCGCCGGGTCGCAGCAGACGCGCGCATTCGGCTGCAACTGCGCCAAGGTCCGGCGCACAATTCAGCGGCCCGAAGTTCGAATAGATGGCGTCGAACTCGCCTTCGAGTTCTTCCAGCTGCTGGACGCCCAGATGGGTGGCCGTGACACGGGATTGCAGACCCGCAGTGGCGACGCGCGCCTGCGTGCGTTCAACCATCTGTGGCGACCAATCGGAGGCGACCACATGGAAACCGCGCCGTGCGAACTCGAGTGCATCGAGGCCGGTACCACAACCCAGGTCGAGCAGCCGGGCACCTGCCGGGACCTCGCTGTGCACGGTGTCCCACAGGGTCAACCGCATGCGCTGGATCAGCTCGTTATTGCCTCGCGGACCGTCATAGTCTGCGGCGACACTGTCGAAGGCGCGTTGCGTATCGAGCAGTTGCGCCTCGTCCAAAGGGGCACTCCGTGGGCGCTGGCCGATGCTGGTATCGGATACAGCCTGGCGCACGATTTCTAGCTTGTGTGGCCCACTCATTTTGATCGAACTCCGTCCCGGCACTCACAGGCTTGTTCAGTGAGTGCCGGCGGGGGCTGTTTTGGTTGAATGGAACTGGCATGGATATATCGCTCGCTGCGTCGCGGTGAATCCGGCATCCGGCCAGGTTCGACGGAGAAAGTGGGCCAGTTCTAGGTGGATCGACGCGTGATACCTCTGGCAATGGTCGCAAGTGCGCCAAGAAGAACCCCCAACATGAGGCCGATCCCCCAGGTCAACTCGGGACTCGGAAACGCCTGTCTGTCGGGGACATAGACCGGCCACATCATCGACGTTTCATACGTATTGGCAGGGCCGAGGCGATCGATGAGATCGCTCCTCGCCTGCCGCAAGCCGCGGATCTCTTCGTTCTTGTTGGCCAGCAGCACACTGGCGAGCATCGGACTCTGGACGTCCCTGGTGCCTGCGTCGCCCCTGTTTACCGGTGTGGCCGCTTGTTGATAGCGGGCTTGATCAGCTTCGGCAGCCTGCAGGTCGGCCTCGATCTGGGCGAGACGCGCCCGCGCCGACGTCAGCGATATCTCTTCGAGGCGTTGATGAATCGCACGCAGCTGGGTGACCGTCGCGGTGGCGAGTTCGCTGGCCTGCTGCCGAGAGTAGGCCCGCACCGTCAACCGAATGAGTGGGCCGGCATAAGGCAGCGGATCCAGCTTCAGGCTCTGGCGGTAAAGCTGGGCCACGGATGAATCGGGTGCATAACCGGCGCTTTTCAGGACATCGTTTTCGAACGACACCAGTTGCAGCCGCTCAAGCACACGCTGCAGTGGTTCGACTTTCGGATCCTGGCCCGACACCACCTGCCCGACCTGCCCGATCTGGATCCAGGCAGTCCCCTCCCACTGGCGTTTCACCAGGTGCGCAAAGGCGTAGGTACAGGCCAGGACCACGATCAGCACGGCCACGAACCACTTCCATTCACGGGAGAAGGTACGCCAGAGGTCGATCAAGTAGATTTCGTCTTGTTCCATGGTTTTTGTTCTCACTGGAAAGATTGCGAAGACGTGGTTTGCACGGAAGTCACAAGCGCATCGCCCTCTCTGGCGTCTGTCCGCCACTCGACTCGTCTATTCGGCAGCCATGTCGCAAAGGCCTGCATGAAAAGGCAGATGCCGATAAAACCGACATTCGTCCATATGAATGCCTGCGGCGCGAAAGGCGACATGACGCATACATAGGAAATGCGCAGGAAAATCAGAAAGGGAAACAGCGGAACCGCTGGGCGAAGACGCTGCACGCTCCATCGCAACATGCCGTACAAGGCAAACATCGATGCAATGGCACCAAGGGGACCCAGCGCCAGGAGGAACGGAAGGAATTCAGTTCCCACGTTGATATTCGGCGCATCCAGCGGGATGTTCGTCCCGGCTGTCGCGACAGACCCACTCAGGGGAACCACCTGGTTGATGAGAAAGCTGGCGTTGGAGTAATCCTTGGCCAGCATCGCGCTGAAGTTATAGGGGCCCGCACTGCTGTAAAGAAGCAACCATTTGATGCCCTGCGGGGCGGCACGGTATATCGCACTGAAAGGCAGCCTGACGTAATCCAGCGAACCGGATCGCAGGATGCCGAGGATCGAAAAAATGCTGCCACCTGCGAATACCAGCAAGGCCAGGGTTTTCCACGGCAATGGTTTTGCTTCATCCCTGCGCAGCACGATGACGAGTGCAAATGAGAACAAGGCGGCAAAGACCCGGTTCCGGTCGATCACCAGTATGGGAAATGCAAAACCACAGACGATGAGCAGGTTGCGAAGCCATTTTCTCCTGACACAAAGAAGGCCGATCGGAGGAAGTACCCAGCACATGTCGGAAATGTGCCGGATATGCTCGCGACCACCATCAAACGTGGCGTAGGACGAGGGCTTGTCGAGCAACGGAATGGGAAACAGTACGAGATCAAGCAGGCAGAAGAGAATGATCAGGCCGGCAAAAGCCAGCGCGACGAGTGAGTCTCGGGTACCGGTGTAGCTGCGCGAACGAAATCGCGCGATCTCCGGCAGCCTCGCGCCTGCCTGCACATCGAACAGGACGATGGCCGATGCCGCCAGTACCAGCAGAAGCAGGCCTTCCAGGTAATCGGCGGAAAGATCGTAGGTGAGCCATGTCAGCCCACAGGCAAGCAGGAGCGGAAGCCCAAGATAGGTTGAAGGAAGGCGCAGCAGCCGTTTCATGCCCTCTCTCCATCCGGGGTTGCTGCTGGAGTCCGGGCCTTTGAAACCATGACCAGTGATAGATAAGCCAGCATGTGATGCAGCAGCGGCCACAGCCGTCTATCCAGGAACGAGATTTTTGCAGCGATGTAATGAGACTGCGCCCTGAGCAAGGTTCGGTACGGCTCCGCGAACAGGTTGGCTCTTCGCATCGCAACCTGTCTGGACTCGGCAAGATTGCTGATGCGAGTCCCTGTGTGACGCGTCGTGCTCAGATTGTTTCCGTGAATGCGATACGCGCAGACGCTGACATCGATGAACCCAAGCGCATCACGGGCTGCCAGCCGAAGAAACAGATCCCAGTCTTCGATACGCAGGCCCTCACTCCAGCGATCGACGGTGTCGAGCGCGCTCCTTCTCATCAGCGCGACCGGGCCGCCGATGGCCCACTGGCTGATGATGGCGCGTCGTATGCCCTCATCGGACCGATAGAGGCTCTTGTTGGCGCCATGCAGATCACGCATGCCGCTGTCATGGATCTTTTTGCCGTCCTGATCGACGACGACCGAATCACCGATCACCGCTCCTTTACCCGGATGCGCCAGCAGGTAGCGGACCTGGGCACCAAGGCCGCCGGGCAACAAATAGTCATCGCTCGCGCCAGGACGGAGAAAATCCCCGCTCGAGCGCGCCACCAGTTCGTTCAAGGTTGCAGCGATGCCCCTGTTTTCCCGACGCACATATTCGATCGGAAGATCCATGCAATGCGTCGCCACCCAATCAGCAATCCTGTCGGCGGTTTTGTCGGTCGACCCGTCATCGATGATGATGAGTTCCTTGGCCGGATACGGATCTTCCAGCACGCTGTCCAGGCAGCGCTGCACGAAACGTTCGTGGTTGAACGCAGGTATCAGCACGGAGACCAGCGGCATCGCTGCCTCGTTTTTCGATACGTCGAAGGCCATCGTCACAGCCCTCCCAGGTAGCGTCGCACGACCAGCACATTGAACACGAGGTAGATCACGTAGTTGATCGTGAATGCGTACATCGCGCCGACCAGACCGAAGTGCGCGGTAAGCACATAGACCAGCACCAGATAGCTGGCCCCGAACACGCACTCGGAGATCACGAACAGTCGCGTCATCGCCTTGGCCAGCATGACGTAGGACAGAATGAAGGAAGCGATCTTGATGACATCGCCCACCAGCTGTGGTCCGTACAAGGCATTGGCGGACGTGAAGTCCGCACTGAACAGCAGGCGTGTCACCCATCCTCTCAAGGCATAGACCACAACCGCCAAAGCGATGACAGCGGGCAACAGGTAGCGGTAGGCATTGCGCAGTTCGAGCACCAGCGACGCACGCTCGTGCGTCGACGCCAGCTTGGGCAGGTAGTAGATGTTGATCGCCGTGGTGAGGAACAGCAGATAGGCATCCGACACCTTGCTCACGGCCTGCCAGTAACCGACCTGCTCCCAGCCGAACTGGACCGCGAGGTGATCGCGAACCGCGATATTGATCAGGGGCGGCAACAAGGCGGAGCTGAGCGTCATCACCGAAAAGGCCGCGAGCCGCAGGGTCATTTCGCGGTCGAACTGCATCCGCAGCATGCTGCGCTGGAAGTATGGGCTGCGCCACCAGGCCGGCAAGCCGACGACAAGGCACAGCAGCTGACCCAGGACGAGTGCCAATAGCGCGCCGTACAGATGCAGCCAGCGCGACAGCCAGAGCACCAGCACGATGCTGAAAACCGATCCCAGCACCTGGATGAAGGCAAGTCGGCGCACATCCATGAAGCCGTTGATCACGGCGAGGATGTAGTTGACCAGTGCAATGCCGAGCTGGGCCACGGCGAGTACGCGGATCAGGCTTTCATAACCCGGGTCGCCCAGAAGCCAGAGCGCAATCTGCCGACTGAACAGCAGCGCGGCGCCTCCCATCAGGCAGGATGCGCAGAGCGCATACCAGAGCGCCGCGGCAAGCAGGCGCGACAATTTCTGTGCGTCTTGACGGTATTCGGCGACGTACTTCACGATGCCGGCACTGATGCCGCCACCAGCCAGCACGGCCAGCAACGACATCAGGCTCATGAACTGGCCCAGCTTGCCCACGCCCGCGGGGCCGGCGAACCACGCCACCAGCTTGATCACGGCCAGACCCGCAAGCAGCCGCGCGGCGGTAGCGATGGTGGTGTAGAAGCCTGTGCGGACAATGTTCATGCGGGGCACTCGAATGCCTGGCAGGCTGCGATCACCCGATCCACCGCGTCGTCGCGCAGCGTCGGTCCCATCGGAAGACTCAGCACTTCATCGTGCAATCGTTCCGTCAGCGGCAGATGAGAGTCCCGCAACGCTGCATAGGCCGGTTGCCGATGTGGTGGCACCGGATAGTGCACCTGGCTCTGGATGCCCTGCGCCTGCAGATGTCGTTGCAAGGCATCACGGCGTGGACAACGAACCACGAACAGATGCCAGACATGCTGTTCCTCTCGCGCCACATGCGGCAACCGGATGTGCGGATGAACGATGCCATTGCGATAGCGCTGCGCCACGCGGCGACGCCATGCGATGTCCTGGTCGAGATACTTCAGCTTCACCCGCAGCATGGCGGCCTGGATCTCGTCGAGCCGCGAATTGAGGCCCTGGAAGAGGTGCTGGTACTTCACGGCGGAACCGTAATTGCGCAACGCCGCGATCCGCTCCGCCAGCTCCCTGTTGCCAGTCACCACCGCACCGCCATCACCCAGTGCGCCGAGATTCTTGGCGGGAAAGAAGCTGAAGGCCGCTGCATCGCCGAATGCGCCGGCCTTGCGTCCGTCGCCGATCGCTCCATGCGCCTGTGCCGCATCTTCGATCAGGAGCAAGTTGTATCGCCGGGCCAGCGCAGCCAAGGCAGGCATGTCTGCCAACTGGCCATACAGATGCACCGCCATGATCGCGCGCGTACGTGGCCCAATGGCCGCCTCTACATCAGCCGGATCGATGTTGAAGGTCATCGGATCGGGCTCGACCGGAACCGGCACAAGCCGGTTTTCGGTAATCGCGAGAAAGCTGGCAATGAAGGTATTGCCGGGCACGATCACCTCGTCGCCCTCTTCGATGGCGCCAAGTTCCTTGTAGCCACGCAGGATCAGTGACAGGGCATCCAGTCCATTACCCACGCCCACGGCATGACGCACGCCGCAATAGTCCGCGAACTCGTGCTCGAAAGCCGAAAGCTCCTCGCCGAGCACATACCAACCCGAATCGATCACCCGCGCGGCGGCCGCCTTCAGCTCATCCGCATACCGCGCATTGACGTCCTTGAGACTGAGGAACGGGACGTCCATCAGGGCGGTCTCCATCAGGTCAGTCTTCATCAGAGCCGCCATTCGTAGAAATCGTGCACGATGGCGCGCGCGCCAAAATATTCCTTTTGCGTGATCAGGCCGGTGTTGAGCACCTGCCCTTCCTGTTCGGTGGAAATGCCGAAGGAAAAATAGAGCCTCTTCGCATATGTGTCGGTGATGAGTTCTGCCAGAAGGAGGCTGAGTGCACCCAGGTGCTGCCCTTCGTCCGATGCAGCCAGATATTGGGTGTGCACGGTCCTGCCGAAATCGTAGACAAGAGCACCCGCCAGGAGGGTGCCCTCGAGGCGAGCCTCATGAAGCACGATGTGCCCGGGAAACCGGGCTTGCAGCAGGCGCAATTCCGGCAAGCTGTGGACTGGCACGACGCCATGCTTTTGCAACACCTCCGAAAGCAACGCGTGGAAGTCTGCGAGATCGGCACCCACCTGCAACGTGATGCCTGCCTTGCCTGCCTTGCCGACGGCGCGCCTTCGTCCGTCCGTGAAGTGAAACGGTTCCTGCAACGCAATCACCGAGGACATGTCGCGGCGATTCAGCCGCGCTCCCAACCGATGCAGGGCATACAGGTCTTCTTCCGCGGGATACGCATGGAACACGTGCGGAACTGCCTTGTAGATGACACGTTCCACACCCAGCGAGCGATAGTGCTTGCCCAGGTTCTCGAATACCGCAAGCGTCGATTCGGCACGCAACGCGTGGGTCGAAACAAGCCCGGCATAGGTAAGGCCACCGTGACTCACGACCAGGTTGTCCCGAATGTTCGCAGGGAAAACCGCTACGGCCTTGTCATCCCGCTCGACCATCAGCGAACAGTCGACGAAGCGATCGGCGTGGTAATCCATGTAACCGCGCCGGTGCAGGAAGTTGCCGTTCCTGGAATGCTCCACCACGACGTCCCAGGCTCCCGCATCGGCTGGAACGTAAGGTCTAACCGTGAGCATGTTCGTCACCGACGACGCAGGCGCCACGGGCTTCGGCGACTCCGAATCCATCCACGCCCATGTCGTTGCCGTTGTAGAACATCAGCAGCCTGTCACGCTGCCGGATCAGTGCGGGATAGCAGATGACCCGTGAATCCCAGCCGCTGGCGGACAGCGTCATTCCCAGCGCCTCATCATGGCGCTCCCATCGGATCCCGTCATCGCTGTACGCGACGCCAGGAAAATATTCGCCGCCGACATTGCCGCGCGTGAAGTACATGACGTACCTGCCACCGAGCCGGTATACGCGTGGCCGACCGATTCGATACTCGCTGCCACGCGGCAGCAGGCAGACATGGTCTTCGCGCGGTATGGCACCGAGATCGTCCGTCTCCACATGGCGGATGTGGTAGCGCGGAAAAGGTCGGCCGCCGATGGTTTCCCAATCGTCGCCAACGGCGTACCAGATGCGCCAGCGGCCGTTTTCGTGGATGACCGAGTGCACTGCGCCGATGGTGCTGCGACCAGGCGCGCGGTCGAGGATCGGCGTTTCCTGCACGCGCCGAAAATGATCGCCACCATCGGTGGAAACCGCCAGGCCGGTAAACGCCAGGAACTTGGCCTTGGCCACATGCTGGAAGCCGACATAGAACATGTGCAGGCCGCCTGGCGCATTGACGACGTCGCCGAGGATCATGCCATTGTCGTCGAAGCAGCCGTTCCGACCTGTGTCGAGTACCGGTTCTGCACTGACACGCACGATGCTCGCAGGATTGTCTGCCCGCACGTCGACGTAGCCGATGCGACTGACGCCATAGGCATCGCGAAACCCCGCGTAGACGCGGATGAGCTCATCGTCGATGCGATACGGCGTCGGCGTGAGCGCCGAGTGACGCATCCAGCCGCCCACGCCATGCCGCGCGGTTTCGAACACCAGCCCTTGCTTGCTCCACTCGAACATGCGTTCTTCAAAGCCTCACGTCGAGGCTGGACTTGCCGGGCACCGGCTTGGCCGGCGAGCCGACGTAGATTCGTCCCGGCTCGGTATCGCGGGTGACCAGCGCGCCGGCACCGATCACATTGTCGGGCGCCACTTTCACGTGATCGTTGAAGGTGGCGTTCACCCCGATGAAGCTGTTCTCGCCGATCTCGCAATAACCTGAAATGACCGCATGCGAGGCGATGAACACGTTGTCGCGCACGACCGTGCGATGCCCCACGTGATTGCCACTCCACAGGATGCAGTTGTTGCCGATGCGTACGAACGGCTGGATCACGTTGCCTTCGAAGATGAAGCTGTTTTCACCCAGTTCGGCATTGCGCCATACGAAAGCGCGTGTACTGACATAGGTGGCAAGCCGGTAACCCCGGCACTTCACATCCAGGTAAAAGCGCGTGCGCAGGCGATTGAGCTGGCTGGACGGGATAGCCACAAACACATCGACATCTGCCGACGGGTAATGCGCCTCCAATGTCTCGTACGCCACCACGGGACGACCCGCCAACATCGTCTGCGCGAGATAGTCGCGCTCGACGCTGAAAGCCACCACGTCATAATCGCTGTCGTGTTCGAAGTATTCGCAGGCGATCTGCGCGAACTCGCCGGCTCCGATCAGGACTAGCGGCCTTGACATGCTGCCATGTCCTCCAGGTACATGGCGCCACTGACTTCGCGCATGAAATCGGCGTAGTCGGTGATGTAGTCGCTCCGGTCGTACAACTGGTCGGCCAGCACCATCAACACGCAATCCTCGCTGAAGTTGTACAGCTCGCGCCATACCATGCGACCAAGCATCAGGCCCTGCGAGGGATCGTCGAGCACGATCTCGACTGGCCCGCTGCCATCGTCCAGCAGAAAGGTGACCGAGCCGCGCACCGCTACTGCCAGTTGATGCAGATGGCGGTGTGCGTGCTTGCCCCGATGCACATCGTTCTGCGTGGCGTAGATGTAATACACGCGCCGGATCACGAAGGGTACGTTCCGATCCTCCTCCAATGCGATGAGCATGCCGCCGTTGTCGCCATGCCTCTGCAACTGGATTCGTTCGATTTCCATGTTCTGGACCCGGCTGTAGATTCTTGGAAGATGCCCCACTTGCTTGAGTGCCGCGCCGGTCTGGAAAGGTTGCGTCGGGATCGGGAATGGTCAAGGCGCCGACTTCGCCTTGAATGACAGGTCGACCCGTTCGCATTTGCGAAGTCCCTGATTTGCGAACGCATGCCTTGGCTGTCTGCGTCCGCGCGTGACACTGCGCTCTCTACGACACAAGGCCGCCACGAAGGCGGGTTCCCGAGCCCGTTCAACACGGATGCAACCTTTCATGGCTCAACCAGCACCCAGTTACACAAGGCTCTCTACAGCATCACGCGCACGAGCCTCGCTTTAGGCATGAAGCAAGCCATGGGGGATGCATGGGGATCGGCTGGATGACGGCAACGCGCAAAGGCAGCTTGGGAAGGAAGATGACTCGTCGAGCGACGGGTGTGATGGCACTCTCGCTGACGGTGCTGCTGGCCGTGATAACCGGTCTTGGCAGCGTGTTGCTGTGGTCGTCCGGTGCACAGGCACAGCAAAGTGACAGCGCAAGCGCCGACCAGCTTCCCGCGCACCAGTCATCCGATCGCCTGAGTGAGAGCGATATCGCTCGCATGCTGCCCTCCACCGACATGGGTGCCGGCGCATCTGCGCATGGCGACATGCACGCGCATGCGTTCGATGGCAGCCCGGCCACACCGTTCGATGCGGCCTCGATCCCGCAGAACCCGCTGGCGCCGGGTGCGGATGCTATCGGCGCGAAGAGCTGCGCCGCCTGCCACGCGCTGGAAGGCATCCAGGCCTCGCACAGCCTGCACGTGGCTTCGTTCCGCGCGGGCAGCGCAAACACCGGACCGCAGGCCTCCTGCGAGGCCTGTCACGGCCCTGGCTCGGCGCACGCGAAGAACCCCGCGGCCCCGGGCCTGATCATCGCCTTCACCAAGGACGCCAAGACCCCGATCGAAACGCAGACGGCCACCTGCCTGAGCTGCCACGTCGGTGGTGCGCGCCAGCACTGGATCGGCTCGGTGCATCAGGAGCGCGGGCTGTCGTGCACCGACTGCCACAACCCAATGACGCGGTCGTCGGCCGAGGGCGTGCTGGCGAACGATTCCATCAACCAGGTGTGTGCGACCTGCCACCAGGATGTCCGCGCCCAGTTCAACCGCCGTTCGCACATGCCGCTGCCGGAGGGGCAGATCTCCTGCGTCGACTGCCACAATCCGCACGGCAGCATCACCCAGCCGCTGCTGAAGACCGACACCGTCAACGAGACCTGCCAAACCTGCCACGCCGAGAAGCGCGGTCCGTTCCTGTTCGAACACGCGCCGGTAGCCGAGAGCTGCCTCAACTGCCACACCCCCCACGGCTCGAACCAGGAAAACCTGCTGGTGCTGCCGGCGCCGATGCTGTGCCAGCAATGCCATACGAACGACAACCACCCCAACGATCTGCTGACGCGTCAGGGTCTGCGCAACGGACTGGCGCCGGACGAGCGTGTGATGGGGCGCAGTTGCCTGACCTGCCACAGCAACATCCACGGCTCGAACAATCCCAACGGCGCCATGTTCCACCAGTGAACGACATCGGCGAGGCGGAGAGATGCTGAAGCGTAAACCTCTGACTGCGCTGCTGAGCCTGACACTAGGCCTGGTCGGCCCGTTGCCGCTGCTGGCGCAGACCGACGCCAGCGACAGCCAGCGCGTGGGCAACATCCAGTACGGCAACATCCTCGATCCCACCGGCTGGGGAGCGTTCGCCGTACCGGATCCAGCCGGCATGTCCTACCTGCATGCCGGCCAGCTGCGCACACCGACCGGCATGCTCTATCCCTATCCCCATCAGATACCCGACGAAGCTCCACTCGGCACGGGAGACTGGACCTATACGGGGCTGGTCGAATTCGGCTACATCCATACCCGCGGCGACCGCAACGATGAATTCTTCCGGATGTACTCCGGTTTGAAGAACGGCGCCGCGCTCAGCCTGCTTACGTTCTCTGCCCTGAACCACAAGACCGGTCAGTACGTCGACTTTCGCGGCAGCCGGCTCAGCGACCAGGATCAGTACTACCGTCTGCGCACCGGCAGCTACGGCAACTATCATATCGAGGCGTTTTATCGGGATATCCCACACACCCTGAGCACGACAGCTTATCCGCTGTGGAATGGCGTGGGTTCCACCAATCTGACCCTGCCCAACGGTCTCGCCACCGGCAGCACACCAGCCCAGGTGCAGGCCGTGGAGGCGAATCGGCCGCGCCAGACCTTGTCGGTAACGCGCCAGAGCGAGGGTGTCAGCTGGGAAAGCGCACTGACCCGGAATTGGATCGGCTACGCCGGTGTGACCAGCGAGCACCGCACAGGTGACCGCGATTGGGGCGGTCCGATGTACCTGAGCTATTTCTTCGCTGCCCCGGGGCCCGGCGGCCCGGGCACGCCGAGCATACCGGGCACCTCCGGTGGCCAGTACGACACGGTGCGACCGGTCGACTTCACCACCACCGACGTCAACCTCGGCCTGCGCAACAAGGGCGGTGCCGCGGGCTGGTTGTTCAACTTCACCATGACCGGCTCGTTCTTTCGCGACAACAAGAGCACCCTGGACTATGCCGTGCCTTTTGCCGTGGCGCCGGGCTACAACTCGGTGGTCACCGGCGGCACCTGGTCGCTGGAGCCGGACAACAACTACTACAACGTGCGACTGGAGGCTTCGCATTCGCTGAAGCTCTGGCACGGCGAGTTTTCCATCTCGGCGGCCTACAGCAGCATGCGGCAGAACGATGCGCTGCAGGCGCCGCTCAGTCCGATGTATTGCCCGAGCGGACAATTCATCGGCACGACCGGCATTGCCTGCGCGAACTGGAACACCACGGCCGCGCTGTCACAGCAGGATGGCGATGCACGCATCGATAGCGGTCTGCTCAACCTGCGCCTGGATTTTCGTCCCAGCGCGAAGTTCAGCTGGCACCTCAACCTGCGCCAGCGCGACGAAGACAACATGACCCGCTACACCATGTACAACCCGTTGACCGGGCAATACGGCTATGTCCCCGAGAACGGCGCGGAGTCGACTGCCACCAGGCAGACCGAATTGTTCCAGCCCGACAGCCCGCTTTATCAGTCGAACTTCGCGCAGATCGCCAGCATCCCCTTCACCTACGACGACCGCAAGACCGAACTGGGCGGCAGCTACCGGGTCAACCAGAACAACACGCTGAGCGCGAGCTACCTGCTCGACTATCAGACACCGCGCCCGCGCGAACGCACCTACATCAACGATCAGCACTTCAAGCTTGGCTGGGATACCAAGGCTTTCGGCGACGCAGGCCTGCGTCTCAGCTATGAATACCAGAAGCGCACGGGCGGTCCATATGACCCCGATCCGTACCTCGACGCGTATTCGCCCTCCCTGCCCGGCTACCTGCTGCCTGCGGTCGGCTATACCGCGTTCACCGTCGCCCAGATGACCATGTACGACATGAGCAACCTCGATGCGAGCAAGCTCAGGGCGATCCTGACCAAGCCGCTGGGAAGCACGGCCACCTTCACCGCCACGCTGTATGGCAACCGCCTGCGCTACGGGGCGGATATTGGGCGGCAGTCCTACGACACGACCGGTGCCGATCTCTCCTGGGACTGGGAACCAACGGCGGCGACTTCGATGAGCGTCCATGCGGGCATCGAATCGACCCGGCTCAAGCAGGGCAATGTCAATGACAACGAGGCGTTGACCTTTTCCTCGCCGGAACAGGCCGATGCGCAATTCGGCGGCCCGTTTTTTCCGTATGCCAATTTCTGGACGGCGACGGACAACGAGCGCGACGTCGACGCCGGCGCGCATTTCAACCACGTCATCTCGCCGCGCGTCAGGTTCGATCTCAACTACGACTACACCTATTCGCGCGGGCTCAACAGCTACAACTACGCCAGCCTGGGGGCGATTTCCACGGTGTACCTGCCAATCCTGACCGCGGCGGATATCGGCAACAGTTTCCCTCCCAACGTCTATCGCATGCAGACGCTCACGGGCAATCTGAATCTGACGCTGACCCGGAGAGTGGGCATGCGCCTGTATGGGAAATACGAGTTCGGCAACTATGCCGACTGGAACTACGCCGGCTTCGACACGCCTGCCGACCTTGTCGTAGGCAACCGCGTCTTCACCGAACTGGGGCCGCAGCCACATTGGCATGCCATGGTGGTGGGTGTCTTCATGAACGTGAAGCTCTGAGGAGAACGCCGCCATGTCTTCCATGCACCGTGTTCTTCATCTGGTGGCGGCCGCAGTCCTGTGGCTGCCCGCGTTTTCCACCGCTGCAGCCGAGGGCGGCTTGACGCGCACGCCGGCAACTTGGACCGACCTGCGCCGGCAGCAGCCGATCACTGGCGACGCCCAGGCCGGCCTCGCGAAATCGGCCGTATGCGCCGCCTGCCACGGACCGCAGGGTCTGGCCATCGCACCGAACTTCCCGAACCTGGCCGGGCAGTCGGCGACCTATCTCTATGTGCAATTGAAGACGCTCAAGAGTGGCCAGCGCAGCGACCCGATCATGAGCGGTCAGGCCGCCACGCTGAGTGACACGGACATGCGCAACCTGGCCGCCTATTACTCATCGCTCCCGGCCAAACCGGCCGGCCACAGCGATGCCGCCTCCCGCGGCGGACGGCTCTTCCTGGACGGTGACCCGACCCAAGGCGTGCCACCTTGCCAGGGTTGCCATGGCCCGACCGGGCAAGGACCACGGGTGTACTCCAGCGATGCGCCGCAGCCACCCTGGTCCACGTTCCCGCGACTGCACGGCCAATCGGCGATCTACGTGACCAAGGCGCTGGGCGATTTCAGCGGCGGTGCGCGCAGTGGCACCAGCAACGCGCTGATCATGCACGGCGTGGCGCAGACGCTCGGCGATGCGGACATACAGGCATTGTCGACCTATATTGCGACGCAGTGAGCGGGCAATGCTTCCTGACCCGACAACGTGCCCAGGATGGAGAGTCCTCCGGCTGCCGGTGCAATCTGCCCCGGTTACACTCCCCTGCATCATGTCGAACCAGTATCGGTTCGACATGCGTTGCCGGATGCATCAACGATGGCCAGCCATCTCATGACCAGGGTCAACCATACGAAATCGGGGCAGGGTCACTTCGGCGTGATCCTGCTCGCTCCCACGGCGCGGTTTCGTGCGTCATAAACAGGTAGACGCCATGGTGGAGCATCACTCCCTCCGGATCAAAATCAGGCTGCATCACCGCGCCTGCGTTGGCTTCATGTCCGCGGCCATGGCGGCATGTCTTTCGATGCCTGTGCATGCCCAATCGACAACCTTCAGCGGCACCGCGGCACTAAGTTCGGAGCTGGTTGACCGGGGTCAGGCGATTACCGGCAATACGCCGATCCTGCAGGGAGCCGCATCCTGGACTTCTGCGGCAGGTTGGTCGCTCGGCCTGTCGGGCAGCACCGAAGTACGCTCGCCGGGCCGTATTGTGGAAGCCCTCGCCCAGGCATCCCGCTATTGGTCGCTTTCCAGCGACTGGCAGATGCAAGCGAACCTGCTCTACTACAGATATCCAGGCGAAAGCCGTTCAAGAGCCTATGATCGAGCCGAAACGGGGGTCAACTGGACCTATCGAGATGTGCTGACCTTTGGCATGTCGGCCATCTACGTTATCGGCGCCAGAGATCACCAGCCGCGTGGTGCCGCCGATCTCGGTTTCCATTGGCCTCTGGCGTGGCATTTGTCGCTTTCCGCCGGAGCGGGTGTCGCCCAACCCCTGATTGCACCCTATACGCCGTACGGCCACGGTCACGTGAACAACTACGACTACGACCGCGCTGGCCTCCACGGCTACGGCCACGCGGGGCTATTGTGGAGCCGTGGACCCTGGTCGATAGAACTCGACCGCATCATGGCCGACCCCGGAACACAGCGGCAATGGGCCACGCTGGGTGCCTCCCCCTGGGTCGCAACGATTTCGCGATCCTTCTGATTCAGGGGCAACCTTTTTGCGCTGACACGGTACTTACGTAGCGAACCAGCCGTAATCCGACTGCCTCATCGAAGCCATGAACGACCAAGATATCGACGCTGACGTCACCGATCGCATGCTGCTCCAGCGCATGGCGGCGGGCGATCGCGCCGCTCTGAGCGTGCTGTACCGCAGCTATAACGGCAGGCTGTGCCGTTTCCTGTCCCGGTTGACGCGACGTCCCGATGTCATCGAGGAAGTCATCAACGACTGCTTCTGGATCGCCTGGCAGAAAGCCGGCAACTTCCATGGCGATTCGCGCGTTTCCACGTGGCTGATGGGAATTGCCTATCGCTGCGGACTGAAGGCCCTTCGGCAACACGGCGACGAACCTGTCGAAGACGATACTTCGCCGGAACAGCGCACCCCTGCCCATGACCTGGATGATGATCGCGAATTGCGCGACTGGTTGAGCAAGGGGCTCGATCATCTGTCCGTGGATCAGCGGATCGTGGTCGAGCTGGTCTACGGGGTCGGTCATACCCTGGACGATGTTGCCGTGATCATGCAGTGCCCCGTGGGCACGGTTAAGGCGCGTCTGTTCCATGCGCGAGTCAAGCTGCGCAACGTGCTCCCGGCGTTGGCCGGGGACTCGCCCAAGCATAAGGAGAACGCGCCATGACGTTCCCGAAGAGTTCGGGCAGCGATTGCGTCCGGGCCTGGGATGCGATGCCCTGGGTACTGCAGAACAGTGCCACGCAGGAGCAAGGCGAATGGCTGGAAGATCATCTGGCGCACTGTGAATCGTGCCGTACAGAGTTCGCACAACAAACTCGTTTGCGGCTTGCCATGTCGCTGCCCACGGATATTTCGCTCGACGCGAATGCCGGATTGAAGCGCTTGCTGGGCCGCCTGGATGCACCCGACACCCAGGAAGCGCCGTATCGTTTGCGATCGCGAAACTGGTTGAGCCGGGCGTTGGTTGCCGTGGTGCTGATCCAGGCGCTCAGTATCGGTGCGCTCGGCGTGAAGTTGTGGTCGACCGGCGGCAGCCCCCTGTATCGCACACTCAGCCAGGAAACTTTACCCCGGTCCCCCGGAACGATCCGTGTCGTCCCTGATGCGGCCATGACACTGGCCGACTGGAACGCGTTGCTGCATGCCCTTGGGCTGCAGGTGGTGGGCGGCCCCAACGATGTGGGTGCCTATACGGTCGCACCAACGAGTTCCACTCCGACGACGCGAAAAACAGTGCAGCAGCTGCGCGCCACACGCGGCATCCGTCTGGCGGAGCCTGTCGCCGTCACACCATGAAATACGGTTTCTTCATCCTTGTCGCAGTCGTGGCGGTTTTGAGTGCGTGCGCGTCCTCGCGCCCGATGACTCCTTCGGACAGCCACCGGATATCGGACCCGAGTGTGAGTTCCATGGACAGCCAGCGCGACATCGTGCTGGCTGTCGCCAACCCGCTTGAGCCTCCCGGCATGCATGCCGGTGCCAGTTTGCTGGGTTATGCCCCCTCCAGGCATTACGGTGCCGGTCAGCGCGCGGTTTCCACGCTGGCTGCGCTGAAACAGAGCTACGGATTGCGTGAGGTCACCGGTTGGCCCATCAAGGCCCTCGACGTGTACTGCGTCGTGCTGGAGCCGCCTCCCGGTGTCACCCGGGACACGTTGCTCAAGGCGCTCGCCAAGGACGCCCGGGTGCAACTTGTACAACCGCTGCAGGACTATTCCGTTTACGCGGAGAGATCCCAGGGCACTCACCAGTACAACGATCCTTACGTCAATCTCCAGCGTGGCTTCGTCGAGACTGATGCCTCCATCGCGCAAAACTTCAGCCAGGGCAATGGGGTACATATCGCGATCGTCGATACAGGCGTCGACATGACGCATCTCGATCTCCAGGGGCGCATTCGTGATACGCACAACCTGGTGGATGACGATGCGTCGGCGTTCAATCACGATAGCCATGGCACTGAAGTCGCAGGTGTCATCGCCGCAAATGCCGACAATCATCAGGGGATTGTGGGGATGGCGCCGAAGGCCATACTCAGCGTTTACAAGGCATGCTGGTATCAGCCGGTACCCAATGCCGGCGCACGCTGCAATTCCTTCACACTCGCCAAGGCGCTGGCGGCGGTTCTCGATACAGATGCCCGCATCGTCAATCTGAGCCTGGGCGGACCTTCAGATCCGCTGCTCAATTTGCTGCTCGCCAAGTTGCTGAGCCAGGACCGCATCGTGATCGCGGCCATGCCGCCGGATGGGGCCATCGACGGATTTCCCGACAATGCGCCAGGAGTCATTGTCGTTCGCGAAAGTGGCGCATCGACAACAGTAGCGCCCGGCATTTTGAGCGCCCCGGGAAAAGACATTCTGACAACCCAGCCTGGCGGAGGGTATGACTTCACTTCCGGATCATCCATGGCTGCCGCGCACGTGAGCGGCATTGCTGCGCTGTTGCTGTCACTCGCACCGAAACTGGATGCGCGTGCCATCCATGATCTGTTGTTACGAAGCAGCAAGATTTCCAACGGGACGCTCCAGGTGAATGCAGCGTCGGCGGTGGATGCATTGCGCGGCACACAGAAAACCGCCCCTTGACGGGAGTGGATGAGTTTCTTCATCCAGGGAGCGATGGGCGTGGCTACACGGGGAAAAAGAGCGAAGCGGGCTCCACCCTTTATGTTCCACTATGAAGGGTAAGCACATTCCCGCCGTCAAGTTCAGACGGCCAAACGCTACAAAGAAGAACGCCCGCACTGGATGGCATGGCGGTCAGCGAAGTATCAAAAGTCGCGAGGTTATCGAGCGCTCGAAAGGTTCATCGACTTAATTATCTCTGGCACCTTTACTGAGGCTTCGCGCATCCGTATGGATGGCTTAATACCGATAACTGGTTCAGACCGTCCCTAGTCAAAATGCCTACGCCAGCCGAAAAATAACTTTCTGGTATTCATAAGCTTGAACGACAAAATCAGACCGACTATGCCTGCAAACAAAGCAAAAATATGTTGAAAGAGGTATGGCCATCGTTTCTCTGTGCCATCTATTTCATAAGTAAAGCTGTGTGCTGTTTTCAGGATATGCGGATCAGATACTAGCAAGGCGTCCCTAAACTGATAGCCAAAAGGAACAAAGTCATCTTCCGTCCCGTCGACATTCTTGACTGTGTAATGGGTCACGCAACGATTATTTAATGGTGCCTCACAAACCTGATGAGAACTCTCCACAACGAAATCCATCGAAAGGAGAAAAGTTTCGCAAATTCGTCGTGCACATACAACAATTGCAAAAAGACTGACGCATATAAGTAACAGCATCAATCCGAACGAAATATATTTTTCATCCTCCTCATCATCAACCGTCGCTCGCCGAATTAATTTTCCCATTTCGGAACCCCTGGCCACTGGCCACCAAAGATCTTTCCAGCCACATAGTCGAGAGGATCAAGGTTATTAAGATTCCCTATTTCTTTTACTTTAGTATTCGTACATCCGACAAAAAATGATTCTCCACCCCCATAGTTAGAGCCTGCGCCCACATGGTTCGGATTATTTGGATCAAAATAGCCGTCAAAATATGGAACGCTCAAATTACCAAAGGGACCATTAAAGTCGTCAATAGTCGTTGTGTCACTTCCAAGTGAACCCATAAACGATCCACCGACTCCCATACTGGCCCCATAAGCAAATCCTTCGCCGCCATAGCTATATGTTCCAACATTTCCTGAGCTGTCGAAAACGAAACCAGCGCCACCAGTTATTCCCCAGCCAAAACCTAAAGTTCCACTAATTCCTATATTTATAACCCATAATCCATACGGGTCGCGATACATAAGCGGGTCATCACCGACATAGGCATAGAAATTCAACTGCCCACCCGCAAACCCCATCGGATCTTCCGAGATAAACCGCCCCAGCTCCGGTGAGTAATACCGCGCCCGGTAGTAGTACAGCCCCGGACCATCGGCCTCACGCCCCGTGTATTGGTACGGATTGGTGAAACCCGCGCTGTTGTTCGTCTGCGTCGCGTTGCCGTAGGGGTCGTAACTGTATTCCTGCTGGATAGCACCCGTCGGATCGGTCAGCCCGATCGTGCTGCCCAGCGCATCAGTGAGAAAGTAGGTGCGTCCCGTCACATCGTTGCGCGCAAACCGCTCGTCGATGCCCAGCCCGGTGAGGATCGGATTGACGGCACTCCCAAGGGTCTCCTGCACCGCATTGGCACCGTCATACAGGTACTGAGTCGGCGTGGTGCCACCAATGGCCTTGGCCGTACGTCGCCCCAGTGCGTCGTAGGTGTAGCTCGCCTGCACCGTGCCGCCCACGGTGATCTGACTGAGCTGGTTGCGGGCATTCCACACATAGGTATTGGTGCCGTCGTAGGTCAGGTTGCCGTTGGCGTCGTAGCTCAGCGTGCCGCCGTTGTAACTGGTCTGCCGATTGTTCAGATCGAAGATGCCATTTTGCGACGTGGGCGTGGGCGGGATGTCGGTTGCGAAGCTGCCGGTTTTACTGTTCTTATGACCGTCCAGATCGTAACCATAGACTAGAGTCCCCATCGTCGCATTGGCGGGGCTGAGGTAGGTGATACCGGTTAGCTGGTTGGCCACGTCGTAGCCGTAGGCCATGCTGATGTTGTTCGGCAAGACGAGCGATGTACGGCGGTTGGCGGCGTCATAGCCAAACTGCACTTCTTCGCTACCCTGGGTCAGCGAGGTCAGCCGGTTCGCGTTGTCATAGACGTAGTTGACGATTGCTTGCGCCGCCGGCGTCATGCTGGTGCGCCGGCCCGCTGCATCGTAGCCGTAACTGATCGTGGCCTGCGGCGTGACGGCCGAGGTCATGCGATTCAGACCGTCATAGCCCCAGCTCAGGCTGCCGGTCGCCGTGTCCAGCAATTGCGTCAAGCGATTGCCGGCATCGTAACTGGCTTGCGTACCCGATCCATCCGCATACGACACCAGCGTCGCGCGATTCAGTGCGTCATACGAAAACATCGTGACCTGCTGCTTTCGGTCGGTATGGGTAAGCACATCTCCCATGCCGTCGTACGTCCATGACTGGATCTGATTCAATGCATCGGTCTGTGTCAGCGGACGATTGCGGGTGTCGTAGGTATCCCTGATGACCGCGGTGCTAGGTAGCGTCACGCTCAGCCGATTGCCATTGCCGTCGTAGCTCAGCTGAGTTGTCTGGTTCAGCGCGTCGGTAACCTGCGTGACGCGATCGTCCACGTCATATTGAGCCAGTGTTACGTTGCCCATGGGATCCTGGGCGGCGATGCGACGGCCCAAGGCATCGACCTCAAACGTTGTCGTTCGGCTCAGGGCATCCGTCGCACTCTGCAAGTCGTAGCCTTGGTAAGTCAGCGTGGTCGTGTGGCTCAGCGCGTCGGTGATCGTCGTGGGTTGACCCACGGCATTGCACTGGACCGTGATGCTGTGGCTCAAGGCATCGGTGATCTGGTTCAGGCACCCGTTGCTGCCATAGCTGAGGGTAGTGGTGTGTCCCAGTGGATCGGTCACCGTCGCCGGCTGGCTGTAGTTCGGGGTATAGGTGAAGTTATAGCTCACCGCACTGGACGTACCTGCCAGCCGGGTCAGCTGGGTGACGTTGCCCAGCGGATCGTAACTGTAGGTGGTCGTTCGGCCCAGCGCATCGGTGACCGAGTCGATCAGCCCGGAGGACTCGCGCACATACGTAGTAGTCTGCGCCAACGACGTGCCATAGGCGTAAGTGTCAGCGGACGGATAGTGGCTGACCGGATCAAACGTCACATATTCCTGATGGCCGTTGGGATCGGTGACCGTGGTGGCGTTGGTACCGTAGGCAAACTGGTAATAGGTGCCGTCAGCCAGGGTCTGCTTGATCACGCGGTTGTTGGTGTCGTATTGATTGGTGACCCACACGTTGCCCCGCCGGTCCTGCATGGTCTGCATCAGATTACCGGTGTAGGTGTACTGCTCGGTGGTCTGGTCCGGGTAGGTGACCGTCGCCAGACTGCCGGCACTGTTGTAGGTATAACCTATCGTGCGCCCGGTGTTGTCCACGGCGTTCTTAATGCGGTTGCTGCTGTCGTAACTGAAGGTGATCGAACGGCCGCTGGGCGAGGTCATCTGGTCCACCAGGCCACCGTTGTATGTCAGCTGGATCTGGTTGCCGTAGCGGTCCGTTATTCCAATCAGCTGATTGGGGACCTCACTCTGAAAGAAGTACTGGGTACCATCCTTCAGCGTCACATAAAAGTATTCGGCCGTGGAGGAGTGGAACCACTGCAGCGTGGCGCCGTAGAAGGCCGAATCGGTACCGGTGTGCTCCCATACCGTACCCGCAGTGAACGGGTAACTGGCCGCCGAACCACTGACCACGTTGAAAGCTACGCCCTCGCCACACGGCAACACTAATTCCGGTGTTGTGAAATTATTGGCCGTGCTTGTGTACAGATGGATACCGAAATTGGCATTGCCACCGACGCCGAATACATGCGAGTTGCTATCAGCCGAGTTGTAGGCGCGTGTCAGGGTCAGTGGAACGATGTCTTGGATCGACAGGTCATTCCATTCATGAAAGAAGATGCCCGTCTGCAGATCAATCGGCTGGCTCTTGGCCGTATTGCAAAGCGTTCGGTTATTGGATGGATTGGCATTGCCGCTCGATATGCCCGCCCCCATCGCCCACACTAAAGAGACGCCCGGATCCGGTGCGATGTGTTTGGCATCGGCCGTCACGTGGCCGCCGCCGTACATACGCCAGCCCTCCTGTGCGCCATAGACCCAGAAGTTGCCGGTGGTGTTCGGTTTGGCATGCGCATAGTTGGGGTAGACAACGCGAATACCCTTGGCTGCCTGCGGTGTCAAGCCTTCCACCGACGCATCGCCGGGCTGGATGGTGAAGTACATCGGGAAGTTGTCAGGGAGCGGGAACGGCGCGTGATCCACCGGCGTGGGCACAATGGCGATATGCGAAAGCACGTGTCCCTCGCGATCCTTGAACACAGTACCGGCAGGAATGTGCAACTCCAGACCAGGCATGTCCGGATGGGTCAACACCACTTCGCTGGTGGTCGGCGACGGCAATGCGATCACATCACGGGGCAGCACGCGTGGCAGGTACATCACGAACGGCATGTGACGAACTGACTTCGCCTGGATATCGGCCCCCACCAGGAAACGGCCGTAATTTACCTCACCATGGCTGGCCGGGCGGCCATCGACGAACAGTTCTTGCCGTCCTGCTGGCAGTCCGGTGAGCACAAACACACCGTGTGCATCCGTGTGCGCCTTGATGTCACCCAAGCTCACTTCGACATTGGCAACCGGCGCTTCATCGATCTGCCGCACCTGACCGATCAAGGCTGTTGTCCCCTTGGCCAGCGTCGCTTCGAGTGCATGAGTGTCCGGCAGACCCTGATGCGGTTGATATAAGCGCCAGTGGCCGCCCGTAGCATCCGGTGCGTTGTCCTTGCCGGGGTACCAGGCGCCGTCGTGGACAAAGCTGTGCTCACGGCACAATTGATCGGCTTCGCGACTGCTGCAGATGGCTTCGCCTCCGCCTGCCATCAGATACATCGGTGGCGCCATCGTCGCGTTATCCACAGTCCCGATAGAGGGCCACGGCAGAGCACCGTGCCCGGCGATCGCTACACCTGTCGACGCGATACGCGCCGTGGTAAATCCCACCGCGGTATAGGGCACGGCAGCACCGGACGCGGTATGCAGCCCCTGCAGGAACAGGGTGTAGCGCGAGCCGGGATAGAGATCGTCCGGCAATTGCACGAAGGCCAGACGGCCGCCTTCGATGCCAACGACACGCACCGGCACGGTACCTTCGGGGCCCAGCAGCGTCACCGTCCTGGCATTCAACTGGCGTACGTTGACGTCGGTTGCGAAACGAATCACCAGCGGGCCTTCGATGGGGGCAGCGCTCGTGTTGGCTTCGGGGAACGTCGTTACCATCGCCGCCGTATTCGTGATGGCCTGTGAGGGCGTCGTACTCCACACCTTCGCCGTCGGGTCGAATCGCAGGGTCGATGGCGCGGCTTGTCCGTAAGCATCGACACCACCCTTGATAAGAACCGAACCATCGGCCTGCAACTGGGCGACGGCCGCCAGACGGGAACCTGCCGGTGCTCCCGCGATGTCTGTACTCTGCCTGGATAATGGTTGCCACAGCACGGTTGTCGTCGCTGGTACTCCTTGCGCCGACCAGCCGCCGGTCATCAGTACCTGGCCATCGGTCAGTACGGTCAGGGTATGGCCCGCACGCGCTGGCAGGTCCAACACGCCCGTCCGCACGAAGCGTTCAGTCGCTGGTTCAAACCATTCGCCGGTGTCCAGTACCTGTCCTCGCGCGTCGATGCCGCCCCACAGCAGTACCTGGCCACCGGGCATCACCGTCACCGACGCGAAGCGGCGTGATTCCGGAAGACGTATCTGATGACGCCGATCGCCATCGACGAGATAAGCCATCCCCTGTGCACCATGCACTTCGAAGGTACGGCCATCCGGCAACAGCGTGCGACTGAGCTCGGCCGACACCGGCAGGACATAGGTATGGCCGATGCTGCAGACCGACTCCGTGGGCAGCGCATGCGACAACGCCAGCGCAGCAGCACTGAGTGCCGCCACACCGATCAAACCCATCCAAACCGCTTGACCTGTCATCGTTCCTTGCACCTTCATCACGACTCCTTGAACGCCATCGACCCCACCCAACCTGCAACATCACCAGCGCCGAATCGCGCCCCTTGCTATTGAGGCACTAAGGTCACCTGGACCGTCCCCGGTACGCCGTAAGGCGTGGCTACGGACAGTGTGTAAGTTCCACTCGCCGGCAAATTGGGCAGGTTGAGTGTGTTCGTCGACCCGTTGGTAAAGACATACGTGTAGTAGTTCGTCGGCGTGATCGTGCCAGGCTGGTAGACGAACACATACACCCCCTGGCCCGCAGGCGTGGTGCTCTCTGCGGACACATTCAAGGCAACCGTTTGACCTGCCGTACCAGTGAACGTCAGCCGCTCGATCTGCCCCACCCCCAAATTCACTGTCGTCGGCGCGTTCGCGGTCAATGCCGGGCCGATCACATCCGGTTGCAACAGAGCATTGAAGCTCATGGTCCCACCCGTAGCCGGTGTCACTGTGATCGAGTAGGTTCCAGCGGCCAGATTCCATAGCGATGGGATGTGGCAATAAGTAGCCGAGGACGTCGAACCATTGCAGCTGATATTCGCTATCGAGGTTCCCGCTGCATTGGTGACCGTTACCCCCACCTGATTCTGACTGCCACCGGACACATTGATGTTCGTCAACTCCAGTTCCAAGTCCTGGCCCGCCGTGGCGGT
>NZ_MUNQ01000023.1 GCF_002001165.1 Rhodanobacter sp. C05 | reverse complement strand
TACTTATTGCCACATCCCATCGCTATGGAATCTGGCCGCTGGAACCTACTCGATCACAGTGACACCGGCTACGGGTGGGACCATGAGCTTCAATGCTCTGTTGCAACCGGATGTGATCGGCCCGGCATTGACCGCGAACGCGCCGACGACAGTGAATTTGGGGGTGGGGCAGATCGAGCGGCTGACGTTCACTGGTACGGCAGGTCAAACGGTTGCCTTGAATGTGTCCGCAGAGAGCACCACGCCTGCGGGCCAGGGGGTGTATGTGTTCGTCTACCAGCCTGGCACGATCACGCCGACGAACTACTACACGTATGTCTTTACCAACGGGTCGGCGAACACACTCAACCTGCCCAATTTGCCGGCGAGCGGAACTTACACACTGTCCGTAGCCACGCCTTACGGCGTACCGGGGACGGTCCAGGTGACTTTGGCATCCGGTGTCACCGGCACATTACCCAGCAATGGCACAAGCCAGAGCTATGTCGCGAACACACCAGGTCAGAACGCCTATTTATCGTTCACCGCCACGGCGGGCCAGGACTTGGAACTGGAGTTGACGAACATCAATGTGTCCGGTGGCAGTCAGAATCAGGTGGGGGTAACGGTCACCAATGCAGCGGGAACCTCGATAGCGAATATCAGCTGCA
>NZ_MUNQ01000015.1 GCF_002001165.1 Rhodanobacter sp. C05 | reverse complement strand
CGTGAGGCGCTAGTGAGACGATGGTCGAATGCCAGGCTTGAAAAACTCGTGGAGCAAATACGAAAGCCGTCTCCGGCACTGCTCGATCAGATGGCTGTGGCCGCATGAAAACGTGGGGAAACCTCAGCCTCCGTCCCTTAAGTTTCTGAGATTGGCATAGCTGCTGTGGAAGGAGGCCTGGCATTTGTTGGTGCACCTATTATTGTCCCGGTTGCAGCTGGTTTTCTGCTGGCGGGGCTTGCCACTTTAACATATCATGAGATAGCTTCTCATATGCATCATAAATAAACTGAATGGTGATTAATGAAAATAAAATGTTTAAATGCTGGTGGCTGGGTCGCATGTATCGAAAAGATGTTTCCGATAATACTTTTGTCAGCTTTTTTCATTAGTGTAATAATATCTTTATTTATTGGAGATTATTTAATAAATAATTGGCACATCAATGCATTTATTAGTTTGATTGGAAAGATCGTCCCTGCCGTTAATAAAATATCTAATGAGACCGATTACAAATCATTAGCAAAGATATCTATTGCGTTGCAATGGCTGTATTTCCCTGTATATCTTTTCATGCTTTGTGCGATGCAACCTTTTTGGAAAAAATTTGAGCCAAAAAAAATAATAACTTCGTCGGCCAGAAAAAAAGGTATCTGGTCATTTGCTTTTTTATTTCTAATTTGTGGCGCCTTGGCGATGGCTGATTTTGGCTTTATAAGATGCAGCATCTTCAGGGGTGATTTTTTCAATCCAGATTACAGTGTGTTTTGGCTCAGACTGCCATATGAGGGAAGGTTCGGATTAGCTATTGCTGCTTTTATGATGCCAATACTGAGTTCTTTTATTTATTGGTTTTTACCATTTTCTTTTGGTGCTATTTTTAGGTTCTTTTGGAGAATAATGACAAGTCTCAATAAAACCTAGGGATGCTCTGATTTATTCCTCGCCTCAGGCATCATAGCGACCAGTCTCCAGGAAGCGCCTCCCCCATGAAACAGCGTTCGTTTGCGTCGTTGAGTTTCGAGTCGAAGAAGAAGCCGACGCGGC
>NZ_MUNQ01000002.1 GCF_002001165.1 Rhodanobacter sp. C05 | reverse complement strand
TAGGGATGCTCTGATTTATTCCTCGCCTCAGGCATCATAGCGACCAGTCTCCAGGAAGCGCCTCCCCCATGAAACAGCGTTCGTTTGCGTCGTTGAGTTTCGAGTCGAAGAAGAAGCCGACGCGGCGCGAGCGGTTCTTGGGCGAGATGGACAAGGTGGTGCCGTGGGAAGCACTGCTGGCGTTGATCGAACCCAGCTATCCGAGGTCGGGGCGTCGTGGCCGCCCACCGATGCCCGCCGCGACGATGCTGCGGATCCATTTCATGCAGCAGTGGTACGCGTTGAGCGACCCGGCCATGGAGGATGCGCTGTACGAGATCGAATCGATGCGTCGCTTCGCCGGGCTGGAATTGAACGAAGACGCGATCCCGGACGAGACGACGGTCCTGAAGTTTCGACGTTTCCTGGAGCAGCACGGCCTGGCGGCGAAGATCCTCGACACGGTCAATGCGCATTTGGGCCAGCAGGGTCTGTTGCTGCGTCAGGGCACGATAGTGGATGCCACGATTATCCAGGCACCGTCCTCGACCAAAAATCGCGACAAGCAGCGTGACCCGGACATGCGCCAGACCCGGAAGGGTCAGCAGTGGTACTTCGGCATGAAGGCGCATATCGGGGTGGATGTGGAATCCGGGCTCGTACATACGGTAACCACGACACCGGCCAACGTGGGCGACGTGACCGAAGTGGATAAGCTATTGCATGGGCAGGAGAAGGTTGTGTATGCCGACGCCGGCTATCAGGGCGCTGAGAAACGAGCACCCAAGCGTGGCCGCACTTGGCATATCGCGGCCAAGCGCGGCAGCGTCAGGGCGATGCCGGAGGGTGAACTGAAGGAGGTCACGAAGTATGTGGAATACCTCAAGGCAGCGGTACGTTCCAAGGTGGAACACCCGTTCCGCGTGATCAAGCGGCAGTTCGGCTATCAAAAGGTGCGCTTCCGGGGCCTGCTTAAGAACACGGCGCAAGTACTGACGTTGTTCGCGCTCTCGAACTTGTGGATGGCGCGCCGAACCTTGCTGGCTTCTGCAAGTGAGGTGCGTCTGTGAAGCGGGAAATGGCTTGATCAGAAGCAGATCAGCGGCCGCGGCCATAAGAAACAGCTGGTCAAATCGTCATTTTGGCGCAGCCATGCCGAAGTTTCTGCACGGCATATGGACGGCCGTTTCAGCCTCAATAGATCAGAGCATCC
>NZ_MUNQ01000011.1 GCF_002001165.1 Rhodanobacter sp. C05 | reverse complement strand
CGGAGGCTGAGGTTTCCCCACGAATCTCTTCGCTCAATCAACGCCTTGCGTGCGGACTGAAGAAACAGTGCGCGCATGATGCGGTCATTCCCCACGGGTTACGAGGCCAGAGGAGACCACACCATGCGCGCGACCAAAGTATTGCAAAAGTGCTTGGGCGATGCACTGCAGCCGATGCATGCGCTGCGCCGTCGTGTGTTGTTGCGCGCCGTGGAAGCGTTGATCCACGGCCGACGCCTGACTCTGATCGACGTCGCCCGCGCATGGCCCGATGCAGAGCGTATCCGTGCGCCGCTGAAGGCGCTTGATCGACTGCTGGGCAACCGGCATCTGCACGCGGAGCGTGAGCATTTGCATGCAGCCATGGCGCGCTGGCTGCTGCGCGGCCCGCATCCGGTGATCGTGCTGGATTGGTGCAATCTGAAGGCCGATCAGCGCTGGCATCTTTTACGCGCGGCGGTTCCCGTCGGTGGTCGTACCCTGACGATATTGGACATGGTCTTCCCCGACGGGCAACAGGGTTCGCCGGCGGCAGAGAAGCAGTTCTTGCAACGGTTGGCGACGCTGATTCCCGAAGATGTACAGCCGATCCTGGTGACCGATGCTGGCTTTCGCGCGCCATGGTTCCGAGCCGTCGAAGCGATGGGTTGGGACTGGCTTGGCCGTCTGCGCCACCGCACGCTGGTCAAGCCTGTCGATACAGTGAATACGCCGGATGCGTGGGTACCGTGTCGGGCGCTCTATGAGTTGGCCGTCGCCGCGCCACGCGACTTGGGGCTGATGGATACGGTGCGCGCGAAGCCATGGCGTTGCCGCGTGGTAGTGCATGCCAAGCCACCGAAGGGACGCAAACAACGCAATCGTCAGGGCGTGCCCTCACGCACCAAGAAGAGCAAGCAGAACGCGGCGCGTGAGCGGGAGCCATGGCTCCTCATCGCTTCACCGACACTGAGTCACTTGAGCGCCCGGCAAATGGTCGCGTTGTATGCGCGACGCATGCAGATCGAACTGTCCTTCCGGGACCTCAAATCGCACCGCTACGGTCATGCCTTTGAGGACAGCTTGACCCGCAAGGGCAAGCGCATCGAGGTGTTGCTGCTACTCCACACGATGGCGGCTTTCGCCAGTTGGCTGGTCGGTATGGCTTGCGAAACCGCAGGCATTGATCAATGGCTGATGCCGTTTCGATCCAGGCGACGGCTGTACTCGATCGTGCGGCTCGGCCGTGAGGCGCTAGTGAGACGATGGTCGAATGCCAGGCTTGAAAAACTCGTGGAGCAAATACGAAAGCCGTCTCCGGCACTGCTCGATCAGATGGCTGTGGCCGCATGAAAACGTGGGGAAACCTCAG
>NZ_MUNQ01000003.1 GCF_002001165.1 Rhodanobacter sp. C05 | reverse complement strand
ACGCGATCTTCGCCAAGTCCACACCCAGGGTTATAGTGCTCATGGAGACTTCCTCTTCTGCTGACGGTTGTGTCGCAACACCATCATGGCCCTCGAGGCCGTAAGGGGAGGAAGTCTCTTTTTACTCCGTTCAAGGCGGACGGCTTCGCCGCCGCTTAACTCAAGCGTTAGAACTCATGAGCCACACGCACTCAGATCCATACCGTCCTCCAGCTTGGCGACTGGCTCTGTTTAGCGGAGCTAACCCCTGTCCTGTGTGCGGTCACGCCATCGAAGTCTCTCGTGCGTATCGCAACTTGGTAGGCCTCGCTGGCTTGCTTGGTCTAGGGTTTTCGGTCGCATACATGAAGCGTTTGCGTTCGTACTGGCCAGTTTGTGTCGCACTTTGCCTTGTCTTACTTTCCCAGTACCTCGTGGCTCGATTTGCACCCTTGGCTACCGTGTCGCAACGAGAGCAGGTCCATCGCAAGTGGGCAGGCATAGGTTTCTTGGTTTTGCTGCTGGCACTATTCGCACTAAGTTACTTCTCGGGTAAGTTCTAACTTCTCGTTCAAGGCGGACGGCTTCGCCGCCGCTTAACTCAAGCGTTAGGTTCCACATGCACGATTCGGCCTACCAAGTATTTTGCCAAATTCATGAAAGTCCCGGTATGGCGTATTTGAACCGCTGCAAGGGACGATCCTTTAGCTTGAACATTTTCGAAGGAAATCTCAAAGAACTCAAAGATTGCTGCAATCTGATCGAGATGCCAGAAAACGGCCAACGCCTGATGTCGCACAAGCATCGTGATGCGGGCATTCAGGTGCATAGAGAGTCGATGCGGCTCTTTCACAACTTCCTCGCATCTGCCAAAAGCTTGATTGATCACACTCGCGTATTCGTCGAGGACACGTACGCAGATACTGCTATCCACGCCCTGTACAACGAGCACGTGGCGACAACCTTCGCCACAGATCGCTTGTCGAAGTTCGTTAACGATCTGCGAAACTATATGGTTCACAAGGGCCTTCCCGGGTGCCAAATGTCAATCGGCATGAAAAATATTGGTCCGGACGGTCAGTGCGTTATAGAGTCCACGGTATCCCTCACCAAAGTTGATCTCTCAACTTGGGACCGTTGGCATCGGCTAAGTCGCGAATATTTAGAAAGCTCTCCAAGTCACATCAAGCTTTCATCCATCGCAGCTACCTATGGGGACAAGGTTCTGTCGTTCTATTCATGGTTTGACGCAACACTCGATGACTTCCACTCGAAAGATCTAAGCGAGCTTAAAAAGCTTCAAATGCAACATGCAGCGCTCGAGGCATCTGGCGGTGAAACCTAACAATTCCGTAAGAGACTTCCGATCAATACCGGGCGCTTGATGCTCTTGCCCTGAGCTTTCGGACCGATGCTGGTCATCATGTTGTCCTCTTCGCTGCGTCGTGCGTGTCAGTACTGTGCGGA
>NZ_MUNQ01000004.1 GCF_002001165.1 Rhodanobacter sp. C05 | reverse complement strand
CGTCCGCCTTGAACGAGTAAAAAGAGACTTCCTCCCCTTACGGCCTCGAAGGCCATGATGGTGTTGCGAAACAACCGTCAGCAGAAGAGGAAGTCTCCATGAGCACTATAACCCTGGGTGTGGACTTGGCGAAGAGCGTGTTTTCGGTGTGCGAAGTGAACGGCAGCGGCCACGTGCTGCGCCGGCTGGACTTCAAGCGCGATGCCTTCGCGGTGTGGCTGGCGCAGGTGCCAGCGGGCACCGTGGTGGCCATGGAAGCGTGTAGCGGCGCGCATCACTGGGCACGGCGTTGTCAGGACGTCAGCCTGCAGCCGCGGCTGATGGCCGCGCAGTTGGTGAAGCCATATCGCCTGAGCCAGCGCAGCAAGAACGATCGCAACGATGCCGAGGCGATCGCTACCGCCGCGCGCCAGGGCAACATGCGTTTTGTGCCGGTGAAGGACGTCGATCAGCAAGCCCGCCTGGCGTGGCATCGGGTGCGCGAGGGCTACAAGGCCGAGTCGCTGGCCATCGGCAACCGCCTGCGCGGCTTGCTGGCCGAGTTCGGGATCGTGGTGGCGACGAGTGATGTGGCGCTGCGCCGTGTCTTGGGCGATCTCGATCAGGCGGCGCTGCCGGGTGAGTTCAAGGAGCTGCTTCGTGGCCTTGAGTGGCACTGGACCGAAGTGCGCAAGGCCCTCGACGCGTGCGATGCCCGCATCGACGCCCATGCGCGAGAGGACGAACGGTGTGTGCGCTTGCGCGCCATCATCGGTATCGGCCCGATCACCGCCGATGCGATGGTCGCCAGTCTGGGCTCGGCCAAGGACTTCAGGAACGGCCGGCAACTGGCCGCATGGCTGGGTCTGGTGCCGACCCAGCACTCCAGCGGCGGTCATACCCGGCTGGGCACCATCAGCTGTCGCGGCGACGCATACTTGCGCACCTTGCTGATTCAGGGTGCGCGTAGCAGCCTGCAGCGTGCCAAGGCAGTCAGTGTGGAGAAATCCACGCCCGAGCAGATCTGGATCCGGCAGATGGCCTGTCGTATGCCGTTCGGCAAAGTGCTGGTGGCGATCGCCAACAAACATGCACGCCAGTTGTGGGCGATGCTGGCGCACGAGCAAATCTACGACGCCGACGCGTGGCTGAAGCACCCGATGGTGCAGCGCTCCGCCGGCAAACATGCCATCACGGTCGCGGCCATGGCATGAATCGGTTTCACGTCAGTGCGAAGCGGTAGCAACGGGTCAGACCAACCCGGAGAGAACCTGACTAACAATCTGGACGTCTAAACGTGTTTCGTCCGATCCCCGAACACTGACGACACCGCTGGATGAATGAGGTCTTCGGGTGCGGTTTATACCCTGGTCCGCATCAGCAACATCGGTGCAACAAGACCGTTTACGGAAATGCAGTCTGGCAACGTTGCAACTCCGCACAGTACTGACACGCACGACGCAGCGAAGAGGACAACATGATGACCAGCATCGG
>NZ_MUNQ01000028.1 GCF_002001165.1 Rhodanobacter sp. C05 | reverse complement strand
GAGTAAAAAGAGACTTCCTCCCCTTACGGCCTCGAGGGCCATGATGGTGTTGCGACACAACCGTCAGCAGAAGAGGAAGTCTCCATGAGCACTATAACCCTGGGTGTGGACTTGGCGAAGATCGCGTTTTCGGCCTGTGAGATGGATGGCGCCGGGCATGTGTTGCGGCGGCAGGATCTCAAGCGTGACGCGTTTGCCGTGTGGCTGGCCCAGCGGCCGGCCGGCACGGTGGTGGCGATGGAGGCGTGCAGCGGCGCGCATCACTGGGCGCGGCGTTGCCTGGAGTACGGACTGCAGCCGCGCATCATGGCGGCGCAGTTCGTGAAGCCGTACCGCAAAGGTGGCACGACCAAGAACGACCGGGCCGACGCCGAGGCCATCGCCACCGCGGCGCGCCAGGGCAACATGCGCTTTGTGCCGGTGAAGTCGCTCGACCAGCAGGTACGGTTGTCATGGCACCGGGTGCGCGAGGGCTACAAGGTCGAGTCGCTGGCCATCGGCAACCGTATCCGTGGCCTGCTCGCCGAGTTCGGAGTGATCGTGGCGCAGAGCGATCTGGCGCTGCGTCGACAGCTGGCGGACCTGGATGCCCCGATGGGGTTGCCGGTCGAGTTCAAGGAACTGTTACGCGATCTGGCGGATCACTGGCGGCAGTTGCGCCTGCACCTCGACGCGTGCGATGCACGCATCGAGGCCCACGCACGTCAGGACGAGCGGTGTATCCGGCTGCGCGCGATCGTCGGCATCGGACCGATCACTGCCGATGCGGCCGTGGCCACGGTCGGCAACGCGCGCGAATTCAAGCAGGGCCGGCAGATGGCGGCGTGGCTGGGGCTGGTGCCCACGCAACACTCCAGCGGCGGCCATGCACGATTGGGCGAAATCAGCTGTCGCGGCGATGCGTACCTGCGCACGTTGCTGATCCAGGGTGCCCGCAGCAGTTTGCAGCGGGCCAAGGCGGTCAGCGTGGAGAAGGCCACGCCCGAGCAGCGCTGGATACGCACTCTCGACCGACGCCTGCCGTTCGGCAAAGTGATCGTGGCCATCGCCAACAAGCATGCCCGGCAGATCTGGGTCATGTTGGCCCATGAGGTCGACTACGATCCTTCTGCGAGTGTGCGCCACCCCATGCAACGGCAAGTCGGCATGGCATAAACACCGGGCTTCGATTCACCGTCAGCGCGAAGCGGTAACAACGGGTCAGACCCCCCCGACGAGAACCTGACTAACTAGATGGACGTCCAAACCGTGTTTCGGCCGATCCCCGAACACCGGACAGTCCGATGAATGAAAGAGGTCGCCGGGTGCGGTTTATACAGTGGTCCCAGTCAGCGGCATCGACTCAACAAGACCGTTTACGGAAATGCAGTCTGACATGCGTTGTACCCCGCATAGCATTGACACGCACGACGCAACAAACAGGACAACACGGTAACCAGCAGCGGCCCGAAAGCTCAGGGCAAAAGCATCATGCGTCTGGGCTTGATCGGAAGTCTCTTACGGAGTAGTTAG
>NZ_MUNQ01000029.1 GCF_002001165.1 Rhodanobacter sp. C05 | reverse complement strand
GAAGCAGATCAGCGGCCGCGGCCATAAGAAACAGCTGGTCAAATCGTCATTTTGGCGCAGCCATGCCGAAGTTTCTGCACGGCATATGGACGGCCGTTTCAGCCTCAATAGATCAGAGCATCCCTAGGCGAAAGAACGGTTCCAGGTTCACTTATCGGCGGTTGATTCGTTGCGCGGCGTTACTACCCAGTGGCCTGAGCTGAAGCGGGTCGTCCATCGTGCTGGGCGCGGTGTCCTCGGGCGCGTACACCATCAAGGTGACCGCCACCGATCCGCTGGGGCATGCCGGCAGTGCGACTTTTACGCTGACCGTGGCCAATGTGGCCCCGGTCATCGGCACGTTGACGAACCAGACCGCCACGACCGGGACAGCCATGACGGCCTACGTGGCGCCAGCGGCCACCGATGCCAACGGTGACACGATCACCTATAGCACTACCGGCTTGCCGAGCGGAATTACCTTCAACGCGACCACGCGTACCTTCAGTGGCACACCGGCGGCCACAGGTACCACGACAATCACCTACACGGCCACCGACAGCAAGGTCACATAAGGGCGCACCGTGCGGCGTTGCTGCGCACGAACGTGACGATTAGGATGCATCGAAGCCGGCTCCTATGCTGGTGGTGTTGTCTAGTACCTTCACCTTAGCATTTGGAGCCGGCTTCACTTTTTAGATCAATGACTTGGGCTTAAGTCAGCGCCATTCGTCCCTGACACCGATTAACAGGCTCTATTACCCTGATTTAATTGCCTCCGTCCCTTAAGTTTCTAAGATTCGATTGGAAGTAAACGCGCACCTTTGCCCCTATGACCATCTTGTAGGCATATGCGCAGAACAACATGCACGTCGCCAAGCGACCGATAACCGCACCAGCTTCTTCAGGGCCGGGTTTGATGGCAAACAGGGGATGCGGATCGGGATGGAGGCCCGCATACAGCATAGCCAGTGTGATCAAGCTGGCGAATACAGCGCAGATGACACGACCCCAGCGTGGACGAGTAAACGCTGCATAAGAAACCGCAATCAAGAATACGGTCTCGACAGTCTGGACAGCGACAATGAACACGATGCGCCACACTGCCATGCCACTGTCCGGCGCCAACCAAAGCGGCAATTGCAGGATGACCTTCAGAAGCCCGAAGACAGCCGCCACAGCTAGCAACGCCGAAATCACCACAGTCACCCAGATCACAAACGGCCGAGTCATCAAACTCCCCCTAATCTTCCTAAGATTCATACCTAAGATTCATACCGGGTCAGAGCCCGTTATGCGGACAAAAACGATAGAAAAGGGCTCTGAATACTCATGTCGCCGCCTCCTGTCGTTTGGCGGTACGTTGGAACTACCACGGTTTCGACGTCGCCCAGCGACAGGAGGCGGCGACAGGAGTATTCAGAACTGACCCAAAGGTTCTTGATCCATCGAAACACGAAGTCCCCTAAGGATGCTCTGATCTATTGAGGCTGAAACGGCCGTCCATATGCCGTGCAGAAACTTCGGCATGGCTGCGCCAAAATGACGATTTGACCAGCTGTTTCTTATGGCCGCGGCCGCTGATCTGCTTCTGAT
>NZ_MUNQ01000014.1 GCF_002001165.1 Rhodanobacter sp. C05 | reverse complement strand
AAGTCCACACCCAGGGTTATAGTGCTCATGGAGACTTCCTCTTCTGCTGACGGTTGTTTCGCAACACCATCATGGCCTTCGAGGCCGTAAGGGGAGGAAGTCTCTTTTTACTCGTTCAAGGCGGACGCCTCCGGCGCCGCTTAACTCAGGCGTTAGGTGCCATAGGAAAGTATGTCGCTAGCCAAAGCACAAATCGGAAAGTGCGGCGAGTTGCTGGTGCAATACCAGCTCCTGCTTATGGGCATCGAATCGGCACCAATGAGCACGGATACGGGCATTGATCTTGTTACCTACTCGCCTCGGCTACCTCACCCGATCACGGTGCAGGTCAAGACAAACCTCAAGTCCAAACCGGGCGGCGGCACTGGCAAGCATGCTCTTGATTGGTGGGTTCCAAGTGACTCGCCGGCCCACTATGTCGCGCTCGTAGACTTGTCCAGCCAAAGCACTTGGCTCATGTCGCATGCCGAGTTGCTTGTCCATGCGCAACAGCAACCAGCGGGCCGCCTCCACATCTACATGTATACAGATCCATCAGCTCGGCCTAGGCGGAGTGATCGGCTCGCGCACATCCATGAGTTCGAGCAGTTTCTGTTATCCAAACGGGCGCCAGTCGTATATGGCACCTAACCAGTCATTCAAGGCGGACGGCTTCGCCGCCGCTTAATTCCAGCGTTAGAACTCATGAGCCACACGCACTCAGATCCATACCGTCCTCCAGCTTGGCGACTGGCTCTGTTTAGCGGAGCTAACCCCTGTCCTGTGTGCGGTCACGCCATCGAAGTCTCTCGTGCGTATCGCAACTTGGTAGGCCTCGCTGGCTTGCTTGGTCTAGGGTTTTCGGTCGCATACATGAAGCGTTTGCGTTCGTACTGGCCAGTTTGTGTCGCACTTTGCCTTGTCTTACTTTCCCAGTACCTCGTGGCTCGATTTGCACCCTTGGCTACCGTGTCGCAACGAGAGCAGGTCCATCGCAAGTGGGCAGGCATAGGTTTCTTGGTTTTGCTGCTGGCACTATTCGCACTAAGTTACTTCTCGGGTAAGTTCTAACTTCTCGTTCAAGGCGGACGGCTTCGCCGCCGCTTAACTCAAGCGTTAGGCGCCATAGGAAGGGAAACTCATGCGTTGCTTCAATCATCAAGATCGCGAGGCGGTTGGGTCCTGTAAGGCCTGTGCAAAGGGTCTTTGCCCTGAGTGCGCGGTTGACCTAGGACATGGCCTCTCCTGCAAGGGGCCACACGAGGAGATCGTGGAGTCGTATAGCTCGATCCTCAAGTTCAATGCGCGCACGGTTTCAGCAGCTCCGCGCAACATATATTTTGCGCCTGTATTCTGCATAGCTATGGGCGCAATGTTCATGTGGTTCGGTCGCGACGAATATCGTGGCCTCTTGTTCATCATGGGCGGCTTGTTCCTCGCGTATGGTGTTTTTATGTTCGCCCGCATGCGTGCAACCTATGCACGAAAGCGCGCCTAACCATTCGTTCAAGGCGGACGGCTTCGCCGCCGCTTAACTCAAGCGTTAGGCCAAAATTTGGGGGTACTGTGAAAAGTTATATCTTTGGCGTTCTTTTGATGTTGACGGCAGCCTCATGTAAAGCGAATGGGATCGATTTCAGTTCGGTAAGTTGCGGCACATTTGAAGCCAAAGTTTCAAAAACGGCTTACTCCGACACCCCGCAAGTTCAAGGAATGATGATCTGGCTCATGGGCTATTCTGCGGGGAAAAATGGGATCAGCACTCTTGAGTCTAGTGATGCGAAGCCCTTCTTCGATGAACTTCGAACACAATGCACAACTAACCAATCGCAGCTTCTACTCCCACTTGTTGAGCGCTTGGGTAAAACCATGTTGCATACCACTCCGCAGCCAGTGCCTAGCGGCGGCGCCTAACCACTCGTTCAAGGCGGACGGCTTCGCCGCCGCTTAACTCCAGCGTTAGGTGAGCCATGAGATTCGCGGCGCTACTTCTATTCCTGCTCCCTCTTACTGCTCACGCCGAGGTCATGGACAAGGAAAGTTCTGCGCTAGTTGTTTGGGCATGGGCAATCGTTCCATCAGTCTTGGCATTTCTGGCTGCGCGTTATAGACGGTGGCTGTTGCTACTCCTCCTCCCAGCACCAATTCTTTTCTTCGTCGCACACCTACTTGAGGTCACAGACCCTTACGTCGGGCCTGCAATTGCGCATGAAGCCGGCGTCTCGTATCTGGTCGCTTCATGGGGTGGTCCGTTGGCTTTAGTCCTAGGCGTTTTGCTAGGGCTGTTTCTTCGCCGTCGGGTAAGCTCACCTAACCAGTCGTTCAAGGCGGACGCCTCCGGCGCCGCTTAACTCCAGCGTTAGGTGCTTATGACACTTCCAAGCTCCCGTATGACAAAGTTTGAGCTTGTACTCTTTGCTTGGACTGCCCTGAACTTTGCTGTTGGTGTGTGGGTTTTATTCACAGGCAAGTTTCAAGTCTACGGCGCTGGCTTGGCGCCTTTTCTCCCGCTTGCCATCGGCCTCCCAGCGGCCGGGCTTCTCCTTTGGCAGCTGCTCAAGCCAACTCGAGCAGCGTTGCTATTCGGCACTTTGTTCTGGGCGCTACAAATTGCCAGCGCTCGCCTGCCTGAGACACTCTATAAATTCCGGGTTGGGCTTTCGGTAGATTTCCGAGTCACAGACAATCCCAATTACATCGTTGCAGTAAATCTTCTGGCAGTCGTTGTCACGATAATGTTCGCCATTGCGGCGGCTCGCAGGCGAGCTGCAAAGCCGCAGGCTGCAACTACATGAACTGCGCACCTAACCATTCGTTCAAGGCGGACGGCTTCGCCGCCGCTTAACTCCAGCGTTAGCCCCATGAAAGGCATGACCATCCTTAGCAATCCACCTAGCTTCAAGACGTTTGAGCTCGCTCATCGCGTTGAGCATGGCGTTCATCACTTCGAGGTTGCTTACGGCAGCTCGTTCTCCGAGCTTTACTATGACTTCACCCCGCAAACGTTTAGGGCATCGGCCGACTGCCAAGAGCTCTTGCTTCAGTTTGGTCGCGCTGGCTTAAATTGGTTGCCCGCCGTGCTTGACCAGCTCGCTGCGGGCACTGCTCAATACACAACAGCTCAGCTCAATGCGCTGGCCATGCACAGCGTGCAGGGCTAACTATTCGTTCAAGGCGGCTTCGCCGCCGCTTAACTCAAGCGTTAGGTGCCATGACTCGTAAGATTCTCGCCATTTGGATTTTTCTAAGCAGCGTGGCTGCGGCACTTGTGTCAGCTTCGCTCACTTCACTGACCTTGCGAGTATATGGGCCTGGGCATCTTCGTTCGTTTGGCCCAAAAGTCACAATGGCGGGCGAGAGTTTTTCCGCTTGGCTGCCTTATGCACCAAGTATTCTTTTTGCTGCCATCACGGCTTCAATCATTACAGCCGTCTACTTCTCCCGAAGCAGCAAGGCTTCCGACCTCAAGAGTTTCGCCATCTGCCTCATCGCCGCACTCAACTACTTTTTCGCCTTCTTCGTACTCATGTCGTTAGTGTCTGCATACTTGCTCGCAAACGGCACCTAACATTTCGTTCAAGGCGGACGGCTTCGCCGCCGCTTAACTCAAGCGTTAGGCCGCAAATGAGCGATCTCGATACTTGTCCCAAATGCTCCGCAAAGTTCGATGCTCGCAAAGAGCTTGCCTGGGGCGGTGTTCCGGTGCTCTTTGGGTTCATCACTATGCCAGGCGTTTCTACCAAGGTTCGTTGCCCTAAGTGTGGGTATTCGTTCTCCGCAGAAAACGTACGTTTCTTTGGATTCTTGTCAGGGCCTGTACTTTGTTTGGTTTTGCTCGTCGCAGTTGTCGCCGGCTTGCTTAGCGTTATGCTTTCATCGCTTCTATAACGTAGGGGCCGGCGCGTTGCGGTCTAACTACTCCGTAAGAGACTTCCGATCAAGCCCAGACGCATGATGCTTTTGCCCTGAGCTTTCGGGCCGCTGCTGGTTACCGTGTTGTCCTGTTTGTTGCGTCGTGCGTGTCAATGCTATGCGGGG
>NZ_MUNQ01000030.1 GCF_002001165.1 Rhodanobacter sp. C05 | reverse complement strand
CTGGTCCGCATCAGCAACATCGGTGCAACAAGACCGTTTACGGAAATGCAGTCTGGCAACGTTGCAACTCCGCACAGTACTGACACGCACGACGCAGCGAAGAGGACAACATGATGACCAGCATCGGCCCGAAAGCTCAGGGCAAGAGCATCAAGCGCCCGGTATTGATCGGAAGTCTCTTACGAATTGTTAGGCCGCACCTACTAGAACTCAAATTCTTGCATGGCGACGATACAAACTTCGGCTCCGTCAACTTTACCTGGCTGAAAGCGCCAAGTTTCAGTTGCCGCAAGAGCAAGTGTGGAGAGTCTGGCATTTGAAGCTTCGACGATTGTCGGAGACTCCGCGTACCCTGAAGTCGTGACGACATAGGCGAGTAGAACGTACCCATGAATGGGTTGCCCGTCGCTGCTATTTGGTGCTGAAGGCATCTCACCGGCGATTGGCTTAGGGCTAACAAATGGACGTTTTCCAGGATCAACGTCTGTTATGCGATAGCGTGCATCGAGTGCTTTGTGCGCCAAAGGGTCAAACTTAGTTACCTCCCCGCCACGCATGAAAGCTTTGGTGCATTGGGCAGCCGAAGCGGACAGGGGTATAAGAGCGAGCAACAAAAGTGCGACAAGAATTTTCATGTGCGACCTAACGCTGGAGTTAAGCGGCGGCGAAGCCGTCCGCCTTGAACGAAATGTTAGAACTACGGCGTACGCCGCTCAAACCAGCCGTTGCTAGCGCCAGTGAAAAGCAATGCCACGGCAACAAGCTGAGCCACAACATCCGCGGCGCTTAAAGTCCCGGAAAACGGCGCATGCTCGATTGTCGATACGAGGCTAGGTACCGTTTTGAACATGCCCAGCAACATTAGGATTAAGTAGGTGATTCTGGCCCAGTTGCGCCCGCGAGAAATTTTGTAGACGAAGAATGCGCTCACCGCGAAAGTAGCGGCCAGAATTGAGTACACCAATGTTGATGAAACTGGCAGGGCTGCGTGACTGAGCGTGGCCACCGACGTGACCAATCCGACGGCCAAAGCAAGCCACAAAATAAGAACGGCGATTTCGACCGCTCTTGGCTTTGATGAAGAAATTGAGTCCATCTCTCCCCCCGTAGTTCTAACGCTTGAGTTAAGCGGCGGCGAAGCCGTCCGCCTTGAACGACTGGTTAGGCGCGCACACTTTGGAAGTACCCCTTTGCGCGGACGCTAACAGAGAAATAGACAAGGGCAATTGCGGCCCAGCTGCCGCAGCCTAGCGCATATTGCAGAAGCGATGGGGTGGGGTTTGGCGCGCCAAACAACCAGTGCAGCACTTGGAACGGCAAGTACTGCAGCACGGGTAAGACAATAAGCAAAGGACGCACCCAACCACAGCGAAGCACTATGCCAATGCTTACCGCCACCATGAGCGAGACTGAAACCAAGATGGCAATTGCCTCACCCGATGCCCACATGTCCTCGTGAGAGATGAGCGTGCCAGCGAGGGTGAAAGGGGCGCCGGGAATGACGGCAGTAAGTAGCAAGACTACACTGAGGAGGATCGAAGCCACCGCAACCATGCCGAGTGGCCGCGGAATATTCCCCAGATCTGCAATCATTACCTTTAGTTTCAATTTGAAGCCTAACGCTGGAGTTAAGCGGCGGCGTAGCCGTCCGCCTTGAACGACTGGTTAGGCGCCGCTAGCGCCAAAATGGTTATAGAGACCGATGACAAAAAGCGCGATGACCAAGGCGATGACACCGATGGTCTCTAAGTCGTAGTTTGAACGCAAGAAGCGCTTGTGAAGAGACTTGGAAAACAAAAGCGGCAGCGTGACGATCATGCCTGCAGCAAGGCAGAGCAGGCCAAACCAAAAATTGAACTGCACCCACTCCCAGATTGCGTGAATCATGTCTGTGGTGCCTAACGCTGGAGTTAAGCGGCGGCGTAGCCGTCCGCCTTGAACGAAATGTTAGGCCCTACCGAAGTGCTCGGACTAGCAAAGCCACGGCGAAGCCCACTGCGAGTGATACGAGAAAGACGACACAAGAGATACCCACGCGGCGGCGTGCGGCCAAGCCTCTTTGAGTGAGCGAATCTGGTGCAAGTACGTAGTTGAGTGGATTGCCACCAGCCCAAGCGCGAACGCCAGGCTTGAGGCGGAACGGAATGCTGATGAGATTAAAGACCGCGACCAAAACGGATACGAGCCCAACTGCGCAAGCAAGGACGAAGACCACCAAGATTACTTTGCCGATGACGGGATTCATGGCCTAACGCTGGAGTTAAGCGGCGGCGAAGCCGTCCGCCTTGAACGAAATGTTAGACCCCTTGCGAGGGCCTACCACGGAGATTTAAGCCAATAGAAGCAGTGCGGACAATAGTCGATGTCTAGGGGTGATGCCCGCTCGAATGGACTGACTGGAGTTTGGGAGCAGTGGGGGCAGACCAGGCTGACTCTCTCTGCGGCACGAGCGATCATGAGGGCAAGAAAGAAAACAAGGAACAGGGCAACAACATAGATGTTTTGCAGATAGACACCGGCAGCTATGCAGGCCAACGCTGCCAAGCCGATGGAGGGCTGCACAAGTTTGTATCGCTTGCGATACGTCGATGTCGCTTGTGCCCAAGCGGCAATTACTTGTGGATCATTTATGGCTCGAATCGGCATTGGGTCTAACGCTGGAGTTGAGCGGCGGCGCAGCCGTCCGCCTCGAACGGGATGTTAGACGCCAGCCCCGTGGTAAGTGTCTAAGAATTTCCCGACATAGTTGCCCTCCTCAGATCCATCCGCATGGGTAATCAGCCAATCAATCAAGGCGGACTCCGGGAAGGTATAGAACTGGCCGTTTTGGAAGCCCTTTACTACGCTGAGCTGGCTCGCAATATGGCCAATTATATGGTCGCCCTGGATCGAATTTACCTCAATGAAAACTTGCTCAGCTGCGCCGTTATTGTCATGCAAAATGGTGGTTGCAAAGAAGATCTCGCCTTGGGGAAGTCCCGCTAGAAACGTAGCCTTGGCCACTGGATAGGTCGACCTTGCCTTCGCAATATAAGGTGCCTCTGCGGCTTTGAGTGAAGCCTCGCCGTCTTTTGTGTATATCTGGACAGGCTTGTCTTTCGGGGCATCCGGAGACAACTGGGGCTCTTGCGCATGAGCCACAAAAGCGAGTAGAGCCACTAGAAGGAAAATCGGTTGCTTCATGCGCACCCCTGACGTCTAACGCTGGAGTTAAGCGGCGGCGTAGCCGTCCGCCTTGAACGAATGGTTAGGCCGCCTTGCCCGAGCCAACCTCATTTCTTGCTTACCATTGCCTCGCACTCCTTGGCGGTTCTTGCAAGATCTTGAGAACTCATGACTGTGCCGCCCTGCGGATCATAAGCTACCCCACCAAAATTGGAGACCAAGGCTTCAGCAGCGTAAAACACAGAGGTGCACTCGTTGAAGTCACCGCCATACTCAAGAGAGTAAACAACAGGTTTTTCTACGTGAACGCTGGCGATTATCGGATATGTAGAAGCGACATCAGAGTACTGTGCTTGAGAAAAATAGAAGCCTGATTTACGCCCTTTTACTTCGACAGGCAAAAATCCGGTGTGCTTTGCCAGATCTGTTTTGTACGTGAATTGAATTGGTATGTGCCGAGCATTGAGAGCTTGTTGCCATGCGTCCAGAGTTGGTGCTCGCTGCAACGCGAGAATGATGATTAGCTCCATGGACATGCGTGAATCCCCGTAGGCCTAACGCTGGAGTTAAGCGGCGGCGAAGCCGTCCGTCTTGAACGAATGGTTAGGCGCTGCGTGGCGCCACGGCTTAAGACGGATCACCGCTGTAGCCTTCCAGTGGAAGTGGACCGAACAAGAATGAGATGCCTCTGGTTTTGAGAGACTCTGTGGCCGCAGCAAGAAAGCGAAGCCCAGATTCCGTAGGACGATGCAGAAGGTAGACCTTTATGCATTGGCCAGTGGCAGATGGAAATTGCTCTCGAACCTGACCGCTCTCAATGAAGCGAACGTAAGAGCCAAGCTTTCTCTCCAACACGTCGAAGTGTTCATCGTTCCAGGGGAGGTGATCGGAGATGTTGAGCACAACAGCGCCCGTGCCTCGATCGAGGCCAGCGCTATCTATCTTGTCGGATTGCTCAACAGTCACGAGATAAGCCTAACGCCTGAGTTAAGCGGCGGCGTAGCCGTCCGCCTTGAACGAGTGGTTAGGCGGCACTCTAGTCATTGCCGCCACTTGGCTGTCCCTGAGGATAAGCCTGATGCATGATGCCATTGAAGGTGAGGCCGTGTAGCTCTTTACGACAAGAACTCAGGTCGGCTTGCCCGCCAAGAGTGTCGTTAAGGAGTGGCCGACCAGGAAGAGTCCTGTGTGCAAGGCAGCCTTTGGGCGAGAGCACAATTAGCTCTGCCAACGAGAGTCGCATCTGATCTTCTGGGGAGAGCGACGCAACCAAAGCAGAATGACTGCGCTCGAATGAAGATTGGGAACTGCCATCAATTTCTGGGACAGAACTGCAAGATGCGACGGCTAGCGAAGCTAGTGCAACGATTGCCAGTGCGCCGAGTGATTTCATGTGCCGCCTAACGCTGGAGTTAAGCGGCGGCGAAGCCGTCCGCCTTGAACGAAATGTTAGGCCGAAACCTCACGCCTGCCCCGATGAGCAGCGAGCACTTACATAGTGCTCTGCACACTCGACGCTGTGAAGCGCGCCCATGCCGTTGTGGTGTAACTGTAAAGTTGGATTGACCTTAACGACACCCGCTGCAATGTGCTCGGGTAGCGAACCGCTCAAGAGAACCACAGCCTCCGGTGCTTTGTAGTTAACGAGGCCGACTGCTTGAATGATGCTTCCGTGTTTCGCAAGCTCAGCGAGCAGGCGCTCCATGTGTGGGCACACCCAACGCGCGTATTCCTCTGTGCGAAGCCACTGGTAGATCGGAAGGTCCATGCTCTGAGGCCTAACGCTGGAGTTAAGCGGCGCCGGAGGCGTCCGCCTTGAACGAGTAAAAAGAGACTTCCTCCCCTTACGGCCTCGAAGGCCATGATGGTGTTGCGAAACAACCGTCAGCAGAAGAGGAAGTCTCCATGAGCACTATAACCCTGGGTGTGGACTT
>NZ_MUNQ01000005.1 GCF_002001165.1 Rhodanobacter sp. C05 | reverse complement strand
GCCGCCGAAGCAGCCGCCGCCGAAGATCATCCAGCAGATCAAGCCGCCGCCGACGCCGCCGCCGCCGACGCCGCCGCCACCGGTGGAAGAGGTTTCGCAGAACGCGGTTGCAGCAGCACCGCCGTCACCGCCGGCACCACCTGCTGCACCGACCGATATCAGTGCGGGTCAGGATCTGAGCTACAACAGTCAGATCAAGCCGAACTATCCACCGCAGGCTCTACGCCAGCGTCACGAGGGTACGGTTTATCTGTTGGTGACGGTTGGAATTGACGGTAGCGTGGTGGATGTGCAGGTCGACAAAACCAGCGGTTACCGCGAGCTTGATCGTGCGGCCATGGAAGCAGTCAGAAAGTACCGATTCAATCCAGAGGTCAGAAACGGGCGGAAGGTGCAAGGATTGGCACGTGTTCCAGTCACCTTCCACATGGACGGCTAGTTAAATATTCACATGCTGTAATCGACCCAATATTGATTACAGTTACAGTTCACGCTTGACTTCCCTAGGGTAGCGTTATGTTCCTACAGACTCCTGCAACAACCGATGCCGCACAGGCTATGGGTGGCAATACCAACGCCGAAGCCATGAAGCAGATGGGCTTCGCCAACCTGATGCAGAACTTCGACTGGCTCGGCTGGGTCGTGTTCGTCACGCTGGTCGCGATGTCGTTCCTGTCGTGGTACTTCATCATTGCCAACGGCATTCGCAACACGATGGTGCGTGGTCGTGCCGACAAGGTCATTGACGGCTTCTGGGGCAATGGCTCCACCCAGGACGCAATCCGTGAACTGGAAGCGCAGCCCAAGGGCGAACCGTTCTCCAAGATCGCGCTGGACGCCGCTTCGGCGGTCGCCCATCACCAGCAGACTGCCGCCGCTGGCACAACCGGTCGCCTGGCTGAATCGTTGAGCCGCTCGGAGTTCATCGACCGCGCCTTGCGCCAGGCTGTGGCTCGCGAGAGCCTGCGCCTGGAAGGTGGCATGACCTTGCTCGCCACCGTTGGCTCGGCCGCACCGTTCGTCGGTCTGCTCGGTACCGTGTGGGGCATCTACCACGCACTGATCGGCATCGCTGCGACCGGCAACGCCTCGATGAACGCGGTGGCTGGTCCGGTGGGTGAAGCACTGATCATGACCGCCTTCGGTCTGTTCACCGCCATCCCGGCCGTGCTTGCCTTCAACTTCTTCAACCGTTCGAACCGCCTGACCTACGCCCGCTTCGACGAGTTCGCGCATGACCTGCACGATTTCTTCGCCACTGGTTCGCGCGTCGAAGGCCAGAAGTGAGGGTTTGACCCATGGCAATGAGTTCCGGAGGCAATTCCGGTGGCCCGATGTCGGAAATCAATGTCACGCCGCTGGTCGACGTGATGTTGGTACTGCTGATCATCTTCATGATCACCGCACCGCTGATGTCGCACACCATCACGATTGACTTGCCTACCGCCAATCCGAAGACCAAGGATGAGGAAATGCCGGTGCCGCCGCTTGATCTCGCGATCAAGCCGGATGGCAGCCTGTACTTCAATGATCATCAGTTCACGGAGTCCGAGTTGAAGGCAAGGCTCTTGGTGGAGGCGCAGAAGACTCCGCAGCCGGAGTTGCAGATCCGCGCCGACAAGACCACCGAATTCAAGATCGTCAAGAAGGTGATCGGTGATGCCAAGGACTCGGGCATGGTGCATGTCGGCTTCATGACCACTGACGCGCCGAAGGGGTGATGAGAGATGGCCTTCACTAGCAACACCAGTGGACCGATGTCGGATATCAACGTCACGCCGCTGGTCGACGTGATGTTGGTGCTGTTGATCATCTTCATGATCACGGCGCCGGTGCTCGCGCACAAGATCAAGGTCGATCTGCCGCAGCCGAATCCGAATGTCGTCAATCCGCCCAATCCGCTGGATCCGATTCATCTGAAGATCGATCAGGGTGGTTCGTTCTACTGGAACGATACCCCGGTCGACGAGTTGGGCCTGAAGGCGCAGCTTGCGGTAATCGCCCAGCAGAGCAACCAGCCGGAAATCCAGATTGCTGCCGACGATGCCGTCGCCTACCAGTACGTGGCACGCGTACTGGCCGACGCCAAGAGCTACAACCTGACCAAGATAGGTTTCACCGAAGCCGATTGATCGGACAGGTTGCTGGCCGCTCCAGGCAGCAAATGGACGAAATGCAAAACCCCCGCCTTGCGCGGGGGTTTTTGTTTGGGTCGTGCCGACTTTATGCCGGTACGCAGACGTTGCTTAGCGCAGAATCTGCAGGTAGTTGCGCACCGTGATGGCCAGTCCCTGGTAGAGCGCCTCGCCGATCAGCGCGTGGCCGATCGAGACTTCCGCCAGGCCAGGAATCGCTGCCTTGAAGGCGCCCAGATTCGCCTGGCTGAGATCGTGCCCGGCATTGACGGCCAGTCCCGCCTGCTGCGCCCGGTACGCAGTATCGGCACACGCGGCGAGCATGCTTGCCGGTTGCCCGTCGGCGAAGGCCTGCGCATACGGGCCGGTGTAGATCTCGATGCGCTGTACGCCGATCGCTGCGGCCAGGGCGAAGTCCTGCACACCGGCATCGACGAACAGGCTGACCCGGCAACCAAGTTCGTTCAACTCGGCAACCAGCGGACGCAGGCGGTCGATATCATGCGCCAGATCGAAACCGTGGTCGGAGGTGATCTGGCCATCGCCATCAGGCACCAGAGTCACCTGGGTGGGCCGCACCTCACGCGCCAGCGCCACCAACCCGGGATATTCGCCGCGCGCCGGTGCGAACGGATTACCCTCGATGTTGTATTCGGCTCGGCCGACCAGCATCGCAGCCAGCGCGCGCACATCATCCGGCCGTACATGGCGCTGATCCGGTCGCGGATGCACGGTGATGCCACCGCAGCCGGCATCGATGCAGGTCTGCGCGGCGTGGCAGATGTCCGGTTCGTGGCCGCCGCGCGAATTGCGCAGCACGGCGATCTTGTTGAGGTTGACGCTGAGCAGGGTCATCGCAGAGAGACAGTCTTTGACGGTGGAGTCGGCATGGTACGACAGTGCCAGCAGGCAGCCAGTAGCGAGCGAACGCAGACAGTGCGCCGATCAGTCCATGCTGGCAAGCGTGCCAAGCAGGATCTGTCGCGGGAGTCCGCGCCAGGCCAGTGCGGCCAGCAGTGTCGTGTCGACTGGCAGCCGCCGTAATTGCCAGGCGAGGACATCGTCATCTTCGAGTTGCAGCAGGATCAGCTGCTCGCTGGCGTTCGCAATGCTGAGCCGATGCAGCCCGAAGGCGATGCCATGCCCGAGCGCCTTGAGTACAGCTTCCTTGGCCGTCCACAGCTCGAGGAACGCAGCACTGCGGTTCGCTGCCGGCAGTGCCGCAAGTGCAGCCGCCTCGTCAACACTGAAATAGCGTTGGGCAATCTCCAGTGCACGTGGCCGCTCGCGCCGACGTTCCACATCAATGCCGGGTGAGACATGTCGCCCAATCGCAATCAGGGCCTGGTCACCACTGTGCGACCAGTTGAATCCCAGGGACTGGTCATGGCCGGCGGCGAGCGCCGGCCGGCCATGTTCCCCGGCAACCAGTGCAACAGCGTCGGCGTCGATGCCGAGATAGGCCGCCAGCACACGGCGTAGCGGTGCCCGACCCTGCGTGGCCTGATAGGTCAGATGCCAGACATGAATCTCGTCATCGCGCAGGCACCCTGCCAGGCTCGCCAGCGTCTGTGCATGGGTTGTGGTCATCCATGCATGGTGCCGCTGCCACTAGCCATGTACAAGCGCACGCGCACATGGCACGCCGCGATCAGCGTTTATTTGATCAACCGTTCGTCGACCAGATTCTTCACCACGCCGGGATCGGCAAGCGTGCTGATGTCGCCGAGCTGGTCAGGCAGGTTCTCGCCGATCTTGCGCAGGATGCGCCTCATGATCTTGCCCGAGCGGGTCTTCGGCAGGCCGGGTGCCCATTGCAGAAAATCCGGCGTGGCGATCGGACCGATTTCCTTGCGTACCCACGCCACCAGTTCCTTGCGCAGTTCGTCGCTGCCTTGTTCGCCGGCGATCAGGGTGACGAAAGCGTAGATACCCTGGCCCTTGATGTCGTGCGGAGCACCGACCACCGCTGCCTCGGCAACCTTGGGATGCGAGACCAGCGCGCTCTCCACCTCGGCGGTGCCGATGCGATGACCACTGACGTTGATGACGTCGTCGACGCGGCCGGTGATCCAGTAATAGCCGTCCTCGTCACGGCGCACGCCATCGCCGGTGAAATAGTTGCCGGGATAGGCACTGAAGTAGGTTTCGATGAAGCGCTGGTGATCACCGTAGACGGTGCGCATCTGGCCCGGCCAGGAATCGGTGATGATCAGGTTGCCCTCGGTGGCACCTTCCTGCAGTTCACCATTGGCATCGACGATGGCCGGCTTCACGCCGAAGAACGGCAGCGTGGCGGAGCCGGGCTTGGCATCGATCGCGCCGGCCAGCGGGGTGATCAGGATGCCGCCGGTTTCGGTCTGCCACCAGGTATCGACGATCGGGCAGCGCTCGTCGCCGACCACGCGGTAGTACCACTCCCACGCTTCCGGATTGATCGGCTCGCCGACCGAGCCGAGCAGGCGCAGCGATTTTCGTGATGCCTTCTTTACCGGTGCCTCGCCTTCGCGCATCAGTGCGCGGATCGCGGTAGGTGCGGTATAGAACAGGCTCACCTGATGCTTGTCGATCACCTGCCAGAAGCGGCTGAAATCCGGATAGTTCGGCACGCCGTCGAACATCACGGTGGTGGCGCCGTTGGCCAGCGGCCCGTACACCACATAGCTGTGGCCGGTGACCCAGCCCACATCGGCGGTACACCAGTAGACGTCGTCCTCGCGCAGGTCGAACACCAGTTCATGCGTGTAGCTGGTGTAGACCAGATAGCCGGCGGAGGTGTGCAGCACGCCCTTCGGCTTGCCGGTGGAGCCGGAGGTGTACAGGATGAACAGCGGGTGCTCCGCTTCCATCGGCTCGGCCGGACAATCGGTCGACTGGCCGTCCATCAGGTTGTGCCAGTAGCGGTCGCGTGGCGACTGCATCGGCACGGCGGCGCCGGTGCGACGCACCACCACCACGGTTTCCACGCTGTTGGTGCCGGGCCGATCCAGCGCGGCATCCACGTTCGTCTTCAGCGCGATCCGCTTGCCGCCACGCACGCCTTCGTCGGCGGTGATCACCAGCTTGCAGGCCGAATCGGCGATACGACCGGCCAGCGAATCGGGCGAGAAGCCGCCGAACACCACCGAATGCACCGCGCCGATGCGCGCGCAGGCCAGCATTGCCACCGCGGCCTCAGGGATCATCGGCAGGTAGATCGCTACGCGGTCGCCCTTGGCTACGCCGAGGTTCTTCAGCGTGTTGGCGAACTTGCAAACTTCCGCATGCAGCTCGCGATAGCTGATCCGGCGCGAATCGCTCGGGTCGTCGCCCTCGAAGATGATTGCCGTCTTGTCGCCACGCTCGGCGAGGTGGCGGTCGAGGCAGTTCGCCGACACATTGAGTTTGCCGTCCTCGTACCAGCGGATGTGCAGGTCCTTCGGATCGAACGAGACATCCTTGATCTTCGTCGGTGGCCTGATCCAGTCCAGCCGCTGGCCGATGCGCCCCCAGAAGCCTTCCGGATCGCTGACCGATTCGGCATACAGGCGCGTGTAATCGTCATGGCGGACGCGTGCTGCAGCGGCAAACGCGGGATTGACCGGATAAAGCTTGGACATGGCAGGGCTCCTGCTGGCATCGACTTGAAGGATGCAGAACCGCGACAGGCCGTAGTGCCCGGCGGCGCTTGAACTTCGAGTGTAGCAAGGAGTGCGATGATGCAGCTGCACGGATGGCGTTTGCGATCGGCGCAAGCGTGTCCGAGACGATCCAGGGATTTGGACGTCCGTATCAGATCTCACGGATCGTCCCTCACTGCTTGCAGGAGAAGGGTATCGAGGCCCTAGCGTTTGTCGTGCTTCGCCACGCGGAACTGCTGCACGCGGCGATCGTCGGCCTCGGTGACATGAAACAGGAAACCGCCGATCGCCACTTCCTCGCCGACTTCGGGCAGGTGGCCGAATTCGGAGGTGACCATGCCACCGACGGTGTCGTATTCCTCGTCGGAAAACTCCGTGCCGGCCTGTTCGTTGAAATCCTCGATCGGGGTCAGCGCGCTGACCAGCCAGTCGCCGCCGGGCTGCTCGTGCATCAGCTCGGGTTCGTCGTCGTCGTGTTCGTCATCGATCTCGCCGACGATCTGCTCGAGCACGTCCTCGATGGTGATCAGGCCGGCGACGCCACCGTATTCGTTGACTACCAGCGCCATGTGGTTGCGCGAGCGGCGGAACTCGTCCAGCAGCACGTTCAGGCGCATGGATTCGGGAATCAGCACGGCCGGGCGCAGGATCGCGTGAATGTCGAAATGCCCGGCGGAGCCGAAGAACTTCAGCAGGTCCTTGGCCAGCAGGATGCCGAGGATCTCGTCCTTGTCCTCGCCGTGCACCGGGAAACGCGAGTGGCCGGACTCGACCACGGTGGCGAGGATCTCGGTCAGCGGCGATTCGGCCGCGAGCATCACGATCTGCGCGCGCGGCACCATCACGTCGTCCACGCTCAGCTCGTTGACCTTGAGCGCACCCTCGACCATGGTGAGGGTGTCAACGGACAGCAGTCCGTTGCTTTGGGCGGCGCGCAGCTCCTCAAGCAGTTCGCTGCGGTTGCGTGGCTCGCCGGAAAACATGTGGCCCAGCCGGTCCCACCAGGTGCGGTGTGCCGGGCCGCTGGTACTGCCAGGGTCGTCGTTCATTCACGGTTGGAGTGCTGCCCGCAAGCGGGCGGTATCCACGAGTCTAGCGGAAAATCCGTGACAATTCAGAGCACAAGCCTAGACTACGCAGCTCGTGAGAACGATCAGGCGTACGGATCGGCGATGCCGAGACCGGCCAGGATGCGGGTTTCCAGAGCCTCCATCGCTTCGGCCTCGCCATCCTCGACATGGTCGTAGCCGAGCAGGTGCAGCACGCCGTGAATGGTCAGGTGGGCCCAGTGATCGCGCGGCAGCTTGCCCTGTTCGGCGGCCTCGCGCAGTACTACCGGGGCGCAGATCGCCAGATCGCCAATCAGCGGCAACGCCACACCGGGCGGCAGTTCGGCAGGAAACGACAGCACATTGGTGGCGTAGTCCTTGCCACGATAGTCGCGATTCAGTGCGCGACCTTCATCGGCATCGACGATACGGATCGCCAGCTCGGCCGGCTTGCGCCGCTTGGCGCCGCGCAGCGCAGCCTCCACCCAGCGGCGGAAGCTGGCCGGCGCGGGCAGCCCGGCACGTAGCACGGCGTAGCCGACCGCCAGCACAATTTCAGGTGGCCGACTCACTTGCCGTCCTCTTCCTTCTGCTCGAACGCCTCGTAGGCGCGCACGATCTTCGCCACCAGCGGATGGCGCACCACGTCGCGCGAAGTGAAGAAGGTGAAGCTGATGCCGCCTACGCCACGCAGCACTTCCACCGCCTGGCGCAGGCCCGAGCGGGTGCTGCGCGGCAGGTCGACCTGGGTGACGTCGCCGGTGATCACCGCCACCGTGCCAAAACCGATCCGGGTCAGGAACATCTTCATCTGCTCGACGGTGGTGTTCTGCGCCTCGTCGAGGATCACGTAGGAATCGTTCAGTGTGCGGCCGCGCATATAGGCGAGCGGCGCGATCTCGATCACGTTGCGCTCGATCAGCTTGGCCACCTTCTCGAAGCCGAGCATCTCGTACAGCGCGTCGTACAGCGGACGCAGGTACGGATCGACCTTCTGCGACAGGTCGCCGGGCAGGAAGCCGAGCTTCTCACCCGCCTCCACTGCCGGGCGCACCAGCAGCAGGCGCTGCACGCGGTTCGCCTCCAAAGCCTCGACCGCACTGGCCACCGCCAGATAGGTCTTGCCGGTACCGGCCGGACCCACGCCGAAATTGATGTCGTGGCTGGCGATCGCGTGCAGGTAGCGCGCCTGGTTCGGGCCGCGGCCCTTGATCACGCCGCGCTTGACCTTGATCGTTACTTCCTGCGCGCCTTCGGCCGCTTCGGCCGTGATCGCGTCGATACCGGATTCGGCCAGATGCAGGTTGATCCTGGCGCCGGTCAGGGCCTCGTCTTCGGTTACGGCATACAGCGCAGCAAGCACTTTCTGGGCGGCCCTGGCGGAGACCTCCTCGCCAATCACCTGAAAGATGCTGCCACGGTGGTTGATCTCGACGCCGAGGCGCAGTTCGATCTGGCGCAGATGCTCGTCGAACGGCCCGCACAGGTTGGCGAGGCGGGCGTTGTCTTCGGGCTCGAGGGTGAATTCGCGCTGATTGAGTTCGCTCATAGGCGTGCGAGAGTAGCGCGCCGCCTGTGCGAGGGCCACCGCGACATGGCCGGCGGTGGCCCTGTTCGGACAGCAACGATCAGGCGCGCCTGATCAGGCCGAGGATGACCAGCAGAACAACGGCGCCAATCATCGCGTAGACGATGCTGGTGACCAGCGGGCTGACGAGCATGAAGCTGATTCCCAGCCTGGGCAGCAGCCAGCCGGCGAGGAAGGCGCCGATGATGCCGACCACGATATTGCCGAGCAGGCCGAAGCCGAAGCCACGTACGATCAGGCCGGCGAGCCAGCCGGCAATCGCGCCAATGAGCAGAAAGACGATCAGGCCGGATGCAGTCATCATGAACTCCCAGGTTTGAGCAGGCAGCTGGACAGCGCCGCGCCAGGGGAAGAGTCCGTGTTCCGCCGTGCAGCGATCGTGATCGAATGGTGATCTGCCGGCTCATTGCCGTGCACGAACTGCCGCGATCCGGGTGTGAACGCCGCACTACGTGCGTTTCTACGATGGATTCGATTCGCTCTACCGCCCGAGGCGATCGTGTCCGAGCGGATCCTTGCCTTCGCGCAGTCGTTTCAAGTCGTATTCGGACAGACTGTCCTCACGCGAGTTGCCGGTGATGCGTGCCTGCGCGAAGGTCAGCGTGGTGGCGACGATGCCGACGAAGCCCACCAGCAGCCAGAAGCCCCAGGCACCGGCACTGTGGCGGGTGAAGCACAGCGCAAAAGCGAACAGGGTGAGAACAAGCAGCAGCCAGCGCATGATGGACCCCGACATACGAAGATCGTGCCGCGTCAGCGGCCGTACCTGCACATCATAACGTCGCCATGGCAGACCGGAGCGGCGCCATATCACGTTGCCGCAGAGTGTCGCGAAGACTGAGACGTCGCCGCGGCAAACTGTACCGATGGATGATTCGCTGCCACCGCCAACCCCGCACGATCAGGCCCAGACGAGTCGCATGATCAAGGGCCGCGGTGCTGCGTCCAACCCCGAGGGTCGTTTCGAAAGCATCCGCCATCAGGCCGAGAATGACGGCTGGCAAAGCGTGTTGCTTGACGAAGATACGCCGCGCCCACGCACCGAGGTCACCGAGGAACGCGCGCGCAGCGTGATCAGCCGAAACGACTCGCCGGACATCGCCTTCAGTCAGGCGATCAACCCATATCGCGGCTGCGAGGGATGCATCTACTGTTTTGCACGACCCTCGCACAGTTATCTCAACCTCTCGCCTGGCCTCGATTTCGAAACCAAGCTGCGCGCTAAGGGCAATTTCGCCGAGGTGCTGCGCGCCGAGCTGGCCAAGCCCGGCTACGTGATCAGCCCGATCAACATCGGCAGCAATACGGACCCCTACCAGCCGATTGAGAAGCAGTGGCGACTGACCCGTGCCGCGCTGGAACTGCTCGCCGAATGCCATCACCCGTGCACCATCGTCACCAAGAACGCGCTGGTCGAACGCGACCTCGACCTTCTGGTGCCGATGGCGCGTGAGCGACTGGTGCAGGTGTTCGTCTCGGTCAACTCGGTGGACAATCATCTAGCCGCGAAACTCGAACCGCGCGCCAGCGCGCCGCATCGGCGGATCAAGGCGATCCGCACGCTGGCCGACGCTGGCGTGCCAGTCGGCGTGCTGGTGGCGCCGATCATTCCAGCGCTCAACGACAAGGACATGGAAACGGTCATGGCTCAAGCTGCCAACGCCGGTGCGCGCTGTGCCGGCTACACCACGCTGCGTCTGCCGTACGAGTTGAAGCAGCTGTTCCGCGAGTGGCTCGCCCTGCACGCGCCGCACCGCGCCGAACACGTGATGAGCCTGGTGCAGCAGATGAACGGCGGCCGCGATTACGACAGCAACTTCGCTACCCGCATGCGTGGTCAGGGCGTGTTCGCCGATCTGCTGCGCCGCCGCTTCGAAGTGGCCTGTCGCAGGCACAGCTTCGGTCGCGCCCGCGAACTCCAACTCGACACTTCGCGTTTCGTGCCACCACGAAAATCGTCGCCGCAGGGCGAGTTGTTTTGACAGAAGCGCGGGTACCGAAGCGCCAGGTCAGCGCATCATTTCCCCGGGCGCCCACGCAATGCGCCGAACATGGCGCCCAGCGCGACACCAAGGCCCACGCCGAGAGCGAGATTGTGCAGCGCGACGCCGAGACCGCTGCCGATCGCCACGCCGATGGCAATACTCGAGCCCAGCGCCAAACCCTGAGAGCGCTTCGGATCCTTGGGTTGTTCGTCCACGTGCAATGCTCCTTTTTACTGGCTGGATGCGAGGGAAGCCGCTAGTTTGTGCGCTTGCTGCTGACAGCATCGGTACACAGCACGGGTAATCGGTGACGCTGTCAGAACGGATGAGTTTGTTCGCGAATGATCTGTTCGGCCGCGGTCCACGAAAGTCCGAATTCGCTCGGCAGCTTCTTCGATGTGATCCATTTCATGCGTCGGCCTTTCCCTTGATGTCGATGCCCAATCGTCGTGCCTTGGCTATGGCGGCAGCAAGCATGGCCGGTCCGGCCAGCCATCGCGCGATGCATATCCAGCCCATCATGGCAGTAACCATGAGCAGTACGAACATCCCGCTGTGGATCAGCTGGCGATACGACGGCATCCAGTGAATCCAGCCGGCAAGCGCTGGCAGCAACAGCCAGCACAGCAGCCATGCCCACGGCTGCCAGCGGTGCAGCAATGCATGTCGCGTCTGCTCGGCATCGATTTCCTGCACCAGCGCGGGCGGCAGCTTGAATTCATCCTGCAGTCGTCGAGTGGTGATGTAACCCATGGACGACACCTCAGTTCGTCAGGAACGGATGCGGTCGCTGCATCAGGTCATGCCAGCCGCGCCGGCCGAGCCAGACCATCGCACCGACCAGCAGCAGCCAGCCGGCACCCAGCGCGGGCAGCCATGGCGCGACCCAGACCACCGGATGACGACCCCAGGCCATCACCGGCAACAGCATGCTCAACAGGGTGAGCACGAAGGTGGTCACCAGCACCATGCCGGTCATCCACAGCCGCAAGGCGCGACCGCCGAACAGGTTCAGCACGGCGGCGGCAGTCACGGCGGCGGAACCTACTTGCGCCAGCAGCGGAAACAGCAGCAGGTTCGCGTGGCTGCGCCAGTACAGCATCGCAGCCACCGCGAGCAGTGCCAGCAGCGCATGCAGGCCGAGCGGCAGACCGAGTCCGGCACGCAGCAACTGCCGCTTGACCCGCTCACTGTCGCCGAGCCCGGGCAACAGTGCCAGCAGCGGCAGTTCGGCGTTGGCACGCTGCCAGCGCTTGCGCAGCCATTGCAGGCTGATCAGGCAGGTCATCGGACCGGCGATGATCGAAAACGAGGAGAGCGCGCCGATCAGGCTGCCGCGCAGGATTTCCGCGGCATGGGCCTGGCGGTCGCCGAGCAGGACGAGTGCGACGATGCAGGCCAGTGGCACGGCGACGATGGCGAGCACGAGGCCCAGCTGGCGGATGTAACTGCGCAGGGTCTGCGGCATGTACCAGCCACCCAGCGCCACGCGCAGCGTCATGTACGGCGCGCCTGGCCCGACGCCGTCGAGGTTCGGCTGCAACTGCAGCCATGCCGGACGCAGGCGCAGTTGCCGTTGGTCGCCGAGATTGCCCCAGTGGCCCCAGCTGCCATTGCGGAACTGCAACACCATCGGCGCCGACCAGCCCAGCGGCTGGCCGGGGCCGGCGCGTAGCAGCTGGCGCCAGCGCCAGGCCAGCGCCGGCAGCAATGCCAGCACGATCCATGCTGCACCGGTCGCGAAGTGTGGATCGCTGATGCCGGGAAGGTTGAGGCGAAGCCACAGCGCGTGCATCAGCGAGGGCGCCATGCCCATGAACGCAGCCACGTAACGCGGCAGCAGGGCGATGGCGAGGCCGCCGCTGCTGCACAACACCAGCAAGGCGGCGGCACCTCGCAACGGCATGCCGGCCGCACCCATCACGACCAGCGGCAGCGCCGGACACAGTACGCCGTACAGCAGCAGGCTGGCCACGATCTGTCGCTGGATACGCGGTACGCGCAGTTGGCGGGCATCCATCGCCACCAGCAGGCTGGACGGAAAGAAGATTGCCCACAGATAGGCAAGGCCGAGACCGTACAGGACCACCGAGCCGACCCAGCGATCCGGGTTGTCCGCGAACAGGCCGATGGCCACGGCGCCACCACTGCACAATGCGAGCACCACCAGCGACAGCCAGCGCAATCCGTGTTGCGTCGCTTGCCAGGGCATCTGGAGCAGCTGCAGCAGGTTCATTCCGCAATCTCCACGAACAGATCCTCCAGCCCCAGCGCATCGACGCGCGCGCCGGGCAGGTTCGCCGCTTCCGGCCATTGGCCGTGCGCGTCGCGCTCCACCACCAGACTGAGACTGCCGTCGTCGTGGCGGCGCCGGCTCAGGGAGTTCATTGGTGCGGCGGCGCTCATCTTGCCCGGCAGCCACAGTCGCGCGTAACGCTCCTTGGTTTCGTCGACACTGCAGCGCATCAGCAGCTTGCCCTGGTGCATGAAGGCGATCTCCGAAGCGACCCGCTCCAGGTCCGACACGATATGCGTGGAAAACAGCACGGTGGTGCCGGACTCGCCGGCGCGCAGCGCCACCTCGCGCAACAGTTCACGGCGGGCTACCGGATCGAGCGCGGCGGCCGGTTCGTCCAGTACCAGCAGCTCCGGCTGCGAGGCGAGCGCGCGGATCAGGTCGACGCGCTGGCGTTCGCCCGGCGACAGTTTGGCCAGCAGCTTGTTGGGCGGGATCTGCCAGCGTTCCAGCATCCGTTTTGCGAAGGCCACATCCCAGCGCGGATAGAAACGGCCGATGAAATCGAACATCTGCTGTGCGGTAAGCCATGCCAGCGCTTCGGGCTGCTGCGGAACATAGGCGATGCGCGCCTTGGCGGCATCGCTGAGTTTCAGTGCCGGTTCGCCGAATACGAAGGCTTCGCCGGCCAGCGGCTGCAGCAGGCCGAGCATGATGCGGATCAGGGTGGATTTGCCGGCGCCGTTGCGGCCGATCAATCCCAGCACGCTGCCCGGTTCCAGCGCCAGGTCGACGCCGGTCAGCACGTTGCTGCCTTCGTAGCAGTGGACGAGCCCGCTGACGGCGAGCGGAGCGACAGTGGATTCCGTTTCGCGAAGTACGGCGTTCATCTCATTCCCCCAGCAGTTTGGTCAGCCGCCGCAGTACCGGTTCGGCAGGCAGTTCGAGTTCACGGGTGTGGCGCACCAGCGCCTGCAGTTGCGGTTCCAGCAGGGCGAGCCGGTGACTTTCGGTCTGCGTGGCCTTGCGCGTGACCGCCACCACCATGCCCTTGCCGCGCTGGCGCTCCAGCAGGCCTTCGCTTTCGGCGATGCCGTAGGCACGCGAAACCGTCATCGGATTGATTGCATGGAAGCCGGCTACGTCGCGCACCGACGGCAATGGATCACCGGCAACGAGCTGGCCGCCGGCAATCAGCCGGCGCAACTGCTCGACGATCTGCCGGTAGATCGGCTCCGGCGCGGTGGGTTGAACGGTAAGCAAAGAAGCATCCATGTGTATCAGTACAGCAATACACTAGGGTGCATGTCAAGCATGACTTGTGGCTGCGGGCATGAACCACCGCGCGTTTCGTTGCCATGGCACTAGAAAGGCCGCCGGTGCCTGGCACTGGCGGCCATGAATCAAGCCATCAGAAAAATCTTTGCAATGCGAACTAGTTTGTTGCGGGCAGGTATTTCTCGAACCAGCCCAAGGCCCGCTGCAGTACATCGCGCTGGTGCACCGGGTCGACGAAGTGATGCCCCTCGTTCGGGTACACCACCAGCGAGGTCGGCACGCCCTGCGCGCGCAGCGCATGCCAGTACTCGAACGATTGCGGTGCCGGGCATTCGGCGTCGCGGTCGCCGACCACGATCAGGGTGGGTGTCTTCGCCTGCCTGATGAAGTTGATCGCCGAGCTCTTCGCGTATACCGCCGGGTCGTCGTACACGCTGGCGCCGAAGAACGGCGGCATCCACTGGTCGATCAGGTTCTCGCCGTAATAGCTCTGCCAGTTGGAGATGCCGGCACCGGCGACCACCGCGCGGAAGCGCTGGGTCTGCGTCGGCGCGAACATGCTCATGAAACCACCGTAGCTCCAGCCGGTGAGGCCGAGGCGCTTGTCATCGACCGGGAGTTTCTTTTCCACGGCATCGATGCCGGCGAGCGTGTCGCGCAGGTCGCCGTAGCCGAAGTCCTTGCGGTTAGCCTGCACAAACTTCTCGCCCTGGCCGTAGCTGCCGCGCGGGTTCGTCATCAGCACGAAATAGCCCAGCGCCGACAACGGCGCACCGCCGTAGCCCACGCTCGGCCAGCTCGGAATCACCGCGCTGGACGGACCGCCGTGCACCACCACGATCATCGGATAGGTTTTCTTCGGGTCGTAGTTGGCTGGATACAGCAGCCAGCCCTGCACATGGAGGCCCTGGTTGTTCCATTCCACCGATTCGGCGTTGCCCCAGCCCGGCTTCAGTGCGGCATTGATGGTGGTGACCGCGGGCGGCGGCGTGCTGGAGAGTGCACCGGCATGCACTTCGGGCGCGGCGGCATAGGAACTCTGGATGAAGGCGATCTGTTGCTGGTCGTGCGACAGCGATACCGCCAGGGCGGCCGTACCATCGCCGACGCTGGCGGGCAGGGTGAACCAGACTTTCTGCTGGGTCGCGCGGTCGCCATGCACGGCATAGTCGGCCAGCTGGATCTGGCCGTTGCTGATCTGGTTCACCAGCAACGATTGCGGGCCACTCCAGTTGAGCCACGCCGGCGTGACATGAATGCCGGGCGTGAGATTGCCGAGCGTGCCACCTGTACTTGGCACCGCATAGATATCGCCGCCGGTGGCACCCTGGTCGCTCATCAGGCCGCCGATGAAGGCGATCCGCGAGCCGTCCGGCGACCAGCGCGGCAGTGCGATCTGCAGGCCGTGCAATGAACCGCTGCGGGCATCGGTCGGGTCGACCAGCACGGTCACGGCGGCATTCGGTTGCGCCGGTTGCACGTACAGTTTGGCAATCCACCAGTTGTTGTCGCCCGGCGGCAACGCAGCGGTGTAAGCGATCCGCGAACCGTCCGGCGACCAGTGGAATTCGTACGCGTACATGCCTGCCGGGGTGAGTTCGCGCAGCGTGCCGCTGGCGACATCGAGGCTGGCCACGTGCTGTATTTCCACGCCGGCCACGCCCACCTCACCGGCCGCCGGCTTCGCCGCCGCCAGCGCGCTGGCGTGGCGGGTGGCCCCGGGCACATACAGAAAGCCGAGCGACCTTCCGTCGGCGGTCCATTGCAGCGCATGCGCGTAGCCTTTCAGCTGTGCCAGTCGCGCAGGTGCATCGTCGCCAGCGGTATCGGCCAGATAGATGTCGTTCTGCATCGTCTTGGTGCTGGTCAGGTCGATGCTGCAGTTGGATACGAACGCCAGGTGGCGTGAATCGGGTGCCCATGCGATACCGGATTCGGCGCAGCCGCCGGGCCTGGTCGCGGCGCTCACCGGATGCACGTGACTGCCATCGGCCGCGGCCACTTCAATCGTCGACTTGCCCTGCTGTTCGATCACCCAGGCCAGCTGCTTGCCGTCCGGCGAGATCGCCACGGCTTCGATCGGCTGTGTCTTGCCCAGCTGGGTCAGCAACTGCCCGATGCGCGGATCAACGCTGGCCGGCTCGGCGAACGCCGCAGGCGTCAACGCCATGGCCAGCAACAGCATCGGGACGGGCAGATGCGGACGTTTCAGCATGGTGGGCTCCGGCGTGGCGAAATCATCACGCTACAACCGGGCCTTATGCGCGCCAAGTGCAGGAGGGCATGGCCTGTCTATGTGGCTGTGGATCAGTGCGCCGGTGCTGGCGCGACAGTGGTCTGACGTGCCGCCGCCATCGCGGCGAGCTTGGCGCGGATGCTCGGGATTGCCGCCAGTGCTGCCCGCTCGCCTTCGAGGATGGCCTGGTTCTTCAGCTCGAAATCGGTCGAACCGATACCGCTGATGTTCGGTCGGATCACCACGTCAGCGCGCGCCATTTCCTGTGCGCCCAGTTGCTGGCCCATGATTGCGATAGTCTGGCCGACGATGTTCACCATGCCCTGCGGATTGCTGCCGCTGGGCTTGGTCGAGATGTCCACCGCGATCACGAAGTCGGCGCCGAGCTGGCGTGCTGCGTCCACCGGTACCGGGCTGACCACGCCGCCGTCGACATAGTGCGTGCCGCGAATGTCGACCGGCTCGAACACGCCGGGAATGCTGGAGGAGGCGCGCACCGCCTGACCGGTATTGCCACTCACGAACACCGTGCGCTGGCCGGTTTCCAGCTCGGTGGCGACGGCGGCGAACGGGATTTTCAACCGTTCGATCGGCCGCTGACCAACCAGCTGGTTGACGTAATCCTGCAACGCCTGGCCCTGCACCAGGCCACCGGAAAACAACCGCACGTCGCGGATCTTCGTTTCATCCAGACCGAACGCGGTCTGCTGCAACTGGAACGCATCCATGCCACTGGCGTACAGCGCGCCGACCACACTGCCGGCGCTTGTGCCAGCGACTACGTCGGGATGGATGCCGCTGGCTTCCAGCATCTTGATCACGCCGATATGCGCGAAACCTTTCGCGGCACCCCCGCCGAGGGCGAGGCCGATCTTCAACTTCACTGGTGCCGGCGGCGGCACAATGACTGGAGGTGCCGGCGTGGGCTTGCTGCCACCGAAGCATGCGCTCAGCGCGAGCGTGGCGAACAACAGCAGCAGTAAGCGGCGGGAGGACATCGGTGGTATCGCGCTGGAGAGGATGCGGAGGTGTAAGTCTATGGCCGGATCATGGCGTGACCGGGGCACGGAACGGGCCATGTGCTTGCGCCCTCTCCATGGGAAGAGGGCGCTGCTGCATCAGCTCTGTGCGCCGTCGGCTTCCTGGTGGTAATGCGTGGCTACCTCGACTTCCTTCTTCGAACCGAGGAACACCGGCACACGCTGATGCAGCCCGGTCGGCTGCAATTCCATGATGCGCTCACGCCCGGTGGTTGCCGCGCCGCCGGCCTGTTCGATGATGAAAGCCATCGGATTCGCCTCGTACATCAGGCGCAGCTTGCCGCCCTGCTTCAGGATTTTCGCGTCCAGCGGGTAATAGAACACACCGCCGCGGGTCACGATGCGGTGCACGTCGGCCACCATCGAGGCGACCCAGCGCATGTTGAAATCCTTGCCGCGGGGACCTTCCTTGCCGGCCAGCAGCTCGCCGACATAGCGCTGCATCGGTGCCTGCCAGTGGCGCTGGTTCGACATGTTGATGGCGAACTCGGTGGCTTCCTCGGGGATCCGGATGCCGCGCCGGCTCAGCATGAAGCTGCCGACCTCGCGCTCCAGCGTGAACTCATGCGTGCCGTGGCCGAACGTCAGCACCAGCACCGTGGCCGGGCCGTACACCACATAACCTGCGGCAAGCTGGGTGGTGCCGGGCTGCAGGAAGTGTTCGGCCTTAGGCTCGGTGACGTCGTCCGGGCAGCGCAGCACCGAAAAGATCGTGCCGACCGAGATGTTCACGTCGATGTTCGAGCTGCCGTCCAGCGGATCGAACAACAGCAGGTGGTTGCCCTTCGGATAGCCGTCCGGAATCTGTTGCGGGTCTTCCATCTCTTCCGAGGCGCAGGCGGCAAGGTGGCCGCCCCAGGCGTTCGCTTCCAGCAGGATCTCGTTGGAGATCACATCCAGCTTCTTCTGTGCCTCGCCCTGGATGTTCATGCTCAGCGCATCGTCGCTGCCGGCCATGCCCAGCACGCCGCCGAGCGCACCCTTGTTGGTGGCCACCGCGATGCGCTTGCAGGCGCGCGCGACCACTTCGATCAGCAGTGAAAGTTCGGCATTGATATGGCCGGCGCGGCGTTCCTCGATCAGGAACTGGATCAGCGAGATGGGCTTCATGTCGAGTCCGGGCAAAAGGAAGGTGCATTGTCCCGGCTCCAGCTGAACGGCGCCAGCGATAGTCAGCGGTCATCAACAAGAGCCGTCATTCCGGCGAAGGCCGGAAGAGCTCTATAACAGCGAAGCTGGTCATCCGGTCTTTGTGGCTGAAGAGCGATTCAGGCCTTCGCCGGAATGACGAGCAAAAAAGCCCCATTGCTGACACTACGTTGGCAGCAGGGGTTGCGCATGCTGAACCTCCACAGCGGAGGGATACGACATGCGCGATACAGTTTACTTCCTGATTTTTGACGGCTTTGCCGACTGGCAGGCCGCGCTGGCCCTGTGTGAGATCCGTCGTCCGGGCGATTGGCGGGTGCAGACGGTGGGCTTTTCGCGGACGCCGGTGGCATCGATGGGTGGCCTCATCGTTCAGCCCGAGCTGTCGCTGTCGCAGCTCGATTTCCAGCGTGCGGCATTGCTGATCGTGCCTGGCGGCCATCTGTGGCAGCGCGGTGAAGGCGCGGCGGCAGTGACCGCCATCCGGGATCTGCACGCAGCCGGTGCACCGGTAGCCGCCATCGACAGTGGCGTGCTGGCGGTGGCCCGTGCAGGTTTGCTCGACGAATGCCGCCACACCGGCAACTGGCCCGGTCAGATCGCCAGCCAGGTGCCCGGCTATGCCGGCGCCGAACAGTACGACAGCGAGGTGCTTGCGGTCAGCGATGGCGGCGCCATCACCGCCAGTCATCTCGGCAGCGTGGAGTTCGCCCGAGAGGTGATCCACACACTCGATCTGTACAGCCCCAGCGATCGCGAGCACTGGTACCGGCTGTTCAAGCATGCACAGCTGCCGCCGTGGTGCGTCGGCGAAACCGTGGCTGCGGCCTGAGGACATCGACATGAAACCGTTCCTTCACCGTACCCTGATGGCTTATCGACTGCTGTATCTGCGTGGTCTGCTGATGGATGGTCAATACAAGTTCCCGATATCGGATGGAACGAATGTCCCGCAGTCATCGACGACGGCGGGCCGACCGCGTCAGCGCATGTTGCTCGCCGCACTGACGGGCCTTTGCCAGCACGGCATCTTTCACCGCCGGAGCAAGTCATGAACAAGATCTATCACGGCAGCTGTCACTGCGGCGCGGTACAGCTCGAAGCCGGGATCGACCTCGCTGCCGGCACCAGCCGCTGCAACTGCTCGATCTGCACCAAGACGCGGTCATGGGGCGTGATCGTGAAACCGGAGGCGTTTCGCCTGCTGTCGGGAGAGGAGGCACTGTCCGATTACCAGTTCGGTTCGAACAGCATGCATCACCTGTTCTGCCGGCACTGCGGCGTGCGTCCGTTCGGCCGCGGTCATCTTGATGTGCTCGGCGGCGACTTCTACAGCGTGAATCTTGCCTGCCTCGATGACATCGAGCCGCAGGAGCTGATCGATGCGCCACGGCATTACGCCGATGGTCGCAACAACAACTGGCAATCGACGCCGGTCGAGACGCGGCACTTGTGATTCAGCACCGCCGGTGCTTCGACGTTCTTGGCACCATCAATCTCGCCAATTTTAGGAGTTCCACATGATCTTTGACCACGTCAGCCTAGCCGTCAGCGACCTCGTCCGCAGCCGTACCTTCTTCAGCCAGGCCCTGGCCCCACTGGATATCGGCGTGGCGATGGAGTTTCCGGATGCGATCGGCCTTGGTCGCGATGGCCAGCCGCAGCTTTGGCTGGCTGCCGGCAGCGGTCAATCGTCACCGCTGCACATGGCGTTTGCCGCGGTAAATCGGGCACAGGTGGACGCATTTCACCAGGCTGCGGTACTCGCTGGTGGCACCGATAACGGTGCCCCTGGCCTGCGCCCGCATTACCACGCCAACTACTACGCCGCCTTCGTGATCGGTCCCGACGGGCACAACGTCGAGGCGGTCTGCCATCAGCCGGATTGAATCCACTCCCAGGAGTCCTGCAGACATGAACACACCAGCACGCGTCACCTTTTTCCATGCCCCGAACAGCCGTTCCGGCGGCACCCGCGCATTGCTTGAAGAAATCGGCGTGCCGTACGGCCTGCACGTGTTGAGCTTCAAGAAGGGCGAGCAGCGCCAGCCGGAATACCTGGCGATCAATCCGATGGGCAAGGTGCCGGCGATCCGTCACGGCGAGGCGTTGATCACCGAGCAGCCGGCGGTGTTCATGTATCTCGCCGACCTCTACCCCGAGGCGAAGCTGGCACCGCCGATCGGCGATCCCTTGCGCGGCCCGTATCTGCGCTGGCTGGTGTTCTATGGCTCGTGCTTCGAGCCGGCGCTTATCGACAAGTCGATGCAGCGCGAACCGGCGGCGCCATCGACCTCCCCGTATGGCGATTTCGACACCATGCTGAAGACGCTCACGGATCAGCTGGAAAAGGGTCCGTACATGCTTGGCGATACCTTCAGCGCAGCCGATGTGCTGTGGGGCACCGCACTGAACTGGACCACGATGTTCAAGCTGGTGCCGGAGCTGCCGGTGATCCGTGCCTATATCGATCGTGTGCTCGCGCGCCCGGCGATGCAGCGCGCAGCGGCCGCCGATGCCGAACTGGCAGCTGCGCAGGCAGCCTGAGTTCGATGGCCTTGCTGTCATGAGTTGCGACAGGCGTGACGTTCGGCGCTGTTCGCCATCACTCGGCTCGGCGATGATGTACGGATGCGTCGTGCCGATCGTCTGTTCCTCATCATCAACGCCCTGCGCGGCCGGCGCACGGCCTTGCAGGCGCGCCAGCTTGCCGAAACGCTGGGCGTTTCCCTGCGCACGATCTATCGCGACGTGGCCGACCTGCAGCTTTCCGGCGTGCCGATCGAGGGCGAGGCGGGTGTCGGCTATGTGCTGCGCAAGGGTTCGGACATCCCGCCGCTGATGTTCACCGCCGACGAGCTCGAATCACTGGTGGTCGGCACGCGCTTCGTGCGCGCATTCGCCGGGGCCAAGCTGGCTGAGGGCGCACAGACCGCTTTGATGAAGATCGAGGCGGTGCTGCCGCCGGAACTGCGCGAGCGTTCGGCGCGCACGCGCATCTATGCACCGATCTGGCGCGACGAGCACAAGCTGGCATTCGCCGCGCGGATCGACCGGCTGCATGCGGCGATCGAGGCGCGCCAGGTATTGCAGCTGGCCTATCGCGACGAGGTCGGCAGCATCAGCACGCGCGAAGTCGAGCCGTTGTGCCTGGCATTCTGGGGTGGCAAGTGGACGCTCGGTACGTGGTGTCGGCTACGCCTGGATTTTCGCAACTTCCGGCCCGATCGCATCGACGAACTCGCCGAGACCGGCGAAGTGTTCGACGAAGGGGACGGCCGCAATCTGGACGCCTATCTGCTCGCGATGCGCGGTTACTACGCTGGCATGGAATAACCGGTTCGCAGAAAATTACGCGTGATAAACAGCCCCCATGCGATACCGGCTCGGGTACGCTCGGCAGCACTGCGTCGATCCCAAGGAGTCGTGCCATGTCAGGTGTGCGCCATCCGTTGTTGACGATTGCTCCGGCCAAGCTGCGGCCGACCCAGCTGACCGTGGGCAAGGCCGAGGTTGCGGCCAAGCGCGCGGAGTGGAAAAAGCTCGGCAAGAAGAAGCGCAAGGAACTACTCGATTCGCACTGGTTCCCCGGTGTGCTGGGCCCCAAGCAGCATGTCTACATCGTTGACCACCATCACCTCGGCCTGGCACTGATGGAGGAGGGCGTGAAGAGCGTGCCGGTGATGATCCAGCGCGACTTCTCCTGGCTGGAGCCGGAGGTGTTCTGGCGCACGATGGAATTCAGCCGCTGGGCGCACCCATACGACCAGCACGGCACCCGTACCGACTACACCGCGATCCCGGCCAGCCTCACCGACTTGGCTGACGATCCGTACCGCACGCTTGCCGCACGGGTGCGCGTCGCCGGCGGCTGTGCCAAGGACGCCACGCCGTACGCGGAGTTCCTGTGGGCGGATTTCTATCGCCGCCATCTCAAGCTGCCGGGTGGCAAGGTCAGCGCGAAGGTGGTGCAGCAGGCGCTGCTGCTTGCGCACAGCCATGACACAGCGTATCTGCCGGGCTGGAGCGGGACGATCGAATGAACGCGAACCCGGCACCTGCTTCCGCGCCGGGTTTCACCATCGGCGTGGATGTACTGGCCGGGTTGTCGATTGCCGGTCTGCTGCTACCCGAAGCGGTGGCGTATTCCGGCATTGCCGGGTTGCCGCCGCAGGCCGGCGTGATTGCGCTCTTCATCGGCCTGGTCTGCTACGGCCTGCTCGGACGCAGTCGCTATGCGATCGTCTCGGCCACCTCGTCCTCGGCTGCGGTGCTGGCTGCAGGCACCTTGGCGCTAGCCGGTCCGGAGGGCGCGACACGTGCCGCAGTGGCGGCCACCTTGGTGCTGCTCACCGGCGGTTGTTTTCTGATTGCTGGTGCAGCACGTCTCGGCGGCCTTTCGCATCTGATCGCGCGGCCGGTGCTGCGCGGCTTCACCTTCGGCCTCGCCTGCGTGATCGCCTTGAAGCAGTTGCCGAACCTGCTCGGCTTGCCGGCCTTGCATGGCGATTTCGTACCGCTGTTGCTGGCGGCGCTCGTCAAATCGACGGGCCAGATCCAGCCGGTCACGATGGGGGCGGGCATCGTGGCGCTGTTGCTGCTGTTCCTGTGCGAGCGGATACGTCGTCTGCCCGGCAGCCTGCTGGTGATCGTGCTGGGCGTGGCGGCCTCCGGCTGGCTGGCGCAGCACGGTGTAACGCTGACCGGCGCGATCAATCTCACCCCGGACTGGTCGATGCCGGCATGGCCATCGAGCGGCCAGTGGCTGCCCAGCATCGAACTGGCGGCGGCGTTGCTGCTGGTGCTTTACGCGGAGTCGTACGGGGCGATCCGCGCGTTTGCGCTGAAGCACGGCGACCCGGTCGATGCGAACCGTGACCTGCTGGTGATCGGCATGGCCAATGCCCTGTCGGGCCTGTTGCATGGCATGCCGTTGGGTGCCGGCTATTCCGGCACTTCGGCCAACGAGGCGGCCGGGGCGCGCTCGCGGCTGGCTGGGTTGGTGGCTGCAGCCAGTGTGCTGCTGATGGTGTTGTTGTTGCTGCGCTGGATCGAACGCATTCCCGAACCGGTGCTGGCGGCGATCGTGATCCATGCAGTGAGCAAGTCATGGCGGCTGGCCGTGTTCCGGCCTTACCTGCAGTGGAAGCGTGACCGGCTGGTGGCACTCTCCGCGGTACTCGCCGTGCTCGCGCTGGGCATCCTCAACGGCCTGCTGGTGGCGATCGCGTTCAGTCTGGTGATGCTGTTGCGCCAGCTCGCCACCCCGCGCCTCAGCGTGCTCGGCCAGCTGCCCGACAGTCATGATTTCGTCGATATCGCGGAACATCCGAGTGCTCATGAGCAGGCCGGCATGTTGATACTGCGGCCGGAGGAGCCCTTGTTCTTCGCCAATGCGGAATCGATGCTGGCGCTGGCGCGCCAGCGGATCGACGAGCATGCCGGGACCCGTGTGGTGGTGCTGAGCCTGGAGGAATCTTCCGACCTGGATGGCACCGCGCTGGAGGCGCTGGCGGATTTCGCGACGTGGCTCGGCACGCGTGACATCATGCTGCGCGTGGCGCGATTGAAGGACGCCGTGCGTGACCTGCTGTTGCGGGCAGCGCTACCCCAGCTTTCGCCACAGGCGCTCGACTTCTGGAGCGTGGAAGATGCTGCCCTGGCGACAGCACCTGCACCGCCACCGACGGGGAAACCACGGCAGTGAAGATCATCACGGGCAAGCAATGGCTGGTACTGGGCGCACTGTGTCTGGCGGTTCCGGCGTGGGCGGCGCAGGACGCGGATGCGCGCTTCAAGCAGATCTACACCGCCGAATGGGCCTGGCGCACCGGGCAGGCCGGAGTCAGCACCTCGGGTGAGGCGCAGCCGAACAACGGCCGTCTCGACGATGTCGACGCGGCCAGCCAGCAGCAACGGCTGGATTACTGGCAGCACGTGCTCAAGCAGCTTGATGGCATCGACGTGGCGCAGCTGTCGCCGGCCAACCAGGTCAACGAGGCGGTCTATCGCGAGCAGATCGGCAACTTCGTCGCCGACCAGAAGTTCATGAACTGGCAGATGCCGTTCAACAGCGACTCGGCATTCTGGTCCGACATCGACTACGACCTTGGCAGCGACAAGCTGCGCACGGTCGACGACTATCGCAAGTACCTTGACCGCCTGAACCAGATTCCCGCCTATTTCGACCAGCAGATCGCGAACATGCGCGCCGGTCTCCAGCGTGGCTTCAGCGTGCCGCGTGAAGTACTCAAGGGTCGTGATGTGTCGATCGCCGCCGTGGCCGAACTGAAGGATCCGACCCAGAGCAGCTTCTACGCACCGTTCAAGCAGCTGCCGGCATCGATTCCGGCCGAGCAGGCGCAGGCCCTGCAGGGCCAGGCGCTGCAGCGCGTTCGTGACGAGGTGATTCCCGCCTATGCGAAGCTGCTGGTGTTTTTCCGCAACGATTACGTGCCGCATGCGCGCACTACCCTGGCCGCCGAGGCGATGCCGGACGGCAAGGCGTTCTATCACCAGCAGATCCACGAATACACCACGCTCGACCTGAGTCCCGACGCGATCCACCAGATCGGGCTGGAGCAGGTGACGAAGATCCACGCGCAGATGCTGCAGGTAATGCAGGACTCAGGCTTCAAGGGCAACTTTGCGGAGTTCCTGAAGTTCCTGCGCAGTGATCCGCAGTTCTACGCGAAGACGCCGGATGAGCTGCTGATGCGCAGCGCCTGGGTGGCCAAGCAAGTGGACGGCCAGATGGCCAGGTTCTTCGGTCATCTGCCGCGCGAGCGCTTCACCATCGAGCCGGTGCCCGACGCCATCGCGCCATACTACACCTCCGGTCGCGGCGGTCCGGACGTCTATCTGGTCAACACCTACGACCTGCCGTCTCGTCCGCTGTACAACATGCCGGCGCTGACCCTGCACGAGTCCTATCCCGGACATGCCTTGCAGCTGGAGCTGGCCGAGGAAGACCACAATCAGCCCGCGTTCCGCCGCAATGGCTATATCTCCGCCTACGGCGAGGGCTGGGGCCTGTACTCGGAATACCTCGGCAACGAGATGGGCATCTACCAGACGCCGTACCAGCACTTCGGCTTCCTCAGCTACCAGATGTGGCGTGCCTGCCGGCTGGTGGTCGACACCGGCATCCATCACCTGGGCTGGACGCGCCAGCAGTCGATCGATTACCTGACTGTCAACACCGCACTGTCCGCGCGCGAGATCGCCAACGAGGTGGACCGCTACATCAGCTGGCCCGGCCAGGCACTGTCGTACGAACTCGGCTACCTGAAGATCCTGGAACTGCGCGCCAAGGCGGAGAAGGCGCTGGGCGCGAAATTCGACTTGCGCCACTTTCACGACACATTGTTGTCCACGGGGTCGGTGCCGCTTCCGGTGCTGGAGCGGCGCATCGACCACTTCATCGCCGAGGGTGGGCCGGAGCCAGACTACGGCTGCGACTGCGCGAAGGGTGAGAAGGCCCCGTAGCAGTACACAGCCGAGTCCGGCGATTTCACGGCCTGGCGGAATCTGCGTGACCGGTTTCCGCATAACGCTGCAGCCGGTCCAGCTGCTGCATCAGGACTTCGTTCACGCCGGCAGCAAGCTTGTCCAATCCACTGCCGCTGGCGCCGTTCACGCGGTACTCGAATTGCAGCGTGCTGCCACCATCGCCCGGTTTGAGGTTGAACGTCATCACGCCTTGCACGGCCATGTTCTGCAGAGGCCCCAGGGCGCCCTGCAAGCGCAGCAGGCGATCCTTGCTGGCCCATAGCACCTGCATGTGCTGCGCGCTGTTGTCCTTCCACCGCTCGCAGAAGCAGCCACCGGCTTCAGGCTTGAGGCTGAGATTGGCGGCACTGCCGGACCAGGTGTGTTCGCTATTCCACCAGTGCGCCACATCGATGAGTGCCGCATAGGCTTGTGCGGGTGTGGCGTGAAGCACGCGGCTGTCCTGGATCAACACGCTGTCGGCGGCGGCCTGCTTTACCGCCGCATGGCCGGGCACGGGCAGAGCGGACAGCAGGGCAAGCGCGAACAGGGTCGGCAGGCGCATGAAAGTCTCTCCATCTGGCAGGTGGCATGTTTTAGCACGCCGGGATTGCGCCGGCTGTAGTTGCGCAAAACTGCACAAATGGAGTATTTTTACATCTAACTTTCCAAGGAGAGTTCTGCATGCTGGCCCGTCCGCTGCCTGAAACCCCTCCCGCCGACGCACTGGGCGGCCCTGCGCTGCGTGCTTTCTTCCAGCTGGCCGAACAATGGAAGCTGCGTATTGCCGACCAGCGCAAGCTGCTGGGTGATCCGCCGGAGTCGACGTTCTACAAATGGAAGCGCCAGCGCGAGGGTGTGCCAGGTCGCGACACGATCGAGCGGATCAGCTACCTGCTCGGCATCTGGAAATCGCTGCAGATCCTGTTTCCTGATCCGGCCCAGGCTGACGCGTGGCTGCACAAGCCGAACCAGGCGCCGCTGTTCGGTGGCCACTCCGCGCTGGAGCGCATGTTGTCGGGCAACGTCGCTGACCTTTACGTGGTGCGCCAGTATCTGGATGCTCAGCGCGGTTGAACGGGATTGTGTGGACGGTCGCGGCCAGCGAGACGGGCCCTTGCGATGCTGAAGGACGTGCACTGCAGAAACGACCTCTTGGCCGTCATTCCGGCGAAGGCCGGAGGAGCTCTATAACAGCGAAGCTGGTCATCGCTTTATGCAGCTGAGCTGTTTGCTCTTCACAAGATTGATGAATCGATGACCCGCACTATCGTCATGAAGCGATGACCAGCTTCGCTGTTATAGAGCTCCTCCGGCCTTCGCCGGAATGATGCCGTTGAGAAGTTTCGATGTCCTTGTCGCTATTTCGGATATAGGACTTTCGATGCAAGGATTCAGTTCACTGGAGATTCCATGCTGATCGATCTGCCACCGGTCAAACGCATCCGCTGGAATCAGGCGTATCGCATCGTGCCGAGTCGCTTCCCGCCGGTGGGCGTGTATGACCGCATCGCCGATCCGGCGGATCTCGATGCAGTATTTGCGATCGAGGCCATGACCAACCCGCGCCTGCGCGAGGAAGCGGGTGCGTTGAAAATGGTGCCAAAGGAGCGCCGCATCAGCGGGCCGGGTTCCACCCCGGTGATGGCCGCGTTCACTCATCTCAATCCGGAAGGCAGCCGTTTCTCCGACGGCAGCTGGGGCGTCTTCTATGCCGCGCACAGCGTCGCCACCGCGGTGGAGGAAACCGTGTACCACCGCGAGCAGTTCCTTGCGGCTACCGCCGAGCCGGCCTGTGACATCGAGATGCGCTGCTACCGCACCAGCATTGTCGGCAAGCTGCACGACGTGCGTGATGGCTGGCCTGAGGCGCAGGATCCGCACAGTTACATTGCCAGCGTCGCGTTGGCGCAACAGCTGCGCAAGGCCGGCTCCAACGGCATCGTCTACAACAGCGCCCGCCATGCCGGTGAATGCGTGGCCGTTTTCTATCCGGACCTGGTGGCGCCGTGTGTGCAGTCCGAGCACATGATCTACCGCTGGAACGGACAACGCATCGCGATGGTGCTCAAGGTGTCCGAGCTCTCGCGTCCGCGGTAGTCTCGGGGCTTGCCCTAGAGACGACGATGAAACGACTGATCATCCTGCTGTTCGCATTGTTGCCGCTGCTGGCACATGCCCGCGAGAACGATCATGCGCAGTGGAATCCGGCCATCGCCGCCTTCGAGGCTGCCGACCAGACGCATGCACCAGCAGCGGGTTCCATCCTGTTCATCGGCAGCTCGTCGATCGAGCGCTGGAAATCGCTGGCAGCGGATTTCCCGGAAGTGAAGGTGATCAATCGTGGCTTCGGCGGTTCCGTGATCAGCGATTCGACCTTCTTCGCCGATCGCATCGTGGCGCCGTACCACGCACGCGCCATCGTCATGTATGCCGGCGACAACGACCTGCAGGAAGGCAACAGCCCGGCACAGGTGCGCGACGATTTCGCCGCCTTCGTACGCAAGGCGCGCGCGGTCGATCCCGGTGTGCCGATCGCTTTCATCGCGATCAAGCCGAGCGTGGCGCGCGCGGTACTGCTGCCAAAGATTCGCCAGGCGAATGCGCTGGTCCGCACGTATGCCGCGACACAGAAGGGCGTGACTTATCTGGACGTCTTTACACCGATGCTTGGCAAGGACGGCGGCCCGCAGCCTGGGCTGTTCGGCGAAGACGGGCTGCACATGAACCGCAAGGGCTACCTGCTGTGGATCAACATCATCAAGCCGTGGGCGGATGGTGTGCCGCGCTAAGCCAGCCTCATCAGCCTTGATGCGCATCTGGACCACCGTACCGTTTCCCGGTATGAATGCGCTTGAAGGCAGACCGAAACACTGCAGGTCAGCGACGGGTCACGCGTTTGACGGCAAATTCTTCTTGATCAGCCAGAAGCTTCCATAAGGAATGTGTGCATGCGGATGAAAGATGTGTTCCTGTCCTTCCGGGGACGTCTGTTGCGTTCGACCTTCTGGGCGTACTCCCTCGCAACATGGATAGTCTTCATCTTTCTGTTTGTGGGTTTCGAGCGTGTGTTCGGGCACGCCAGCACGCTGTTGCTATACCCACCGCTCCTTATAGTACTCGTCGCCCTCATCACCAAACGCCTGCATGATCGCAACAAGCGTGGCGCGTGGATTCTCGTCGTTCTCATTCCTATCGCCGGACCGATTCTGCTGGTGACCGAGCTTGGATTCCTGCGCGGAAGCGCGGGGCCCAACCGCTACGGACGCGATCCATCCGAGTTCTATCCTGATTACCAGGTCGTCAAATGAGCGCCGTTCCGCTGACCACGGGCGACGCCCGGCAGATCGTCAATGACGTCACCGGTCTCAATCCGGTACCTGTGTGGGCGGTAGTGACACCCACGAGCACGGAAGACATACGGGTCGCCATCGAGCGAACGAGCGGCCCCATTTGTATCGGGGGCGGACGTTTCAGCATGGGTGGCCAGACTGCCAGCCCTGGTGCCTTGCATGTCGACATGCGCCGGATGAATGCCGTGGTGAGCTTCTCACCTTTGCATCGTACGATTCGTGTGCAAGCCGGTATTCGCTGGTGCGACCTGCAACGATTTCTCGATCCGCATGATCTGTCGATCAAGATCATGCAGAGCTACGCCAACTTCACTGTCGGCGGTTCGTTGAGTGTCAACGTGCATGGTCGGTACATGGGCCAGGGTCCGTTGATTCTGGCCGTCCGCTCGATTCTTGTCGTACTGGCTACGGGTGAAAGCGTGGAGGCCTCGCCAAGCGTCAATAGCGAGATTTTCTACGGCGCCATCGGTGGCTATGGTGGTCTTGGCGTCATTGTCGAGGCGGAACTCGATCTGGCCCGTAACACACGCGTCAAACGCGTGACGACTAAGCTGCCGCCCAATACGTATCTGGCCCACTTCACCGAGAAAGTGCGCAATGTACCTCAGGCGATCTTCCACAACGCCGATCTTTATCCGCCGCAGTTCACAAGGGCACGCTCGATCACCTGGGAGGAAACGGATGATCCCGTTACCGTGCCGTACCGTCTGGTTCCGACGCGGCGTACTTATCCGATCCAGAAGTACTTCATCTGGGCGATTTCCGAAACGCCGCTGGGCAAGTGGCGCAAGGAATACCTGATCGATCCGCTGCTGTATCTGAGCAAGCGCGTGCATTGGCGCAACTATGAGGCTGGTGCCGATGTGGCCGAACTGGAACCTCGTTCGCGCGTCTTCCGTACCTTTGTGCTCCAGGAGTATTTCGTACCGGTAGCGCGATATCAGGATTTCGTGACCAGGATGGCTGAAATCCTGCAACGCCATCGGGTCAACGTGCTGAATATTTCGGTGCGTCACGCGACGGCTGATCCAGGCTCGCTGCTGGCCTGGGCGCGCAGCGAGACGTTTGCCTTTGTTCTCTATTACAAGCAGCGAACGCGCGTAAACGCCAGGAATCGCGTAGCGGTGTGGACCCGCGAGTTGATCGATGCGGCCATCGAGTGCAGCGGCGCCTACTATCTGCCCTATCAGGTACATGCCACTCCGGAGCAGTTCCACAAGGCATATCCACGCGCACATGAGCTGTTCGCGCTCAAGCGCCGGCTGGATCCTGATTTTCGCTGGCGCAATGTCATCTGGGATACCTATTACGCACCGACGTTGGCCACCGCGAACCAGCCTGCTGGCCACACGCCCACCTGTGAATTTCATCGCGTGTTCGACGACAGGCGCATGCACGATGGCTTCTACCGCTTCCTGCAGAACATCTATCGCCTGTATCCGGAAGATCGCTTCCATGCCCTGATCAAGGCTACCTGCGCCGAACACAAAGACGACGAAGCCATATACCGCCAACTCCAGCGTGACCTCCCCGGCATCAAACCGCTGCTTTCCGAGCTGACTTACGCCGTCCCCGCCTTGCTCAAGCAGAAGCGCGAGATGGCACGCCAGACGCTGCAATTGCTGGGCGATCGTCGCCATATTCATGGTTACGTCGAAATAGGCACCACGGGTCGCTACATCAGTGAGCTGCGAAAACACGTGCGCGTGGAAGGTGACATCGTTCTCGTGAATGATGTCGCCCCGGGTGGTTCTCCGGTTGATATTGTGGAGCGCGGCCAGATCGGCAAGCTCGGGCGATTCGTACCCATGAACGATTACGCGCCGATTGCCGAGGCCGATGTGGCGAGTGCGAGCGTGGATGTGGTCACCTGCTACATCGGTCTGCACCATGCACAACCCGAACGGCTGCGGGATTTCATCCTCTCGATCGAGCGCATCCTGCGCCCTGGCGGTGTGTTCATTCTCCGTGACCACGATGTCACCACGCCCCTGATGCACGATTTCGTGTCGCTTGCGCATACCGTGTTCAACGCAGGCCTTGGCCTGCCATGGGAAAGCAACCGCAACGAATTGAGGTTCTTCGCCCCGGTGGCCAGCTGGAGCGAACGTTTGCAGGCGGCTGGGCTCATCGACTCCGGCAATCGCCTGCTGCAGGCAAACGACCCTTCCGACAACGTCTTGATGTCGTTTGTCAAAGACTCGCGCGAGCGTGCAGCATGATTCGCAAACGCGCCTGGATGCGTCGCGGTTGGCTTGTGATCCTTGCATCGATGCTGGTCGCGATGTTCGCTGTGAATTCGTTCGCTGCCGACGAAGTCATCGTGACGCCGCAGGAGCATCGCCGCGGGCCCGAGCAAACCTTTCTCACCTATCCGGAATGGTTTCTGGTCTTCAGCCCGGCCGAGTATGCGGTGTTCGTTCGCGAGCACAATCCGAGCGATTTCCCCTTCCTTGGCCACATCGGACAGTTCTGGCAAGGCTATGGAGCTGTCTACGAGGCAACCCGGAATCGATACCCCATGAACTGGGGATATCACGTCATGATCATGGTCATTGGCGTGAGTACCACCGTCGAATACGGCCTGCGCGCCGGTTACGAAACGCTGATCGGCCGCATAGCCGAGCTCACCCGCACGCATGGCCAGACCGAGGAGGATCGCTACGCCTCACGCGTGGCGCAGGATTACGTCGATTTCATTCGCGTCGAGCCTTGGTACAAATTCGATTTTCGCAGCAGGTTGATCGGCCTGTGGAAGGACACCAGCCTGTGGGGACCCGATGCCATAAGGAAGTGGGAGCGCAAGTACGCGTTGACGACGGAATACGGAGTCAAGGCGGCGTACGGCTGGTTGATTGGCGTGGCCACCAAGGCGAGCTACGACGAGCCGGTTCCCGTCACGGCCGTCATCCTTGATCGTTTGCCCGATGGCGCAAGCGCCGAACTTCCGAACATGAAGCTGCTCAGGCAGGATGCCGGCGGCACGGCGCTGGTAACGCTGCCACGCTATCAGGAGTTCACCAATGAAGCCGCTGTGCTTGCGAAACTCGGTGCGCAGTTTGAAGAGATCGCGGGGAATCGTGGTCCGATACTGCTGAGCCTGATTGCACCCACCGCTTGGGCTCCCCCCGTGCCTGCGCGGGACATCCTGTTCACGCAGTCCATTCGTACAGTTCCAGGGAAAAAACGCGTGGTACTTGCCGTGCAGGTGGATTCACTGGGCGCACTGCTGCGTAGTATCAACGGACAGTCACTGTCCATAGAGCACATCTACGACTACTAGATAGCGGGTGTCTTGAAGATCACCTCGCGGACCTTTCCAGGGCGATCCGTTGAAAAGGAATTACCAATCGTGTGTTCTGGAACATCTGTATTAAGCCGTCCTATAACCGTCGCCGTCCTTGCGTTGTCCGTGATAACCAAGGTGAATGCGAGTGCCACGACGACGGATGTGGTTATGCCAACCACCTACGAATCCGGGCATTTTTACGCCACACCAGTACTCGATAACGGCAAGGCCATGCGCATGGTCTTGGATACTGGGGGCGGCTTCTGGCCGAGTTATTGGATCAACAAGGTCCAGGCTGACGCTCTGTCCCTGTCTGCCAGTGACTCGTGCGAGGTGGATGGCAGACGTATGCGCTGGCTCATCCCCGGTTCAAACCGGGCAAAGGTGTACCCAGTTTCTCAGGACCTTGCCAAGGAGTCGTCATTGTCCCCACAGGCGATGAAGCGAAAGCAGATGGCCAGCTGGTACCGCTCTACTTTTCCCAAGGCGTCTGGACGTATGACTATCCGGGCCGCAAGGTGACTGTGAGGGCCAATGGAGCACTGCCTCCCAGAGGTACCCACAAGACAGCACTCGGGTTTCGCGTTTCTCCGACGGGTCTCATGTTCGGATGGCCGCGCATTGCCCTGACTGTGGATGGTCAGGCACTCGATATGTTGCTGGATACGGGGGCGACTGCCCACCCAACCGCCGAAGGTCTGAAAGCCAGCGGCATCAGCACTACTACCGAGGGAATCGGTGTAACCAGCTACATCACCAAATCGACCATGGATGTCTGGCGCAAGAAACATCCTGACTGGATGGTGATCGAGCAGGGTGACGACCTGATTCCCCAGAAAGTCTTCCCCATCATCCGCGTTCCCAAGGTGCAGATTGCTGGCTGGGAAGTGGGGCCGGTGTGGTTTACCGAGCGACCGGACAGTGCTTTCCACGACATGATGGCGTCATTGATGGATCGGCCTCCGGAAGGTGCCGTGGGTGCCAATATTCTTGAACACTTCCGGATGACCATCGATTACCCGCACAGGGACGCGTGGTTCGAGTGCGTATCTGACTGCGTGCCACCTTCAGGTGCGAAACCTTAAGCCCGGCCGATTTTCTGGCCGGCATATTCGCCGGCCTTCAATTTCACGGTTCGAAATGGATGCTCAGGTATCCGCGTTGGTCGCCCAACCCTCGCGATTGCCGCGCGTGAACACGCGATCGCCATCCAGCACATCGCCGGCCGCGTGCGCAGGCAGCTCATGCAGCTTCGCGTAGATCGGCGTGAAGTCCGGATGCGTCGCCTCGAACAACTGCTCGAAGCCGTCGATCACGAAGTAGGTCTGCTGGTAGGTGTCGATGCGGTAGCGCGTGCTCATCACGCGTTCCAGGCCGAAGCCGATGCGGTTCGGTGAGGCCGAATCCAGCGAGTAGATCGACTCGCCCTTGGAGCTGACGATGCCCGCGCCGTAGATGCGCATGCCCTCGTCGGTGTTGATCAGGCCGAACTCCACCGTGTACCAGTACAGCCGCGTGAGGTTCATCAGCGCTTCGGGCCCGATCGCGAAGGCCTTCATGCCGCCGCGGCCATACGCCTGCATGTAGTCGGCGAACACCGGGTTGAGCAGCAGCGGTACGTGGCCGAACAGGTCGTGGAACAGGTCCGGTTCGCTGAGGTAGTCGAGCTGATCGGGTTTGCGGATCCACCAGCTGACCGGGAAGCGGCGGTTGGCCAAGTGATCGAAGAACACTTCATCGGGGAGCAGGCCTTCCACCGCGACCACTTCCCAGCCGGTGGCGGCGCCGAGCACCTTGTTGAGTTCAGCAAACTTCGGGATGCCGCCGTCGCCGAGGCCGAAGCGCTCGACACCGGCCATGAACTCCTTGCACGCGCGGCCGGGCAGCATCTCGCGCTGGCGCTTGAACAAGGTGTCCCACACTTCATGGTCGGTCTGGCTGTAGCTGGCCCACGGTTGCTCAACCACGCCGGTGGCGTACACCGGCACGTAGCCGCGATCGGTCTGCTGGTGTTCGACCTTGCGGGGTGTGGTGTTTTCCATGGCGGGAGGCTCCGGGGCAGGGATGATCCAGCCCACAGCATACGGGGGATTCGACGCACGAAGCTTGTTTTATTGCCACAGAAGGGCTATTGATTGCATCATCCTTGCGTAGCAAATTATATTAATGAAGTTTTATTGCACATGACGTCACTCGACCGTACCGACCTTCGTCTGCTTGCAGTGCTGCAGAGTGAGGGCCGCATCACCAATGCCGAGTTGGCCGAGCGGGTCAGCCTGTCCGCATCGGCCTGTCTGCGCCGGCTGCAGCGGCTGGAAGCGGACGGCATCATCACCGGCTATGCCGCGCAGATCGATCCACAGGCGGTGGGCTTGGGCCTGCAGGCTTTCGTGCGGGTCCAGCTGACCAAACATGAGGCTGAGGCGATCGAGCATTTCGTCGAACACGTCAACGGTTGGGACGAAGTGGTGGCCTGCCATGCGCTGACCGGCGACATGGACTACCTGCTGCACGTCTATGTGGCCGACCTCAAGGATTTTTCGCGCTTCCTGCTCGACCATCTGTTGAATGCGGCGGGTGTTGCCGATGTCAATTCCAGCTTCGTGCTGCGCACGGTGAAACGTTCGCCGTCACTGCCACTGAGCCAGCTGGAGCGTTGAGCGCCTGTGCCCGCTAAACTAATCGACTGATGAGCATCGATACCACCACCGTCCCCGAACGTGACCTGTTGCGCCCGCTGCGCTATCTGTGGCGTGTGCCGCTGGTGCTGCTGCATATCGTGCTGGGCATCCTGCTGTGTTCGCTGATCCTCAGCTGGAACCAGCATGTGGTGATGAAGGATGGCAGGGAGCCGTTCGCACACAGGATGATCCGCTGGTGGTCGGTCAAGCTGCTGCGCATCTTCGGCATGCGCTCGGTCCGGGTCGGCCAACCGTTGGCCGACCCGGTGCTGTTTGTTGCCAACCACACCTCGTGGATCGACATCGAGCTGCTGCACAGCCAGCGCGCGGCCTGCTTCGTGGCCAAGGCCGAGATCGCCGGCTGGCCGCTGGTCGGCTGGCTTGCGGCGAACGGAGGCACCATCTTCCATCGCCGCGGCAGCAACCATTCGCTGTCCACCGTGATGCAGGTGATGGTCGAGCGGCTGCGCGATGGCCGTTCGGTGGCGGTGTTCCCGGAAGGTGGCACCGGCTACAACGGCGTGCTCAAAGTGTTCCATGCGCGCATCTTCCAGGCTGCGCTGGATGCCGAAGTGCCGGTGCAGCCGGTGGCGCTGCGTTTTGCCCGTGGCGGCCGGCGCGTGATCGATGCCGGCTTCCGTGTAGACGAGAGTTTCATGGGCAACATCGTGCGCATGCTGGGTGAGGCGCCGATGGATGCCGAAGTACATTTCCTCACGCCGGTGCCGGCCAGTCCGGATGCGCGACGTCGCATGGCCGAGCAATCGCGCGAGCGCATCGATGCGGCGCTGCAAGATGCCGCGCCGGACGACGGTCGCGCATGAGCCTGCCCCGCGGAAAGGATTTCCGTCCGCCCTGGCCGCTGCGCAGCGGTCACATCCAGACCATGCTGTCCTCCAGCGGCGTGCGCCGCATGTTGTTGCCGCGTGCCGCGCAGACGGTAATGGACGGTGCCGAAGCAATCGTGGTCGATGGCGGTGGTGGCGTGCGCCTCACCGGTGCCTATACCGCACAGAAGATCCGCCCGCAGGCACGTGGTCTTGCCGTGCTGTTCCATGGCTGGGAGGGCAGCGTCGATTCCACCTATGTGCTGCAGACCGGCAGCCGCCTGCTCGCCGACGGCTGGGACATCGTCCGGCTGAACTTCCGCGATCACGGCGACAGCTACAACCTCAACGAGGCGCTGTTCCACTCCTGCCGCATCGACGAAGTGGTGCATGCGCTGGGCGACATCGCGCAGCGCTGGCCGGCGCGCCCGATGGCGCTGGCCGGGTTCTCGCTGGGCGGCAATTTCGCGTTGCGCGCCGCGTTGCAGACTTCGCGTACCGGCATTCCACTGAGTTACGTGCTGGCGGTGTGCCCGATCATCGATCCTGGCGAAGGCCTGTTCTCGCTGGAGGAATCCGCGCCGTGGTTCTACCAGGCCTACTTCATGCGCAAGTGGCGCCATTCGCTGCAGGCCAAACAGAAGGCCTTTCCGCATCGCCAGTACTTCGAGATGTCCGAGCTGAAGCAGAACCTGCGTGGCCTGACCGAGGCGATGGTGCTGCGGCATACCGACTTCCCGTCGCTGCAACAGTATCTGGACGGGTATTCGGTGGCTGGTGACGCGCTGCTGGCGATGCAGATACCGGCCACCATTCTTACCGCGCGCGATGATCCGGTGATCCCGGTCGACGCCTTCGAAAAACTCCAGCTGCCGCCCAACGTGGAACTGGACATCGCCGACTTTGGCGGTCACTGCGGCTTTATCCGCGGCTACGGCATGACCAGCTTCACCGACGACTACATCGCCGCACGCTTCAACACGCTGGTCGACGGTGGAGCCGCCTGAAAAGCCCGGCCCGGCCCTCTGTGACCGGCAGCGGAATTTACGCAATATTTGACCCCTGGGCTGCAATCCGCGTGCTAGCGTCATTGGACAGGGGGCACCATCACGCGGGGATTTGCGCATGTTACCGAAGCGATTCGCTGGTCGTTGCCTGGCGCTGGCCGGGTTGTCTCTCACGTTTGCCTGCGGCGCATTTGCCGCGCCGGCCACTAGTAGTCCGGTCGGTTCGAACAACGTCACCGTGGCCGATCCCAGCGTGCCGCGCCCGTCAGGCACGCCCTGCGTGGTGCAGCTGTTCCAGGACGATACGTTCACCGATTTCAACACGCGTCCCTACAGCTACACACCGCCTAGCGGTTGCGGCAAGCATTGGTCCAAGGTGGTGCTGGAGGCGGATTTCTCGGTGACCGCCGGGCGCCAGTTCGACCGCACCGCCACGTTGTGGCTGGGTGGCGTGAATCTTTATTTCGGTACTACCGAGGAGCCGTCGTCGACGGTGGCACCGAGCTGGCATGTGGAACGTGACCTCACCGACTACAGCACACTGCTGTCCGCGGCAGGCAACGGCCAGGCGATCATCGGCAACGTGGTCAACAGCACCTATACCGGGGTCATCCACGGCAGCGCACGGCTGCTGTTCTATCCGGCCTCGATGCTTGCACCGGCGGCACAGGTACCCGATGCGGTGTACCCGTTGGGCAGTGACGCGGTAGGGAATACCACCGAGCTCGACAGTTCCACCAGCCAGTTGGCGAAGACGTTGACCCTGCCACGCAATGTCGAGCGCGCCTATCTTGATGTGTTTGTGCAGAGCCAGAACGCCGACGAGTTCTGGTACACCTGCGTGCCGGATCAGTATGCCGCCGAGGTGCAGGAATGCGGCGGTGGCAATTTCCGCGAGGCCGAAGTCAGCATCGACGGCCAGCCAGCCGGCGTGGCACCGGTGTATCCGTGGATCTACACCGGCGGCATCGATCCCTACCTGTGGCGGCCCACACCCGGCGTGCAGACGTTGAACTTCATGCCGTACCGGGTCGATCTCACGCCGTTCGCCGGCGTGCTCAGCAATGGCTCGCCGCACACGGTCGCGCTGAGTGTGGCGGGTGCCGACAACTATTTCTCGGCCACTGCCAGCCTGCTGGTGTATCTCGATCCGCATGCGCAGCAGGTCAGCGGCCAGCTCGTGCGCAACACCCTGGTCAGCCAGCCACCCACACCGACCATCGGCGACACGTTGCAGCAGGATTCTTCCGGAAATATCACCGGCAACATCACCACCAACCTGAGCCGGCATTTCGTGATCGAGGGTTATGCCGATACTTCGCGCGGTCGTGTGCAGACCACGGTGGATCAGACCGTGGGCTTTGCCGATACCCAGGGTTTCACCATCAACGCCACCACCTACCGCCAGGTCACCGACCAGCTCACGTCGGTGGACGGTGTCAGCCGCAGTCGCATTGGTCACACCGTCGTCGGCGAGTACCGTGAAAAGCTGAGCTACCCGCTGCATCTGGACATCAACGAACAGGTGGCCACGGACGGCAGCTTTACCCTGGCCACCATCGCGCACCAGGACTACCAGAAGCACAGCGCACACCAGCTGTTCGGTATCTCCGTGTATTCGGCAAAAGTGGGTAACACGGTGGATAGCGCCGACACGCTGGATTTCGATGCCAGTGGCAACCTGACAGCGCACACGGGCCAGCACAGCACGCAGACATTCGCGTTCCACGACTCGCTTGGAGGCTGCTATCGCGCTGACGTGGGTACGCTCGATGGCGTGGTTTCCAGCTATGACAGCGGCCAGGGTTGCCCGGACCATCGCAACCGCGTGTACTGGTTCAGCCATCCGGATGGTTCGCCGGACAACGGTGACATCGTCCAGGCCTGGTAAGGCTCATGGCGGTCGTCACCTGATCGGTGGCGGCCGTCGCATCCTTCCTCGTTATAGCAATGCCGTTTGACACGATTGATTTGGATCGCTTCAAATCACTGGCCATCCGCGTCTGGCGCCAGGGGCAACGGTCCTCTCGGTCGTTGACGGTAAATTGAGTGCACGTGCATCGGCGAATCAGTGAGGAACGGGGCATGAAGGCATCGGCGTGGCATCGTGCGGGTTGCTGCGCCTGGTTGGCTGCAAGCGCATGTCTCGGCTGGATGCCCATGCCGACGTACGCGCATGACGGCAACTTCCACACTTCCTTCGAGACAGGCGAGCCCGCATCCGGACCGGTTGCGGCGCAGGCAAGTTTTACGGCGCAGGTTGCGGGTGGCCCGGATCAGTCCAGCGCACTCACCGCCAAACCCGGGGTCGGTTTCAGCGGGCTGCACGCGCTGCATTACCGCGGTAGCGTGGCCGGGCCGCAACAACAGCGCCTGTTCGATGTCGACTTGCCGGTGCAGACCGACACCCAGTTGTCGTACCTGATCTTTCCACAGCGTGTCGAAGGTGATCTGCGCGATCCGGCCAACTACGTGGCGGTGGATCTGCTGTTCGATGACGGCAGCCGGTTGTCCACCCGCGGCGCAGTCGACCAGCATCGCATCGGTGCTTCGGCACGGGCGCAGGGCGAAGGACGCGTGCTGTATCCGGATCAATGGAATCAGGTGACGATCGATGTCGGCAGCATTGCCGCGGGCCGCACGATCAAGCGCATCGTGCTGGCGTACGATGGCCCGGCCGCGGCGTTCGAGGGTTACCTGGACGATCTGCGGATCGGCCCGGCTGTGGCCGATGCGCGCCAACGCCCCAGCGACTTCGTCGAGACGCGTCGCGGCACCAACTCCAACGACCGCTTCTCGCGCGGCAATAATTTCCCCGCAACGGCCATGCCGCACGGCTTCAACTTCTGGACGCCGGTCACCGATGCCGGTTCCAACTGGATCTACCAGTACCAGCAGCGCAACGGCGCGGACAACCGGCCGCGGCTGGAGGCGTTCGCGCTGTCGCATGAGCCCAGCCCGTGGATGGGCGACCGTCAGACGTTTCAGCTGATGCCGGCAGCAGTCGCGAACGGTGCACCGAATGCAAACCGAACGGCGCGCGCCTTGAGCTTCAGCCATGCGAACGAGGCCTCGCATGCATATACCTACCGCGTCGCATTCGACAACGGCATCGTCACCGAGCTGGCGCCGACCGACCACGCCGCGATGTTTCGCTTCACCTTCAAGGGCGATCGTTCGCAGCTGATCTTCGACAACCGCGACGACCGCGGCGGCATCACGCTCGATCCGTCCGGCCGCAGCTTCAGCGGCTGGTCGGACGTGAAGAGCCGGCTCTCCACCGGAGCCACGCGGCTGTTCTTCTACGGCGTGGTCGATCGACCGGTCAGCGAAAGCGGCCGGCTCACCGGCGAGGGTCGCGACCATGTCGGTGCGTGGTTCGGCTTCGACACGCACACGCAAAAGGTGGTGAACCTGCGCATCGCCACTTCGCTGATCAGCCTGGCACAGGCGCAGCACAATCTCGCGCTGGAGATTGCACCCAGCGACAGCTTTGAGGACGTGCGCGAACGCGCGCAACGGCAATGGGATGCACAGCTCGGCATCGTCAGCGTGCAGGGCGCCAGCCGCGACGAGCTGGCCACGCTGTATTCCAACCTTTACCGTCTGTTTCTGTATCCGAACGAGGCGTACGAGAACACCGGCACGGCAGCGCAACCACACTATCGCTACGCCAGCCCGTTTTCCGCGCCAGCCGGTGCCGACACGCCCACGCAGTCCGGTGCGCGCATCGTCGACGGCAAGGTATTCGTCAACAACGGTTTCTGGGATACCTACCGCACCGCGTGGCCCGCCTATGTCTTGCTCACGCCGACGCAGGCCGGCGAGATGATCGACGGTTTCGTGCAGCAGTACCGCGACGGCGGCTGGATCGCGCGCTGGTCGTCACCCGGTTACGCCGACCTGATGGTAGGCACCAGCGCCGACGTGGCGTTCAGCGATGCGTGGCTGAAGGGCGTGCACAACTTCGACGTGCGTTCGTTCTATCAGTCCGCGCTGAAGGACGCCACGGTGGTCAGTCCGCTCGCAGGCACCGGCCGCAAGGGCCTGCAGAACGCGATCTTCAACGGCTACACCGACACCGGCGTAGATGAAGGACTGTCGTGGTCGATGGACGGCTATATCAATGACTTCGCGATCGGCAACCTGGCCACCGTGCTGGCCCAGCAACCGACGGCGGACGATCCGTACGCCGCGCACTACGCCGATGATGCGGCGTACTTCCACAACCGCGCACTCGACTACGTCAACCTGTTCGATACCGCCGTGGGCTTCTTCGTCGGCCGCGACGCCGCGGGGCACCGGCGCTACGATGCCAAGGATTTTGATCCGCTCCGCTGGGGCGGCGACTACACCGAGACCGACGCGTGGAACATGGCCTTCCATGCACCGCAGGACGGTGCCGGCCTCGCCGCGTTGTACGGCGGCCGCGCGGAACTGGCTGCCAAGCTCGATGCGTTCTTCGCCACGCCGGGCAACTTCCACGTCGGCAGCTACGGCGAGCCGATCCACGAGATGCTGGAGGCACGCGCGGTGCGCATGGGTCAGTACGGCCACAGCAACCAGCCCTCGCACCACATCATCTACATGTACGACTTCGCCGGGCAGCCGTGGAAGGCGCAGGACAAGGTGCGCGACGTGCTGTCGCGCCTCTACGTCGGCAGCGAGATCGGCCAGGGCTATCTCGGCGACGAAGACAACGGCGAGATGTCTGGCTGGTATGTGTTCAGCGCCGCTGGTTTCTACCCGTTGCGCATGGGCACGCCCGACTACGTGATCGGCGCGCCGTATTTCCCGCACATGGATATCCGGCTGGAGAACGGTCGACACATCGTGATCAATGCGCCTGCGGTCAGCGACAGCAACCGCTATATCCAGAGCCTGCGCGTCAACGGCCAGCCGTGGAACCGGCTGACCCTGCCGCACGCGCTGCTGGTGCAGGGCGCCATGCTGGATTTCGCGATGGGGCCGCGGCCCTCGACGTGGGGGAGCGACGAGGCCGCGTTGCCGCCGTCACTGACTGCTCGCGGCAAGCCGCAACCGCTGCGCGATCTCACCGATGGCGACCAGGGTGAAGTCAGCAGCTCGCCAGCCATCCCGCAGTTGGCGGCACTGTCCGACAACGACAGCAACACCGAAGCCACGCTACCCGCGGTAGTGACCACGATCAGCTGGCACTTCGCACAACCGCGTGAGGTCGCGATGCTCACGCTCACTTCTGGCGCCAGCACCGCCGCACCCTCGGACTGGCAGCTGCAGGCATCCAGCGATGGCCAGCACTGGCATACGATGGATACGCGTCAGCACGAGCGCTTTGCATGGCCGCAGCAGACACGCGCCTTTATCGTGCACGCGCCGGGCAACTATGCGTATTACCGATTGCGCCTCGATCCATCGACAGGTGCGGCGCCAACGGCGCTAGCCGAAATCGAACTGCTGGGGTCAGACGCGGCGAGCCCGTAGGCGGCGGAGTTTCAAAACGTCGGCGCGAGTGCCCGCTGCCGCATCCAACAGGCGATGCTCATGCGGTCGCGCGTAGCCGGCAACACTTCGTGCTCGAACTGCGCCGAGAGAAACAGCAGCAACTTGCCCGCGTGCGGATAAATGTCACGATGCGAACCGCCGTCCAGATACAGCCGCAGCGCACCGCCATCAGTGTCCTGCCAGTCTTCGTTGAGGTAGAACACCGCCGACACCACCCGCGCATCGCTGTCACGCAGTCGGTCGATATGCCGTGTGTAACCGGCGCCCGGTGGATACACCGCGTAGTGCGATTCGCATTCGATCAGGCCGAGCATCAGCTCGCGATTGAACGCAATGCGCAGCGTATCGAGGCGATCGGTGAACGCCTGCTGCGGTGTGCTCATCGCCCCAGCCTGGAACCAGTGCGTGCTGTCGCCACGCAATGGCGTGGCGGTGCGTGCGGAACCGACTCGCGCGGGCGCCAGCTGTCGCGCCTCGTGCATGGCGCGGCATTCGGCTGCCAATGCCTGCGTCTGTGCGGCCGGCAGCAGATCCGGCACCACGCACCAGCCATCGGTGGTCAGTGCGTTCACCACACTGCTGAATTCATGGGAGTCGGTATTCATCGGGCGCCAGTGTAACCAGCGGTGCTAGGCTAAGGATGCTCTAAAAGGTCGTCATGCCCGCGAAAGCGGGCATCCATTGCGAACATCCACTTGGATGCCCGCTTTCGCGGGCATGACGGCAGAAGGCTTGTTCAGATCTTTCTAACGCTTGCGCAGCGGATCGAGCAGCGACGACAGTCCGTTGTGATCCAGCTCGAGCATCAGCGCCAGCAGCCGGCCCAGCTCGCCGTTCGGAAAGCCCTTGCGCGCAAACCATGCGAGATACGCACCGGGCAGATCGGCGATCAGCCGCCCCTGGTACTTGCCATACGGCATGCGCACGCTTACCAGCTTCGGCAGGTCTTCCGGATCCATCACGGTTGCTCCTGCCGTGCTACTTCGCGAACAACTGCGCGCGATCCGCGAACGCCTTGAATTCCAGCGCATTGCCGCAGGGATCGAGCAGGAACATCGTGGCCTGCTCGCCGGGCTGGCCCTTGAAGCGGATATGTGGCTCGACCACGAAACGCGTGCCGGCCGCTTGCAGCCGCTCTGCCAATGCCTGCCACGCATCCATCGACAACACCACCCCGAAATGACGTACCGGCACGTTGTCGCCATCCACGTCGTGTGCTGCCACAGCGCGCGCTTCCTCCGGCGCCAGATGCGCCACGATCTGGTGACCGTGAAAATCGAAGTCCACCCAGCTGTCGCTGGAGCGGCCCTCGGGGCAGCCGAGCAGATCGCCGTAGAACGTACGGGCCGTGGCCAGAGATGTCACCGGGAAGGCAAGGTGAAAGGGTGGCAGCTCGTGCATGGTCGGGCCTTGGTAGAAAAGTGCGCAACTCAGCGATGATGATTTCGCGGTCAACACAGAATACATAGCAACCTTGATGTAGACAGGTGCGGCTGGAAGACATCAATCCGCCGCCACGCACCGCCCTTGCGCCCACGCCCGCAATGCTTCCACCTGTTCGCGCATCAGCACCGACAACGGCCGCGTCTGCTTCAGCGCATTGAGCAAGGTCGCCTGATCCGGTGGCGTGCCGTTGCTAGCTGCGTCATACAGAGCGCTGACGATGGTCTGTTCGATTTCGGCGCCGGAATAGCCATCGCTGGCTTCAGCCAGCGCGGACAGCTCGAAACCGGCGACATCGAGCTTGCGGCGGCCCAAGTGCATCGCGAAGATCTCGCTTCGCACGGATTCCTTCGGCAGGTCGACGAAGAAGATCTCGTCGAAACGCCCCTTGCGCAGCAGTTCGGCGGGCAGCTCGTTGACGGCATTCGCGGTGGCGACCACGAACACCTTGGCCTTGCGCTCGGCCATCCAGGTCAGCAGGTAGCCGAGCACGCGGCGCGACACGCCGCCATCATCGCCGCCGCCGGCGAGGCCTTTCTCGATCTCGTCGATCCACAGCACGCACGGTGCCAGCAGCTCGGTGCTGCCGAGTGCCTCGCGCAGGTTCTTCTCGGTCTCGCCCTGGTATTTGTTGTACAGCGTGCCGAAGTCCAACCGCACCAGCGGCACGCCGAAGCCGCCGGCGATCGCCTTCGCCGCCAGGCTCTTGCCGCAACCTTGCACGCCGAGCAGCAGCACACCCTTCGGCGGATCGAGCATCGGCGTGGCGGACGGATCGAGGAACACGGTACGCCGCCGCTGCACCCATTCGCGCACGCGGCTGACGCCGGCGATGTCGGCGAAGCTGGCGGTGGCGTACTCGTAATGCAGCAGGCCGGAGCGGTTGAGCAGGTCGAACTTGGCCTGCATCAGTTCGGGCAGGTCGGCGTGGTTGAGTGCGCCGTCGTTGTAGATCAGCTTGCGCACAATGCGCCGCGCATCCGGTGCGGACAGGCCGAGCAGGTTGCGCACGATGGTGCGCGCGGCATCGTTGTCCACCTCGACCTTGCGGCCCTGTTCGCGCTGCCAGGCCACGGCTTCGCCGCGCAGGATGCCGGCCAGTTCCTTGATGTCCGGCAGCGACAGCGGCACGCGCAGGGCCAATGCCTCCAGTTCCTCGGGCAATTCGATCTTCGCACCGACCAGCACGATGGTGTGCGCGGCGCAGCGCTGGCGCTGCACGATCTCGCGCATCTGGCGCAGGCTCATCGCATAGCGCAGCAGGGTGTGGAAATCGAACATCAGATAGATGCCACGCTCGCCCTGCGCGCGGATCGCGTCCAGCGTGGCGGTGGCATCCGGCGCTACCTCGCCGTCCGTCTGGGCGAAGTCGAGCCGGCTGAGACCGTCGGTCAGCGTCCAGCGCCACAGGGGATGCAGCGCCTGCGCGATCACGTGGCGGAAACACTCGATCACCCGCTGTTCGTCCACCGTCTCGATCACCAGCAATGGCGTGGCCGCGCGTACCAGCGTGGTCAGATCCTGCAGTTCGCTCATGCGGCCTCCCTGTAAAGTACGCCACGTTAGCAGAGCCATCGCGTGGTGCCCGCGGCGAGGCATGACTTCCCGCACGGCATGACTTTCCTCATGGGGCGCTACCGCGCAAACCTCGTAGGCTGCGGCATCCGCCCGTTGGGCCTGATCGAGCGACAAGCGATGAACAGCCGCAAGCGTTGGTGCAGGATTTCCCCGGTTGCCGCGCTGACGGCGTTGAGCCTGATCGCTACGGCTGCAACGCATGCCTCCGCATCGTCCCGGCCGGATGGTTCCCGCGAAGGCATCGCTGGCCGGCCCGGCTGCGAACGGCTCGATGCGCGTGCCTGCCTCGACCTGGCGCTGACCGCGATGGGCGGTCGCGACAAGCTGGCGGCCATCCACAACGTGCAACTCGACGTGATCGGGCACACCGCACTCACCGAGCAGTCGTACCGGCAGGCACCGTTCATCAGCAGCTACGAGCGCGACCAGCTCACGCTGGATTTCGACAAGGGCCGGCTGCTGCAGCATGCCCGCGCTGTATGGCCGGAGTCCGACCCGCATCAGGCAGACATCGAGCAGACCCTGGTGGCCACCGCCCAGGGTGGCGTGTATCGCGGAAAGGACGGCGACTCGCCGTGCGGGTTGTCCGATCTGGAAGATACCCGTGCCACGCTGGCGCTGGGGCCGGAGCGCCTGCTGCTCACCGCGGCGGCGGCACCGGACCTGCATTACACCAGCGGCGAATGGCTGCGCTCCACCCCGCACAGCGTGCTGGAATTCAGCTGGAACGGCCGGCCGGTACGCGTGATGCTCAATGCGTTCAACCACCTGCCGGATGCATTCGAGCGCACGGCGACGTTCCAGGATTTCTGGTTCGCCTGGGGTGATGTGGAACAGCGTGTCTACTATGACAACTGGAAACTTCTGAACGGCACGGTGTTGCCGACCAACCGCATCGAGCAACGCAACGGCGTGCTGTGGCAGTCGATGCAGATCCTCGATGCCAGCTTCAATAAGGCGCTGGACGACAAGACCTTCGCGATGGATGCGGCAGTGGCGGCGAAGAGTGCGCAATCGAAGGGCTGGAACCGTGAATTCAGCGACAAGCACCGCGTCGAGCTGGCACCGGGCATCGAGCTGTACAGCGGTGCGTGGAATGCCACCCTGATCAAGCAGGACGACGGCGTGCTGGTACTGGAAGCGCCGATCTCGCCCTATTACGTCGCCGGCGTGCTGGCCAAGGCGCGCAGCGCGTTTGCCGGTATGCCGGTGAAGGCGGTGCTGTCCAGCTCCGATTCGTGGCCGCATATGGCCGGCGTGCGCGAGGCGGTGGCCGAGGACTTGCCGGTGTACATCCTCGACCTGAACCAGCCGCTGCTGGATCGGTTGGTCGCGGCCCCCCACCGACTGCAGCCGGACCATCTGCAAGCCGCGCCCAGAGCCCCGCAATGGCATGTGATTTCGGGCCGGCAGGAGATCGGCAGCGGGGCGAATCGGGTGGTGATCTACCCGCTGCGTGGCGCCTCAACCGAGCGCCAGTACATGGTGTATTTCCCGCAGCACAAGCTGCTGTATGCCAGCGACACACTGGCGCTCAATGCCGACCACACGCTCTACGATCCCGAACTGATGCACGAGGTGGTGCAGGCAGTGGCACGCGAGCACCTGGAGGTAACCACGGTCTACGCGATGCATGAAGGCCCGACGCCCTGGTCCGAGGTGGTCCACTTGGTCGATGCGGCGACGAAATAGCCGCGTCGACCGACATTTCATGCTGGCGGCGTTAGCATCACGGTCTACCCGTCGATGCGGAGGCCGACCGATGCGCACGAAACTGTGGTGGTTGCTCTATCTGCTGGCGGCGCCGGCCTTCGCCGCGCCGCAACTGGACAAGCTGACCCTGCCAAAGGGTTTCCATATCGCGGTGTATTCGGATCAGGTGCCGAATGCGCGCGAGATCACGCTGGGTGCGAAAGGCACCGTGTTCATGGGTTCCAACGACGCCGGCAAGGTGTATGCGTTGACCGACACGAAGGGCGATGGTCATGCCGACAAGGTGCGCGTGATCGCCAGCGGGCTGCAGCTGCCGGTCGGTGTGGCGTTCAAGAACGGTGACTTGTATATCTCCGCGGTGAGCCGGATCTACGTGCTGCGCGATATCGAGAACCATCTGGATGATCCGCCGAAACCGGTCGTGATCACCGACAAGTTTCCCACCGAGACGCACCACGGCTGGAAGTTCATCGCGTTCGGCCCGGACGGCAAGCTGTACGTGCCGATCGGTGCGCCGTGCAATATCTGCGATCCGGGTCCGGATCACGGCAAGCTGACCCGCATGAACGCGGACGGCTCCGGCATCGAAGATGTGGCGCGCGGCATCCGCAACACCGTTGGTTTCGACTGGCAGCCGGGCACGAAACACTTGTGGTTCACCGACAACGGCCGCGATCTGATGGGCGACGACATGCCCAGCGACGAGTTGAACGAGATCACCAAAGTCGGCGAACACTTCGGCTATCCGTATTGCCATCAGGGCGACACGCTCGATCCCGAATTCGGCAAGGGCAAGAGCTGCAAGGATTACGTGCCGCCGGTGCTGAAACTCGGTGCGCATGTGGCTTCGCTCGGCATGCGCTTCTACGAGGGCAAGCAGTTTCCGGCCAGCTACCAGGGCGCGATCCTCGTCGCCGAGCACGGTTCGTGGAACCGCAGCAAGAAATCCGGTTACCGGGTGATGACGGTACGTTTGAACGGCAACAAGGTGCTGTCGTACGAACCGCTGATTACCGGCTTCGAGCAGAACGAAAGTGCGTGGGGGCGCCCGGTCGACGTGCAGCCGCTGCCGGATGGCAGTGTGCTGGTGAGTGATGATCTGGCAGGGGCGGTGTATCGGGTGACGTACAAGCCTTGAGTCCACCATGTCATTCCTGCGTGGTGGCGAAGAGCGATAACCAGCTTCGCTGTTGTGAAGCGATTCCGGCCTGCGCCGGAATGACGAGCTATATAGAGCTAACGGGCTTTGAATCCACGGAGACATACATGCAACTACGCAGTGACAACTTCAAGAACGGTGAGTCGATCCCGGCCGAATTTGCCTTCGGCAAGCGCGCCGATCCGTTTGCACTATCGGACAACCTGAGTCCGCATCTGGCGTGGAAGGATGCACCCTTGGTTACCCGCTCGTTCGTACTCACCTGCATCGACACCGACGTGCCCAGCCGAGGTGACGACGTGAACAAGGCAGGCCGCACGGTGTCGGCCGACTTGCCGCGAGTGGAGTTCGTGCACTGGCTGATGGCGAATATCCCGGCTGAATGCGGCGAGCTGGCGGCCGCCGCGTGCAGTGACGCGATCACTCCGCGTGGCAAGCGCGAGCCGTTCGGACCGCCCGGCAGTGTGCAGGGCGTGAATGACTACACCGGCTGGTTTGCCGGTGATGCCGAGATGAGCGGCGAATATCTCGGCTACGACGGCCCGTGTCCACCATGGAACGATGCGCTGCTGCATCACTATCACTTCAAGGTACATGCACTCGACGTGGCGGCGTTGCCACTCATCCAGGGTTTTTCGCTGGCCGAACTGCGTGCTGCCATGGTCGGCCATGTGTTGGCCGAAGCGGAGCTGGTCGGCACGTACAGCCTCAATCCGGCGGTCGCCGGCTGAGCCAAACGTCGGCGCCGCGTGCACGGCGGCGCCGGTTCCCTTCACACCCGCATGGCACGGGCTATGGGTGAATGACCGCATGCGGCAGCGCTGGCTGCAGCAAGCTTTCATTCAAGAGGACACTGCCATGCTTCATTACGCCCTGGTTTTCCTGGTCGTGGCTATCATTGCTGCCGTACTCGGGTTCGGCGGCATCGCGGGAGCCGCGGCCGGTATAGCGAAAATCCTGTTTGTCATTTTTCTGATCCTGGCGATCATCTCGTTCTTCCGTCGCGCCAGATGAATGGCCGTCCGTTGCAACACGTTGCGCCATACTGAGTCCCTCCGGAGCATGCAATGAACAAACAAGTACAGAATCCCGAGCCGAACGGCGACCGCATCGACGAGCGTGCCGAGCGGATCAAGCAGGCCACGACCAGTGCGGTGAGCAGTACCAAGGAAGCGGTGGACCGCGCGGCCGATCACGTCGAGGAAGGCCTGCATCGCGCTACCGACAAAGCCGCCGAGGCTGCCCATCGCGCCACCGACAAGGCGGCCCACGTCAGCGAGCGTGGTCGTGAGGTCTATGACGAGACGATGGATCGCGCCGATGCGTGGCTGGAGCAGGCACGCGATTATGTGCGCGAGAAGCCGGTGCAGGCCGTTGCCATCGCGCTTGGCGCAGGCTGGCTGCTCGGTCGCATCCTGCGGCGTTGAGCCGCGCATCAGCGGGACAGGGAATGCACAACGAGGGTGATACCCCCCAAGGTGAGACGGCGCCGGATGCGGCGCCGTCTTCGTCTGGGTTATTGACCGAGATCGGCCAGCTTGGCCGCGCGGTCAAGCGCCTGTTCGGTGCGCAGCTGCATCTGCTGACGGCGGAACTGGGGCTGGCGCGCAGCGCCGTGTCATGGATGCTGCTGGCGGGTCTTGCTGCCACGGTGGCCGGCGTCGGCTTGGGCCTGACGGTGCTGGGTCTGCTCGGCGTACTGCTGGCGACCTGGTTCGGTTCATGGATCTGGGCGCTGCTGGTGTTGGCGGTGTTGCAGGCATTTTTCCTGCTGGGCTCGATCGTGCTGTTCCGTCGATGCATGCACTGGATGAGCCTGCCCGCTACGCGCAACGAGTGGAGTGCGATGATGCGTGACACCGTGCAGAAGGCCGAAAGCGGAATCAGCCGTGCGGCCGCGCAGGGTGATGGGAGGGAGGATCGGCCATGAATGTCTTAGATCAACTGGCCAAAGTGCGCGTAGCGCAGCTGCGCATGAGCGCGGCACGGCAGGATTTGAGCACGCCTGCCGCGGCCTTGCTGACGCGTGGCCATCAGCATCCGTTGACGACGGTGGGTGTGGCGGCCGGTGCAGGTTTCGCGCTCGGTAGCCTCAACGTGCATCCGTTGCGTGTGCCGGGTCTGGGTCCGCTGCTTGGCGGCGGTCTGGCCGAAGCGGTCGCGTTCGGCACGCGCCTGATCGCGGAACTGGGCACGGCCGGGCTGGGCGCGTTTGATCCTGGCGCAAGGGATCGCGAGCAGGATGATCGTAGTGTCGAAGAGCCGGCCACGGGTGGCAGCGAATCGTCATGAGCGAGCCTGAACAATTCGCGCCACCGCCGGAGGATCTCGAAGGTGACAATGTGGTGCCGGTCATCCTGATGGATCAGGTCGCGCCGGGTTATTCACAGCGGCAGCTGGTGCGTGGGTTGCAGACGACACTTGGCATGCGTCGCCATCTGCGGGCGATCCGTGGGTTGTTGAACATGCTGCTGTTCCTGGCGCTCATGTACACCATCACCTTGACCAAGGCGTTGCTGATTCCGCTGGTGCTGGCCGCTTTCCTGGGGCTGGCCCTGAATCCGCTGGTCGCCGCCGGGGCACGCATCCATCTGCCGCGCTGGTTGACCGCGAGCGTGCTGATGATCGGCCTGATCGTCGGCATCGGCAGCGGTGTGAGCATGCTGACGCAACCGGCCGTCGGCTGGTTCCATGGCGCACCGCAGGCTCTCAAGAGCTTCGTGCCGAAGCTGAAGCACCTCACCCAGCCGCTGGAGGCGGCGAACCGCGCCACCCAGACTCTGGTCAGCGGCAATACCGGCACCATCCACACGCCGGCCACGCCATCTCCGCCGATGACGATCAGCGCCTGGGACGTGGTCTCCACCACGCCCAAGGTGCTGGCCGCGGTACTCAGCGTGGTGCTGCTGGTGTTCTTCTTCCTGGTCTACGGCGACACCATGTTGCGCCGGCTGGTGGAGATCACCCCGGGCTTCGGCTACAAGCGGCACGCGGTGGTGATCGTGCGCGGCATCCAGACCGAGGTGTCGCGCTACCTGCTGACCGCGCTGCTGATCAATGCCGGTTTGGGCGCGGTCACCGCAGGCATGCTGTGGCTGTACAAGGTGCCGGATCCGCTGCTGTGGGGCGCGGTGGCGATGTTCGCCAACTTCATTCCCTACGTCGGTGCGATCGTCACCACTTCGGTGCTGGCGGTGGTGTGCATGCTCTATGCGAACGAGATGAGCCTGCATGTATTCCTGCCGGTGCTGACCTTCGCCGGCATCACCGCGCTGGAAGGTAACCTGATCACGCCGATGATCCAGGGCCACAGCATGCGACTGAGTCCGATCGCGATCCTGCTGTGGCTGCTGGTATGGGGCTGGCTGTGGGGCATTCCCGGCGCGCTGCTGGCAGTGCCGATGCTTACCTGCACCAAGCTGATTGCCGAGCGCGTGCGTAGCTGGCACTGGTTCGCGGTGATGGTGCAGCGCTGAAGTCCGTTACCGCTTCACCGTGCCCGATGGAGGTTGCTTCAGCCACCCTGCAAGCGAAAGTCGCCAGATGCCCGATTGCCCGGTGACATAGACCGTGTCGCCGGCGGTCGAGACATGCGCACCCCACGGCATATCCTTGTTGACGACATCGCCCAGGTCGACGGGTCGGCTCCAGCGATCGCCTTGCCTGAAGGCGATGCACAGGCGGCCGAGGCCTCCCTTGGTCTTGCCGTAGTCGAACACGATGAACGACTGGTCGGGCGCGATCGCGGGATCATGCGTGGAGACGTCTGGATCGCCCAGGCCGACACGCACGGCAGGCAGGTAGCTGCCGTTGCGATACAGCGAGCGCCAGATATGCATCGCCCGCGCTTGCTTGTCCCAGCGGATGAAATACAAGGTCCCGTCGGTGGCGATGCTCGCAAAATCGACGAAGGGATCGTCGTTGATGATCGGCCCCAACCACACCGGTGCCCCCCACGCATCGCCCTTGCGCTCCACTTTCCAGATGTTGCTGCCCGGCGCCTTGCCGCCGACGAAGTAGTCCTGCGTCAGCGGCTGGCCGCCAGGAGTCGTTGGTCGGTCGGAATTGAACAAAAGGTACGAACCGTCCGGCGAGACGACCGGATCCTGATCGAACCAGTGGCCCGAGAAGCTCGCGACCTGCGGGGTCGACCAGTGCCCGTCCACCTTGCTGGAAACCATGACGGTCTTGTGCGGCCCGTTGCTGCGGTCGAAAAACACCGTGTTGCCATCAGGAGTGAAGGCGAGGGTATCGTCGCTGTCCGGATGGATGATGCCGTCGAGCGTGATCGGCGCGGGCGCCGCGATAGACGCCGTGCCGGCGACCGCGAGCGACGAGGCGAAGCAGGGCACGGCGGCCGCAAGGCAGAACGAATAAGCGATGGCGGGAATGCGGCTCATGGGGCATGACTTCTCAAGTGGCGTAACGAATGGGATTTTGCTCGATGCCAAAGCGCAAGGCGTGATCCCGTTTTTCGTGTATCGGTGGCCGGCAACGATTAGATCGTGTCTTGTGACAGGTCGAGCAAGGTATAGGAGCGCTGCTCGCCCTCGAATTTGTCGCCGCCCTTGGACACCAGCGTCACGCGTCGCTGCACCATGATTTCATCGCTGACGATGACGCCCTTGCATATCGTGGTGTAACCACGCCAGGTGGTCTGGCCCGGGATCACCGAGACGTCGATGGTCTTTCCGGCCGTGGTGGTGATCTGCGTCGGCGTTCCGCTCTGCTGGCGGTACTGGTCGTCGGATGACGGGCCGCTGCCACTGCCATGGCGGGTCAGCGCGACGACATCATTGAGCGGGTCGACGCGAACCACCCGCACCTGCTCGGTGCCGGCCGGGCCGATTTCCCAGGGCTTGGGGATGGTGACCGTCCAGGTGGTTCCCGCACGGATGTCATCCGGTGCCTTGCCCCACAACAAAGAATTGAAGGTCAGCCCGCTGGTCTCGTCGTCGACGGCACACTTGCCCTTGTAGCAATTGGTGATGCCGTCCTGAAGTATCTTGATATCGTGGGTCACGCCATGGGTTGGATGCCCGTCATAACGACCTTCCTCATCGAAGATGAAGGCCTCCGGCGTTACACCGGTCACCGTATAGTCGGCGCTGCCGCTTATGCGATCGACCTTCTCATTGAATCCCGTTCCCTTTATCGAGACGGTTTTCGAAAACACATCGGACAGACGTTCCCCCACCTTGAGGTTGGGGCTTAGATACGCCGCGGTCGACTCGGCACAGGCCGATGAACCAGCCAGGCAAAAGATCGAAGCGAAAAAGGCGGCAGTAGCGACAACACGGGAACGGGGGTTCATCACGGTCTCCATGGAATGTTCGTTGCCAACAGGCTCCAGGAAGCCTGCAGTCGATCGGGGTTCGCCGCGCCAGCTTTGTGATGTTCGGTGTATCGGGCGTGACGAGTGGTCGGCAGTGATGCTCGAACGGTCAATGACGTCGGCCGACGGATCAGGCCATGCCGAGCGCGCGTCGCGCATGGGCGCGGAAGCGCCGACTGAGATGGAGTCGGGTGCCGTCGTGCAGCACCACTTCGGCATTGCCCTGGAACAGTGGATGGACTTCGGCCACGCGATCGAGGTTGACCATGATGCCGCGGTGGATGCGCAGGAACTGCGCCGGGTCCAGCGTCGCCAGCAGGTGGCGCAGCGTGTCACGGTGCAGGAAGCGGGCGTTGCCGACATGGAGGTGCACGTAGTTGCCGTCGGCGCGGATCCAGTCGATGTCGGCCGTGCTGATTACCCGGATATGTTCACCATGGCGCACACTGATTCGTTGCGCGTAATCGTCCGCGCCCGTCACAGCGGCGGGGTCGGGCTGTGCGTATGACGTGTGCAACCCCTGCCAGTGCTGGTTGACGCGTGCCATCGCCTGGTCGAAACGTGCCTGTTCGATCGGCTTGAGCACATAGTCCACGGCCCTGGCGTCGAATGCCCGCAGCGCGTGTTCGGCAAAGGCAGTGGCGAACACCACCAAGGGCAGGCAATCGGGTGCCAGTTCGTGCAATAACTCGAAGCCATCCATGCCCGGCATCTGGATGTCCAGGAACAGCAGGTCCGGGCGTAGTGCACGCACCGCCTGCATCGCCTCGTCGGCATTGCCACATTCGCCGACGATCTCCACTTCGGCATGCGACGCCAATGCCTGGCGTAACGCAAGGCGTGCCAGCACCTCGTCGTCGACCAGCACGGCGCGCAGGCGTGGCGTCATGAGGCGATATGCACGACAAAGGGCAGGCGCACCTCGACGCGCACACCGCCGCCGGCCAGCGACGAGAGTTCGAGTCGTGCCGAGTCGCCGAACAGCATGTGCAGGCGCGAACGCGTATTGCCCAGGCCGATACCTTCCGGCGTGCCTGTAGGAGGCAGGCCGAGACCGTCGTCGTCCACGCGCAGCTGCAGCTGGTCGCCGGCACGTCGCGTGGAAATGCGCAGGATGCCGGCACCGGGCTTGTTCTGCAGGCCGTGGCGCAGCGCGTTCTCCACCAGCGGTTGCAGGATCAGGTTGGGCACCGCCGCGTCCAGGGTGTCGTCGTCCACGTCCAGCTGCATGCTCAGCCGGTCCTGGAAGCGCACCTGCTGGATGCCGAGATAGCACGCGAGGAATTCCAGCTCGCGTGACAGCGGCACCTGCGGTGCGTGACTTTCCTCCAGCGTGAGGCGCAGAAAATCGCTGAGCCGCGCAATCATCAGCCGTGCCTGCAATGGATCGGCCAGCGCCAGCGCCGAGATGGCGTTGAGCGTGTTGAACAGGAAGTGCGGCTGCAGCTGCATGCGCAACGCCTGCAATTGCGACTGCGCCAGTTGCGTCTCCAGCTGCGTACGACGCAGGCGTTCGTCACGCAGGTGCCGGCGCGATTCCATTCCGCGCAGCACCACCAGGATTACCCAGTAGGTCACCAGCCCTTGCTGAAACTTGTAGGCGAACTCCATATGGATGAAGTCGCCGAACGTATCCACCGGCATCTTGCCCGGGCCGCATAGGGTCCAGAAGATCAGCAACTGCAGCACGGTCTGCGCCAGTGCGACACCGAGGCTGAGAGGCACGTGCACAGCCAGCAGGCGCGGCCAGCTAAAGGCCGCCGTACGTCGCCCGAGCCGGCCGACCCCGGCCGCCAGCAGCATCCACAACCAGAAGTCGGTGAGGTTCCAAGTCAGCCCTCGCAACCAGGCGGCATCGCGCCCTTCGCTGAGCGAGGACAGTCCTGAAGTCAGCGCGTAGGACAGCGCCAGCAGCGTCCAGAAACCGAAGGCCAGTGCCCAGTTCAGGAGTCGCTGCGAGCGGTTGTCGTCAGGTATCTGATCTTCGCCGACGATGGTCGTTGCTTGCGCCACGTTCATTCGCGCAGTGTGCCAGTGCCGGCCGACCGACGGATGTGCCGGAAGATACGCCGGTACGGGACGGCGTTCGCGCATCCGCAGATTCAAGCTGGCGACCCCGCATCGCGGCGACAGGTGAGCTCGTCGCCCGGTTGCCATGCACCACGGCCATCGAGGTGCGCATAGCTGACCCGGTATTGCGCATCGCTGCTGCGTCGGAACACGAAGCGATCGATGTAACCGCTGGTCGCGGTGTTCCGCAGGCTCAGCGTGGTACCCGTCCAGCCGGAAGAAACGTAGTGGCGCACGCCGCCGGTGTTGTCGAATACGGTCACCACGAATTGCCTGGTGGCGTGGTCGTAGCCCCACCATTCGTCCGCGGCGTAGCGATTCGGTGGTGTGTCTGCGTGCTGCATGCGCAGCCAGTGGCCGTCCATTTCAGCGCTGAAGATTTCACGGGAATGGATCGGGCTGCCGTTGGAGAACTGGCCGGCGCACTGCCATGTGCCGACGAACCAGGCCAGCGGTGCCAGTTCATTCGTCATGCCGGCCGATGCCGATGCGGTGGTCGCGGGAGACAGGCCGGCGGCCAGCAGCAGTGTGAGCGCCGCACGACCAATGCATGATCCATTCATGGTTTCTTCTCCACATGTTGCGCCAGCCAGCGGGCGATCGGCAGGCAATAGATGCGATTGTCCGCTGCCGTGAAATACAGCGTGGACAGATCCGGATCGAGACGCGCCTCGATGCCGGAAGGCCCGAGCCGGATCGGCTGGCCCCAGCCGGTGGCCGTGGCGAACGCCACGAACAGGTCGCTGTCATTGGGCGGCGTGGGCGGCCGGTTCGAGCTGAACACGATGAAGGACTGGTCGGGCGCTACCGCCGCATCGTAATCGGCCACCACGCCGTCGCTGAACGGCATCGGTTGCGGCGTCTGGAATCGGCCATCGGCAAAGTGGCTGACGTAAAGCCGCGTGTGATGCGTTTGCGGATCGGGATGCGTGAAATAGACGCTTCCGTCCGCGGCCACGGCGGGCGAGTACGTCGCGGTACTGGCATTGACGATATCGGGCAGGCGTTCAGGGTTGCCCAAGACGTTGCCCGTGAGGTTCACGCGCCACAGATTGCCGCCGCGGCCCGGTCGCGATTTGCCGTTCCAGTAGCCATCCAGCGATTTGCCGCCGGGTTTTGTCGGCCGGTTGGAAATGAAGACCAGGTACGAACCATCCGGAGCCATCGCTGGTTCCAGATCCATCCACTGATCCGAGAACGGTGCGCGCTCCGGTTTCGACCAGAGGTCGCCATCCCGATGGGCGATATAGAGGTGCCGCGTCAATCCGTTTCCGCGCGCGAACACGACTGTTTTCCGGTCGGGCGTGAACGCGGGATCGGCATCGTCCTGCTTGCTCCACGGCGTATCTGACTCGGACATTACTGCGCTTGTCGAAGCGAGAGGTGCGATGCCGGATGCTGCCGCGACCGCGCAGGCAGGTATGGCGCCAGAACCCGCGCACAGGGTGAGGAGCAGAAACAGGCGACAAGGAATCATGGATCGTTTCCACACAGATGAGCAGGGCAAGTCCCGATGCATGGACCTGCATGAGGACTTTCGTGGGTGGGCGACAAGCGGCAGGGCATCGGATGACGTGGCGCGTGCGGTGCCGAGCAGGCTCGTAGTTGCAAGGATCACGAAAGTGGCTGGCAATCGCATGTCAGTCTTCCTCTTGCCGCGTGCCCGATGGGTATCCGGTCAGACGACGGTGTCGATGTGGATGATTCACACAGGCTGGCATGGGCGACCATCGCCGTCGCCGATCTTGTGACGATCGGCATCGTGGTTGTGACAAGCGGTACGAGTGCCTGTGCAGGTGGCTTGAAAGTCATGAAGATGGGTGCCGGATCATGCCTTTATCCGACGCGGTCAGACCGTCGCGTCTGTGATCACCGCCGGCAGGCACATATCGACCGTTTGTCACGCCGTCGCAGTCGGTCGTCACAGGAACGATGCGGCCCACTGCCGCGCCGTGCAGTCTGCGACTGCGGTCATGTTGCCGCGGACGAGGACAGAAATATGCGCAAGCAGTATCTCTTCAGGATCGGCATGGCGTGTCTTGCCGCAGCCACGATGGGAAGCATGAGTGCGTTCGCGGCAAGTTCCGACATGCAGGCGACCAGTACCGACGAAACCGCCAGGAACGAGGCGGCAGTGATCGCGGTCGACCAGCACTGGCTGGAGGCGGAAGAGAGCGGCGATACCGCATATCTGGATGATCTGCTGCTGCCCGACTACCGCTCGGTCGGCGCCGATGGTGTGGCACATCCGAAGTCCGCCATCGTGGCGCATGCGGCGAAGAACCGTGGCTCGGATACCGAGCGCCGCACGGTCGAGGCGTGGATCAAGGCGCATCCGTCGGGCAAGAGCGTGGTGCTCCATGGCGACACCGCGATCCTGTCGTTCTACGATCCGGCGTCGGGGCCGCAGCAGGGCGTGCGTTCCTCCGACATCTTCGTTTACGTCGACGGCCGTTGGCATGCGCTGTATTCGCAGCACAGCGGTTTCGGCAAGGGCTAGGGATGCTCTGATCTATTCAGCGCAGGCGTCACCGGTTCTGTCTGCTCGCAGATTCGTGGTGCGCTGACGAAGGCAGGCGTCCGCCTGTCGAGGAAGTGCGTCGCGGAGATGTGGGCAGACAGAACCGGCCCCCACTGCTTGAAACATAGTGATGGGGTGATGACCAGAAGGCCCGCAGGCGGCAGCGCGCGGCTTGCCAAGGCAGCCAGCCTTGGCTGCGCCACGCACCGCCCCCTGCGAGCCTTCTGGTCATCATGCCGCCTGTGCTGAATAGATCAGAGCATCCCTACCCGTTCACCACGGAATGATTTCGCCGTCGCGGAAGAATCGTCCCGTGGGTGCCGGCACGGGCAGGCTGGCTGCCCACACGATGCCGGCCGCGCCGCGCTCCACCGGCCGTCCACCGGGGCCTCCGAGTTCGGTGGCGACCCAGCCCGGACACACGGCGTTGACTGCGATACCGCTGCCTTCAAGCTCTGACGCCAGCGTCCGCGTATACGCGTTGAGTGCGGCCTTGGAAGTGCGGTAGGCCACGCAGTTGCTGCCACTCGATGCGGTGGCGCACCCGCTGGAGATATTCACGATGCGGCCGTAGCCGTGCTTGCGCATCAGCGGCAGCATCGCGCTGGACAGACGCCAGGCACCGAACAGGTTCGTGTCCAGTGCGTCGCGCGCGGAGGCGAGGTCGGGCGTGCTTGCATCAGTCTCGTGATCGTAGTGACCGCCGGCATTGTTGACCAGCACGTCGAGCCGGCCGTAGGTGACCTCGATCCAGCGCGCAAGGGTATCTACTTCGTCTTGATGCGTTACGTCGAGCTGCACCGCGATCACCTCGCCCGCTGCACCGGTCAGCTTGCGCGCCGCATGCAGCCCCTTGTCGAGGTCGCGTGCACCCAGCAGCACCGTCATGCCGCGTTCGCTGAGCTGGCGCGCCACCTCGAAACCGATGCCGCGGTTGGCACCGCTGACCAGTGCGACGCGGTACACCGGCGTCGTCACCGGTGTGCGTCTGCCCGCGCGGTTCATGGCGCGACGCTGGGGTCAGCCTTGGCAACGGTGCTGCAATGCTCATCACCGCAAGCCTGCCAGCCGCCACCGAGTGCCTTGTACAACGCCACGGCGCGGGTGTTGATCGACGCTTCGGCCTGGGCCAGATCGTCCTCGGCCGACAGCTGGGTACGTTCGGCATCGAGCAGTTCGAGGAAGCTGGTGGCGCCTTCCTGGTAACGCACCTGCGCGAGTTCCGCGGCGCGCTTGCTCTGCGTGCTCTGTTCGATCAGGTGATCGACGCGCACGCGCTGCTGGTTGAAGCCGGTGACGGCGTTGTCGATGTCTTCGATCGCCAGCAGCACGGTCTGCTGGTAGTTCGCCTGCGCCGCATCGGCGCGTGCTTCACTGGCGTGCAGGTTCGCGCGTACGCGCTGCACGTTCAGGCCCGGCCAGCTGATGCTCGGCGCCAGCGACCATGCGCGTGTCGACGGACTGCCGAAATCGTTGCTGCGTCCGGCCAGGAAGCCGAGGAAGCCGCCCAGCGTGATGTGCGGGAAGAAATCCGCCTTGGCCACGCCGATGCGCGCGGTGGCGGCGGCGTATTCGCGTTCGGCGACATGCACGTCGGGCCGGCGCGCCAGCACGTCGCCGGCGTCGCCGATCGGCAGGTTGATCGCGATTGGAGTGAAGCTTTTCGGCGAGACGTCGATGTCGAGTTCACCCGGGCGTTCGCCCAGCAACACGGCGAGTCGGAATTCGCTGGCGCTGACCTGCGTTTGCAATACCGGCAGTTGCGCCTGCACCGCGCTCAGCCGGGCCTTGGCGCTGGCGACGTCCTGTTCGGAACCGGAGCCGAGCTGATTGCGTACCTCGGTGAGGTGCACGGTCTGCTGCTGGTTGTCGATGTCGCGTTGGGCGATGTCGAGCTGCAACTGGCTGCCGCGCAACTCGAAATAGTTGCGTGCGACTTCGGCGAGCAGGCTGACCTGGGCATCGCGCAGGGCGGCTTCGCTGGCGCCGAGGTCGGCGTGCGAGGCCTCGACCGAACGCCGCACGCCGCCGAACAGGTCCAGTTCCCATGACGCGTCGAAACCGGCCTGATAGGTGGTGACGGTGGTGCGTTGACTGGTGAAGCCAGGCTGCTGCTCGCGACTGCGCGTGTAGTTCAGATCGGTATCCACCGTGGGCAACTGATCGGACTTCGCGCTGCTCAGCAGCGCACGCGATTCATGCAGTCGCGCCACCGCCATGCGCAGGTCCAGGTTGTTCGCGGCGGCACGCTGGATCAACGCATCCAGCGTGGGGTCGTTGAACTGCTTCCACCACGCGGCCTGGAATTGCGCATTGCTTTCCTGCGTGGCATCGAGTCCCTGCAGCTGCGGTGCGGCGGGTTTCACTTCGTGGTAGTTCGGGCCGACGCTGGCGCAGCCGGCGAGGATCAGGGCCGCGCTGAGTGCGGCGATCTTGAGGAGCGGTTTCATCTCAATGGTTCTCCAACCCGGCAGCGTGCGCGCGTGACTCGCGGCGCTCCGCCAGGGCGTGAATGACGACGTAGACCAACGGCGTGTAGATAAGCCCGAACAGGGTGACGCCGAGCATCTCCGAGGCTACGGCGACACCGACAGCAGCAATCCTGAGCAACGGTTTCATCTCAATGATTCTCCAGCGCCGGCTGGGCATGCGCGGCGGCGCGCTCGCGCGCCCATGCCTCGCGACGCTCGACCAGGGCACGAATCAGGACATAGAACAGCGGCGTGTAGATCAAGCCGAAGATGGTCACACCGAGCATGCCGGAGAACACCGCCACACCCATCGCATGCCGCATCTCGGCGCCGGCGCCGTGCGAGGTGACCAGCGGCACCACACCCATGATGAAGGCGAACGAGGTCATCAGGATCGGACGCAGGCGCAGCTTCGCCGCTTCCAGCACCGCTTCATGGCGGCTCATGCCTTCGTGCTGGCGTTCGCGCGCAAACTCGACGATCAGGATCGCGTTCTTGCACGCCAGTCCGACCAGCACGATCAATCCGATCTGGGTGAAGATGTTGTTGTCGCCACCGGAGAGCCATACGCCGGCGATCGCGGACAGCAGCACCATCGGCACGATCAGGATCACCGCCAGCGGCAGCGACCAGCTTTCGTACAGCGACGACAGCACCAGGAACACCAGCAGCACGCACAACGGGAACACCAGGATCGCGGTGTTGCCGGCGAGGATCTGCTGGTAGGTCAGCTCGGTCCATTCGTAGCTGATGCCGTCCGGCAGGTTGTCCTTCGCCAGTTTTTCCATCGCCGCCTGCGCCTGACCGGAACTGAAACCGGGCGCGGGGCCGCCATTGATCTCGGCGGTGGGATAGCCGTTGTAATGCTGCACGCGATCCGGACCAGCGCCTTGCTGCACGGTGACGAACGAACCCAGCGGGACCATCTGGCCCTGCGCGTTGCGCGTCTTCAGCTGCAGGATGTCCTGCGCCGAATGGCGGAATGCCGGGTCAGCCGAGACGTTGACCTGATAGGTGCGGCCGAAGCGGTTGAAGTCATTGACGTAGAGCGAGCCCATATAGGCCTGCATGGTCTGGTACACGTCGGCCAGATTCACACCTTCGGCCTTGGCCTTCTCGCGATCCACGTCGGCATCCACCTGCGGCACGCTGACCTGGAAGCTGGAGAACAGCCCGGCCAGTGCCGGCACCTTCTGGCTCGCCGCGATCAGGCCCTGGGTCTGCTTGTACAGCTCGTCGAAGCCACGATCGCTGCGATCCTCCAGCTGCAACCGGAAGCCGCCGATCGTGCCCAGGCCCATCACCGGCGGCGGCGGAAACACCGCGATATAGGCGTCCTGGATCGCCGCGAATTTCTGATTCAATGCACCAGCAATCGCACCGGCCGACAGATCCGCGCTGCGGCGTTCCTCGAACGGCTTCAGCGTGACGAACACGATGCCCGAGTTGGTCGAGTTGGTGAAGCCATTGATCGACAGGCCGGGGAAGGACACGGCGTGCTCGACGCCGGGCTGCTTCAGTGCGATCGCGCCCATGCGCTGGATCACATCCTCCGAACGGTCAAGCGAAGCGGCGTCGGGCAGTTGCGCAAACGCCACCAGGTACTGCTTGTCCTGTCCCGGCACGAAACCGGTCGGCACATGCGAGAAGCCGAACCAGGTCAGGGCGATCAGGCCGGCATACACCACCAGCGCCAGCTTGCCCTTGCCGACAATGCGCTTGACGCCGCCGACGTAGCGTTCCGAGCCGCGATGGAAGACGCGGTTGAACGGACGGAACAGCCAGCCGAATGCGCGATCGATCCCGCGGGTCAGGCGATCCTTCGGCGCGTCATGGCCCTTCAGCAGCACGGCGGCCAGTGCCGGGCTCAGGGTCAGCGAGTTGAACGCCGAGATCACGGTGGAGATCGCGATGGTCAACGCAAACTGGCGGTAGAACTGGCCGGTCAGGCCGCTGACGAAGGCGGTCGGGATGAACACCGCGCACAGCACCAGCGCGGTGGCCACGATCGGACCGGTGACCTCGTGCATGGCCTTGCGCGTGGCCTCCTTCGGCGACTGCCCGAGTTCGATATGCCGCTCGACGTTTTCCACCACCACGATCGCGTCATCGACCACGATGCCGATCGCCAGCACCAGTCCGAACAGCGACAGTGCGTTCAGCGAGAAGCCGGCCAGATACATCACCGCGAACGTGCCGATCAGCGACACCGGTACCGCCACCAGCGGAATGATCGAGGCGCGCCAGGTCTGCAGGAACAGGATCACCACCAGCACCACCAGCAGGATCGCTTCCAGCAGCGTATGCGCCACCGCTTCGATCGAGCCGCGTACGAATACGGTTGGGTCATAGACGATGCTGTAGTCGACGCCCTGCGGGAAATCCTTCTTCAGCTGCGCCATGGTGGCGCGTACTTCGTTGGAGATCTGGATCGCGTTGGAGCCGGGCCGCGCGAAAATCGGCAGTGCCACCGCCGGCTTGTTGTCGAGCAGGCTGCGCAGCGCGTAGTTGTTCGAGCCCAGGTCGACGCGGGCGACGTCACGAAGATGGGTGACGCCGCCATCGGCGTTGGTACGCACGATGATGTTGCGGAAATCGTCCTCGCTGATCAGGCGCCCACGGGTATTGATGTTGAGCTGGAACGCCGAGTTGCTCGGTCCCGGCGGTGCATTCAGGGCCCCGGCTGCGACCTGCACGTTCTGTTCCTGGATCGCGTTGATCACGTCGCCGGTGGTGAGCGAGCGCTGCGCCAGTTTCTGCGGATCCAGCCATACGCGCATGCTGTATTCGCCGGCACCGAAGATCTGCACGTCACCGACGCCGTCGAGCCGGCCCAGCACATCCTTCACGTGCAGCCGTGCGTAGTTCGACAGGTACAGCATGTCGTAGCGCTGATCCGGCGAGGTGAGATGCACCACCATCGTGAGGTCAGGCGAACTCTTCTGCGTGGTCACGCCGAGCCGCTGCACTTCTTCCGGCAGCTTGGGGAGCGCCTGCGCCACGCGGTTCTGCACGTCGACCTGGGCGGTCTGCAGGTCGGTGCCCAGCGCGAAGGTCACCGTCAAGGTGAGCGCGCCATCACTGGTCGCCTGCGAGGAGGTGTAGAGCATGCCTTCCGCGCCGTTGATCTGTTCTTCCAGCGGCGTGGCGACGGTTTCGCCGATCACCTTGGGATTGGCGCCGGGATAGCTGGCATGCACCACCACGGTGGGCGGCACGACTTCGGGGTATTCGCTGATCGGCAACCGGAACACCGCGATGCTGCCGGTGATCACGAACAGCAGCGACAGCACGGCGGCCATGATTGGCCGGTTGACGAAAAACTGGGCAATGTTTTTCATGAAATGAATCCTCGACGAAACCTTTGCGGCTCCGGTCTTCTTTGCTCCTCCCCCTGCTCGCAGGGGGAGGTTGGGAGGGGGTAACGCTCTTGTTCTTGCTTCGCGGTTCGCTGGAGGGCTTCACCCCTCCTCAGCCTTCCCCTGCTGCATGTCCCACAAGGGAACTTCCTTCTGTCGCAGGGGGAGGGCGCGCGGGTTCAACCTTGTGGAATCTTTGGAGTCGCCGTGGTGGTTTGTGCGGTGCGCGAGTCATTGGCATCCGCTGCATTGCCACGTTCGACGAATGCCTTGTCGCTCGCATCGAGGCGGTACTGCATCGCCACCTTCTGCGGGTTGACCTCGGCGCCGGGGCGCACGTGCTGCAGCCCGTTGACGATCACCACGTCGCTGGCGTCGAGACCGCTGTCGACAATCCGCAGGCCGTGGAACAGCGCGCCAGTGCTGACCTTGCGGTATTCCACCTTGCGGTCCTTGTCGACCACGTACACGAACTGGTTGCCCAGATCAGTGCCGATCGCACGGTCGTCCACCAGCAGGCGCGGACGAGCCTGGCCACTCTGCAGTTGCACACGGGCATACAGGCCGGGCGTGTACAGGCCATCGCGGTTGTCGAACACCGCGCGCAGACGCATCGTGCCGGAGTCGGTATGCAGCTGGTTGTCGACGAAGTCGAGGCGGCCGTCATGCGGATAACCCGCTTCGTCGGCCAGGCCCATCGTCGCCTCGATCCGCGCATCGCGGCCAGCCTGCGCCGCACGTGCACGCAGATGGTCGAGCTTGAGCCAGGTCTGTTCATCCACGTCGAAATAGACATAGACCGGATTCACGGTGACCACGCTGGTCAGCACATCGCTGCTGGTGACCAGGTTGCCGGGGGTGATGCGGATATTGCTGACGCGGCCGTCGATCGGCGAACGCACCTGGGTGAAATCCAGGTTCAAGCGTGCCGCGGCCAGTGCCGCCGTGCTGGCTTCCAGTTGCGCACGGGCGCTCTGTTCGGCGGTGTCCTGGCTGTCGGCTTCCTGCTGTGCCACGGCGTGCTGGGCCAGCAGCATCGCTGCGCGGTGCTGATTGGTTTCGGCCAGGCTCAACGCGGCTTTGGCCTGCGCCTGGTTGGCGCTGAGCCGGTCGACCTCGGCCTGGTACGGGCGCGGATCGAGCTGGAACAGCACGTCGCCCTTGTGCACCAGCGCGCCTTCCTGGAAATGCACCGAGTCCACGAAGCCGCCGACCCGCGGCTGCACCTGCACGGTGTTGACCGCCTGCAGGCGGCCGGTGAATTCGGCGCTGTCGCTGACCTCGCGGGTCAAGGCTTGCGCCACCGTTACTTCAGGTGGCGGGCCGCCGGGCGCGGTCTGGGCCTGGCTGCTATTGCCATGCAGAAGAATCCAGCTGCCCAGTACACCGGCGGCAACCAGCGGTGCCAGCATCCATTGTTTTTTCATCTTGCGCTCCCAGAACCGTGTAGGCCGGGCACGTATCCCCGGCGAAGGGTCGAGAGAATAGGTATACTTGCCGGTATAGAAAACCCATTTCTTGCGCACTACACTCATGACTCGTAATCACGAATCGGCCAGGAATCCAGGCAATGGAAGACTTTTCAGCAATTTCGACCTTCGTCCGCGTGGTCGAGGCCAAGAGTTTCGCCGCCGCTGCCGCCCAGCTGGGCATGACGCCGTCGGGCGTCAGCCGGGCCGTGGCCCGACTGGAAACCCAGCTCGGTGCGCGGCTGCTGTTCCGTTCCACGCGTTCATTGCGTTTAACCGACGATGGGGCTGCGTTCCATGCACGTTGCAAGGAGATCCTTGCAGATCTGACCGAAGCGACCGAGGCACTCAACTATTCGAACCGCAAACCCACCGGCAAGCTGCGTGTGGGTATTTCGCTGTCGGTCGGCCGGGCCGCCGTGATTCCCCGACTGGCCGAATTCGAGCAGCGTTACCCGGACATCCGTCTGGAGCTGTCGATGAGCGACATGCCGATGGATCTCAACGGCGAAGGCCTCGATTGCGCGATCCGGGTCGGCCAGCTGGAAGATTCGAGCCTGATCGCGCGCAAGATCGGCTACCTGCGCAACGTGGTATGCGCCTCGCCCGACTACCTGCGCAAGTACGGTGCGCCGCGCAGCATCGATGACCTGAAGGACCACCGCTGCATCAACTATGTGTACCCGAACGGTCGCCCGCGGCAGTGGCAGTTCGACACGCCAAGTGGTCCGCTCGCCGTGGATATCGACGCGCATATGCTGATCAATGACGGCGAGTCGGTGATCCAGGCGGTGGCGGCCGGTCTGGGCATCACCCAGGTGCCGCGCATGCTGGCGGCCTGCATGCTGGAGAAGGGCATGCTCGAACTGGTGATGACCGATACCGCCTCGACCGGCAAGCCGGTGTGGATCGTCTATCCGCAGAAGAAGCACCTGTCGGCCCGCGTGCAGGCGTTCATCGAATGGGTGCGCGAGCTGTTCGATCGCACCAATGAGCCGGCTTATCCCAAGCATCCGGCAGCGGTCGAGGCGCCGATGACGGCCACGGTGGAAAGCGTGGCCGCCTGAATAGAGTGCTCGGCGCCGGATGTGCCTTAGCCGCCCGTAGGCACCAACGCGAGCAAGGCCACGCCGAGCAGGATGCGATAGATCGCGAACCAGGTGAAGCGGTGTGTGCGGATGTAGCCGAGCAGCCACTTCACCGCGACAAAGGCCACGATCAGCGACACGATGAAGCCGATGATCAATGCGCTCCAGTCCTCGTGTGCGATGTCACCACCCTTGAGCACCTTCAGCAGCTCGTAGCCGGTGGCGGCGTACATCGTGGGGATACCGACCAGGAACGAGAATTCGGTGGCCGCCGCACGATTGCTGGTGCCGGCCAGCATGGCGGTGAAGATCGTGGCGCCCGAACGCGAAGTGCCGGGGAAGATGCCGGCCACCATCTGCGCGATGCCGACCAGGATCGCCACGCGCCAAGTGACCTGGGTACGATCCACCTGCTTCGCGGCAATCGCTTCCGCCCCGATCATCCAGAAACCACCGATCAGCAGTGCCCAGGCGATCGGAGTCACCGTCTCGGGCAGCTTGAAGCCGTAGTGGGTGACGATCAGTCCGAGCACGGCGGTGATCATGAAGGCAACGAACAGCTTGAGCAGATAATCGCGGTTGGCAGGGTCGCGCCATTGCGTGAACAGCTGCCAGATGCGTTTCCAGTAGATCATCGTGATCGCGAGGATCGCGCCGGCCTGGATACCGACATTGAACAGATCCGAGCGCGCGCCGAGACCGAACTTCTCGGCGATCAGCAGGTGGCCGGTGCTGGAGATCGGCAGGAACTCGGTGATGCCTTCGATGATGCCGAGCAGGATGACGTGGATCAGATCGGTCACGGGACAGGTCCAGATGGAAAGTGAAAGCGCGCCGACAGGCTCTGGCGCGCCGGCAGGAAGCGGCATAGCTTACGGGTTTTGCTGGCGCGAAAGATGGCTGGTTGCGGATCGCGAGGCACGACGATCGCATTTTGTCCGCGCCTACTATCTGCCCGCCGAATTCGGTTGTAGATTGCCGAAAGACCTGTGAGGAGCTGCTGTCGCCCATGCAACGCGCCATGTCCCTGCAGCAGTGCCTGAGAGCCGATCCACAGCGGCAGCTCGCATCGTCGCGGGGAAGCGAGTCGTGACGGATCTGTCTGCCACCGGTACGGTGGAACAGGCACTCGTTCACGCCACGCGCTTGCTGGACAGCGATCCGGCACTCGCCGTCGAGCAGCTCACCGAGGTACTGAAGGTGGCCGAAAGTCATCCGGCCGCACTGAGGCTGCTGGCGAAGGCGCGGTCAATCCAGGGCGATGGGCAAGCTGCGCTCGACATCCTCGTGCCCTTGACACGGACCCAGCCAAACTGGGCGATGGTCCACCTCGATCTGGGCCTCGCCCTGGACAATGCAGGCCGCGGGCAGGAAGCAATCGATGCGTTGCGCCGCGCGGTGGCGCTGAAGCCCGATCTGCCGCAAGCCTGGCGCGTGCTGGGCGACCATCTCATGGCGGCCGGCGAACAGGATGCGGCCGACGCGGCGTATGCCAATCACGTGCGCCATTCCACTCACGACCCGCGCCTGCTGGATGCCGCCATCGCATTGGCCGAGAACCGCATCCCTGCGGCCGAGGCTTCGTTGCGCGAACACTTGAAGCAGGCGCCGACGGACGTTGCCGCGATTCGCATGTTCGCCGAGGTGGCCGCTCGTCTGGGTCGCAACGAGGACGCCGTGAACCTGCTCGCGCGCTGCCTGGAGCTGGCACCCAGTTTCCATGCCGCACGCCAGAACTACGCCTTGCTCCTGCATCGCAGCAACCAGCCGGAACAGGCGCTGGTCGAGATCGAGCGTCTTCTGGCGGCGGAACCCGGCCATCTCGGCTGCCGCAATCTTCAGGCGGCGGTGCTGTGCCGGATCGGCGATTACGAGCGTGCCATCGGCATCTATGCCGACTTGCTGGAACACTACCCGCGCAATGCGAAGGTGTGGGTGAGTTACGGCCATGCGCTGAAAACCGCAGGGCACACCGACCGTGCCATCGCTGCCTATCGCCGCAGCCTGGAGCTCGAACCGTCCTTTGGCGAAGTCTGGTGGAGTCTGGCCAATCTGAAGACGTATCGCTTCAGCGCCGACGACCTGGCCGCGATGCGCCGACAACTGGCGCGTGCGGATCTCGCCGGGCCGGCTCTCTCTGAGGCGGCTCTCTCCGAGGATGATCGCCTGCATCTGGAGTTTGCCGTCGGCAAGGCACTGGAGGACGCCGGCGAATACGAAACATCCTTCCGGCATTACGCCCAGGGCAATGCGATCCGCCGCGCGCAACTGCACTACAGCGCCGACGACACCAGCGCGCGGGTGCGGCACATCCGCGAGCATTACACGCGCGACTTCTTTGCAGCGCGCGCAGGGGCGGGCAGCCCGGCGCGTGATCCGATCTTCGTCGTCGGCCTGCCACGCTCCGGTTCCACCCTGATCGAGCAGATCCTGTCCAGCCATAGCCAGGTCGAAGGCACGATGGAGCTGCCCGAGGTCACCTCGATCACGCGCATGCTGCGTACGCAAGGCGCTGCCGACAGCGCGCTGCCGTACCACGATGCACTGGCCGCACTCGATGTCGACGCCTTGCGTGCGCTCGGCGAGCGCTATCTTGCGCACACCCGGATCCAGCGCAAGACCTCGGCACCGCTGTTCATCGACAAGATGCCGAACAACTTCATGCATATCGGCCTGATCCACCTGATGCTGCCGAACGCGAAGATCATCGATGCACGCCGGCATCCGCTGGGCTGCTGCTTTTCCGGCTTCAAGCAGCATTTCGCACGGGGGCAGAGCTTCAGCTACGAGCTCGGGGATCTGGGTCGCTATTACCGTGACTACGTCGCGCTGATGGAGCATTTCGACGCGGTGCTGCCGGGGCGTGTCCACCGCGTCATGTATGAGCGCATGGTCGAGGACACCGAGGGGGAGGTTCGCAAACTGCTTGAGTATTGCGACCTGCCGTTCGAGGACTCGTGCCTGCGGTTCTTCCAGAACGCGCGGCCGGTACGTACCGCCAGTTCGGAACAGGTACGCCAGCCGATCTACCGGGAGGGGGTGGATCACTGGCGGCATTACGCAGCATGGCTGGGGCCTCTGGAATCGGCGTTGGGGCCGGTGCTGGAGAGCTACCCGGACGTGCCGGAATCGGAGCAAACGTAACTACTTCTGCTGGATTGTCGTGGACTAGAGAGGGGAGCACTAATGCACGCGAGCAAGTCCAAAAAAATCACGAGAGCGCAACGAGTGAGGCTGGTCCGGTTGCCGCTTGCCGCGGCGATCTGTCTCGCCATGGCGGCACCGGCCTTCGCGCAGGACGCCGCGCCGCCAGCGTCGTCGACCACGACACCGGCCACAAAGCAGAAAACCACGACGCTGGGCGAGGTGACGGTGACCGCGCAGAAGCGCACCGAGAATCTGCAGAAGGTGCCGATCAGCATCAACGTGCTGGCGCAGGATCAACTCGAGGCACTGCAGGTGCAGAACTTCAACGATTACGTGAAGTACCTGCCCAGCGTCACCTTCCAGCAAGGTGGCGGTGGCATTGCCACCGGCCCCGGCTTCGCCACGATCTACATGCGCGGCGTGGCCAGCGGCGGCAACACCAACCATTCCGGCTCGCAGCCGAGCGTGGGCGTGTATCTCGACGACCAGCCGGTCACCACGATCCAGGGGCCGCTCGACATCCACATGTACGACATTGCCCGCATCGAGGTACTGGCCGGGCCACAGGGTACGTTGTATGGCGCGAGCGCCGAGGCGGGCGCCCTTCGCATCATCACCAACAAGCCCGATCCCAGCGCTTTTGCGGCCAATTACACCGTCGGCACCGACCAGGTCGATCACGGCGGCATCGGCGATACCTTCGAAGGCATGCTCAATCTCCCGATCAGCAGCAACGCGGCCGTCCGGCTCGTCGGTTGGCATGAGCACGATGCCGGCTACATCGACAACGTGGCCGGCACGCGTACGTTCCCCAACCGCACACCTCCGGATCCTCCGAGTTGGGGCGGTACGATCAGCAACGCGGACAATTGCACGCCGAGTGCGACGCTGCAGTGCGTCGGGCACGCCAGGAAGGACTACAACGACGTCAACACCAACGGTGCACGAGCCGCGCTGAAGGTGGATCTCAACGACGACTGGTCGATCAGCCCGACCTTGATGGGGCAACAGACGATCTCGCATGGCAGCTTTGCCAGCGATCCGGCCATCGGCAGTCTGGCGGTGACCCACTTCTATCCCGAGCGCGTCGATGACCGCTGGTGGCAGGGCGCGCTGACCGTGCAGGGCAAGATCGGCAACTTCGACCTGACCTACGCCTATGCCCATCTCAAGCGCGATCAGGAAGAACAAACCGACTACAACGACTACTCGTTCTGGTACGACACCCTGCTCTCCTACGGTGCGTATATCCATGACAACAGCGGTGCCCTGATCAATCCGTCCGAGTTCATCACCGACCGGGATGCCTATACCAACAGCAGCCACGAACTGCGTATTGCCTCGCCCAGCGACGATCGCCTGCGCCTGGTGGCGGGCGCGTTCTGGCAGAAGCAGAAGCACGACATCATGCAGGACTACCAGATCAACGACCTGGGGTCCGACCTGTCCGTGCCGGGCTGGCCGAACACCATCTGGCTGACCAAGCAGATGCGTTACGACCATGACGAGTCCGTGTTCGGCGAACTGTCCTACGACTTCATTCCCGACGTGCTCACCGCCACCGTCGGCGATCGTTATTTCCGTACCCGCAACAATCTGTACGGCTTCTACGGCTTCAGTTCGGGCTTTTCGCCGGGCTCGAGTTATGGCCAGGCCGGCTGCATCTCGCCCGAACCGTTCCTGGGTGCGCCTTGCATGGACTTCAACAAGCAGGTTAAGGAAAGCGGCTCGCTCAAAAAGTACAACCTGACCTGGAATATCTCGCCTTCCAAGATGCTCTATCTCACCCGTTCCGAGGGCTTCCGTCCGGGTGGTGTCAACCGCGCCGGCGATATTCCGCCCTACCAGGCGGATTTCCTGACCAATCTCGAACTGGGCTGGAAGACCACCTGGCTCGACAATCGGCTGTCGTTCAACGGTGCGGTGTTCCGCGAGACCTGGAATCACTTCCAGTTCAACATCCTTGGTCCGAATGGCCTGACCATCATCGAGAACGCCAATTCGGCCCGCATCGACGGACTGGAGTCGCAGCTGAACTGGCAGGCCAGCTACAACCTGACTCTCACAGCCGGCGTCGCTTTTTACGACGCCAAGCTGACTGCGCCGTATTGCGGTTTCACCGATGCCAATGGCAACCCGTCCACTAATTGTCCCGTGGGTACGATCAACCCATCCACGGGCCTGGACGGGCCACAGGCCGCCACGGGAACTCGATTGCCGATAACACCCCGATTCAAGGGCAACCTTATCGCGCGTTATGCCTTCAACCTGGGTGGCAATGACGCCTACGTACAGGGCGCGTTCGTGCATGTGGGTGAACGCACGACCGACCTGCGGGCGGTCGAGAGCAACCTGCTGGGCAATCTCCCTTCCTACAACTCCGTCGACATTTCCGCAGGCATCCAGAAGAACAGCTGGTCGGTAAGCGTCTACATCGACAACTTGTTCGACACGCGTGCGGCGCAATACAAGTTCACCGAGTGCGGCGTAACGATTTGCGGCGCCCACGGTGTGGTGCCGCAATACCCCGATGGGCAGGTCTATACCGGCTTCAGCCAGCCGCGCACGATTGGCATCCGTTTCAAGCAGGACTTCTAGACGATCGACTGCTTGTCACGCAGGATGAAAAGCCCCGATGTGAGTCGGGGCTTTTCATGTGGCTCCCATGGCCCGACCGTAACGGGAATCTGGTTTCCAACGCGCTGCTGGGCGACATGGCGCAGGGCCGGGATCAGCATGGTGTAATGCACCATGATGGTGCGACTGTGTCATTTCTCCGTGTTGCGTTGGTGCTACCGTAGGCGTTCGTCATACCCGTTTAGCCTGCCAGTGCCGGTGCCACAACGATTTCACGTCATGGCACGGGGCTTGCTCTAAAGCGTTATCCCTTTCCCTGTGAGGCTCCGCCATGTCTGCTCAAAAAGTGCTCGATCTGATCGTGGAACACGAGGTCGAGTTCGTCGACTTCCGTTTCGCCGACATGCTCGGCGTACATCACCATGTCACCTTCCCGGCCCACGCGATCGACGAGTCGACGTTCGAGGACGGCAAGATGTTCGACGGCTCCTCGATCACCGGCTGGAAGGGCATCAACGAATCGGACATGGTGCTGATGCCGGATCCGGACACCGCCCACCTCGACCCGTTCAGCTCGCACGTGCAGCTGATCCTGCATTGCGACGTGCTGGAGCCATCGACCATGCAGGCCTATGGCCGCGATCCGCGCTCGATCGCCAAGCGCGGCGAGGCGTTCCTGAAATCCACCGGCATCGCGGACACCGCGTTCTTCGGTCCCGAGCCCGAGTTCTTCATCTTCGACTCGGTGCGCTGGCAGAACGACATGGGCCGCGTGTTCTACGAGATCGGTTCGCAGGAAGCGGCGTGGAGCTCGCGCTACAAGTACGACGGCGACAACACCGGCCACCGCCCGGGCGTGAAGGGCGGCTACTTCCCGGTCAGCCCGGTCGACTCGCTGGGCGACCTGCGTGCCGACATGTGCAAGGTGCTGGAGTCGCTGGGCCAGAAAGTCGAAGTGCATCACCACGAGGTGGCGAATGCCGGCCAGTGCGAGATCGGCGTGCGCTTCAACACGCTGGTGAAGAAGGCCGACGAGCTGATGACGATGAAGTACGTCATCAAGAACGTGGCGCACCAGAACGGCAAGACCGTCACCTTCATGCCGAAGCCGATCGTCGGTGACAACGGCTCGGGCATGCACGTGCATCAGTCGCTGGCCAAGAACGGCGAGAACCTGTTTGCCGGCGATCTGTACGGTGGCCTGTCGCAGACCGCGCTGTGGTACATCGGCGGCATCTTCAAGCACGCCAAGGCGATCAACGCGTTCGCCAACTCCACCACCAACAGCTACAAGCGCCTGGTGCCGGGCTTCGAGGCGCCGGTGATGCTGGCTTACTCGGCGCGTAATCGTTCCGCGAGCTGCCGCATCCCGTACGTGGCCAGCCCGAAGGGTCGCCGCATCGAGGTGCGCTTCCCCGATCCGATGAACTCCGGCTACCTGGTGTTCACCGCGCTGATGATGGCCGGCCTCGACGGCATCATAAACAAGATCGACCCGGGCGCGCCGGCGGACAAGGATCTGTACGACCTGCCGCCGGAAGAAGAGAAGAACATCCCGCAGGTCTGCTCCAGCCTCGACCAGGCACTGGAAGCGCTGGACAAGGACCGCGACTTCCTCAAGGCCGGCGGCGTGTTCACCGACGACTTCATCGACGCCTATATCGAAGTGAAGATGAAGGAAGTCACCCGCTACCGCGCAAGCACCCATCCACTGGAATTCCAGATGTATTACGCGATCTGATCGCGGTGAAATAAAAGAGTGAAAGACAACGGGCGCCATGGCGCCCGTTGTTGTTTGTGCTCACGCAGCGCGTCAGTGAGTCGCGGCAACCATCAATCGCGGATCGCCGCGGCAATCCTTGCGGCGATCGCCTTGCGGTCCAGCTGTCCCTGTGCGTCCTGTACAAACGATGGCGGCTTGCCGTTCTAGTAAGGTACCACATGCACATGCAGATGGAACACGGTCTGGCCGGCGGCGGCGCCACTGTTTTGCTGGACCACCACGCCGTCAGCGTGCAATGCGATGCGCTCGGCCCTCGCAATCCGCTGCGCGACCAGCATCACCCGCACGAGATCCTGCGCGGGCAATTCCATGATGTTGCGCGCCTTCGAGGTCTTCGAAATAACCAGCACATGGCCGGGAGCCTTCTGGTCGAGTGACAGAAAGGCAAGCACGTAGACGTCTTCATAGACCTTGTCGGCGGGCAGCTCGCCGCGAATGATCCTGGCGAACGGATTCTGCGGGTCGTAACGAGCATCTGCTGACGTCGGAGGCGCCCGCGTGACCGCCGTGACCTGGTTCGACCACGCAGAAACCGGGAAAGAGCCCAGCATGCAGGTGGCAGCGATCGCGCCGAGTAGATATTTCATCATGGATCCTCAGGAGAATCGGAATCCCGCAGCTGGCCAGCCACGTGTGGTCGAGTATCCGGACCGGTATTCGGAATAGGCAAGCGGCTGCTCCGCAAGACATGTAACTCGACAAGGTAAGGCATTGGTAGCGTTTGCAGGAAACGCGTCGTTTCCAATGGACCTCAATCTCATAGCCCATGCTTCGAAATAAGGCATGGTTCGTGCGAAAAGCATCGCGACTGACTCGTGACACGGGTTCTACCCCGATTTCGCTCATACCTATTCCTCAACTTGTCTATTCGCCGTCATGGCAGCGGCACGCTGGCCTGCTGGAATGGCTTGCATGGAGCGCCTCTCCTCGCGCCCCGATCTGTCTAGATGACTAGACATTTGCAACAAGCCCAGGAATACGCATGGATACCCTCCCTCATTTGACGCGGGCGCAATGGATGTCGCTGCTGGCACAGGCCGATCCGGCCGAACTGTCCGCGTCCATGGATGCCTTCGCACCACCTGCCGACGCTGCCTGGCTGCGTCCTGCGCAGACCGGGCTCTATATGCTGCGCGGTCGCATCGGCGGCACCGGGCCTCAATTCAACTTCGGCGAGATCACGGTGACCCGTTGCAGCGTGCAGGCCGGTAGCCATATCGGCCATGCCTGGGTGCGCGGCAGCAATGTGCGTCATGCGGAGCTGGCCGCGCTCGCCGACGCGATCCTGCAGGACGACGAGCAGCACGCACAGGTGCGCACCCAGGTCGTCGAGCCGCTGCGTCGTGCGCTGGACGAACGCCGCGATGCCGCCAGCCGCAAGGCGGCGGCGAGCAAGGTGGAGTTTTTCACCGTGGTGCGGGGCGAATGATGCTGGCCGCCTTTGCCGATCCCGTCTTCGACAGCCAGCGCACGTTTCGTGAGCTGTTGCAGGCGATGGCCCGCCCGGCCGCGCCGCGCCGATTGCCCGTGCTGCCGCCGTCGCCCGCACCGATCACGCCGGCGGCCATGGCGATCCTGCTCACGCTATGCGATGCCACCACCACGGTGTGGCTGCAGCAGCCTGAGCAGGAAGCGGTACGCCACCTGCGTTTCCACGCTGGCCTGAAGCTGACGGAAAAGCCGCAGGATGCCGATTTCGCGCTGATCACCGAGCCCGCTTCGATGCCGCCGCTGGAGAGCTTTTCCCGCGGCGACCTGCGCTATCCCGATCGCTCCGCCAGCCTGATTGTGCAGGTTGACGGTTTCCGCACCGACAGCGGCGCCCGCTTTGCAGGTCCCGGGATACGCGATACCCAGACGCTGGCCATCGATGGACTGGCCGAGCCTTTCTGGCAGCAGCGCGCTGCGCTGTCGACCCAGTTGCCGCTGGGCATCGATCTTTATTTTGTCACCGCGCAGCAGGTGGTTGCCCTGCCGCGCACGACCCGCTGGCTGGAGAGCTGATGTACGTTGCCGTGAAAGGCGGCGAGCAGGCGATTGCCCGTTCGCTGGAATTGCTGGCCGAGGCACGTCGTGGTGACACCGCCGTGCCGGAACTCGAACTTGCGCAGATCCGTGAGCAGCTGCGTCTGGGCGTCGCGCGGGTGATGCAGGAAGGTTCGCTGTACGATGAAGAGCTTGCTGCGCTGGCGATCCGCCAGGCGGCGGGCGACATGCTCGAGGCGATCTTCCTGCTGCGCGCCTACCGCACGACCTTGCCGCGCTTTGGCTACACCGAGCCGCTGGATACCACCACGATGCGCGTGCATCGCCGCGTGTCGGGCACGTTCAAGGACGTGCCGGGCGGCCAGGTGCTGGGACCCACTTACGACTATACGCAGCGCTTGCTGGAGTTCGACGCGACGCAGCCCGTCGCCATCCAACCCGCCGATGCGCCGTTGCCCGGCTGCATGCCGCGCGTGCTTGATCTGCTCGATGCAGAAGCGTTGATCGAACGCATCGATGCCGGCGACGATCCGGAGCCGATGGATCTGACCCGCGAACCGCTGATCTTCCCGGCCGACCGCGCCACCCGTCTGCAAAACCTGGCACGCGGCGACGAAGGCTTTCTGCTCGGCATGGCCTATTCCACGCAGCGCGGTTACGCGGAAAGCCATCCGTTCGCGGGCGAGATCCGCATGGGTGAAGTGGACGTATGCGTGTGCCCGGAGGAACTGGGTTTCACGATCGAGATCGGCGCGATCAAGCTGACCGAGTGCCAGATGATCAACCAGTTTCATGGCGGCAATGGCGTGCCGCCACAATTCACGCGCGGCTACGGGCTGAGCATGGGCGAAGGCGAACGCAAGGCGATGTCGATGGCCCTGGTCGATCGTGCCTTGCGCTGCGACGAACTGGGGGAGCCGAACTACGCGCCGGCGCAGAATCAGGAATTCGTGCTGTCGCACTCGGACAGTGTCGAGGCGTCGGGTTTCGTGCAACATCTGAAACTGCCGCATTACGTGGATTTCCAGGCCGAGCTGTCGTTGTTGCGCACGCTGAGTGCACAGCATGCGACGGCGCAGGTTGATGTGCAGCCGGCTGATGCAGAGCCGGCGCGCATGGCCGAGGAGGTCCAGCCATGACGCCAAGCTACAACTTCGCCTTCCTCGACGAAGACACCAAGCGCATGTTGCGCCGCGCCCTGCTCAAGGCGGTGGCAATTCCGGGTTATCAGGTGCCGTTCGGCAGTCGAGAAATGCCCTTGCCGTATGGCTGGGGTACGGGCGGCATCCAGGTGACGGCGGCCCTGCTTGGGCGTGACGATATCCTGAAAGTGATCGATCAAGGCGCGGACGACACCACCAATGCGGTGAACATCCGCCGCTTCTTTGCCCGTGTCGCCGGGGTGGAAACGACCGAGCACACCGTCGATGCCAGCCTGATCCAGACCCGCCATCGCATTCCTGAAACACCGTTGCGGGAAGATCAGATCCTGGTGTTCCAGGTGCCCGAGCCCGAACCGCTGCGCACGCTGGAGCCCCGCGAAGCCGAAACACGCACCCTGCACGCCCTGGCCGACTACGGACTCATGCACGTCAAGCTGTACGAAGACATCGCCCAGTACGGGCACATCGCCACCAGTTACGACTACCCGGTGCTGGTCGATGACCGCTTTCTCACCTCGCCTTCGCCGATTCCGAAGTTCGACAATCCCAAGCTGGACCGCTCCCCCGCGCTGATGCTGTTTGGCGCCGGCCGCGAAAAGCGCCTCTACGCGATTCCGCCATACACGAAGGTGGAGAGCCTGGCCTTCGACGATCATCCCTTCGAGATCCAGCGCTGGGAACATCGGTGCGAGCTGTGTGGATCCGCTGAAAGTTATCTAGACGAAGTGATCGTCGACGACCGCGGTTCGCGCATGTTCGTCTGTTCCGACACCGATTTCTGCGGCGACCGCCGTGCGGAGGCGCAGGCATGAGCGCGTTGCTGCAGGTACGCGGCCTGAGTCGTCACTACGGGCAACGCATCGGTTGCGAAGATGTGAGCTTCGATCTGCATCCGGGCGAACTGTTGTGTGTGGTGGGCGAATCGGGTTCGGGCAAGTCGACCTTGCTCAGCACCGTTGCCGCCCAGCTGGCACCCAGTGCCGGCACGGTGCGTTATCGCCAGCGCGATGGCGAATGGCTGGAGCTGGGCACGCTGAGCGAAGCCGACCGCCGTCGCCTTGCGCGCGAGGAATGGGGTTTCGTGACCCAGAATCCGCGCGACGGCTTGCGTCTCAACGTGAGCGCTGGCGCCAACGTTGCCGAGCGTCTGATGGCGCTGGGCATGCGCAATTACAGTCAGCTGCGCGGTATCGCACGCAGCTGGCTGGAGCGGGTGGAGATCGACGCCGCGCGCATCGACGATGCGCCCACCAGCTTTTCCGGCGGCATGCAGCAGCGCCTGCAGATCGCCCGCACGCTGGTGACGCAGCCGCGGCTGGTGTTCATGGACGAACCCACCGCCGGCCTCGATGTCTCGGTGCAGGCGCGCATCCTCGATCTGTTGCGCGGACTGGTCAACGAACTGGGCCTGGCGGCCGTGATGGTGACCCACGATCTTGCCGTGGCGCGCCTGCTCGCCGCGCGCACGATCGTGATGCAGGGCGGCCGCGTGGTCGAAACCGGCCTTACCGATCAGATCCTCGACGATCCGCAACATCCGTATACGCAATTGCTCGTTTCTTCGGTATTGACCACATGACCGCGACCTTGATGCTTGAACTGCGCGACCTCAGCAAGTCCTTTGAATTGCACCATCAGCACGGCGCGCGCCTGGACGTGCTGCGCGGTCTGGACCTGCGCCTGCATGCGGGGGAATGCGTGGTGCTGTCCGGTCCGTCGGGCGCGGGCAAGAGCACCTTGCTGCGGGTGATCTATGCGAACTACCGGCCGAGCTACGGCGCGGTGCACGTGCGCCACGCGGGACGCTGGCTCGATCTGGCCAAGGCCACGCCGCATGAGATGCTGGAGGTTCGCCGCCAGACTCTTGGTTACGTAAGCCAGTTCCTGCGCGTGATTCCGCGCGTGCCGGCGCTGGATATCGTTGCCGAACCGCTGTTACAGGCGGGCGCCGATCCGCAAGCAGCGCGCCAGCGCGCCGCCGATCTGCTGCGTCGCTTGAACGTGCCGGAACGTCTGTGGCCTTTGCCGCCGGGCACTTTCTCCGGTGGCGAGCAACAACGCGTGAATATTGCGCGTGGCTTGATCGTGCCGCGACCGGTGCTGCTGCTGGACGAACCGACCGCTTCGCTCGACGCCGACAACCGGGTCGTGGTGGCGGAGCTGCTGGCCGAAGCGCGCGCTGCCGGTTCCGGCGTGCTCGGTATTTTCCACGACGAGGACATGCGCGATCGCGTCGCCACGCGCGTGTTCCCGATGCAGGCTCTCGAAGCCGCCTGATGGGCTGTTTTGACAGCCCGTCCATAAATGACCCCTTTCGTTGAGGCGACCATGAATGATCTAGTTCTGACCAATGCGCGCATCGTGCTCGACGATGGTGTCCTGCACGGCACGCTGATCGCCCGCAATGGCGTGATCCGGCTGGTGGAAGAAGGCTCGACCCAGGCGCCCGGTGCGATTGATTGCGAGGGCGATTACGTCGTTCCCGGACTGATTGAATTGCACACCGACAATCTGGAAAAACACCTGATGCCGCGCGCCGGCGTGATCTGGCCCTCGCTGTCCGCCGTGCTGACGCACGATGCACAGATCGTGGCGGCCGGCATCACCACCGTATTCGATGCGCTGTCGGTGGGCGATCTGGAAGAGGAAAGCGTGCGCATCGAAACCTTGCGCAGTACTTACGATGCCATTCTGGCGGGGCAGGCCAGCGGGGCATTGCGCGCGGATCACTGGATTCATCTGCGCTGCGAACTGGCCTATCCACGCCTGCTCGAGGCGCTGGAGCCTCTGATGGATCACAGCAGTGTGCGTCTGCTTTCGCTGATGGATCACACGCCGGGTCAGCGCCAGTACCGCGATCTGCAGCAATACCGCAAGTATTACAGCAAGAACCACATGAGCTGGACCGAAGACGAATTCGCCGAGGTGGTGAAGCGCCGTACCGAGCAGCAGGCCAGATACAGTGCCAAGCACGAGAGCGCCGTACTTGCCATGTCACATGGCAGGAACATGACGCTGGCCAGCCATGACGATACGGATGCGCAGCAAGTCGACCATGCGCAACGCATCGGCGTGACGATTTCGGAGTTTCCCACCACCCAGGAGGCAGCCGCTGCCGCTCACGCGCATGGACTCGTCACGGTGATGGGTGCCCCCAACGTGGTGCGTCGCGGTTCGCACTCGGGCAATGTGGCGGCGCTGGATCTGGCGCGCACCGATCGTCTCGACATGTTGTCGTCCGACTACGTGCCGGCCAGCCTGCTGCACGGTGCTTTCATGTTGCACACGGAAGCGGGCTGGTCGATGCCGCGCGCCATGGCCACCGTAAGCAGGAACCCCGCGAAGGCGCTGGGTTTCGACGATCGCGGACAACTCAAGGCCGGCATGCGCGCCGATGTGGTGCGCATGCGCGATGTGGATGGTCTGCCCATCGTGCGCAACGTGTGGGTGAGCGGGCAGCGCTCGTTCTGATTTCTTTTTGTGCGATGCCTTGCACCCCTCCTCCTGCTTGCCCCGAAAGGGACTCCCTTCGACCGCAGGGGAGGGAGTCAGTCCGCATGTCGGCTAGCGGGCGGGTGATGCAGACAGGTTGCTAGACAAGTCGGTCTAGACAAGCAGCCCGGGATGTCGGTTCCGCGAAGGCATGGCGCAATCCCCGCACAACCTCCGTGCAATCAGAAGCGGTTGAAATGGTACGTGCCGTCATCAGCAAGGCGTACCCAGGGAGACGCCCGCACATTTCCACTCGCCTTACTGGTGACATCCGGCTACAGCCCATCTGGAGAGACCTTTGAAAATCAACAAGATTGCCTTCGCGGTGCTGACTGCGTTGGTTGCTAGTCATGCGGCTTACGCAGCTGATGACAACGACAAACCCACCAACAACGCGCCGGCCGCAACCACCGCTGCGACACCAACCGCTGCCGCGGCTGCCGATACGTCGTCCAGCACGACCACGCTTCAGGCGATCACCGTCACAGCTCAGCACACCGTCCAAGACATCCAGGTCGTGCCGATCACGATTCAGGCCTTCACTGGCAACACCTTGCAGCAGTTGAACATCACGTCATTCAATGACCTGATCAAATACCTGCCCAACGTGACCTTTGCCGCGAACGGTCCAGGCCAGGGCAACATCTACATGCGCGGCCTGAGTACCGGTTTCCTTGGCAACCAGTCCAGCGCGACCATCGCGCCGTTCCCGAACGTGGCCGTCTATCTTGACGACCAGTCCATGCAGTTCCCGGCGCGTAACCTCGACATCTACATGGCCGACATGGAGCGCGTCGAAGTCCTCGAAGGCCCGCAGGGCACCCTGTTCGGCGGTGGCGCCGAAGCCGGCGCGGTGCGCTACATAACCAACAAGCCCAATCTCGACAAGGTCAGCGGCAGCGTCGAAGCCAGCACCGGCATCACCGCTGGTGGTGGCCCGAACAATTCGGCCAACGCGGTGCTGAACCTGCCGATCATTCCCGGTACGTTCGCTGTGCGTGCCGTCATCTTCAACGATCATCAGGGCGGTTACATCGACAACGTGCCGAGCACATTCACGCGTCAGCCCACCGACGGTGGCGGTGCGATGGCTCCATACGTAGCTGCTGGCGGCACTCCGGTTGCCAACAACTATAGCGTTGCGCAGAACAACTGGAATCCGGTCGATTATCAGGGCGCCCGCCTGTCCGGGCTGTGGAAGATCAACGATAACTGGAACTTCCTGATCGCCGAGAGCTACCAGAACATGGATGCCAACGGCCAGTCCTCGACGTACCCGGTCGGTGCGGATGGCCAGACGCTAGGCACCAATGAGATCACCGCGTTCGTACCGGGCTGGAACAATGACCATGACACCAACACCGCCTGGACATTGAATGGCCAGATCGGCGACCTCTCAGTGGTTTACACCGGCGGCTACACCAATCGTCGCATCAGCGAGCAGCAGGATTACACCAACTACTCGCGCAGCGCGGGTGGCATGTATTACCAATGCACCGGTACCTCGGCGGGTATTTCCAGCGCCGGCAAGCCCACCTGCTATTCGCCGGCCGGCTACTGGAACGACAAGGTAGCCAGCACGCACCAGAGCCACGAGTTGCGCCTGAGCACACCGGAAGACTATCGCTTCCGTGCCATCGGCGGCCTGTACTATGAAGACTTCAGCATCGACGACCACATGCGGTTCGACTACAACACGATTCCGTCCTGTACGCCGCAAAACCTCGCCAGCGCGCTCGCCGGCGGTAATCCTTGCGTGGCCGTTGCGGAGTCTTCGCCGGGTGTCGTTCTCCCCGCTGGCACGGCCTTCGGTGAAAACGCGCAGCGTGGCTACAAACAGGAAGCGGCATTCGGTTCGGTGTCGTATGACATCATCCCGGATGTCCTGACCGCGACGGCCGGCACGCGCTATTACCACTACTCCGAGTGGGAGACTGGTACGGAGTTCTATACCACCAGCGCCCAGGTGAACGTCCCCAACGGCACCTACGTGGGCGATGACACGGTGATAAATTCACACACCACATATAATGGCTTTAAGAGTAATGCGAACCTGACGTGGCACATCACGCCGGACACGATGGTGTATTACACCTACTCGCAGGGCTTCCGTCCGGGTGGTTTCAACCGCACGTCCTCGGACGTGGCGAAGCTTGATGGCGAGCCGCAGTACAAGAAGCCGATCAGCTACGCGCCCGACACGCTGACCAACAACGAAATCGGTTTCAAAGGCACCTTCCTCGAGGATCGCCTGCTGTTCAACGCCTCCGTGTATGACATGCGGTGGGACAACGTGCAGATGCAGTTCTTCAACCCGTTGGTGCTGGGCAACACCACCTTCGCGGTCAATGGTCCGAACTACAAGGTGCAGGGTCTGGAACTGCAATTCCAGGCGCGCATTACGGATGGCTTGACCCTCATGGGCGCGGGCTCGCTCAACCATTCCAAGCAGACCAACTCGCCGTGCCTGGTCAACAATATTCCGGGGTCGACTGGCTACAACACGTGCATCGTCGAAACCGGAGCCATTGGCGACGTGGCGTCGTTCGCCAATCCGTTCGGCGAAGTGGGCAGCACGCCGGCCTTCTCGCCCCGTTCGCAGTTCAATCTGCGCCTGCGTTACGACTGGACGTTCGGCGACGGCATGAAGGCCTTCTGGCAGGTTGGAGCAAACCGCACCGGCTCGATGTACAACCAGCCGGCAACCTATCCGAGCGGCACGGGCGTGACGAACGTCACCACGGTGGAGCTGCGCTACCTGCAGGCCGCCTATACCACCGTCGACGCATCGCTGGGTGTGGCCAAGGACAACTGGAACGTGTCGCTATACGGCACCAATCTGAACAACAGTCACGCCAGCGTGTTTACGTCCTCGGCCGAGTTCATCGAGTCGCAGGTGCCGATCCGTCCGCGCGTGATCGGCGTGAAGGTGGGCTTCAAGTTCTAAGCGCCAATCGCGTGCGAAGTCGATGCAAATAGAATGGGGGTGGGTTGGAAGCCTGCCCCCAATTTGACGGTTTTTTTGGTCCCCATGAACACTACGGCAGTCCACCAGATCCTCTCGCCGCTGGAGCTTCACCTGCAGCGCATCCGTCAGTTGCAGGTGGACGGGCAGCACGCGCACGCGTTGCCGGCCGCCCAGGCGTTGCTGGCCGAGACACCCGACCATATCGAGATGCTCTATCTGGTAGCCCGCAGCCAGCGCTACCTGGGACAGATCGACGCCGCGTTGCAAACGCTGGCACGCATGGAACAGCAACATCCTCATTACAGCCGGGTACACGAGGAGCGCGGCCACTGTTACGTGGTGCAGCGCGATGCGCCGCGCGCGATCGACGCGTTGCTGCGTGCGGTCAACATCAACCCGGCGCTGCCTTCAAGCTGGAACCTGCTCGAAGGCCTTTACCGCATGGCGGGCGATAACGCCAATGCGGCGACCGCCGCCTCGCACGTTGCCACGCTCAAGCGTCTGGCACCCGAGATCGTGCACGCGACCAGCCATTTTTCCGATGGCGAACTTGACCCTGCCGAACGGATCATCCGCGCCTATCTGCTCAGGGCCGGCAACGATGTCGAGGCGATGCGCCTGCTCGCCCGCATCGGCCTGAAGCGCGACGTGCTCGACGATGCCGAAATCCTGCTCGACGCCGTGCTGAAGATCGCCCCGGATTATCGTGCGGCACGCTACGACTATGCATCCGTACTGCTCGAGCGACACCTGTACCAGCGTGCCTGCGAAGAGGCCGGCAAGCTGCTCGCGATCGAGCCCGATCATCTCGATTACCGGGCGCTATACGCCAGCGCGAGCGTCGGCCTGGGCGAACACGAGCGTGCCATCACGCTGTACCAGAAGCTTGTGCAGGAGCTGCCCGGCGCGGCCGATCTGCATCTGTCGCTCGCGCATTCGCTGAAGACGCAGGGACGGCAGGCGGAAGCGATCGAGGCCTATCGCGCCGCCGCTGCCGCACGCCCGGATTTTGGGGATGCCTACTGGAGTCTGGCGAACCTGAAAACGTATCGCTTCTCCGATGCGGAGATCGCCCGCATGCGCGCTGCCGAAGCAGCGCCGGCCATGCAGCCCGTCGATCGTCAGCATCTGTGCTTCGCGCTCGGCAAGGCGTTCGAGGACCGCAGTGATTACGCCGAATCGTGGCGCTATTACAGCCAGGGCAACGCGCTCAAACGGTCCGGGAGCCGCTACCGTGCCGAGATCATCGAAACCAATACGCGCCAGCAGATCGAAGTCTGCACGCGCGAGTTCTTCGCCGGCCGCGAAGGCGTTGGCGATCAGCGCCCGGACCCGATCTTCATCGTCGGGTTGCCGCGTGCCGGCTCCACCTTGATCGAGCAGATACTGGCATCCCATTCGGGCGTCGAAGGCACCCATGAGCTGGGCGAGATTCCGCGCATGGTGCTCGACCTGCAGGGACGGGAATTCGATCTCGACAACCCGCGTTATCCGGGTGTCCTGGCCGATCTCGCGCCCGAGGATTTTCGGCGGCTTGGCGAAAAGTACCTGGGCGATACCCGCATCTATCGCGGCAACGCGCCGTACTTCATCGACAAGATGCCGAACAACTTCCGGCATGTCGGCCTGATCCATCTGATCCTGCCCAACGCGAAGATCATCGACGTACGGCGCGAACCGATCGCCTGCTGTTTCAGCAATCTGAAACAGCTGTTTGCCACGGGCCAGGAATTCACCTACAGCGTCGAAGACATCGCGCGTTACTACCGGACCTATCTCGATGTGATGCAACACTGGGATGAGGTACTGCCGGGCCGCGTGCTGCGTGTCCATCATGAAGACGTCGTCGACGATCTCGAGAGCAGCGTGCGTCGAATTCTCGATTTCTGCGGACTGGCCTTCGAGCCGTCCTGTCTGGAGTTTCACAAGACCGCACGCAGCGTGCGCACGGCCAGCTCGGAGCAGGTCCGTCAGCCCATATTCCGCGACGGGATGGATCAGTGGGCGAAATACGAGACCTGGCTGGGTCCGCTGAAAGAAGCGCTCGGCGACGCTCGGACGCGCTATCGCCAGAGCGGGGTCACCACGCCAGGCTAGGGCAGGTGTCCGCGCATCTTCCTATGCTTGTCACAATTGTCTAGTTATCTAGACAGACCGGGCGTCTCGTTCCGGTGCAGTGCATTCCAGCTGGCCAGCGTGCCGCTGCCATGACGGTGGATAGGCCGGTGAAGGAAGGGTGGTATGAGCGAAATCGAGCGCGGGCGTGGCGTGGCGCTATGGAGCCAGATAGCCGACATTCTTGCCGACGACATCTTCAAGGGAAGGTTGCGGCAGAGCGAGCAGCTGCCTTCGGCGCAGGAACTGGCCACTCGTTTCGACGTCAACCGGCATACCGTGCGCCGGGCCATCGCGACGCTGGAGCAGCGCCGTCTGGTGCGCACGGAACAGGGGCGCGGCACCTTCGTGCAGGAGCAGACGCTGGACTACCCGATCAGCCGGCGCACCCGCTTCAGCCAGAACATGCGCAACCTCAACGTCGACACGGACATCGAGATCCTGGACGACGCACGCGAGATCCCACCGACGCATGTGGCGGAGGCGCTGGGCCTGGGACGCAATGAGTATGTCTACCGTATCGACTCCTTGAGCCGCGCCGATGGCCATATCATCGACCACAGCACGGCCTATTTCCCGGCGACGCGCTTTCCGGGCCTGCCGGCGGTCTATCGACGCACCCAGTCGGTCACACAGACGTTGAACGAGTTCGGTGTCGGCGACTATGTCCGCCTGCACACCCGCGTCTCCGCACGCCTGCCCGATGCCCATACGGCGCGGTTGATGAAATTGCCGGCGAACCGCCCGCTGCTCCATGTGCAATCGATCAACACCGACCCGCGAGGCGGTCCGGTGCAATATGGCATCGCGCGCTTTTCGGGCGACTGGGTGCAACTCGTGCTGATGGCGGGCGATTGATGCGCTACGCGATCTATTTCTGCCCGGCCAACGACACTGCGCTGGGACAGCTGGGTCGGGACTGGCTTGCGGCATCAACCGATGCGCCCGAACTGCCCGGCATCAGCATGGAACGACGGGATGCGTTGCTGGCCAATGCACGTCGCTACGGCTGGCATGCCACCATCCGCGCCCCGTTCACGCTGGCGGCGGATGTCGTCTATGACGATGTACGCCGCGCCGTCGCTGCCGTGGCACGCGACTGCGCATCGTTCGAGCTGTCTCTGCGGATCGAACGGCTGGCCAGCTTTCTTGCGCTTCGCCCAGGCGTCGACGGTGCCGCGCCACAGAAGCTGGCGGCAACCTGCCTCGAAGCATTGGAACCGCTGCGCGCTTCCCGGCCGAACGCGGCGCAGGATCGTCGCGGCGCCAGTCTCGATGCGGCTGAACTCGTCCTGCTGCAACGTTACGGCTATCCCTATGTGCTCGATCGCTACCGCTTCCATTTCACCTTGTCCGCGCCGGCAACCGAGTCGGAAGAACAGGTCATGCGCCAATGGCTGGAGCCGCGTGTGGCCGAGCTGCCGTTGACACGCGTCGATGCGCTGTCGATCTGTCATGAAGCTGCACCGGGCGATGCGTTCGAGCTGCTTGAACGGATTCCGTTATGCGCACCCGGCATGGATCGCACGTCGTGAACGAGGGCCGTCTGTATTACGTGATGGGACCATCCGGTGCGGGCAAGGACAGTGTGCTGGGCTGGGTACGTTCGCATGGCGTTTCGCATGATGTGATCTGCGCGCACCGCTACATCACCCGTCCGGCGCAGGCCGGTGGCGAAAACCATGTGGCGTTGAGCGAGGCGGAGTTTCTATTGCGTGTGCATCGCGGCCTGTTTGCCTTGACCTGGCGCGCGCATGGGCTGCACTACGGCATTGGCCGCGAAATCGAGCACTGGCTGGAACGTGGCGCCAAGGTCATGGTGAATGGGTCGCGCGATGCGTATCTGCAGGCACTGGAACGCTACCCTGCGCTGCAACCGGTACTGATTACCGCCAGCCGCGAGACCATGGCCACGCGCCTGGCTTCACGCGGCCGGGAAACCAGCGAGGATATCGCTGCACGACTTGCACGAAGCGATGCCTACCAGATGCCGGCAGGCGTCCTTGTGATCCACAACGACGGCGATCTTGCCGAAGCCGGCGCCGCGTTGCTGGACGCGATCACGCAAACCCACTGAATCGACATGACCATGGTCGAGCATGTCTCGACCATGGTCCATCAGTTGCAGCCTCTGACTTTCGATGCAACGACCTTCAGGCGAGCGTCGGCAGCGTGGCCGGCATGCCGGCATGCTGGGCCTTGGCCTTGAAATAGAAGGCCGAAGCCAGCGTGATCAGCATGCCGATGCTCGAAAGTCCGACGACCAGGCTGGCGTAGAACGCGGCCCATGACAGGTGCGCGCCGCCGAATTCCTTGAACAGGATGACCGCGACGCTGCCCATGTAGCCGCTGGCGTCGGAGATGTACATCATGAAGCCGACGTTGCCGGCCACCTGAAATGTCGCCAGCATGCGCTCGAAGAACGTGCAGTTGTACGGCACGTAGGCAAGATACAGACCGAATCCGCTACCACCGACCCACCACACCGGATCGATCAGGCCGCGGCTGTGCAGCCAGGTGGTGCCCACCGCGATGGCAAAGCCGCTGAAGATCATCACATGGTTGAGCATCAGCGCTTTTAGGTTGTCACGCACCGCCATCGTGCAGGCCGTAAGCAACAGCACGGCCAGCGCGATAGGCACCTCGGTCTGCGTGAACACCGCGGCGTTGTGTCCGCGCCCCAGGTCGGACCAGATCTCGGCAGCGAAGTTGTCGCGAAAGTCGCGCATCACGGTCAATGCGACATAGGCCATCGCGATCATGATCACGCCGGGTAAAAAGCGGGCCAGGAAGGCGCTGCGGCTGTCGGCGTCCATCGGCGTGCGCACGTTGCGGGCGGCAATATCATCGGCACTGGGTGCCGGCAGGCGTTCAAGCAGCCAGGTGGCAAAGCAGAGCGGTGGCACGAACACCAGGCCGGTCGTGAACGGCATCCAGAACTCGCTGACCCCATAGCTGACCATCAGGTATTCGCCCACTGTTTTCACCACACCGGAAGCGACGATGAAGCTGGCACACATGAAGGCACCCATCAGCTCGGTAGCGCGCCGGCCCTCCAGGTAGCCGAAGATCACGCCCCACACCATGCCCAGCGGCAATCCGTTGAGAAACAGGCAGGCGATATTCCACGGCGCCGGAATCAGGGCGAAGCCGAGCAAGGCGATCCAGGCAAAGCCGATCAATCCCGCCAGCGTACGCACGCGATTCTGCCGCTGCATCTCGGCGACCCAGGTAATGCCACGGACCTTGCTCAGCATGTAGCCGAAGACCTGGGCGATCACCAGCCATACCTTGTAGTCGACGCCGGCGAAGTGCATGCCGGTGAACTCGGCGGCGGTGAATGGCTTGCGGAACGCGTACATCGAGGCGTAGGCCAGAAACGCCGCACTGCCTGCAAGCAGGTTGACCGCCATCCGATGATGGCGCTGGCCGGAAAACCACGAGGCGACACGCATGCAGGCAACCCTTGACGGAATGCCTCGCATCTTGTGGACGGCACGTTACAGCGTCGTGGCTTTGTTTAGGCAGGAATGCAGATATGGCGCTTTGCGGGGGCGCCATCCCAAAAACCATGTTTTCTGGCACATGAACACCAATGTTTGAGGTGGTGAGCGAAGCCCCATGTCTGCAGCACTTGCTGCAAACATGGGTGTCTTGATCATCCACATGGACAGAACCGCAAAGTCTGTGCACTTTGGTGCCCCATAAGACGAGCTGCTTTGGGCGATAGCTTCGAGCGTCACCGAGTCTGATCAGACGAGCCTTCGTTCCAGCGCCCGGAGCACCGCGCGGGTGCGGTCGCTCACGCCGAGCTTCGACAGAATGCTGGAGACGTGGTTGCGTACCGTGCCTTCGCTGAGACGCAGCGCCTCGGCGATCTCGCCGTTGGAGATGCCGCTGGTCATCAGCTTCAGGACTTCGCGCTCGCGCGGCGTGAGCGCGTCGGGCGTCTCGAACGCGTCATCGCGCCAGGCGCCGGTGCGGGCAGCGTCCAGACCTTCCGCCAGCGGGGCGAACAGATACGCGCCGCCGCCGGCGACGGTGCGGATCGCCTCCACCAGCGTCTCGGCGGTCACGGCCTTGAGCAGGAAGCCACGCGCACCCGCCCGCACGCCAGCCACCAGGGCCGCATCGTCCTCAAAGGTCGTGAGCAATAGCGTGGGTGGGAGGACACCTCGCGCGGCGAGGGTCTCGACGACCTCCACGCCGGTCAGCTTCGGCATACGCACGTCCAGCAGCAGGACGTCCGGCCGGTCGGTAATGACGGCGGCGACTGCGGCCTCGCCGTCGGCGGCCTCAGCGCAGACGACGATGCCCTCGAACAGGGTCAGCAGGGCTTTGAGGCCGCTGCGGATCAGCGCCTGGTCATCGGCTATGCAGACGCGGATCACGGCCGCGCGCCCACGGGCGGAATCGCGCCGCTGACCTGGAAGCCTTCGCCGCTGTGGCTGAACACCGCCAGCCAGCCGCCCAGGGCCTCAAACCGTTCGCGCATGCCGGCCAGGCCCTGGCCCTCGGCGACGTCTGCGTCTGCTCCGACGCCATCGTCCTTGGCCGTCAGCCGGACCTCCCCGTTGGGAGCCTGCGCGAGCTCTATCCGGAGCTGACGTGCGCCAGCGTGCCGCCGGGTATTGGTGATCAGCTCCTGCACGCACCGCAAAAGGGCGTCCGCCCGAGGCGCGTCCAGTGCACCGAGTGCTTCGGGCAGGACGAGCCGAACGTCGAGGTCGGCTGCCCCTTCGGCCAATGCCAGCAGGGTCGCCTGCAAGTCCACGGGCTGGACGCGTACCTGCCTCACCACCTTGCGGACTTCGGCCAACAGCTCGCCGGCGATTTCGCGCGCCTGGCCGAGGTGGGACGCCGACTGGCCCTGCGCCAGTCGTGCGGCCACATCGAGGTGCACGTGCAAGCTGGTGAGATGGTGGCCCAGCACATCGTGCAGATCGCGCGAAATGCGCAGCCGCTCGCCCATGCGGGCGCTCTCGGTCAGCAGGGCCTGGGCGGCGGTCAGCTCCGCGTTTGCGCGGGCCAGGCGCTCGTGCGCTGCGGCCTCGCTGCGGGCAAGGTGGGCGGCACTGATGGCGAAGAGCTGAAAGCCGCAGCTCGAGACCAGGATCACCGCCGACATGCCTTGTCCGCCGACGGCGCACTTCTGGGCGACCAGGGCCGCGGCCAAGGCGGCGGCCGCCAGCAGCGCCGTGCGCAGGGAAGCGATCCAGGCCACCTGCCAGGCGATCACGACGATCATGCTCGTCACCAGGAAGCTCGGGTAGAGCCAGACCAGGTATTGCGCGGCGAAACCCTCGAGGAAGAACAGGGCGGCCTTGCGCGGTGTCAGGCCCGGGCTCCCGTCCAGCTCGGCCGCGACATAGGCCGCGACCAGCACGCCATAGGCGGCCGTCCACTGGAGGTCCCAGTGCGGATGGGCAGCAAAGGTTTCCGGTCGCAGCAGGCGGGTCACGAGGGCCAATCCGCCGGCCGCCGCCAGCATCAGAACGCACGCGGCCTGGACGAGCAGACGGATGCGATCCAGAGATGTGCGCGGCCAGGGCATAAGGCCGACCTTAACTCTCGGGCACGATCCTGTCCCATGACGCTTGTCATGGGCAGCGGGCATGACAGCACTCACTTATCGGGCGGGGCAGATCTGCCCAATCCTGAGTCGACCATCAACCAAGGAGACAACGATGCTTCGCTCGCCCCTGCTTAGTCGTACCGTCCTCAGTGCGCTCGCCGGCGCCATGATCCTTTCCGCTTTCGTCTTCCAGGCCCGCGCCGCGGACCTGTCCGCGGCGGCATGCGCCGGGATTGCCACGCCCGATCAAAAACGCGATGCCTCGACGATCCAGCGGATCGAGCAGGCTTGGCTGACCGCGGAATACCACGGCCACCGGGAATATCTGGCGTGCCTGCTGGAGCCTGACTACCAGACCTCCAGCCGATCCGGTCTCGTCCGCTCGCGGCAGGACGTGATCGATCGCGTCCCACAGGTTGCCGACGACGCACGCGAGGTCCCGAAGCTCGAGACCATCGTCGTGATCCACGGAGATTCCGCGACGGCCCATTCCATCCTCAAGACGACGGACAAGGCGGGCAATCCGAAGGAGGTGCATTTCGTCGACGGCTACACCTTCCACGACGGCCGCTGGTTCGCCTTCAGCGGCGCGGATCTCTGATCGCTTGGCGATGCAAGACCGGACCGTCGTTCGGGCGACAGTGCTCAGGAGTTGATTGACCCCCCGAGTTAGCAAAGGCCGCCATAAAGCATGTGCGCCAAGGATGGCGCCAAAGTCTGTACAAGAAGTTACAGACTTTGAAGCTCTGTCCAAGTGGGATTCGTGTCGGCGTTGCTTAACCCTGTCGTTCGGTCAGAAGCGAAGATAAATCATGAGCTTAGCTTGGCGCACACACGCGGGGCGAGATTGCCATCGACAGGGTTAAGTAACTTTTGACGACCAGCGACATGATTAAGTGACTTTTTGTAGCCCGGCGACGGGGTTAAGCCGTAATCGGAAAAGCAGATTGAGCGTTAACAAAAAAGCGCAAGCTTCAGCGTGAGGAAGCTCGCGAAAGCCGGCCCTGTTTCTGTCGTTAGCAACGAGTCGGAGCAGACGACGATGACCCAGCACTTCCGCTGATCTGTATAGGCGCTCTTGAGTCATCGAATACGTTCCGTACCGACGAACATTTAGTACACATCATTCGCAGTCAAAGGTCATCGAGGCTATTCCGACCCGCACGCTACCGAAGCGGACATCAAAGATGTTGGCGTGGCAGTCGTTTACGAAATCATCGCACAGAGGAGCGGGTAGCCATGAGGAAGTGGATGCGCGAAAAGCCGCGTGCCGCTTAACTCAGGCGCTGAGGCCGTAGAAAATTACCTGCCGCATGTGCTTCATCACCAGGCGAGACGGCAAGCTACAGAATGACCTGAAGAGGCTGATAGCGGCGCGGTAGCCACGGCCTTGGGCTCGCTATGCTTCACCCAGTAAAAGTAGACTATCACTTACACTTTGTGTCCTTAGGACACAAAGTGTAAGTGATATACGAATTCTAGGCAATAGGGGCTGGTAGCATGTTTAGGCCGGGGTCACTCGCCTTGCGCAAATTCATTCACTAGATATACACTACGTGTCCTGAGGACACGTAGTGTATATCTAAGGCAATGAAATCTAAGTTGGGCGTCCCTGCCCGTATTCCGTTGCCTAGCGCGGTGGAATTGCTACTTCGCCGCGATATACGAGGCCCGGTAATTTCCGGCTATGACTTGGCGCGCTTGGTGTTTCGCGTGGTTACCGATGGGCAGGTTGAAGGCCGCGAGCTGCGCTTAGCACGTCGAATCGCAATGCGCTCAGACCTATTTTCGGTGCGGCGAACGTTGATTGCGCGTGGCGCACTCTTAGAAGACAAGTCGCTTCCACGTAGCGTCCTCAGGACAGGAGCAACATCCCGCCCAGACGCCGAAGTCGTTTACTGCGCTCTAGATCCCTTTGGGTACGTATCGCATCTAAGCGCTATGGTTTACCACGGACTCAGCAACCGCTTGCCCAAGGTCCTGTTCGTTACCAGTCCAACCCCTGAGGCTTGGAAGGACCTTGCAGCCAGTCGCATGGAGCGTGATCTGGGTGACGAGCTCCCAGCCTTCCGAGCAGCCAACTTTCCCAACCTCGTTCGGCACAAGGTCGAAAAGCTTCAAGGTCAGACCTTAAATGTCGTGCACACAAAGGAGATCGGCGGTGGCTTTCGGGTTGCCCAAGATGGCCTGTTGCGCGTCAGCACCCTAGGACGCACCTATCTCGACATGCTGCGGCGCTCCGAGCTATGTGGGGGTATGGCCCATGTCATCGAGATCTTTGAGCAGAATGCGAGTGAGCATATCTCGCTCATCCTCAGCGAGCTGGAAAAGCACGGATCAAAAATTGACCGCGTTCGCGCGGGCTACATACTTGAGGAGCGCTGCGGAATTCGAGATGCTCGAATCGACGCTTGGGTAATTGATGCACAACGAGGGGGGTCGAGACGTTTGGATCCTGAGAAAGAGTACATGCCTTCGTTTTCGGACCGCTGGATGATCTCTACCAATGTCTAACGTTGACCTAATCAGCTGGGTTGGAGCTTCCAAAACTGAAACGGAGCTTCAGTTCCGGCAAGCGATCCATACAATTGTGAGTGCCATGGCAGCTGACGGTGAGCTCGCAGATATGAGCTTCATGAAGGGCGGGATTTTGCTTGCACTCCGCTACCACAGTCCTCGATACACGCAGGACATAGACTTCTCGACCCCAAAGGGTTGGTCACAGGAAGAAGCAGACCATCTCGTCAAACGGTTGAGCCGGGGGTTGGCCGAAGCTGTAGACCGGCTAGGGTATGAACTTGATTGCAAAATCCAGTCCGCAAAACCAGACCCCAAACCTAAGGAGACATTCACGCATTTCTGGATCAATCTGAAAGTAAGCATCGGATACGCGAAGCGAGGTAGCCGCGATCATAAGAACCTCATGCGAAACCAGGCTCGGCGTGCTGTCCAAATGGACTACAGCTTCGATGAGCGTGTACCAACAAAGGATATCTTCCAAGTAGGAAGTGATGGCTTACTGCGTGTTTATGCACTAACAACCCTAATCGCGGAGAAATACCGCGCGATGCTCCAACAGGTGAGTCGTGACCGGGCGCGTCGTCAGGACGTTTTCGATTTGTACTTTCTGCTATCCAACTACGACTTGCGGAGTGACGAATGCCGCCTCGAAGTTCTCGAAGTACTTCGAATGAAAGCAGAGGACCGGGGCGTTGATGTGACGCAAAATGCCATTGCCAATCCCGAGGTAATCGAGCGGGCTCGCAAAGAATACCCATCGCTAGCCAACGAGCTCGACGAGGGCATACTCCCGGCTTTTGATCAGTGCTACTCGGTTGTCCGTGCCTACTATGAAGAGTTGCCTTGGGAGGCATGAGCGACGGGGTTAGGTAAACTTCGTCCACGTAGTGACAGGTTTAAGTGACCAGTTACGACCTCATTCAGAGGATCTAATTGTCCAACAGGCTGCTGGACAATTGAGTCATCAAATTGCTGGCGAAGGGATCTCCATCTAGCCTGCCGCCGTAGGAGGCGGCAATTTGTGCAACAGCCTGTTGCGCAAATTGGTCAACGGGTTGTTGACCAATCGCCATTAGCCGGATCACGGCATCTCTGTGATGGCCTGCCCATCCAGTTGGCTACGACATTCCCATGTGAGGTTTAGCCATCTGATAACCCATAGCGCGATAGCCGCGTTGCCTCTTGTCCCACATCCGCAACAGCGCTGGGTGGCCTGTGTCTACGAAGTCGATGACGCGGACATCGGTCTTGGATGCGTGCTCACGATGCAGGCGGCCGGCATACTGCTGAAGTGTCCCTCTCCATGAGATCGGCATCGCTAGCACCAGCGTATCAAGCGGTGGATGGTCGAAGCCTTCGCCAACCAGCTTTCCTGTGGCGAGAAGAATCCGCGCTAGATCAGGTGGCAGCTCATCGAGTTCCTGGATCACCTTGGCACGCTGCTTCTTTGGCATGCGTCCGTGGAGGACGAACGGAGTGGGCACTTTGCCGAGGAGTGCGGTGGCCAAGGCATCGAGATGTTCGGTACGCTCGGTCAGTACAAGTACCTTGCGTCCCTGATTGAACGCGTCCCGTACAGCATCGGCGACCGCGGTTGTGCGCGCGGGGTCATGGATGAGATGACGGAAGACGTCTTGAATGCCGGCTTCCTGGGGCAGGTCGATGGATGTGCCCAAAGTGTGCGCCACAACTTCCAGATCGTGCGGCGCGCTCGATGGCTGGGCGGCGGTGTAACGGGTCGGCCCGCACTGCATGAAGACGATCGGTTGCTGGCCATCACGGCGTATTGGCGTAGCGGTCAGGCCAAGCACAAATTTTGCCTTGACTCGTTTCAGGATGGCGTCGAACGATACAGCGCCGACATGGTGACATTCATCAATGATGACGTGTCCGTAGTTCTCGACCAGTGAGTTGATTTCGCCCTGTCGCGACAGAGATTGAATCACGGCAATATCAATCTTTCCCGTTGGCTTGGCCTTGCCGCCGCCGATGGTGCCAACCACGCCTTTGCCGACGCCCAGAAAAGACTGGAGGCGCTCCTGCCATTGCTTGAGCAGTTCGGTGCGATGAACGAGCACCAGCGTATTGACGCCTCGTCTGGCGATCATGGCTGCCGCGGCCACCGTCTTGCCGAAGGCCGTGGGTGCACACAGTACCCCAGTATCGTAATGCAACATTGCGACCACCGCGGCTTCCTGATCATCGCGCAGCGTGCCGGCGAAACTCACTTCGACGGGCTGCCCTTCGTAGCGTTCATCTCGCACATGGCACACGATGCCGTTGAGCTCCAGTAGCTCCTTGATGGCGTCCAGGCAACCGCGCGGTAACGCGATGTGGTTGGGGTAGTTCTCGGCGCAGCCAATGATGCGGGGCTTGTCCCATACGGCGAAACGCATCGCCTGCGCCTTGTAAAACTCAGGATTCTGGAAAGCGGCCAGACGGATCAGGCGGTTGGCAAGAGGTTGTGGAAGCCTCGCCTTCTCGAAGTAGATGAGATTGGCCAGTATGACCGTGAGTGACTTCGGCATGGCCCCGACCAGCTTGTTGCTCGAAGGTGAGGAGTGCTTCCACGGCTCCTTGTGATCTTCCTCATCAATGAAAGTTACATCCAGCGGATGCGCTCCACCCGTGGCGCGAAGGATGGTGGGCTCGATATCGTGCGCTGGCATGGGCTGCAACGAGGCCAGGAAAGCCCACTGATCTGGGTGGGGGCGCAGCATGTCGTCGACGAACACACTGCAGCCATTTTCGCGAGGCTCCTTTTGCAGGGGCAGTGCGATCAGGTTTCCGAATCCACCCTTGGGCATCGTGTCTTGATTGGGGAATAGGCGATCATAGGAAGTCAGCTTCAACTGGCGGGTGCGAGCGCAGGTGTGGCTGATGAGGGCGACACCGAGTCGCCGGGCATCACGGGCAGATACACGACTGGCAAAGAACACCCACGCATGGGCCCCGTCGCCCGAGCGGGAGATCTCAAGTGCGACAGGAACGCCAAGGTCACGGCAGGACCGTGCAAAGGCCAAGACGTCCTCTTTCCATTCGGCCTCATCGAAATCCGCTGCCAGGAAGTGACAGGTGTCGTCGGACATCAGCGGATAGACACCCGCCGTATGCTTTCCTGCCAGATGGTCATAGAGAACAGCATCCGATAGCGGAAGAAGCAATCGATGGCTGCAATCCGAACATTTGATGCGCGGCTTTTGACAGACGCCAGGGTGCCATTCGTTGCCGCAGGCTGGCGAGTACCCTGCCTTGCCGGTGGACTTGCTCGCCCAACGGACGGGATAGACATCGGTACGTCCTTGAAACAGGCGGCGGAAGAGCCTCACTTTCTCAGCGGTGCTGAGTTTCAAGCGCTCAGCATCTTCGAGAGTTGCAGGCGAAGGCTTTGGCACTGCCGGCAAGCGCCATTCAACGCCGTGAGCTTCCAACAGTGCGACAAGTCGGGCGTTTTCCGTCTGGAGGGCGGTTAATGTCACATTGTTCGCCATCGGAAAAGCGCCTCGTCTTTCATCTCTCGCTGCGATGTCAGCAAGTCTATCGGCCCAGCTGACCCTTTGGAGTGCAAAAAGCTCGATGCGGACGCTCGCATCGTGGGGAATGGGGTATGTTGTGAGCTGGCGAATTGTGCAGCAGGTTGCTGCCCAAATGGGTCCGCCGCAATTGGCCAGATCATGGCACCTCCGCAGCGGCCTCATATCAGTTGACCGCATCACTGGTCGGCGTAACATGTACTTTACTTCTTGGGACAGACCCGAGAATCCATTCACCGTGAGGGAGCCTCATGGATTTTGAGTACCTGGTCTTCATTGGCCGTTTTGAGCCCTTCCACATCGGCCACGCGGCCGTCGGCCGCCATGCGCTGGGCCACGCGAAGAAGCTCATTTTCCTGATTGGTTCTGCCGACACCCCCCGTTCGCTGCGCAATCCTTGGACCGTCGCCGAGCGCGCGGTGATGATTTGCGCTGCTCTGGAAGATGTTTCCGAGCGGCTGATCGTCCTGCCGTTGCGCGATCACCTCTACAACGAAGCTCATTGGATAGCCGCCGTACAGCGGGCCGTCGCGGAAGCCGTCAAAGGTGATGGCGGGGAACCGGTTGCACGCGTCGGGATGATTGGTCGGGAGAAAGACGCCAGCAGCTACTACCTGCAGGAATTCCCGCAGTGGCCTCTGGTGCATCTCCCCCATACCGAAACGCTTTCCGCGACGGAGCTTCGTCGCTACCTGTTCGAAGCCGCGGATGACGCGGGTCGGGGTGCGTTGCGCATGCTGCAAGCCAACGTACCAGCACCCGTCTTCGAGATGCTCGAAGCCTTCCGCAAGAATGCCGCCGTGTATGGGCAACTGGTCGCGGAGCATCGTTTCATCCAGAACTACCGAGCCGCCTGGTCGACCGCTCCCTATCCTCCGACGTTCGTCACCACCGATGCCGTCGTGGTGCACTCGGGCCACGTCCTCCTGGTTCGCCGTCGTGCGGAGCCAGGCAAGGGACTATGGGCATTGCCTGGCGGCTTCGTGGGTCAGGATGAGTCGATCCTGGCTTCCTGCCTGCGCGAGTTGCGCGAAGAAACTCGCCTCAAGCTTCCGCTGCCGGTGCTCAAAGGGTCGATCAAGGGTCAGCACGTCTTCGATCACCCGGAGCGGTCACAGCGCGGACGCACCATCACCCACGCCTACCACTTCGACTTCCCGACCGGTGAGTTGCCGGCCGTGAAAGGTGGCGACGATGCCGACAAGGCGCACTGGTTTCCGGTGAGCGAAGCACTGGAGATGGGTCCCCAGCTGTTCGAGGATCATCTGGCCATTCTGGAGTTTTTCCTGGGACGAGGTTGAACCCTTGTCTCTCCCGCCAGCGGATAGACCGCTGGTTTCCCACGACGCGAAGGAGCTTCCGTCATGCAACTACTCAAGTTAGCGATACCCACAAATAGCCAAGCCATCGAGGACATGAAGCGACCCACGGTTAGGGAGCACGCCATGGACACGGTGTGGGAGAACGGAACACTCATTCGCGCTCGGACCTTCACCAAGGTTCGCGCGCGCAACCAGCTCATCTAACCAGGGGGATACGATCATGCTCGGTTATCGTTACGTCAAAGCCAGTCCCAGCACCTACGTCATCCAGTACAAGAACGGTAAAGCCGTGCGCGAAGGCACCGGCCTCACGTTCTGGTACTTCGCGCCCAGCGCCACGCTGGTCTCGATCCCGCTGGAGAGCGTGGATGCCCCCTTCATGTTTCAGGAAGTCAGCAGCGACTTTCAGGTCGTGACCGTGCAGGGACAGGTCACTTATCGCGTGTCCGCGCCGACCACCCTCGCGAGCCTGATGAACTTCACGCTCAAGCCCGATGGCACCTATGCCTCGGAAGACCGGACCAAGTTGCCGCAGCGAGTGGTCAACGCCGTACAGGTGCAGTTGCGTTCGGTGCTGCAGGGTCAAACGCTTCAGGAGCTGCTGCGCGGTTCCGATCACCTGGTCCAGGTCGTGCGCCAGGGCCTGCAGCGCGCCGACGGCCTCTCGAGCCTTGGGCTCGAACTGGTCAACCTGTCGGTTCTTGCGGTGAAACCCAATCCGGAAACGGCGCGTGCGCTCGAAGCCCAGGTCCGTGAGCAGATCCTCAAACAGGCTGACGATGCGACGTACGTACGCCGCAATGCTGCGATCGAGCAGGAGCGTGCGGTCAAGGAAAACGAGCTCAATACTGAGATCGCGGTGGAGACCAAGAAGCGCCAGATACGCGAAACACAGCTGGAAGCCGAGCAAGCCGTGCTGGCCAAGCGCCAGGCGATCCAGGATCAGGAGTTGGCAGGCCGCATCGCTCTGGAAGACAAGAACAAGAGCCTGACCTCCTTGCGTGCCGCGAACGCGCAGACCGAAGCCGATGCCAAGGCCTATGCGGTAGCGGCCACCATGAAAGCCGTACAAGGTATCGACCCGAAGGTGCTCCAGGCTCTGATGGTGGGTCAGGCTGATCCGAGCGTGTTGATTGCACAGGCCTTCCAAGGACTGGCTGAAGGCGCTGGAAGGATTGGCGAACTCAACATCTCGCCAGATCTGTTGCAGCAGCTGACGCAGCCGCGAGCCAAGTTACCGGCCAAGGCCTGACGCCATGGATGCGCTAAACCAGCGAATCGTGCTGGTGACTCGCAAGACGCGGCTGGAGGAGTTGATCGTGCGTTTCAACACGATCGAACAGGCGCGCTTCTACGTCGAGCATCTGGGTGCGGACTTTTCGGACTATGAGGCCGAGCATCGGGTCTATCTAAGCGCGGTGCAGACGGCGGAGGCGACCTTGGGTCGCTTCGGCCGGGTGCAGCGGCTGGACCGCGGTTTCCTGTCGAATTACCTCTTCGCGCCGGATGCCTTGGTCGTGGTGCTGGGGCAGGATGGCTTGGTGGCCAACACGCTCAAGTACCTCAAGGGTGCGCAGCCGGTCATCGGGGTCAATCCGGATCCCGCGCGATGGGATGGTGTGCTCCTGCCCTTTGAGGTCAACGACCTCGTGGCGATCACGCCCGAGGCGATCGCCAAGAAGCGGCCGCTTAATCGCGTCACGATGGCGCGGGCGACGTTGAGTGACGGGCAGGAGCTGCATGCTGTCAACGACCTCTTCATCGGACCTCGGTCGCACGTATCAGCGCGTTACAAGATCCAGCAGGGTGATCGGTCGGAGACGCATTCGTCGAGTGGACTGATCGTATCGACAGGACTGGGTTCAACAGGATGGTTTCAGAGCCTACTGGCGGGTGCCGCTGGCATCCTTGGCCATAAGCTGGAGGGCCCTGCGCAGGCCTTGCGCGAGCACGGGTTTGCATGGGATACCGACCATTTGCAATTCACGGTGCGAGAGCCGTTTCCCAGTCGCGTGACCCAGGTGGAGATGGTGTTTGGGCAGGTTACGCGCAAGCAACCCTTGCGGCTTGTGTCGCAGATGGCGGGTTACGGCGTGATCTTCAGTGATGGCATCGAAGCTGACTTCCTGGAGTTCAATGCCGGTATGACGGCCACGATTAGCCTTGCCGACAGGTTTGGGCAGTTGGTGAATTGATAGCTGAGAGTCGGGGGCATCCCTATTCGGCCCATAGGGCACTGATGGCAATGAGCCGATGTTAAATCACGACTTGAGATGAGTGCAGCGGCCAAGAGGGAGAGTTTGCAGAGTGGAGAATATAGAAAAGCTTATGCAAGTCGGCTACGACTTCGCGGTGGAGATACGTGATGGGAAGTGGAATCACGTGTCCGATCCCAACGAACCTCCCGCAGTTGGGAGATCAGGTCTTGTTGCTGAACTTCGTCGCCGGTGTCCTGGATTCACCGATACGCAGTACAACCAGGCGATTGGGAATGGACTTTTCAATTCAAGGTAGAGCTGCATCTATCGATGACACATCGATAGATGCGAATTAATTTAGTGTAACCAGCGGATGCTATTCATAGCAGCACTTTGTAGGTTAGTCGGCAGAGCATCGCGTTCAAGTCCTCCGATTTGAAGTCCACGGTAGCGACACGAGGCACGGTCGCTATCGGCCAGTTGCCGTCGCTCGCATCGACCGTTCGAATTGCCAGTAATTGCCAAATAACGGACATCGTCCGAAGCGCGGCCGTCGGGGAAGAATAGGGATTCGGCGATAATGCGCACTGAATGTCTCCATGGGCGAGCGGGTCTGATGGACCAAATGCACTTCGATAGCAAGTTTCGCAGCAGAGTGCTGATAGCCCTGCAAAAGGCAATCGTGGAAAATTTTCAGGAACACGATTGGAAAGAGTTCGGCTATGCCACGGGCCACCAGGACTTCATCAGGAGCCACAAGCGGCTACTTCGTAGCCTTAGCTGGCAGGACGAAGACTACGGAAGCTGTGTATTCGATTTTCTCGAATTCCTGGTAAGTCGCGATGTGACAGCGCTGTACAAAATGGTGGAGCACCAAAAGTTGCGGCCACATCTGGAAAAGCACGCGCTGGATGTGTTGTCGGAGTTGGGATTAAGCGATGCCCATGTGCCCGCTCTGCCCCTGCCGCAGATTTCAGCCAGCGAAGTTGTTCGACGTGCTTTGGCTGATGCGGAGAGCCTGTTGGCGAGTAATGGCGCCACTAGTGCGGTGGATCGCCTACACACTGCGTTGCACGGCTATTTGCGGTCTGCATGTGCTGATGCAAGAATTGCCGTTGCTACTGATGCGTCCATCACGACCTTGCTGAAAACGCTCAGAACGGGACACCCCAGCCTAAAGGATTTAGGTGTCCACAGTGCAGAACTGGTGAAGGTACTCAACTCGTTTGGCAACATCGTGGATGCACTGAACACTCTTCGGAATCACGCCAGCGTTGCCCATGCCAATGAAAACCTGCTGGAAGAGGATGAGGCGCTGCTGGTCGTCAATGCTGTGCGGACCCTGTTCAACTATCTCGTGAAGAAACTGGGGTGAGGCAATGCCAACGCAATTGAACAGCGGGTTCTCCTGCAACTCGGTCATTTGGATCAGCAGCCTTCCCAGTGCAGAAATGCCTCCTACCAATCGCATGGTAGATGCTATGGCTGTGCACTCCAGTGAATTGGGTTTCGGCTTTCAGCACGTTCCCGTCTCAAGCAAGGCAAAGCTTTTGGGGCTTCTCGATGAGCTTGCCGTGCATGCGAGGGATCAAAATATGAAGCCTCTCATTCATTTCGACACACACGGAAATAAGGACGCGGGCATTTATGTCGATGGCGAAGATACGTTCGTTGATTGGAATACCCTTGCTGAGAAGCTTCAAGCGATCAACATCCATACCCAGAACAACCTCGCGGTTGTTGGCGCAACTTGCTTCGGCTTTCGCGCCATAAAGCCGATTTCGCTTCAAACAGCGGTGCCCTTCTTTCTGCTGCTTGCGCCGGAGGAAAAGGTCAACGTCGGGTTTCTGGAAGATAATGTTCCGAACTTTTATCGAGGGCTGTTTGAGTTTGGCTCCATCGACACAGCATATTCCCGGCACCTTTCCGACAAGTTCAAATACTTCCATTGCGAGAAGATGTTGTTCATGGTCATAGCGCGCTACCTGAAAGAGCAGTGCAAGGGGAAAGGCGGAGCCGCGAGAAGGGAACGGCTGATCACGGAGATACTTTCTCAGGGTATGGAGGACACGCCTGACAATCTCAAGCGGGTTAGAAAAATGCTCAAAGATGGATTGCGACCTGACCAGAGCCTGCTTGACCGATATGCCGGACGCTTTCTCATCGGACGGCAGTGCCGCTTTAGCATGGCAGACCTTGAAAGCTTCATTGATTCGGACAACTAGCGGCTAAAACAACGTAATCACCCGAAGCTGCTTGTCGTGTGGAAGAAGTTCTAGGGCACAAAGAAAACGTGCGACGCCAGGGTTCTCAAGCAGGATGTTGAATTTCATGGTTGATCCATCCTCCGAGCGGGCCAAGTTGTAGATGTAGTTCGCCTTAACCTTGCCGCGTATCTGCTCGGCGATGTCTGCTGCTGAGAGCTCCTCAAATCCAGAACGCTCTAACCCTTCCGGATGGTTTTCCTTTAGGTATTGCAGCTTTCGATCATCCAGCACTACCTCGAATTCATCCAGTTCCGCAGGGCTGGCGCCCATCGCTAGCAGTGAGAATTTGGTGTCCGTGTCATGAGGCAGGAATATCGGGCGCTCAATCTTGAAGGAAAGGAAAACCCCATAGAGCAAGCTTTGCAGGCTACGAAGGGAATATCCCGCCTTTTCGAACCCATAGGGCAACATGCTGATGTTTTCGGAGTTCGAGCGGTCATCCTCATGGCCTTGGATGACGAACTTCCGGTGCTTGATGAATGCGCGTACTAGCATGGTTGAGATGTAGAACTTCACCACGGACGCAAAAGTCAGGTCCAGAAATCCAACGTATGCCGGCAGCTCCTGGAAGCGGCTGTGCAGTGCGTCTGCCTGACCATCAGACAGGTTGTTGACGTAGACGATGTAGAGATCATGCCCATGCCCGGTATACGGCTCTGCCGCGCCAGCAAGAGCTTTCCGGAGTTCGTCGATGGCCCAGCCGTTGTGTTCCTTGTGGTAAAGCCAGTCTCCTAGCAGGACGCTATGACTTGAATGAGGGTCAAAAATCGGTAGAGCATGTTCGATAATCACTCGTCCATAGTTGGCCGTATCCACCTTGCTCCAGTTGAGCAGGTAAGCGCGCTCATTTCGGTTGGTGGTTGGAATCAGGGCATTTCGTAGGTCCTGATATTGGATACCTTTTGATGCCAGCACCTGTAACAGCTCACGGTGTGAATTCTGTATATCCTGAAATACCTGTTCATCGGTCATCTTGAAGTGTTCTGCCATGACCTCCAGAAGCGTGTGGCTTCTGGCTTCAAGGGTGAATATGGTATTGAACGGCAGCGCCGTCACAGCTTCGTTCTTCGCTTCACGGCTGCATTCTCCTCTAGGCTGAACCGGTCTTCGAAGCTAGTAAGTCTTGGTGAAAGCAGCATTTGCTATTGCTGTGTCTGCTGCTGATGTTCTCACTGGTTTAGGTTTGGCAGCTGCTTGACTCATTCGCCTCAGGCTGGTTCTGGTCGGGGTCGATCAACCCCATATTCGAGTATTGCCTCGTCCAGAATTACATAAATTTGAATCGCAACCGTTGCGGTGGTCAAAGGCCAGCAAATCAAGTGACACCTTTCCAAGAATAGGAAGTGTCCAATTTTCGCTGAACTGATTCATTCCCGTTGACGGCTCGACCGTTTGCTTTTGTGTCGCGAAACGGACATTTGCGACTTCTAAGCGAATGACAGGGTTGGGTGGCGGACTCATCAGCACACTGCATCATCGCGCTCAGATCTTGGACTCAAGGTACTCTCCGTTCCACTTCGAGTCAGAGAGCGACACCACGAGCTTCTCGATGAACGCGTTGAAATCTTCGGCTACTAACAGCTTTGTATCTTGGTCTCGACCAAAACGGATTACCTGACCAACCGTCCCCTGCGCATCAGGATCGAAGTCCAGTCCAATGTGGTTGCCGCCCCAGTCCTTCGTCAACGGTATCCAGAAGCGATTCGTATACATCGGCTTTATGGCCCCATTTGGATGCGACGCCATGAAGTCGGCGCAGTCGGCATTCATCGCTGCCTCATCCAACGAGCGCCACACGTCCCATTCCCTGCGGATGTTTTCGGCGGACAAAAGCTGTTGGCCACTGACGAGTCCGGCTCGCCCGTTCTGACCGTCGTGAACCGATAAAAACCCTTTCAAGCTATCGGGAAAATTCACCCCAAGATGAGCTTCTAAGGATTGAATCTGGTCGTCTGATGCCCCTGACCTAAGGCCGACTTGGTCGTGACATCCGTGCGCTCCTAAGAATGCCTCGATTCGTGTCCATTGTTCCTTCATGAGTCCCCCACTCGAAAGGTATCGCCAGAGTTAGGTGCCAATGACAAGGTTTAGGGTGACAGCGACACGGTTAATGGGTGCCGACACGAGTGCGCAAGCAGGTAAGCGTGCGCCATTTGCACCAATTCGAGTCATTGCCCATCATGGTGCAATGAACGAGGCCAATTGGCGTACATGGGCGGAACAGATGGCAACCGGGCTGGCCCGGGTCGATGCCGGGCTGCGTCTGCAGTGGATCAATCCGGCGTTGGCCGAGTGGCTGGAGCTGGGGCCGCGCAGTGCGATCGGGCAATCGCTGGGGCTGTGGCTGGATGAGGCGGCCTTGGCGCAGGCCTCACGTGCACTGGCCGAGCAGCGGCCGCTGCAGTGGCGTGGCATGTCGCTGGTAGCGGCCAGCGGTCGCGAAATCATGGCGGACATCGCCTTGCAGCCATTCAGCGACGGCCTGCTGCTGGAAGTGCATGCGCTGGCTGCGCCGCTGACGACCAGCTCGCCGTTGTCGGCCACCCTGCGCGGCTTTGCGCACGAGGTGAAGAACCCGCTGGCCGGTCTGCGCGGTGCGGCGCAGCTGCTGCAACGGCGCGTTGGCGACGCGGACCTGCAGGCACTCGCCGGGCTGATCATCGACGAGGCGGATCGGCTCGGCACATTGGCGAACCGCCTGCTGCATCACGACGGCGCGCCGCAGCTCGGTCCGGTGAATATCCATCAGTTGCTGGAGCGGCTCACCGACTTGCTGCAGGCCGAGCCGTCGCCGCCGCAGCTGCGCCACGATTACGACCCCAGCGTGCCGGATCTGCTCGGCGATGCGGGCCGTCTGCAGCAGGTGCTGCTGAATCTCGCACGCAATGCGCTGGAAGCCGGCGCGCGCACACTTACGTTGCGCACGCGGGTCGAGCACGGCCTGCGCCTGGGCGAGCGGATGCTGCGCATGGCGTTGCGGGTGGACGTGATCGACGATGGCGCGGGTGTGCCCGTGCCGTTGCGCGACACGCTGTTCCAGCCGCTGGTGTCCGGTCGCGCCGATGGCACCGGTCTTGGGCTGGCGCTGTCACGCGAGATCGCGCATGAGCATGGCGGCGAGCTGCGCTGCACGAGCCGGCCGGGCGACACGGTGTTCTCGTTGTATCTGCCGCTGGAGCGTGCACATGGCTGATGCCAGCGCTCTGCACTTTTCTCCCTCCCCTGCATGCCCCGAAGAAGGGAGTCCCTTCTTCGGGGCATGCAGGGGAGGAGCCAGATGAGGCAAACACATGACTGAAGAAATCTGGATCGTCGACGATGATCGCGGCGTGCGTTTCGTGCTGGCCGAAGCTTTGCGCGATGCCGGCCTCGCGGTGCGCGAGTTCGGCGAGGTGGCAAGTGCGCGCACGGCGTTGCAGGAAGCCTGCCCCGCCTTGCTGCTCACCGACGTGCGCATGCCCGGTGAGGATGGTTTGAGCCTGCTGAGCGAACTGCAGACGCGAGGCATCGGCCCGGTGATCGTGATGAGTGCGTATACCGATGTCGCCACCACGGCCGCGGCGTATCGCGCCGGTGCGGTGGACTATCTGGCCAAGCCGTTCGATCTCGATCAGGCGGTGGCCGCGGTGCAGCGGGCACTGGCCAGCGTCGCCGCGCCGGCGGTCGTTGCCGGCAACGTCATCGCGCCGAACCATGCGCTGCTCGGCGAGAGCGCGCCGATGCGCGAGGTGTTTCGCCTGATCGGCCGTGTCGCCGCCAGCGACCTCAACGTGTTGATCACCGGCGAGACCGGAACCGGCAAGGAACTGGTGGCGCGCGCGCTGCATGAGGAAAGCGCGCGGCGCGGCAAGCCGTTCGTCGCGTTGAACACGGCGGCGATTCCATCCGAATTGCTGGAGAGCGAATTGTTTGGCCATGAAGCCGGTGCGTTCACTGGTGCGACGCGTCGCCACGCCGGCCGCTTCGAGCAGGCCGAAGGCGGCACGCTGTTCCTCGACGAGATCGGCGACATGCCGCTGGCGCTGCAGACCCGCCTGCTGCGCGTGCTCGCCGGTGGCGAGTTCTACCGTGTCGGCGGCCGCGAGCTGATCCGCGGCAACGTGCGCATCGTTGCCGCCACCCACCAGGATCTGGCCACGCGTGTGGCCACCGGCCAGTTCCGTGCGGACCTGATGCATCGGCTCGACGTGGTGCGCATCGAGCTGCCGCCATTGCGCACACGACGCAGCGACATTCCGCTGCTGGCGCAGCACTTCCTCGCGGCAACGGCGCAGGAGCTGAAGCTGCCACCGAAACGGTTCTCGCGCGCGGCACTGAAAGTGATTGCGCAACGCGACTATCCGGGCAACGTCCGCGAGCTGGAAAACCTGTGCCGTCGTCTCACCGTGATCGCGCCAGGCGCAGAGATCCTGCCAGGCGATCTGGGAAGTACGGAAGGCAGTCCGGGCAGTGGTGAATGGACCGATGCACTGCGTGAGTGGGCGGTCGCGGCGCTCGCCGGTGGCGAAGCGGACATCCATGCGCGTGCCCGCGAGGCGCTAGACCAGACGTTGCTGCAGGCAGCCTTGCTGGCGAGTGAAGGCCATCGCCAGAACGCGGCACAGGCGCTCGGCGTGGGGCGCAACACGTTAACTCGCAAACTGGGTGCCTCGCGTACGCGGCGTACCTAGCTTTGCCCCCTGTCCCCGCCGGAGAGAGGGTTGGGGTGAGGCGCGGGTGCTCGCGGTGATCCCACATCTGCCGCCATTCCGGCGCAGACCGGAATCGCATGCCTGACAAAGCGATTAAATGAACAGCTTCGCTGTTGAAGAGCGATGACCAGCTTCGCTGTTTTGAAGCACCTCCGGCCTGCGCGGAATGACGAAAATCGGAGATTCGGGGGCCGCTGAAGTAGCGAAAAAGCTCGTCGATATGGTTAGCCGAGCACGACACGCAACCGATGCGTCTGCCCATCATCAGCCAGAGCGACAGCATCACCGGCAGTCAGCGTTCGACCATCCAATTCAACGCCAGCCACACCACGGCAAACCTTGCCCGGATTCTCCACGCTGATCTCGTACCGGCTCACGTGCTGCTTGCCGCGGTGTTGATAAGTGAGCTGAAAGCCGGGCCAGTCCTTCGGGATGCACGGATCGATCCGCAGCTTGTCGCCCTGCCGGTGGAAACCAAGCACCGCCTCCAGCCCACCGCGATAAAGCCACGCGGCGGAACCGGTGTACCAGGTCCAGCCGCCGCGACCGGTCAGTGCGCCCACCGAATAGACATCGGCGCAGGCGACATACGGTTCCACCTTGTAGCGCGCCACCGCTTCGGCGTTGTCGCCATGATGGATCGGATTGAGCAAATCGAACATTCCGCCGGCACGGTCGCCGTCACCGAGTTTCGCCCACGCGAAGATCGACCAGGTCGCGCCATGCGTGTACTGGCCGCCGTTCTCGCGCACGCCGGGTGGATAGCCCTTGATGTAGCCGGGGTTCTCCTGGCTGTGGTCGAACGGCGGGGTGAGCAGGCGCGCGATCCGGTGCTCGCGATCGACCAGCAGCTGGTCGACCGATGCCATTGCCTGCGCGGCATGGGTCTGGTCGGCAGCGCCGGCCATCACACTCCACGATTGCGCGATGGTGTCGATCCGGCATTCATCGCTGCTGTGCGAACCGAGCGGTGCACCGTCGTCGTAATAACCGCGTCGATACCACTGGCCGTCCCAGGCGCGTTCCAATACAGCACGCAGGTCGTCGGCGTAATCCAGCCAGCGCGCGGCGCGTTCGTTTTCGCCGCGCTGCGCGGCACATGGCGCAAACGCAGCGATCGTGCTCAGCAGGAACCAGCCGAGCCAGCTGCTTTCGCCGCGGCCCTTTTCGCCGACCGCATTCATGCCATCGTTCCAGTCGCCGGTGCCGATCAACGGCAGGTCGTGTGCACCGCGGGTCAGGCTGGAATCCAGCGCACGCGCGCAATGCTCATAGATCGAGACTTGCTGATCCGATGCCGCCGGCTGGAAGAATGCATCGATGGCGCCGTCGGGAATTGCCTGGCCGGTGAGGAACGGCAGCACCTCATCCAGCACCGTGCTGTCGCTGGTCACGCCGACATAGTGCATGGCGACATAGGCGAGCCATATGCGGTCATCGCTGATCTTCGTGCGGATGCCCTGGCCACCTGGCGGCAGCCACCAGTGCTGCACGTCGCCTTCGGCAAACTGGCGACCGGCAGCACGCAGCAGATGTTCGCGCGCGAGATCGGGGCGACTCACACACAGCGCCATTACATCCTGCAACTGGTCGCGGAAGCCGTACGCGCCGCTGGCCTGGTAGTACGCGGTACGCGCCCACAGCCGGCAACCCAGCACCTGGTACAGCAGCCAGTCGTTGAGCAGGATGTCCATCGCCCGATCGGGCGTGCGTACCTGCACCGTGTCGAGCAGGCCGTTCCACTGTGCGGCGACATCGACGAGCACGGCATCGATATCGGTCGCGCGATACTTCGTGATCAGGGCCTGCGCATCGGCTTCGCAAGCTGCGTCGCCGAGCATGAAGACGATGTCGATCTGCGTGTCCGGCGGCAGCTCGATGCGTGTCTGCAGCGCGCCGCACGGATCCAGCCCGGCGCCGAGCCGGCCGGAAAGTGGCCGGTCATCGCGCAGCACGGCAGGCCGCATGATCGTACCGAGCGGATCGAGGAACTCGCGGCGATCGCCGGTCATCGAATGTTGCTGTCCGGCCAGGTCGATGAACGCCACGCGATCGCCGAAATCGGGTCGCCACGGATTGCGTGCGAACAGCGCACCGGTCGGCGCATCGCGTGAGGTGATCACGTACGGCGCCGGCGTGGTGCCGTTCGCGCCCAGCGCCCATTCGACATAGCCGGTGACCGACAGCCGACGCGCTCGTCCCGAGCGGTTGCACAGGCGCAGTCGTGAAAGCTTGATGGAGTCGTTCGTCGGCACGCACTGGGTCAGCTCCAGCTCGATGCCGTGTGCGTCGTTGCTGAAGCGGGTCCAGCCCTTGCCGTGGGTCGCCGCGTACTTCGCGCCGTCCACGCGGATCGGCAGCGCGGTGGCGCTCCACAGCACGCCGGTATCCTCGTCGCGCAGATACAGCACTTCGTGCGGGCTGTCGCTGACCGGATCGTTCGGCCACGGCGTCAGCGGATTCTGCTGGCTGTTCAGCGACCACGCATAACCACCGCCTTCGGCCGAGACCAGGAAGCCGAACGTGGGGTTGGCGATCACATTCACCCACGGTGCCGGTGTGTGCTGTTTGTCGTCGAGGTCGATCCTATAGCTGCGCCCGTGGTCGCTGAAGCCGCCATGGCCGTTGGCGAATTCCGATTTGTCGGTGTCCGTTGTCATCGCAGCCGCCGGTGTACTCGCGCGGATGACCGGTGGCGTAGTGATCACCGCCGTTGCTGCGGCAACGGCGGGTGTGGGTGGCGTGTCGTCGAGCACCACACGAGCTACCGTCAGCAGGCCGTTGCGCAGGTCATCGCTGATCGCGTTGTCGCGCAATGCAAACAACTCGGCCTTGGGCAACTGATCGCTGGCTTTCAACAGTGCCTGCTGCGTGCTCACCAGCGACGCGATCACGCCGTGCAGTGCATCGCCATCGGTACCGTCGGCGCCATTCAACAGAACCACATCGACTGCCAGCCGCTGGCTGTGCCAGACGTTCTGCGCCAGCAACAACTCCTGCACGCGTGGCAATGCGTCCGAGTGACCCAGCCGCAACAGCACGATCGGACGGTCGCCGGAAATGCCGGCGGCCCACAGTGTCGGTGGGCCACCGCGACCGCGCGCTAATACGTCAGGCGCCGCGCGTTGGCCTGGATCGCTGCTCAACACGGCATCCATCCAGTGCGCAAAGCGTGCTGCCTGGGCGCCATCGATGCCGAGCCGTTGCTGTTCGGCTTCGGCATGGTTGGCCGCATCGGCAAACAACAGCTCGGCGGCATTCGCACTGTCCAATCGCGCCGTCAGTGCCAGCGCACCCTCGCGTGAGTCGGCCAGTTGCGTCCACAACAGCAGGGTCACGCTGGCGTTGGGAGCGAGCGTGACGCGTCGACGCAGACTGAACACCGGATCGAGCACGCAGCCGGCGCTGTTCGACAGCACGGCACGTGGCTGCATCGCCTGCGCCTGGCGCAGCGTGCGGCCGCGACCGAGAAAGCACGCGCGGTCGGTTTCGTATTCGGGCGTGGCATCGGCGGCTTGCCCCGCGACCTGCAACGCGTGCGCCGCCCATACTTCGGCCTCGCTGCCGGCACGGCGGCGCCGAGTGGCCAGAAGTACGCCATGCGCGGCATCCCACTCGGTCTGCACGAACATCTTGGAGAACGCCGGATGCGCGTTGTCGGCACCGATCGGACCGATCACCAGTTCGGCATACGAGGTGATCGAGAACGTGCGCGTGCGGTCGCCATGATTGCTCAGGGTCAGGCGACGCAACTCGATGTCGGCATCACACGCCACCGCCACGTCCAGCGTGCTGTGCAGGCTGTGGTGACGACGGCTGAAGCTGGCGCGTCCGGCGCTGAAGGCCACCGCGTCATCCGGCATGCGCATACCAAGCGGCTGCTGGCTGGTCGACCACACCGCGCCGCTGTCCTCGTCACGCAGCAGCAGATAACTGCCCCAGGGATCGCGGGTAGGATCCTCGCGCCAGCGCGTCACCGCCAGGTCATGCCACTGGCTGTAGCCGGAACCACTGCTGCTCAGCATCACGCTGTAATGACCGTTCGACAGCAGGCCATGCTGGCGTGGGTCGATGGTGCGCGAAGACGGGAATGGCATGGATCGTCCTGACCGTGGCAGCAAAGCGCCAGCATGCACCGATCCCGGCATGCGCGGCGTCAAGGCTTCGACCTGGGCTTCACTCCGCGGCGGAGTAGGATGGCCGGACGCCGAGCTGCCACCATGGCGAACGACGATTGCGCTTCGCAAGTTGTTGCTCCCGCGACTGACCCTGACGAGATCCATGCGCTCCCATTCGCTCAGCCATCCCCTGCAATCCGGCCAGCAACTGCAGCATCTGCAGAACAAGGCGTTCGCTTACTTCCAGTACGAGACCAACCTGCACAACGGACTTGTCAAGGACAAGACGGCACCGGACGACTCGAACTGGCCTGCCAGTATCACGGCGACCGGGCTGGCGTTGAGCGGTTACCCGGTCGCGGTCGAGCGCGGTCTGATCAGCAAGGACACCGCGATCAAGCGCACGCTGACCACGCTGCGCTTCTTCCGCGACAGCAGGCAGGGCACCGAGCCGGACGCCACCGGTTATCGCGGCTTCTTCTACCACTTCCTCGACATGCAGACCGGCAAGCGTGCCTGGCAGTGCGAGCTGTCTACCGTGGACAGCGCTTTCCTGTTTGCCGGCATGCTCACCGTGGCGGCGTATTTCAACGCCGATACGCCCGAGCAGAAGGAGATCCGCGAGCTCGCCAACTTCCTCTACCAACGCGCGGAGTGGCCGTGGGCACAGGCCGACGACGGCACCATCGGGCATGGCTGGCATCCGGAGAGCGGCTTCATCCCGCATCGCTGGCAGGGCTATGACGAGGGCCTGGCCATGTACGTGCTGGCGCTCGGCTCGCCGACCCATCCGCTGCCGCCGAGTTCGTTTGTGGCCTGGGCTTCGACCTACGAGTGGAAGCGCTGCTACGACATCGACTACCTGTATTGCGGCCCGTTGTTCACCCATCAGCTGTCGCAGGTATGGATCGACTTTCGCGGCATCCAGGACGCGTACATGCACGAGAAGGGCATCGACTATTTCGAGAACAGCCGGCGCGCCACCCAGATCCAGCAGCGCTATGCGATCGACAACCCGCTCGGCTTCAAGGGTTATGGCGCCGAATGCTGGGGCATCAGTGCCAGTGACGGTCCCGGCCCGGCGATGCTGAAGATCGACGGCATCGAACGCCAGTTCTACGACTACGAAGGCCGCGGCGCGCCGTACGGCCTCGACGATGGCACCATCGCGCCGTGGGCGGTGGTGGCCTCGCTGCCGTTTGCACCGGAGATCGTGCTGCCGACAGTGCACCATTTCATCCACACGTTACAGCTGCACGATCAACATCCCTACGGCTTCAAGGCGAGCATCAACCAGACCTGGCCGGGTGCATCCGTCAACGCATCCTGCCCGGGCTGGCAGTCGCCGTACTTCTTTGGTCTGGATCAGGGACCGATCCTGCTGATGATCGAGAACCATCGCAGCGGCATGCTGTGGGAGCTGATGCGAGGCTGCCGCTGGATCGTCGATGGCCTGCGCCGCGCCGGCTTCACCGGCGGCTGGCTGGACGCGGAGCACAAGCGGCGCTCCTGATGTCATCGTCGGCGCGGCTGGTAATCTGTTTATTTCCCCAATTCATTTACCACTGGAGCAGGCAATGGAACTTGGCATGATCGGTCTCGGCAAGATGGGCGCCAACATGGCGGAACGTCTGCTGCAAGGTGGCCACAAGGTGACCGGCTTCGATCCGAGCGCGGATGCGCGCAAGGCGCTGGAAGCACAGGGTGGAGCGTCGGCCGACTCGCTGCAGGCGCTGGTCAAGGCGCTGCCCGCGCCACGCGTGCTGTGGCTGATGGTGCCGTCCGGCAAGATCACCGATGACACGGTTGATGCGCTGCTGTCCGCGCTGGCGCCGGGCGACACCGTGATCGACGGCGGCAACTCCAACTACAAGGACACGCTGCGTCGCGCGGCCACCTACGCCGACAAGAAGCTCAACTACGTCGACTGCGGCACCAGCGGCGGCGTGTGGGGTCTGAAGGAGGGTTACAGCATGATGATCGGCGGCGACGAGAAAGCCGTCGAGGCGCTGCGGCCGATCTTCGCGACGCTGGCGCCCGGCAAGGACCAGGGCTGGGGCCGCGTCGGTCCGGTCGGTTCCGGCCACTACACCAAGATGGTCCACAACGGCATCGAGTACGGCATGATGCAGGCCTACGCCGAAGGCTTCTCGATCCTCAAGCACAAGGAGGATTTCGGCCTCGACCTGCACCAGATCGGCGAGATCTGGCGCTACGGCAGCGTGGTGCGCTCCTGGCTGCTCGACCTCACTACCGACGCACTCAGCAAGAACCCGAACATGGACGGCATCGCCCCATACGTGGTCGACTCCGGCGAAGGCCGCTGGACCGTCGATGCCGCGCTCGAACTCAACGTGTCCGCGCCGGTGATCACCTTGTCACTGATGGAACGCTTCCGTTCGCGCGACGACGATTCGTTCGCCGACAAGCTGTTGTCTTCGATGCGCAACGAGTTTGGCGGGCATGCGATCAAGAAGGAGTAAGGCAGCCAAGAAAGGAGTGGCGCTGCGCTCTGGGTGCCTTTTGAGGGAGTAATTTTCGGGAGCCCCCTGCATCGTCATTCCGGCGGCTCTCAACAGCCGAATGGCTAGTCAAGCCGGAGGTGCTTCAAAACAGCGAAGCTGGTCATCGCACTGCAACAGCGGTCGGTATCCATTTTCCTTCAGAAGGAGCGAGCAGAGCTTTCACCCCCTGCGTCGGTGAGTTACTTGTCAGGTGCCGATTGCATTACCGCAAGAACTCCTCAATCCCAGCGCGTGGCGTTCTTTGGAAATCCCGGGCGCTGGACGCGTACAACGCAGAATCGCTGCCCCGTGGGAGCCTGCATCACCACCCAGCGTTCCAGGCGATCAACCACGTGTGCTCCCAGCCCTTCCAGACGCGCTACCTCAGCCGGAATGTCGTCGGTTTCAATGTCGATGTGAACCCTGCTCTCATGCTCGACGCGCTGAATCTGGACAATGGGCTCATCGGGAGGTGTTGCCAGCATGCGGTAATTGCCGCGAGTCCCTGGGTGGTCGGAATCTATCTCGCGGCCCAGTGCATCGGCCCAGAACCTGGCGGCCTGATCGACATCCGATACATGGCAATCAATTAAAAGAGCGCAAAGACGGGAAGAATGCATGGCAGTCTCTTTGGATCTCCGGGTGTCGACAGTATGTGCTGCTGCCCCTGACGCCCAGGTTAAACCGCCGCCGCATCGCGGCGATCGGCCTGAAGGAGTTGTCAGGCCACAGGGAGCGCACTGATCGTGACGTAATACCCGTCGGGGTCCCGGAGCGAGAACTCCGGAGTTTCTGTGTTCGGGTTCAAGTGAGGCTCCTCTTCGAGCCGAGCGACGAGCGCGCGTGCCCTTGGCAGGGCCATGTCGAAATCGTCCACACGGAAAAACAGCAGGAGGCCGTTGCCGGGCTTTCCATGATCGGGACTCATCAGGGAAGGATGTTCGTGAGCACCCCACTCGTGAAGGCAGAGCAAAACCGTGCCATCCGAGTCGAGAATCTGCCCGAAGTCGTCATGGGCGGGCCGCGCCTCCGGCTGGCCAAAGAGCGACTGGTACCACTTGAAGCTGCCAGCCACATTGCCTACCCCGATGATTGTCCACGTACGCTTCATTCGGGCGTCCTCCGGTTGAGACGGCTGTTTACGAACTTGCGAGGTGCCCATGCACAGCTGAGGCTTGAATCAAGCGGCGGCTAAATCGTTTGCCTTGAATGAATTGTCAGGCACAGATTCGCCGTGGCCGATCTTGGTCTTCATGCATCCACGTCGCAATGCCGCACTAACTGCGCAAGACCGGCTCACCGGTCCGCGGGTTTGTGATGGTCACATTCTCGAGCGCTCGGATTCGCCAGATCTCGTTCCGTCTCGTCAGTACGGCGAGGATCAGCGTATCCACCTCATGTGGTCCGGCCGGGTGAGCGGCACCGGCCGCCAGGCGACTCCAGAAATGTATGACCGCCGCTCCGTCAGCAAGGTGAGCGACATCGATCAGCTCATTTTCCAGCGTGGAATCGCGATAGATTGTTTCGTGAATGGGAGCGTGTAGCGCCACGATCTCATCGATGCCCTGGACATAGTGCCCGAAGCGATTTACGAACGTCGCGTCTTCATCGAACAGACCGCCGAAAGCAGCCATGTCGTGAGCGTTCCAGGCAGCCTCAAATGCACCAGGGGCATCTTCTGGTCTTTTCATTTTGGTCATGAGTCTCTTGGATGACTTGGGTGCCTGACGCTGGAGTCGAGCAGGGGGCGAAGCCGTCCGCCGTGAACGAATGATTGGCTGCTGGTCGAGTACCGTCGGCGCAGCCGAGTCACCGCGTGGACGCCGCCGAATCGTCGGTGAGCACGTCTATCTCTGCAAGAGAAATCATCAGACTGCCATTAGTCGTAGTGCCGTTTGGCCCCATATAGCTCACGTGACCACCGTCCTTGAGCTCGACGACAAGATGGCCATTCTTCATCATGGGACAAAGAGCGATCTCGCGCACAGATCCATCTGACATCGTTACGGATCTGGTGTAACCACCAGAAAATGTATCGCCAAAGACAAAGTTCTGTCTTATCTCGTCGATGCATACCACAAAGGTTTTATTCGACTCCACAGCGAACTCTCCTGAAGTGGCTGACGCTGGAGTCAGGCCGCTGCAACACAGCCGTTTGGTTTAAGCACCCGCTCCGACGAAGGTGGGTATTTGATCAACAAATGCGCAGGGCGGATGGGGCGTGGGCTGAAGTTGCCGCCGCAGTTTGGGCATGTGCCGCGAAGAACGGTCTGCGCGCAAGATAAGCAAAACGTGCACTCGAACGTGCAAATGACGGCCTCGACCGAATCGGGAGGCAAGTCCTTGTCACAGCACTCGCAGTTTGGGCGAATTTGCAGCATTGCCTCCCCCATTTGTCAGTTACAGAAAGACTAAAAATGAGCCTAACGCTAGAGTTGGACAGTGGCCACGCAGCATGTTTTGGCGACAATGAACGGCCGAGACGAGCGCAGACCGACAACGGATGTGCTCGCCCTTATTTGCGTTTCGCCCTATGCAACATAGCGGTTCCGATAGCAACAAACGCGGCTCCGATACCAAAGAAGCTATAGAAAGCCGGTTGCCTGGCAAAGACAGCACCCACAACGGCCGCGACGAAAAAAATGCCGCCAGCGGACATGAAGAGATAGCCGCTGAGCTTTTGATTCTGGACAGTCGACACGTCTCGATGATCCTTTGATTTGTCTAACGTTAAGTAGACCCCAAATCGGGGCATATGCACCGGATGTTCAGCTTTGGGCCGGTGCTCGTCAAGCAGATGAAAACTTTGTCGAGTCAATGCTTTGGATGGCGACGGAGTACAGCTCTACCGACGCGTCGCGTCGTTGCATATCGCACGAATTGGCGCGCTATTTCTTGTCACCCACAATCCGGAGTGATAGTCGTCGCTGTCTTGGGATGTTTGCTGGTATCGCGCTTGCGCGCGTTCAGCCAAGCCGCAACAGCTTGCGTACGGCAGGCAGGTTGCGACGGCTGATCTCGGGGCTGAGTTCGGTGCCGTCGAGGCGGGCCAGTACGCGGCCGTCGGCGAGGGTTTTCACGCCGAGCAGGCGCGTCGGCGGCACCAGGCAGTTGCGGTGCAGGCGGATCAGCTGGTCCGGGTAGGCATCTTCCAGCTGGCGCAGCGAGTCCTCGATCAGCAGTTCGCCGCGGCGGTGTTGCACGGCCACGTACTTTTCCTCGGCGAGCAGGCAGATCACTTCATCGAGCGCGATGCGTACCTGTTCACCGCGCATCCGGCCGTGCAGGTAGGCGGTCGGTTCGCGTGGTGCATCGGCGAGTCGGCGTTGTGCACGCTGCAGCGCATCGCGCAGGCGCTCCAGTCGCACCGGCTTGAGCAGGTAGTCCACGGCACCCAGTTCGAACGCCTTCAGCGCATGCGCTTCATAGGCGGTGCAGAAGATCACCTGTGGTCGTGCGCGGCCGGCCAGACGTTGTGCCACGGTGGTGCCATCGAGGCCGGGCATGTTGATGTCCAGCAGCAACACGTCCGGCTGCAGTTCGCCGAGCGAGCCGAGTGCGGCTTCGCCGTCGCCGACACTGCCGACGATTTCCACGCCATCGCACTCGCCGAGCAGCGCAGCCAGTCGCGTGCGCGCCAGCGGTTCGTCATCGACGATCAGCACGCGCATCACGATGGCTGTCCCGGCAGTTGCAGCAGCACCACAAAGCGATCGCCCTGCGGCCCGGCTTGCACCTTCGCCTGCGGTCCATAGCGATAGGCGACGCGCTGCCGCACGCTATCTAGGCCATGACCATTGCCGGGCTCGGCCGGCGTGGTTGGCAGCGGGTTGCTGATCTCGATGCGGACGCCGTTGCCATCGCGTTGTCCGCGCAGGCTCACTTCACCGCCTTCGCGCAGCGGCTGGATGCCGTGGCGTACCGCATTCTCCACCAGCGGTTGAAGCAGCAGCCGCGGCAACGGAAAGTCGGTGGGCAGGTCATCCAGTGCGCGCTGTACGCGCAGGCGCGTGCCAAAACGCAGCTGTTCGATCGCCAGGTAACGGTCGATCAGTGCCAGCTCATCCCCCAGCGTGCCGTTGTCAGTGTCGTGCTGGCCAAGCGCCGCGCGGAACAACTCGGACAAGTCTTCAACCGTGCGTTCTGCCGCCGCTGGATCGATGCGGATCAGTGCGGCCACGGTATTCATGCTGTTGAACAGGAAGTGCGGGCGGATGCGCGCCTGCAGTGCCTCGACCTGGGCGCGACTGACCGCCGCCAATCGCACTTGCCACTGCGCCAGCACGTAGAAGTAACGCAGCATGGCGGCTCCGAGCAGGGCGGCGATCACCGCGTTGTCGCGCACGAACTGTCCCATGCTGCTGCCGATCAGGTGCATCTGCAGCGAGCCGTCGATCCAGCGCGCCACCGCACTGGCAACCAGCACGATCAACACGATCAGCAGCCACACGCCGACATACGGCATGCGTCCGGGCAGACGCTGCAGCAGCGGGCGCAGCTTGCACAGCGCCACCGCGATCACCAGCGCCAGCCAGGTCACAAACAGCATGCTGACGCTGTAGGCCGGCAAGTCACGCTGGTTGTCGCGTGCCAGCCACATCACGGTTACCGTCAGTGCGCCGACCACGAACAGGGCGAACAATGCCGGCAGCCGGCAGAAGTCCGGCAGCGGGCTGTGCTCGACGCCGCCATGCGGGCCGCTGGTGGAGGTGGATGCGCGCATGCGGGCAAGTATGCCGTAAGCGCAGGCGGCTGCTACGCCAGCTGCTGGCCGAGCCAGTGGCGCAGGTCGCCGATCTCTTCGGGGCAGACCGCGTGCGCCATCAGGTAGGTATGCCATTGCACGGTGTAGCCCAGCGACTGCAGCACGTCGCGGGAATCGACGCCGCGTTGCAGGATGACCACCGGATCGATGCTGCCGTGACCCCAGAAAATCGGGATGGTCGCGTTCGCCGCACTGCGCTCGCTGGCATGTGTGGCATACGTCGGAAGATAGGTCGACAGCGCAATGATGCCGGCCAGCTTTTGCGCATGATGCAGTCCGGCCGCCAGGGCGATCGCGCCACCTTGCGAGAAGCCGGCCAGCACGATTCGCTCACTCGGCACGCCGCGCTGATGCTCGCGGGCGATCAGCGTTTCCACCTCGGCCACCGACGCGCGCATGCCGGCCTCATCCTGGCGCGCATTGAGATCGAAGGCGGCGATGTCGTACCAGGCGCGCATCGACATGCCGTTGTTGATCGTCACCGGTCGCACCGGCGCATGCGGAAACACGAAGCGCAGCGCCGGCCATGCCCGGTCCACCAGCTGCGGCACGATCGGCGCGAAGTCGTTGCCGTCGGCACCAAGGCCGTGCAGCCAGATCACGCTGTGGCTTGGGTTGGGAGCGGTTTCGAGTTCGAGGGCGGGCAGGGTCATGGCTTCGGTTCGCGGCTGAAACGGCAAGGACGGCATCGTAGCAGCCGCTCTTGCGATTGTCGGCTCAAGCCGCTTGAGGTTTCGCCAGCTGACCCAGCGCACGCTGGTGCGAAGTGTGGATGCTGTCGCGTTCCGGTAGCTTGCGGGTTGCCACGCAGTCGATCCATTCAGCGGTGCCGAGTACGGCAGCGTAGCGCGACTGCTCGACCACGCTGAACACGCGATGGATCTCCTCGGCGCTGGCGAAGCCGGCACGGTTCGCATATGACACGCTGCCGGAGGCGTCCATCAGGAATTCCACCTGCAGGCCGGCGTCGAATGCGTGCTTGATCGTGGTGTCGTTGCAGTTGTGCGTCATGTAGCCGACCACGGTGAGGGTGTCGATCTCATTCTGACGCAGCCAGTCAGCCAGATCGGTGCCGGCGAACGCGCTCGGCAGGGCCTTACTCAGGTAGTGGTCGTGAGGGCGGCTGGTAACCACTTCGTGCAGCTGCCAGCCGTGCGAACCGGTGGCGAACAGTGGTGCATCGGCGGGGGACGACTGCTGCACCACGACCACCGGAATGCCGGCGGCGCGGGCGGCGTCCATCGCCTTGCCGATACTCTGCAGTGAACCGGCAATCGGCGGATATTCGATCCGCAGGCCACCGGTGTCGTATTCGTTCTGCACATCGATGACGACGAGAGCGCGGCGCGGATTGGTGGTCTGGGTCTTCACGATATTCCTCCTGGCTGGATTCGGTTGGGCGGGTCGGGACGGCTGTCCCGGCGAGGGAAATGATCCGCGGGGAAAGGTCTTGCCGACAGTGGCCCGAATGTCATAAATGACTATAATCGGGCCAATTCATCGAAGAGCGAAGACATGGCAGCGACGCGTGTGGCGATTGCGGCGTTCGACCAGATTCGGCCGTTCCACCTGTCGGTGCCGTGCGCGGTATTCGGCGAGGCGGCTGGTGCGGTACCGCTGTTCGACGTGCGCGTATGCGCAGTCGAGCCGGGCGAGCTGCGCAGCCAGATCGGTTTCACCATCGGTACGCGGTACGGTTTGCGTGAACTGGAGCGGGCGGCCATCGTGGTGGTGCCGTCATGGCGCGATGCACGCGAGCCGGCGCCGGAACCCCTGCTGGCTGCACTGCGTCGCGCGCACCGACGTGGCGCTTTGATAGTCGGTCTGTGCCTCGGTGCTTATGTGCTGGCCGAGGCAGGCCTGCTTGACGGTCGTCGTGCCACCACGCACTGGCGCTGGACCGAACTGTTTACACGACGCTTTCCGCAGGTGCGGGTCGAACCCAGCGTGCTGTACGTCGACGAGGGCGACGTACTCACCTCGGCCGGGACCGCTGCGGGTATCGACTGCTGCCTGCATGTAGTGCGCAAGCAGTTCGGTGCAGAGGTGACGAACCGCATCGCACGCACGCTGGTAGTGCCACCACACCGGCAGGGCAGCCAGGCGCAGTACATCGAGCAGCCGGTGCTGGCGACGGCCAGCGACAACCCGCTGACGAAGACACTGGGCTGGGCCGCACGCCACCTGGATACGCCACACAGCCTCGATTCGCTTGCCACCAAGGCGCTGATGAGCCGGCGCAGCTTCACCCGGCATTTCCGCCAGCACACCGGCACCACGGTTGGGCAGTGGTTGTTGGTGCAGCGCCTCGCGCTGGCGCAGCGGCTGCTGGAGACCACCGCGCAGCCGATCGAATGGATTGCCGAACGTGCCGGTTTCGGTTCCACGTTGTCTATGCGTCAGCATTTCGGCGCGACGTTCAATACAACGCCGTCGCTGTACCGGCGCGAGTTCAGAGGAGGCTGAGTAAAGCTTGCCTTCGGCCGAAATCCGCCACGGTGTACCGCGCAATGTCAGACAGCCGTGCACCCGTGACTTATGGCACAGCCCTTCGCGCGATATCGCCATGCTCGGCTATGCTGGTTTTTTGCTTGGGGATACATCCATGCGTCGAGTACTGCTTGCCAGCCTGATCGCCTTCTGTGTGCTGCCTGCGGTGGCCGCCACACCGCCGGCAACGGCGGCCGGCCCGCTCGACCTGGAAACCATCATGGCCAATCCCGACTGGATCGGGCAGGCGGTGGAGTCGCCGTACTGGAGCGTGGATGGGCGCAGCCTGTATTACTCGCTGAAGCGTGACGGCAGCCCGGTGCGCGATCTGTACAAGCTCGATCCGGCCAGCGGGCAGAGCATGAAGCTCGACCCGGCCGCGATGGCGCAGGCCGACGGTCAGGCGGTGTTCGATCGCGCGCACCGGCATGCGGCGTTCATCCTGCATGGCGATGTGTTCGTGGTCGATGTGGCCAATGGCCGGCGCCAGCAGGTGACGCGCACGCCGCAGGAGGAGTCCTCGCCGCAGTTCTCCGCCGACGGTCGTGCGCTGCAGTACCGCGACGGCAACGACTGGTACAGCTACGACCTGGCGAGTGGTGTCGCGGCACCGGTGGCGGTGCTGAATTTCGCCGACGATCCGCAGGCCAAGCAGCCCGACGACCTGGGCGAGCTGCAGCTCAAGCTGTTCAAGACGCTGCGCGAGATCAAGGCCGACAAGCAGGCCATGCGCGACGAGGACAAGGCGCTCGATGCGGCCGATCCGGGTCGCGCGCCGCGACCGTTCTGGCTGGGCGACAAGTCTCGCGCGGTCGATACCGAACTGTCGCCGGATGGCCGCTGGCTGCTGCTGGTGACAGTGCCGAAGGATCACGCGAGGGGCGAGGCGCCGAAGGTCAACCATTACGTCACGGACAGCGGCTATACCGAACCGCAGAACGCGCGCACCTATGTCGGTCGCAACGATCCCACGCCGCAGTCGCTGCTGCTGCTTGATCTGCAGAACCACCAGCAATACCCGCTGAAGACCGACAGCCTGCCGGGCATCAAGGACGATCCGCTCAAGGCGCTGCGCGCGCAGTCCGTCGCCGCGCTGGAGAAGGCCGGCAAGCAGGATGAAGCGAAGGCGCTGAAGGCACCGGAGCTGCGCGCGGTGCGCATCATCGCCAATTCGGAAGACGGCGGTGGCGGTGGCATCGTGTGGAGCGACGACGGCAGCCATCTCGCCATCCAGCTGCGCGCGATCGACAACAAGGACCGCTGGATCGCCAACGTCGATTTCAGCCGCCACGTGCTGGTCAACCAGCATCGCCTCACCGATAACGCGTGGATCAACTGGAATTTCAACGATTTCGGCTGGCTCAAGGACAACCGCACGCTGTGGTACATGAGCGAGGAAACCGGCTGGTCGCAGCTCTATGCCAAGACGCTGGATGGCAAGGCAAAGGCGCTGACCTCCGGCAAGTTCGAAGTCAGCCATCCGCTGCTCAGCGACGATGGCAAGTGGTTCTATGTGCGTACCAACCAGGTCGCGCCATATAGCTACGATGTCTACCGGCTGCCGGTCGATGGCGGTGCGCTTAGCCGCATCACCAGCTACCAGGGCATGGACGACTTCAAGCTGTCGCCGGACGGCAGCCAGCTCGCCGTGCTGCATTCCTCGCCCTACGTGTTCGCGCAGCTTGCGGTGCAGTCGAGCAGCGGCGGCGCGGCGCGCGAGCTGACCAACACGATGAAGCCGGCCTACACCGCGCATGACTGGATCGCACCGAAGATCGTCGAGGTGCCGTCCTCGCACGGCGCCGGGGTGATCTACGCGAAATACTACGGGCCAGCCGACGAGGCTGCCGCAGCATCTCGCCCCGCGGTGATCTTCGTGCACGGCGCCGGCTACCTGCAGAACGTCACGCTGTCATCCACGTATTACTTCCGCGAGCAGATGTTCCACAATCTGCTGGTGCAGCAGGGTTACGTGGTGCTCGACATGGACTACCGCGCCTCGGAAGGCTACGGCCGCGCCTGGCGCACTGCGATCTACGAGAAGATGGGCCATCCCGAGCTGGAAGACCTGCTCGACGGCAAGGCATGGCTGGTGAAGAACCACGGCATCGATGCGAAGCGTGTCGGCATCTATGGCGGCAGCTACGGTGGCTTCATGACCGAGATGGCGCTGCTGCGCGCGCCGGGTGAATTCGCCGCGGGCGCCGCCTTGCGCCCGGTCAGCGACTGGACGCTGTACAACCACGAATACACCGCCGACATCCTCAACGATCCACAGCTCGATCCTGCGGCGTACCAGACCAGCTCGCCGATCGAATACGCCGACAAGCTGCAGGACCCATTGCTGATCCAGCACGGCCTGATCGACGACAACGTGATGGCTGCCGATTCGATCCGCCTGTACCAGCGCTTCATCGAACTGCACAAGAAGAATTTCTGGATCTCGCTGTACCCGCTGGAACGACATGGCTTCGTGCACGCCGATTCGTGGTACGACGAATATCGGCGGATTGACGAGTTGTTTCAGACGTATGTGAAGCCGGTGAGCAACGCATCGGGTAGCTGAGTGATTCGTCGCCGGATGTGATGCCGTGAAACCGCGAGGAGCACGATCGCCGCCTCGCGGTTTCATGCGGACGATCACATCAGGACATCACCACGATCTCGGCGCGTTGTATCTCTGATTCACGGTTGGGCTGTGGACACGTGCAATGCCAGGCGGACGCGAGTAGCTTGATTGCCGTTTTACTCACGCCTTCGGTCATGAGGGGAAAAACATGCGCAAGTTACGGTTGGCCCTCGCGGCAGCTTGCCTGCTGCTTGCAAGCTGCTCGATGCCGCTGCCACCCGACAAGGCAGCCTACGCTGGCCAGTGGCAATCCTCGCAAATGTCCCTGAGTATCAAGCAGGACGGCAGCGTTGCCTACAAACGCCAGAGCGGCAATGAAAACACCTCCATGAATGGCCCATTGAAGAGCTTCGAGGGTAACAACTTCGTCGTCGGCATCGGCCCCATCAAGACCACGTTCGTGGTAACCACGCCGCCGCATGAAGACCAGGGCAAGTGGAAGATGGTGGTTGATGGCGTCGAGCTCACCAGGGCTCAGTGAGTGACTGATCAGGTGACTCATTTGCCCCACGTTGTGGCGCCGTGTGAAGGCGCCACAACCCCGTAACAGACTTCAGAGTTCTTGCCGGGTTACTTGACCACCACGGTGCCCGTCATGGTGGGGTGGAACTTGCAGAAGAACGCGAGCGTGCCGGCGGTAACAGTGATGCGTCCGCTGGTGTCCGGTTTCAGGTCGATGTCGAATTGGCCGTCGCGGGCAGTGGCGCTGTGTTCGAGGATGTCGTGATTGGTCCATTCGATGATGTCGCCGGCGCGGACGCCGGTCGGCATCGGGCCGTACTGCATCTGGTCGATCACGATCACATGCACGCGCTGGGCTTGCGCCGCCGGCTGCTGCTTCGCCGCGGTGGCGGCATTGGCCGGTGCGAAACCGCCGGTCAGCGCCAGCAGGCTGGCGAAAAGAATCGTCATGCGGAGCATGGAGGATTCCTTACTTCAGGCTCTGCGCGAGATGCTCGGCGTGTGCCTGGTGCGACTGGAACAGCTTGAGACCGGTTTCCAGCAGCGACTTCAGCTCCGCGTTCTGTGCCGACGGGATCAGCGTGCCGCTCAACGCGCCGTTGACGGCCTTGTGATACGCCACTTCGTTGTCGACGTAAGCCTTGTCGAACGCGCTGCCCTTGAGTGCTGCCAGCGTCTTGAGTTCGGCGGCGGCGTTCTTCGAGAGTGACTCACTGGTCGGGTTGTTCTCCGGCGTCACGCCCAGCTTCTTCACCAGCGCCAGCGCCTGGTCATTGACTGCCGTATGGTCGCGCTGCATTTCCTCGGCGAACGCACGCACCGCCTTGTTGTGCGACTTCTGCAGAGCCTGCTTGGCGGCGGTGACGTCGATCACTCCGGCGGTATAGGCGATGTGCGCGATCTGCGCGTCGTTGATGGCCGGTGCGGGGCTGGCAGCGGGGGTCTGGGCCTGCACACTGGCGACGGAAGCGATGCCAAAAGCGAGGGCGACGGCAAGCAGTGGCTTGTTCATGAGTGGTATCTCCTTGGATGGGCGAAATGGCAGCAGCGTGCCGGTGCCCATGGGATGCAGCAGCGACTCCGGGGTTCCGGTGCCCGGGTCGGGAACCTCGCGGGCGGCTGCCGCATCCGATCAGGTGTAAAAGGAGAGAACCATGACCTTGCCCGTCAAACTAGCCCCCGTCGATTACGCCGCACTGGACGACAACGCGCTGGTGGCGCTGGTCCGTAACGGCCAGCGTGAAGCGTTCCGCCACATCATGCAGCGCTGCAACCAGCGGTTGTTCCGCATTGCGCGCAGCGTGGTCGGCGAGGACTCGGAAGCGGAGGACGTGCTGCAGGAATCGTATATGCGCGCCTACAACAAGCTGGACACGTTTCGCGGTGACTCGACCCTGCTGACCTGGCTGACCAGCATCGTGCTGAACGAGGCGCGCGGCCGGCTGCGCAAGCGCCACAGCATGGTCGGGCTGGAACAGATCGATGCGGCTGCGGACGATAGTCACCAGGTCATCCAGTTTCCTTCGAAATTCGGCAATGAGGATCCGGCCGTATCCGCTGCCCGCGCACAGATCCGCCACCTGCTCGAACATGCCATCGACGAATTGCCGGAGGCGTTCCGCACGGTCTACGTGATGCGCGAGATCGAGGAGTGCACCGTCGAGGAAACCGCCAGCCAGCTGGCGATCAAGCCGGAGACGGTGAAGACCCGCCTGCATCGCGCACGCCGGCTGCTGCGTGCGTCATTGCAGGGAACACTGGCTGCCACCATGAGCGAGGCGTTCCCGTTCATGGGCCAGCGCTGCGCCCGTGTTACCGAGGCGGTGATGGCGCGGCTGGAGGCCGAGTCACCATAGTCCAGTATCGCGGAAGTCCGGATTCAGGCGAGCCGGTGCAGACCGGCGGCTTCGCGTGCAAGCAGTTCGATGGCCGGCCAGTCGCTGGTGGCGAGCAGGCTGGCTGGAGTCAGCCACGAACCGCCGACACAGATCACGTTGGACAAGGCAAGGAAATCCGGTGCACTGGCGAGGCTGATGCCGCCAGTAGGGCAGAAGCGAACCTGCGGCAGCGGGCTGGCCCAGGCGCCGAGCAGCTTGTGGCCACCGGCCGGCACCGCCGGGAAGAATTTGAGATGACGGTAACCGCGTTCGAGCAGGGCCATCACTTCGCTGGCGGTAGCGGCGCCGGGCAGCAGTGGCAGTTCGCTGTCGTCGGCAGCGTCGAGCAGGTATGGCGAGACGCCCGGCGAGACTGCGAAGCGCGCGCCGGCCTGTTGTGCTGCCTTCAGATCACGCGCGCTGAGCACGGTGCCGACGCCGATCATCGCGCCCTCCACTTCGGCGGCAATCGCGCGGATCGCTTCCAGTGCGGCTGCTGTGCGCAGAGTAACTTCGATCGCGGGCGTGCCACCGGCGACCAGGACGCGCGCCATCGGCACCGCGTGTCGTGCGTCGTCGATCACCACCACCGGAATCACCGGTGCCAGCCGCATCGTGGTTTCGATCTGTTGCTGCTTGAGTTCGATGCTGTTGGTCACGTGAGGCTCCAGATATTTTGTCCCCTCCCCCTGCAAGCAGGGGGAGGTTGTGACCGAAGGGAATCCCTCTTCGGGAGGAGGGGTTGCTTGAGCTGGCGATGAGATCAAGATCAAGAGCACCCCACCCCAGGCCCTCCCCTGCAAGCAGGGGAGGGAGCAAAGCTAAAGCACGCCGGCACCTAGATCCGCGGTGGTCGCCGCCTGCCGGAACAGGCCGAACAGTTCGCGGCCCATGCCGCTGTGCTGGGAAGACAGGTCGGTGGTGTGCGGCAGGCGCGCATCCAGTTCGTGTTTTTCCATCAAGACGTCCAGACGGCCATTCAAGGCGTCCAGGCGAATCATGTCGCCGTTGCGCACCTTCGCGATATTGCCACCGGCCACCGCTTCCGGCGTCACGTGGATCGCCGCCGGTACGCGACCGGAGGCACCGGACATGCGCCCATCGGTGAGCAGCGCAATGCGGTGGCCGCGGTCCTGCAGCAGCGTCAGCGTCGGGGTGAGCTTGTGCAGCTCGGGCATGCCGTTCGCCTGCGGACCCTGGAAGCGCACCACCGCCACGAAATCGCGATTCAACTCGCCGCGCTTGAACGCCGCGGGCACTTCGTCCTGATCCTGGAACACGATCGCCGGCGCCTCGATCACCAGCCGGTCGTCCGGTACGGAAGAGACCTTGATCACCGCACGACCAAGATTGCCCTGCAGCATGCGCAGACCGCCATCGGCGCGGAACGGTTCGTCGATGCCGCGCAGCACGCCGCGGTTGCCGCTTTGTTTCGACACCGGCATCCAGTGCAATGCGCCGGCCGCGTCCAGCTGCGGAATCTGCGCATAGCCGTCCATGCCGGTACCGAAGATGGTATTCACGTCGGCATGCAGCAGGCCCGCACTGAGCAGCTGGTCGATCAGGAACGCCATGCCGCCGGCGTCGTGGAACTGGTTCACGTCGGCGTAGCCATTCGGATAGACGCGCGCCAGCAGCGGGATCACGCCGGACAATGCATCGAAATCATCCCACCGCAACGCGATGCCAGCGGCGTGAGCGATCGCCACCAGATGTAGCAGGTGGTTGGTGGAGCCGCCGGTGGCGTGCAGGCCGATTACCCCATTGATGATCGCGCGCTCGTCGATGATGTGGCCAATCGGCAGGAAGTGCTCGCCCAGCGCACTGAGCGTGTTGACCCGCCGCACAACGTCGGCAGTGAGCGCATCGCGCAGCGGCGTGTCTGGTGCGGTGAAGCTGGCACCGGGCAGATGCAGGCCCATGATCTCCATCAGCATCTGGTTGGAGTTGGCGGTGCCGTAGAAGGTGCAGGTGCCGGGGGCGTGATACGACGCGGCCTCGACTTCCAGCAGCTCGGCCTTGCTCGCCTTGCCGTCGGCCCAGGCCTGGCGCACTTTCGATTTCTGTTCGTTCGGTATGCCGCTGGGCATCGGGCCGCTGGGCACGAAGGCGCCGGGCAGGTGACCGAAGCTCAGCGCGCCGATCAGCAGGCCGGGCACGATCTTGTCGCAGATGCCGAGGTACAGCGCGCCATCGAACATATCGTGCGACAACGACACCGCAGCGGCCATCGCGATCAGGTCGCGCGAGAACAGCGACAGCTGCATGCCGGGCTGGCCCTGGGTGACGCCGTCGCACATCGCCGGCACGCCGCCGGCGACCTGCGCAGTAAAGCCGGCGTCGCGGGCGATCTGGCGGATCAGTGCGGGATAACGCTCGTAAGGCTGATGTGCCGACAGCATGTCGTTGTAGGCGGTGATGATCGCGAGGTTGGCACGCCGGCCGTTGCGCAGCGCATCCTTGTCCGTGCTGCCGCAGGCGGCGAAGCCATGCGCGAGATTGCCGCAGGACAGATGCTCACGTTGCGGCCCGTGCCGATCGATCGCGTCGATCCGCTGGAGATAGGTCGCGCGCGTCTCGCGGCTGCGCTCGCGCAGACGTTCGGTGACTTCGGCAACGACGGGATGCAGCGTGCTCATGATTCAAATCCAGAAGTGAGTGGAGAGGAGTGAGAAGTGAGAGAAGGCGAAAGTGGTCGGCGCATTTCTCTCACTTCTCACTCCTCGTCTTTCGCTTCTCGCCTTCACGGGCACCAGTACACCGCCACCGGTACGCGCTGCTGGGTCATCACGGCGCGCACCGGATAATCCTTTGCGGTATCCAGGCCCAGCCGGACATCGGCGAGCAGTTCGCGCTTGTGCTCGCCCGTCACCAGCAGGTACAGCGCGCGGGTATCGAGCAGGGTTGGCAGGCTGAGCGTGATGCGCGGTTCGCCTGCGCCCGGTGCGTGCATCGGCAATACGCGGGCATGGCCTTCGAGGTCCAGCGCCGCGGCGAGATGGTCGCCACCGGGGAAGAACGAGGCGGTGTGGCCGTCGTCGCCCATGCCCAGCACCACGGCATCGAACGGCGACGGCAGTGCGTCGATGCGTGCGGCGGCCACGGCCAGACCTTCCTCGGGTGTAGCTGCGCCGGTGTAGAGCGGCACGAACGTGGCAGCTGCGGCCTGGTGCTGCAACAGCAGCGATTTCACCAGCCGCGCATTGGAGCGCTCGTCGCTGTCCGGCACCCAGCGTTCATCGACCAGGGTGACTTGCACGTGCTGCCAGTCCAGCGCTTCTTGCGACAGTCGCGCAAAGAAATCCTTCGGCGTACTGCCGCCGGAGACGGCAACGGTGGCGTGGCCGCGTTCGGCCAGCGCATGGCGCAGGCGTTCGGCGATCCGCTCGGCCAGCGCCACGGCCTGTGCGTTGCCGTCGGTGAAGCTGTGCGTGGTGACGTTCAGATGAGTAGTCATGAAAGGATCGTGGTACGCCCGCTGATCAGAGGATGCCGGCGCACTTCGCTGGGAGAGGGGAGGCAAAGTCTGCGGCACACGTCGGCATGGCCGGGTGAAGCGACAGTAAAGATCGTGGGTTATTCACTGTCTTCATTCCACGTACGGCCATCGCGTTCGATCAGTGCCACGGCGGCGCTCGGCCCCCAGCTGCCGGCGGCATACGGCCGCGGCGCTTCGCCACTGGCGGACCAGGCGGCGAGGATCGGGCCGGCCCAGCGCCATGCCGCTTCCACTTCATCGCGACGCATGAACAGGGTCGGGTTGCCGCGCACCACGTCGAGCAGCAAGCGCTCGTATGCATCCGGCTGCTGCACGCCGAACGCCTCGGCGAAACTCATGTCCAGCGGTACATGACGCAGGCGCAGGCCGCCCGGGCCGGGGTGCTTGATGGTCAGCCACAGCTTCACGCCTTCATCCGGCTGCAGCCGCAGCACCAGCCGGTTCTGCTTCAGCGTGCCGGCATCGGCATGGAAGATCGAATGCGGTACCGGCTTGAAGGTGACCACGATCTCCGAGACACGGCTCGGCAACCGCTTGCCGGTGCGCAGGTAGAACGGCACGCCGGCCCAGCGCCAGTTGGCGATTTCCGCCTTCAGCGCGACGAAGGTTTCGGTATTGGACTTGGTGTTGCCCAGCTCGTCCGGATAACCGGGCACGCTGGCGCCTTCGGCTACGCCGGCACGGTACTGGCCGCGCACGGTGAGCTGGGCGGCGTTGCTGTCGTCGATCGGTTTCAGCGAGTGCAGCACCTTCAGCTTCTCGTCGCGCACCGCATCGGGCGCCAGCGACGACGGCGGCTCCATCGCCACCATGCACAGCAGTTGCAGCATGTGGTTCTGCACCATGTCGCGCAGCGCGCCGGCGCGGTCGTAGTACGCGCCGCGATGGCCTACGCCTAGCGTTTCGCCGACGGTGATCTGCACGTGGTCGATGTGTCCGGCGTTCCACAGCGGCTCGAACAGCGCATTGCCGAAGCGCAGCACCAGCAGGTTCTGCACCGTTTCCTTGCCGAGGTAGTGGTCGATGCGGAAGGTCTGCGATTCGCTGAAGACCTTGCCGACCGCGTCGTTGATCTGGTTCGCGCTGGCGAGGTCGCGGCCGATCGGCTTCTCCAGCACCACGCGCGAGGCGCCTTCATTGAGCCGGTAATGGCCAAGGCGGCCGCAGATGTCGACGAACAGCTCCGGCGACGTCGACAGGTAGAACACCCGTACATGATCGGGCTGTGCACCGATGAAGCCGGCGAAATCGTCCCAGCCGTCGTCCTTGCGCGCGTCCAGCGGGCGGTAGAACACCTGTTGCAGGAAGGTGTCGAGCCTGGCCGCGTCGCAGATGCTGATCAGCGCCTCACGCAACAGCGCGCGGTAGCCAGCGTCGTCCAGCGCTTCGCGGGCGATGCCGATGATCCGGCTGCTGGCCGGGATCTGGCCGTCGAGGAAGCGATGGAACAGGGCCGGCAGCAGCTTGCGCACGGCGAGATCGCCAGTGCCACCGAAAATCACCAGGTCGAACGGTTCGACCGATTGGGAGGAAGCAGTCACGCAGTCACCTCGACTCGATGCCGGATGGCGGGCAGAGGGCCTGGCGGCGCGTCTTGCCCGGGGTGTCGATGATCGTACCAGTGAAATACCAGATCAGCTACCGCTATGCATACGAATTCATAAACTCGGGTCGCTTTACCGAAATATCCTTATAACTAGCCGTTTGGCGAAGCTGTGGCGAAATAGGCTTGCAGTTAGTGGTTTGCTATTGGTATCTTTGTTGGTATGGAAACCGCACTGGCCAACGAATACCGCCGGATCTGCCACGACCCGGCCACGCATCAGCCGCTGGCCTACCTGCGGCTGCGCCGGGCGATCCGCAACGTGGTCGAGCATCGCGACATCGAACCGGGCCAGGCATTGCCCAGCGAACGCGACCTGTCGCAGGCGCTGAAGCTGTCGCGGGTGACTGTGCGCAAGGCGATCGCCGGCCTGGTCGAGGAAGGGTTGCTGACCCAACGCCATGGTGCCGGCACCTTCATCGCCGAACGCATCGTCAAACCGATGTCGCGGCTGACCAGCTTCACAGAAGACCTGCGCGAGCGCGGCCTGTCGCCGCGTTCGGAGTTCTTCGAGCGCGGCATCGGCGAGGTGACACCGGAAGAATCGATGGCGCTGAACCTGTCGCCCGGCTCGCTGGTGGTGCGATTGCATCGCGTGCGCTACGGCCAGGACGAGCCGCTGGCGATCGAGCGCAGCGTGGTGCCGGCCAGCGTGCTGCCCGATCCGCTGCTGGTGCACGACTCGCTGTACGAGGCACTCGAACACCTCAATTGCCGGCCACGGCGCGCGCTGCAGCGGCTTCGCGCAGTGTCGCTGAATGCGCAGCAGGCACGCCTGCTGCATGTTGCCGTCGGTAGTGCGGGATTGAGCATCGAACGCCGCAGCTTCCTGGACGACGGCCGCGTGGTCGAGTTCACCTGTTCCTGGTATCGCGGTGACATCTACGATTTTGTCGCCGAACTGCAAACCGATTGAGGCCCGCTTGAACACACATGCCAGCGACACCCTGATGTACCGCGAAGCGCACGAGGCGGCCGACGTGGTCGCGCGTCAGTTCGCTGCCAACGACAACGTGGTGACGGCGCTGGCGCAATCGCTGCGCGCGCAGCCGCCACGCTTCATCGTCACCTGCGCGCGCGGCAGTTCCGATCATGCCGCGGCGTACGCGAAATATGTGTTCGAGACCCAGCTTGGCATCGTCACCGCCTCGGTGTCGCCATCGGTCACGTCGGTGTACGCGGCTCCTCAGCAATGGGAGGGCGCGCTGTTCATCGCGATCTCGCAGTCGGGCAAGAGTCCGGATCTCGTGCGCAATGCGCAGGCAGCCAAGCTGGCCGGCGCGCGCGTGGTGGCGCTGGTGAATGTCGAGGATTCGCCGCTGGCGGCGATCGCCGATACGGTGATTCCGCTGCATGCAGGCCCCGAACGCAGCGTGGCCGCGACCAAGAGTTACATTGCCGCGCTGGCAGCCGTGCTGCATTTGTGCGCGCGCTGGCACGGCGATCGTGTGCTGGTGGATTCGCTGCATGCCCTGCCCGATGCGTTGCGTGCCGGCTGGGACGCCGACTGGTCGGCGTTGAGCGATGGCCTGGTCGACGCGCACAACCTGTTCGTCGTGGGTCGCGGCTTTGGCTTCGGCATCGCGCTGGAGGCGGCACTGAAGTTCAAGGAAACCTGCGGCCTGCACGCCGAAGCGTTCAGTGCAGCCGAGGTCAAGCATGGCCCGATGGCCCTGGTAGGACCGCATTTCCCGGTGCTGTGTTTCGCCCAGGACGACGACACGCTGGCCAGCACGCTGGCGATTGCCGACGAGTTCCGCCAGCGCGGCGCACAGGTTTTCGTGGCCGCACCCGGCATGCAGGGTGCCGGCATGCTTCCTGTGCTCGCTGGGCTGCCAGCGTTGTGCACGCCGCTGCTGATCATCCAGAGTTTCTATCGCGCGGCGAGCGAACTGGCCTTGCGTCGTGGTTTCAATCCCGACGTGCCACCGCATCTCAACAAGGTGACCGAAACGGTCTGAGCAATGCCATGACTCACGCCCTCATCAATGGCCGCGTACTCACCCCTGACGGCTGGCGCAACGACCTCGCCGTCTTGCTCGATGGCGAGCGCATCGTCGATCTGCTGCCGCCGTCCGATCCACGCGTAAGCCGTGCGACAACGCACGACCTGCATGGTGCGATGCTGCTGCCGGGCTTCATCGACACGCAGGTGAATGGCGGTGGCGGTGTGCTGTTCAACGACGCGCCCACGGTGGAGACGATTCGCCGCATCGGCGCAGCGCATCGGCGTTACGGCACGACCGGCTTCTTGCCGACCCTGATCAGCGACAGCGTTGACGTCATGCGCGCCGCACTCGCTGCGGTGGAACAGGCGCTGGCCGAAGGGATACCCGGTGTACTCGGCATCCATCTGGAAGGCCCATACCTCGCGCCGGCGCGCAAGGGCGTGCACGACCCGAAGTTTTTCCACACGCCAGGCAGCGAGGAGCTGGCGCTGCTGTGTGCGCCGCATCGCGGCGTACGCCTGCTCACGCTGGCGCCCGAGCGGGTGCCGCTGGACAGCATCGGTGCGTTGGCCGCCGCCGGGGTGATCGTCTGTGCCGGCCATACCGCGGCCGACTACGCAACCATGCACGCTGCGCTCGCCGGCGGCGTACGTGGCTTCACCCACCTGTTCAACGCGATGACGCCGTTTGGCAGCCGCGAACCGGGTGTGGTCGGCGCGGCGCTGGAGGATGCCAACAGCTGGTGCGGATTGATCGTCGACGGTCATCACGTGCATCCGGCCAGCTTGCGCGTAGCGATCGCCGCGAAAGCACGCGGCAAGATGCTGCTGGTCACCGACGCGATGCCGCCGGTGGGCGCGGATCATCCGGAGTTCGTGCTCAACGGCGAAACCATCATCGCGAAGGACGGCATCTGCCAGACCGCGCAAGGCGTGCTGGCCGGCTCCGCGCTGGACATGGCCGGCGCGGTGCGCAATGCGGTGCAACTGCTCGGCCTGCCGCTGGATGAGGCGGTGCGCATGGCCAGCACCTATCCGGCCGATTTCCTCGGCCTCGGCGCCACGCACGGCAGGATTGCCGGCGGCTGCCAGGCGGATCTGGTGCTGATGGACGACGACTTTCGTGTACTGCGCAGCTGGATCGGCGGCGTGGAAGACGGGACGGTCTGAGCAGGCCATCCTGCGAGGCTGATCCGCGCGGCAAGCATTCTGGCAAACTCGGCTCGCAGGTATTGCTGAGTCGGCGCAAGGAGGAATCATGTGGGGTGTGCTTTTAGCAACAAGTCTTGCCGCGACGACTCAAGCGGGCCAGCCAATCAGCGCTGCCTCATCACGTGATTCGGTCGAAATCGCCGCGCTTTCTGCGGAACTAGAAGCCAGAAGCGAAGCGAGCCATCCAGGCAAGGGGCGAGTGCTGTACTCGGCCGGTCGTAACGGTGCGTTTGCCGGATATGTGATGGGTTGCCTCAACAAGATAGTTCTGGACAGTGCCCCGAATCCAGGCGCTTTGCGAGCGCTTCGTCCAGACAGCTCCCTGCTTTTCAGTATCGCCATACTTCCTGACGGAACCGTCAAGTCAGTGGAAATACTCATGAACCATGGTGGCCCCGCGATCGAAGCACGGCTGCGCAGCGCGATTCGACGAGCCGCACCCTTTGCGCCATTTCCCGCAGAAATGGCGAAGAAATACAGCGAAGTGGTCGTGACGCATACCTTGCAGTCTGCCGCATGCACAAGTTCCTCCCCGGACTGTCAGTAGACCGGCACAACGGCCAGATTTCAGGCAAGGCAGTGCGCCGCCCCGCTTCGTCCGCATTGCCCAAACGGCGCCTCGCCGCTACAGTGGCGCGGTTCAGGTGTCCCTTCAGTCTTGCGCTGAAGGGATGAAACGGGAAGCCGGTGCGTGGTGTTCGACAACACTGCAAGGCCGGCGCTGCCCCCGCAACGGTAAGCGAGATTCACGAACGGCGAATGCCACTGTGCTTGAGCACGGGAAGGCGCCGTCCGGGACATGCGGATCACCGCCTGTCGCTCGCAAGCCCGGAGACCGGCCCGAACGATTCCTGGTGGCTCGCGGTGGGCGAGGCCGAACCACGCGTGTGGCGACCCTGCCTGCCCGTCGTTCTGTCTTTCCCTGCGTCTGCTGCCAGCTCATTGAACCCATGAGCCGTGCGCGGGTGTGCGGCCGAGGAACGACCTTGAACAAGACCTTGCTGGCAACGGCACTCCTGAGCTGCATGATGGCTGCCCATGCGGCAGATCAGAACGACACGACCGCCCAGAACAATGCGACCGCACTGGATCCGGTGATCGTCACCGCCACGCGCACCGCGATCACCGTGGACGATGCGCTGTCGTCGGTCACCGTGATCACCCGCGCCGACATCGAGCGGCTGCAGCCGGTGTCGGTGATCGACCTGCTGACCGGCCTGCCGGGCGTGAACTTCACCCAGAGCGGCGGCCTCGGCCAGCAGAGTTCGTTGTTCCTGCGTGGCACCAATTCCACCCATACGCTGGTGCTGATCGACGGCGTGCGGATCGGTTCGGTGACGGCGGGACTCGCTTCGCTGGAGCAGATCCCGGTGGAGCAGATCGAGCGCATCGAGATCGTGCGCGGCCCGCGTTCGAGCCTGTACGGCGCCGACGCGATCGGCGGCGTGATCCAGATCTTCACCCGGCACGGTCAGGCTGACGGCGGGATCACGCCGTCGCTGAGCATGACCGCCGGCAGCAACGGCCTGTTCGGCAGCGAGGCGGGCCTGTCCGGTGGTGACCAGCACGCCTGGTACAACGTCAGCCTGGGTGGCGAGTACACCAGCGGCTTTCCCGGCTGCAAGTTCGGGGCGGCCGAGGCCAATGGCGGCAACGGCGCCGGCTGCTTTGTCGACGATCTGCGCGATGACGCGTACCGCAACTGGAACGGTTCGGCGAATGCCGGCTATCGTTGGGATAACGGCACCGAGCTGGCCTTCACCTGGCTGCGCAGCAAGAACGATGTGGAATATGCCGGCAGCCCGTACGGTGGCAACGACGCCGTCAACGAGCAGCGCGTGGCCGGCGTGCGGTTGAGCTTCTCGCCGCTGGATATCTGGAAGATCACGTTGAATGCCGGGCAGAGCAAGGACCTCGCCACCACGTATTACCAGGGCACCTATTACGGCACCTATTACCCGTTCGCGCAGACCGGCTTTTACAACTCGCGGCGCAACCAGTACTCGTGGCAGAACGACATTGCGCTCGCCTCGAACCAGCTGCTGACGGTCGGCGTGGACTACCAGCAGGAGCACCTCGACAGCAGCACCGGCTACCTGGCCGACAACCGCAACGATACCGGCACCTATGTGCAGTACCAGGGCACGTTCGGCCGCAACGAGCTGCAGGCGTCCGTGCGGCATGACGACAACTCGCAGTACGGTGGCCACGATACCGGCGCGCTGGCCTGGGGCTACAGCTTCGATCATGACCTGCGCCTGATGGCCAGCTATGGCACGGCGTTCCATGCGCCGACCTTCAACGACCTGTACTACCCGCCGTACTTCGGCATCCCGTCGGCCAATCCGGATCTCAAGCCGGAGAAGTCGCGCAGTGGCGAGCTGGGCCTGAGCCAGAAGCTCGGCATCTGGAACTGGGCGGTGAATGCCTACCAGACCGACATCGACGACCTGATCCTGCTCGATCCCAGCCAGAACTACGTGCCGTTCAATGTCAGCAAGGCGCGCATCCGCGGCGTGGAAGGCCAGCTTGGCGCGAACCTGGATGGCTGGCAGGTACAGGGCTATCTGACCCTGCAGCAGCCGAAGGACGACGGCGGCGCTGCCGATGCCAACAGCGGCAATCTGTTGCCGCGCCGCCCGGAGCGCACCGCGCGCATCGACATCGACCGCCGCTTCGGCGCGTTCGGTGTCGGCACCACCTGGTACGTCGCCGGCAAGAGCTACGACGATGCCGCCAACGTGAACCGCCTCGGCGGCTACAGCACGCTGGCGCTGCGTGCCAGCTGGCAGTTCACGGCTGACTGGCAGGTCGAGGCCAAGCTCGCCAATGCGTTCGATAAAGAGTATGAGACCGTGTACTACTACAACCAGCCCGGCCGTACCTGGTATCTGACCTTGCGTTACAGCCCGGCAGCGCACTGAGTTGATGCGCAAGCCGCCGGCAGGGAAGCCGGCGGCATGGTCAGGGGGCAAGTATGGGAAAGTCCACACCCATGTCTTCCGACATGGTGTGGACTTCAGGCACATACGCCGGGACGCGACTGCAGGCATAAAGCCGGCATGATCGAGATACCATTCCCCGCTGTGGTCGGTGTGCTGCCTCCGGCACGGCTGCCCGTCTGCCACATCTCGCCGCCATGCATGCGGGCCATGGAAGCGCCATGAATATCTTTGCACCCTTGATCCGCCGCCCGGCAGGTACTTCGCTGCTCGCGCTGGGCCTGACTCTGGCTGGCATCTGCGCCTATCTACTGCTGGGTGTGGCGGCATTGCCGTCGCTGGATTTTCCCGGCGTCTACGTGGTGGCCAACCAGCCGGGCGCCAGTGCGCAGACCATGGCCAATACCGTGCTGGCACCGCTGGAACGTCATCTGGGGCAGATCCCCGGCATCGACGACATGTACGGCAACGCCACCGAGGGTGCCGCCTCGGTGAGCGTACGCTTCAACTTCTCGCGCACCGCGGATAGCGCGGCGCGCGACGTGCAGGCGGCGATCAATGCCGCCGCGGCCGACCTGCCGTCAGGCATGCCGTCGCCACCGCAGTACTTCAAGTTCGACACCTCGCAGATCCCGATCGTGTTCATCACGCTTACCTCGAGCGGGTTGCCGCAGGACAAGCTGTACGACCTCGCCGACACCCTGCTCAAGCCCGCGGTTGCGCAGATCGACGGAGTGGCCCAGGTGCAGGTGTTCGGCGGCACGCCGCACGCGGTGCGCATCGAGCTGGACAACAACGCGCTGGCGGCGAAGGGGCTCACCTCGAACGACGTCGCCAATGCGCTGCGTGCCGCCAACGTCACGTCGCCGCAGGGCGCGCTGAGTGATGGCCACACGCAGATGACGGTGACCGCCAGCGATGGCCTGCAGGAGCCGGCCGAATTCGCCCGCCTGCTGATCTCGGTGAAGAACGGCATACCGGTGCGCCTGTCCGATGTGGCCAAGGTTTACAGCGGCGAGCAGGACGAATACCAGGCGGCATGGTTCAACGACCAGCACACCGTCGGCCTGCAGATCACCAAGCGGCCGGAAGCCAATGCGGTGGGCACGGTCGAGGCGATCCGCGCGCGGCTGCCGCAGCTGCGTGCGTCACTGCCGTCCAACATCACCCTCACGCCGGTATTCGACCTTACCCAGACCACCAAGTCGGCGCTGCATGAAGTGAAGGTGGCGCTGCTGATCTCGATCGCGATGGTGGTACTGGTGATGCTGGTGTTCCTGCGCCGGCTGCGCCCGACCATGATCGCCACCTTGAGCGTGCCGCTGTCGCTGGCCGGCGCGTTCGTGGTGATGTGGGCGCTCGGCTATACGCTCAACACCTTGTCGCTGGTGGCGCTGGTGCTGTGCATCGGCTTCGTGGTGGACGATGCGATCGTGGTGATCGAGAACATCGTGCGCCACATGGAGCAGGGCATGTCGCCGATGCAGGCGTCGCTGACCGGCGTGGGCGAGATCGGCTTCACGGTGATCTCGATCACGCTGTCACTGGTGGCGGTATTCGCGCCACTGCTGTTCGGCAACAACATGCTGATCATGCTGCTGCGCGAGTTCTCGGTGACGCTGACCGCGGCGGTGGTGATCTCGGCGCTGGTCTCGCTCACGCTCACCCCGGCGCTGTGCGCCTATCTGCTGAAGCACGAACCGGCCAACAGGCCACCGCCGGGCCGGCTCGAACGCGCGGTGGAGCGTTTTGACCACGGCATGCTGCGCATCTACGAGCGCGGGCTGGACTGGGCGATGCGGCATCGGCGGATCATGCGCTGGCAGCCGTTGATCCTGCTGATTGTCACCGTTCTGCTCGGCATTGCCGTGGTGAAGACCGCTGGCGGCACCTTCATGCCGGATGAGGACACCGGGCAGTTGCAGGTGGAGATCAGTGCCGATGCCAATATCTCGCCGGCACAGCTGACCGAGCGCACGCAGGCGGTGATGAAGACCATGCTGGCCGATCCGGCCGTGCTCGACCAGCTGACCATGCTCGGCGGCAACGACTCCGGTGGCGCAGTGGGCAACACGGCGCAGATGTTCGTCGACCTGAAGCCGCGCGGCAAGGGTCCGGGCGAGCGGCCGGAAAACATCAAGAAGGTCATCGAGCGGCTGTCCAAGCAGTACGACAAGCTGCCCGACGTCAAGGTTTCGGTCAGCGCCTCGCAGTTCCTCGGCGGCGGCGGCAGCGGCGACCAGGGCGGCCAGTACGAATTCCAGCTGGTCGACAGCAATGGCGGCGACCTGCAGCCGTCGGCGCTGCAGATGGTGCGGAAGATGCGCACGATCAAGGAATTCCGCGATGTCAGCAGCAACTTCGACCAGGTCGGCAAGCAGCAACTGCTGAAGGTGGATCGCGCGGCGGCCAGTCGTCTGCAGGTCAGCATGGGCGACGTGGACACGGCACTGTACAACTCGTTCGGCCAGCGCCAGGTCTCGACGATCTATTCGGACATCAACCAGTACTTCGTGGTGCTCACCTCCGGTACGGCGGAGAGTGTCAGTCCGGAGGGACTGTTGAATCTGCGCGTGCGCAATGACAAGGGACTGATGATCCCGCTGTCCGCACTGGCGCACATCGAACCCAACAACAGCCCGCTGCGCATCCGCCATCACAACCAGATGGAAGCGGCCACGATCACCTACAACCTCGCCAAGGACGTGCCGCAGGATCGCGGCATCAAGCTGGTCGATCAGGCGGCTTACGCGGCCGGACTGCCGGCCGGCATCCGGGTCGACTACACCGGCCAGAACCAGCGCCTGCAGCAGGCCCAGTCCAACGGCATGGTGCTGCTGATCGGCTCGATCATCGCGATGTACATCGTGCTGGGCATTCTCTACGAGAGCCTCGGCCATCCGTTGACCATCCTGTCCACGTTGCCGGCCGCGGGTGCCGGCGCCTTCCTCGCGATGCTGGTGACGCAGACGCAGCTTTCGCTGATGGCGATCATCGCGATCCTGATGCTGATCGGCATCGTCAAGAAGAACGCGATCCTGATGGTCGACTTCGCCCTCGTGGCGGAGCGCACGCGTGGCCTGTCCGCGCCCGAGGCAATTCGTGAGGCCGCGCTGGTGCGCTTCCGCCCGATCACCATGACTACCCTGGTGGCGATGGGTGCTGCGCTGCCGCTGGCGATCGGTTTCGGCATCGGCTCGGAGATGCGCCAGCCGCTGGGCATCGCGATCGTCGGTGGTCTGCTGGTGTCACAGTTGCTCACTCTGCTCAGCACGCCGGCAATCTACCTGTGGAACCACGACCGCAAGATTCGCAAGGCTGGGCGCCGTGAGCGCCGCGCGGAGAAGCGCCGGCTGAAGGCATTGCCTGCAACCTGAGCGACGATGCCACACTGGCGTGAAAGCGATGGAGCGGTGCAGTCGGGGGGCGCGGAACCCATGCGTCGATTTTCAAAGGGAACTGGACTTCAGGCACATACGCCGGAAGCCAATGGCGGGCATAAAGCACAGAGTGGCCGGAATGCCTGCCATTGCCGTTACCCTGTCGTCGGCCGCGGGCATGCCTGACCGCGGCGACGCACCGTTATGCTTGCGGGCCATGGAAGCGCCATGAATATCTTCGCACCGCTGATCCGCCGCCCCGCCGGCACCTCGCTGCTCGCCATTGGCCTGATGCTGGCCGGGGTGTGGGCTTACCTGCTGCTGGGCGTGGCAGCGTTCCCGTCGATCCAGTTTCCCGGCGTGGCGGTGATGGCGCAGATGCCCGGCGCCAGTGCACAGACCATGGCCAACACGGTGATGGCACCGCTGGAGCGCCATCTGGGGCAGATTCCCGGCATCCGCATGATGTTCTCCAATGCCAGCGAAGGCGGCGTGCAGATCCAGGTCATCTTCGACATGAATCGCAATGCCGACAAGGCGGCACTGGACGTACAGGCAGCGATCAACGCCGCTGCCGCCGACCTGCCGTCGGGCATGCCCAGCCCGCCGGGGTACATCAAGTTCGATACCTCGCAAATTCCGATCCTGCTGGTATCGCTCACCTCCACCAGTCTGCCGCCGGACAAGCTGTACGATCTCACCGACACCTTGCTGAAGCCGGCTGTGGCACAGATTCCCGGTGTGGCGCAGGTGCAGGTTTCCGGCGGTGCGCCACATGCAGTGCGGATTGCGCTGAACACCTCCGCGTTGGCCAATCTGGGCATGACCGCGAACGACGTGGCGAATGCGCTGCGCGCCGCCAATGTCAGCTCGCCGCAGGGCACGCTGAGCGACGGTCATACGCAGATGACCGTGTCGGCCACGGATTCATTGCAGACCGCACACGATTTCGCCTCGCTGGTGATCGCCAGCCACAGCGACATTCCGGTGCGGCTGTCCGACGTGGCCACGATAAGCAGTGGTCAGCAGGACCAGTACGCGGCGGCGTGGTTCAACGGCACGCGCGCGGTAACCATGCAGATCAGCAAACGGCCGGAGGCGAACGCGGTGGCCACCGTCAACGCGATCCGCGCCGCGTTGCCGACCTTCCACAACCTGCTGCCGGCCGACGTGCAGATCATCCCGATCTTCGATCTCACCCCGACCACCGAGTCCGCGCTGCACGAGGTGCAGGTCGCGCTGGCGATGAGCATCGTGATGGTGGCGCTGGTGATGCTGGTGTTCCTGCGCCGCGTGCGGCCCACCGTGATCGCGATGTTCAGCGTGCCGTTGTCGCTGGCCGGCGCCTGCGTGCTGATGTGGATGCTCGGCTTTACGCTCAACATCTTCTCGCTGGTAGCGCTGGTGCTGTGCGTGGGTTTCGTGGTGGACGACGCGATCGTGGTGATCGAGAACATCGTGCGCCACATGGAGAAGGGCATGGCACCGCTGCCGGCGGCGCTCACCGGCGTGCGCGAGATCGGCTTCACGGTAATCTCGATCACGTTGTCGCTGATCGCCGTGTTCGGGCCAATGGTGTTCGGCAACAACATGTTCACCATGCTGCTGCGCGAATTCGCGGTCACCCTGATCGCCACCATCGTGATCTCCGCCGTGGTCTCGCTCACGCTCACACCGGCGCTGTGCGGCAGCTGGCTGCTGCACGAGCCGCCGGTCGGCAGCCGTGCACCGGGCCGGCTGGAGCGCATGGCGGAGCGCTTCGACAACGGCATGCTGCGCATCTACGAGCGAGGGCTGGACTGGGCCATGCATCATCGCCGCCTCATGCGCTGGCAGCCGCCGATCCTGCTGGTGCTGACCGTGTTGCTCGCCGTCGTGGTGGCCAAGGTCGCCGGCGGCGGCCTGATGCCGAAGGAGGACACTGGCCTGCTGCAGGCGCAGATCAGTGCCGACGCGAATATCTCGCCCACCTTGCTGGCCAAGCGCACACAGGCGATGGCGGCGGTGCTGCAGGCCGATCCGGCGGTACTCGACGTCTCTACCATCCTTGGCGGGGGCAACAACAACGGCGCGGTCGGCAACCAGTCCAGCCTGTTCGTCGATCTCAAGCCGCTCGGCGACAAGCCGGGCGACCGTCACGATTCGGCGCAGGAGGTGGTCGACCGGCTGAGCAAGTACTACCAGACCGTGACCGACCTTGATGTGTCGTTGACGGCGGTGCAGTTCATCAATGGCGGTGGCCCCAGCAGCGGCGGCCAGGGCCAGTATGCCTTCCAGCTCAACAGCAACGACGGCACCGAGCTGCAGGAACCCACCCTGCAGGTGGCGCGTGTGATGCGTCGCATGAAGCAGTTTCGCGACGTCACCACCAGCTTCGACCGCATCGGCAAGCAGCAGATGCTCAAGGTGGACCGCGATGTCGCCTCGCGTCTCAATGTCAGCATGGGCCAGGTCGATTCGGCGTTGTACGACGCGTTCGGCCAGAACCAGGTGTCGACGATCTATTCGGACCTCAATCAGTACCAGGTGGTGCTCACCGCCGACAGCGCCGATTCGCTGAGTCCGGCCACCCTGCTCAATACCTACGTGCGCAATTCGCTCGGCAAGATGATTCCGCTGTCCGCGCTGGCGCGGATCCAGCCCAACACAGCGCCGGTCAGCGTCAGCCACTTCAACCAGCTCGAATCGTCCACGATCAACTACAACCTCGCCAAGGGCGTCACCCAGGCGGACGGCCTGAAGCTGGTCGATCAAGCCATCTTCGCGGCCAACCTGCCGCCCGGCGTGCAGAAGAAATTCACCGGCGACAACCAGAACCTGGTCGACACGCTGAACAATGCGCTGATCATGCTGCTCGCGGTGATCCTGGTGATGTACGTGGTGCTCGGCATCCTCTACGAGAGCCTGATCCATCCGCTGACCATCCTCTCCACCTTGCCGGCCGCTGGCATGGGCGCCTTCCTCGCGATGCTGGTCACGCATACCCAGCTCACCTTGATGTCGGTGATCGCGGTGCTGATGCTGATCGGCATCGTCAAGAAGAACGCGATCCTGATGGTCGACTTCGCCCTGGTTGCCGAGCGCGAACACGGCCGCACGCCACCGGAGGCGATCCGCGAAGCGGCGCTGGTGCGCTTCCGCCCGATCACCATGACGACGCTGGTGGCGATGGGTGCCGCGCTGCCACTGGCGGTTGGTTTTGGCTACGGCTCGGAGATGCGTCAGCCGCTCGGCATCGCCATTCTCGGCGGCCTGTTGGTGTCGCAGTTGCTGACCTTGCTCAGCACGCCGGCGATCTACCTGTGGCAGCACGATCGCCGCGAACGCAAGGCGAGGCGCCAGCGGCTGCGCGCCGAGATCCAGCGTCAACGGCTGCTGCAACAGCAGATGCCGGCATTGCCGGAATAGCAGTTCTCGCGGGTTCGCGCACGGACAACAGGTCAGTCGCTGGGACCGGTGCACGCGGCGTAGCGCTGGCCTTCGACGCGCACGACTTCACTGTGGCCCTGCAGTTCGATGCTGGCGGTGTAGTGCTCGGCCGAATCGAAGTCCACGCGGCCGTGGCCGCTCATCGGCGGATGCCCGCCACAGTTCAGCGCCCAGGTCAGTGCGGTGCTGCTGCGATGCTGGTCGTTGCGCAGGCATGACGTGTCCGGAACGGGCAGGTTCGCGAACATCAGCCAGGGATCCGCGTCTTCGTCCACGCAATGCCAGCGAACCGTGGGCGGGCCCGGCTGACCATGATCGATGACGCGCACGACGGTCTTCCACAACCCGGGCATCGCCTGGAAATCACCGGGATCGGCGTGGCTCGCCGTGCTGCCAAGACCTGCCGCAACGAGCATGAGCAGGACCACGCCATGGCGAACGGTGGAATTGCGGTGCCATCGCCGGGCTGGTGGAAAGAGGTTGTTCATGACGGGAGCACTCTGCGGAAAGCGGCATCAGGACAGGTATCGCCCGGCGCGTGAGGCGCTGAACACGCATGTCCTGCCTGCGGATGCAGGCAGGACATGCGTGCGTGGTTCAGTCCTGCGTATCGTTCGCTGCCACACTGGCTGTCGGGAAGTGCCCGAAGTTGAACATGTCCATCAGATTGCCGATCGCGGGCGAGTTGACCGGCACGTAGGGATTGTTGGGTAACTCAACCGGGTTGGGCAGGTTGTCGCGGCTGCGCGCCGAGATCGTCTCGCGCAGGCCCCAGTTGGCCTCGACGAATTTGTCGAAGGAGACATGGTCGTAATAGGTGTGCACCACGCGACCGCCCTGCGAGTACCTGGAGATCACCAGCAGCGGGATGCGCGTGCCGTCGCCGAAGAAGTCGATCGGCTGCACATAACCCGAGTCGTAGTAGCCGCCACCCTCGTCGAAGGTCACCATGATCACGGTGTCAGCCCACACCTTCGGGTTGGCCTTGGCCATCTCGACGATCTTCTGCACGTAGCCTTCGAACAGCTCAAGCTTGGACGAGGACGGATGGCCGTCCAGCAGTCCATCCGGTTTGGCGATGGAAACCGCCGGCAGCGTGTTGTTCTGGATATCGTTGTAGAGATCGTTGATATCCTGGTTGTTGCCACGCAGTTGCGGGTTGGTCATCACCTGGGTGGAGTACAGGAACGGATCGCAGATGTTGCAGAACGTGCCGGCCTCGCCGTTCTCCTTGCCATTGCCCCAGCCCTCGCCGTAGTACTTCCAGCTGACATGATGGCGGCTCAGCAGCAGCGCGAGGTTGTCCTGCGTGGTGGGCGGGATGGTGAACTGGTCGGCGCCCAGCGGTGCGGGCGTGCCATCACCGAGATAGCCCGGGTTGTAGTTGTTGACCAGGTAGTAGGCGCCCGGCTTGCAGTCCGTACCGCGGAAGGTGCGGTACGGCAGTCCACGCAGATAACCCTTCACCGAGGCCACGCCCGGCTGGCTGTCGTCGGCGCAGTTGACATAGGAACCGCCGCCGTAGCCGTCCTGCACGTACCAGTTGTTGGTGCCCGGCTGTGCATCGGGATTCTCGATCTGGTTGGCTGGCGGCATGGTCGGATTGCCCTGCGCATCGGCGTAGTAGATCGGACTGCCGAAGCCGAGCATGATGTGATTGGCACCGGTACCGCCCATCACCGACTGGTGGAAGTTGTCGCTCAGCGCATAGGTCTGGGCCAGCTCTTCGAAATACGGTGCATCACCCTTGTTCATGTTGAGGAACTGCATCGAGGTGGAACCCTCACCGGTGCTCTGCTCGGTAAAGCCGGCCGGTTGCGCGCTGCCATTGTTGCCGGCACCGATGCTGGTCTCGACCCACGGGAACAGGTCATTGCGACAGCCGCTCGGATTCTTCCTGGTGGCTGCCTGGGCACTGCAATCGAGCTGTTGCCACATCTGGAAGAAGCGATGCACCGGACTGTTGGCGTAATCGTTGTAGCTGATCGAGGCGTGCATATCGACCGGCGCGTTCGGCAACTGCGTGGGGAAACGCGTGTCGATGACATCGTTCGGCAGCCCGGTGCCACCCTCGGCGAGTTCGACATAGTCATTCGCCGGCAACGCCGGCTCGATCGCCTGTGCCTGCGCCGCCGAGGCGAGGTACGGCTGGGTCGGCGCACCGCCGGTGTTCATCGACGGCAGCAGTGAGTACGACGAGGTATGCGTAGGCGCATTCGAATACGCGCCGGTGTTCGAGGCCTGCCACTGGCGTGCCGCCGCGACATTCGGGCCCGCTGTGCCGTCGGCATTGACGATGCCTTCCGACAGCAGGTTGTGCACGCTCTGCCCCGCCGGTGGCGTGTAGGTGGCATAGACGTGGTCGAAAGTACGGTTCTCGCCGATCAGCAGGATGACGTGCTTGATCGGGGTGCGCGTATCGCCACTGCGATCGGGTCCGTTGCCGGGGTTATGCAACACGACGATGCCACCGGGCAGGTTGGAGCGGTTGGTCGTGGCTGTGGTCGGTACGTTCTGGCGGAACCCGGCATCCTTGTCGGGTGAAGTGGTGTTCTGCGCACTGACAACGCCGGCAAGGCCGGTGGCAAGCGCGCCGAGGAAGAGCGGCGTGAGCCGCTTGCGGCCAAACAACGTGAGCATGACTGGATCTCCTGCAGGAACCCTGTGAAGGCTGCGGTGAGTGATCCCCCTGATTCAGGCCCACGCGATGCTTCGACGTGCGGGCCGCCGGCAGTCTGGTCCGCGCAGATGACGTCGCGTTGGCACTTTCACGACAATGCACGCGCCCACCATGACAGTGCGGCGACAATGCACGTCGCTGTGCGCTGGTTCACGTCAGGTGCGCGGGATCAGCCCTTCGCCGGCAACAGCTGGTACGGCCGCATCATCTCGTTGTCTTCGTGCTCGAGCAGATGGCAGTGCCACACATAGCGGCCGGGCTCGCCCTCGAAGCGCATCGCGATGCGCGTGACCATGCCCGGATCGGCGCGCACGGTGTCTTTCCAGCCTGCCTCGTGCGGTGGCGGCGTCTGTGCAGGGCCGGTGTATTTGAGCGTGCGGTGCGCATTCCAGGCGAACAAGTCGAACTGGCGTCGTTCGATCACCTGGAAACGCACCAGATGCAGATGGATCGGATGCGCATCACCGGTGAGGTTGACGAAGCTCCAGGTCTCGATGCTGTGCTGGTGCGGATTTTCCGTGATGGGGTCGGACCAGTGCTTGCCGCCGAGCAGCATGCTCATGGCGTTGCCGCCGGCATCGTCCGCTTCCTCCAGCGTCAACACGCGATCGCGCACGGCACTGGCCGGATCGATACGCGTGACCGGACGCAGGCTTGCCGGCAGCACGGACGCATCGCGCCGGCTACGATCGCGTACACGAAATTCCAGGATTCCCTCGCCCTGGTGGCGCAACTGCATGGACTGCCCGGCAAGCGCGGAGAAATCGACCACCACATCGGCGCGCTCAGCCGGATACAACTCGATCCGCGCACGCTCGACCGGCGCGGACAACAGGCCCTGGTCACTGCCGATCTGCTGGAACGGTTGGTCGTGCGACAGTGAGAGATCGAAGAAACTCGAATTCGCCACATTGATCAGGCGCAGCCGATAGCGCCGCGGCTCGACCTCGAAATGCGGAAACAGCTTGCCGTTGCACAGGGTGAGGTTGCCCTTGCACTGCATCACCCACGGCGCCGACGGATCGTCCGAGACCGGGTAGTAGAGCTGGCCATCCTGCGCGATCAGCCGATCGCACAGGATCAGCGGCAGGTCGCAGTCGCCCGATGGCAGGCCCAGTGCCTGCTCCTCGGGGTCGCGCACGTTGAAGGCACCGAACAAGCCGGCATAGATGTTGAGCCGGGTGATACCCATGGCGTGATCGTGGTACCACAGCGTGGCCGCATCCTGTGCGTTCGGATAGTGATACAGCGCCGAATGGCCGGGAGCGAACCAGTCCTCCGGATAACCGTCGCTGCCCGCCGGTGAACGCGCACCATGTACATGCGCCACCGTGCGCACTTGCGGCTTCGAGCGCTCGGCGCCGTGGATGGTGTGATCGATCGGCAGGAAGTGCTGCGTCGGCAGTGCATTGATCCACTCGACCAGCAACGGCTCGCCGCGCATGGCCTCGATGGTCGGGCCGGGCGACAGGCCTTCGTAACCCCACAACGGCGTCGGCGGCAGGTCGCGGTGCAGGCGCGCATTGTAGGCGCGCATCTGCATGCGGTAGTACGGCAGCATCTGGCCGGGATAGGCGGGATGTGCGCGCCGTCCGGCAGCACGCGCGATCGGTGGCACCGGCAAGGGGTCGACGAAACGCGCCAGCGACGCCGGATTCACCAGCGGCACCTTCGGCGCCGCCAGCGTGGCTGCCGACATGCGTGCAGGCATCGCCATCGGCATCGTGCCCGCCGAGGCCAGCCGCAGCGCATCGGTGACGGCATACGCGCCGAACAGGCTGCCGGCGCCGCACAGGAAGCGACGACGCGAGAGCGTCATGAGCGGCTGCCTTGGCCAGAGCCTTTGGCACGATAGCGGATGGGGCGTCGTCGGCAGAGACGAGATGCGCAGGTCATGGGGTCCACCCTAGGCAGCCCGGATGACAGTCATGTGGCAACCCCGATTACTTGTCGTCGTCCAGCTCCCAATGATGGCCCGAATACTCGTCATTCCAGCGAAAGCTGGAATCCAGCGTCTTAGTGTCTTGCGACGGCACTGGATCCCGGCTTTCGCTGGGATGACGAGAAAACTTATTCAGACCATCCGGAACGACTGCGGTCTCTCTACATCACTGATCGGATGCATGGCGCAACAGTCATCCTCTTCACGCTTCCGCCGGACGCGCCGCACCAATACTGCGCAGCGCCGGGCTCGTCATGCAGCAGAGCGCGATCGCGGTCAGCGTCAGTCCCGCGCCGACGAACAGCGCCGGCAGCGAGATCACCTTCAACAGGCTGCCGGCGATCGCCGCGGACAGCGGGCCCAGACCCATGAAGGTGAACATCAGCACGCTCATCGTGCGGCCCATCATCTCCGGTGCCACACGGCGCTGGATCCAGCTGAAGATGGCGATCTGCGCGATGCCGCCCAGCATGCCGGTGGCGGTCAGCAGCGCGGCACCGCCGAAGGTCGAGTGAGCCAGCGCCAGCGTGGCCAATGCCAGTCCGGCGAGGCTGTCGATGCCGAGCACCATCAGGCCCAGCCGCCCGCGCACCAGTTTGCTGGCTGTGCCGGAAAGAAAACTGCCCAGCAGCATTCCCACGCCGTTGGCAGTCATCAGGATGCCCAGCGAGGCTGCCCCCAGATCCAGCCGGGTATCGGCCAGCACCGGCAGGCCGACCTGGATCGGGCCGCCGACGAACACCGACACCACCGCGGCGTAGAGGATGAAAGCGCGCAACGGCAGGTCGGCCCAGATATTGCGGATGCCGCTGACGACGTTGGCCAGCACGCTGCCCTCCGGCGCCTTCGGGTGGTGGTCGCTGTGGATGCGCACCAGCATCAGCGAGCCGAGCGAGAACAGGAAGCTCACCGCATCCACGCCGAAGGCCAGCCCGAGTCCGCTGGCGTCGGCGACGGCCTGTGGCTGCACCGCATGCGCACCGGTGCCGATCACCAGGCCGGCCAGCACCGGGCCGATGATCATGCTCAGCTGGCGCATGCCCATGAACAGCGCATTGGCCGGTTGCAGCTGCGTCGGTTCCACCAGCTGCGGCAGGATCGCCGAACCTGCCGGATAGGTAAACGCAGTGGACAGGCCGACGCCCAACGCGATCACGTAGATCATCCACATCTGGATCGCACCGGCCAGCACCAGCACGGCGAGCAGGCTGACCAGCAGCGCATTGATCGCGCGTGCACCGAGCAGCACTCGCCGCGGCGACATGCGATCCACCACCGCACCACCGATCAGCATGAAGGCAGCGCGCGGCAGCGCCATCGTGGCCAGCACCAGGCCCAGCGCCGCAGGATCATTGGTCAGCTTCAGCACCAGCCACGGCAACGCCACCAGGGTGAACTGGTCGCCGATCGCCGAGATCGTGCTGCCTCCGAACAGCAGGGCGAAGTTGTGATTGGCGAACAGCGAACCGCGCGGAGTGGGCTGCATCTGAAGTCCCTGGGCGCCGTCACGTGCGGCGCAGTGTGGTGGAGCGTGCTGAAAGGCGGAATCGCATGGTAGCCGTTCGCGTCAGTCCACGGCCATCGCGGATGCTGGCATGGTCCAGTGCACGCAGGTCGATGTTGTGCAGCAGATGCTCTTTGCGGCTGATCAGCACCGGCCGCACGGCGAGATGCAACTCGTCGATCAGTCCGGCGCGGCGGCCAGCCTGAGCTCATAGAAGCGAGTGCCGGGTAAGTGCGCGCTGTTGTAAGCAGGGATCTCGGAAAAACCTAGCGAACGATACAGTCCTTGCGCCGCCACCATGCTGGGGAGCGTATCCAATCGGAGCGCTGTGTAGCCAGCGCGGCGCGCAGCCTGGATGGCTTCATCAATGAGATGTCGGCCAAGCCCCCAACTGCGAAACGCTGGCCTTACATACAAGCGCTTCATCTCGCCGGTTTGCTCGTCAATGCGGCGCAGGGCAACGCAGCCTGCCATCTCGTCGTTGATCTTGGCGATGAGCAGGGCGCCATGAGGCGGAACGTAAGGTGATGGCAACGCCGCAAGCTCCGCCGTGAATCCCTGGTACTCAAGATCCACGCCGATCGCGGCGGCGTATTCAAGAAACAGTTCGCGCGCCGCTGCGGCTTGCTCTTGGTTTTCTACCGATACGAGGGTAATGGGATCTGACATGGGAGTCTGATGCTGGAGTTAGGCGGCGGCGAAGCCGCCCGCCTTGAACGAGTTGCTAGGCAGGATGCGCAAAATGGCAACGTCAAATTGGCCGCCGATGTCACTCGAATAGTACGTTCGCTTCCGCGCCACACTGAGTCTCCCATTTTTTAACTACAGCATTGGTTACGTGTGCGTCGACGTCCGAGCCAGGTGTCACTAAGCCGGGTAACACAGCCATAAACGAGAAGTGACTGCCGCTCGATTGTTGGAGAGTGAAACGGGTAGGCTGTTTCCAGCGGGCACCCTCCGCGGCGCGATACTCGATGAACGGACGAGTTGCCCCGTTGCTTTTAGCCTCGCCCAACACCGCCTGGCTGACACCAGGCATCACCTTCAAGACCCTCAACATACACGCTGTAGTTTGCGTCAAATGAGAGGAGGCGTTGCGTGCATGGGCTGACGCGGGTAGCGACAGAGCCAAAACCAGGTAGAAGATGAACTTCAAATTTGCGACTCCCGCAAATGTGCGCCAAACGCTTAGTAGTAGACCCCAAATCAGGGCATATGCACGGATGTTCGGTCGCTCTGCGATGAACCGTCAAGCAGGAAATTCCCGCACACGACAAGGAGTCACAAGTCAGGTGCTGAGGATGGGCGGAAGATTGCCAGGTTGCATATCGCTCGAATCGAGTCGCTACGTTTATCTGCTCGAAAACCAGTGATACGTATTTGCCCATGTGGGCCAGAAGTCACGGGCGCGGCGGCAGGTCGACTTGCTATGGTTGGACTTTCACCCGAAGGGAAGAAGGGGATGACCATGCGTCTGCGTCCGGCCGCGTTGCTGGCCTCACTCACCTTGTTCGCTGCTGCGGCGCTCTCGCCGCCGCTGGCCGCGACAGACCTGAACATTCCACCGATCCAGTACCATCAGCGCACGCTGCCGAACGGTCTGCAGGTGCTCACCGTAGAGGATCACGCCAGCCCGAATGTGGCGGTGCAGATGTGGTACCACGTCGGCTCCAAGGACGATCCGCAGGGGCGCTCCGGTTTCGCGCATCTGTTCGAGCACCTGATGTTCAAGAGCACCAAGCACATGCACGCCGAGCAGATGGACCGGCTCACCGAGGACGTCGGTGGCGCCAACAACGCATCCACCGGCGATGACGTCACCAACTATTTCGAGATCGTGCCGAGCAACTACCTGCAGACCTTGTTGTGGGCCGAGGCCGAGCGGCTGTCCAACCTCAACGTGGACGAGCCGAACTTCAAGTCCGAGCGCGCCGTGGTGGAGGAGGAATACCGCCAGAGCGTGCTGGCCAATCCGTACGGCAAGCTGTTCAACGCGATCGATCCGTACTCGTACACGGTGCATCCGTACAAGCGTCCGACCATCGGCAGCATCGAGGAGCTGGAAGCGGCCTCGCTGCAGAACGTGATCGACTTCCACAACACCTTTTACCGGCCAGACAATGCCACCTTGATCGTTGCCGGCGATTTCGATCCGAAGCAGCTCGATGCCTGGGTCGACCAGTATTTCGGCGGGATCGCGAAGCCAGCCACGCCGATTCCGCAGGTCACGGTGCAGGAGCCGGCGCGCAAGAAAAACCAGCACGACACCGTCACCAGCGAGACCGCGCCGCTGCCTGCGGTGGCGATCACCTGGCTGATCCCGCCCGCATCCGACAGTGCGGACATCATTCCGCTGCAGATCGCCGCCGCGCTGCTGTCGCAGGGTGATTCGTCGCGGCTGTACCAGTCGCTGGTGTATCGCCACCAGGTGGCCCAGCAGGTGGGCGCCGATGCGGATGGCCGGGTCGGGCCTGGCCTGTTCACCGCCTACGCGATTCTCGCCAGCGGGCATCAACCGGCCGAGGCGGCGAAACTGCTGAACGAGGAAATCATCTGGCTGGCCACCCAGCCGATTCCCGCGGCGGAACTGGACAAGGTGAAGACCCAGCTGCTGACCGCCGAACTCAGGCAGCGGCAGACCGCGCAGGGCATTGCGTTCGCACTGGGTCAGGCGAGTCTGATCGACGGCGGTGCCGAACACGTCAACACCGATCTGGCCGCGTTGCAGAAAGTCACCGAGGCGGACGTGCACCGCGTACTGCAGAAATACGTCACCGGTGCACACAGCGTCACCATCGATTACCTGCCGCAGGCTGCCAAGGGCACGGCGGTAGCCGGCAAGGGAGCAGCGAAATGAATCGTCCGATGAAGCTGTTCCGTCTGGCCGCCCTGACGGCGGCCGTGTTCGCCGCCAGCCAGGTGCTGGCGACCTCGCCGATCGCGCCGGCTTTTCCGACCGAGCCGCCGGCGCCCGGTCCGGCGCCTGTGCTGACCATACCCACGCCGTCCGTGCAGACGCTGGCGAACGGCTTGCAGGTCGTCAGTGTGCGCCGCGCCGGCCTGCCGCTGGTCACCGCGCAACTGGTGTTGCGCAGTGGCGGCGAGATGGATCCGCCGCAGCTGGCCGGCCTGGCCGACCTCACCGCGAACCTGCTGACCAAGGGCGCCGCCGGCAAGAGTGCGCCGCAGATCGCCGCCGCCGCCGAGACGCTGGGCGGCTCGCTGGGCGCGGCGGCTGGCTGGGACGAAAGCGCAGTAGGCATCACCGTGACCACGCCGAAACTGCCACAGGCCTTGAGCCTGCTGGCCGCGGTCGTGCGCCAGCCGGATTTCGGCGCGGCCGAACTCAAGCGTGCGCAGGCACAGGCGGTCGACGATCTGCGCCTGATGTTGAGCCGGCCCACGTCGCTTGCCTCGTTGGCTGCCGGACGCGGCGTGTTCGGCGATGGTGCCTACGGGCATTCGCGCAGCGGCACGCCGGCCTCGATCGCGCGGATCAGCCGTGCCGACGTGCAGCAGTTGCACGACCGGTTGTACCGGCCGGACAACGCGATCCTGGTGCTCACCGGCGACATCACGCCGGCGCAGGCGCAACAGCTGGCGCAGACCAGCTTCGGCAGTTGGTCGAAACCGGCCATGCCATTGCCGGTCCGGCCCGCGGGCATGCGTGCCAGCAACTTGCCGGCGATCCTGCTGATCGATCAGCACGGGGCCGGACAGGCCGGTGTGGTCGCCGCGCATGCCGCGCCACCGCGCAACGATGCCGACTATTACGTCGGCACGGTGGCCAATGCGGTGCTGGGTGGCTCGTATTCGGCACGCCTCAACGAGGAGATCCGCATCAAGCGCGGGCTTTCCTATGGCGCCACCAGCCGGCTGCAGTCGCTGGGCGATGCCGGCATGTGGCTGGCCGCGGCGCAGACCAAGAATCCGTCGGCGCCGCAGGTGGTCGAATTGATGCTGGGCGAATTCAACCGCCTTGCTACGACGAAGGTGGATGCGCAGGAACTGGCCGCACGCAAGGCGACCCTGATCGGCAGCTACGGTCGCAGCCTGGAGACCAGCGCAGGACTGGCCCAACAGGTCGGCGAACTGGCGGTTTATGGTGTGAAGCTGGACGAGATCGGCAAGTACATCGCGCAGGTACAGGCCGTCACGCCGAAGCAGATCGAGGCGTATGCACACAAGCATCTGGATGCCGCCGGCAGCAAGGTGGTGGTGGTCGGCGACGCCGCACAGTTCGGCGACGCGATTCGCAAGGCGCATCCACAGGCGGTGTTGCTGCAATCGAACGCGCTCGACCTCGACAGTCCCACTCTGCAGCCGGCTGCAACATCGGCGGTCACCACCGCGCGATAAACCAGCGACATCGCCTGTCTGGAAAGCCCCGGCACCTGCCGGGGTTTTTTGTGCCGGTGCCATGCAACGCCACTTCGCTCCAAGGCATGTCGTGGGGCACGTGGCGAAACACAGCGTTCACCCTGGGTGCCCATGTGTTTCACCTGAGCACAACACAGGCTTAGTAAACTGTTTGGTACACAAATACATCGCACCCCTATCCCCATAGGCTCCCCATGCATTTGCCTGCCAAGCTTCTCCGTGTTGTCCTCGCTTTTTCTCTTGTTCCGTTTGCCTTGCCTGCTGCGGCTACTCGCCTGGAAATCCAGGGCGGCCGAAGTTACATGGACAGTTATGCAGTGGACACCGCTTTTGTCGAAGGCGTGTTCGACGAACATCGCATTGGCAACAGCCGTTTCAGCTGGTCGCCGGATGTTTCGCTGGGCTGGATCGATGGCCGTGGCATCTCCCGCTACGACGGCAACCGCTACAGCACGCGCGACCAGATCTGGCTGCTGGCAGGCGGAGCACGCATCCACTATGGCGATCCGGGCGACTGGTACCGATCGCTGTTCTTCAGTTTCCAGCCGGCCCTGCACACCGGGCGCACGCAGGCACTGAGTTCTCCGTACGAATTCGTCAGCACGCTGGGCTGGCAGGGACGGCGTTTCAGCGTGCAGATCCGCCACATTTCCAACGGCAACCTGCACAGCCCCAACCGTGGTGAAACCATGGCGTTGCTGGGTGTGGGCTTCGATCTGTAGCCGCTGGCTATACGGATGTGACTTTCAGACACGAAACCGGCGGGTCATGGCCCGCCGGTTTCGTGATGCTGTAACGAGATCGCCCGCGTTGCTCAATGCCCACCGGACGCTGCCGCTGCCTTCGCGGTGAACGGCGGCCGCGCCAGCCACACCACGAAGATCAGCAGCACGAACACCCAGCCCAGCATGTAGAACACCTCGTTGAACGAGATCTGGAAACCCTGCTGGGTGATCATCTGGTTCACCAGGCTGGCCGATGTCTGCGAATCGCCGAGCTGGCTCATCGTCGCCTGCGTGGCCGGGTCGTAGACCGTGATGTGTTCGGTCAGCTGAGCGTGATGCACGATCGCGCGGTGTTCCCACATGAAGGTGGTCAGCGATGCCGAGAAGCTGGCGCCGAGCGTGCGCAGGAAGGTGGCCAGGCCACCACCGGCGGCGATCTCGTTCGGCTTCAGGTCGGACAGCAGAATCGTCGTCACCGGCATGAAGAACAACGCCACGCCAAGACCCTGCAGCAACTGCACCAGGGCAACGTGGGCGTAGTCGATGTCAAGGAAGAAGTCCGAGCGCATGAAGCAGGTAGCGCCCATCACGATGAACGAGAACGACGCCACCATCCGCAGGTCGAAACGCGCCGCGTATTTGCCCACGAACACGGTCAACAGCACGGGCAGGACGCCGAGCGGGGCCGCGGCGAAGCCGGCCCAGGTCGAGGTATAACCGAGATTGCGCTGCAGCCACTGCGGCAGCAGCAGGCCGATCGCGAAGAACGCCGCATATGCCAGCACCAGCGCCATCGTGCCGTAACGGAAGTTGCGATGACGCAGCAGCTTGAGGTCGACGATCGGATCCTTGTCGGTGAGTTCCCAGATCAGGAACACCGCGATGCTGATTGCCGAGACGATGCTGGTGATGACGATGAAGGTGGAGTTGAACCAGTCCTCGTCATTGCCCTTGTCCAGCACGATCTGCAGCGCACCCACACCGATGATCAGGGTGATCAGGCCGACATAGTCGATCTTCGGCCGCTGCGTGACATCGTTGCGGCCCTTCATCTGGTTGCCGACCACCATGCTGGCGAAGATGCCGATCGGCACGTTGATGAAGAAGATCCACGGCCATGAATAGTTGTCGGTGATCCAGCCGCCGAGGATCGGCCCGGCGATCGGCGCCACCACCGTGACCATCGCCAGCAGGGCGAGTGCCATGCCGCGTTTCGCGGGTGGATAGATCGAGATCAGCAGCGCCTGGGTGACCGGATACATCGGGCCGGCCACTGCACCCTGGATCGCGCGGAACACGATCAGCATGCCCATGCTCTGCGCGATGCCGCACAGGAACGAGGCGATCGAGAACAGCAGGGTCGACCAGATGAACATCTTCACCTCGCCGAAGCGGCGGGTGAGGAAGCCGGTGAGCGGCAGCGAGATCGCCATGCTCACCGCGAACGAGGTGATCACCCAGGTGCTCTGGTTCACGCTCACGCCGAGGTTGCCGGCGATCGTCGGCAGCGACACGTTGGCGATCGTGGTGTCCAGCACCTGCATGAAGGTCGCCAGCGACAGACCGATCGTGGTGAGCGCCATGTTGGGTGGACGGAAGGATGTGCTCATGAGGGCGGGTCTGTTGAGAGGGATTGCTCGGGGCGATTATTTGCTGGCTGGAGATCCGCTCCCTTCCCTGCATGCAGGGGAGGGTTGGGGAGGGGTGCTTTTGATCTTGCGCAAGCTCGGACAACCCCCTCCCAGCCTCCCCCTGCAAACAGGGGGAGGAGCTTATTTGCCGTCTTTGCCGCCGGCCATGTTGGCGTGGATGATCTGCGCGATCATTCCATCGGCCTGCGCCAGCTGCTTCTCGTAGACATCGGTGCTGAAGGCCGGCTGGGTCGGCGCCTGTTGCGCCAGCATCGGGCCGTTCTGGTCGTGCAGGCCCACTTCCACATCGGTGGACAGGCCGATGCGCAGCGGATGCTGGTCCAGCTGTTTCGGATCGTCGAACACGATGCGCACCGGTATGCGTTGCACGATCTTGATCCAGTTGCCGGTCGCGTTCTGCGCGGGCAGCAGGGCGAACGCACTGCCGGTGCCGACGCCGAGGCTCTCGATCTTGCCCTTGTAGGTCACCGCGCTGCCGTAGACGTCGGTACGGACATCCACCGGCTGACCGATGCGCATGTGGGTGAGCTGGGTTTCCTTGAAGTTCGCGTCGACCCACACCTGGTGCAGCGGTACCACCGCCATCAGCGCCAGGCCCGGTGCGATGCGTTGACCCAGCTGCACCGAGCGCTTCGCCACATAGCCGTCGACCGGCGCCACGATGGTGGTGCGCAGGTTGTCCAGATACGCCGAACGCAGATTCGCTGCGGCCGCCTGGACGTCCGGATGCGAGGCGACCACGGTGTCGTCGACCAGCACCTTGCTGGTCTGGTACTGCTGCTGGGAGGTGATCAGGCCGCTTTCGGCGGCGGTCAGCGCGTCCTGGGCATGCGCCAGTTCCTCGGCGGAGATCGCACCGGACTTGGCCAGGTCACGCCGGCGGTTGTAGTCGGCACGAGCCTTGTCCACCGCCACCTGGCGCGCAGCCACATCGGCCTGCGCGCCACTGACGCTGCTGTACAGGCCACGCACCTTGCGCACCGTGTTGGCGAGGTTCGCCCTGGCCATCGCCAGCGCCACTTCGGTATTGCTGGCGTCGAGCTTCACGAGTACGTCGCCGGCATGCACCAGATCGCCGTCATCGGCGCCGATGGTCACCACGGTGCCGGGCAGTTGCGGGGTTACCTGCACCACGTTGCCGGATACGTACGCATCGTCGGTGCTTTCGTACCAGCGTCCGTCGAGGAAATACCACAGGCCCCAGGCGATCAGGGCAAGCAGCACGACCACGCCGAGCAGGCGTAGCAGGAAGCCGCGGCGATTCTTTTCCGGCGGCTGGGCGACCGGGGCGGTCGCGGTAGGAGTCTGGCTGGACATGAGGGATGCCTCAGGAATGCGAAGATGAAGGGGAAGAAGGAGTCACGTCATCGGCCTGCGGCTGATAGCCGCCGCCGAGCGCTTGAATGAGCTGGATCGACAGGTCGAGGTGCTGCGCCTGCAGCGCGGCCATGCCCTGTTCGGCGAGCAGCAACTGCTGCCGCACGCTGAGTGCTTCCAGATAGCTGCCGACACCGGCCTTGTAGCGCTGTTCGGCCAGCTGCCAGGCTTGGCGTGCCGCATCCAGCGCGCGCTGCTGCGCGGCGATCTGCTCAGCCATCGACTGCTGTGCCGCATAGTCGTCGGCCACCTGGTTGAGCGCACCGACCAGAGTCTGGTTGTACTGCGCCACGGCGAGGTCGTACTGCGCGTCCTTGCCGGCGAGGTTCGCACGCAGGCGGCCGCCATCGAAGATCGGCAGGCTCAGCGTCGGACCGAATTCATAGAACCGCGACGAGGCCTCGAACAGGTTGCCGCCGCCGATGTTGAGCAGGCCGGCCATCGCACCGAGATTCACATTCGGCAGGAACTCGGTCTTGGCGACCTTGATGTCCTTGGACGAGGCTTCCACGCGCCACCGCGCGGCGACCAGATCGGCGCGGTGGCCGAGCAGCTCCACCGGCAGATTCGCCGGCACTGTCAGGGCGGCGGTGGCGAGCGCCTGCGGCCGCGCGATGTCCAGGCCGCGATCCGGGCCCTTGCCGAGCAGCACCGACAGCGCCGAACGGGCTGCATCGATCGCACGGTTCGCCTCGGCTTGCTGGCGCTCGGCGCTGGCCACCTCGGCATCGTTCTGCTTCAGCTGCAGCTTGCTGTCGATGCCGGCAGCGACGCGCTGGCGGGTCAGTACGCGCGACTGGCTGGCGCGCTCAAACTCCGCCTTCGCCACATCCTGCTGGGCATAGGCGTAGCCGAGCTGCACATAGGCGCGCGCCACGTTGCCGGACAATTCGATGCGTGCGGCGTGTGCCTCGATCTCGGCCGCGCGGGCCTGACCGAGTGCAGCTTCCCAAGCGGCGCGCTTGCCGCCCCACAGGTCCAGGCCCCAGTTGAAGCTGACATAGCCGTACTTGGCGGCCGCGAAATGCGAGGTCGGGCTGAGCAGACCGTCGGGCAGACGCGCCCCGGCAACGCTGGCGCCGCCGTTCACGGTTGGAGCGCGCGCGGCATCCGCTTCACCGGCAGCGGCCTGCGCCTGACGTGCGCGGGCATCCGCCGCGGCCAGGCCCGGATTGTCCTTCAGCGCTTCGTCGATCAATGAGGCGAGCTGGGCGTCACCGAGACCGCTCCACCAGTCCTGCGTCGGCCATGCCGCCGGAGAGATGGTGACGCCGGCGAGGCTGCGTTCGGCCTTCAGCGAGGACGGATCGAGCGACGTGCCGTCCGGATGCAGGCCACCACTGTTGGCGCAGCCGGCCAGAATGAGGGTGATTGCGGTCGCAGCCGCAAGAAGATGCAGACGCATGAGTTGAGGTCCAGGAATATTGCAGCTTTCGGGAAGTCAGTTCTTGTTGCGAAGCGCGTGCAGCACGCGCTCCAGGTAGTCGTACAACTGCGCTTGTTCGGTGTCGTCCAGTGAGCGCTGGGCGGCATTCATCACGCGCTGGCTGCAAACGGAGGCGGTGTTCTGCCAAACCGTATTGCCTGCCTCGGTCAGTTCGATGCGCAGGGCGCGGCGATCCTGTTCGTGCGGCGAGCGGCGCAGAAAGCCCTTGCGCTCCAGCTGATCCAGCTGGCGTGTCATCGCGCCACCATCGAGCTCCACCGCGCGGGCCAGTTCGGTAGCCGACACGGCACCCAGTTGCTGTGACTTCTTCAGGATCAGGTACTGGGTAAAACTGAGATCCAGGCCCTTGCTGGCGAGCTCGGCTTCGATCGCACGCACCATTTCGGCACGCACCATGGTCAGCAACATGCCCAGGCTCGGCGCCTGGGATTCGTTGGTGCCGGTTGGATTGGGGGAGGGGGTGTTCGGCTTCATCCCGGCATTCTATTGCCGAAAGTATATTTGTCAAGGCAAATATATGCCTGTTTATGTTTGTTGCAGCAAAAAGACTGGCCGGGTCTGCTGGAAATCAGCTCCACGGCCTTCCAGTTCGTCGGCCAGCCAGGTGCGCATGGCCGGATCGCGCAATTCGAACAGCTCGAATACGCCCAGCGCCCGCAGTGCCGGCAGTTGTGCCAGCAATCGTGGCTCCATCGCTCGGCGCACCGGCTCGGGAGTGGCGGGGTCGAGCATCTGATGGGCACAGGCGACAAAGGTTTCCAGCGGGGACGCCGCCGGTTTGGACTTCATGGTGAGCAGCTTGGTCGTAGACATCGGATCATCCTGGGTTCGAGACGTGGCCATGCGCAGGCGTGTGCAGCAAGGACGCATGAACGGCGCGCGGCGTGACGGCGAGGGCATCACAGCTGGACGAGGAAACCGCGAGCGGCGGCAGCGGCGGGGAGGTTCCGGTCAGGTGGTGGCCGGATGTGGAACAGCTTAGGCAGGCTCGCTGTAATCTGATAACGTTATTTGGTCAAGTTATATCGAGAACCGGCCATGTCAGCTTCCAAGGAGCACGTCCACGAACTGATCGAGCAGGTCGGCGGCCCCGCGCTGATCGCCTACCGGATCGATCGTGAAGCCACCAGCGAATACGGCGAGGACACCCAGACCTACGACTGGCATCGCCATCTGCGTGGGCAATTCTTCTGCGTCGAGAGCGGCCTGGTCCACGTGCACACCGAACATGGTTCGTGGATGCTGCCGCCGCACCGTGCCGGTTGGATGCCACCGGGTGAGTTGCATACGGTCAGCATCAGCGGAGTGATGAGCGGCTGGGGCGTGTTCATCACGCCGGATATCGACCACGGCCTGCCTGCGCGTCCCTGCGTGATCGGCATCACCGAGCTGCTGCGGGCGCTGGTGCACCGCGCCAGTTCGTGGACATGGAACGAGCGGCTGGATGCGGAGCAGGAGCGGGTGATGGCGGTGCTGCTGGACGAAATGCGGCGCGCGCCGCACGAACCATTGCACCTGCCGATGCCGCTCGACCGCCGGCTGCTGCGCATCGCCCAGGCCGTGCTCGAGCAGCCGCACGACAACCGCAGCCTGGAGGACTGGGCCACCTGTGCCGGGCTGTCCGCACGCAGCCTCAGCCGGCTGTTCCGTGCCGAGACCGCGCTGAGCTTTGCGCAATGGCGCCAGCAGGCGCGGCTTAGCCGCGGCCTCGAGCAGCTGGCGGAAGGCACGCCGGTGGCCGTCGTCGCCGACGCGCTGGGCTATGTCAGCGTCAGCGCCTTCGTGGCGATGTTCCGACGCAACTTCGGCCAGCCGCCGGCGCGCTATTTCGCGGGCCGGCCAGCAACGGCCTGACCGTGGCTACGCCTGGATATAAATCGCCTTTATCGTCACGATCATTAAAACTCCATTGGCTTATCGGATAAGCCGGACATAGCATGCGTGCACACTCATTCCGCGAGGTCGCCATGTTCCGTCCCTTCGTCTCGATCCTGCTTGTCCTCAGCCTGCTGCCCGCGGCAGCGTTCGCCAGTGATGGGTTCTGGCAGACGCCCACCATCGCCGGTGCCGGCAAGATCCATGCGTTGCCGCAGGCGGCCTACCAGCCGGATCGCAACGCTACCTACAAGGTGGTGTTCAGCCTGAGCAAGGCCGGTGACAAGCCCGACGAAGTGAACCCGTCACTCGATCATGTAGCACGCGCAGTGAACCTGTATGTGAGTGCCGGCGTGCCGCTCGATCACCTGAAATTCGTGGCGATCGCCTCCGGCGGAGCCACGCCCATCGTGCTGAACGATGCGCAGTACAAAAAGGCGTACGGCGTGGCCAATCCGAACCTGCCGCTGATCGAGCAACTGCGCAAGGCCGGTGTCGATATCGCGGTATGCGGCCAGGCCGTTGCGGAACACAAGTTCCAGTACGACTGGGTGGATTCGCACGTCACGCTGGCGCTGTCCGCGCTGACCACGGTCACCGTGCTTGAGCAGCAGGGTTATGCCCTGATGCCGCTGTGATCTTCACGTTTTCGAGGGATTGAACGATGCGTCATTTCGTTTTGGGCATGCTGTTGGCGGCCAGCTTCGGCGCCAGCGCAACCGACCGGACCGACTTCCTGCCGCCATGGAATCCACCGCCAGCGGGGCTGCAGTTCAGTGTGCCGCCGGTGGATGCGATCGCCGACCTGCATGGCGACATCGTCGATCCGCAGCTGGTGCTGTTCTTTGCCGGCAACCAGTTCATGGTGGTGCACGACTTGCTGGAGGCGTTCAAGCAGGCGCATCCGCAATACCAGCGGATCTATGCCGAGACGCTGCCGCCGGGCATCCTCGCCAGGCAGATCGAGAGCGGCACGCTGGTGATGGGCAACCTGCGCATCGCGCTCAAACCGGACATCTATACGGCCGGCAAGGATGCGATCGCCGACAACCAGCAGAAGCACAACTGGTTCGCCGACAGCTACGACTACGCGCGCAATCCGCTGGCGATCCTGGTCGCGAAGGGCAATCCGAAACACATCACCGGGCTGGCCGATCTCGGCCGTGGCGATGTGCGCGTGAGCATGCCGAACCCGGCGTGGGAAGGCATCGCCAAGCAGATCGAGGCGAGCTATCGCAAGGCCGGCGGTGATGCGCTCGATCACACCATCATGGACAGCAAGGTGAAGGATGGCAGCACCTTCCTCACCCGCATCCATCATCGCCAATCACCGCTGCGCGTGCTGCAGGGCGAGTCGGATGCGGCGCCGGTATGGTCGACCGAGGCGTATTTCCAGCAGCAGATCATGCATTTCCCGGTCGAGACGGTGACGATCCCCACGGCGCAGAATGTCACTTCCACCTATACCGCCGCACGCATGAAGGACGCGCCGCACGAACAGGCCGCGAAGGATTTTCTGGCCTTCATGCAGACCCCTGCCGCGCAGGCGGTGTATCGCAAATACGGCTTCCTGCCGGCGCATTGAGGATGGGCGGGATGATGCACATTGGTTCACGAACGTTGTTGCCTGGCCTCGGTCTATTCGTCGCCACGGCGCTGCCGCTCGGCGCCGTGCATGCCGTCGATGCGGCGGCGATCACGACGCAGGGCAATGGCAAGGGCGCGGCGCCATGCATGGCTTGTCATGGCGCCGACGGTGGCGGTCAGGCCAGCGCCGGGAATCCACGACTGGCGGGGCTCGATTCGGCCTACCTGCAAAAGCAGCTGGACGATTTTTCCAGCGGCACGCGCGCAAGCCCGGTGATGCAGGCCACCGCCACGGCGCTCAGTGAGGATGAGCGCGCGGCGCTGGCGACTTACTACAGCAAGCTGCCGATTCCGCCCGCATTGATGAAGCAGACCACGCCGATGCCGGCGGTGGATAGCGCGGGTGCCGTACTCGCCATCAGTGGTCGCTGGGATCAACAAGTGCCGGCGTGCGTGCAATGCCACGGTCCCGCCGGTGTCGGCGTGGGCGCGCACTTTCCGCCGCTGGCCGGGCAACCGACCGCGTATATCGAGGCGCAGCTCAAGGCGTGGCAGCAGGGTACACGGCACAACGATCCGCTGCAGCTGATGCAGCATCTGTCGAGTGCGCTGAGCGCGCAGGACATCAGCGCCGTGGCCGGCTGGTTTGCCGCGCAACCGCTCGATGCGAAAGGGGCCACGCCATGAGAACCCTGCACGCCTTGCTGGCGGCGACCATCGCGATCTGCGCGTTGAATGCCTGCTCGCAGAAAGCATCAACTCCGGTTGCCGCCAGTGCGGCGCCAGCAGCATCAGTCGCCGTCACAAGTAGCGCGGCCGTCAAGCCGGCATTACCAGCATTTGTGCCGCCATCGGAAACAGAAATCCCCAGCGGCCCGCTCGGCGACGTGATTCGCCAGGGCCGCGATATCTTCACCGACACGCCAGCGCATGCCAGCGCGTATGTCGGCAACACGCTGAGCTGCAGCAACTGCCATCTCGATGCCGGCCGGCTGGCGAACTCGGCACCGTTGTGGGGCGCCTACGGCATGTATCCGCAGTACCGCAAGAAGACTGGCCAGGTGAATACGTTCGGCGAACGGCTGCAGGGCTGCTTCCGTTTCAGCATGAACGGCAAGGCGCCACCGCTGGACAGCGCGGAGATGGTGGCGCTGGAAACCTATTCATGGTGGATGGCGAAGAGCGCGCCAGTCGGTGTGAAGTTGAAGGGCGCCGGTTATCCCAAGCAGGATTTCAAGCCGCCGCAACCAGCGGATTACGCGCGCGGCGAGAAGGTCTACGCGGCGAACTGTGCGTTGTGCCACGGCGCCGACGGGCAGGGCCAGCAGGTGGCTGGCCGCAACGTGTTTCCGCCGTTGTGGGGCACGCAGTCGTTCAACTGGGGTGCCGGCATGCATGAGCTGGACAACGCCGCCGCCTTCATCAAGGCGAACATGCCATTGAGCCGCGGCGGCAGCCTGAGCGACCAGGACGCGTGGGACGTGGCGATGTTCATGGATGCGCATGAGCGCCCGCAGGATCCGCGCTATACCGGCAATCTGGCCGACACGCGCGCGAAGTATCACGACACGCCGCAGTCGCTGTACGGCACCGAAGTGAACGGCCATCTGCTCGGTTCGCCGCCCGCGCAGAAGTAAGCGGAACGTCACGCGACGCCGTGTCGCAGTCCGTCTGCAACGTCTGTATGGGATGATTTGCCGGTCGCGTGGCGCTTGCCGCGATGGATTACGTCGGGGAAGGTATTGATCGGTACGCGTAGACATCGAAGGTTGGTCGCATGGCTGGGATTGTTCGCCATGTGGCTCACCATCGTCGCGCCGGTGGTCTCGCAGACCGTCGCCGCCGCGTCGTGGTCGCCTGATCTCGGGAGCTGGTGCGGAGATCGCGCTGGCCTGATCGATCATTCGTCGCCACAGCAGCCAAGCCCGCATGCGCCGACGTTGGAAAAGTGCGGCTACTGCGGTCTGCTTGGGCATAGCCCGACTCTGGCCGCGACTTTCTGGCTGCCCTTGCTGCCAACGCCGGTGGCCAGCATGCCGACGCTCCTGCCGGAGCGCATGGCGTCCATCACACGGGTCTGGCTGGCTGCCGCGCCACGCGGCCCTCCGGCGTTTCCGCACGCCTGATCGCTGACCCGGATACGCGCGGTTTCATCAGCGCGTCCGCGTTGCCGAACGTGCATGCCTCCGCACTTGCGGATGGGCCCGTGGACGTACGGGCTGGATCGCGTTCGGCTACGCCTTCGAACCTTCTCAAGTATTTCGGGATGCCTCATCCCTACAGGATCTTCCATGTCTCATTCCCGTCTTCCAGCGCGCGCTGCCCTCGGTACGCTGCTGCTCGGCCTTGCTTTCGTCTGGTCATCGTCCGCGCAGGCCTGCGCCTGCGGCTGCGGTGTGTTCGATGTCGGCACCAGCGCACTGTTGCCGAACGGCGCGAACACCACCGTGTTCCTGCAGGCGAGCTATCTCGACCAGGACACCAACTGGGCGGGCAGTTCCTCGGCGCCCAAGGCGGACAACGACGACAAGCACATCCGCAGCGAGTTCTATGTTGCTGGCCTGCAAGAGATGTTCAACCGCGACTGGGGCGTCATGGTCGAGCTGCCGTACACGCAAAGGCATTTCTCGACATTAGATGACGACACCGGGACGTTGAGCGATTTCAATCATGGCTCGATCGGCGATGTCCGCATCAGCGGCATGTACACGGGTTTCTCGGCGGACATGTCGACCGGACTGACCTTTGGCCTGAAGCTGGCCACGGGCGATTGGCGGTACCCCGGCTTCGATCGCGACACGGAAATCGGCACCGGCACCACCGACCTGCTGCTCGGCGGCTATCACCAGACCTATTTCGGCCAGAGCAACTGGGGCAGCTTCATCCAGGCCCAGCTCGACCAGCCGTTGAACACTCGCGCGGGCTATCGTCCCGGCACCGAGCTGGACAGTGCCTTTGGTGTCTATTCCGGAGGCTGGAATCTGGGCAACGGCGTGCGGCTCACCCCGATCCTGCAGGCGCTGGTGTCGTTGCGCGCGCGCGATGCGGGTGCAAACGCCGACCCGGCCAGCAGCGGCTACCAGCGACTGCTGTTTGCACCGGCGCTTGAGCTGCGCATTCGACGCATCCGGTTGTATGCGGATGTGGAGAAGCCGGTCTACCAGCACGTCAACGGCAACCAGCTGGTGCCGCACTGGCAGGGCAAGTTGACGGCGAGCCTGGGCTTTTAATCCAACTCTGCCGAGGGCAGCCTGCGAGCCTCGCGATCATGCTGCGTCCGGCGCGGACGCGGCATGGGTTCCGGGACTACCATGCGTGTCGATGACAGGTGCGAGGGGCGTGACAAACGCGGTAGTCGTAGTGTCCCGGATGCCTGTTTTTCAACTCACATCGGCGTGACATGTTCATCGCGAAGGATTTCCCAGGATGCAGCTGCGGCAACTCACCGAGACCCTCAGTGTCAGCGGACAGATCGACGAGGCCGATGTCGAGCTGCTCGCCGCACAGGGTTTCCGCAGCCTGATCAATAACCGCCCGGATGGCGAGGCAGCAGGGCAGCCGGATAGTGCGGTCATCGCCGCGCTGGCTGCACGCCATGACGTGACTTATCAGTATCTGCCGGTGATCTCCGGACAACTGCAGGACGCCCAGGTGGAGGCGTTTACGCAGGCGTTGACTACGCTGCCGGCACCGACGTTGGCGTTCTGCCGCACCGGCACGCGCTCGACCATGTTGTGGGCACTCGGCGCCGCACGCAGCCAGCCGGTGGAAGATGTCCTGCGGGCGGCGGCCGCGGCCGGATATGACCTCGACGCGCTGCGACCGCGCCTGCAACAGGCCGCAACGCGTTGAGCATGCTGCTGCCTGACCTGCTCGCCATCGTCTGCGGTTCGCTGGTCGGTTTCTCGCTGGCGCTGATCGGCGGTGGCGGTTCGATCCTGGCCACGCCGCTGCTGCTGTATGTGGTGGGTGTGCGCGATCCGCATCTGGCGATCGGCACCAGCGCGGTGGCGGTCGCGATCAATGCGTTCGCGAATCTGATCCCGCATGCGCGTGCCGGCCATGTGCGCTGGAAGGCGGCCTTCACGTTTGCCGCGACCGGAGTCATCGGTGCGTTCGTCGGTTCGACCCTTGGCAAACTGGTCGATGGCCAGCGTCTGCTGGTGCTGTTTGCCGTGCTGATGCTGGTGGTGGCTGCGCTGATGTTGCGCGGGCGCCGCGGTGGCGGTGTCGATCGTTATCCATTGCCGCACTTGTTTCCGCGACTCGGTGCAGTCGGGTTTGGTGCGGGCAGTCTGTCCGGCTTCTTCGGCATCGGCGGCGGCTTCCTGGTCGTGCCGGGACTGATGTTCGCCAGCGGCATGGCGATCATCGAAGCAATCGGCACCTCGCTGTTTTCGGTGGGCGCGTTCGCCACCACCACCGCACTCAACTACGCTGCCTCGGGCCTGATCGACTGGCGCGCGGCAGCCGGTTTCATCGCTGGCGGTATTCTTGGCGGCTGGCTTGGTGCGCTGGGCGCACACCGGCTGGCGAAAACCCGCGGCACGCTGCACGTGGTTTTCGCGCTGGCGATCGTTGCCGTTGCCGTGTTCATGCTGGCCAGGAATCTGCGCGGGTGACCGACGCATGACGGGAGTGTCGGGGTGATCTATGTATTGCTGAGCGTCATCTGCAGCGTATTGGTGTCAGTACTGCTGAAGCTGGCGCGCCGCTTCGATGTCGATGTGGGCCAGGCGATTGCCTGGAACTACGTCGTGGCCGGTGCACTCACCGCGTTGCTCTTGCAGTCGTCGCTGGCGAGCTTGCGCGAGCCGGGTGCGCCATGGCTCGCCTTGGCGGGGCTGGGCGTGCTGCTGCCGACGATCTTTCTCGCGCTGGGCGCGTCGGTTCGGCATGCCGGCATCGTGCGCAGCGATGCGGCGCAGCGGCTGTCGCTGTTGCTCTCGCTGCTGGCGGCGTTCCTGTTGTTCGGCGAACAGCTCAGCGGACTCAAGGTGGCTGGCATCACGCTCGGCCTGCTAGCGCTGTTGTGCATGGTCTGGCGCAACGGGCAGGGTGTGGCCGACAGCGGCGTCGCCGGCTGGCTGTATCCGCTGCTGGTCCTGGGCGGTTTCGGTGCGATCGACATCCTGTTCAAGCGCGTGGCGCTGGCCGGTGTGCCACTGGGTGCGTCGCTGCAGGCGATGTTCGCGCTCGCGCTGCTGGTAGCCTTCGCGCTGCAGCTGTGGCGCCGCCTGCGCGGCCGCACCCGCTTCACCGCACGCAGCGCATTGGGCGGTGTGGCACTGGGGTTGGCCAACTTCGGCAACATCCTGTTCTACCTGCGTGGCCATCGCGCGCTGCCGCAACATCCGGCGCTGGTGTTTGCCAGCATGAATATCGGCGTGGTGGCGCTCGGTGCGCTGGTTGGCGTGCTGGCTTTTCGCGAGCGTCTGAGTTGGCTCAACTTCAGTGGCGTGCTGCTGGCGCTGCTGGCGATCGGCTTGATTGCCTTCTTCTGAGAGCAGTGACTTCTGGGAGATGAAAGCCGGCTGCCTCGATGCCTATGCTGCAGGCTAACCCGGGGCGGGCTGCGCCTCTGCCTGCTGAGGATGTACCCGTCCATGCGCAAACTTCCCCTTGCCGCGGCCCTTGCCGCCCTGTTGCTCAGCACTGTTGCGATTGCCGCTACCGACAAGAAGGACGACAAGGACAAGCCCGATGCGACGAAGCCGGATGCGGCCCTGCTGCAGCCGCAATCGTCCGGCAGCGAGGGCTCCGTGTCGGTGGAAGGCCATCGCATCGATTACAAGGCGGTGGCCGGCACGCTGGTGCTGCACGGCAGTGGCGACAAGGAAAACGAGCCCCAGGTGAGCATGTTCTATGTCGCCTATTTCAAGAAAGGCGCCGAAGCGACCAAGCGGCCGGTCACTTTCATCTACAACGGCGGTCCCGGCTCGGCCACGGTGTGGCTGCACATGGGCGCGTTCGGTCCGAAGCGGGTGGTGACTGCCGACGACACGCATACACCGGCCGCACCGTATGGCTTGGTCAACAACGACTACAGCCTGCTCGATGCCTCCGACGTGGTGTTCATCGACGCACCTGGCGCCGGTTTCAGCCGGCTGATCGCGGATGACGCCGACAAGTCCAAGCGCGACGAGCAGATGAAGGATCGGCGCAAGGCGATCTACGGTGTCGATGGCGACGGCCATGCGTTCGCCCAGTTCATCACCCAGTTCCTGTCGAAGTACGGGCGCTGGAATTCGCCGAAATACCTGTTCGGCGAAAGCTATGGCACAACCCGTTCGGCGGTGCTGGCGAACATCCTGGAAAACGAGAACAGCGTCGATCTGAACGGCGTGATCCTGCTCTCGCAGATCCTCAACTTCGACACCAGCATCGATGGCCCCGAATTCAATCCCGGCATCGACCTGCCGTACGAGCTGGCGTTGCCCACGTTCGCCGCCACCGCGTTCTACCATCACAAGCTGCCGCAGCAGCCGGCAGCACTGGAGCCGTTCCTCGAAGAGGTGAAGCAGTACGCGCTGGGTGACTACACACAGGCGCTGATGGCCGGCTCGCGGCTCAGCGACGCGCAGAAGCAGGCCGTGGCGGAAAAGCTGCACCAGTACACCGGGCTGTCGGTGGCCTATCTGCTGAAGGCGAACCTACGGGTCAGCGGCGGCATGTTCGAGCACGAGCTGCAGACCGGCGAAGACACCACCACGGGTCGGCTGGACAGCCGCTTTGCCGGGCCTTCGATCGATCCGCTGAGCAAGGAGTCCGACTACGATCCGCAATCTTCGGCGATCAGCTCGGCCTATATCGCTGCGTTCAACGACTACGTGCGGCGTGACCTGAAGTTCGGTGACGGCCGGCAATACCGCGAGTTTGCCGACATCGACCACTGGGATTTCGCGCACAAGGCGCCGGGCGTGCAGGGCGAGGCGCTGCAGTCCTCGACCAATGTGATGCCGGACCTGGCCACCGCGATGAAGACCAACCCCAACCTCAAGGTGTACTTGAACGGCGGCTATTTCGATCTGGCCACACCATTCTTCGCGGCCGACTACGAGATGCATCACCTGCCGATCCCGACCAGCCTCGAGAGCAACATCAGCTACTCGTGGTATCCGTCCGGGCACATGGTGTACGCGCACGAGGCGTCATTGAAGCAGTTGCACGACAACGTGGCCCGCTTCATCGAGCAGACCGACAACGTGAGGCATTGAGGTTGTCTGGATAGCCCACTTTTTCGTCATTCCGGCGCAGGCCGGAATCGCTCTACAGCAGTAAAGCTGGTAATGGCTTTGCGACGGCGAAACCAGCCATCAGCAACAAGCGATCCCGGCCTGCGCCGGGATGACGGCAGGAAAATATCGGTTGTTCGAGCCGCCCGGACGCTCAGCGTTTGGGCGGCGCGGTATGCCGAGGTGCCGTCGAGCCGCGCACCACCAGCTCCGGGCTGAAGCCTTCATTGGTACTGTTGACTGGTTCACCGTTGGCGTCGCGCTGCAGATCGTCGATCAGCCGCTGCGCGGCGTGCCGTGCGATCTCCTCGGTGGCCTGCCGCGCGGTGGTCAGCGCGGGCCACGACTGCTTGGAGAACGGGCTGTCCTCGAAGCCGGCGATCGACAGGTCGTATGGCACATTGATGCCGTCGGAGTGCGCGGCCGCCAGCACGCCGGCGGCGATCTCGTCGTTCGAGCCGAAGATTGCGCTGGGCCGATCCTTCAGCGCCAGCAACTTGCGTGCGCCGCGAAAGCCATCGTCGAAGGTGTAGTCGCCGGGAACGATCAGCTTGCGGTCGAGCGTGATGCCGTAATCCTTCAACGCATCCTCGTAGCCCTGGTAGCGCTCGGGACTGGAGCGGTGCTCGCGACCACCCCACAGAAAGCCGATGCGCTGATGACCAAGCTGGATCAGGTGCTCGGTAATCGCGTAGGCCGCATCGCGATCGTCCACATAGACGCAGGGGTAGCCGTCCTGCGGATCCTTGCGTGCCGAGATGATCCGCATGAACGGGATCTTCGCTTCGCTGAGCGTGCGGATCAGTTCCACCTGCTCGGACATCGGTGGCGCCAGCACCAGTCCGGCCAGGCGCGAGCGGCGCACCAGTTCGCACAACTCGTCCGCAAGCTTCGGCGAGGACGAGTCGCAGGGATGGATCTGCAGACCGAAACCGCTGCTGCGGCATACCGACAGCACGCCGCGCTGCAGGTTGATGATGTAGTGCGCGTTGGGGTTGTCGTAAACGAGACCAAGCGCATAGGCGCGAGTACTGCGCAGGCTGCGCGCCGAAGGATCGGGCTGGTAGCCGAGCGCGTCGATCTCCCGCTGCACTTTCGCGCGCGTGCGCGCGTGCACCGAGGGTTCGTTGTTGATGACCCGCGAGACCGTCTTCAGCGAGACGCCGGCCCGCTCTGCGACATCCTTGATGGTGGCACTGCGCACCCGCGAACCTCTTGCATCGAAAATAAGGGGCGCCAGCAGCGCCTCGTGCATCCTAGCGTATGGCCATGACCGGAGCGAATACGCGATTCAATTTACCCGGCATGTTCCTGGCCGACCCGGTGACCGCGCATGCCGTAATACAGGATGTACAGGTAGCACGGCAGCATCAGCAGGGCGAACGCGAGCTGGAAATCGATGTGCTCCTTCAGATGCACGAACACCTGCGGAATCAACGCACCGCCCACGATACCCATGATCAACAGCGCAGAAGCAGCTTCGGTGTGTCGGCCGAGCCCCTTGATCGCCAGTGGAAAGATTGCCGGCCACATCATCGCGTTGGCGAAGCCCAGAGCGGCGACGAACATCACCGAGGCGTAGCCGTGGGTGATGTAGGCACCGAGCGTGAACAGCACGCCGAGCACCGCCGACACCGCCAGGTAGCGCTGTTGCGAGACGAAGCGCGGGATCACCAGGAGACCTACGACGTAGCCCAGCAGCATCGCGCCCAGCGTGAATGCGGTGAAGAACTTGGTCTGGTCCAGCGGCAGCCCGAAACCCTGGCCGTAGGTGCCGATCGCGTCGCCCGCCATCACTTCCACGCCCACGTACAGGAACAGGCACAGCACGCCCAGCCACAGATGCGGGAAGCTGAAGATGCTGCGACCGGTGTGGCCGATGGCGCGTTCGTCGTTCGCGCCGGCCGGCTTGATCTCGGGCAGCGAGGAGCGCACCACCCAGACCGCCAGCAGCACCAGTGCGCCGGCCATGATCATGTAGGGCAGGTGGATCTTGGCGGCGAACGTGTCGAGCAGCATGGTGCGCGTCGCCGGGTCGGCTGCCTTCACCTGCTGGTCGAGGTCGCCGATGCCGTGCAACACCAGCGCGCCGATCAGCAGCGGCGCCAAAATGCCGGCGAACTTGTTGCAGATGCCCATGAACGCGATGCGCTGTGCTGCGCTGTCGATCGGCCCCAGGATGCTGATGTACGGGTTGGAGGCGGTCTGCAGCAACGACAAGCCGGCGCCGATCACGAACAATCCCGCGAGCGCGCCGAAAAACACGCGCATGGTGGCGAACTGACCGAACATCATCGCGCCGATCGCCATCACGAACAGGCCCAGTGCCATGCCTTTCTTCATGCCAGTACGGCGCAGGACCATCGATGCGGGCAGCGAGAACACGAAATAGGAAATGTAGAACGCGAACGGCACCAGGAACGCATAGGCGTCCTGCACCTGAAAAGCGAGTTTGACGAAGGTGATCAATGGCCCGTTGAGCCAGGTGACGAAGCCGAAGATGAAAAACAGCACGCCGATGATCATCATCGGCCCGATATTCGAACGGTCGGTCGGCGCCGCCGCCAGCGTTGTTGCCATGTGTTCTCTCCCCGAAGATCGGCCGTGCTGGTAGCGGTCGAATGACCGGACACCCTGGAATGTCTCCTTAATCGCCGGAAAGTGCAACGTTGTCAATCCGTAGTGCACAAAGGCAGGTTGCCTGAGGTCCTGATCGAGCCGTAAAGACGGCCACACAGGACCGTATCTGCGGCATTGCAGAACATCATTTCTTCTTCGCAGAATATGCATAAATAGTCTGTACAAAGCCATTTGCACCGAATGTTAATGTGATTTCTCGGAGTGTCGTGACAGCTATGTTGCGATGCCGTATCGAATGTTGCAGAAATTTTTAACAGCCCCGTTGACAACGTTGTCATTTTGAGGACAGACTCCGCCGGAATCAGGCCAATGTCCGGTCGCAGCGCAGTGCATCGCCTGTGTGGCACAGGGCGATGCCGATCACGGGGAGAGGGTGGAGTGGGGGAAGTCGCCAACCAGCGTCATGCAGCGGAGCCGTCGGCAACGAGCCGGGCGGGTGCATCGGTTTTCGGCGAGCCGTTCCTGGCCGCCGATGTCGGTGGCACGCATGCGCGCATCGGGCTGGTCGCAGCCAACGCTGACGCCCGCCGCCCGATCAGCGTGCTGCACTACCACCGCTACAGCTGTGCCGACTGGTCGGGTCTCACCGCGATGCTGCAGGACTTTGTCAGGCAGCTCGCTGGCACACCGCATGCGGCGGCACGCGAAAACCTCCGTCATTGCGCGGTGGCCTGCGCCGGCTATGTGCTGGATGACGCCATCGTCAACGAGAACCTGCCGTGGCCGGTGTCGATCCGCGAGATCCGTGACGGCCTCGGCATCCAGCGGTTGGCTGTGATCAACGATTTCGAGGCGGTGGCTTACGCCACCCAGTTCATCGGTGCCGCCGAGACGCGCTCGATCATCGATGCCACGCAAGCGGCAGCCAGCGGGCCGGTACTGGTGATGGGGCCGGGCACCGGGCTGGGTTCGGCGGTGCTGTTGCCGGGCAAGCCGCGGGCCCAGGTACTGGCCACCGAGGCCGGACAGGTTTCGCTGGCCCCCGGCACCGAACGGGAGATCGAGATTCTGCGCGTACTCGGACGCGGTCGTCCGTACGTGTCGTTCGAGGATGCGTTGTCCGGGCCGGGCCTGCTCAAGCTTTATGGCGCGCTGTGCGAATTGCGCGTCTGTCCGGCGCGATTGCTGACGCCGGCGGAGATCACTGGCGCCGCTCTGGCCGGTAGCGATGCAGCTGCAGTGGAGGCGCTGCAGGTGTTCTGCGGTCTGCTCGGCAGCTTCGTCGGCGATCTGGTGCTGCTGTACGGCGCGCGGGGTGGGGTCTATCTCGCCGGCGGCATCCTGCCGCAGATCCAGCCGTTTCTGCAGGCCAGCACGTTCACGGCGCGCTTCTTCAACAAGGGCGTGATGCGCGCCTATCTGCAACAGGTTCCGGTACGACTGATTGAGCACGGCCAGCTTGGTGTCATGGGCGCCGCAGGCTGGTTTCTGGACGGACAGCAGGGAGAGTGAGATGAGCCCGATCCAGTAACACGGCGCCAAGCCAACCGCCACAAAAAATCCACGGCCGTCGTCACGCCGGTCCTGATTCGAGCCAGCCTCTGAGGGGAGGACATCATGAATTACCGCAAGACATTGCTAGCCGCCAGTATCATCACCGGTCTGTGCATCTCCGGCACCCTGTTCGCGCAAGACAGCGACCAGGCCACCGGCACCACCAATACCACCGGACAGAGCAAGCAGGATCAGGCCAAGGCCAAACAGCAGGCCAAGACGCTGGGCACGGTGATGGTCACCGGCATCCGCGAAAGCCAGGCGCTGTCACTGAGTACCAAAAAAGATTCTGTCTCGCACATCGAGGTGGTGTCCGCCGAGGATATCGGCAAGCTGCCCGCCAAGAATGTGGCTGACACCATCTCGCAGTTGCCGGGCGTGAACATCGCCGACGCAGCCGGCGCCGAAGGCGGCTTCGACGAGGCCGATCGCGCCAGCATCCGCGGCAGCGCGCCGTCGCTCACCCTGACCACGCTCAACGGACATACGGTCGCCTCGGGTGACTGGTTCATCACTGGCGGCGGCGGCAGCCGCAGTGTCAGCTACGCCATGTTCCCTTCGGAAATCGTCAGCCAGGTGGTGGTGCACAAGGGATCCGAGGCCAGCCTGCTGGAAGGCGGCGCCGCCGGTTCGATCGACATCATCACTCGCAAGCCGCTGGAATTCGGCAAGCAGTTTTCCGCCGAGGCCAGTGTGGGTGGCGTCTATTCCGACTTGCCGGGCGACACCAAGCCGCAGTTCAGCGGGCTGGTCAACTGGAAGAACAGCGACAGCACATTCGGCGTGATGTTGCAGGGCTTCTACGAAGACCGCGACCTGCAGCGCGATGGCCAGGAAATGCTCGGCTATTCGTACATTCCGACCGGTTCGGCACTGGCCAACCAGCTGGGGCTCAAGGCCGCCACGCCCGGCAGCCCCAGCACCGGCGTGTTCTATCCCAACCTGCCCGGCGCTGCCCTGTTCACCCAGGAGCGCAAGCGCAAGGGCGGCGCGATCGACCTCGAGTGGAAGGCGCTGGACAACCTCACCTTCAACCTCGACGGCTTCTATTCCAAGATGGACGCCACCGACTACAACCGCAACTACATGCTGCGCCTGCGCGACAAGTTGCCGGGTGACACGCTCTCCAGCTACACCCTCGACGGCAACGTGCTTACCAGCGCGGTGGCGGAGGGGCAGGCCGGCGTGTCGCAGGGCATCTACGACATGATCTCGCGTCCGGGCGAGAGCGAATCCAGCTCGTACATCACGCTGGACGCAGACTGGAAGGCCACCCAGGACCTCGACTTCAAGTTCCAGGGCGGCTTGACCCGCGGCACCGGCAACACGCCGACCCAGGACATCATGGAGATGGACACGGGCTACGGCGAGGGTGCCAGCTACGCGATGAATGGCCTGGGCAAGCCGGTGAACTGGGCGCTGGGCGGCAACAACAGCGTCTACAACCCGGCCACCGTCGGCCTCGACTGGATCTTCGGCGATCAGGACATTCACGTGATCGACAAGGAACATTGGTTCCAGGTCGACGGCGAGTTCGATTTCGACGATGCCGGCCCCCTGTCGTCGCTTCAGTTTGGCGTACGCGACGCCAAACACACGCACGACAGCCCGACGGCGATTGCCCAGGGCCCCAACTTCGCCACTAATATCTCGTTCGCCCCGGGCGCCACCATCTGGCCCAGCAGCAGCAGCAACTATCCCGGTAGCTTCGCCAGCGATCTCGGCGTGGGTCAGATGCCGGGCGGCATCTGGTACTGGACGCCCGCGCAGCTGGCGGCACTGAACGCGGTATATGCGAACCGGGCGGTGACCAACAGTTCCGGAACCTCGCGTTTCTATCCGAACGACATTTACGCCATGTCGGAGAAAAACGACGCCGCCTATATGCAGGTCAATTTCGCCGGCGACCGCTGGAGCGGCAATGCCGGCGTGCGCTACGTCGGCACCACCGAGGACATCGGTTACACCAGCCCGACGATCCAGGAATCCAGTTACGCCCCGGGCACACCGCCTTCGGCGTTCTATCCGAGCGGCTGGTACTGGAACTATTACAGCCATCACTACGGCAAGCTGCTGCCCAGCTTCAACCTCAAGTTCAATCTGAACGACGATGGCAGCCTGCTGGCCCGCTTCGCCGCATCGCAGACACTCACGCGCCAGGACTATGGCCAGCTGGCGGGCTTCCTGTCGCTGAATGATCCGCAGAGTCCAACCGGCGAGGGTTCCGGCAGCGGTCCGAATCCGCGGTTGAAGCCGATCCTTTCGACCAATTTCGATGCGTCGCTGGAGTGGTACTACTCGGAGCGTGGCCTGTTGTCGGCCAGCGTGTACGCGATGGATCTGAACAACTACTACGACTACGGCACGACCACCGGAACCTATCTCAACAACTATCTGACCTACGGCGGCAGCACCACTTACCCCAACCCCTCGCACACGCCGGTCTACAGCAATTACCTGGTCAGCATCCCGGTCAACGTCAACGGCAACCTGAAGGGCGTGGAGCTGAACTGGGTGCAGCCGATCGGTGAGCACTTCGGTACGTCGATCAACTACACCTACAGCAATGGCCATTCGTCCGGCGGTACGTACCTCTACAACGCCGACGGCACGCAGGGCACCGGTGTATCTGCAGGCAACCGTCCGCTGTTCGGTACCTCGAAGAACACGGCCAACCTGTCCGCGTTCTTCGAGAACAAGCAGTGGAACGCGCGCATCAACTACACGTACCGCTCCTCGTTCTACGACGGCATGATGCCGGTGACGACCGGCTCGCTCGGCAACACGATGCCGTTGCTGCCGTATTACCAGGCGGGTGCGGGCTACCTGTCGTTCTCGGCCGGCTACAAGCTCAACGAAAACGTGAGCTTCTCGTTCGACGCGATGAACCTCAACAACCCGACGCTGCGCTACTACGTCGTCGGCTCCCAGGCCGGTCTCGGCTTCGGCAAGGTGCCGGAAGCGTTCTACACGAACGGTCGCCAGTACTACCTGACCGTGAACTTCAAGCTCTGATCCGCTAGCGCATCACCGCGAGCCATGGACGGCTTCGCATCCTCCCCGAACGGGCCCTGTGACACTTTCCGGGCCCGTCTTTTTTTGAGGCGTCTGCGCAGTCACGCATGGCATGCTGCAACGCCTGCGCTGGAGATTGCCGATGACACGCCGCCCGTTCCTGTCACTCTGTGGATATCTGCTGGTCACCACCACTCTGGTGTCGGGCCTGGCATGTGCCACGCACACAGCCGGGACAACACCCTATTCGCTGATTCCCCTGCCGGCGCAGATTGACGCCGGCGAGGGTCGCTTCACCGTCGACGCCCACACGCCTATCGTGGTCGCCGATCAAAGTGGTCCGGCCCGTCACGTCGCGGACTATCTCGCTGACCTGCTCGCACGTACGCGCGGCCTGCGGCTGCCGGTGCGTCGCGGCGCGATGGCTGCGGATGCCATCGTATTGCGGCTGGACCCGCACGCCTCGGTGACCGATCGCGAAGGCTACGCACTGGACGTCACGCCGCAGGGCGTCGAAATCAGCGCGCGCGATGATGCCGGGTTGTTCTACGGCGCAATGACATTGTGGCAACTGCTCACCCCGGATGCGCAACATGGGTCGGTGCAGCTATCGGCCGTGCATATCCGTGACCAGCCACGTTTTGTCTGGCGTGGACTGATGCTGGATTCCGCCCGGCACTTCCAGTCGGTAGCCGAGATCGAGCAGTTGCTGGACCAGATGGCTCAGCACAAGCTGAATGTCTTCCACTGGCATCTCACCGACGACCAGGGCTGGCGCATCCAGATCAGGCGTTATCCCGAGCTCACCCGCATCGGCGCCTGGCGCACGCCGCCGGATGCCGGACATGACGATGAACCGGCACGTTATGGAGGTTTCTATACACAGGAGCAGATTCGCAAGATCGTCGCTTATGCAAGCGCGCGCCATATCACGGTGGTGCCGGAGATCGACATGCCGGGACATGCTCAGGCTGCGGTGGCGGCGTACCCGCAGCTTGGCGTGACCGGCAAGCGTCCCTTGGTCTCGGTCGACTGGGGCGTCAATCCATATCTGTACAACGTGGATGACAGCAGCTTCGATTTCATCGACCACATTCTCGACGAGGTGATGGCACTGTTCCCGTCGAAGTACATACACGTAGGCGGCGACGAGGCGGTCAAGGACCAGTGGCAAGCCTCGCCCGCGGTACAGGCGAAGATGCATGCGCTGGGCCTGAAGGACGAGGACGCGCTGCAGGGCTGGTTCATCAACCGCATTGGCCAGTACCTCGCCGCACACGGCCGGCAACTGGTGGGTTGGGACGAGATCCTCGACGGCGGCGTATCGGCCGATGCCACAGTGATGTCGTGGCGTGGCAGCAAGGGTGCGATCCAGGCGGCGCAGCAGGGGCATGACGTGGTGCTGTCGCCCGCGCCCGATTTGTATTTCGATCAGCTGCAGAGCGATCGTGCCGACGAGACCGCCGGACGCATACCCGTGCGCGATCTGGCCAGCGTATATGCGTTCGAGCCGGTGCCGAAGGAACTCGATGCAGCGCAGACGGCCCATGTACTGGGCGCGCAGGCGAACGTGTGGACCGAGCACATGCCGACGATGAAGCATGTGGAGCATGCGGTGTTTCCACGGCTGGACGCGTTGAGCGAAGTGGACTGGTCGCCAGCCGTATTGCGCGACTGGAACGGTTTCCTCGGCCGGTTGCCGGCGCAGTTCGCGCGTTATCGCGCGCAGGACATCGGCTATGCCGACAGTGCGTTCGCATCGGACATCAGGATAGATCGTGGCGCCGCGCTGGCCAGCGGTACGACGCAAGTCACGCTGTCCAATCAGGCTGGCTATGGTGAGCTGCATTACACGCTGGATGGCCACGCGCCCGACCGGCGCGCACCGGCTTACCAGGTACCTTTCGAAGTGAGGTTGCCGGTGACGATACGTGCGGCGTCGTTTGCCAGCGACGGCAGCGTGCTGGCCGCACCAAGCCAGCGTGTGCTGGATCGGGCCAGCCTGTTCAGCGTCGGCGGCAACGAGATGCCGAATTGTCCGGGCAGCGATTTCCGCCTGCGCGTGCAGCCGATGCCCGATGCCACCTCGCCGGCGCCGGTGTACGGCATCAACGTGTTCAACGCCTGCCAGTTGTATCCGGCGACGCCAATGGATGGTATCGCGAGAATCCACGTCGATGCCGTACGGCTTGAGCGCAATTACGCGCTGGCACATGACGCAAAGCTGGTGGTGTCTCGTCCGCACAGCACGCCATTCGGCGAACTGGTGGTACACCAGGATCAATGTACCGGGACGGTGCTGGCTACACTGCCACTACCTGATCCGGCGCATAGTGCGCGACGCTTCACGCTCGACGCGGCCATGCCCGCACAGCAGGGCAAGCATGCGTTGTGCCTGATCTACACCGCACCGATCGATGGCCCGTTGTACGCGCTCGATCGGGTCGCCTTGATGCCGGGTGCAACAAAGCCGTGAACGCATCGCTGCTTCGGCGTCAACGCGAACGCCGCCTACGCGGGTTCCGAACTGATGCAGATACTGCTGCCCGCGCTGGGCTGGCAGAAGTTGATCCATAAACATGTGTTCGCCGGTTGGATAACGTTCCCGTTCGGCCCCTATGTTTCCTCGCTGGCGTTCGCGCTGGTGTTCGTGGTGGCTGATCGTCTACACGATGGATCGGCGTCGCATCTATCTCAAGCTTTGAAGTCATCAGCGCCGAACACGGAGTGCCTTGATGAATAGTCCCATCGCCAGCAAGCCGAGCAGGAAGCCGATGCCGGCGCCCCACAGGGCACCGGTCTGGCCGGCGATCACGTAGCCCACGCCGAAGCCCAGCGGAAACAGCAGCAATAATGGCAGGCAGCCCATCGGATCGGACCTTTCCTAGTGCGTCGCAGTCAACGCGTCGGGCAACGAGGGTGGATGCCGCAGCAACGCATGTTTCGCGATCTGGATGTCGGTGACCGACAACTCGATCAGTGGCGCGAGTTTGCCGCCGACCAGGGCAGCAATCGCCACGCCATTGCGGTACAGCACGCGCGAACCAGTCAGCGCCGGCACCTTGTCGCCGACCAGTACGGTGCCGATCAGGTTCAATGGATCGCAGCCGCTGAGGCAGACCAGTTCGCCATCGTCCACGCGCTGGCGTACCGCGCGCAATGGCGCGATCGCTTCGGGCAGGGCGAACTGCTCGCCGACCAGACCTTCGATGAAACGACCGCCGCGGATTTCGCCGCGTGCCTCCAACCGGCGGTACACCCACAGCAATTCACGCCATGACGGCAACCATGGTGCCTCGCGTTCAAGTAATTTCCAGAACACCACGCCGTAGCGATGCAGCAGGGTGCGTGCGATGTGTTCGATCGCGTCGGGATCGGCTTTGCTCCTGCCGCCGCTGCACGTCAACGACCAGCGTCCGGCATCCTCAATGCCATTGAGCAGATGCCGGCGCAAACGACGATGCCGACCGCCATCGCGCTTCGCCGCCGGCAGCAGCAGCGCACGCAGGCCGGCAAAGCTGTCGGCGCTGACTCGGCCGGCGGCAACCAGCTCACCTAGCGCGTCCTCCAGTTCGGTACGCAGCAGATGCGTGACGCCGAGCAGCTCGTCGAAGAACAACGCGCCTTGCTCGCCCAGCGCATCGGCGACGGCCTGGGCGCGCGATGACAGCAGAATGTCCTGGGTGTTCTCGGCCGATGCGATGGACGTCCACATGTTCATGCTGCGACGTGGCAACAGCACGATCGGCGTGCTGCGCAGTGGGCCACCGCCACCACCATTACTGGCGCGCAGGCGGCCCCAGCTGACGCGACCGGCGCGACACAGCTCGTCCAGCCAGCTGATCGAATAATCGTTGATGCGCGCCGGCAGGATCTCCGTTTCCCACGCACCGGCCGCTGCCTCGAAACCCTCCAGCTGCGCCAGCGTGGCGCTCAACGCATCCGGTCCGCTGCGCCGGGTCGCTGCCGACACGTGCTGCCAGTCGAACAGGAAGCGCATCAATTCGCGTCGACTGACCGGCTCGATCTCGCGACGCAGCCGACCGAGGGTATAGCGATGGATGCGCGCCAGCAGATGCCGCTCGCACCATTCGGTGTCAGTCGCATCGGCGGTGAAGCGACCCTGCATCACATAGCCTTCGGACTGCAGGCGGAGCAGGGTGTGCTCGACCTCGCCCGCTTCGACCATCAGCGAATGGGCCAGCGCCGCCACGGTGACCGGGCCGAGGCCGCCGAGGCGATGGCGTACCAGTTCCAGCAGCGCATTCTCGCGGGTCCATGCCTGCGCTGCGTATTCGACGGGGGCGCTGATCGCCGGTTGCATCGACGCGGACGGATGCAGGGTCTGCAATAACGGCAGTTTCTCCGCGGATGTCCAGATCTGCTTTTCAAGTGTGAGCAAAGTCGCGCGGCTTGCTTTGGCCAACGTCTGCAACCGCTCATGCCAACCGTGATTGGCCGCCACTTCATCGGCAGTGACGAAGCCCAGCAAGCTAAGCGCCTCGTGCATCTCGTCCGCGTCGCGTACCTGCGGCCACGCCTCGTCGCGCACGGCGGCGATCGCCTCGGGATCGAGTCGGCCCAGATCGTCGGCACTGTCGCTGTCGTTCCAGCGACGCGTCTGCACGGCCTGGGTGCGGCGCTCCTCCAGCGGCGCATCGTCGAGGAAGGCGTACGGTGCGGCGTTTAGTACTTCGGCGGCGAGTGGACTCGGCCCGGTGAGGTCGCGCGCGATCACGCTGATCTCGCCGCTCTCCAGTCCGCGCAGGATCTGCAACAAGCCATCCACGTCCATCGCTTCGCGCAGGCAGTCGTGCATGGTCTGGTTGATCAGCGGATGATCCGGTACCTCGCGCTCGCCCACGATGTTCTCCAGGCAGGCAACCTGATCGGGGAATACGGCGGCGAGCAGGTCCTCGCTCTTCATCCGCTGCAGCGGTGGCGGCGTCTTCTTGCCACCGGTGAAGCGCGGCAGCGCCAGTGCGGTCACCGCGTTCCAGCGCCAGCGCGCGGGGAACAGCGGGGCATCGAGCAGGGCCTGGATCAGCACGTGTTCGGCGGTGTTCGAATGCAGGTAATGCGCGACTTCCTCCAGCGGGAAACTGTGGCTGGTCGACAGCGACAGCACGATCGCATCCTCGGTCGCCGCCGCCTGCAACTCGAAGTTGAACTGGCGGCAGAAGCGCTTGCGCAGCGCCAGCCCCCACGCGCGATTGATGCGGCTGCCCCACGGTGTGTGGATCACCAGCTGGGTGCCGCCGGATTCGTCGAAGAAGCGTTCCAGCACCAGGGTGTGCTGGGTTGGCAACACGCCAAGCGCGGCCTTGGCGCGGGCCAGATAATCGACCAGCTGTTGCGTGGCCGCTTCTTTCAAGCCGAGTTGATCGGCAAGCCATGCCTGTGCAGCCGGCACACCACCGGCATCCAGTTGCGCAGAGATTCCATCGCGCAGCCGTGACACGCCGAACGACAATTCCTTGCTGCGTCCCGGCGCCTCGCCCAGCCAGAACGGAATGCTCGGCGGCGCGCCATGCGCATCTTCCACCCGCAGCCGATCGCGCTCCACGCGCTGGATGCGATAGCTGGTGTTGCCGAGCTGGAAGATATCGCCGGCCATGCTCTCGACCGCGAAGTCCTCGTTCACCGTACCGACGATGATCGCCTGCGGCTCCAACACCACCTTGTAGTCGGCGGTGTCGGGAATGGTGCCGCCAGAAGTCAACGCGGTGAGCCGCGCGCCGCGGCGTGCACGCAACTGGCGATGCACGGCATCGCGATGGATGTACGCCGCGCGTGCGCCACGGCGAGTGGTGAAACCCTCGGCCAGCATGCGCACCACCGCGTCGAAATCGGCACGTGCGAGATTGCGATACGGATGCGCGCGACGCACCAGGTCGTACAGCGCATCCTCGTCCCATTCCTGGCAGGCGACTTCGGCGACGATCTGCTGCGCCAGCACGTCGAGCGGTTGCGGTGGCAGGATCAGCGCATCCAGTTCACCTCGACGCACACAATCCAGCAGTGCGGTGCATTCGATCAGGTCGTCACGGGTGGCGGGAAACAGCCGCGCCTTCGGCGTGCCGTCGATACTGTGGCCGGAGCGGCCGGCGCGCTGCAGGAAGGCGGCGATCGAGCGCGGCGAGCCGAGCTGACAGACCAGGTCGACCTCGCCGATGTCGATGCCAAGTTCCAGCGACGCGGTCGCCACCAGCACCGACAATTCACCGCGCTTGAGCCGTTGCTCGGCATCCAGCCGCAACTCCTTTGCCAGGCTGCCGTGATGGGCGGCGACGGTTTCCTTGCCAAGCCGCTCGGACAGGTACCGCGCGGCGCGTTCAGCCATCCGTCGCGTATTGACGAAGACCAGGGTGGTGCGATGTGCCTGCACCAGTTGGGCAAGCTGGTTGTAGACCAGCTCCCAGCAGTCGTTGGACATCACCGCTTCGAGCGGTACCGGCGGCACCTCGATCGCGAGATCGCGCGCACGGGTGTGGCCGACGTCGATGATGGTGCATGGCACTGATTCGCTCCCTCCCCTGTGTACAGGGGAGGGCCGGGGTGGGGTGCTCTTTGCCTCAAGATCAAAAGCTTCACCCCCTCCCGACCTCTCCCTGCGACCGAAGGGAGTCCCTTTTTCGGGGCTTGCAGGGGGAGGAGCAAGAGCAGTGAACGTGGCGCTTCCTCCGGCGCCAACCAGGAAGCTGGCGACTTCCTCGATGGGCTTCTGTGTCGCCGACAGCCCGATCCGCAACAACCGCCGCTGGCACAGCGACTCCAACCGCTCCAGCGACAACGCCAGATGCGAGCCGCGCTTGCTGCCGGCGATCGCGTGGATCTCGTCGACGATCACCGTGCGCGTGCCAGCCAGCATCGTGCGGCCGGAGTCCGAGCCGAGCAGCACGTACAGCGATTCCGGCGTGGTCACCAGGATGTGCGGCGGCTGTTTGCGCAGCAGGTTGCGTTCCACCTGGGGCGTGTCGCCGGTGCGCACAGCGGTACGGATCGCCACGTCGGGCAGGCCGAGCTTCTCCAGTTCGGCGCGGATGCCTTCCAGTGGCGCTTCCAGGTTGATGTGGATGTCATTCGACAGCGCCTTCAATGGCGACACATAGACCACCGTAGTGGCGTCCGCCAGCGCGCCGGCATGCGCCACGCCTTCGCGCACCAGTGCGTCGATCGCCGCCAGGAAAGCGGTCAGCGTCTTGCCCGAGCCGGTGGGCGCGGCAACCAGGGTATGCCGGCCGCCGCGGATCGACGGCCACGCTGCGGCCTGCGCCGCGGTGGGCGCGGCGAAGGTGCGGCGAAACCAGCCGGCAACGGCCGGGTGGAAATCGTCCAGCGGGCTGGGATCCAGGCGCATCGGTGGTTATCGGCGCTGCGGCAGGGAAGGGGTCACTGCATCATATATGGGGCTTTTCTCAGATCCTGCGATCCGTCATGGAATCCGCCGTGGGCTGCGGTGCAAGCGCCGTTGCGGCATGTCAATATTCACGCTCGGCCGTCGCAGGTCAGGGGCCCCGTCGGGGAATCCGGCGCGGCCTTCATGCGAAGGACTCTCATGCACGTACTGGAAATGATTCTGCGCAAGGCCGGCTCAAAGGCGCTGACGCTGGCTTGCCTGTCGTGGCTGGCGCTGGCGGTACTGTGCAGCGGTGCTGCGCATGCCGCCAGCCTTGATCCCGCGGTGTTGCCGAAGATCCAGGCAGCCACGTTCGAAGTGGTGGCGGCCAAGCCGGTCAACGATCCGCTGACCTACGAAAAGCCGCTGCCGATGGAGCTGCTGCCGTATCAGGAGCGTACCGACAAGTACTACTCGATCGGCACGGCCTTCGCATTGGGCAACAACCGTTACGTCACCGCGGCGCATGTGCTGCAGGTCGGCATCGGCAGCCTGTGGGGCGAACCGGCCCTGCGCGATGCCAGCGGCCACGTCTACGGGATCGGCAAGATCGAGAAGTATTCGCTGCAGCAGGATTTCGTGGTGTTCTCGCTGGCCACGCAGCCGGCGACGGCGGCTGCGCTGGATGTCGACACCAAGCCGGCCTTGAACGAGGTGGTTTACGCCGTCGGCAATGCACTTGGCACCGGCGTGGTGATCCGCGACGGCCTGTATACCTCCGACACGCCAGAGGATCAGGACGGGCGCTGGAAGTGGATGCGCTTCTCGGCGGCGGCCTCGCCTGGCAACAGTGGTGGCCCGCTGCTGGACAAGGACGGCAAGGTCATCGGCATCGTGCTGATGAAGTCCGCGAATGAAAACCTCAACTACGCCTTGCCGATCGGCATGGTGCTGAGCGCGCCGGAGCATCTGGCGTCGATCGACCAGCGCATTCCCTATCAGTTCGACGTGTTCGACACGACGCTCAGCAATACTTTCAAGACCTCGTTTGCGTTGCCGTTGAGTTTTGCCGAGTTCAGTGCCGCGTTCCAGCAGCACTTCGACACCTATGCCGATGCACAGCTCAAGGCCTTGCTGGCCAAGGAGCCGGACAAGCTGTTTCCGCGCGGTGCCGGTTCCAACCAGCTGCTGTACGGCTCGCCCTCGATGGAGGATTTTCCGGCACTGATCACCCGCGCCAGCAATGGCACCTGGGGCTTGGCGACGAAGCCGGGGACAAATACCAAGCTGGCCGACAATGGCTACGTGACGCCTGGCCTGGTCGGCAAGAATTTCCTGTTTCACCTGCGCAAGCCCGACAGCGTGTCTGCCAGCCAGTTGTATGGCGACCCGGTGAGACTGATGGACATGCTGGCGAAGATCGGCTTCCTGACGCGCAACATCGGTCCCGAGAAAATCCGGATCACCTCGTTCGGCAAGCCGACGCTGGACACCACGTACACGGATGCCTGGCAGCGGCACTGGCAGGTACGGGTGTGGCCGGCACCGTACGAGAACGCGCTGGTGATGACGTTCTCGCTGCCTGTGCCGGACGGCTATGTCACCCTGATGCGGCTTGTGCCGGCAAGCCAGCAGCACGATATCCTGATCAACATGCAGGCGCTTACGGATTTCTTCTTCGTCGCGTACGACGGCACGCTGGCGCAGTGGAAGGATTACCTGAAGAACACCGCGCTGCTGCCGGCCGCCTTCAAGGACATCCGCGTCGATATCGACTATGGCCATCGTTTCAGCTATGCCTCGAAGCGGTTGCGCTTCACCTTCACGCCCGAGCTGCAGAAGGTCGAGCCGGACAGCATGCTGACCCTGGGCTTCAGTTATTTCGTCGACCACGGCAAGGTGGTGTGGGATGTCGCCGATGTGTGGACGGCCGCCAATGCCCACGAGCGCTACTGGGTGAATGTCGCGCGCAGCATGGCGCCACCTGATGATCTTGACGACAGCTACAAGAGCGAATGGAACAAGATTGTCCACCGCCAGCACCCCTATGACGGGGCTGCCATCAACGAGAACGACGTGACCAAGAGCATGGCCGTGGTCGACGGTTCGGCCGAAGCGAAACCGACCATGCTTTACACCGCCTACTACCAGGCCGAAGGCACGCAGCCGGCAAACGAGGTGAAGGCCAAGCTCGACCTGTTGTTGAAGGACCTGCACGTCGAGGAACACTGATCGCTGAGCCGGCGCTGCACACCCTGTGCGGCGCCGGTGGCTCGGTATACGTCAAGCAGTCCGGAAGGAAGAGGAAGCAACGAGTGTCACAGCGAGTACAGCTTGCGTCGCGGGACGTCAGTACCGGCAGCGCAGCAATACCGACCTGGCTGACTATGGCCGATGGCCAGCAGCTGTTCCTGCGCGATTGGCCGAAGCCGCAGGCGCGTGGTGCGGTGCTGATCGTGCACGGGCTGGCCGAACACAGCGGCCGCTACGAACTGTTGGCACAATGGTTCAACCAGCGCGGCTATGCCGTGCGCAGTTACGACCAGCGCGGCCATGGACAGACGCCGGGCCAGCGCGGCGCGCTGCGTCATGCCGACGACCTGCCGGAGGATCTGGCCACGGTCTATATCGACTATGCCGACAGCCTGCCGCATGCACCGCTGCTGCTCGGCCACAGCATGGGTGGCCTGGTCGCTGCGCGTACCGTGCTGGACGGACGCATCACTCCGCCGGCGCTGGTGCTGTCCTCGCCGGCACTGCGCAGCTGGGAACCGGCATGGCTGGTGCGACTGGCGCGGGTGTTGAACCGCGTCGCGCCTCGACTGCCGCTGCGCAGCAGCCTGAAGTTCGACAAGCTGTCGCACGACCCGCTGGTGGCGGTCACCTACCGCAATGACCCGTTGCGCACCGGCTCGATCACGCCGCGGCTGGCCGACTTCATTTTCCAGAGCGGCCCGGCATGCATCGCCGATGCCGCCAGCCTGTCAGTGCCGACCCTGCTGCTGGTGGCCGACAGCGACGAACTGGTCGATCCGTCCGGCAGCCGCGCATTCGCCCGCAAGGCAGCATCGACCGGGCAACTGACCACGCGCTTTTTCTCCACGCTCTACCACGAACTGTTCAACGAAGCCGAACCCGGGCGCAGCCAGGTTTTGATGCAGCTGGGTGACTGGCTGGGTCGGCGCGTGTGAACGAAAGCGGCATCCATGGTCTTGCGCGATGTTGCCGCGATGGCGCCCCGATTCTGAAATCTGTACGCCCCGCCGGCGCCTCGTCGCTGCCATGAATTCAGGCGATACTCTTCCACTAGCCTAGGGAGAGGTTTTCATGTCACGTTTGCCGTTCGTGTGCTTCTCGCGCCGCACGATGCTGCGCGCCTTTGTTTCGCTGTTGCTGTGCCTTTCCGTCACTGCCTGTCACCGTGGTCCCGAGGAGGGCAGACCGGCCCTGCAGGGCGCGCCAGCCAGCAGTGCTTCGACACACGGGGCAGCCAAGTCTGTCTTCGCGCTGGTCTCGGCCAGTTCGGAATCGAGCGATTCGCGTACCGCGTTGACCCTGCGCTTCAATGCTGCATTGGCCTCGGCCCAGGCGTTCGACACGCTGATCGCGGTGACCGGTCCGAACGGTGAAGTGGTCAGCGGCAGCTGGAGCCTGCAGGACGACGGCAAGACGCTGAGCTTTCCGTTCGTGCAATCGAACGCGCATTACGCGGTACAGATGCAGGCGGCCTTGCTGGCAGCCGATGGGCGCACGCTGGGCCATGAGGTGAAGCATGACGTGTACTCCGGCAACCTGCCGGCGGCGGTCGGCTTCGCCTCTCACGGCAGTGTGCTGCCGGCGCGTGGGGCGCGCGGGCTGCCGTTGGTGTCGGTGAACGTGCACGACGCCGACGTGGAGTTCTTCCACGTGCACGACGACGCGCTGTCGGACCTGTTCTGCGCCTATCCCGCCAACAAGCACCGCGACAACTACGAGCTCGACCACGACGTCAACAACTGGGACTTGTGCGAACAAGGCGGTCGCCTGAAGCGCCCGATTACCGAGATGGCCGATTCGGTCTACGCCAATCACTACACGCTGGGTGGCGACGAGAACGAACGCACCGTGACCTATCTGCCGGTGCAGGACATAAAGCAGCTGGCCGAACCCGGCGTCTACATGGCCGTGGTCAAGCAGGGCGGCACGTTCAAGGGTTCTTACGATACATCGATCTTCTTCGTCAGCGACCTGGGCCTGCATCTGCGTGTGTATCGCGACAATGTGTTGCTGCATGTCGCCTCGCTGCGTGATGGTTCGCCGCTCAGCGGCGTGGCGGTGGAGATCGATGACGACAGCGGCAGCAGCAAGCTCAAGGCGATCACCGATGCCAGCGGCAACGCGCTGATCGCCTACAAGATCAACCCGGCCGATGTGCTGATCGCACGGCGTGACAAGGACGTCTCGGTGCTGCCGTTCAACCGGCCGGCACTGGACGTTTCCAACTTCGACATCACCGGCCGCAAGCAGGTGCCGTTCGAGGTATTCGCGTGGTCAAGTCGCGACCTGTATCGACCCGGGGAGACGCTGCATGCCTCCGCCTTGCTGCGCGATTACGACGGCAAGCCGATGAAACAGCAGTCGCTGTTCGTGCGGCTGAAGCAGCCGGATGGTCGCAGCCTGGTCGACAAGCGGCTCGAGCCGCGCGAACTCAATTACTTCGACCTGAGCCAGGCCATCCCGGCCGATGCGGCGACCGGTCTGTGGCAGCTGGAGTTCCGCCTCGACCCGGCCAGCAAGGAAGCGGTGCAGGCGTTCCCGTTCCACGTCGAGGAGTTCCTGCCCGAGCGCCTGAAGGTGGAGATGTCCAGTCCGCAGCCGAGGTTGATGCCGGGTGAGCCGCTCAAGTTGAAGGTGGTATCCAGTTATCTCTACGGTGCGCCAGCCGATGGCAACCGTTTCACCGGCAAGCTGCTGATCGCGCCGGAAGTGCACCCGCTGGCCACCTTGCCCGATACCTTCTTCGGCGATCCGCTGATCGACCTGCCGAAGAGCGCGGACGATGCCGTGGACGCGAAGCTCGACGCGCAAGGCCAGCTTGAGCAGGACGTCAACCTGCCCGATGACGTGAAGCCGCTGGCGCCGCTGGCCGTGAACCTGTCCGGCAGTGTGTACGAAACCGGTGGTCGCGCCGTCACCCGGGTGATGAAGAAGATCTACTGGCCCGCGCCGGAACTGGTCGGCGTACGCCCGTTGTTCGATCCCAAGCAGGGTGCCGAGAGCGAGGGCCATGCCGGCTTCGAGATCCTGCGCGCGAATGCCGACGGCAAGCTGGTGGCCGGCGCGCATCTGAAGGTACGCCTGCAACGCGAGCTGCGCGACTTCTACTGGCTGTACGAACACGGCGACAGCTGGAAATCCACCAACAACCAGCATCTGCAGCTGATCGAGGAAAAGGACATCGATGTCGCAGCCGGCCAGCGCGTGCAGGTCGACTTTCCGGTCGAGTGGGGTGGCTACCAGTTGCAGGTGTTCGATCCCCAGACCAACCTCACCACCACCTTCCCGTTCTTCGCCGGCTACAGCTGGGATGACGAGAACCTCGGCAAGGAGGCACGCCCGGACAAGGTGAAGCTGGCGCTGGACAAGGCGCGGTATCGCGCCGGCGACACCATGAAGGTCACCGTCACCGCGCCGCATCCGGGGCCGGGCGTACTGCTGGTCGAATCCGACCACATGCTCTACACGCGCAACATCGACGCCCAGGACGGTGCCACCTTCGAGATCCCGGTGACTGCCGATTGGGAGCGCCACGATGTCTACGTGGTGGCCCTGGTTTTCCGCGGTGGCGAGGCGGACGAGCACACCACGCCGGCGCGCGCGATGGGCATCGAGCACGTCACGATGGATCGCAACGATCGCCGCATACCGCTCAAGCTCGACGCGCCGGCAATGATGCGCCCGGGCAATCCGCTGCAGGTCACCGTGCAGGCCACCGGTCTGGCCGGCAAGCAGGCGTACGTCACGCTGTCGGCGGTCGACCAGGGCGTGATCAACATCACCGACTATCCGGTGCCTGACGCCTGGGCATGGATGTTCGCCAAGCGTGCGCTCGGCATCGATGCCTACGATTTGTACAGCCGCATCATCGAGGCGATGGATGGCAGCGAGGCCAAGTTGCGCTACGGCGGCGACATGAGCGGCAAGGCGTTGCCGCATGCCACGCGATTGAATCCGAAGGTGCAGATCGTCGACCTGTTCGCCGGCCCTGCCGTGTTCGATGCACAAGGCAAGGCCACCCTGCACGTGGATGTGCCTGACTTCAATGGCAGCCTGCGCCTCGCCGCACTGGCTTATACCGATGCGCGCTACGGCAATGCCGACGGCAGCATCGTCGTGCGCGCGCCGTTGGTTGTGGAGCCGAGCACGCCGCGGGTGATGGCGGCCGGCGACAAGGCGCGCATCAGCCTGGATCTGAAGAACCTTTCCGGCAAGGATGGCGTGGCGAAAGTCTCGGTGAAGGGCGATGGCCTGATCGCGATCGACAACGCCAGCCGCAGCGTGCCGCTGAAGGACGGTGCGGGCACCACGCTCACCATGCCGGTAACTGCCGCCGCCGGTGTCGCCGTGGCCAAGGTCGACATCCACGCCGAACTCAACGACTACAAGGTCGACCGGCATTTCGAGTTTGCCGTGCGCCCGGCCTGGCCGGAGCTGGTGAAAACCGTGCCGATGGCGATCGAGGGCGGCAAGCCGATGCGCCTGGATGGCGGCGCGACAGCAGGGCTTGTTCCCGCCACCGTGCGTGCCCAGCTCACCCTGAGCACGTTGCCGCCGCTGCCGTACAACACTGCGTTGCGCAATCTGCTCGATTATCCCTATGGCTGCATCGAGCAGACCACCAGCAAGGGTTATGCGGCGCTTATCCTGGATGGCCAGACGGCCAAGGCGCTCGGCGTCTATGCGATGAGCGACGATGTGCGCAAGGCTGCAGTGGACGGAGCGCTGGCGCGGATCGCCTCGTTCCAGGCCAGCAACGGCCACTTCAGCTTCTGGGGTGGTACCAGCCCGATCGAGACCTTCATGACCCCGTACGTGGTCGACTTCATGCTCGATGCGCGTGACGCCGGTTTCGCGGTGCCGCAGGACGTGCTGCAGAAGTCGCTGCAGCGCCTCAGCGACGACCTGCTTGCCGGTGGCCACCCGTACTACGATTATGAGCAACACGATCACCTGCGCATCGCCGACGAGGCGTACTCCGGCTTCGTGCTGGCGCGGGTCAACCGTGCGCCGCTGGGTACGCTGCGCGCGATCTTCGACAACGACCGGCAGAAACTGGTCGGGCCGTTGCCGCTGGTGCATCTCGGTATCGCGTTGAAGCTGATGGGCGACAATGACCGCGCGCAGAAGGCGATCGCCGAAGCGTTCGCCTGGAGCAAGGAACGGCCGTGGTATGTCGGCGATTACGGTTCGGACCTGCGCGATCTGGCGATGATGGTCGCACTCACCCACAGCTATGGCATGAGCAAACCCGAATACGATGCCAGGCTGATCGACTGGGCGCGCAACGCCAGCGCACGCGAACAGGCGATGCAGCAGAAGATCCCGTACTACCACTGGTCGTGGTCGTACATGAGCACGCAGGAGCAGGTGGCGATCGCCCGCGTCGCCCGCGCATTCGATGCGGCCAAGGATGCGCCGCTGGCGGTCACGGTGAATGCCGGTGGCAAGAGCGAGTCGGCGCCGGCAGACAAGCACCTGTGGACACGCGAGCTCAGTCAGGCCGAGCTGGCCGCCGGCGTCACCGTGCAGCCGGTCGGCACCGCCACGGTATTTGCCACACTTGATGTGGCCGGCATTCCGCAGAAGGCACCGCCGGCCGATCCGAGCCAGGTCGACGTGCGGCGCAGCTACTTCACGACCGATGGCAAGCCGTGGACGGGCAACCAGCTCAAGGAAGGCGACACCCTGATCGTCGAGCTGACCATCGAGGCGCGCATGGACATAGCCGACGCGCTGGTTACCGACCTGTTGCCGGGCGGACTTGAGGTGGAGAACCTCAATCTTGATGGCGCCAAGCAGTGGGAGGGCATCGTGATCGACGGCATCAACCTCGACCAGCACACCGGCGCGGCCGACATCGTGCACGAGGAATATCGCGACGACCGCTATGCCGCCGCGTTGAGGTTGCGCCGTGGCAATGCGGCACACGTGTTCTACCTGGTGCGTGCGGTAACACCCGGGACCTATACCGTGCCGCCGCCGCTGGTGGAGGACATGTATCGGCCGGCGCTGCGCGGTATCGGCACGGTCACGCCGGCGCAGCTGACCGTGATCGAGCCGTAGGGATCATCGGGCAGCCGCGCGGACTCGTCCTCGTGGCTGCCCGCCATCGATCCAGCATGACCATGGCGTCTTCCGAACCCATGCCTGTCCCGTTGCGCCGCGCACGCCTGCGGCGCTGGTTGCGCGCGATCACAATCACCTTGCTCGTGTTGCTGCTCATCGCGCTGCTGTTCGACCGGCTGTTTCCATTGCACCTGCCCGCGCCGGACACCGGCAGCACCGTGGTGCTGGCGCGCGACGGTACGCCCTTGCGTGCATTCGCCGACAGCGATGGTGTGTGGCGCTATCCGATTGCCGCGAAGCAGGTCTCGCCGCTGTATCTCACGGCGCTGCTGCATTACGAGGATCGCTGGTTCTATCGTCACCCGGGCGTCAATCCGTATGCGCTGGCGCGCGGTCTTGCCAGTGGCCTGTTGCATGGGCATGTCGCTTCCGGCGGCTCCACCCTGACCATGCAGGTGGCGCGGATCATCCAGCCCGGCTCCGGGATGTTTCGTCCGCATACCTTCGGTGGCAAGCTGCAGCAGATCTTCCGTGCACTGCAGCTCGAAGCGCATCTGAGCAAGGCGCAGATCCTCGATCTGTATCTCAACCACGCCCCGTTCGGCGGCCCGATCGAAGGTGTCGAGGCGGCTTCGTGGGCGTACCTGGGCAAGCCGGCCAGCCAGCTCTCGCGCGCCGAAGCCGCGCTGCTCGCCGTGCTGCCGCAATCGCCGAGCCGGCTGCGTCCGGATCGTCATCCCGAGGCGGCGCGCACCGCGCGCGACAAGGTACTCGGGCGCATGCACGATCTCGGCATCTGGAGTGCTGCACAGGTCCGTGACGCGGCGATCGAACCGGTGGTCGCGCGCTCGCTGCGCGCACCACTGTCCGCCGCATTGCTGGCCGAGCGACTGCACCAGCAGCAACCACAGGTGCGGCGCATCACCACCACCATCGATGCCGATCTGCAGCGAGCCGCGGAAGATCGCGTCTCCACCTATCTCGCGCGCTTGCCGGCACGCACATCGGCGGCCTTGCTGGTGGTCGACAACGCCACACTCGAAGCGAGCATCTATGTCGGCACCGCCGAGTTCGCCGACCCAATCCGGCTTGGTCATGTCGACATGGTGCGTGCACCGCGTTCGCCCGGTTCCACGCTCAAGCCATTCCTGTATGGCCTCGCGCTCGATGATGGCTTGATCACCTCGCAAAGCCTGCTGGTCGACGCACCGCAGGATTTCGGCGGCTACAAGCCAGGCAATTTCGACGAGGCCTTCAGCGGGCCGGTCAGTGTGGCCGAGGCGCTGCAGCGTTCGCTCAACGTACCGGCGGTCGACGTGCTGGACCGGATCGGGCCAAACCGTTTCGTGGCGCGACTGGCCAACGGCGGCATCGACCTCGGCCTGCCGGATGGGGCCAAGCCGAACCTGTCGATCATCCTCGGCGGTGCGTCCACCCGGCTGGAAAATCTGGTCGGTGCGTATACCGCATTCGCCAACGGCGGCATTGCCGGCACACCGCGTTACACGCCCGAACAACCGATGCAGCCGCGGCGCATGCTGTCGCCGGGTGCGGCATGGATCATCCGCGACATCCTCGCGCACAACCCCGCTGATGCTGAAGGCGCACCGCTGGAAGGCACGATCAATCGGCATGACGCCGTTGCCTGGAAGACCGGCACCAGCTACGGCTATCGCGATGCCTGGGCGATCGGTGTCACCGATCGCTGGACGATCGGCGTGTGGATTGGCCGGCCGGATGGCACGCCATCGCCGGGCCAGTACGGCGCAGTGACCGCGCTGCCGCTGCTGTTCCAGGTCGTCGACATATTGCCGCAACGTGGCGGCCGCGCGCATGCCGCGCAACCAGCCAGCGTGCGCGCGGTCGACATCTGCTGGCCGCTCGGCACGGCCTTCAATGCCACTCCGGCGAACCTGTGCCGTCAGCGGCGCACGGCATGGGTACTCGACGAGGCGTTGCCGCCTACGTTTGCCGAGCGCGATCTTGGTGCGTGGGCTTCAGGCCTGGTCAGTCTGCGGATGAATGACCAGGGCCAGCGTCTCAGCGCTGCCTGTCACGCCCGTCATGAACATAGGGTCCAGCTGGCACGCTGGCCGACACTCGTTACGCCTTGGCTGAGTGTGGATGACCGTACCAGCTCGGCACTGCCACCACTGGCACCGGGCTGTGCGGCGGATTCGCTTGATGTGGCTGCGCCGATTCGCATCGCCGGGCTGAGCGATGGCGTCACCCTGCGCAAGGCGCCAAACAGCAACAAACCATTACGTGTGACCTTGCAGGCACTTGGCGCCCAAGGCACGGTGCAATGGCTGCTCAACGGCCGCCTGCAGGGCAGCAGCGAAGGCGACGCCAAGATGCTGCTTACTCTGATGCAGGCGACTGGCGACTACCGTGTGACCGCACTGGCCGGCGATGGCGCATTCGCGACCATCGCATTGCATGTGGTGGGCCCACCATCAATCGAATAATTGATCTAAGTTGCTGTCAGGTCGACGTATTTATAAGTCGTCTTGCGAAACTGACTCGCAATTTGACTCACTTTTATTATCCTGCTGGCCTAGATACAGGCTTTCGTCATATCAGCACGCAGGTTTGTTTATCGGCACTTCTGGCATCGAAGATAAAGCGCTCAACGATCCACAGGTGCGACGATACGTTCGTGAATGAACTGCAGAGTGTCGTGCAACGCCGGTGCGATGCCCTGCAACGGCGGCGACAGTGACAACAGCAGGCCGGTGTGACCGATGTGCGGATACATGCGCAGCGTGACCGGCTCGCCCTTGTCGCGAAGCAGCTTGGCCAATGACCTTGCATTTCGCGGATCGACAATATGGTCGCTTTCACCCTGCAGCAATAACGTGGGCGGCTCGTCGCCGTCCACGAAGAAGACCGGCTGCGAACGCTCCTGCGATTGCCGGTCGTGACCGAACATGTCGATGAAGTCGGGGTTGGTCAAAGGCAGGAAATCATAGGGTCCGGCCAAGCCGATGAATCCGGACAGTTGTGCGGGGCGCATGCCGACTGCGTTCAGCCAGTGTGCGTCGGTGGCCAGCAACGCAGCCAAGTGTGCACCGGCTGAATGCCCCATCACGAACAACGTGTCCGGATCACCTCCGAAATCGGCAGCATGCGCATGGGTCCATGCCACTGCGTCTGCGGCATCGCGCATGAAATCGTCGAGCCGCGCTTGCGGATATTTGCGGTAGTCGGGGATCACCGCGACGACGCCGTGCCGTGCCAGAACCTCGCCGATCCATCGGTACCATTGTCGCTTGCCGCTCTTCCAGCTTCCGCCATAGAAGAACACCACCACCGGTGCATGACGGGTCGCGTGGGGGGCATACACGTCCAGCGCCAGCTGGTGGTCGACATTGAAAACCACGCCGCTACGCACATCAAGGCCGCTATCGCCGGACGTCGCGTTGATTGCCGAGAACAGCGCAGCCTGGCACCCGCAGAGCAACAGTGTCAGCAGAGAGTTCGCGGCCGTTCGGACGTAGTGATGCAGAAAACGGGGCGATCCAGAGTCATGCATTGGCGGTCACTATCCGATGGTCTTGTTTCTTGTGCTTTGAACGTCATGGTCAGAAGGTTGCGCAGTACACGACGCAACCGGTGGCTGTCACTTGTCCGCTTCAGGCCACTGCTGCGGGACCTTGCGCACGTCTCCGAGCGAATAACCCAGCTGCCTGACGCGTATCATCAGCGCGTCGTAATCGGTCTGTGGAATCGTCGGCGTACGCGCCATGATCCAGGTGTAGTCGCGGGCGTCGCGGGCGACGATGGTCTGGCTGTAGTCGTCCTTCAGATACGCCACGATGTATTGCGCCTTGATCGGCCAGAACACTTGCACGCCCCATACGGCATTGCCGCTGCCGGCTTTTACGAAGCCGGTGGAATGGATCGCCTTCACCGCGCTGTCGTACGAACCGTTGTGAAAGCGGAATGCGGTATAAACGCTGCCGTCAGGCTGCAGTTTGTAGGTCTCGACCGCGTTGTAGGCGTTCTTCTCGAATCGGGTGGGAATGGTGGCAATCACGTACCAGGTGCCCATGAAGCGCGGCAGGTCGACATGCGCGACCGGCTTGATCGGCGGCAGGCTGCTGGCGTGAGCGCAGGCATCGACGATGAGCAGGCTACAGGCCATTAACCATGTTTTCGACACATGCATGCGATAGCTCCGAGGTAGATGAAACAGCCGACACGGACGGTCAGGGCCGCACGAACCGGTAGTGCGCCACCAGCCATTCCTCGCCGTCGGCGTAACCGAACAGCTCCGCGCAGGACATCCAGAACATGCGCCAGCGCTGGAACCACAGCGGCGCGGCCTTGGCGCCGTAGGCTTCGGTCAGCGTGGTCATCACCTGATCCTTGCGTGCATCCTGGTTGGCCAGCCAGTGATTGGCGCTGCGCTGGTAATGCGTGCCGTCGACATGCCAACGCTGCTCGATCTGCAGTTCGCGTTGAAACCACAGCAAGGTGTCGGAGGCCGGCATCAGACCGCCGGTGAAGAAGTGTCGGCCCATCCAGTTGTCCTCGCCGCCGGTTTCGAACGGATACATCAGGGTCTTGTGCGCGAAGATATGCACGAACAGCTTGCCACCGGGCTTCAGCCAGCTGGCGATGCGACCCAACAGGATTTCGTAGTTGCGCATGTGCTCGAACATCTCGACCGAGACGCAGCGATCGAACTGCGCGGCTTCCAGTTCAAGCTGATTCACGTCCTGGGTAATCACCCGCACATTGAACAGGCCGCGCTTGCGGCACTTCGCCTGGATGTGTTCGCGCTGCTGGTTCGAGTTGGAAACGGCGGTGATCTTGGCGTTCGGATAGCGCTCGGCCATCCACAGCGTGAGCGAGCCCCAGCCGCAACCAAGTTCGAGGATCTTCTGGCCGTCCGCCAGTTCGGCACGTTCGCCATACAGCTTGAGCATGGCTTCCTCAGCCTGATCCAGCGACTCGTTGCCGCGCGGGTAATGGCAGCCGGAATACTTCAGGCGCTTGCCGAGGCACAGCTCGAAGAACGCCGGCGGCAGTTCGTAATGCTGCGCGTTGGCGGCGTCGGTGTGGATCGCCACCGGGCTGTGCCGCAGCATGTCGATGCGTTCGGCAAAGCGCGCAGCCTGCTGATCCAGTCCACCCGCCATTTCCTCGCGCAGGCGCTGCGCGCACATGCGGCGGATGCCTTGCCGCAACAACGCGTCGGGCAGACGACCTCGTTCGGCCAGGCCCAGCAGACCGGTGGCGGGATGCTCTTGCGGCAGTTCGTCGAAAGCCGTGGCGGCGGTGTTCATGGTTCGCTCCTTTTCGGAAACCAGGGAATCAGCATGGAGGTGCTGCGTTGATAGGCGCGGTAGTCGTCGCCGCGGCTGCGCAGTGCCTGCGTCTCGGTGTACGGGATGCCGCTGATCCAGCGCAGGAATACGTACATCACCAACGGGCCGGCCCAGGTCAGCCATGCAATCGGCGATCCGATCGCGATGCAGACGTAGGCAAACCAATGCACCCATTCGAAGAAATAGTTGGGATGCCGCGAATAACGCCACAGGCCAGCGCGACAGGTGCGCCCGTGATTCGCCGGATTGGCGCGGAAGCGGGCGAGCTGCTGATCGGCGATCGATTCGCCGATCACGCTGACCAGCCAGATCGCGATGCCGATCAGCATCCAGGGGCCGAATCCTTGCGGGTTGCGTGCCACCGCCAGGAACGGCAGCGAGAACAGCACGATCAGCACTGCCTGGAACTGGAAGAACAGGAAGAACTTGAACTGGCTGCCATGCCAGTGCGCACGCAGGTTCTGGTAACGGCCATCCTCGGGCTCGCCGCGAACCCGCTGCCACAGATGTGCAGTCAGCCGCGTTCCCCACAAGCCGCCGAGCATGGCCAGGATCACGCGCGGCCAGAGGCCGCCGTCACCGAGCAAGGCGAACAGCACGGCACTCCCGCCCACACCGCCGGCCCACAGCGCATCGACGATGCCGGCGTTGGATCGCGGGCGTTGCCACAGCCAGCCCAAGCTCATCATCAGCGCCGCAAGCAGCCACAGCACAAGCAGTTGGATCCATGCATTCATGGCGCATCGCCTTGCAAGGAAATCGCTGTCGGCGTCGCGTCGATCGACCAGCGTCTGGCCAGCCACGCCAACGCCGGTGTCGCCAGCGCCCAGCCGATGCCCAGCCACAACAGGCCGCACCACGCGGGATCGGCAAAGCTCACTACATGCCAACCGCGTGACGCGCTCAGATAGGCCAGTGGGCCACCGATGGCTCCGAGTAATGCAGCGAGCCAGAGACGCGTTTCCAGCCAGCTCAATGATTGGGTGAAAGTCATCGCGAAAGTGGCCCACAGCGCCAGAATCCATACCGGTGCCAGCGCAGCCGATGGCCACGGCGTGGCATAGCTGGCCAGCCCTGTGCGGATCAATCCGCCATCGACCAGCAGCCCCAGCACGATCGCCGTCGCCATCAATGAGAGATCGGTTTTGTAATGACGCGCAGCGCCCAACTGGCATGCGGCGTAAACCAGCATGCCGGCGATCCCCGGCCACGCCAGTCCGCGCCCGGCGCCGATTACGGCGGCGAACCAGACCAGCTGATAGCCGATGAGGCTGGCCCAGAATTTCATGCAGGCATTCCGCCGGCCGGTGCGAGCTCCGGCAGCAACGCCGCGCGCCGGTTGCCGGGCTTGGCCAGCAGCAGATGTGCGACACCGATCGAGCGTTCGCGGAAACCACCTTCGCAATACGCCAGGTAGAACTCCCACATGCAAATGAAGCGTTCGTCGAAGCCCTGCGCACGCACCTGCGGCAGCTGCGCCATGAAGCGTTCGCGCCAGGCCTTCAGGGTCAGCGCATACGAGTGGCCGAAGTCTTCCAGCTGGGTCAGCGCCAGATCGCTGGCGCGAGTTTTCGATGCGATCAATGCACTGATCGATGGGATGAAGCTGCCGGGAAATACATGGCGTTTGATGAAGTCGACCGACTTCAAGGCCTGCGCATAACGGTGATCCTCGATCGTGATCGCCTGCAGCAGCGCCAGCCCGTCGGGTTTCAGCAGGCTGCCAAGCTTCTCGAAATAGACGTCCAGATACGGCGAACCGATCGCCTCGACCATCTCGATCGAAACCAGCTTGTCGTACTGGCCTTCGAGATCGCGGTAGTCCTTGAGCAGCAGGGTAGTGCGATCACTCAGGCCTGCCGCCGTGATGCGTTCGCTGGCCAGCGCATGCTGCTCGCGCGAGATCGTGGTAGTGGTGACGTGGCAGCCGTAGTGCTGCGCGGCGTACAGCGCAAAGCCGCCCCAGCCGGTACCGATCTCGATCACCCGGTCGGTCGGTTTCAGATCGAGCTTGCGGCAGATGCGTTCGAGCTTGCGCGTCGAGGCGATTTCCAGCGTGTCGGATGGATCCGTCCAGATCGCCGACGAGTACATCAGGTCCGGCGACAGGAACAGGCTGAAGAAATCATTGCCGAGGTCGTAATGCGCCGCGATGTTGCGACGGCTGCCATCGCGTGTATTGCGGCGCAGTGCATGCAAGCCGCGCATCGCCATGCCGCCGAACCGGGCCAGGCCACTCTCCATGCCATCGAGCATGTCGCGGTTGCGCACCAGCAGCTGCATCAGCCCGACCAGATTGTCGCAACGCCATAGACCATCCATGTAAGCCGCGCCCGCGCCCACGCTGCCGTTGGTGGCGACGGCGCGGTAGAAGGCTGGATCGAGGATCTCCATGTGGATCTGCAGATCGGCCGTGGCATCACCGAATTCGAGTTGCTCGCCATCGTCGGTCAACAGCAATCGTCCGTGCCGCAGCTGGCTCAGTTGACCGAGCAACTGCTGGCGCAGGAAGCGATCGAAGGCTCCGGTTCGGGGGCTTTCGTAGTCGGCGGTCTTGGCAATGTCGTTCATGGCGAACCTCGATACAGCTTCAGGAAACAGCGGGGTGATCGTGGACAGGGTTGCGCTTCAGCCACAGCCGCAGTGCCTGCCAGTGGATGGCGCCGACCACCTGCGCGGTCATCAGCGGATAGCGCCACAGCACGCGGGCAAGCGAGGCGCCGGTCAGGAGTTTGCGCTGCAAGGTGAGCGTGGCGTCGAACTCGCGACGGCCATCGCGCAGCACATCCATGTGTACATGCAGCTGGTCGCCCGGCGTGGTGAAGCTCCAGTCGTATTCGCGCGCCATCGGCATGAATGGCGACACATGGAAGGTCTTGGGGAAGGTCCAGTGCAGTGCACGTCCCTGCACCTGTGCGGTCTCGATCGGCAGCACGTAGGCGTGGCGTTCCTTCCAGGGCGTGTTGGTGATCTCCGCCACGATGCAGACCAGGCTCACCCCGTCCTCGGCGTAGCAGTAGTAGAAGCTGACCGGGTTGAACACCAGCCCGAAGTAGCGCAGATGGGTCAGTATGCGGATCGGCCCGACCGGACGATGGCCGGTGGCTTGCTCGACGCGTTGACGCACAGCCTCGGCCAGCGGCAGTTCAGTCGGGCCGAGATAGTCCTTGCGACGAAACTGCGCGACGTTGCCGCGTTCGTTCGACCACAGCCAGCGCTGCTTGAACACGCGATCGACTTCATCCAGATCCAGATAGAGCTGGGCCATCCGGTAATCGAAGGCATGCGGATGCGGTGCGAGCCGACGATGGCGCACCACACCTTCATACACCGCGCTCGTCAGCGGCGAATTTGCATGGGTTGCTTCGGTGTTCACGCCGCGATCTCCTCGGCACGTAATTCGACCGCGTGGATGGCGCCCATGCCGACCGGCCAGCGCACGCCGAGGGCGGCAGCCACGTCGACCGCGCTGCGGATGCCGTCTTCATGGAATCCCCAGCCCCAGTACGCGCCGGCGAACCAGGTATGGCGTTGACCCTGGATCTCGGCCTTGCGCCTCTGCGCCGCCACCGACGCGTGGCTGTAGACCGGATGGTGGTACTGCATGCGGGCCACCACCTTGTCCGGGTCGATCGCTGCTGTGCGGTTGAGCGTGACCACGAAGGGCTCCGGTGATTCGATGCCCTGCAGCAGGTTCATGCAGTAGCTGACCGTGCACGCCTCGTCGGGATCACGCGGCAGCCACGCGTTCCACGCGGCCCATGCCTTGCGTCGCCGCGGCAGCACGCTGGCATCGGTATGCAGCAGGGTGTCGTTGGCCTGGTACGGCATCGCGCCGAGGATCGACTGCTCGCGTTCGTCGGCATCGCTCAGCAAGGCCAGTGCCTGATCGCTGTGGCAAGCCAGAACCACATGATCGAAATGCTCGACGCCGGCAGCGCTGGTGATCTCGGCGCCGGCGGCATGGCGGCGGATCGAGCGCACCGCGCAGTTCAGCCGTTCGCGCACCGACCAGTGCTCGCGCAACGCCTGCACATAGGTGGACGAACCACCGCGGACCACGCGCCATTGCGGACGATTGCTGATTTGCAGCATCTGGTGGTTGGCCATGAACTGCGCCAGATAGCGCGCCGGAAAGCCGAGAATCTGCGTGGCTGGCGACGACCACAGTGCCGACGCCATCGGCACCAGATGTTCGTCGCGGAACGCGGCGCCGTAGCCGTGTTCGGCGAGATAGTCGCCCAGCGTGGGGCCTTCTTCCGGGAAGTCGAGCAGCGCCGGCGCCTCGCGGTAGAAGCGCATCAGGTCACGCACCATGCCGATGAAGCGGGGCGAGCACAGGTTGCGTCGCTGGCAGAACAGCGTATCCAGCGTGGCCGCGTTGTACTCCAGCCCGCTGGCCTCGTTGTGCACCGAAAAGCTCATCGTGGTCGGCTGCGATGCCACGCCGAGCTGATCGAACATCCGCGTCAGCAGCGGATAGTGATGGGGGTTGTGCACGATGAAGCCGCTGTCGATGCGATAGTGGCGACCTTGCTGCTCCACGTCATGCGTATGCGTATGACCACCGAAATAACTGCCGGCCTCGAACAGCGTCACCTTGTGCCGGCGCGACAGCAGCCACGCCGATGCCAGCCCCGCGATACCCGATCCGACCACGGCGATGTGCATGGCTCAGCTCCGTGCCTTGGTCAGCACCCAGGCGGGTACCGGCTTCAGCCCGCGTACCAGACCCAGCGCCGACATCAGCTTCAATCCGTACCAGGTCAGGTCGACCTCCCACCAATGAAAACCCTGTCGGCTCGAACCAGGGAAGAAGTGATGGTTGTTGTGCCAGCCCTCGCCAAAGGTGAGCAGCGCGAGCCAGACGTTGTTGCGGCTATCGTCCTTGGTATCGAAGCGACGCTTGCCGAAACGGTGCGCCAGCGAGTTGATCGTCACGGTGGCGTGAAACAGCACGATGGTCGAGACGAAGAAACCCCAGATCAGCATCTGTCCGCCACCGGTGCCGAGTTGCGGCGCCATGTGATGCAGTAGCACGCCCAGCGCATACATGAGGACGGCGAGCACAACCGGAATGGCGATGTCATAACGGTCGAGCCAGCGCAGCTCCGGAAATTTCGCCAGGTCCGGCACGCGCGACAGGTCGGTGCGGAAGTTGCGCGGAGTCAGGAACCAGCCGACATGACTCCACACGAAGCCGTAAACGCCCGGCGAATGCGGGTCGGCCGGCGTGTCGGTCACCCTATGATGATGGCGGTGGTGCGCAGCCCACCACAGCGGCCCGCGTTGCACGCAGGAGGCACCGATCAGCGCGAATACGAACTGCACCGCACGCGAGGTCTGGAAGGTGCGATGCGAAAAATAGCGGTGGTAGAACGCGGTCAGCGCAAACATGCGGATGGCATAGAGCGACCCGGCCACGATCAGGGCGACCGGAGAGACGCCTACCCACAGAACGCCGAGGCAGGCCAGATGCATTGCCACGAACGGGGCGGCACGCAGCCAGTCGACGCGATCCTCACGGCTCTCGTCAACCTCGACGGCCACGCCGGTATCGAACCACCGACGCATGGTACGGACCAGCCAGGAGCGCCGCGCAGGACAGTCGGTCGAAGCGGAAGCCGACGGATCGATCCCGTCGGGCAGCGGTGTCAGGATCAGTCGGGAACTTGCCATGGAAACGTACCTGTCTGCGTGTCATGGACAGATACGGCTCAACTGGCGATGTGGATGCATGGACGTGGCAGGAATCTGGCCTGCAAACCGATCAGGGCTTTCTGCAGGCCTGATAAGCGGTTAGCGCATCCTGCCGGGAGCTGACCAGATCCACCATGGGCGCCGGGTAGCCGCTGCGGCTCAGCAGTGACGGATCCTTCCACGGCTCATGCAGCAGATCGAGCGGCGCATCCGCCAGCTCAGGTAGCCAGCGGCGGAGATAGACGCCGTCCGGGTCGAACTTCTTCGCCTGGGTCACCGGATTGAACACACGGAAATACGGTGCGGCATCAGCGCCGCAGCCGGCCACCCACTGCCAGCCCAGCGTGTTGTTGGCCAGATCGGCATCGACGAGCGTGTCCCAGAACCAGCGTGCGCCGTGCTGCCAGTGCTGGCGCAGATTTTTGGTCAGGAAGCTGGCCACGATCATGCGCACGCGGTTGTGCATCCAGCCGGTGTGCCACAGCTCGCGCATGCCGGCGTCAACCAGCGGGATGCCGCTGCGACCCTGCTGCCAGCGCGAGAGCAGCTCGTCGTCGGGTGCGGCCCAAGTGAAGTCGGCGAAGCGCGGATTGAAGTTTTCTGTCGGCGTTTGCGAAAAATGGAACAGCAGGTGATGGGCGAATTCGCGCCAACCCAGCTCGCGCAGATACGGTTCGATATCTGGTCGTCGCTTTGCCTCGACGGATTGGGCCCGGCGATCCAGTTCGGCATGGATCTGCCGCGGCGAGATCTCGCCGAAATGCAGATGTGGCGACAGCCGCGAGGTGCCGTGACGCGAAGGCAGGTCACGTGCCTGCGCGTAATCGCCGATGGCGTCGTCGGCGAAGATTTCCAGCAGCTCCTGTGCGCCTGCCTCGCCCGGTCGCCACGTATCGGTCATGCCGTTGTCCCAGCGGATGCGCGGAAGCAGATCGAACGCCGCCAGCGGCAAGTCACCCGGCAGCTTGTGCCAGCCGGGCAGGATCGGTTCGGGCCATGGTTCGATGATTCGCAATTGTGGCCGCAGATTGCGCCAGTACGGCGTGAACACCTTGTACGGATCGCCTTGCTGGGTCGCGATTTGACACGGCTCGCACCATAGGGCGGCGTTATGGCTGTGTGTCTCGATGCCCTGTTCGCGCAGCGCACTCTTTATGTGCGTGTCGCGGGCTATCGATGTCGGTTCGTACAAGCGGTTCCAGTAAACCGCCGTGGCATCACTCATGCGGATCAGCTCGCGCAGCACGTTGAGCGTGTCGCCCTGGCGCAGATGCAGTCCGGCATGCTGTGCACGAAGCCGCTTGTCCAATGCTGCCAGTGAATGGTGTAGCCACCAGCGGCTGGCGGCGCCGGCGGTCCATTCACCATCCTCGCCAGGCGCGTGAATGAAGACTGGAAGTACCTGTGCATGCGCCGCACAGGCGGCGCTCAACGCCGGGTTGTCGGTCAGGCGCAGATCGTGCCGGAACAGGACCAGGGCTGTGCTCATGAGCGGATCAGGCCGGGTTTGATTAGACCCGGTTCCGGTCCGCTCGCCTGACTCCAATCATGGCCACCTTGCCGCCGGCATCCGGCGCGGCGCCGATTGCACCCTTGGCGATCACTGCACCGGTCGGTTGACCGGTCGGCGAACCGCCGATCGGTTCGACCGAAACAGCTAGTGCGGCGGTCGGACCGAGTTGCGCAAGCAAGGCCGGATCGAGCGCCAGCGTGGTGGGCTTGTCGCGCGCGATCATGCCCACCGAAATCGGTTTGCCGCCGGCCGGAATCAGCCACAGCTCGGGCGCGTGGCCCTGCTCGAGCGCAACCGGCGTGGCCGGCACCACCACCATGCGGGCGTGTTGCAGGTCCATCGTGGCGGTCCAGCCGGTGCTGCCGTTGTCCTGCTGGATGGTCGAGGCCATGTAGCCGGCATTGACCACCGTGGGCGTCGTTGTCGGCCGTGGCAGCGCCACCACCACGAGCAGCGCGACAGCCACTGCACTGGCACCGATGCCGAGCCAGTGCCACAGCTGCAGGTTATTCCACAGGCCCTTGCGTGGCGTCACCCTGGCGGGTGCGTCCAGTTGCAGCGCGTCGTGAATCCGCGCCCATACATACGGTGCAGGGGTGACCTCGCCGATGGTGTCGGTCAGCGGCATCAGGCGACGCTGCCACAAAGCCACCGCGGTCGCTGCTTCGCCGGAGACCAGGACTTCATGCGCCACTTCGGCACGAGTGTCGGCGTCGAGCACGCCAAGCACGTACTCGGCATAACGCAGATTGTTGTTGCCGTCTTCGATGGGCGTATTCATTGATCGAGGCACGTGCGAAGTTGCATGAGGCTGCGGCGGATCCAGCTTTTCATGGTTCCGAGCGGCACCTTGCAGCGTGTCGCCAATTCGTTATACGTAGCGCCGGTGAAAAAGGCTTCACGCACCGAACTCTGCTGTTGCGGCTCCAGTTCATCGAGACACTGTTGCAGCCGCTGGTATTCCTGGCTGGTTTCCGCACCGGCCGCCGGCGTGGGCTGTTCGTCGACGGTCTCGTCCAGCCTCGACGGGTCGTCCAGCAATTCCTCGCGATGCTGGCGCAGGCGATCGATCGCCTTGTTGCGCGACAGCGTGACCAGCCAGGTGATCGCGCTGGCCCGGTTCGCGTCGAAGCTGCCGGCGCTGCGCCACACGGTGGTGTAGGTCTCCTGCAGCACTTCCTCGGCCGCGCCGCGGTCGCGCAGCATGCGCAGGCACACACCGAACAGCTTGGGCGACGTGCGCTTGTACACCTCGGCAAAAGCTTTCTGGTCGTTGCGGCCGGCTTGCTGCAACAGCCGATTCAGCTCGTCACGCTCAGCGGGGCTGCTGACACTCATGGGCAAACCATCCGGTAGTCGCGAACCGCCCGACGGTTGTTTCCATCGGTTTCGCCTGCCAAAGGTATCAGGTGTAAGTGGTCAGCGCGCCCTTGCATGATTGCGGGCTCGGTGCCGACGCCCCGGCATCCCGACTGCCGGTGACCACGTATATACGAAACGCCATACGGACACTCTCGGACGAATGTGTGGTGGGCCCACCAGGACTCGAACCTGGAACCAAAGGATTATGAGTCCTCTGCTCTAACCATTGAGCTATAGGCCCGCGCGCGGAGGCGGAAGTTTACCGTAGCGAGAGCGTGACTGTACTTGTGGATCGCGGTTCATGCGTATCCGGGTGAGGGCTTGAGTGAGTGCCCTGAAACGAAGAATCCCCGCGCTGGCGGGGATTCTTCAGTCTTCTTGCCGTGAGTTTGCGCTCAGTCGACGTCGAGGAACGAGCGCAGCTGTTCCGAACGGCTCGGGTGGCGCAGCTTGCGCAGTGCCTTCGCTTCGATCTGGCGGATCCGCTCGCGGGTGACGTCGAACTGCTTGCCGACTTCTTCCAGCGTGTGATCGGTGTTCATGTCGATGCCGAAGCGCATGCGCAGCACCTTCGCTTCCCGCGGGGTCAACCCGGCCAGCACGTCGCGCACGGTTTCCATCAGGCCGGTCTCGGTGGCCGACTCGATCGGCGAGCTGGCGTTGCCGTCTTCGATGAAGTCGCCCAGATGCGAGTCCTCGTCGTCGCCGATCGGGGTCTCCATCGAGATCGGTTCCTTGGCGATCTTCAAGACCTTGCGGATCTTGTCCTCGGGCATCTCCATTTCCTTGGCCAGTTCTTCCGGCGTGGCCTCGCGGCCGAACTGCTGGAGCATCTGGCGGGAAATGCGGTTGAGCTTGTTGATCGTCTCGATCATGTGCACCGGGATGCGGATGGTGCGTGCCTGGTCGGCGATCGAGCGGGTGATCGCCTGGCGGATCCACCAGGTTGCGTAGGTCGAGAACTTGTAGCCGCGACGGTATTCGAACTTGTCGACCGCCTTCATCAGGCCGATGTTGCCTTCCTGGATCAGGTCGAGGAACTGCAGGCCACGGTTGGTGTACTTCTTGGCGATCGAGATCACCAGGCGCAGGTTGGCTTCGACCATTTCCTTCTTGGCGCGACGAGCCTTCGCCTCGCCACTGGCCATGGCACGGTTGATGTCCTTGATGTCGATCAGCGGCAGGAACAGCTTGCGTTCGATGGTGGCGAGCTTTTCCTGCTCGGCGTCGATCGCTTCGCGGTGGGTCTTGATGTTCGGCGACCACTTCTGGCGCTTGCGACCCAGCTCGGCGGCCCACTCGAGGTTGCCCTCGTTGCTGGGGAACGCCTTGATGAACTCGGCCTTGGGCATCTTCACCTGCTTGACGAAGATGTCCATCAGCACGCGCTCGTGATGGCGGATGTCGTTGACCACTTCGCGCAGCTTGCGCACGAAGCCGTCGATCAGCGCGGACGGCAGCTTGAGCTTGAGGAATTCCTCGGCCATCTGGTCGCGCAGCTTGACGATCTTCTTGTCGAGGATGCTGGCGGCTTTCGGCGCGGCCTTCTGAAACTTGCTGTAATGGTCGCGCAGCAGCTCCATGCGGCGCTTGACCTCTTCCGGATCGGGTCCGCTGGAGCCGGCCTCCTCTTCGTCCTCGGTGGCGGTCTCGTCGTCGTCTGCTTCGGCGTCATCGCCGGGTTCCGGTTCCGGTGCCAGCAGCGCGGCGGCTTCCTTCTCCTTGCGGGCGAGGTCGGCGGCTTCTTCCAGATCGAGGAAGCCGGCCAGGATTTCGCTGAGGCGGCGCTTGCCGTCCAGATGCTGGTCGTATTCCTCCAGCAGCAGCTCGATCGTCAGCGGGAAGCTGGCCAGCGCGGTCTGCACCTGGCCGAGGCCTTCCTCGATGCGCTTGGCGATGGCGATTTCGCCCTCGCGGGTAAGCAGCTCGACCGTGCCCATCTCGCGCATGTACATGCGCACCGGATCGGTAGTACGGCCGACTTCGGCGTCGACGGCCGACAGCAGCGCCACGGCCTCTTCGGCGGCGGCTTCGTCGTCGGTGCTGCTGCCGGCCTTGTCGGCCAGCGGGTCGGCGTCCGGCGCGGCATCATGCACTTCAATGCCGACGCCCTTGAGCACCGCCATGATGTCTTCGATCTGCTCCGGATCGACGATGTCGTCTGGCAGATGGTCGTTGATCTCGGCGTAGGTCAGGTAGCCCTGCTCCAGACCCTTGGAGATAAGTGCCTTGATTTCGGACTGTTGCTCGTGGGGAGCTTTGCTGTTCATTAATTAACCGACCGCCGCGGGGTTCAAGAACCGGACATTATAGCGATGTGCTGCTTTTTTGACCAGTTTTCAAGTGAGAAAAAGTTCAAACAGGGCACGCAAAAATCACGCCAAATCGCGACCTTGCAGTAGCTTTGCGGGCTGCGCCACGCGTAGTCCGTGCCCAGCTGCTCAACCGGTGTCGAGCCAGAAAGTCACTGGGCCGTCGTTCACCAGCTGGATCACCATATGGGCACCGAAGCGCCCGGTTTCCACCCCCGGATGCGCAATGCGTGCAAGTTCCAGCAACCGTTCGAACCAGCGGCGACCATGTTCGGGTGGTGCGGCGCGGGTGAAGCTGGGGCGCATGCCGGAGCGGGTGTCCGCAGCGAGGGTGAACTGGCTGACCAGCAGCAGATCGCCGCCGGTATCTGCGAGTGAACGGTTCATCTTGCCCGCTTCGTCGGCGAACACGCGATAGCCGAGCAGGCGTTCCAGCATGCGCTTCACCTGCACCTCGCCGTCGTCCGGCTGAACCGCTACCAGGGCCAGCAGCCCTGGTCCGATCGCGCCGACGGTTTCCTCGCCGACATCGACACGGGCGGAAAGGACGCGCTGGATCAGGGCAATCATGGCCGCACGCTTGGAGTGAGGTGATCAGCTTACGGCGCAATGGCGGACGGTGAAAGCCGGCTCCCGTAAACTGAGCGGATGCGTGCCGACATCTATCTCATCTATCTGCTGCTGCGCCTGCTGGCGTTGTTGCCGCTGCGTGTCTTGCATGGCATCGGCAGCGGACTGGGCCGCGTGCTGCTGTGGCGGCGCGGCCAGATGGTGCAGAACACGGCGGTGAACCTGCGCATCGTGCGGCAGGCATTGGATGATGCAGCGCAGGCGGCGCTGCTGCGCGAGGTGGTGAGCGAGAGCGGCAAGTCGGTCAGCGAGATCGTCAAGGTCTGGGGCGCCGGTGCCGAGCGCGCGCTGGCGCTGGTGCGCGAGGTGCGCGGCGAAGCGTTGCTGGATGCCGCGCTGGCCGCCGGCAAGGGCGTGATCATCGCGGCGCCACACCTGGGCTGCTGGGAATTGCTGAATTACTGGCTGTGCCGCAAGACGCCGATGGCGATCCTGTACCGTCCACCGCGAATCGCCGCGGTTGAGGGTCTGCTGCGCAAGGTGCGCGGTGCGCTGGCGCCGGAGCAGGTGCGTGCCGATGGCGCCGGTGTGCGCACCCTGTACAAGCGGCTGGCAGCCGGCGGCACGGTCGGCATCCTGCCGGATCAGAAGCCGCGTGCCGGCGAAGGTGAATTCGCGCCGTTCTTCGATCGCCAGGCGTTGACCATGGTGTTGTTGCCACGGTTGGCCGCACGTACCGGCGCGACCGTGCTGTTTGCGTTTGCCGAACGCTTGCCGCGCGGTGCCGGGTATCGCATCCAGATCTTGCCCGCGCCCGAACGGTTGACCGATGCCGACCCGGCACTCGCCTGCGCCGCGTTGAACCAGGGCGTGCAGGACTGCGTCGAGTTGGCCTTCGCGCAATATCAGTGGCAGTACAAGCGCTATTCGGCGGATGGCTTGGTCAGTCCGTACGATCGCGAGAGCGGGTAAACGGCACCAGGTGCGTTCCTACGGCTTTTCCAGCCGGCGCAGGAATACGGTCATTTCCTTTTCGGCCTGCTTGTCACCACGCCTGGTGGCAGCGTCGATGCCATTGCGCCAGGCGTCTGCCGCAGCCTGCAGCTGGCCGGTCTGCTGGCAGGCCTTGCCGAGCAGCTTCCATGCGGCCGAGTAGGCGGAATCGAAATCCAGGGCGCGCCGCAACTCGCCGATTGCGGCGTCAATCTCGCCTTCGCCCAGCAGGGCATTGCCCAGCGAGAAGCGCAGCAGGGCACCATCGCGCGGGCCGTCGCACTGCTTGCGCAGGCTGGCGATCAAGGTGGCACTCACGGTTGCGTGCGATAGCGCCAGGCGTCAGCCGGGTAGACCTGGGTCGGTCGGGTCGGTTCCGGCGGAGCAAGTCCGGCGCGCAGGTCGGCTAGCGAGGCGGCTGGCCAGACCACCAGCCACGATGAACGGAATGGCTGCACCAGCAGCGCGTAGCGCAGGTCGTTGGCGTCGAGCTTTCCCGGGTGCACCACGATCAGGCCGTCCGGATGGGCATGGGCGAAATCCCGCACGGCCTGATCCCCGAACAGCTCGGTGATCGGTTGGGTCAAGCGGGCCTCAAAATGGAACTCGCCCTCGTAGTTGCCCAGATAGCCGATCGGACGCTGTGCCTGTTCCGCGGCAGCCAGCAGATGGGCGGTCGGCTGCAGGTCGTAGCGAGACCACAGCGTGAGGGTGAACAGGGTGTTGAGAGTGAGTACGCCGACCAGCCCAGCCACCGCCAGCCGGCGCAGTTCGCCGCGGCCGCGCAGCAGCAGCAAACCACCGAGCAGCAGGAACACCACACTGAAAAAGCGACTGTAAGGTGCGGCTGCATCCGGCCATTCGCCATGCAGACGATTGCTGGCCACCAGCACGGGCAGCGCAAACAACAGCAGGCCGAACACGATGCCGCCCACACCCAGCGGCCAGGTACCGAACCAGCCATTGTCGGCCAGGGCCGGACGGCGCTCGCGCAGCACGGCAATCGCGCCGGCCATCAGCAGTACCATGCCGCCGAATTCAGGCAGCGGGTAATACAGCTGCTTGCCACTGATCAGCGAAAACACGACGAAGCTGGGCAGCAGCCAGCACAAGGCAAAACGCAGGCCCGGCTCGAGTGGCCGGCGCAGACAGGCCAGGGCCACCCACACCCGCGGCCAGCCACTGAACGGAAAGAGGAGCAGCGGCAGGCCGAACAGGTAGAACCAGAACGGCTGCGCGTGAGTCTGCAGGTCCTTGCCTTGCGCCAGCTTGTTGACTACACGTCCGGCGGTCTGGGTGAAGAACAGTCGCTGCCGGTACACCTCGCCGCCGGAGAACCCGGCGGGCAGCGCCCATGCCAGCAAAATAACGCCACCGAGCAATAGCGACAGCACGCCACGGCCATACCAGCGGGCACGATGCTGGCGTGCCCAGTCATTCCACAACGGCCCGAGCAGCCACGGAAACACGATGTGCAGCAGCATCACCGGGCCCTTGGTCAGCAGGCCGAGGCCGATGCACAGGCCGAACAGCAGCCAGCGCGGTTCGGTCCGATGCAGCTTCGGAGTCAGGCACAGCAACGCGGCCAGCGTCCATACCGCCAGCAGCACGTCGTACATGATCTGCAGGCCGAACAGGAACGCATAGCCCAGTGCCAGCAGCATCCATGGTGCCGCCTTGGCCATCCACGGCCGGCTCGGAAACAGCCGCCGCGCCAGCATCGAGATCAGTACCAGCTGGGTGCCACCGATCAGCACCTCGAGTACGCGTGGCCAGACATCATTGACGCCGAACACGAACCAGCCGGCATGGATCAGCCAGAACAGCAACGGCGCCTTTTCGCTGTACGGCTGACCGTTGATATGCGGCACCAGCCAGTGGCCGTGGCTCCACATCTCCCACGCCACCGCCAGGGTGCGGGTGGAATACAGCGGCATCGGCCCGTGCGAAAAAATCGCCAGCAAGGCCACCAGCACCCATAACGGCAGCCATGGCCACAGGGCCCGCAGGTGTTCGGAACGGCTATAGGCGCTGACTGACACGTGGCTGGCTCTTGGCGGATTCAGGGTGATTCTAGCTTGCGTCAGGTGCGCGGATGGCAGCAGCAGCGTCAGCGCCAGATGTGCTCAGGCTGGCCCCCAGTAACCGATGCGGCGGCGGATCTTCAGCTTGCGCCACAGATTCAGTGGCTTGCGCTGCCGATTGCGGGCGCCACTGGCGACGAAGGCGTCGATCGCATCGAGCACGCGCTCGCTGGAGCGGCCGTCGCGATACGGGTGGATCGCGTCGGCGTAGTCGCGGATGGCCTTGAGCAGTTCCGGTGGCCGCGCCAGCGCATGCTCGATCGCCGGCTCGAACTGAGCCGCATCGTCGATATCGATCAGCTGAGGGCCGGGTCGGCGGTTCTTGAACGTCACCACCGGCTTGCCGGTGAGCAGGAATTCGTTGAGTGCCGACGAGGTGTCCGAGCACATCAGGTCGACCTGCGGGAACAGTTCGAGAATGTTGTCGTTCCCGGCGAAGGTCAGATACTCGTTCTGCAGTGCCTTGAACTTCGCCACAGTCTCCGCTGCCATCTTCGGATGGAAGGTGACGATCCAGCGCCAGCGACCGTCGCGCGACAAGCGTTTCACTTCCTCGTACAGCGTTTCGGCGGCGCTCCACGATGGCGAGAAGGTGGAGTGGTACAGGATCACCGGAGGCCGGCGCACCTCGGGCAACGGCCCGGCGATTTCGCGCATGAACGGATCGAGCTTGGGCCAGCCGGTCTCGGTCACCGTGAAGTGTCCGACGCGGTCGGCGATCGCACGGAATTGTGCGGTGTCGCGCGGACCGGTCGTGCAGTACAAGTCGAAGAAGCCGCGAATGTAGATGTGTCGTGGCTTGCCGGCATCGAAGCCGTGGAACGTCTCGACCTTCACGCCAGGAAAGAAATGCGGAACCGCGTTGGACGAGGTGATCACCGCCAAGGGATTCCACGCGCGCACTTCGGCCACGGTGAGCAAACGCTCGCCTTCCAGCAGGTCTTCGGCACCGGGGCCATCGAAGAACCATGCTGCCTCGTCGCCACGATCACGGATTGCTTCTTGCAGCGGACGCAGGATCGCCAGTGCGTAGCGTTCGGAACCGTACAGCAGATAATGTTTTTTGGAGGCCGGCGTGGACATGATCAGCGGTCGATTTGGTGCCTGGTCAGGGCGGTTGCCGCTCGTGGCAGCGATTCCGGGTTCTGGCGGATCTCGTAGTAACGCATGCGCTTGTAAACGGCATACACGGCCGCGGTATGGGCAATCAGGTAGCCACGCCACCCGTCCAGAAAGCCAAGCCGCAGGAAGTAGTCCTTGACGAAGGTCAGCAGAAACAGAAACGGGGTCTGCCACATGCGTACCGGCTTGTTCTTGTCGTTCCAGTCGCGGCACTTCAGCTCGGAATAGCGCAATACCTTCAGCTGCTTGTGCACCAGCGTCGGGTTGTTCACGTGATTGAACGGCGCGCGCAGTGTCGGCACGGTGCCATCGAAGCACAGCGACTCATGCACTCGTGCATCGCTCCAGCGTGCGCGATCGCGGTGGTATAACCGGGCCATCTTTTCGCCGACCGCAGGACGGTACCAGCGCATCGGAGCGCCCATGAAGACGGTGCTGCGACGCAGATAGGCAGCCGGCAGTTTGCTCGCCATCAGTTCGGGCAGGCGCTGCTGCAGTTCGATGGCAAGTTCCGGAGTGAGGTATTCGTCAGCATCCAGCGCAAGAATCCACGGATTCGCACACAAGGTGGTGGCGAAATTGCGTTGCGGTCCGAAGCCGAGCCAATCCTGATGAACCACGCGTGCACCGTGGTCTTGCGCAACAGCGACCGTGTCGTCGTCGCTGCCGCTGTCGATCACCAGCTTCTCGGCGGCGAACGGCACGCTGTCGAGGCAGCGCGCAATGTTCTCGACCTCGTTGTGGGTGATGACGACGAGGGTCAGCGGGAAGGTGGGCATGCGGGGAATTCTAGCTGATCCCATCAGGCGTCCGGTTGCGATGCTGTCTGCTGACGAGCGCGCGCGAGATGACCCGTGATAGCGGAGATGACCCTTGAGTCCGATATGATGGTGCCTTGGCATGAGCTGCCGGCAACTAGTGTTGGGGACACGTTGTCACATCAGGCAGTAGTGATCTCGGGGAGTGGACGCAAATGAGCGACATTGCGGGCGAAGAAGCCCTGGTCGAACCACCACTGCCGCAAGAGTCCGCGGCTGATCCGGCAACGGCTCGTGTTGAGAGCGGTGCGGGCACCCGGGCGACGACGTTTGCGGTGGTCATCACCAGCTACAACTATCGTGACTTCGTGCTGGAGGCGGTGGAGAGTGCGCTGGCACAGAGTCGCAAGGCGTTGCAGGTCATCGTGGTCGATGATGGTTCCACCGATGGATCGGACCTGCTGTTGCGCGAGCGCTATGGTGCCGACGAGCGCGTTACCCTGATCAGCGGCATCAACGGCGGTCAGCTCAGCGCGTTCCAGCGCGGTGTGAACGCGGTGCATGCGGATGTCATCAGCTTCCTCGACTCCGATGATTGCTGGGAGCCGGGCTATCTGGCCCGCCTCGGTGCGTTGTATGACGCGCGCGAAGATATCGATTTCGTGTTTTCCGACCTGCAGCTGTTCGACCAGCAGGACCGGATGATGAGTTTTCACGGCAGCGAGGTCGATCTTGGCTACACCGCGATCAGCACCTACGTGTTGACCCATTGGTACGGTGCGCCGACTTCCGCGTTGTCGATGCGTGCGTCATGGGCACGGCAGGCACTGGATCTTCCGGAATCCTTCCAGCGGACCTGGCGGTTGTCGGCCGACAATTGCCTGGTGTTCGGCTGCAGCGTGCTTGGTGCACACAAGTACTACCTGCCGACTGGTTGCGTCCGGTATCGCATCCACGGCAAGAACGGCTGGTGGTCGAACCAGTCGGCGCGAGTCGAATACATCAACAAGATGACTTCCAGTGCACTGATCCGGCATTACGCCGCAAGGATCGGCATGGGCCCGGAATGCATCGAGTTCAGCAAGCTGGAATTCATGACCAAGCCGCGGCCACCATGGAGTGAAACCAAGCGCTACGCCAGGCTGGTGATGATGCGACGGGTATCACCGTGGCGGAAATGGGAGCGTGCCTTGAACATCCTGCGCCGCGGTTGGAGGCTGCGTGGCTGATATCGCGGGCACTCATGATGGGGCCGCATTGATGCGCATCAGTGTCGCCGTGATCACCTACAACTGGCCTGCGGCACTGGAGCTGGTGTTGCGCGCATTGGCTGCGCAGAGCGAGCTGCCTTTCGAAGTCATCGTCACCGACGATGGTTCGCAGCCGGCGACGCGCGAACTGCTCGAACATGTGGCGGCGGACTATCCGGTGCGTCTGGTATACCTGTGGCAACCCGACGACGGCGCGCGCATGAGCCGGGCACGCAACCGTGCGATTGCTGCCGCGCAAGGCGACTACATCATCCTGCTCGATGGCGACATGGTCGCCGAGCGCCATTTCATCGCCGACCATCGCACGTTTTCGCGCCAGGGCTGCTTTGCGCAGGGCTCACGCGTGCTGACCGATGCCGGACTGACTCGCCGCATGCTGGAACACGAGCTGGTCATGCCGGGCTTTTTCAGTCGTGGTATCGAGCGGCGGCGGCACACGCTGCGCATGCCGCCGCTGGCGCACTGGTATGCACGACCAGGCAGCAAGCGGCGGGGCATCAAGAGCTGCAATATGGCGTTCTGGCGTGACGACCTGCTGCGTATCAACGGATTCAATGAGGCCATGACCGGCTGGGGTCGCGAGGATACGGAACTGGCGGCGCGCGCTTTTCACGCGGGGTTGCTCCGGCGTGACATCCGCTTCAGCGCACTGGCAACGCATCTTTATCATCACAGCCGCAAGCATGTCGTCGACAATCCCAACGATCGCATCGTGGACGATACACGGGCGCGCCAGCTGATTCGCTGCGGGCTCGGCGTCGATCAGCACCTGGCTGAGTTTGTGGTGGCGCCGGCCGATTTCCGCACTGTCGCGCGTACCGGCATCCCTGCTCAGAGCAACTGACGCAGGGCGGCGTCTAACCGAACCGCGAAACCTGTCTCATTCGAGGTGAACCAGTTGCGCGCGTGTTCGCCCAAGGTCGTATGTTCGGATTCGGGCATCTGCATCAGGCGCTCGACGGTGGCTTCCAGGGCTGTTTCGTCGAAGCGATGCAGGGTCGTCATATTGAACGGGCGGGTGTCGGCAGTGCGCACCAGCATGCCGCGTTCGGTGGTGACCAGTTCGTTCATCGGGGCCGCATCGCAGGTGACCACGACGGCCTTGCAACTCATCGCCTCGACGATGTAATGCCCCCAGCCCTCGGTTTCCGACAGGCATAGATGGAACCGGTGCGAATTCTGCAGATTCCGGATTTGCCGGATGTCGTTCAGATAGCCTACCTGGTGCTCGATGTTGGCGGGAGTCGGGCCGGGCGCAGGAATGGCCGTCTTTGGCGATTGCAGCAACAACAGTTTTGGCCATTCCGGATGGCGCCGCCACAGCGCGAGCAGGCGCTGCGTACCCTTCATCCGGCTGGCACCGGCCAGATGCAGGAAGGCGGCCTGTCGCGGGATAGTGTCGTCCAGGCAATCGCTGCTGCGGAAGCCGATATGGATGGCACGACAACCGCGCGCATTGAACAGGTCAACGCCGTAATGGGTCTTGCACAGGATGGCGTCGAAGCGCGTCAGATAATGCTGGCTGCGTGGTGACAGCCACTCCGGATTCGGCACCAGCAGATTCAGCCGGGCCAGCCCGAAATAGCAGGGACGCACGTGCTCCAGTGCGATGTTCACATCGAACAATTTCGGTTGGCGGCCACCGCTGCGCAGCCGTTGCCACAGCATGCGAAAGTACATCGGGATGCTTTTCCAGCGACCATCCTGCCGATGCGGGCCGAGCCGGGTCACATGCACCTGATGGCCGAGGGCAGCAAGCGCCTCCGACAACAAACGGATGTCGTGACTGAGTCCGCGCTGATTGTCCCAAGCGAGCAGGTTGATACGGGCCATGGAGGATCGACGGTCAGCGGGGTGACGTGTAGCGCAGCTGCCGGCCGATACCGACCGCCAGGCCCAACACGAGGAACAGATAAAGCGACTGCGGCATGGCCCGATAAAACACATTGTCGCTGAACGCACATAGAGCGTACATGCCGATCACCATCAGCCCGCCAACGGCAGATGCGGCAATCGACTCCTGGGGGTGGTTGGCATGCCGGGCGAAATAGGCCAGCGGAACACCGAGGAACAGCAACAGCACGAGGAGGGCAGGCAAGCCGCCGGCGAACATGGATTCGAGATATTCGCTGTGCGGGTGCACGTATTTGGCGATCGCGGGGTCGGCATGACCAAGGGCGACCTGATGGCGGACGTAGGGACCAAATTGCTCCAGGCCATTGCCGGTCAACGGGTGTTCGAGGAAGGCCTGCCACGAGACTCTCCACATTTCCAGCCGCTCGCGGATTGCGATGGCGGCGGGGGAGTCATCGGTACTGTAGCTGCGGATGTCTGTGGATACGGCAGCGAGCCGATCGACCATCTCCCTGTGCAGGGTGGTGGTAACCGCAAGCATGCCAGCCACGGTCACCACAAACAGGACAAGCATGCGTCGCCACAAATGCGAGCGCACCGCATACCAGAGCATCAGTCCGAGGTAGATCGGGGCAAACGCCAGCAGCGGGCCACGGCTCTGGGTCAGCACGGCGCCGTACAGGCCGACCACCACAGCCACGATATGCAGCGTGCGATCGTTGCGACTGGTATCCCTGCGCAGCGCCTGCAGCATCGACAGCAGCACCAGAATCAGCACGAACATGGCGAATTCGACCGCCGCCCAGTCGCCACCGTTCAGGCCGGCCGGCCGATCAACGCCCTGCGCATAGCGCTGGAACAGGCAGGTAACGCCAAGCAGCAGCGTAGTCAGGCTGAAGCCGATGGCGACCACGCGCTCGCGCAAAGGCAACGCAAACACGGCGGCGACAGCCAGAAACAGCAGTGTTTGCGCCGGCAGACCGATGGTGCCCCAGTCCAGGTGATGCCCGAGAAAGTTGCCGATGTCGTACAGCAGCCGCAGTGCGCAGACGACGGCGACTGGCCACGCAAGGCGATAGTTGAAACGGATGTCCTTGCGCATGATCAGCAGGGCGACGCTGGCCAGAAACAGCGCGATCATCGGTATGAGCTTGATGCGCGATGCCACGGCAAAACATGCCGGCATGATGGCTACAAGTACGGAAAGCGCCCAGATTCGCCACGTAACGGAATCTGCGCGTACATCGTCAACCTGTCGAACCAATCGAGAACTCCCTTTCTGGCCATGCTACGAGGCCAGCGGGATGCGGTGGCGGGCGTACATGACACTGTAACAAGCTTAAGCTTGGCAGTGTGAACATAGTCTGGCGGTTGCGATGGGGCTTCAGGGCGTGTCGTCGGCATCCTCGCTGTCACTCACGTTCGGTACGCAACCGGGCACCACCGCATCGGCCTTGAACATCCACCATTCGCGACGATTGGCATGGCCGACATAGGTGGCATGCTGGCGATTCACGCAGGCACCCATGGCTTCGTCCAGGCTGAAGATCCAGCGCTGGGCAGGGTCATTTCTCTGCCAAGCCACCGCTTCGGCGTATTGCTGTGACCAGGGGGCGAGGAAGCCGAATTCCGCTACCGGTCCATCTGCCATCAGCAGGTTCTGTTCTTTCCACGCAAGCAGGCCGATGGTTGCGTCGGGCCCGGCGATGGCGCGCGCATGCAGCATCACATCGCGCGCCGAGCGGTCGCCATTGAGCATCGGATATCCCCACAGGCCGTAGGTGGCCCACAGGATGAAAGCAAACAGCAGCCAGCCCAGGGCGGCGTGACGCACACGCGTGACCGCGACGATGAGCAGGCCGGCCAACCCGGTGCCAAGCAGCAGCCACCAGATCTGCGGGGCCACGCTTTGTTCGATCTTCACGGCCCAGACCGGGTGTCGATGGAGCGCGAGCAGGGCGACGACGGTCAGTGCCGTCGCGAGCAGCAGAGTCAGGGCAAGCACCGCCAGTCGCACACGGTGTTGGCGTAGCAGGCCGGGCAGCAGGGGTGCCAGCGCCAGCGCGGTGATCGGCAGCGCGGGCAGGATGTAGACATCGCGCTTGCCCGGGCTCAACGAGAAGAACAACAACAGCAGCGCAATCCAGCCCAGCGGCAGCAGGAAGCGCGCGTCGCGTCGCTTCAGCCGGCGCCACCATGCCGGGAGCGCCCACGGCAGCAGCAGCGACAACGGCAGCCAGTCGACCACGATGATGCCGAGGAAATAGAACGGCGAATGGATATGCCCGGTCGGTGTCGCGTAGCGATGCACGGTCTGCCCGAACAGGATGTTCTGCACATATTCGGCATGCTGCGGATCGCCGTCGGCGCGTGCGATCAGCAGCATCGGCAACAGCCACGCCAGGATCGGCACCAGGAACAGCGCCAGCCCACCGGCCCAGCACCAGCCATCGGGCGGCAGTGCCAGGCGATGCCAATGGCCACGACGGGCGACCAGGTAGGGGATCAGCATCAGCAGTGCCAGCACGCCGACGCCCTTGGTCACCACGCCGACACCGGCGAAGAAGCAGCCCACGGCAAACCAGCGCCACGACGGCCCCAGCAGCAGATGGCGCAGCAGGCCGTAATTTGCCAGGGTGATCCAGCCCAGCAGCAGCGGATCGATCTGCGCGTTGCGCATCTGATAGCTGAAATGGATGGTCACCAGCAGCGTGGCCGCGGCGAGCAGGGCGCTGCGGTGGTTCCACAAGCGGCATGACAGATCGTAGACCAGCGCCAGCGCGGCCAGTGCGGCGGCCAGCGAGGGCAGCAGGAACGCTACCCGCCAGGATCCGGTGAGCAGATAGGCCAGTGCCTGCAACCACATGAACACGGGCGGCTTGTCCGGGTACAGCTCGTGGCCGCGATGCGGAAACAACCACTGACCGTGCTCAACCATCCAGTGTGCCACCAGCGCGAAGCGCGGCTCGTCGGATGGCCAGGGATCGCGCAGGCCGATGCCGAGGCCGAGCAGCAGCAACGCGAATACACCGAACAGCAGCAGTTCCCGGCGGGCGCTACTCAGCCACAGCGGACGTGCGTGGGGAAGAGGTATGCAGAATTTCACGGGTCGGGTGGTTTCTGTCAGCAGACGGCCAATGTTGCCAAGCATAGCCCGGTGGCTGCGAGTCATTCGCGCCAGGGCCCGGCGGTGTGAACAGGGTGCTGTGACCGGCTAAGGATTGGCTTAGGAGCGCTTCTGCAGCACCGCGTAATACATGCCGTCGAGGTCACCATCGCCGGGCAGTATCTGCCAGCCTACCGTCGCGGCATGACCTGCCGGCAGCGTAAACGCCACAGCTTGCGCATCCGGCTGGGTAGCCAGCAGCTCGCTGACGATCGCTTCGTTTTCCGCGCGCAGCACCGAGCAGGTGATGTAGACCAGCAGGCCACCCGGCGCCAGCAGCGGCCACAGCGCCGACAGGATCCGGCGCTGCTGCTCGTGCATGGCAGCGATATCGCTTTCGCGTCGATGCAGCCGCACATCGGGCCGCCGCCGCAACACGCCGGTGGCCGAACACGGCGCATCAATCAGGATGCGGTCGAATGGCTGGCCCTTCCACCAACCCGCAGTTGCGCCGGCATCGCCGATCACCACCTTGGCATTCAGCCGCAGCCGCATCAGGTTCTGGCGGATTCGTTCGGCGCGCTTGGGATCGAACTCGAGAGCGGTCAGGTCGATGTCGGCACGCTCAAGCAGGTGGCAGGCCTTGCCACCGGGAGCAGCGCAGGCATCGAGTACACGCAGACCGTCCTTGAGGTCGGCCAGGTCGGCAGCGACCTGCGCGGCGCCGTCCTGCACGGCAAACAGGCCATCCTCGAAACCAGGCAGGCGGGTGACGTCAGTGCTGTGTGGCAGCAACAGGGCGTCGCTAAGCCAGGGATGGGCCGTGACCACCTGGCCGGCACCTTGCAGCAGATCGATCAGGGCTTGTCGCTCGCTGCGCTGGCGATTCACGCGCAGCATCAGCGGCGGTTCGCGGTTGTCGGCAGCCATCACCGTCTCGGCCAGTTCGGGCCAGTCGCGTTGCAGGGCCGCGGCCAGCCACGCCGGATGTGCGTGGCGGGTCTGCGGCCTGGCATCGAGTTGGGCGACCAGGGTTTCGCGTTCGCGTTGCCAGCGACGCAATACGGCATTGACCAGTCCGGCCAGCTGCGGCCGCTGCAATGAGCGCACCGCCTCGACGGTTGCTGCCACTGCCGCGTAGTCCTGCAGCTCGAGGATTTCCAGCTGGACCAGGCCCAGTACCAACAAGGCGTGGATGGCGGGATCCTTGTGACGCAGGGACTTTTCCAGCAGGCCGTCGATGGCGGCATCGAAACGCAGCCACCAGCGGGCGCCTTCGCTCAGCAAGGCCATCAGCAGCGCGCGATCGCGCGGATCAGCCAGGCGTGGCGCGTTGCGCTCCATCACATCGCGCAGCGAGGCGCCACGCAAGGCGACTTCGGCCAGCCCCTTGGCCGCCAGTGCGCGGGTATCGGTTTTCATCGGACGTGCTTCATCGTGGCTGGCGCAGTTCGGGGCGGGCGTTGAGGTAGTCGACCGCGCCGATGCGCTTGCCGCCGGCACGCTGCAAGGCGGTGACGCGCAGTGCGCCGTGGCCGCAGGCGAGGTCAATGCCGTCGCGCCCGGCGGCGAGTACGTCACCGGGCGCAGCGTGATGATCGAATTCGATCGCCTGCGCGGCCCAGATCCGCAAGGGCTCGCCGGCGATCTCGCCTTCGGCGACGGGCCACGGATCGAAGGCGCGCACCTGGCGTTCCAGCTCGACCGCAGGCTTGTTGAAATCGAGTTTCGCTTCGGCCTTGTCCAGCTTGTGCGCGTACAACACACCTTCTTCCGGTTGCGGCGTGGCGGTCAGCGTCTCGCCAGCCAGTACCCGGCGCAGGCCTTCAGCAAGTACTTCGGCGCCCAGCATGGACAGGCGATCGTGCAGCGAGCCGCCGGTATCCTCGCGGACAATCGGGGTGCGTCGCTGCAGCAATACCGGGCCAGTATCCAGACCAGCTCCCATCTGCATCAGCTCGACACCGCTTTCGCTGTCGCCGGCAAGGATCGCGCGCTGGATCGGCGCAGCACCACGCCAGCGAGGCAGCAGGCTGGCGTGCACGTTCCAGCAACCCAGACGTGGAATCGCCAGTACCTTGCGCGGCAGGATCAGGCCATAGGCGACTACCACCAGCAGGTCGGGCCGGTATGCTGCAAGGACCTGCTGCGCTTCGGCAGACTTGAGTGATTCGGGCTGTTCGACCACGATGCCAGCGGCCAGAGCGGCCTGCTTGACCGGGCCCGGGGTGAGCTTGCGGCCGCGGCCCGCGGGGCGATCGGGCTGGGTATAGGCAGCCACCACCTGGGCGCCACTGGCGCGGCAGGCTTCGAGGCAGGAGACGGAAAATTCCGGGGTGCCGGCGAAGACCAGCCTCAAACCTGAGCTATTCAAGCACTCGCCGCCTGCTTGCGTTGCTTGTCCAGCCGCTTCAGCAGCAACGCGCGTTTCAGCGATGACAGGTAGTCGACGAACACCTTGCCATCCAGATGATCCAGCTCATGCTGGATGCATACCGCCAGTGGCCCTTCGGCCTCGACAATGATTTCCTTGCCGTCGACATCCTGCGCCTTCACCTTCACCTGCAGGGCGCGGGTGACGTCGGCGTACAGGCCGGGGAAGGACAGACAGCCTTCCTGGTAGACCTGCGAACCATCCTTTTCAAGGATCTGTGCATTGATCAGCGCCAGCGGCTGCTTGCGGTCATCGCTCATGTCGGCCACCAGCACACGCTGGTGCACATTGACCTGGGTCGCGGCCAGACCGACGCCATTGGCGGCATACATGGTTTCGAACATGTCGGCGACGAACTGCTTCAGTTCGGCGTCGAACACGCGCACCGGCTCGGCGCGGGTACGCAGGCGCGGGTCGGGGAATTCAAGGATGGAAAGTATGGACATGGATTTCACCTCGGCGCCAAAAATGCGGGCGGTTTGGTAAAAGCCACCCCCGGCGCGATCTAGAATGTGCCTTATTGTACGTCGGCAAACATCCGAGCGCAGACGATTTTTGCCAACTGAAACCTGTTGCGCGCATTAACCATTCGGTTACACTCGACCGAGCTCTGGGGAAGGGGGATTCCCGCCAATGATCAGAAAGCTATTCGTCTTGCTGGCCGGCATGCTGGTTACCGTGGCTGTGTACGCGGCCGGTGCGCAACTGCGAGCCAATCATCCCGATTCCTACACCGTGCGCCGCGGCGACACTCTGTGGGCAATCTCCGCCAAGTTCCTGGCCAAGCCTTGGCTTTGGCCGGAGATCTGGCAGGCCAATCCACAGGTGCGCAACCCGCATCTGATCTACCCCGGTGACGTGCTCAACCTGTCCTTCATCAATGGGACGCGGCTGCGACTGGAACCAGGCGTGCACCCTGAGGGCGAGGCTGTGCCGGCGATTCCGCTGTCCCAGTTGAAGATGTTCCTCAAGGACATGCGGGTGATGGATTCCAATACCGTCAGCTCGGCGCCTTATGTGGTGGGCCTCGAGGAAGCGCGCCTGCGCGGCACGGTGGGTCAGAACATCTACGTACGCGGTCTGCAGGGTGAGCCCGGTCAGCGCTGGGCGATCGTGCGGCCGACCCACGTGTTCCGCGGCTTCGATCAGAACGATGCGGGCAAGGCGGATCTGGTCGGCCATGAGCTGGACAGCAATGCGGCCATGGTCAATGCGCCATGGGATGAAGAAACCCGCAACGACGGGCACTATGGCTTCGGCGGCGATCTTGGTCTCGAGGTCAGTGTGATCGGCACCGCCGAGACGCTGCGCATGGGCGATCCGTCGACTCTGCTGCTGCTCGACGCGACCATGGAGATTCGCAGTGGCGACCGCATCATGCCGGTCGACGACACACCATACGATCCTTATTACTATCCGCATCCGCCTAAGTCGGTGCCGGGCAATGCCAAGGTGGTAGCTTTTGCCGACGCGATGGACGCCGCGGGTCCGCATCAAGTGGTGGTGCTGTCGATTGGTGCCAGGGACGGGGTCGACAATGGCCAGACGTTCTCCATTTCCGAGCCCGGTGAGACCATCCACGACGACGTCGCCAGCAACAGCTGGAATCGCGGCGTCGGCAAGACGGTCACATTGCCGGACGAGTATGTCGCTCATGTGATGGTGTTCCGCACCTTCGACCGGGTCAGTTATGGCTTGGTGATGGACGGCTTGCGTCCGGTACATGTCGGCGGTCGTTTGACCATGCCCCAGTAACCAACCAGCCACTGGTTTCGGCACTTTCCTACAGCACGGCGCGGCCACCACCGCGCCGTTTCTGTTTGTGGCTGCTCATTAAACTGCGAAGCATGGATCAGCAATGCATGGATGGCACGGACGAGTTGCGCGCGTGGCTGATCGCATTGCGGACGCCAGGGCTTGGCCCAGGCGGGCTGCGCGAACGGTTGACGGCGGCTGGCGGGGACATAGAGATCGTGCTGGCGCGCCTGCGTCGCGACGCTTGGGGGCTCGGTGAGCTTGCGCGGACATGGCTGGCGCAACCGGATGAAGCACGGCTCGCGACCGATCTGGCCTGGCTGGCCGCGCCGGGCCATCGCCTGTTGCGTTGTACCGAGGCAGATTTTCCGCCGCAGCTGGAGAACATCCCACAGCCGCCGGCTGCGTTGTTCGTGGCCGGTGATGCCAGCCTGTTGCTGTTTCCGCAGGTGGCTATCGTGGGTGCGCGCAATGCCAGCGCAGCTGGACTGGCACATGCTCGGGCATTCTCCCGGGCATTGGTACAGGCGGGTCTCGCAATCACCAGCGGCATGGCCGACGGCATCGACGGTGCCGCCCATGCGGCGGCACTGGATGCTGGTGCGGCGACGCTGGCGGTGGTGGGTACAGGGCCGGACCGGGCGTATCCGCGGAAGCATCATGGGCTGGCGCGGCGCATTGCCATGCATGGCGCATTGGTCAGCGAGTTTCCGCCCGGCACGCCAGCGCGTGCGGATCATTTTCCACGGCGCAACCGGCTCATTGCCGGCCTTGCACTGGGTACGCTGGTGATCGAGGCCGGGTTGCAGTCTGGTTCCCTGATTACTGCACGACTGGCCGGAGAACAGGGACGCGAGGTGTTCGCGCTGCCCGGTTCCATCCATAATCCGCTTGCCCGCGGTTGCCATCGTCTGATTCGGGAGGGTGCGCGGTTGGTCGAAAGTGCTACCGAGATCGTCGAGATCCTGGCGCCGGCAGCACGTTTGCTGGGTGACGAACTGGCTGCCCGACTGGGGGCGGAAACGGGTCATGGGATGGCTGGGGCGCCGGCGGAGAAGAAGCCCGCGAGTTGTTCATTCCAATATTCCGAAAATCCCGAATATAGGCAGCTTTTGCTCGAACTTGGCTATGAACCGGCGACGTTGGACGAACTTGTTCAGCGTACTGGACAGTCCGCAGCAGCGTTGTCCTCGATGCTGTTGATGCTGGAACTGGGGGGCCGGATCGAGAGCCTGCCAGGCAATCGCTACCAGCGTTTGCCGAACGGATCCGTTGCCGACTGAGGTGCTTGCGCGGCATGGCATGGCCGTGTCGCAAGTGGCCCGGGCTTGACAGTCGTTGGCACGGCATGGTTTCAACTATATATATGTCCGGCGCCACAAGCGCTGGTGGTTCGCTTCCGGAAATCCCGCTTCATGGCAAAAAACCTGCTTATCGTCGAATCACCGGCCAAGGCCAAGACGATCAATAAATACCTCGGCAAGGACTTCCAGGTCCTCGCCTCCTACGGTCACGTACGTGACCTGAAGCCGAAGGAGGGCGCGGTCGACACCGAGCACGGTTTCACCATGGCCTACGAGATCATCGAGCGCAACGAGAAGCACGTCGATGCAATCGCCAAGGCAGCCAAGCTGGCCGACGACATCTATCTGGCGACCGACTTGGATCGCGAAGGCGAGGCGATCAGCTGGCACATCAGCGAGATCCTGAAGGAGCGAGGCCTTACCAAGGGCAAACAGCTGCATCGGGTGGTGTTCTCCGAGATCACGCCGAAGGCGATCAAGGCGGCGGTGGCGGCGCCACGCCAGCTCTCGCACGACCTGGTCGACGCGCAGCAGGCGCGCCGCGCGCTGGACTACCTGGTTGGCTTCAACCTGTCGCCGGTGCTGTGGCGCAAGGTGCAGCGCGGCTTGTCCGCCGGTCGCGTGCAGTCGCCGGCGCTGCGCATGATCGTCGAGCGCGAGGAGGAGATCGAGGCGTTCAAGGCGCGTGAATACTGGACCATCGAAGCGCAGCTGAAGCACGCCGATGGCGATTTCACCGCGCGCCTGAGCAGGCTCAACGGCAAGAAGTTCGAGCAGTTCGACCTCACCAACGAAGCCGATGCGCAGACTGCGCGGGATGCGCTGAAGCAGGCTGCACATGGCCGCCTCACCGTCAGCGACGTCGGCTCGAAGGAGCGCAAGCGCCGTCCGGCCGCACCATTCACAACTTCCACGTTGCAGCAGGAAGCCGCGCGCAAGCTCGGCTTCACCACCAGCCGCACGATGAAGGTGGCGCAAGGTCTGTACGAAGGCGTGGCGCTCGGTGATGAGGGCAATGTCGGCCTGATCACCTACATGCGTACCGATTCCACCATGCTCGGTGACGATGCGCTGGCTGAATTGCGCCAGCTGATCGTGCGCGATTTCGGCGCTCACGCTCTGCCGGACGCGCCGCAGGTCTACAAGACCAAGTCGAAGAACGCGCAGGAAGCGCATGAGGCGATCCGGCCGACCTCGGCGATGTACACGCCAAAAGCGGTCGCCGGCTTCCTCAACGATGACCAGCGCAAATTATACGAGCTGATCTGGAAGCGCACCGTCGCCTGCCAGATGATCCACGCCACGCTGAACACGGTATCGGTGGAGTTCGCCCTGCGTGATGTGACCGGCGGCGACGCCTCGTTCCGCGCCAGCGGCACCACCGTGATCGATCCGGGCTTCCTCGCCGTGTACGAGGAAGGTCGTGACCAGAAAACCGAGGAGGACGAAGACGAAGGCCGTCGCCTGCCGCGGCTGGCGGTGGGCGAGCAGGTGCCGCTGCACGAGATCGCCGCCGACCAGCATTTCACCGAGCCACCGCCGCGCTATTCCGAAGCGAGCCTGGTCAAGGCACTGGAAGAGCACGGCATCGGGCGTCCGTCGACCTACGCCAGCATCATCCAGGTGCTGCAGAACCGCGAGTACGTCTTGCTCGACAGCCGCCGCTTCAAGCCCAGTGACGTCGGCCGTGCGGTCAGCAAGTTCCTCACCGCGCATTTCACCCGCTACGTCGACTACGACTTCACCGCGAAGATGGAAGACGAACTCGATGCGGTCAGCCGTGGCGAGGAAGCCTGGGTGCCGCTGATGGAGCGCTTCTGGCTGCCGTTCAAGCAGCAGGTGGACGAGAAGACCGAGTCGGTCGATCGCAACGAGGCTACCGGTGCGCGCGAACTCGGCAGCGATCCGAAAACCGGCAAGCCGGTGTCGGTGCGGCTGGGCCGGTTCGGACCGTATGCCGCGATCGGCACCAAGGATGACGAGGACAAACCCACCTTCGCCTCGCTGCGTCCTGGTCAGAGCATGCATACGCTCACCCTGGCCGAGGCGCTGGAGCTGTTCAAGCTGCCGCGCCAGCTCGGACAGGCCGAGAACGGCGACGAAGTGATGGTGGGTGTCGGTCGCTTCGGTCCGTTCGTGAAGCAGGGCAGCACCTATGCCTCGCTCAAGGCCGAGGACGATCCGTACACGATCGAACTGCCACGAGCACTGCAGATCGTGCAGGAAAAGCTGGAGATGCTGGCGAACCGGTTGATCCTGGATTTCGGCAACGGTGTGCAGGTATTGAACGGCCGCTACGGCGCGTACATCACCGATGGCGAGAAGAACGCGCGCATCCCGAAGGAGCAGGAGCCGAAGGAGCTGACCGAGAAGCAGTGTCTCGAGCTGCTGGCCGCGGCGCCGGTAAAGAAGGGTCGCTTCGGCAAGAAGACCGCGGCGAAGAAGGTGGCGGCAAAGAAGGCGCCGGTCGCGAAAAAGGCTGCCGCCAAGAAGACCGCCACGAAAAAGGTCGCGAGCAAGAAGACTGCCGCGAAAAAAACCACCGCCAAAAAGACGGCTGCCAAGAAGGCTGCCGTGAAGAAGGTGGTGGCGAGCAAAGTCGGCGCCTGAGTGCTGCGCCGGTTCACCCTTGCCGAACTGGATGCTGCCGCCGGGCTGTTGCACGGCGGTGGCGTGCTGGCGTACCCCACCGAAGCAGTATTCGGCCTCGGCTGCGATCCACACGATCATGCCGCGTTCGAGCAGCTGTTTGCGCTGAAGCAGCGACCATCCACGCAGGGCGTGTTGCTGATCGCTGCCGAGTTCGCTCAGGTCGAGCGTTACATCGACCTCGCCGTCGTACCACCAAACGTGCTGACACAGGTGCTGGCGAGCTGGCCGGGGCCGCATACCTGGGTCTTTCCACGCACGGCCGAGGTGCCGGCCTGGGTCGTCGGCGACCATGCAGGCATCGCGTTGCGGGTCAGTGCGCACGAGCCGGTAGCTGCGCTTTGCCGGGCCTTTGGCGGCGCCCTGGTGTCGACCAGTGCCAACCCGCACGGCCATCCGTCGGCGCGTTCGGTGACGGCGGTGTGTGACTACTTCGGTGATGCGCTGGATGGTGTGCTGGATGCGCCCTTGGGCGGCCAGTCCAGTCCGACCATGATCCGGGATGCGCTGTCGGGCGCTATCATCCGTGGCTGAACGTCCAGGGGACGCGCCGGATCGAAAGTCGCCATGCGACAGCTGAACCGCTGCGGGACGACCACCGCTGCCATTCACGCCACCGTTCATCCGCGCGCGCGATGCTGTTCCCCTGGTGCAACGAATCGATAAGTCGTCAGGGAGACCGTACGTGGCCATCGTTTACGACACTTACCAGCGTGAGGCGCCGTCGCGGTTGCCGTTGCTGAGCGCCGCCGATCCGGCTCGGGTGCTGGCATGGCGCAATGGCCATGCCGTGAGCGCCGCGCAGTTTATGGCGCATGTGCATCTTGTGGCTGCCAGATTGCCCGTGGCCACGACTGCCGTGAACCTGTGCGAGGATCGTTACGCTTTCCTGGTGGCGTTCTGTGCGATCGTGCTGCGCGGCCAGACCAACCTGCTGCCTTCATCCCGTGCGCCGCAGGCGGTGGATGAGGTGATGGCGACCCATCCGGGTTGCTACGCGCTGGGCGAGCAAGCGCTGGATCCAGCTCCGCACGGTTACCGCCAGTTGCCATCCCTGGAGGAGATCGCGGTGCCAGTCGACGCGGATGCGACATGGCCGCTGATTCCGGCCGACCAGGTGGTGGCGATCGGTTATACCTCCGGCTCCACCGGCATGCCCAGCGAAAACCGCAAGACCTGGCACAGCTTCCATGCCAGCAATGCCGGCAATCTGGCGATGCTGCAGGCGGCCGTCGGGTCGCATTTCACGGTGGTCGCCACTGTGCCGTCGCAGCACATGTACGGCATGGAGATGTCGGTGCTGCTGCCGTTGCTCAGTGAAGTCAGCGTGCATGCAGGGCGGCCGTTCTTTCCGGCCGACGTGGCTACCGCGCTGGCAGCGGTACCAGCGCCAAGGGTACTGGTGACCACACCGGTGCATCTGCGCGCGCTGGTCGAGTCGGGCATTGCGCTCCCGCCGATCGCGGCGATGGTCTCGGCCACGGCGCCGTTGCCGGTCGAACTGGCAACGGCTGCCGAGCGCTGCTTTGGTGCGCCGCTGTTGGAGGTGTTCGGTTCCACCGAGACCTGTGTCTTCGCCAGCCGTCGCCCTACGGTGGACGAAGATTGGTTGCTTTACGACGGCGCCATCCTGCATCCGCAACCGGATGGCACGGCGGTCGAGGCGCCGCAATTGACGGCACCGATCACTCTGGCCGATATCGTCAGCCTGTCGGACGGTGGACGCAGATTCCGCCTGCGTGGCCGACATGCCGACATGCTGGAGATCGCCGGCAAGCGAGCCTCGCTCAGTGATCTCAGCCGTCGCCTGCTGGCGATTCCCGGGGTAGAGGACGGCGTGGTGTTCCAGCTCGATGGCGGCGATGCGCTCGGCATTCATCGGATTGCCGCGTTGGCAGTGGCACCAGGGCTGGACGAGCATGTGATCCTTGATGCGTTGCGCCGCGCGATCGACCCGTTGTTTCTGCCGCGCCCGTTGCGTCTGGTAGCCGCCTTGCCTCGCAACGAGACCGGCAAGCTGCCGCGGGCGGCGCTGCTGGAGTTGTTGCAGCATCACGACTGAAGGCCGGTGGCGGCGTTGCGCGGGTAATCCGTCGCAACCGCTACAATGCGCGCCTGCGCTGCGTGGCGCATGGGTGGTTTTTGGAGTGCAGGCATGAAGGTTCTGGTGATCGGCAGCGGCGGGCGCGAGCACGCCTTGGCGTGGAAGCTCAGGCAGTCGTCGCAGGTCGACGAAGTGATCGTGGCTCCCGGCAATGCCGGCACCGCGCATGAGCCGGGCGTGCGTAATGCCGATGTTGCGATGGACGATCTCGATGGGCTGCTGCAGCTGGCCAAGCGCGAAAAGATCGGGCTGACCGTGGTCGGCCCCGAGGTGCCGCTGGTGGCTGGCGTGGTCGACCGCTTCCGTGGCGCTGGGCTGCGCATCTTCGGCCCGCGCGCGATTGCCGCGCAATTGGAAGGCTCCAAGGCGTTCGCCAAGGACTTCCTGCAACGCCACAACATTCCCACCGCGCGCTATGCGGTATTCACCGATCTGAATCCGGCGCTTGCCTATGTGCGCCAGCACGGCGCACCGATCGTGATCAAGGCCGACGGTCTCGCCGCCGGCAAGGGCGTGGTGGTCGCGCTGACCCTGGCCGATGCCGAGCTGGCATTGCGCGACATGCTTGGCGCGCACAGTTTCGGCGATGCTTCGGCGCGGGTGGTGATCGAGGAATTCCTCGATGGCGAGGAGGCCAGTTACATCGTGATGAGCGACGGCAGCCATGCGCTGCCGATGGCCTCGAGCCAGGATCACAAGCGTCGTGACGAAGGTGATCTGGGGCCCAATACCGGTGGCATGGGTGCGTATTCGCCTGCACCGGTGGTCACGCCCGAGGTGGAGCAACGCATCCTGCGCGAAGTGATTGAACCGACCCTGCACGGGATGGCGGCCGAGGGTGCGCCGTTCATCGGTTTCCTGTATGCCGGCCTGATGATCGACAAGGCCGGCAACCCGAAGGTGATCGAGTTCAACGTACGCTTCGGCGATCCGGAAACCCAGCCGATCATGCTGCGGCTGAAATCCGATCTGGTCGAACTGATCGATGCTGCGCTCGACGGTCGGCTGGAACATACCCAGGCACGCTGGGACATGCGTCCGGCCATCGGCGTGGTGATGGCTGCCGGCGGTTATCCCGGCAGAGTGCGCAGTGGTGATGTGATCGATGGCCTGGAAACCGTCAGCCACAGCGACAGCAAGGTTTTCCACGCGGGTACCCGGCTCGATGGGCAGGGTCGCGTCGTCACCGCAGGCGGACGCGTGTTGACCGTGTGCGCGCTGGGCCGCGACATCGCTGCCGCCCGCGAGCAGGCCTATAACGCAGTCAGACAGATCCATTACGAAGGAGCCTTTTGCCGTCGTGACATCGCGTACCGGGCCCTGCATCGTCAGTAAGGCTGGTGTGCCAGCCGGTGAATCGGCCACCACGAGCGGCAGTATTTCGATTCGCGGTCAGCCATGCAGGAATTTGCGTACGCCTACGCATGGTAGGCCATTGGCTGGGTTGACTTTTCTGCGCAGAGCCTTTTGGGCTATGCTAGGAACTTCCCCCGCGTAGAGCCGCGGCGCACAGGCGCCTGACAGCTTTCGTGCTTGCTTTCACGTTTGATGAGGTTTTCCCATGCGCAAGACGGTTTTGTCGCTGATGTCGGTTGCAACGTTGGCATTGGCCGGCTGCAACAACGCTCCTTCCACGTCGCCATCGACGGACGCAGCCTCCTCCACCTCGACTGACACGGCAGTGGCCACCAAGGTTGCCAATGAGGTGAGCGGCACGATCTCGGTGCGTGGACCCGTCCAGCCCTCGGCCAATGCCCAGCTGGTGATCAACCTGGCTGACGTATCGTCCGATGCGGCGGGCGCTGCTCCGCTGGCGAGCAAGACCTCCCCGGCAGGTACCTTCCCGCAGCCGTTCCAGCTGACCTTCAACCCGGCCGATGTGAAGCCGGATCACCTCTACGTGGTGAAGGTTGTCGTGACCGACGGTGATCGTCATTTCGTGATGCCGATCCAGGCACCGGTGCTGGCCAAGGGCAACAAGAATGACGGCGTGTCGATCGAACTGATCGCCGAACAGACCCAGGGCGAGAAGGTGCTGGCGGCGTTCACTGCGGATCAGAAGCAGCTGGGTGCGATGAAGGTCACCCATGGCACCAAGCTTGAGCCGAATGCCTCACGTGGCTGGCAGTTGTTCCGCCAGGCGGGCGAGATACAGTTCATCCGTGAGCTGGTCGATTACGGCGACAAGGGTTTCACCAGCACCGATTACGCCTACAAGGATGGCAAGGTGTGGGCGGTCGTGCAGCAGACCATGGCCAACAGTGGTGCGAAACCAAGCTCGATCGATCGCGCCGGCTGGAGCGACGACGGCACGCTGGTGCTGAAGCAGCACGAGGTGGGCAGCGACGTGCAGACGCTGGATGACGACATGGCAGCAAAGCTGCACAGGCAGGCGATGGACATCCTCAGTCTGGCGACGAACGGCAAGAACAAGTAAACCAGTCGTCTCCGCCAAGCTGGATATGAAAAGGCCGTCCGCGCAAGCGGACGGCCTTTTTGCCGTGCGGGATGTACGGATCAGAAGCCGATCTTGAAGCCCATGTTGACGCTGTTGTATTTCTGGCTGTTGTCGCTGAAACGGCCGCTGTAACCGATCCAGCTGGTCACGTTGGGGGTGAGCTGGGCGGACAGGCCTATGCTGGCGGTACCCCAGGTCTTGTCCGGTACGAAGCCGGCCAGCGCGAACGAGCCGTTCATGGTGGTCAGGTCGGTGTCGATCTCGCGTGGATCGGCCTTGCTGTCGCGGTTCCAGGCCAGTTCGACATAGGGCGCCATGACCAGGTTGCTGACCTGCCACTGCCCTTGCAGGCGCCAGCCCAGGGTGGAGATCAGAGCCTCGCGATGCTGGCTGCCGAACCACATGGCGGTCGCATCGCCGCTGGTTTCGCGGTAGCTGTCGACATCAATGTCCTGCCACTCCAGATTCGCGTAGGGGCCGGTCTTCAGACTGTTCGTGAGGTCAAACCACCAGCCGCCATTGAGCCCGACACCACGGTGGGAACCGTCTGTGCTGCCGTTCTCGGTCGTGCGAGCGGCGCCGATCTGGAAGCTGCGCTGGATATCGTCGAAGCTGGACTCGCCGTAGCTGGCATAACCCCCGACATAGCCGCCACCGGAGTGCCAGGTCACATAGCCCAGCCCGGAATAGTCTTTCAGGGTATAGCCGCCGTCACCGGACATGCCGGCATTGTTGTGGGCCATGCCGAAGGCGAGGCCGGCGGAGAGATTGTCGCTGGGCTTCATGTCGTAGCCCACGGTGAAATTCAGATTGTTGCTGTCGGTTTGCGGCGAGCTGCTGCTGCCATCAAAGCGCTGCTGGGCATAGTCGATGTTGACGAAGGCACGTTGGGTGGCACCCAGGCTGTCTTTCAGCATCTGGTCGCGCAGGACGCCTGCCTGTTCGGTGGCAGCAGCCAGCGGCGCTTCACCGAGCAGCGAGGCTTGGCCGGGCGCGGCCAGTTCCGACAGCACCACCTGCGCCAGCATGGCGTGAGCGGCGGTCGTCGGATGCACGCCATCGGCAAACAGATAGGTCTGATCCGCACCCGGCGCGACCAGGGTGCTGCCATCGCAATCGTGCGAGCTGGAGGTGGTGCAGGCCGGTGTGCTGATGTTGGTGAAACCGTACTTGGCGGGATCGGCCACCACCTGTTCGAACAAGGCGTAGGTATTGACCGCGAGCGTGTGCGAACCGAGTCCGGCATTCAGGGTCTGGTTGTAGGACTGCGACACGCCGGTAAGGAAAGTTTCAATGCCCGGCACCAGTGCTTCATCCTGGTGCGCCGAGGGCGTATCCCCGATATTGGGCAGATTGAACACCACCAGATAATTTGCGCCAGCCTGCTTGAGCTGGTTGATCAGTACCAGCTCCTGCGTGGCGGCGGCATTGATGTTGGTGGTCGCTTGTGCAGCGGTCTCACCGGCACCGGCGATGATGGTGCCGATGCCGTACTGGGTGGAGTGGTAGAAGATGTCGTTCGCGCCGCCCCAGACCATGTAGAGGCTGTTCGGATCGGCCTTGGCGCCATTGGCGAGATAGCCGGTGACCTGCTGGGTGATGGTCGGGATCGATGGATCGGGACCATCATCATCGGTGATCACGCCAGCGCCGCCATAGGCATAGTCACTGCCGCCCACACGCGAGGGCTGCAAGTTGAAGCCGTAGTGGCCGGCTACGATTTGTACGGTGACTTCACCTGGATTGGTGGTGAACTTGGAGTATTCGTTGAGCGAGCTCGAAAAGAACTGGCCCGTATCGCTCAGGCTGTCGCCGAACACCACGACGTTGTCGAACGGCGCGCTCCCGGCCGCCTGCGCCGTAGTGGCCAGAAGCATGGCGGCGGCGATCGCCGAGACCAGATGACGTGTGCGAAGCATGTGCTGACTCCCCGGAAAGGCGGCCCATGAGAGCCGCGTAACAAGGGCGTAACAATATCGGAAAACGTGCGGGTGCGCATGGTCAGGCGCACCATCTGTCTCCGCTCCGGACGTCAGTTCTTGCGTGCCCGTGCAAATGCATCGGCCAAGGCGTTTCCACCCGGCGCCGGGGCTGATTGTCCGCCGGTACCGATGCGCGCCGTGGGACGTGGATCGCGCTGGCCTCGCGGTGTGGTGTCACTACCTGCAGCCGGCCGGCCGCGTGCCTGTCCGGGTTCATCATCCAGTCGCATGCTCAGGCCGATGCGCTGGCGCGGCAGATCGATCTCCATCACCTTGACCTTGACGATGTCGCCGGCCTTCACCGCATCACGCGGGTCCTTCACGAAGGTATGCGACAGCGCGGAGACGTGCACCAGGCCATCCTGATGCACGCCGATGTCGACGAACGCACCGAACGCGGCGACGTTGGTGACGCGGCCTTCGAGGATCATGCCGGGCTTGAGGTCTTTCACGTCTTCGACGCCCTCGGCGAAGCTCGGCGCGACGAATTCCGGGCGCGGATCGCGGCCGGGTTTCTCCAGTTCCTTCAGGATGTCGCGCACGGTCGGCACGCCGAACTTCTCGTCGGTGAACTGCTCGGGTTTCAGACCGCGCAGGAAGCTGCTGTCGCCGATGATGTTGCGTACCTCGCGGCCGCATTGCGCAATGATCCGTTCGACCACGGGATAGGCCTCGGGGTGCACCGCGCTGGCATCCAGCGGGTTGTCGCCGTTTGGCACGCGCAGGAAGCCGGCGCACTGCTCGAAGGCCTTGTCACCCAGGCGCGGCACTTTGAGCAGTGCCTTGCGATTGGCGAACGGGCCGTTGGCATCACGGTGCTTCACCACGTTCTCCGCAACCGACGCGGACAGGCCGGCGACACGTGACAGCAGTGCAGCAGACGCGGTGTTCACGTCCACACCGACCGCGTTGACGCAATCCTCGACGCGCGCATCCAGCGCGCGCGCCAACTTGATCTGGTTCACGTCGTGCTGGTACTGGCCGACGCCGATCGCCTTCGGCTCGATCTTCACCAGTTCGGCCAGCGGATCCTGCAGCCGGCGCGCGATGGAAACAGCGCCGCGCAGACTCACGTCCAGCTCGGGAAATTCCTTGGCCGCGATTTCCGAAGCGGAATACACCGAGGCGCCGGCTTCACTCACCACGATCTTCGACAGCTTGGCGTCGGGCAGCTTCTTGATCAGCTCGCCGGTCAATTTGTCGGTTTCGCGCGAGGCGGTACCGTTGCCGATCGCGATCAGATTCACACCGTGTTGCTTGCACAGTTTCGCCAGCGAGATCAGCGACTCGTTCCATTGCCGGCGCGGCTCGTGCGGATAAATGACGTCGGTCGCGAGCAGCTTGCCGGTGGCATCGACCACAGCCACCTTGACGCCGGTGCGAATACCCGGGTCCAGGCCCATCACCGTGCTCGCGCCGGCCGGTGCGGCCAGCATCAGGTCCTTCAGGTTGTCGCCGAACACGCGGATCGCTTCGTCCTCGGCGCCTTCACGCACGCGGCCGAACAGGTCGAGGGTGAGGTGCAGGTGCAGCTTCACGCGCCAGGTCAGGCGCACGGTTTCGCGTAGCCACGCATCGGCGGCGCGGCCGCGGTTGTGGATATGGGCGTGCGCGGCGACACGGCCTTCGCCTTCGAGGTGGCCTTGTTCGCTGTCTGCCGCTGGTGCGAGTTCCAGTTCGAGGATGCCTTCGTTGCGTGCACGCATCAGCGCCAGCAGGCGGTGCGAGGGAATCTTGCCGACCGGTTCGACGTGGTCGAAGTAATCGCGGAACTTCGCACCCTCGTTCTCCTTGCCTTCGACCAGCCTGGCGCGGATCTGCCCTTGCGCCCACAGCCAGTCGCGCAGCTCGCCAACCAGGTGCGCATCTTCGGCGATCGATTCCATCAGGATCGCGCGTGCGCCATCGAGCGCGGCGCGCACATCGGCCACGCCTTTCTCTGCATCGACAAACTTTTCAGCGAAAGCCTCAGGTGTCAGCGTGGGATCCTCGCGCAGGCCCAGCGCCAGCGGCTCCAGTCCCGCCTCGCGCGCAATTTGCGCCTTGGTACGGCGCTTGGGTTTGTACGGCAGGTACAGATCCTCCAACCGTGCCTTGGTGTCGGCGGCGAGGATGTCGCCCTTCAACGCGTCGCTCAGCTTGCCCTGTTCCTCGATGCTGGCGAGGATCGCGCTGCGGCGGTCCTCCAGCTCACGCAGGTAATACAGGCGCTCTTCCAGCCGACGCAGCTGGGTGTCGTCGAGACCGCCGGTGACTTCCTTGCGGTAGCGCGCGATGAACGGCACGGTGGCGCCGCCGTCGAGCAGGTCGACGGCCGCGTGAACCTGTTCGGGTTTGGCAGCGATGTCCTGGGCAATGCGTTGTTCGATACTGAGCATGAGGGGTTTTCAATTCCTTGCGGCGGCGCATGGTGCCGATTGAATGGATCAAGCCGCCGATCATAGCAAGCGGCCCCATGTGTGCCGGCATCGAGCGCGGACATGAAAACGGCGCCGCGACCACCGTCGCGACGCCGCGGGTGCTGAACAGGGATCAGGCGTTGAACGAGCTTCCGCCACCTGCCGAGGGCTGTGCGGGCTTGAACTCGCTGGCACGGCCGTTCAGTACCAGGGTGCTGCCGATCATGTCATGCAGACCCTGCTTGCGCTGGGTCCAGGCGACCATCAGGAAGCCGATGCAGAGCATCAGGCCACTGAGGAACTTGGCCGCATAACGCCCCAGCGCACGGCCAAAGCCGATGCGATTGCCGTCCAGGTCGGTGACCCGGATACCCAGCGCGAGCTTACCGATGCTGGCCTGCCACGCCGAGCTTTCGCAAATGGCGAAATACAGCCAGCCCATCACGAGGCCCACGAGCATCGCCGGCCACATGCTGGCGTAGAACTGCTGCTGCGCAGCCAGCATGGCGTGCGGATCGCCGGCGCCGTTGATGACCGCCTGCTGCAATGCCTGTTTCGCCGCGTCCATGCCGAACGCCTTCTGGATCAGCAGCTGCGGGAAATACAGGATGATCGCATCGAGGATATAGGCGGCCACGCGCTTCCAGAAACCGGCATAGTCCTCGAGTGCCGCGGCCGTGGTCTGCGGCAGCGCTTGCAGCGGCGCAGTGGGCGCTGAATAAGGATTGTTGGCTGGCGGTGGCGTGCTGCGCACTTCATCAGGAAACAGCACGGACAGCGGCTGCCAGTCGGCGAGGCCTTCATACCAGGCCAGATCGTCGCGGCTGACCTGGCCGCTACGCAACCATTGGCGTACATCCGTTTCCTTGTACGGGCCGTGCCGTTCGCCGTCCCGACCGATCCAGATTTCCATCGTGCACACTCCCCATGCTGGTCAAAGTGGGCATGATGCCATGAGTGCCGATAGATGCTGCATGCCACTCGTCACTGCGGTATGCGGAGAAGGATTCAGGCGGCGTGGCGCTTCAGGTGCACCAGCAGCAGGGAGATCGCGGCGGGCGTGACGCCGCTGACACGGGCAGCCTGGCCGACCGTCGCGGGCTGCGAACGCTTGAGCTTAAGCAGCACTTCGGCGGAGAGGCCGCGCACCTTGTCGTAGTCGAAGCTGACGGGAATCGCCGTATGCTCATGCCGGCGCTGGCGCTCGACTTCTTCGCGCTGACGTTCCAGATAACCGGAATACTTGGTCTGCACCTCGACCTGGGCGGCGACATCGTCGCGCTCCACGGCGGGGCCGAGTTCGGCGACGCTGGCAAGTTTTGCGTAGTCCAGTTCCGGTCGGCGCAGCAGATCCAGCGCATTGGTCTCGCGGCTTACGGCGATGCCGAGCTGGCGTTCGATCGCCGCACCGAGTGCATTGTTCGGCGCGGCCCACAGTGCACCGAGGCGTTGAGTCTCGCGCTCGACTGCTTCGCGCTTCGCCCGCAGCGCATCGAAGCGTACCTGCGGCACCACGCCCAGTGCATGGCCAGTTTCGGTAAGGCGCAGGTCGGCGTTGTCCTCGCGCAGGTGCAGCCGGTATTCGGCGCGCGAGGTGAACATGCGGTAGGGCTCGATGGTGCCGTTGCTGGTGAGATCATCGATCAGCACGCCCATGTATGCCTCGTCACGGCGTGGATACCACGGCGCCTTCCCCTTGACGGCGAGTGCCGCGTTCAGACCGGCGATCAGGCCTTGCGCGCCGGCTTCCTCATAGCCGGTGGTGCCGTTGATCTGGCCGGCGAAGTACAGACCGGGAATCGCCTTCGTCTCCAGCCACGGATTGAGCCCGCGCGGGTCGAAGTAGTCGTATTCGATCGCGTAGCCCGGACGTGTGATGTGGGCGTGCTCAAACCCCTTGATCGAGTGCACCAGCGCCAGCTGCACATCGTATGGCAGCGAAGTGGAGATGCCGTTCGGGTAGACCTCGAAGGTGTCCAATCCTTCCGGTTCGATGAAGATCTGGTGCGAGGACTTTTCGGCGAAACGCACCACCTTGTCCTCGATCGAGGGGCAGTAGCGCGGACCGACGCCTTCGATCTGGCCGGTGTACAGCGGCGAGCGGTCCAGCGCGCCGCGGATCAACTCATGCGTGCGCTCGGTGGTGTGGGTGATCCAGCAACTGATCTGACGCGGATGTTCGTCGCGCGTACCGAGATAGGAGAACACCGGTGCCGGATCGTCGCCGCGTTGCTCCTCGAGCTCGCTGAAGTCGATGCTGCGCAGGTCGATGCGCGGCGGCGTGCCGGTCTTCAGTCGGTCGGCGGCCACCGGCAGTTCGCGCAGTTTCTGCGCAAGCGTGCTGGCTGGTGGATCGCCGGCACGGCCACCCGCGTACTGCGCCGGACCGATATGGATCTTGCCGGCTAGGAAAGTGCCGGCAGTGAGTACCACCGCGTTCGCGCCGAACGACAGGCCCATCTGGGTCACCACGCCGGTCACGCGGCCGTGCTCGATGATCAGGTCGTCCACCGCCTGCTGGAACAGCTGCAGGTTCGGCTGGGTTTCGACGATATGGCGGATGGCGGCCTTGTAGAGCGCGCGATCAGCCTGGCAGCGGGTGGCGCGCACGGCCGGCCCTTTCGACGCGTTGAGCGTGCGCCACTGGATACCGGCGCGGTCGGCGGCTTGCGCCATCGCACCGCCGAGCGCGTCGATTTCCTTGACCAGGTGCCCCTTGCCGATACCGCCGATGGCCGGGTTGCAGCTCATCTGACCGATCGTCTCGATGTTGTGGCTGAGCAGCAGGGTGCGCGCGCCGGTACGTGCGGATGCCAGCGCAGCCTCGGTGCCGGCGTGGCCGCCGCCGATCACGATGACGTCGTAGTGGGTCGGATGACGCATGGGGTTGCCCTGGTCGTGCAATAAGTGACAAAACAGGTCGGTATGGTAACGCCATCAACACTTTGCGGTCTGGTACCAGTTGCTGGCATGTTTCCTGCTTTAAGAAAACCAGCACTTTCACGGGCAGACGCTGCGCGACTACGCGCGCCGAGATCGAACGGACAGGGGTTCGATCGCGTACCGGGAAAGGAAGCAAGACGGCACCCTTCGGGGTGCCGTCGTCTTTTGTGCGGCCGAAAGATTTTGTGAGGCCCAAAAGACAAGGCCCCGCGGCTGGTGGCCGCGGGGCCTTGTGCTGATAGATCTGGCGCCCGGCGGTCTCAGGAACAGGGGGAATCCAGGATGACCGTATTGCCGAGCGCCAGAAACCGGAATCTTGCTGGCGCAGACAGCTCGCGCTGTCGCGGAACGTTGGTCGATATTTACCGAATACGCGTGAACAAGGGGTGACTGAAAAGGGATTTTGTGTCGGGCCACGGCAGCTGCTGACGTGCCGCGTCAGTCGCGTGATGCAGAGCATTCGCCGACTGTGATCTACATCACACATTGGCACGGGCGATGCATTCTCCAGATCACCAACACGAACCAACGCGAAGGAGATCCACCATGGACATGAACTTCAACTTCGAACCGGTTTATCCGCATCACGATCTGCTGATCGAGATTGGTCAGGTCGAGATGGCGATGGACGGCCTGAGCAATCGTGAGGAAAACGAGCGCGGTGCGCTGCAGCCGGGTCTGGAGTCACGCATGCACAGCCTGCTCGAGGCACTGGATCATCTGGCCGTCTGAATCATCGCGGCAACGGTGTGCAGTGAGCTAGCCACGCACACCGGGAAGACAACCCAGGGCAGAGTACGACCAGCCTGCCCGGTCGCGGCTCAATGATTGAGTACGTTACCGATGATTTCTGCCAGGTTGCGCGAAAGGTCATCACGCCCAGCCAATCCGGCAATCGCTGCACGAGCCGCTTCGCGCCGTTGCGGTTCCAGTCGCTGCCAGCCGTTGAATGCCGTGGCCAGTCGCGCCGCGACCTGAGGATTCAGTGCATCGAGGGTGACCAGCCGTTCGGCGAGCAGGCGGTAACCGGCGCCATCGACACGGTGGAAGCCGCTGGGATTGCCACGCACGAAGGCACCCAGCAGCGCCTGTACCCGGTTCGGGTTTTTCAGAGTGAATGCGGAGTCGCGTTCCAGCAGCAGCACACGCTCCAGTGCCGCATCACCGGGCAGCTGCGCTTGCACCGCAAACCACTTGTCCAGCGCCAGGGCGTTGTCGGCGTAGTGTGCGCGATAGTCCGACAGCGCTGATTCCGCCTGCACCGCATGGCCACGCACCAGTACGGTGAGCGCGGCGAGCCGGTCGGTCATGCCGGGCGCGTCACGATATTGCGCCACTGCCAGTGCGCTGGCATGGGCGCTGTCCAGCAGGGCCAGCAGTTCCAGGACACGGCGCTTGAGTCGGCGCCGGGCTTGGCTGAGTGCATCGAGCCTGATGCTGGTATGCGCGGCGAGTGCCTGATAGCGCTCGCGCAAGGCTTCCGCGCCAGTCTCTTCGGCGAGCCGTTGTTGCAGGTTCTGGCGTAGTGCGTGAATGCGCTGCGGGTCGATCGCCATCTCGCGCTCGGCCAGTTCGACCTCGCCTGGCGGGGTCAGCAGATCGGCCAGCAGTGCGTCGTCGATGGCGTTGTCGTGGAACAGCCGTGCGAGTGCTTCGCACCAGGCTTGCAGGGCGCCATCGTTATTGCCGTCACGCAGATTTTCGTAGGCTCGTATGGCGAGTTGCTGGCCAGCCTCCCAGCGATTGAAGCCGTCGACGTCATGGCGCAGCAGGAGTGCCAGCTCCTCCGGCGTGTAGTCGTATTCCAGGATCACCGGTGCGGAGAATCCGCGCAGCAGGGAGGGCACCGGTGCGGTGATGACGTTGTTGAAGACAAAGCTCTGCTTGACCTGTGTCAGTACGACGATGCATTCGTTTTCGTTGCCGGTCATCTGGCCGTCCAGCCGCAACGGCAGCATGTCGCCGTGATGCGTAAACAGGGCCAGCTTGACCGGGATCGGCAGCGGCGCCCTGGGTTCATGATCGACGCCCGTGACGGACGTGTGCTGGGTCAACGTGAGCGTGAATTCGTGCCTGGCAGCGTCATAGTGGCCATGCGCCTTCAGATGCGGCGTGCCGGTCTGGGCATACCAGGCCAGATAGGGAGTGAGGTCGATCCCGTTGGCGTCGCCCAGCGCATCGAGAAAATCTTCCAGCGTGGCAGCACTGCCGTCATTGCGTTCGAAGTAACGGTCCATGCCGCGGCGAAAACCATCCTTGCCCAGCGCACCAGCCAGCATGCGCACCAGCTCGGAGCCTTTCTCATACACCGTGGCGGTGTAGAAGTTGTTGATCTCGCTGTACTGCGCCGGGCGTACCGGATGCGCCAGCGGACCGGCGTCCTCCGGGAATTGTGCGCGGCGCAGCAGGGCGACGTCCTCGATGCGCTTCAGCGGCGCGGAGTTCATGTCGGCCGAGAAGCTCTGCTCGCGAAACACCGTGAGCCCTTCCTTCAGCGACAGCTGGAACCAGTCGCGGCAGGTGACGCGGTTGCCGCTCCAGTTGTGGAAATACTCGTGCGCGACCACGGCCTCGACATGCCGGTATTCGTCGTCGGTGGTCGAATCCGGATCGGCCAGCAGGCACTTCGCGTTGAAGATGTTGAGGCCTTTGTTCTCCATCGCGCCCATGTTGAAGTCGTGAGTGGCGACCACGTGGAATACGTCGAGATCGTAGTTGCGACCGAAGGCCTGCTCGTCCCAGCGCATCGAGCGTTCCAGCGCGTCCATCGCGTAATGGCAGCGGTCGATCGCCTCGGCCTCGGCCCATATCTTCAGCTGCACGGCACGGCCATCGGCGGTGACATAGTCGCGTTCGATCTTTTCGAGCCGGCCGGCAACCAGTGCGAACAGATAACTGGGCTTCGGATGCGGGTCGACAAAGCGCGCCCAATGCCGGCCACCCTCCAGCTCACCGGCACCGTCGGGATTGCCGCCGGCCAGCAGCACCGGGAAACGTGCGCGGTCGGCACGCAGGGTGACGGTATAGCGCGACTGCACGTCGGGGCGATCGGGGAAGAAGGTGATGTGGCGGAAGCCTTCGGCCTCGCACTGGGTCAGCAGGAAGCCGGCTTCGCGCGAGCCGGACAGGTACAGACCTTCCAGCGCGGTGTTCGCAGCCGGGCGCAATCGCACGCGGGTTTCCAGCACGCTACCGTCGCGGGCGCCATCGACCTCCAGCACGTTATCGACGTAGCGATACGCCGTGGCGGGCAACTGCTCGCCATCCAGGGCGATCGACAGCAGCTGCAGGTTCTCGCCGTCCAGCCGCAGAGGCTCGGTCTGCGCGGGGTCACGGCGCAGCAGCAGGCGTGCGAACAGCTCGCTGGTGTCGATGCCGAGATCGAAATCCAGCTCGACCGTCTCGACCCGCCAGGCGGGTGCGCGGTAATCGCTGAGACGGATCGGGGTGAGGGCTTGCTCGGACAGTGCGTGCATGCGGACAACAGTGGGTGTGGGGCCGATCAGGCTAACATGGAGCGCTTTAACGGCAGGAGAACCCCCGTGATGCCCACAGACGCCACGCGATATGCCGCCGAGCGTGCCCACCTGGGTGAGCAGGAGATCGTGGTACTGACGAATCCCGGCGGGAGCCGCCGCCTGCGCATCGCGCGGCATGGCGCGGCCCTGCTCAGCTTCGAGGTGGCGCTGGATGGCGGCATGCACGATCTTGCCGACGGCTATCGCGACGCGGCCGAAGTGGTCAGCCGGCCCGGTTCGCTCTTCGCGATCATGGTGCCGTTCGCTGGACGGATTGCCGATGCGCGCTACAGCTTCGATGGCCAACCGCAGGATCTGCAGCCCGGCATCGTCGGCGCCGGGCGTGCCAGCCGGCATGGCTTTGTGCGCGATGCGGAGTTCGACATCACGGTACTGGAGGCGGATGAACATGCCGCGCGGGTGACTCTGGCTACGGCCGTGATCAGGCCACAGCCGGGCTATCCGCACGCGATCGATCTGGCGGTGACCTTCACGCTGGATGCAAGTGGCCTCACGCTGGAGGCACGCATGCGCAATGTCGGCAACAGCGTGGCACCTTGCTTCTTTGGCTGGCATCCGTACTTCCGACTGGTCCATGGCACGATGGCCGACTGGCAACTGCAGATCCCAGCACAGACGATGATCCGTACCGATGCCGATCTGATCGCGCTGGCCGGCATGGCGGCGTATGTGGCGCTGGACGATGCGCCCGCGCTGGATTACCGCGAGCCGCGACTTCTCGGCGACAGCATCCTCGATCAGGGCTATACCGACCTGGAAGCCGATACCGATGGCCGCATCCGTACCCATCTGCGTGATCCAGCCAGCGGGCTGGCTATCGCGGTGTGGCAGGAGCGCGGCGTGATGCACGCGTTCACCGCCGATACGGTGAGCCGCGATGCGCGCCGCGCGATCGCGCTGGAGCCGATGGAATGCATGGCCGATGCATTCAACCGGCCCGAATGTGCCGAGGCGATCCGTCTGCTGCCCGGTGCCGAGCGCAGTTTCCGTTGTGGTGTGGAGTTCCAGTTGCCATGAGTTATTCGTTGGGTAACTTGCCAAGTTTCGAACAGATCCGCGATGCCGCCGCGCGAATTGCGCCGCATGCGCGGGTTACGCCGGTGTTGCGCAGCGATGCGCTGGATGCGCTGAGCGGTGCCGAGCTGCATTTCAAGTGCGAGAACCTGCAGCGTGGCGGCGCGTTCAAGTTCCGCGGTGCCTGCAATGCGGTATGGGCGTTGAGTGACGCACAGGCCGCGCACGGCGTGGTTACCCATTCTTCCGGCAACCACGGCAATGCGCTGGCGATGGCTGCGGCCACTCGCGGCATCGCCGCGCATGTGGTGGTGCCGGAAGGTGCGGTACGCGCGAAGATCGAGGCGATCGAGCGCGCCGGCGCGATCCTGCATCGCTGCGCACCGACCCAGTTGGCCCGCGAGGCGATGACGGCCGAAGTGCAGCGCGCCACCGGTGGCGTACTGGTGCATCCGTATGCTGATACCCAGGTGATGGCCGGGCAGGGCACCGTCGTGCTGGAGTTGTTGCAACAAGCACCGGGCCTGGATGCGCTGATCACGCCGGTAGGCGGTGGCGGTCTGGCCAGCGGCGCGGCGATTGCCGCGCATGCGATCAATCCATCACTAAGCCTGTTCGGCGCCGAACCATTAGGTGCCGACGATGCCGCGCAATCATTGGCGCATGGTTCCCGCGTCACCACGGTGGTGCCGGACACCCTGTGCGACGGCCTGCGTGCGCTGGTCGGCGAGCGCAACCTCGATGCCTTGCGCGCCCATCACGTGGATGTGATCACCGTCAGCGATGCGGAAACCATTGCGGCGATGCAACTGCTGTGGTCGGAGCTGAAACAGGTAGTGGAAGTATCCAGCGCCACCGTGCTGGCAGCGATCCTCAAGCGGCGTGAGCGCTTCGCCGGTCGCCGCGTCGGCGTGGTGCTGACCGGTGGCAACGTCGATCTGCAGGCGCTGCCGTGGTGATGAATTCAACGACGAAGTGCAGCCCCGCGTAGGGTGATGCGGTGCAGATGCGGCAGCATGCGAAGCATCATTGCCAGGTGGAACCGCAATGAGTTACACGCATCTGAGCCACTGGCATTGCGCGACAAGACCGTGCTGATTGCCATGCCGCAAGATTTTGCTTGTTGACAGGATCCGAGATGCTACCCGTATCCTGAAAAAACACCCGCGCGCAACGCGCGGGTCCAAGGGGACAATTCGATGCGTGCACTTCGGCAAGGGATCTGCCTTTTGGCGGTCATGGCGTGGGTTTGGGGTGTCCATGCCCAGGACACGGACCAAGTCTACGAAGACTACACCCGTGATCTGCGTGCGGTGCAGGAGGTAACACCGCTGACCTCGACGATGTTCGGCGATCAGGTCAGCCTGTACAGCGGCGGGACGCAGTTCGACGTCACCGACATCGACTTGCCGGGCAACAGTCGCTTGCCGGTTCGGCTCGGCCGTCATTTTCTGGTCCAGAAAGCCGGCTTGCAGGTGGGCAGCCTGGGCGGGTTTGGCGAGTGGGATCTGCAAGTGCCGTACATGGACGGCCACTTCGCCGCCGAGAACGGCTGGGAAGTTCAACTGCCCACCAATCTCAATCAGGGTACCTATTCGCGCTGCAGTGTGCAGACGTCGCCCTTCACCCTGGTGAACGGAACCGTCGAGCCGACATACCAGATTTGGGACGGCAACCTGCTGTACATCCCGGGCGAAGTCGACGACGAAGAGTGGCTGCTGAACACCGAGACCAAGCTTCCCGCGGTGACCGACGGGAACAGTTATCCGTGGGTGACCAAGAGCCTGTACCGAGCCATGTGCGCCCCCAGTACGGCGAATGGCTATCCGGGCGAGTCGTTCGTGGTGGTTTCGCCCGACGGCGTGCGCTACACCATGAACTGGATGCTGGTGAACCCCACGACCGCCGCGTCCTACCAGGTGCCTAATCCGGCCGGCAATAGCAGCACAACGGTCGGGGCCAATCGCTCGCGGATCTTCCTGCTGGCGACCCAGGTGGTGGACCGCTTCGGCAACTGGGTCAAGTACAGCTACAACGCTTCGTCTCAGCTGACCAGCATCACCGCCAACGATGGCCGGGAAATCGACATCACCTGGTCGGGAAACAACATCAGCAGTGCGACAGCAGGAACGCGGACTTGGCATTACGGCTATACCCCGAGCGGCACGCTGCAAAACGTGACCTTGCCGGATGGCTCGCAGTGGACGTACACCGCAGCGTCCGGCTCACTGGTCACGGTCCGTACGCCGCCGCAAGACCCGCCGCCTCAAGAACACTGTCAAGTCGATCCGTTGCCCCGGACGGGCAGTTTCGTCTACGTGATCGGCGCACCCTCCGGCGCGCAAGGCACGTTCACGTTCAACTACCAGCGCAATATGCGCACCTATGTCCCCCAAAACAGCTGCACGTACGGCGATGGCGACACCATGTATCCGCCTGTCGTCGACCACTTCGACGACTTCGCGCTGATTTCGAAGCAGATCAGTGGGGCAGGGCTGAGCGCACAGACCTGGACCTATGACTATCTGAACAATTTTTCCAGCGGCAGTGCGACGTACTACACCGCGTCAGCCCCATACAGCAGTCCGCAGGAGACCTATATTCCGACCGGATGCAGTAATTGTTCTGTGTCGAAAACCGTGACCGTCACCGGGCCGACCGAGATCACCAAGAACGTCTTCGGCGTGCAGTACGGCAACAACGAAGGGCGTCTTCTGCAAACGGAAGTGGATTCACCCTCCGGTACCATGATGCGCACGGTGACCTATACCTACCTGGACGACAGCCAGATCGGCAACCAGGCGTTTCCCGACAACGTGGGCTTGTCGTTGCAGCCGATCTACAAAAATCCGATGGTGGGCCGCCTCCGTCCGGTGACCTCCACAATCACGACACAGGATGGCGATACCTATACGCATCAAAACGTGGCCTTCGACGTGTTTGCGCGGCCATACCAGGTCAACAAGTACAACAACATCCCCGGTCAGGTATCGCTTGAAGAACAAACCACCTACTACGACAACCTGGCGCTCTGGGTGCTCGGCCAGCCCTTGCAGGTGGTCAACATGCAGAACGGCGAAACGGAAACCCAGAACGTCTACACCGGCAGCAACGCCACGCTGTACTCGAGTGCGCACTTCGGCGAAACGACGCTGACCTATACCTACAATGCTGCCGGCCAGCTGGCCAGCTTCGAAGACGGCAACAGCCAAACCACCAGCCTCGGCAATTACTACCGCGGCATTCCGCAGTTGGTCAATTATCCCGACGGCACCAGCCAGTCCGCGGTCGTGGATGTTTATGGCGAGATTCAATCTGTCACCGATCAGAACGGCCACACCACGTCCTACACGTACAACGCCGTAGGCTGGCCGCAGACCATCAGCTACCCGACGGGCGACGAGGTGGCGTGGAACACGAAGAACTACAACTTCACCTATGTCACCACAGCCGAACGGGGTATCCCCGCTGGCCACTGGCGGCGCACGGTCAGCACCGGCAATGGCACCGATGTGACCTATTTCGACGCGATGCTGCGGCCGCTGCTCAGCGACACATCGATCGCCGGCACGGCAGGTTCGGACATCAGCACGGCCAACAGTTACGACCCGCGCGGCCTGGCCACGTTCACGTCCTATCCGGTCAGTGGCACGCCGGACCTGTCGGCGATCACGGTCGGTACGCACAAGGCCTACGATGCCTTGCAACGACTGACCACCAGCCAGCAGGATTCCGAACTGGGTACGCTGACCACCAGTACCGCCTACCTGTCCGGTGCCGGCATGCAGGTGACCGATCCCAAAGGCAACGTCACCACCACCCGTGGCCAGGTGTTCGACGAGCCGTCCTATGACAAGCCGATCCTGGTGCAGGCACCAGCTGGCGTCACCCAGACCATCACCCGCGACTACTACGGCAGTCCCCTGTCGATCACCCAGTCGGGTATCTACAACGGCACCGAAAGCGACAGCGTCACCAAGACCCTGGTCTACGACAGCTATCATCGCCTGTGCCGCACCACCGAACCGGAAAGCGGCGACTCGGTGATGGCCTACGACGGCGCCAACAATCTGCAATGGAGCGCCGCCGGGCTGAGCATCACCGGAACCGGTTGCGGGCAGAGTCAGGTGGCTGCATCGGTGCAGACCCTGTTCACTTACGACCCGATGAACCGGGTGAAGGCGATCGCCCCGCCAGCGGGCACCCAGAGCACCCAGTACCAGTACGACGCGGCGGGCAACCTGCAGTGGGCGACCTCGGGCAATACCGTCTGGCATGGTCTGTACAACTACCGCGACATGCTGACCGGCGAGTCCCTCAATGTGGTCGGCCAGAGCGCGCTGGCGCTGGGCTATGCCCACGACGCCAATGGCAGCCTCAGTGTGATCAGCTATCCCAATGGCGAGACGGTCAGCTACGCGCCCGATGCGCTGGATCGTCCCACCCAGGTGGGCAGCTATGCCACCGGCGTCACGTATTACCCGAATGGCCAGGTACAGGGTTTTACCTACGGCAACGGCACGAGCTATCTGGTCCAGCAGAATGCGCGCCAACTGACCAGCAACTTTTCCTATGGCAACGCCAGCACGCTGAACCTCAGCGAGGACCTGTTCTACGACAGCGACAGCAACATCGTCAGCGTGCAGGATCTGGTCAACGGCCAGCGCAACAAGACCTTCCAATACGATGGCTTGAACCGGTTGACCAGCGCCGTGGCGCCTTCCCTGTGGGGCACCGAGTCGTATCAATACGACCCGCTCAACAACCTGCGCACGCGCCTGTCGGCGGGAGTGACCTCGGTCTACGCCTACGATCCGACCAACCGGCTGCAGAGCATCACGCGCGGTGGTTCGGTCAGCAGCTTCGGTTATGACCCCCGCGGCAACCTCACCAACCGCAACGGCGTGGTCTTGCTGTTCGACCAGAAGGACCAGCTGAGCCAGGTGACGGGCTACGACAGCTACCTTTACGACGCGAATGGCCGGCGCGTGCAGAAGACCTCGGCCAGCGGCACGCCGACCTACTACTTCTACGACCACGGCGGCCAGCTGATGTACCAGTACGCGCCGGGTGCATCGCAGGCCACCAACTTCATCTACCTGGGTAGCAAGCTGATCGCCCGCAACGCCTCCCTGCAACTGGCAGCGCCGGGCGCGGTGAGCTTCAGCGCCAACCCCAGCAGCAGCAACTACACCGTGAGCTGGGGCGCGGTGCCGCTGGCGACGTCGTATGTCCTGCAGGAGAGCGCCAACGGCGGTGCGTGGGTGACGGTGTATGCCGGCAGCGGCACCAGCGCCGCACTGAGCGGTCGGGCCGGTGGCAGCTATGTCTATCAGGTGCAGGGCTGCAGCAGTACGTGTGGCGGCTGGACGGGCTCGGCTACGCTGGGTGTATGGCCGGCGCCGCCGGCCAACCCGGCGGGACCGGGCGTGCTGACGTACGCCCCCTTCACGGTCACGTGGACAGCTTCGCCCGGAGTCGCCACCTATGCCGTGCAGCAGAGCTTCAACGGCGGCGCCTGGACCACGCTCGCCAGCGGCATCACGACGCCCTCCTACAGCGTGACGAGTGCGCCGGGCGGCACCTACACCTATCAGGTCGCCGCCAGCAATGCCTACGGCACCAGCGGCTGGACAGCCTCCACGCCGGTGTCGGTGACCCAGGTACCGGCCACGCCGACGAACTTCGCCATGAGTACCACCAATGGCGTCACGTCGATGACCTGGAATGCGATGGCGTGGGCCACCAGTTACAACTTCACGGCGACCGGCAAGAACGGCCATCTGGGCACGTACACCTACGTCGTGGCCACCAACAGCTACAACTTTCCTTCAGGCAGTTACACGGCTCAGCAGCTGACGGCTTGCAGTATCGCGGGATGTAGTGCGCCTCTGCAGATCAGTGGTCAATTCACGGTGGGCGGTGGGGGTGCCCAAACGAGTGCCACGATGACGAAGCTCAAGCGGGTGCTGGGTGCAGACACGGGCTCGGGGATTGGATGCAACGCCAGCACCTGCACGGTCACCTTGGGAGGCAACCCATGAGCCCGTTCATGAGCAGGGCACGCCATCGGCTGCTGGGTGTGATGGCCGGGCTGATGGTGCTGATGGCCACTGGGGTCCATGCGGGCTCGGTGACCTATGTGTACACCGACCCGCAGGGCACGCCGCTGGCGGAGGCCGATGCCAGTGGGAACATCACAGCGACGTACGACTATGCGCCGTATGGGAGCCAGGCGCTGGGTACACCGCCGAACGGGCCAGGGTATACGGGGCATGTGAACGATCCGGATACCGGGTTGGTGTATATGCAGGCGCGGTATTACGATCCGGTGGTGGGGCGGTTTATCAGTACCGATCCGGTGGGGCCAGCCGTTGGAAACACGTTCAATTTCAGCCGCTATGCTTATGCCAACAACAATCCGGTTGTGAATATGGATCCGAATGGGCGGTGTACGGGGTCACACATTGAAGACGACAATGGAAATTGCGCTAGTACCGGAACGACAACAACGATGATCACGGCCGCGTCTGTCACGGCAGTACGAGCGTCCAATTCGGGCCACATTACGTACATTCAGTACGCGGATGGAGCCGTGGAGAAAAGAACGGGAAGCCGCCCTTCGCGAGATAATAATCCGGGTGATTTGCGCAAAGGAAGCAGTAAATCGGCAAGCAGCAAGCTGGCACTTGGATGGGACTATTCACCTACTGGGGCACATGACAATGTCACTGCGAAGCAGCCGTTCGCTATCTTTTCGTCCGCTTCTGCGGGTGACCGTGCACTTCAGGACACACTCACCTCTGTTTATGGGAATGACACTATAGAGGAAGCGATTCAACGCTTCGCGCCGAGCTCAGACTCCAATAATCCAAAACAATATGCGGCGTTCATCAATGCCCGCACTGGGGCCCCTGCAAGTACGACGATCAACTCGCTGACCCCTGCTCAGCTAAGTGGAACGATTGATGCCATAAAAGCTCAAGAAGGATTCAAAAGCGGTGGCTCGGTAGAAATCTACAATTCTGGACCGGGGCCGTTCTCCCAATGATGCTAAGAACTTTATTAATTACGATTTTTCTTGCGCTGACATATTGTGCCGGCGGGGCTTTGGCAGTCGATGCAAAGGCAAGCGGTAATCTGGAATATTGTTATCAGCCGTGCGTAGTCACTTTGCACGGGACGATAAGGATGACATGGACGTATGGGCCACCAAATTTTGGCGATCCCAAGACAGATAAAAAGATCAAAATTTTCGTACTCGTGCTAGACCACAAGATAGATGTTCATGGTTCTGATTTGTTCGATGCGATGGGGGGAATCTCAGAGGTGCAGCTTTATCTGCCACTTGGGGTGCCACCGATTGCGGAAAAGCAACGTGTGACGGTTGTTGGGAAATTGCAGCAGGCCACGACTGCGACCGACATTTATCCGATTGTGATGCAAGTGTCGGCGGTAAAATACAATAAAGGGAATAAAGGGGGCGTGGCCAATTAAGACTCTTCCCTCGCGCGGGTCCAATAAAGGGGACGTGACCAATTAAGCCTCCTCCCTCGCGCGGGTCAGCCTTGGCCGCCCATGCGGTCGGCACGTGGCAGGGCGTCCCAAGGTTGTTTCCACCATGCGCTGGAAGCGCTCATCGCCCAGCGCACGCTCCTGGCTGGCATAAGTGCGGAGGTGTTGCAGGTCATCCGGCGCGATGCCTGCGTCCAGCCATTGTCTGTAGGCGTGGGCGCGTTCGGCTTGGTCGTGTCCCATCGCGAGGTAGAGCGGGTGGGGTGTGATGAGCGGATCGCGTGCGCGGGCCAGGTGCGTGTGCACGCTCGACCAGCGGTAGTCTTCCGGCGCGTCGACCATGGCGGCGCGCACCGGGTTGAGTTCGATATAGCGCATGACCGTCAGCAGGTAGTGCTCGCTCTGCACCAGGCAGGACTTGAACCGTCCTTGCCAAAGTGCACCGCAGCGCATGTGCCTGAGGTTGAAGGCCTGCACGTACGACTGGCCAACCCAGCCCATGGCGCGTGACAGTGTCCCGACGGCACCCGGAGTGAGCAGAAGATGGAAGTGGTTGTCCATCAGGACGAACGCATGCAGGGCGATGTCATGGTCACGGAAGGCCCTGCGCAGCAGGTACCTGAAGTGGTGGCGATCCTCTGCATCGAGGAAGATCGCTCCCTTGTTGATGCCACGCTGGGTGATGTGCAGTGGCACGCCTGGCAGTTCAAGACGCGGCAGTCGTGGCATGGTTGCTGTCGGTGGAGAGCTTGCCGTCACTCTGCGTTGGATGACTCGCCCGGATCTGTCAGCGGGAAGGCTGGGGCCGGGTGGGCATGGGCTTGATTGGCCGCGTCCCCTTTTTCCGCTTTAAGTCACGCCACTTCCGTAGAAGTGGCGCTGCTCGCAAGATCCGCTTCGGCGACGGCTGCGACTGGCGACTTGTGTTCGAAGATATGCAGGTCCAGCTTGCTGACCGGGATCGGCCGATAGCCTTCACCGAACGCCACCTCACCGGGTGTCCAGCCCTCGATGCAGCGCACCGCGCCCCAGAAACGCTTCAGTGCGGCCCAGTGCAGGCCGGCCAGACCGTGGTTGTTGTCGGCATCGACGACTGGATCGCCTACGCCGGTCGGTCGCGGCGCCATGCCGTATAGCGACGTGCCGAACAGCACATCCCAGATCGAAAGCACCTGGCCGTAGTTGCAGATGTGCAGGGTCGGTCGCTCGGGATCGACCAGCATGTGGTGCAGGCGGTGAAATTTCGGGTCGACGAACACCCGCTCGAACACTCGGCCGAAACCGATGCGCGTGTTGGTATGCGAGAAGTTCTGCACCAGTTCGCCGATCAGCATCAGCCAGGCGAACTCGTCCGGATCCACGCCGATCACCAGGCCGACTACGGCCAGGATCATCGACTGGATGAAACCATCGACCAGGCTGCCGCGATCGTTCGTCCAGCAGCTCATCTGGCGCGTGCTGTGATGCATGCTGTGCAGCGCCCACCACCATGGGATCGCGTGCTGGGTACGGTGCATCCAGTAGTACACGAAGTCGTAGACCACGTAGTACGTCGCGAACAGCGCGTAGGGGTGCTGGTTGAACCAGGGTATCCAGTGCGTCAGCGCCAGCGGCGAGCCGGTGCTCGAGGTGGCGGTGTCGGCACCGCCGAACAGATGGCTGAACGGGGTCAGCACCAGATAGGTGAATAGCGGAAAGACGCCCAGCAGCATCAGCAGCGTGTAGTTGCGGTCGACCAGGGTCAGCTTGCGATCGGCCCACTTCTCGGCGGGAAACCAGGTCTCCAGCGGGCGGAACAGAAAGCCGATGATGCCCACCTGCAGCGCCGCGATCATCAGCGACGCGGCGATGTCGTTGGGATCGCCGGCCAGACCATTCAGATGCAACGCATCCAGGAAGGGCACGACCGCATGGGCACTCAGCCAGCTGACCCCTTGAGACCACCATTGAGACAGATCAAACATCGGCATTTCTTCAGTTTCGGCAGCTTTGCATGATATCGCTGCACGCAGGCCCGGAGGCTGAATGGCAGCCTCAGGATGACAAGCTCATGCGCGTTGCCGTGCGCCGATCCCGCTGACCGCGACCAGCCCCAGCAACACCAGCGCGATGCCGAACACCTCCATCATGGATGGCTGTTCGTGCAGGATCATCCACGCCAGCAGCACGCTGACAATCGGCACGCCGAGGCTGGACAGGCTGGCCACCGTCGTGGGCAGCCGCTGCAGCACGATCGACCACAGCCACCAGGCCACGGCGGAAGCCAGCACCACGCTGTACGCGAGGCCGCCGATGAAGGCCCAGTCCCAATCGATCGAGCGCTGCGGCACCGCCAGCGCCACGATGCCCAACGCCACGCCACCGGCCAGCATCTGCCAAGCGGTGAGGTTGAGCACCGAGAGCGTATGTGTGCGGAACAGGCGCTTGCTGAGCACGGTACCGCCCGCCCAGGCGGCACCACCGGCCAGCGCCAGCGTGGTGCTAAGCACACTCCCCATGCGGTGCCATGGCTCGATGATGCAGAGCAGTCCGAGCGCCGCCAGCGTCAGTCCCAGCCAGTGCCGCCGGGTCGGTCTGTCACCGAGCAGCAACCACGCCAGCAGCACGGCCCAGAACGGCATGGTGTAGGCGAGCAACGCCACATGGCCGGCGCCGCCATCGAGCAACGCCCACTGTTCCAGTCCCTGGAACGCGGCGGTCTGGCACAGGCCGATCAAGATCGTCGGCAGCAACGGCGGCGGCCGCAGCGATTGCCGCGAGACCAGCAGGACAGCAAACAGTACGCTCGCGCCAAGCAGATAACGCAACGCGGCGAAATCGAACGGCCCGGCATGCGCCAGTACCTGCTTCATCACGATCCAGCTGTACGCCCAGAGCAGGATGGTGACGAGCAGCGCAGGGACGGCACTGCGCTGTGGTGACGAAAGAGGGGGCATGACGAAACAGCCGGGAGGGAGCGACAAGTCTAGCGGTGTCGGCTAGGGTGTGCCGGCGTACCCGTATGCGTTGTTCTTCCACTCAGCCAGTGCCTGCCATGACCAAGCCATCCGATCTGCCACGCTGCCACTGGGCCATCAGCAGCGATGCCTTGATGTGCCACTACCACGACACCGAATGGGGCACGCCGCTGCACGACGATCGTGCCCTGTTCGAGTTCCTGTGCCTGGAGGGTGCGCAGGCCGGCCTGTCCTGGCGCACCGTGCTGGCCAAGCGCGAGAACTACCGCAAGGCCTTCCACAACTTCGAGATTGCCCGCGTCGCCGCGATGAAGGATCGCGAACTGGAAAAGCTGCTGCTCGATCCCGGCATTATCCGCAATCGCCTGAAGGTCACGGCGACGCGCGACAACGCGAAAGTCGCGCTGGAAGTGATCGGAGAGTTTGGCAGTCTGGACGCCTATCTGTGGTCATTCGTCGATGGCAAGCCGCTGGTCAATCGCTGGCGCGACAAGAGCGAAGTGCCGGCCAGCACCGAGTTGTCCGACCGCATGAGCAAGGCGTTGAAGAAGCGCGGTTTCCGCTTCGTGGGCACGACGATCTGCTATTCGCTGCTGCAGGCGACCGGGATGATCAATGATCATCTGGTCAGGTGCTTTCGGCACAAGGCATGTGGCGGGAAGAAGTGAGCGGTGTTTTTCCCGAATGACCGCGACCCAAATGTAGACCCTACGGCAAGTAAATTTTGACCAGTCGTTGAGTCCTTTAGCTTGAAGCCTCACCATCAATTCCATATCGGGCAAGTCAACGTGAGAAGAAGCCTCTCAATCGTTCTTATTTTGGCCACGTCCTTTGTGCTATCAGCATGCAGTCATCCTGCGGCGGGGTGCAATTCATCGACCCAAAGCGAGCATTCCAAAAACCTTGGAGAGCTGAGATCGCTGAAGCTAAACAATGCAACCGAAGATGCCGCGAGTGCATATGCGAGAGGCGACGCTCGGCTATTGGGGGTTTATGGTTACTCCGTGCAAGCTCCCGGTTACGACGGCGACCCCTATGCGTACAAGAGCAAGATCAAAATGTTAGAGGGCACGGGCGACGCGTTCTGTACCAGGGAAGAGGCAGACCTCAATCACAACGCGAGGACCTACGCGAGGAAATACAACGAGACCATGCTATTAAAGCTCAAACAAGCGGGCGTCTATTTCGATCCTGTATCCGACGTACATCGTTAATGTCTTCATTCTGGCTGCGGATATTCCAGATTGCGCAAGGTCTTCGATTTCAGCGCCTCGACCCGCGCAAGTTGTCGATCGAGAAGCTTGCTATCTCGCCGCCATCGGAACCACGTCGCGGCTGGCCAGTAGGCGGACCCCACGCATGCGCGGTCACCACTTCCCAAGTCGCTGGAATGCGGCCATCCACGCGCATCGCCTCGTAGGCGGCGAGCATGCGCTGATAGCGTGACTTGCCGGTGAGGCCGCGTTCGCGCGTGCTGTCAGCATTCGTGGCGCCGAGGCCTTGCAGTTCTTCGAGCAGCTTGCGCGGCTCGCTGTAGGTCAGGGTGTAGCGGAACACGTCCAGCACCGGGTCGCGCAGGCCAGCGGCGAGCATGGCGTCGCCGACGTCGTGCATGTCGAGGAAGCGGCTGACGTGCGGCTGCTGGTCGGCTTCGGCCCACGACGCGCGCAGTTCCTTCAGCGTATCCGGGCCGAAAGTGGAGAAGGCCAGCAGGCCGCCGGGTTTCAGCACGCGCACGCATTCGTTGAACAGCGTGGACAGGTCATCGATCCACTGGAAGCACAGATTGGAATGCAGCACGTCGACGCTATGGTCGGGAAGCGGCAATGCGGTGGCTTCAGCACAGACGCGCTGGAATGGCTTGAGCCAGCTCGCGTGCTGTTTCGCCGCGCGCAGCATTGGCAGGGCGAGATCGACTGCGATTACTTCGGCCTTGGCGTAGCGCTGTTTCAGCAGGGCGCTGCCGCGGCCGGTGCCGGCGCCCAAGTCGATCACGCGTTGCGGTGTCTGCGTATAGAAGTCCAAGCGCTCCAGCAAGGCAGCCTGTACTTCACGCTGCAGCACGTCGTGTTGTTCGTAGCTTTTGGCGGCGCGGCCGAAGTGACGGCGCACCAGCTGGCGGTCGAGGTGGAACTCGTTCATCAGGGCTGCCCTGGATGGATGTGTGCCAGCAAGGGCTGGAGTGCCTGCGCCACCACGTCGGCATGACCGAAGAACGGTGCATGGCCGGCGTGATCGATTTCGGCGTAGCTGCCGCCGCATTGGCTGGCCGACCATTGCATCGCCTGCGGATGCACCAGGCGGTCACGGCGGCCGGCGATCCATGCGCTCGGCACGCTGAGGTCAGGCAAGCCAGCGCGACGGTCGTCCGTATCCAGGATGCGGATGCCTTCCTGCAATACACGCAGATCGGGTTCGCCGCGGGCGAACACCAGCGTGCGCAGCTGGCGCAGTTCGGCGCGCGGATCGGCGCTGCCCATCGCTTCCAGCGCGAGGAAGCGCTCGATCGTGCCGTGGTAATCGGTTTCCAGATCGGTGGCCAGCTGCTGCACCATCGCGGCATCGTTGCCATACGGCCAGCCGGCATCGCGCACGAAGCGCGGCGTGGCGCACAGCATCGCCAGGCCGCGCACCTGCTGCGGCAGGTCCAGTGCGGCAGTCAACGCGATCAGTCCGCCCAGCGACCAGCCCAGCCAGATCGCCGGCGGGGTGATCGCGGCAATCGCCGCGGCGCAGGCACTCGGCTCCAGCGGCAGCCCGCAGTCGCGTGAGTAGCCATGGCCGGGCAGGTCGACCACGTACATCGTGCAGTGTGCTTCCAGCGCCTCGACCAGCGGCGCCAGCACGCCGCCGTGCATCGCCCAGCCATGCAGCAGCACCATCGGCACCGGGCCGCGGCCAAGCGTCTCCATGTACAGGCTCATGCGTCGGAGTCCTTGTCCTTGGCGCGTGGTACGGGCATCGGGATGCCGGCCGGCGTCAGTGCGCTGTCCACCGCAACGCGTCCATCGAACACGAAGCAGTCGCCGCGCCAGTGGGTGCCGTCGGTCTGTTCCAGGTATTTCAGGATGCCGCCTTCGAGCTGGTAGACGTGCGGCATCCCGAGATCCTGCATGTGCAGCGCCGCCTTCTCGCAGCGGATGCCGCCGGTGCAGTACGAGACGATGGTCTTGCCGTCGTAGCGCGCGCGGTCTGCGGCGATCGCTGCGGGAAACTCGGTGAAGCTGGCGATGCGGTAATCCACCGCCTGCGGGAACTTGCCGACATCGACCTCGTAGTCGTTGCGGGTGTCCAACAGCACGACTTCGCGGCCCTCGTCATCATGGCCCTGGTCCAGCCAGCGCTGCAGTGTGGGCGCATCCACCGCCGGTGCGCGGCCACCTTCGGGGCGCACCGTCGGCAGCCGCATCGTGATGATTTCCCGCTTCAGCCGCACCCGCAGACGGCCGAACGGCACCTCGTCCGACAACGACTCCTTCGGCTCAATATCGGTGAAGCGCGGATCTTCATGCAGACTGGCGATGAAGCCGTCGATCGATGCGCGACTGCCGGCGAGGAACAGGTTGATGCCTTCCGGCGCCAGCAGGATCGTGCCTTTCAGCGCCAGCGCTTCGCAGCATTCACGCAGCCGCTCGCGCAGCGCGGGCAAGTCGTCCAGGCTGATGAATTTATAGGCGGAGATGTTGACGATCGACATGCGGGGAGGGTCGTGTGCGACGGGTGATTATATCGGCTCGCCGTGGCCAGCCGTGAGCGGAATGGGGGATCACGCCTTCCGTGGGCAGTTTTCCGGAATATTTCGCTAGACTGTTGGCAGGGGAATCCGGGAGCGATGCATGAGCAGTTGCAACAATTGCGGCAAGACCATTCTCTTTGGCGGCCGCACGGTGGCCGCCAAGCGATACTGCGGCGCGGGCTGTGCTGCACGTCATCCGCTGCTTCAAATGGCCGGGCAGGTACCTGGACATGTGCTTCAAGAGTATGTGCAACGCTGGCGCGTGGGGGCCTGTCCGCGTTGCCGCAGGCAAGGCCCGATCGACGTTTATGAGCATCATCGCGTGCACTCCTTCGTGCTGTTGACGCAGTGGCATACCCGTCGCGATGTCTGTTGCCGGCGTTGCGGGCGGCGCAGTCAGATCGGCAGTGCGCTTTATTCGGCGGCCCTTGGCTGGTGGGGGTTTCCATGGGGGTTGTTGATCACGCCGATCCAGGTTGCACGCAACCTCACCGGAGTTTTCCGGGCTGCACCCGGCACTGCCACGCCGGCATTCGAGCGCGTGGTGCGCCTGCAACTGGCACAGAACGCCATTCAGAACGCTGGTCAGACATCTTCGGCAACACCGCCCGCCTTGCCATGAAATTTCAGGTTTTTCCTTGTCGCAGGCTGCTGGCCAGCGCGCTGAGTAGGCGGTCCACGTGATCTTCTTCATGTGCTGCCGACAGCGTGATGCGCAATCGAGCTCGGCCTTGCGGCACGGTTGGCGGGCGGATCGCGCTCACCAGCAGGCCTTGCCGCTCCAGTGATTGAGCTGCTGCCAGGGCGGCATCGGCGCTGTCCAACAGCAGTGGCTGGATAGCGCTGGTCGAGGCCGCCAGCGGCAGGCCGAGTTCGATCGCGCCGCGACGAAAGCGCCCGATCAGGGCGGTGAGCTTCTCCCGTCGCCATCCTTCGGCCTGCGCCAGCTGCACTGCTGCGAGTGCAGCGGCGGCCAGTGCCGGCGGCATTGCGGTGGTGTAGATGTAGGGTCGCGCAAACTGGATCAGGCCGTCGATCAGAGCCGCCGGGCCGGCCACGAAGGCGCCGGAGCAACCGAGCGCCTTGCCCAGCGTGGCCATCAGCAACGGCACTTCGTGTTGCCCGAGGTTGGCGGCGCTGATGCTGCCGGCGCCATTCGTGCCAAGCACGCCCAAGCCATGCGCGTCGTCGACCATCAAGGTGGCGCGTTCGTTCGTGCACAACGTCGCCAGCTCACGCAGTGGCGCGATATCGCCATCCATGCTGAACACGCCATCGGTGGCCAGCAGCGCGGCGGCGGCAGGGTTCGCCGCCAGTTGCCGTGCGGCAGCGGCAACATCCGCATGTGGATAGCGTTTCAGTTCGGCGCCACTGAGTTTCGCGCCATCCAGCAGACAAGCGTGGTTGAGCTTGTCCTGCACACAGACATCGCCGCGCGTCAGGAAGGCCTGCAGCACGCCGAGGTTGGCCATGTAGCCGGTAGAGAACAGCAGCGCGCGTTCGCGACCAGTCCATGCGGCCAGCGCTTCTTCCAACTCTGCATGTTCCGTGCGGTGCCCGCAGATCAGATGCGCCGACGTGCTGCCCACGCCGGCTTCCCTGGCCGCGCGCGTGAGCGCGGCGATCAGCTGCGGGTGCTGCGCCAGGCCAAGATAGTCGTTGCTGCAGAACGACAGCAAGCGCTGGTGGCCGGTTTCCAGCCATGGTCCGTCGACATGATCGATCGTACGCAACCGCCGCAACAGTTGCGCTCGCTCGCGTTTGGCCGTCTGTGCGGCCAGTCGTTCGAGCAGGTCAGGCCGCGACGCTGCAGCCACAGCCCTGTCCGCAGCTGGCCTGATCCACATCGGGATGACTCGTTTCAAGAATGTCCGCATGCACGGTGCTGCTTTCCTCGACCACCTGCAACGGATGCAGATCGAGCCGGTGGAACAGTGCGCGGTCGTGTTCCACGTCCGGGTTGCCGGTGGTCAGCAGTTTCTCGCCGTAGAAGATCGAGTTGGCACCGGCGAAGAAGCACAGCGCCTGCACCGCATCGTCCATCTGCTGGCGGCCAGCCGACAGGCGCACCATCGAGGCCGGCATCAGCAGACGCGCGACCGCAATGGTGCGCACGAATTCGAACGGATCCAGCGCCGCGGTGCCGGCCAGCGGCGTACCTTCGACCTGCACCAGCTGGTTGATCGGCACCGACTGCGGATGCTCGGGCAGGTTGGCCAGCGTCTGCAGCAGGCCGGCGCGCTGGTCACGCGATTCGCCCATGCCGACGATGCCGCCACAGCAGGTCTTCATGCCGGCGGCGCGCACATGATCGAGCGTGTCGAGCCGGTCCTGATACTGGCGGGTGTGGATCACTTCGCCGTAGAACTCCGGTGCGGTGTCGAGGTTGTGGTTGTAGTAGTCGAGTCCGGCAGCCTTCAAGGTGTCCGCCTGCGATCCGCTCAGCATGCCCAGCGTGGCGCAGGTTTCCAGCCCGAGGCCCTTCACGGCACGGACGATCTCGGCCACCTTCACCACGTCGCGATCCTTCGGGCCACGCCAGGCCGCGCCCATGCAGAAACGGCTGGCGCCGGCATCCTTCGCCGCCTGCGCGCGCTCCAGGACCGCTTCCACGCTCATCAGTTTCTGCGCCTGCACGCCGGTGTCGTAGCGCGCCGCTTGCGGGCAATACGCGCAGTCTTCCGGGCAGCCGCCGGTCTTGATCGACAGCAGAGTGGACACCTGCACTGCGTTCGGATCGTGATGTTCGCGGTGCATCGAGTGCGCGCGATGCAGCAGCTCGTTGAACGGCAGCGCAAACAGCGCGACGACTTCAGCGCGGGTCCAGTCGTGGCGGATGGCAAGGTCGACCATGGAACAGCAACTCCCATACATGAGGCGGCAGAGTGTGGAAGTCGCCCCGGAGCGTGTCAACTCGATACGTTGACGAATGGTTGACGTGAGCGGGAACGCAATCCAGCCGTTACCATCCTGCTATCAATAGCAGCGCGACATGGAGCGGACCGGCATGAGTGAAGGACAAGGCAGCAGCGGCAACGTGCTCGCGCCATCTGCAGTTTCTTTATTCCGGGACTGGGCCAGCTGGTGCAGGGGCGTTTGCTCAAGGCGATCGTCATGTTCGTGCTGGCCGCCCTGCTGTGGATCATCCTGCTCGGCTGGCTGATCCACTTGTGGTCGATCCTCGACGCTGCGCTGTACAAGCCCTGACGCTGAGTGGAGATGCGCATGGATGCGCTGATAAAAACCTGGCAGCAGCTGCAGCACTTCGTACTGCCATGGCGTTGTCTGTTGTGTGGCGCTGCCGGTGACCATGACATCGACCTATGCGCCGATTGCGCGGCCGAGCTGCCGCGCAATCGCAGCTGTTGTGCACGCTGCGCGCTGCCGCTGGCGACAGCAGCGATGATGTGCGGTGAATGCCAGCGCCGTGCGCCACCGTGGGACGCAGCATGGGCACCGTTCCGCTATGGCTGGCCGCTGGATCGATTGGAGTCACGCTACAAGTTTGGTAACGATCTTGCCGCCGGCCGCGTGCTGTCGACATTGTGGCGGCGTGAATCTTGCCCGGTCGACCTGCCGAAGCTATTGCTGACGGTGCCGCTGCATCGCAGCCGGTTGCGCCAACGTGGCTACAACCAGGCACTCGAGCTAGCCCGTCCGCTGGCCAGCGAACTGGGTCTGTCGTTGCGCCACGACGTGCTGCAACGCCTGCGCCGCACCGATGCACAAACCGAACTCGATGCCGTCGGCCGGCGCCGCAATGTACGCGGCGCATTCGCGCTGCATGCCGGTGTCGAGCTGCCTGCGCATGTGGCGATTCTCGATGACGTGATGACCACCGGCGCGACCCTGGCCGAATGTGCGCGTGTACTCAAGCGCGTCGGCGTGCAGCGGGTGGATGTGTGGGCGTTGGCGCGGGCGCCATCACACCGCGGCTAGCGCCGTCAGCGCACTGCCAGCGCCAGCACGATGCCGATCCATATCGCCAGTCCGAGCCAGTTGTTGTGACGGAACGCGGCGAGGCAGGCATCGCGGGCGCGAGCTCGGATCAGCCACAGCTGGTAGCCGAACAGGCCGGCGGCGACGGCGAGGCTCAGCCAGTATGGCCAGCCCAGCGCGGCGCGCTGGCCGACGAACAGCATGGCCAGCACGAAGGTGCCCATCAGCACGCCAAGGATCGGCAGGTCGGCATCGCCGAACAGGATCGCGGTGGACTTGGCGCCGGCCTTGAGGTCGTCGTCGCGGTCGACCATCGCGTACTCGGTGTCGTAGATCACCGACCAGATGATGTTGCCGATGAACAGCAGCCAGCCCACCGGCGGCACTGCATTCGTCACTGCGGCGAACGCCATCGGGATCGACCAGCCGAAGGCGGCGCCGAGCACTACCTGCGGCATATAGGTGTAGCGCTTGGTGAAGGGGTAGATTGCCGCCAGCGCGGCACCGGCGAAGGACAACTCGATCGTCAGCCGGTTGGTAAACAGCACCAGCACGAAGGCGAACACCAGCAAGGCGGCGAAGACGAGCAGAGCCTCGCGCGGCGTGACACGGCCCGATGCGATCGGTCGCCCCGCAGTGCGCGCGACTTGCGGATCCAGCTTGCGGTCGGCAAAGTCGTTGATCGCGCAGCCGGCGGCGCGCATGGCGAACACACCGAGAGTGAAGATGATCAGCGGTTTCCACGGCGGGAAATCGCCGGCCGCCAGCCATAACGCCCACCAGGTTGGCCACAACAGCAGCAGCGCGCCAATCGGTCGGTCCATCCGGGTCAGCACCAGATAGTCCAGGGCCTTCGCGCGTTGCTTAGCCGGCAGCTTCTGCAGCAGCCAGTTCAGCACACGGGTGGCGCGGGTGGAGCTGTCGGCTGGCTGGACCGGCTTGGCAATGGGCTTCGTCACACCGGGCCGTGGCCGGGCGGTGGGGGCGGGCGCGGTATTGCGTCGCTGGCGTTTGCGGGGAGGAGGGGCCATCCGCCGAGTTTAGCGTGGCCGCCATGCTCTGTTCGCGTGCTGGATCACTTCAGTACATGCAGCGTGATGGCTCCGGTCGACCTTGTGCCATTCCGTTCACTGCCGCAGCAGCAGCCGGTAGGCGGGGTGGTCGCTCTCGTCCCAATGCGGGTAACCGAGTGCAGCCAGAAACGACGGCAGCAGGGCATGCTCATCCGGTGGTACCTGGATGCCGACCAGGATGCGGCCGTAATCGGCACCGTGGTTGCGGTAGTGGAACAGGCTGATGTTCCAGTCCGGGTGCAGCTGGCCGAGGAAGTGGGTGAGTGCGCTGGGGCGTTCGGGGAATTCGAAGCGATACAGCCGCTCATGCTGCGCCAGCGATGAACGGCCGCCGATCATGTGGCGCAGATGCAGCTTGGCCAGCTCGTCGTCGGTGAGGTCGAGTACGTCGAAGGCCTGCGCGCGGAACGCGGCCGCCAGCGCCTCGCGTTCGTCGCGGCTGGCGATCTGCACGCCGACGAAGATATGTGCGGAGCTGGCATCGCCGATGCGGTAGTTGAATTCGGTGATGCCGTGCCGGCCCAGGGTGGCACAGAAGCGACGAAAGCTGCCGCGTTCTTCAGGGATCGTCACGGCGAACACCGCCTCGCGCTGCTCGCCGACCTCGGCGCGTTCGGCGACGAAGCGCAGGCGGTCGAAATTCATGTTGGCGCCGGAAACGATCGCCACCAGCGCGCCGCCGCTGTCGCCGTGAGTAGCGACATATTGTTTCAGCCCGGCCAGCGCCAGTGCGCCGGATGGCTCCGGCACGCTGCGCGTTTCCTGGTAGATGTCACGGATCGCCGCGCAGATCGCGTCGGTATCCACCCGCAGCATCGCGTCCACATGCTGCTGGCATAGCGCGAAGGTGAGCGCGCCGACCTGCTTCACCGCGGTGCCGTCGGCGAACAGGCCGACTTCGTCCAGTACCACGCTCGTACCGGCTTCCAGCGAGCGCGCCATCGCGTCGGCATCGACTGCCTGCACACCGAGCACCTGTACCTCCGGTCGCATCGCCTTGATACACGCGGCCACCCCGGCAAGCAGTCCGCCACCGCCGACCGGCACGAACACCGCATGCAGCGAGCCCGGATGCTGGCGCAGGATTTCCAGCGCCACGGTGCCCTGGCCGGCGATCACCGCCAGATCGTCGAACGGGTGCACGAAGGTGGCGCCGCGCTCGGCCTGCAAGCGTGTCGCTTCGGCCTGCGCATCGCTAAAGGAGTCGCCGACCAGCACGATCTCCACCATCGCACCACCGAACCGGCGCACCGCATCCACCTTCACCTGCGGTGCGGTCACCGGCATCACGATGGTGGCGTGGATGCCCAGCTTCGCCGCGGCCAGCGCCACACCCTGCGCGTGGTTGCCGGCGGAAGCGGCGATCACTCCGCGCGCGCGTTGCGCCGGGTCCAGCTGCACCATGCGGTTGTACGCGCCGCGCAGCTTGAACGAGAACACTGGCTGCTGGTCTTCGCGCTTGAGCAGCACCGGCTGGCCGAGTCGCGCGCTGAGTAGCGGCGCCGATTCGAGTGCCGACTCGTGTGCCACGTCGTAAACGCGCGCGGCACGGATCTGTGCCAGCAGATCGTCGGCGGTTAGCGCATCGTCATCGGCAGCTGGCGCGACGACGGCATTCATGCCGCCAGTGCCGTTGCCGGATGCGCCACCTGCAGCACGTCGACCAGCTTGCGCGTCTGCTGCAGGATCTGGGTGATACCGGCGTCGTCGCATTGCAGGCTCAAGGTCAGACGCGAGACGGCGGGATCATGCGTGGCGGCCACGGTCAGCGTGTCGATGTTGTAGCCGCGCGCGGCGAACAGCCCGGCCACGCGCACCAGCGCGCCGGCTTCGTTCTGCAACAGGATGGACAGTGTGTGGTTCATGGCTTGCTCCCTTCAGGCTCGTCATCCCGGCGAAAGCCGGGATCTAGAGGCTTTGCGCGTCGACGACACTGGGTTCCGGCTTTCGCCGGAACGACGATCAAAATGGCCCGCTCAAAACATGTGTGACGGCTCCGCCTCCTGCACGGCGGGCGCTTCGCGTGAGGTAATGAAGTCGCCGGTGATCATCTGCGCGTAGCTGGCGCCGGGGCCGACCATCGGATACACGCCGGCATCCGGATCGATCATCACTTCCAGAAACGCCGGGCCATCGAAGGCGAGGAACGCGGCGATCGTCGCCTCCAGATCCTCCGTGCGCTCCAGCCGCTGCGCCCAGGCGAAGCCGTCGGCCTGGGCGGCAAGCACGAAGTCCTTCTTGTGCAGGCTCTTGTCGGAGGCGGCGAAGCGGCCCTTGAAGTACAGCTTCTGCCACTGCCGCACCATGCCGTCGCCGACGTTGTTGAGCACCACCACCTTGATCGGCAGGTTGTAGGTGGTGACGGTTTCCAGCTCGCCGATGTTCATGCGGATGCTGGCATCGCCATCAATGTCGATCACCAGTGCGTCCGGTCGCGCGAACTGCGCGCCAACCGCCGCCGGCAGTCCGAAACCCATCGTGCCCATCGAGCCGGAAGTGAGCCAATGCCGCGGTGCGCGGAAATCGAAGTATTGCGCCGCCCACATTTGGTGCTGACCTACGCCGGTACTGATGATCGCGCGGCCATCGGTATACCGGTTGATCGCTTCCAGCACGGCGTAGGGCTGGATCAGCGCACTGCTGCGGTCATAGTTCAGCGCATGTACGCGCTTCAGTTCGACCACGTGCGTATGCCAGGCATCGAGCGAGGGCCGCAACCCGTGCGCGCGGCCGTAACTGGTCAGGCGCTCCAGCGCGCGTACCAGCGGCCCGACATGATGCCAGTGCACCGATTTCACCTTGCCGATCTCGGCCGGATCGATATCGATGTGTGCGATGAACTTCGCGTGCGGTGCGAACTTGTCCGGCACGCCGGCCACGCGGTCGTCGAAGCGCGCGCCCAGCGCCAGCACGAAGTCGCAATCCTCCACCGCGTAATTCGCATACGCGGTGCCGTGCATGCCGAGCATGTGCAGTGCCAATGGATCGGTGGTGTCGAACCCGCCCAAGCCCATCAACGTGGTGGTCACCGGCAGCCCGAACGTATCGACGAATGCACGCAATGCCGTTGCCGCACTGGCTGCGATCACGCCACCGCCGGCGTAGATCAGTGGACGCTTTGCCTGCATCAATGCCGTGAAGAAGGCGGCGCAGTCGGCATCGCTCAGCGCCGACTGTTCCACCGCGCGCAGACGCGCGCGGTAACCGGTCAGCGCCAGCTCGCCGGTGCCATGAAACTTCAACGCGGTGTTCTGCACGTCCTTCGGTACATCCACTACCACCGGTCCGGGGCGACCGCTGCGGGCGAGGGTGAACGCGGTGCGCAGGGTCGCTTCCAGCTGCATTGCATCGGTGACCAGGAACACATGCTTGGCGCAGGCACCCATGATGTTGCTGATCGGTGCCTCCTGGAACGCATCACTGCCGATCGCCACGGTGCTCACCTGGCCGCAGATCACCACCAGCGGGATCGAGTCGGCCATCGAGTCGCGCACCGGCGTGACCATGTTGGTGGCGCCGGGGCCGGAGGTGACCACCGCCACGCCGACCTTGCCGGAGGCGCGCGCATAGCCCGCAGCCATGAAGCCCGCGCCCTGTTCGTTGGCCGGCACGATCAGCGGCATCGGCTCGTCGCCGTTGTCCTTCAGGTGGGTCGCGTTGTAGCGGAATACGGCGTCGTATACCGGCAGGATGGCGCCGCCGGAATAGCCGAACATCACCTCGACGCCTTGGTCGGCGAATACCTGCACGATCACGTCGGCGCCACTCATCGCGTGGCCGGCAAGCGGATGGTGGCTGGCGGTGATCGGCGGTGCGGTGTCGGCTGTCAGCAATTGCGTCGTCACAATGGTTCCCTGGATGCGCCGGGGGTGCCGGCGGCTTGACGGAGATTCGGGCGGCGGACGTAGCGAGCGGAGTCGCACCAGGCCGATGCCGGAAGCGTCTAGTTGCGGATCAATTCGTCTTCGGTGGCCGATCGTGCCGGCGCGCCGTAGATCGACACGATGCGCAAGTCCTGCGCGAGGGCCGAGAAGTTCTCCCACGCGATGCCGTTGATGTCGGCGTCGCTGGTGAACCCACGGGCCTCGTCGTCCTCGAAGCCCACATGCCGCAGCTGGCCGGCGCGTTCGGGCTGCCGGTTGATCGAGAAGTTGAGCAGGTCGGTGCGCCACATCGCGTAAGTACCCGCGACCACCGCTTGCGGTGGCTGGCCGAGTCGAGCGCTGTAGTCGGCGATCGAGGCCTCCAGGTCGGCGACGGCCAGGGCGATATGGAAACGTTTCACGGGTAACCTCCTCGTTCAATGCAATGGAGTAAGGCTGCCCGCCACGACTGGCGGGCAGCCTGTGGCTGGCTGTCAGCCGACCTTCTTCAGTGGTGCGGCTTCGGCCTTGGCAGCGGATGGCTGCAGCCACGGCATCTGCGCGCGCAGCTTGGCGCCGACGACTTCGATCGGATGATCGAGATCGGCCTGCTTCAGGCGCTTGTAGTTCGGTAGGCCGGCCTTGTATTCGGCCGTCCAGTTGCGCGCGAAAGTGCCGTCCTGGATGTCGGTGAGGACTTCCTTCATCCGCGCCTTGGTGCCGGCGTCGACCACGCGCGGACCGCTGACGTAGTCGCCGTACTGCGCGGTCTCGGAGACGAATTCCAGCATCCGCTTGAGGCCACCTTCGTAGAACAGGTCGACGATCAGCTTCAGCTCGTGCATCACTTCGTAGTAGGCGATCTCCGGCTGATAGCCGGCTTCGACCAGGGTCTCGAAACCCTTGATCACCAGCTCGCTGGCACCGCCGCACAGCACGGCCTGCTCACCGAACAGGTCGGTTTCGGTCTCTTCCTTGAAGTCGGTCTTGATGATCATCGCGCGGCCGCCACCGATGCCGTCGGCGTAGCCCTTGGTCTTCGCCTCGGCGTGGCCGCTGACGTCCTGGTGCACCGCCCAGATGCACGGCACACCACGGCCACGCTCATACTCGCTGCGCACCAGCGCGCCGGGGCCCTTCGGCGCGACCAGAATCACGTCGATGTCGGCGCGCGGGGTGATCTGCTTGAAGTGCACGTTGAAGCCGTGCGCGAACAACAGCGCGGCGCCCGGCTTGATGTTCGGCTCAATCACTTCCTTGTAAAGGGTGGGCTGCACCATGTCCGGGGTCAGCACGGCGACCAGGTCGGCGCCACGCACGGCGTTGGCGGGTTCGACCACGGCGAAGCCATCCGCCTCGGCGCGTTTCCAGGTCGGGCCACCGGGGCGCAGGCCGACCACGACATCGAGGCCGGAGTCGCGCAGGTTCAGCGCGTGCGCGCGGCCTTGGCTGCCGTAGCCGAGTACGGCGATGCGGGATTTGGCGAGTGGGTTGGTGGGGGCGGTACTCATGCGGCAACTCCTTCGGTGGTTTCGGTGTGGGTGTGCTTGGATGGTGCGATCGCGGTAGGCAACTGGGTGGTGGCGCCGTCGGAAGCGGAGCCGACCAGACGCGCGTACTTGGCCAGTGCGCCCTGGGTGACTTTTGGTTTGGGCGGCTGCCAGCTGGCGCGGCGACTGGCCAGATCGGCCGTCGTACGCAGCTCGCGGTGTTCGGCATCGATCACCACGCGGTCGCCCTCGCGCAGCAGCGCGATCGGGCCGCCACGCACCGCTTCGGGTGCGATGTGGCCGACCATGAAACCGTGGGTGGCGCCGGAGAAACGACCGTCGGTGATCAGCGCCACGTCGTTACCGAGGCCGCGACCGACCAGGGCCGCGGTGACGCCGAGCATCTCGCGCATGCCGGGACCGCCGGCGGGACCTTCGTTGCGGATCACGATGACGTCGCCGGCGTGGATGCGGTCGCCCTGCACGGCGGCGAACGCCTCTTCCTCACTCTCGAACACGCGCGCGCTGCCTTCGAAGTGGCCGTTATTGCCGGCGCCGCCCTTGCCAGGAATTTTGAGGATGCAGCCTTCCGGCGCGAGGTTGCCGTACAGGATCGAGTAGCCGCCGCGCGGTTTCAGCGGCTCGGTGACTGGATGCACCACGTCCTGTGTCTCGGCGCGTGGTGCGGCCGCCGCTTCGGCGAACAGGCTGCGACCCGTGACGGTGGGTGCATCGTCCAGCATGCCGGCGGCGATCAGCTCCTGTGCCACCCGCGCGCTGCCGCCGGCGCCGAACAGTTCGACTGCGGTATAGCGACCAGCTGGCAGCAGGTCGGCGATCACCGGCGTGTGCACCGAGGCGGGCTCGAAATCTTCCAGCGCCCACTCGACGCCGGCCTCGCGTGCGATCGCCAGCAGGTGCAGCACCGCGTTGGTGGAGCCGGCGGTAGCGGCGACCATGCGGGCGGCGTTGCGGAACGAGGTACGCGTCAGCATGTCGCGTGGCGTGCGCTCGACCTTCAGGCATTCCATCACCAGCTCACCGCAACGATAAGCGGCAGCGCCCTTGGCTGGATGCGTGGCGGGGATGTCGTTGTAGCCCATCGGCGACAGGCCCAGCGTGGTCAGCACCATCGCCATTGTGTTGGCGGTGAACTGGCCGCCGCAGGCGCCGGCACCGGGGCAGGCATCGCGCTCGACGGAGGCGAGTTCAGCGTCGTCGATCTTGCCGGCACCGTGCGCGCCGACCGCCTCGAATACCTGCTGGATGGTGATCGGATGATTGTCGTGCGTGCCGTGCGCGATGCTGCCGCCGTACAGCGCGACGCCGGGGATGTTCAGACGCGCCAGCGCCATCGCGGCGGCGGGAATGGTCTTGTCGCAGCCGCACAACACCACCATCGCGTCGAGGCAGTGGCCATCCACCGCCAGCTCGATCGAGTCGGTGATTACCTCGCGGCTGATCAGCGAGGCACGCATGCCCGGCGTACCCATCGCGATGCCGTCGGTCACGGCGATCGTGTTGAATTCGATCGGCGTGCCACCGGCGGCACGGATGCCGGCGGCGGCTTCGACCGCCAGCTCGCGCAGGTTGAGGTTGCATGGGCTTACGTTCGACCAGGTGTGCACCACTGCCACCAGCGGTCGGGCAATCGCCGCGTCGTCCAGTCCGGTGGCGCGCAGCATCGCGCGGGCAGGGGCGCGGTCGGGGCCGCTCTTGATCAGGTCACTGCGCATGGATGTTCCGTTGGATTGACAAGAAAAAGCGTCCCCTGCGTGCAAAGGGAGTTGGCGACGCGGACGGGAACGTGCGCCTTGGGAACGCACGGAGGGCATCCGGTGCCGGAAGCACGCAGGGGACGGCAGAAAATACGGACACGTCCATGTGGCCGTTGGGAAAGTGTTGATGGGCGCCAGGGGACTGCATCAGCCGCATGCGCGTGCTCCGCAGAAGAACGCGGCGGCGTTGTCGGCGTACTCCTCGATCGCGGTCAGCACGGCATCGCACACCGCCGCGGTGCCAGCGCTGCCGCCGATGTCGCGGGTGTGCGGGCCATGGCGCAGTACTTGGTCGACGGCCGTTTCGATGGCCACTGCTTCGGCTTCCAACCCCAGCGAATGACGCAACAGCAGTGCGGCAGAAAGGATCGCGCCGACCGGATTGGCCACTCCGTGGCCGGCGATATCTGGCGCCGATCCGTGGATCGGTTCGTACAGGCCAGCCTTGCCCTCACCCAGCGACGCCGACGGAAGCAAGCCGAGCGAACCGGCCAGCGCAGCGGCCTCGTCGGTGAGGATGTCGCCGAACAGGTTCTCGGTGACCACCACGTCGTAGCGATTCGGCTGGGTCAGCAACAGCATCGCCATCGAGTCGACCAGCTGGTGCTCGACCTTCACGTCGGGATAGTCGGCGGCGACGCGCTGCACGGTACTGCGCCACAGGCGCGAGGTTTCCAGTACGTTCGCCTTGTCCACCGAGGTGACGTGATGACGACGGCCGCGCGCCAGCTCGAAGGCGCGACGCACCACGCGCTCGACTTCGGCGACGGTGTATTTGCATTCGTCGGTAGCGGTATCGGCCGTGCGGGTTTTTGCACCGAAGTACGCACCGCCGGTCAGCTCGCGCACGAACAGTACGTCGACGTTCTCCAGTTTCTCGTTCTTCAGTGGCGACAGGTCGGCCAGCGCCGGATGCACTTGCAGCGGGCGCAGGTTCGCGTAGACACCCAGCGCGGCACGCAGCGCCAGCAGTCCCTGTTCGGGGCGAACCGATGCGTTCGGGTCGGACCACTTCGGTCCACCGACGGCACCGAGCAGCACGGCATCGGCGGATTGGCATGCGGCCAGCGATTCGGCCGGCAGCGGCGCGCCGGTGGCGTCGATCGCGGCGCCGCCGATCAACTGCTCATCGAAAGTGAACTCATGCTCGTAGCGGGCAGCGACTGTCTTCAGTACGGCGACCGCGGCAGCGGTGACCTCGGGGCCGACGCCGTCGCCGGGCAGCGTGACGATATGGGCTTTCATGTATTTGCTTCCGCAATGTGGATGGATGGGAGTAGAGCTTGACCAAGCCTCACGTCATCCCAGCGAACGCTGGGATCCAGTGACGTGTGCTGGGCCGAAGGCGCTGGACCCCAGCGTTCGCTGGGGTGACGGGTAGGGAGAGTGCGATTCATGCTGCAGCCTCCATGCGCTGTTCGTACTGGCTGATCGTGTCGGCGTGTTGCAGCAGGTAGCCAAGCTGGTCGACACCGTTGAGCAGGCAGTGCCGCGCGAATGGTTCCAGCCGGAACGGAATGCGGCCGCCGTCGGGCAGCGCGATGAACTGTTCACGCACGTCGATCACCAGTTCGATGCCGGGATGCTTGAGCAGCCAGCGGTGTTCCAGTTCATCGATGACGATCGCCAGCAGGCCGTTCTTCAACGCGTTGCCGCGGAAGATGTCTGCGATCTCGCTGCACAGCACCGCCTGCACGCCGTAGTCGAGGAGTGCCCATGGCGCGTGCTCGCGCGAGGAGCCGCAGCCGAAGTTGCGTCCGGCGACGACGATTGAGCAGCCCTGCGCCTGCGGCTGGTTCAGCGGAAACGTTGGGTTGTCGCTGCCATCGGCCTGATAACGCCAGTCGTGGAAGCACAGCTTGCCCAACCCTTCGCGGGTGGTGGTGGTGAGGAAGCGCGCCGGGATGATGCGGTCGGTGTCGATGTTCTCGTCGGCCAGCACGGCAGTGCACGAGTGGATGCGGGTGATGGGCTTCATGCGGATCTCCTCGAAGCAGCAGCCTTGGCTCCTCCCCCTGATTGCAGGGGGAGGTTGGGAGGGGGTAAAGCTCTGGAGTCCGAGGCAAAGAGCACCCCACCCCAACCCTCCCCTGCAGGCAGGGGAGGGAGCAAAGCGAAAGGCGTCGCGTTCATGCCGCCACCTCCACCAGGTAATCGCGCGGATCAGCAATGCGCCCAGCCAGTGCAGACGCGGCGGCGGTGGCCGGGCTGGCCAGCACGGTGCGCGCGCCCTTGCCCTGGCGGCCTTCGAAGTTGCGGTTGGAGGTGCTCACCACCAGCTGGCCCGGCTGGGCCAGGTCGCCGTTCATCGCGATGCACATCGAGCAGCCCGGCACGCGCCACTCGGCGCCGGCGGCGGTGAACACCTGGTGCAGGCCTTCGCGCTCGGCATCGCGACGCACCGCTTCGGAACCCGGCACCACCAGCATGCGCACGCCGTCTGCGACGCGACGGCCACGCATCACGTTGGCGGCTTCGCGCAGATCGGACAGGCGCGAGTTGGTGCAGCTGCCGACGAACACCACGTCGACCGGCGTGCCCTGCATCGGCTGGCCGGGCTTGCTCTGCATGTAGTCGAGCGCGCGATGTTCCTGCGCATTGGTCGCGGCCGGCACCGGCGCATCCATCGCGATCGCCATGCCCGGATGGGTGCCGTAGGTGACCGTCGGTTTCACCGCGCTGGCGTCGATGCGCACTTCGCGGTCATAGGCTGCACCGTCGTCGCTGCGCAGCGCGCGCCACGTCGTCACGGCGGCATCCCACGCGGGGCCCTGCGGTGTGCGTGGGCGCCCCTTCAGCCATGCGAACGTGGTGTCGTCCGGCGCGATCAGTCCAGCACGCGCGCCCGCCTCGATCGACATGTTGCAGACGGTCATGCGCTCGTCCATCGACAGCGCTTCGATCGCTGCGCCTCGGTACTCCAGCACGTAGCCGGTGCCGCCATCGACGCCGATGGTGCCGATGATGTGCAGAATCAGATCCTTTGCACTGATGCCGGCGGCCAACTGGCCATCCACATGAATCGCCATTGTCTTCGGCTTGCGTTGCAGCAGGCACTGCGTAGCCATCACGTGGCCGACTTCGGTGGTGCCGATGCCGAACGCCAGCGCGCCGAATGCGCCGTGGGTGGAGGTGTGGCTGTCACCGCAGACGATCGTCATGCCCGGCTGGGTGGCGCCCAGCTCCGGGCCGATCACGTGCACGATGCCGCGGTCGGCACTGTCCCAGCCGTACAGCTCGACACCGAACTCGCGGCAATTGGTTTCCAGCTGGGTCACCTGCGCCTGCGCCTCGGCATTCGCGTAGGGGCGCGTGCCGTCGGCGTTCGTCGGCAAGGTCGGAGTGGAGTGGTCCAGCGTAGCCAGCATGCGATCCGGGCGACGCAGCTGCAGGCCGCGTTCGCGCAGTTCGCTGAACGCTTGCGGCGAGGTCACCTCATGCAACAGATGCAGGTCGACGTAGAGCACCGCCGGCGTGTCGACGGTTTCGGGCACGACGACGTGTGCGTTCCAAGCTTTCTCGAAGAGTGTCTTTGCGGTCACGCCGAAATCTCCATTTGTTTGTGCGCTCGTCCGTGAGCGCCGGAATCAGCAAGCAGTGGCTTGCGGTCAGGGACGCCCGCATTGACGAAACTCAGCCAGTTCCAGCGATCTTCGGTGCGGCCATCGAACAGGCCGAAGAACGCCTGCTGCAGTTGCTTGGTGATCGGGCCGGGCATAACTGCGCCGACGACCTTGCGATCGACCGAGCGCACCGGCGTGATCTCGGCGGCGGTGCCGGTCATGAACACTTCGTCGGCGGTGTACAGCGCCTCGCGCGGCAGGTCGCGCTCTTCCACCGTGACGCCGAGATCGGCGGCCAGCATGAGCACGCTGTCGCGGATGATGCCGGCGAGGATGCCGGCGCTGGACGGCGGAGTGAGCAGCTTGCCGCGCTTGACCAGGAACAGATTTTCGCCGGCGCCTTCGCTGAGCAGCCCGTTGTGGCCCAGCGCGATGCCTTCGTCGTAACCGCCGCGGCGCGCTTCCAGCCCGATCAGCTGGCTGTTGAGGTAGTTGCCGCCGGCCTTGGCCCAGCTCGGCAAGGTGTTCGGTGCGGGGCGGTGCCACGAGGACACGCAGACGTCCGCGCCTTTTTCCACCGCATCGCCCAGATAGGCACCCCAATCCAGCGCCATGATTGCCACTTCGACTGGCGCGCCATCCTTCGGCAACACGCCCAGGCCACCGGCGCCGCGGAACACGATCGGTCGCACATAGGCCGAGCGCATTGCATTGGCGCGGATCAGCTCGATGCAAGCGGCGTTGATCTCGTCCTCGCTGTAGCCGATATCGATCTCGTAGATCGCCGCCGATTCGAACAGCCGATGCGTGTGCTCGGCCAGCCGGAAATACGCCGGACCTTGTGGCGTGGCGTACACACGCTCGCCCTCGAACACCGAGGAGCCGTAGTGCAAGGCGTGCGTGCTGACATGGACGCTGGCGTCGGCCCAGAGTTTGATGCGGCCGTTGTGCCAGAGGAAGGGCGTGTTGCTCATGGAAGCTTCCTGGGTGATTACAGGTTGGCGACGGCGATCGGCGGTGCAGCCGGTGCCTGTCGTTCGATGCGGTTGACGATGGCCAGCGCGGCCTGCGCGGTCGCTTCGACGATGTCGGTGCTGACGCCGTGGCCGCGCCATTCGCGCGCGGCATGGCGGGCGGTGAGCTGGGCGTGGCCTTGGGCATCGCCACCTTCGCTGACGGCGCGTACCTTGAAGTCGCTCAGTTGCAGCGCGTTGCCGGTCGCGCGTTCGATCGCGCGCAGCACGGCATCGACTGGACCATCGCCAATCGCCGCTTCGCCGACTTCGCGGCCGTCGTCATGGCGCAGCTTCACCGAAGCCGAGGCGCTGCCGCCCAGATGCGTGCTGGTGTTGAGTTGCACCAACCGCCATGGACCTGCGGCGTCCGGATCCAGGCCCAGCGCGATCGCTTCCAGATCCTCGTCGTGCACTTCGCGTTTCTTGTCGGCCAGCGTCTTGAAGCGCGCGAAGATCACGTCCAGCGCCGCGTCATCCGGCGTGTGGCCGAGGGTCTCCAGGCGCTGACGCAAGGCGGCGCGGCCGGAATGCTTGCCCATGATCAGCTTCGTCTCGGCGATGCCGACGTCCTGCGGGCGCATGATTTCGTAGGTGCCACGGTGCTTGAGCATGCCGTGCTGGTGGATACCCGACTCGTGCGCGAACGCGTTGTCGCCCACGATCGCCTTGTTGCGCGGCACCGCCTGCCCGGTCAGCTGGGTCAGCAGGCGTGAGGTGGGATAGAGCCGGCGCGTGTCGATGCGGGTGCCCACACCAAAGTGCGGTGCGCGCACCTTCAGCGCCATCACGATCTCCTCCAGCGCGGCGTTGCCGGCACGCTCGCCGATGCCGTTGATCGTGCATTCCACCTGGCGCGCACCGGCGCTCACCGCGGCCAGGCTGTTGGCCACCGCCATGCCGAGGTCGTCGTGGCAATGGCTGGAGAAGATCACCTTGTGGGCATCGCGCACGTGCCGACGCAGATAGGTGAACAGTTCGACGATCTCGGCCGGTGTGGTGTAGCCCACCGTATCCGGCGCATTCAGCGTGGTAGCGCCGGCAGCGACCGCCGCGCTGAACACCTCGGCGAGGAACTCGGGTTCGGTACGCAATGCGTCTTCGGCGGAGAACTCCACTTCGTGGCACAAGCCGCGTGCACGTTCGACGGCTGCGACCGCGGCATCGACCACCTGGGCCTTGCTCATGCCCAGTTTGTGCTCGCGGTGTAGCGGGCTGGTCGACAGGAACACATGGATACGCGCATGCCGCGCCTGCTCCAGTGCACGTGCGGCGCTGTCGATATCGCCGCTCTGGCAGCGCGCCAGTGCGCACACCGTGGTGCTCTTCAGAGTGCGGGCGATTTCAGCGACTGCGGCGAAATCATCCGGTGATGCCTGCGGGAAACCCGCTTCCAGCACATCCACACCAAGTGCTTCCAGTGCTTGTGCGATGCGCAATTTTGTACGCCGGTCCATCGAGAAGCCCGGCGCCTGTTCGCCATCACGCAAGGTGGTATCGAAGATGCGGACACGATCATCGGCAGCGTTGCTGCTGCTGGATACGTTTGCAGTTGTTACTGATTCGGGGTTCATCGCTGGCTCCGCTGATGCGAGCCGAGGGCAACAAAAAACCCCGCGCCGTTGCCGGTGCGGGGTTCTTTGGGAGTCTTCAGGTTTCTTGCTTATTTACCTGGACACATGCCCTCAGCCCGCACCTCCGTTGGTAATAAGGAGTACGAGTACGAGGGCAAGAAGGAGCGTGCCGCGAGCCTGCAGCAAGCCGGCAACCGTCACGAGACGGTTGTTTTCGGCGATGCGGCGATGGCTGTTGCGCTGCGACATGTAACTGACCGTAAACCATGACTTCGCAGGCTGTCAACAGTTTTGTTTATGAAGAATGCTTCTAAGGGATTTTCTGTGATTCAGACGGCTATCCATCCAAATGGAAACATCATTCCAGATGGCGCGTGCGGAGAGAGGCGAGTCCGGTGTGAATCGAATGACGCTCGAGGACAGTACTTAAGGGTATGTTGCAGGTGATTTTCGACTACTGGATCAGGTAGGCATCGTTACGGTCCGTAGCATTGACGGCTGGTGTGAACTCGACGGATTGCTTGTCGAAGAAAGCCAGTATCCATTGCGCGCGCTGATCTGCGTCGGGGTTGGCAGTGCGGCGGTAGATATCGGGCGTGATGTAAACATTTCCGGTCACGTTGGGGATCGTTTGCGTGAATTTCATATCGGGCCCGACGGATTGGCCCGAGCGCCAGGTGTCGTCGCGCGCCTGAACGATGGCGGCATAGTCCCGATACTCGGCAACGAGCCTTGGAAGGATCGCAATCAGGGGAATCGCCAAGGCAAGCAGCAATATCGGACCGGCATATTTGAAATGGCGGCTTGGCCATCGTGCGGCCAGCAGGGTGGCCAACGACCCCAACGCAATAAGGATGTAGTTCTGCCGCAGGGTGTCGTGCCGCTCGCAGCAAGGCGCACCGAAGTTGTAGAACGCGGCAGCCATCGTCAGCATGGCTGTGGCGAGTAATGCCAGTGCCAGGATCAGGCGCATGCGCTGCATGCGCTTGTTGGGCGAACTCCGTCGTGCAGACATTGCCAGGTAAAGACCGACGAGAAAAAGCAGCTTGATCACCAGGCCTTCGGCCAGCCCGATGTATTTGTGACGCAGCGTATCGCCCTTGAGCAGCTCGAACGGCAAATCCTTCGCGACGGCAAGCAGGGTAGCGAACGGATGATGTGCTATCGCGGGATCGCCGATGATTTCGCTGGCCTGCGATACCCGTCCGCTGTACTGGAGGCAGAGAAGCCCTGACGACAGCAGGAAAGGGATGACCATGAGAGTCATTTGCCGCCTGCTTTGCACGCTGCGGCTGATGACGAGTAGCCCGACATAGATGATCGTGAACATCGCGCCGACTTCGGAGCTGGCGGCTGCCGTCATCAGTGCGATGAACGTCCAGCACAGGCCGGTTTTGCTTTCACTCCAGCCGCCCCAGTCGAGTGCAAGCAACAAGGCTGCCGCAGCCAGTGTCGGGAGATAGGCGGCAACACCGTCCGGCCAATAGAAGAACTCGGTGACCGGGTGGCCGAGCAGCAGCATGGCCAGCATCGCGATGGCGGTGAGAAAACCGCGTTTGCCAAGCGAGGGTGGCAACAGCAGGGCGCCCGCCAGAACAAGCCAGAACAGCGCGATAAAAGCACCGATCAGCGGCAATCCGTAGTGGTGAACGGTAACCGCATACAAATAGATCAGCGCCTCGGACAAGGGCCGAGGGCTCCAGTGCCGCAGACGTTCGATGAGGAAATCGCCACCCTGCTGGTGATAGTTGTGCAGGGTAAGAAAATCATCCTGCCAGGTGCCGAGCGGAATCAGTCCGGCGAATGCCAGCACTGTTGCAATGCCGACAAGAATGACAAGTCCGTTGCAGAACTTCATTGAATACATCCATGCATCCGAATCGCGCAAGGTATCAGAAGGGCTTGCATGCACCGCCGCGGTTTTGCGTGACCGGGCGAGCCTTCGAGCAGTTCGATCTGCCGATGTCGTACTAATGGCTTGATAGCCAGGTCCTTAGCGCGGTGTCATTGGCGGACAGCGGTTCGGCACAAGCCGGGCGCGCCAACATCGTGGCGAGTGCGGGTGGCACCGGTAACGACCGCCCGATCAATGGTTCCACCACACTCTCGAACTTGGCCGGATGCGCGGTAGCAATCACAGCCCATGGCGAGCTGTCACCTTCGTCGCGCAGACGATCGAGCCGATGCATTGCAGTGGCAGTGTGCGGGCACAAGACTTCACCGTGCTCGTGTGCATGGGTGGCGATGGTCTGACGGATCGTGGCATCGGCGACGCTGTCGGCGTGCAGCAAGTGGCGCAGGCGATTCTCGTCCGGGAACGTCCAGCGCAGCCGTTCGAAGTTGCTTGGAGCGCCCACGTCCATCGCATTCGCCAGTGTGGCGACGGCTTCACGCGGCGTGTAAACGGCACCGGAAAAATAATCGCGCAGGGTGGCATTGGCATTGCAGGCCAGTCGCACGCTGCCGATCGGCAGGCCCAGTTCGCGCACCCACAGGCAGGCCAGCGCGTTGCCGAGGTTGCCGGTGGGCACGATGAAGTTCAGCGGTGTGCCGTGCTCCCGCCACCAGCTTAGTGCGGCGTGCGCGTAATAGCTCATCTGCGGCAGCAGGCGGCCGAGACTGATGCTGTTGGCCGAAGAGAGCGGCAACTGCGTCTGCAGCGTCGCATCGTTGAGTACCGTCTTGACCATGCGCTGGCAATCGTCGAAGCGGCCGGCTACGCGCAGCGCACTGATGTTGTCGCCGAAGCAGCCGAGCTGGTGTGCTTGCCGTGGCGAGACCAGTCCGTCGGGATACAGGATGACCACGCGTACATTCGGCTGGTGATGGAACGCGGCAGCGACTGCCGCACCCGTATCGCCGGAGGTGGCAACCAGGATCGTCAGTGGTCGTGCATCGTGGCGCGGTAGCCGGCGCAGGCAGGCGGCGAGGAAACGCGCTCCGAAATCCTTGAAGGCTGAAGTGGGACCGTGAAACAGCTCCAGCATCAGTGTGTTCGGATGCGCCGGAAGTGTGCGTAGTGGTGCATCGAAGGTGAATGCCTCGGCGCAGATCGTGGCCAACTCGTCAGCCAGCGGATCGCCGGCAAAGAACGGCGCCAGCAAGGTGGTCGCGGTATCGGCCAGCGAGCCATGGGGATCGAACACGGCAGGATCGATCGATGGCAATGCCTCAGGTACGTACAGGCCTCCATCGGGCGCCAGTCCGGCGGCGATCGCCCGACTGATCGGCACGGTGGGACCGGCGCTGTGGGTGCTGTGATAGCGCAGCGGTTCGACGTCGCTCATGCATCCGCCTCGAGCGAGGGAATCAAGGCGGCGGACGGTCCGTCGATCGGCGATACCCAGGCATCGCTGTCCAGTCCGGCTTCGGCAAAGGCGGCCTGCATCGCGACAGAAGCTGCCTCGGCGTCGCGGCGATTGTCGTACCAGCCGAATACGCTGGGGCCGGCGCCGGAGATGCTGGCACCGAGTGCGTGATGATCCAGCGCGGCCTGCTTTACTCGTGAAAAGTTCGGGATCAGCGGTGCACGGCGCGGTTCTACCAGTACGTCCTTCAGCCCTTCGCGCACCAACGCCGCATCGCCGCGATAGCAGCCGGCCAGCACCAGCGCGAGATTCGTGCTTTGGGCGACAAACTCGCCGAGTTCATAGTGGCCGGCCAGTGCCGCCCGTGCCCTGCGGGTCTCCAGCACCACATGCGGATGCACCAGCGCGCAATGCCACGCGGCCGGTACCTCGATGCGCAACAGACGCTCGTGGGTGGCAAGCACCAGGCCGCCAAGCAGCATCGAGCCAAGGTTGTCGCCATGCCGGCTGCCGCTGGCCACCGCTTCGCCATCCAGCGCGAAGCCGTACAGCGACTCGCGCGGCAGCGGTTGCACCAGCAACGCATTCGCGGCGACCAGTGCCGCCACGCAGGATGCGGCCGAGCCGCCCATGCCCGAACCCAGCGCGATGCCCTTGTGCAGCACCAGCTCGAAACCGTGCTGCAGCCCGAGCGCCTTGCGCAGCGCGAGCAGGGCGACGCCGGCGGTGTTCTGGCGCGGGTCGGTCGGCAGTTCGGTGACGCAGCCGCGGATCGCCGCGATGCGTACCACCGGCTCGTCGATGCGACGTACCTCGGCGCGATCGCCGGCACCGGCCACGCTGTGGCCGAGCAGGTCGAAACCCACGCCGACGTTGCCGACACTGGCGGGTGCGAAGGCGCAGGCGACCTGCGGAAGTTTGGAGCGACGCGGTGAAGCCATGACGGGTTCCAGAAATAAGGTGTTCATGCGCGCACCTCCAGCGAGTCTGCAATGCGCAACAGATCGGTGAACACGCCGGCAGCGGTCACTTCGGGACCGGCGCCGGGGCCTTGCACCGACAGTGGATTGTCGCAGTAACGGCGTGTCGTGAACTGCACGATGTTGTCGGTCAGTCGCGTATGCGCGAACGGATGCTTCGCTGGCAGCACGACCAGCTTGACGCGGGCGCGGCCGTGGCGGTCCAGGCTGGCGACATAGCGCAGCACGCCGCCGAGAGCCCGCGCCTCGGCCAGCCGCGCGGACATCAACGGATCCAATTCGTGCAGTCGCTGCATGCAGGCTTCAAGTGGCAATGCCGCCAGTGCGGGCGGCACCAGACTTTCCACCGCGACTTCCTCCAGCGACAGCGGCCAGCCCGCTTCGCGCGCCAGGATCACCAGCTTGCGCGCCACGTCGAGTCCCGACAGGTCGTCGCGCGGATCAGGCTCGGTGTAGCCCAGCGCATGCGCCTCGCGCACCAGCGCCGAGAATGGCTGCTGGCCATCATGGCGGTTGCACAGCCACGCCAGCGTGCCGGAGAACATGCCTTCAACTGCGAGCAGTTCGTCGCCGGTATCGAGCAGGTCGCGCAGCGTCTGCACTACCGGCAGGCCCGCGCAGACGGTGGCCTCGTAGCGGAAGCGCATGCCGTCGGCGCAGGCGGCGCGGATCGCCTGCCAGCGCGACAGTGCACCGCTGCCGGCCAGCTTGTTCGGCGTCACCACATGGAGGCCATCAGCCAGCCAGCCGGCATAGTGCCCGGCGACGACATCGCTGGCGCTGCAGTCGATCAGCAGCGCGTGGCGGCCATCGTTGCCGCGTACGTGCGCGGCGAATTCATCGAGATTGCCAGGCCGCCAGATCTGCGCGCGCTCGCCGTGACGGTCGCGGCCGGCATGGTTGAGTTCGGGATCGTCGCAGTCCAGCCACATCCGCCGGCTGGCGGCGACGCCGCTCAGCTGCAGCTCCAGCCCGGTCTCGCGCAGCAAGCGTGGCTGGGCGGCGCGCAGTTGGGCGAGCAGTGCGCTGCCGACGCGGCCGGGTCCGATCAGGCCGACCGCCAGCACGCGCCGGCGCCGCGCAGTCGGCACGGCGAAGCTGGACGAAGGTAGCGGGGCGGCAAGTTGGGGTGCACAGACATTCACGATGACCTCCTGTGAGGCCCGTGCTCGCTGGCGGATCGGCTTGTGCTGTGAGAGTGCACCGGCCCGCCTCATCGAGGGCGGGGCCGTTGCGTAGTGAAGAACCTATTCGCGCACGGACACCCACCCCGACCGAGTCGTGGTGGTAGTCGTAATCGTGGTGGCGATGGAACGAGCGTTGACGCCCGCCGGCAACAGCAGATGCCCGGTGGAAACCGGGGCAGCGTGCATACGTGCTGACATGGAAAGCGGCGACATGGCACCGACCTTAGAGCGATTGCTGCACTGCGGTCAACAGGTTCATTTGCAACTTTTCGCTATAAGCGTGTCTGCACCGGTCAATCCGTGACCTGCGCGATGAAGATCACCGACGCCGGTTTGCGTGTCAGCGGATTCAACGGCTCGTGCATCTCCAGCAGGCGCAGTCCGTGCTCCGGGAAAAGCCCGATCCAGCTTTGCAGCGTCCTGAAATACCACGGAGCAGGATCGCTGAAGTCCTCATGGAATCCGGCCCACGACCCGGGTCGCCAACCGTCTTCGTAAGGATGATCGCCGCATGCGATGAGCGGGTGCAGCGTCTGTACCAGCAGGCTGCCTTGCGGCTTGAGCAGCGAACGGATGACACCGAACAGGCCCGCCACGGATGCATGACCGAGCAGCGAGAAATTGCAGACGACGGCATCGACAGACAGCGTGAGCCGGCCTGCAATCACATCTTCATAGGAGGCCACACGAAAGTCGCCACCACCGGCCTGCCGCGCCTGTTCGATCAGCGCGGGAACGGCATCGATGCCGACTACCGAGATGCCGGTGGCAGCAAGTGCGCGGGCCAGCCAGCCCTCACCGCAACCGACATCGAGTACCGATCGCGGTGAGCAGCTGAGGACGGCATCGATGATCGCCTGATCGGTCACCAGTCGGCGGCTCTCGATCTGCCGTTCACGCACGGCGGTGATCCATGGAGCAGCATTTCTGCCCCATGAATCGACGATCTTCGCCTCGCTGAGTGGATCGATGCTCATCCGCGCTCTCGTCGGCCCGGGTTTGTGCGTGGCAGCTTCCGCGAAGCTGCCTGCGCATCATGCAGCCAGATTCAGCGCATGATCCCGGTATGGCCCAGCGAATAGCGCCCGGGCTGCGGCCAGACCGCCAGCCCGTGCGGCTCCGCGCCGACCTTGATCGATCTGACCGCACCGGTGGTGGTGTTGAACGCATAGACGACATCATCGAAGCGGCCCGACAGCCACAGCAATTTACCGTCGGCGCTGACATTGCCCATGTCCGGGCTGCCGCCGTGCGGAATCGGCCAGTTCGCCACGACCTTGCGCGTGGCGAAGTCGATCACCGACACGCTGCCCTTGCCGTGGCGCGGTCCGTGGATGCGGTTGGATCCACGATTGGCGACATACAGTTTCGTGCCATCCCGGCTCGGATACATTCCGTGCGTGCCGACGCCGGTCGGGACGAAGCCGATCTTGCTGAAGCTGTCGCCGTCGATCAGGAACACGCCGTCGGCCATCATGTCGGCGACATAGAACACCTTGCCGTCGGGCGAGACGCGGATGTCCTGCGGCATGCCCTTCTTGTCGAGCAGCAGATAGCCAACCACCTTGCGCTTGACCATGTCGATCTTGGCCAGCTTGCCGCCGAATTCGCAGGTGAAGATCGCGTACCGGCCATCGATCGAGAAATCGGCGTGATTGATGCCCTTGCACTCAGGCACCTGCAGGCTGTTATGCAGGGCCATCGTATGCGCATCGCGGAAGTCCAGCCGCGCACGCGATTCCGCCACCACGATCGCTTCCTTGCCGTCCGGCGTGAAATACATGTTGTAGGGATCGTCGACCGCGACCGCCTTGCCCGGCTTGCCGGTCTTTGGATCGATCGGAGTGAGGCTGCCGTCGTTGTGGCCCTCGGCGTTATTGGTCACCCACAGCGTCTGCAGATCCCATGCCGGAACCACGTGCTGCGGACTCTGGCCGACGGGGAACGTGTCGACCACCTTGAACGTCGCCGGATCGATCACGGATACGCTGTTCGAACGCAGGTTCGGCACATAGATTCGCGGCAGGGCACTGACCACCGCCGGACTGAAGTGATTGACGCCGGCCTCGCTGTACATGTTGCTGGCGTTCACTACAGCGGGCATGCCGGCTACGGTAGCGACCGGCTGCGCGGCAGCGGCGATGGAGGCCGCACAGAGGCCTGCCAGGGCGGCGCCCACACAAGAGGCGATCCGGAAAAAATGATGGGAACGTGGAGTCATGATGATCTTCGTTTCAAATGATGGGAATGGGGGTGGATCGAAGGCTGGCGGTTGCATTATCGCCCAGCGGTGTCCTTCTTGAGCGCATCGACGGTTCGCGACACGATGGCATCGATACCCAGCCGACCGAGTTCGGCGCTGGAACGGCGCGGGTCACCGCCATAGACGCCGTCTGCTGCGCCGAGCTTCGAGCTGGTGCGCAGCCGATCCAGCCTGACCATTTGCGGAGCCACCGCAAGTTGCAGGGAGGTATCGGCGAGTCCCGCATGCGTGCCGATCTCGTCATCGCGAAAGCCATGCTGGCGCAGGATCTGTGCGTAGCCATCCGAGCTGGCAGCGTAGTATTCCGGTGGCACGAAGGCTCGCGTCGCCGAGCCGGCCCAGCTCTTGTTGAGATGGGCAACCACATGCTGGATATCCTTCTGGTAGCCACCGTGATCGCCCAGAAAGACGATGTTGCGGAAGCCGTGCACCGCAAAGCTGTTGGCAGCGGACTCCAGCATTTTCTCGAACACGTCGTCCGGGATGGTGATGGTGCCGGGAAAGCGCATGTGCGATGTCGGCGGCGCGTAGCTGCCTTCCGGCACATACGCGATCACCGGCGCCACGAGTGCATTGCCGAGCCCTTCGGCAATCCGTTGTGACAGCCACGCCACGCGCGCGTTGTGCTTGCCCAGTGCGACATCCGGACCGCTCTGCTCGGTCGCACCGATCGGAATGATGATGGTGGTCTTGCCGGCCTGGATCTGGTCGCGCAGCTCGGTCCAGGTCAGGTCCTGCAGCAGCACGGTTCTTGGTGTCTGCGCGAATGTCGTCTGCGCGGCGATGAAAAAAATGACGGCCGCGAAAACGGGCCGCAGTGAATGACGCATCATGAACAGTCCTTGCAGGTAGACGTCGCCGAGTGCTGGCGGAAAGGGCGCGGGTAGTTCAGCACATCATTGCCGTTTGCGTGTCGATTAACTACCTGCAGCGCGCATGTCGGTCAGCTGCTGTAATGGCGCTACCTGTATTTGTCGCAAGGTTTGCCATGGGCCACGGGGCGAGAGCAGCTTGGTTCTAGAAATCACAGGGCGTTGCATGACCACCGCAGGTCGTATACCTGCAGTGGTCATGTCGATCATGCTGAAGTCGGATGACTTCCAACATCAAAACGGCACGCCTTCGAGTTGCCTCATGCGACCGCTGGCAATGTCACGCTTCGCCTTTTCGAGTCGCTCGGGTGTGTCCATCACGAACGGGCCGGAGAACAGCACGTCGCCCTGCACCGGCTGACCGCCGAGTTTGAGCAGCTGGCTGGCAAGGATCAGCCTTCCCTATAGCGCAATGCCTCCACCAGCAGCGAAAACGCCGGCGAGTGCTGGCGCCTGCTCGGGTAGTAGAGGTGATAGCCGGGAAATGGCGGACACCAGTCACACAGCAGGCGCTGCAACCTGCCTGCCGCGATATCCGCCAGCACGATGTCTTCCGGCAGACAGGCGAGGCCGAAGCCATCGAGCGCCGCCGTACGGATCTGCTGGCTGTTGTTGAAGGCCAGCCGACCCTCCACGCGGACGTTCAGCGCGTGGCCGTCCTGTTCGAACTCCCACGCGTAGAGTCCGCCATGGGTAAGGAAACGGATATTGATGCAATCGTGCCCGGTGAGATCGCGCGGGGTATGCACGGGCGGTCGTGCAGCGAGGTAGTCGGGCGCGCCGACGACGGCCATCCGCATCGGCGCCCCGATCGGTGTGGCGATCATGTCCTTGGCCACCTGCTCGCCGAGACGGATGCCTGCATCGAAGCGCCCGGCGACGATGTCGGTCAAGGTGGAGTCACTGATCACCTCGACGCGGATGTCCGGGTATTCCGGCAAGAGCCTGCGCAGTGCCGGCCAGAGGATCGTCGTGGCGGCGTGCTCGCCGGTGGTGATGCGCAGCGTGCCGCTGGGCTTGTCGCGCAGCTCGCTCAGGCTCGCTACGGCTGCGTCGATGTCGCCGAAATTGGGAGCCAGCTCCCGGAACAGGCGCTCGCCCGCTTCGGTGGGGGCGACATGGCGCGTGGTGCGGGTGAGCAGGCGCAGGCCGAGGCGGGCCTCCAGCCCGCGGATGGTATGGCTGAGTGCCGATTGCGACACACCCAACTGCGCGGCGGCGCGGGTAAAGCTGCGTTCGCGCGCCACCGCCAGGAAGGCCAGCAGATCGTTGTAGTTCTCGCGGGGCATGGGCGGACCCGGCTTATTAATGAGCTCAGATCATAAAAGCATTCGTATTGCAGCGGCTAATCAAGCCAAACATCCACGCGCAAACTACCTGCTTCCCGATCCTTGGCAGGAGCAACCTCATGCAAACGCGCGTACTAGGCCATAGCGGCCTCAACGTTTCCGCCCTCGGCTTCGGCTGCATGGGCCTCAACTTCGGCTACGGCCCCGGCCCGGGCAAGCAGGAAGCCATTCAACTCATTCGCGCGGCATTCGACGCCGGCGTGACCTTCTTCGACACCGCCGAGGCCTATGGTCCGTTCACCAACGAGGAACTGGTCGGCGAGGCGCTCGCCCCGATCCGCGACAAGGTGGTCATTGCTACCAAGTTCGGGTTCAAGGATGGCGATTCGAAGACTGGCATGGACAGCCGGCCGGAACGCATCCGCGTCGTCGCCGAAGCCGCGCTCAAGCGTCTGCGGACCGATCGCATCGATCTGTTCTACCAGCATCGCGTCGATCCGAACGTGCCGATGGAAGACGTGGGGGGCACGGTCAAGGAGTTGATCGCGGAAGGCAAGGTCAAGCACTTCGGCCTGTCGGAAGCGAGCGCGCAATCAATCCGTCGCGCGCATGCGGTGCAACCGGTCGCCGCGCTGCAAAGCGAGTATTCGCTGTGGTGGCGAGAACCCGAGCAGGAAGTGCTGCCGACATGCGAGGTGCTGGGCATCGGCTTCGTCCCGTTCAGCCCGCTCGGCAAGGGCTTCCTCACGGGCAAGATCGATGCAACCACCGCGTTCGCCAAGGACGACTTCCGCAACATCGTGCCGCGCTTCTCGCCGGAGGCGCGCCAGGCCAACCAGACGCTGGTCGATCTGCTCGGCAGGATCGCTGCCGCCAGGCAGGCGACACCCGCGCAGATCGCGCTGGCTTGGCTGCTCGCGCAGAAGCCATGGATCGTGCCGATTCCGGGCACCACCAAACTGCATCGTCTGCAGGAAAACATCGGTGCCGCCGCGATCGATTTGAGCAAGGGCGAACTGCGCCAGATCGAAGACGCCGTGGCGCAGATTCAGGTGCAGGGCGATCGCTATCCAGCTCATCTCGCCGCACGCGCGGGCAAGTAAACAAACAGGATCAACGAGGCAACCCGATGGCAATCACCGAAGTCGCGCAGCGCAATCACGATGAACTGTTTCCCAACCACGTTTCGACGCTGAAGGTCAGCGACCCCGAGCTGATCGAGATCTTCGACAACTGGGCGTTCGATGAAGTGATCGAAGCCACGGGGATGGATGTCCGTTTGCGCCTGATGATTCAACTGGCGGCGTTGATCGCCTGCCAGGCGGTGAACGAATACCGCATCATGCTGGGCGCCGCGCTCAACGTCGGCGTGACGCCGGTCGAGGCCAGGGAAATCCTCTATCAGGCGCTGCCTTACGTGGGCATGGCCAGGGCGTTCGATTTCCTGCATGCCACCAACGAGGTGTTCCGCAGTCGCGCCATCGCGTTGCCGCTGCCGGAGCAATCGACCACGACGGCACAGACGCGGTTCGAAAAAGGGTTGGCAGTACAGAAGCAGATATTTGGCGATCGCATCGACGCGATGGTCGCGCAGTCGCCAAAGGATCAGCTGCACATCCAGCGCTTTCTTTCCGCGAATTGCTTCGGTGACTACTACACGCGCAACGGCCTGGACTTGCAGACACGTGAACTGCTGACGTTCGCGATCCTTGCGTCACTCGGCGGTTGCGAACCGCAGCTGGCCGGTCACGTCGCGGGGAACCTCGCCGTCGGCAACGATCGCCAGGTACTCATCGCCGCCATCACGCAGCTTTTGCCCTTCATCGGTTATCCACGCACATTGAATGCGACAAGGGTGATCAACGAGGGCACGTCAGCGTAAGCCCCATGCCGTCATCCCCGCGAAAGCGGGGATCCAGTGCCTTGGCATTTCATGAGCTGGAAGACACTGGATTCCCGCTTTCGCGGGAATGACGGCGGAGAGTCCCCGTAATGACGAGAGCCGAGGCGTTGTGCGTCGTTCTGCATACTTTTTCCGTCCATTCATCAAGAGCATTCACCATGGAAATCATCCGCAACGGCTCACAGCCCTCCGTCGCCGGACCAGCCGAGTACTTCACCGGCAGGGTCCGCATCGATTCGCCGTTCAAGGGCATCGGTGGCGCGAACGTGTCCGGCGGCATCGTGACCTTCGAGCCGGGCGCGCGCAGCGCCTGGCACACGCATCCGCTGGGGCAGGTGCTGATCGTCACCGCAGGCAAGGGCTGGACCCAGTGCGAAGGTGGCCCGATCATGGAGATCAGCGCCGGCGACATCGTCTGTTGCCCGTCGAATCATCGGCACTGGCACGGCGCCACGCCGACCACCGCGATGACCCACATCGCCGTCCAGGAGGCGAAGGACGGCAAGGTGGTCGAGTGGATGGAGAAGGTGATCGACGAGGAATATCTTGCAGGACCGGCATCCTGACCCCATTCCATCAATCCCCAGCAAGGAAAACGTCATGACCACCAAAGCCTACGGCGCACATGCCGCCGACAAGCCGCTGCAATCCATCGACATCGAACGCCGCGCGCCCGGTCCGCAAGACGTGCAGATCGATATTGCCTATTGCGGTGTCTGCCATTCCGACCTGCATACGGTGCGCTCCGAGTGGGGTGGCACGTTGTATCCCTGCGTACCCGGCCACGAGATCGTTGGCCACGTCAGCGCGGTGGGCAATGAGGTGACCGGTTTCAAGGTCGGCGACACCGTGGGCGTGGGCTGTCTGGTCGGCAGTTGCCAGCATTGCGCGGCCTGCGACGAGGGCTTGGAGCAGTACTGCGAGAACGGTTTCGTCGGTACCTACAACGGCCCGACCGCGGATGCGCCCGGGCACACACTGGGCGGTTATTCGCAGCGCATCGTGGTCGATAAAAAGTTCGTGCTGAAAATCCGCCATCCCGAATCGCAGCTCGCCGCAGTCGCGCCGCTGCTGTGCGCGGGCATCACTACCTATTCGCCACTGCGGCACTGGAAGGTTGGCCCCGGTAGCAAGGTCGGCGTGGTTGGCATCGGCGGCTTGGGCCATATGGGCGTGAAGCTTGCGCACGCGATGGGCGCACATGTGGTGGCCTTCACCACGTCGGACAGCAAACGCCAGGCGGCGCTGGACCTCGGCGCGAACGAAGTGGTGGTTTCGCGCAACGCTGACGAAATGAAGGTGCACGCCAGCAGCTTCGACTTCATCCTCAACACCGTGGCCGCGAGCCATTCGCTGGATGCCTTCACCGGGCTGCTCAAGCGCAACGGCACGCTGGTGCTGGTCGGCGTGCCGGAGCATCCGCATCCGTCGCCGAGCGTGGCCAACCTGATCTTCAAGCGCCGGGCGATCGCCGGCTCGCTGATCGGCGGCATCGCCGAAACGCAGGAGATGCTGGATTTCTGCGCCGAGAAGGGCATCGTCTCCGACATCGAGATGATCCCGGCACAGAAGATCGACGAGGCCTATGACCGCATGGTGAAGGGTGACGTGAAGTACCGCTTCGTCATCGACAATGCGTCGCTGGCCAAGTGAGTGGATCGCCGTGCGCTGAATGACTTCGGCGTACGGAGTGAACTGCAGATCCTGTTTGAACTCCACGATGGACAGCTGAGTGCTGTCTTCAAGAAAGAGTAGAGAGCTTCCGCCTCCGTTTGCCGAGTTGAGCAAGCGGGGTTGGAATGCGTCGACTCCGTGTCACGGATGAAGCTTATTGCCGCGAAGCTTGAACTAGCCCATGTATGGCCGTTCTCCCGCAAATAGAACGCTGCGCGCATAGGTCCGCCATGTCTCTGGTGTGCGATCACCAAGCAGATACGCGCCGGCGATGAAAGCTTGGGCACGCAGCATGAACGGTACGCCATCCAGCGAATGCTCTGCGGCCATTGCATTGCCGTTACGGGACAGCGCCAGGAAGCGCTGCAGCTTTGCAACGATGCCGGGTGAGTCGTACTCCTTTTCAATATTGTCGAGCACGGTAGCGATGGCCGGATCGTCGGCATTGTCACCCTCGGCCAGAGCAAGCCATACGGTCTGCTCGTCGACTCCTTCGCTGGCAGGAAGTCTGGTGGCGCGTGCACGCAACTCGGCAGAGGCGCCTCGTGAGCCAGCCGCCAGCCGCAGTACCCGCGAGGCCATGGGCGTATTGGCCGCTGCGGCTACGGCTTCATCGATGTGCCCGTTGGCCAGGAGGCCAAGTGAGCGATAGGAACCCTCTGGCAGCGGCGCACCAGGTTCGAGCAGCATCAGGTTGTGCACGATGGGGGATATTCGCGCGAATTCAGCTTGCCTCTGCAATGCGGCGGCCGGATCGGTCAGGCGCAAGAGGCGAAGCACCTGGAGTGCGTCTACCGGGCGCAGCGCCAGATTCTTCGACATCGCGATCTGGTAGTCGGCCAGCGCAGCTGGGTAGTTTGCGTGCTCGCTGTCGACAGTTGCCGCGGCGTTCGCGAACCAGGCGGAGTCTGGCCAGCGCTGGAGCCCCTCCTCAAACTTCTGATCGCGTTCAGGACCGGGCTGCATGCAACGCGTCACCAGATAGGCCAGGTCAGGCTGCGTCGGCGCTGCGTCGGCCCGCGCACGATCACGCGCGCAGACCGCATCATGTGCGGCCCCTTTCGCCATGTCCTGCTCGACGCGCATGACGATGACATCATTCGGAAAGTGTGCCCGCCTCGCCGCGAGTGCATCGCTGAAGTCGGGAAGCGAACTTGCCAGTCCCAGCCAGCTCAGCAGATAAGGCGAGTCCGGTGCATCGAAGCGCACATGGGCCAGGAGCATGGTCGCAGCAGCCTGCTTGTCCTGGACCTGGCTCATGATGAACTCGGGCATATCGTTGTCGGCAGCGTCGAGTACGGTCAGCGTACCGCCACCACTCTTGCTCTCGATGCGTTCCGGCGGCGGGCTGAAAATGTATTGCGCCCAGACTGCCTGCCAGCGCTTTGGCATCAGCACGTGTGGTGCCGCCGGCGCCACGTTGCCGTAGGTTGCCGTCCACTGCCGCAGTGGGCTGGCCGCAGCAACGTTGTACACCAGCTGGGTGTCGGCACGGCTGATGGGTGCGATGAAATCTTCGATCGGCTGCTCGTCGCTCGCCTGTGTGACGACCCGAATGTCGCCACTGTCACTCACCGAAACGTCCGCATGCGAATGCGGCTGCAAGCTCACGCGATGGCCATCCACCGTTGCAACGACTGCGCGTGCCAGGCCGTTGTACACGGTGATCGTGGTACGTCCCACACTCCAGCCAAGCGCGAGTACCGATCCGACGATGGTGACGGCAACTGCGGCACGGGCAAGACCCGGGAAGAAGCCACTGGCCGTCTGGAACTTGTGCCAGAAGTCAGGCTTGTCGTGGCGGCCGCGCTCACTGCCCGGCGCCAGGGTGTGATAACTCTCGGGAACCCAAGGTGCCGTGCTCGGCGCATCTTGCGGTGGCAGGCCACGGGTCGCGGCGGCGACGGTGGCCTCGGTCAGCAGCAGCTCATCGAGCGCGGTGCGCCGCAATGCCGACAGCCATCCAGTGGCGTGATTGATCCATTTGTCTATAAGGCGCAGCCATTCGTTGATATTGGCGCGGGCAGGGGTGTTGAGGCCGTACGCGCCGAGCGCCGCCGGCCAGCTGTCCTTGCCCAGTTCGGCGAGAATCTTCGCTCCCGGATGCACACTGGCTGCCTGGCTGAATACCTGAGTCAATGCGCGATGGATATCGTTCGCACTTGCCAGAATGTTGCGAGCTCCACGCTCATCGATGCTGCCGCGCGCGGTTGCCCGCTGCCAGGCGCGCGCGAGTCCAGCCTGCGCATCCCGTACGTTTGCCTCGGCGTGATCGGCGTAATGGAGCAATCGCAGCAAGCCCAGCAAATACGCCTGCCATGCAGGCGAGAGCTTTGCCGCTGCGGCCAGATGAAGGCTGCGTGCATTCTTGAGAATGGCTTCCAGACCGGAGCGCGTTGCGGCGCGTTCCTTGTCGACCGATGCAATGGCGGCAGGCAATTCGCTACGCTTGAGTATCCTGCCGCGGTAGCGGATGACGCCGTCCGGCGCGTCATAAACACGGTCACGCAGCGAGCACAGCAGCGCATGTTCCCGTTCGAGCGAACGCAGGCGTTCGAGCTCCTCACCAAGGTTCTGCGGATACAGCATGTCCAGCTGCAGCGGCCCCGTGACCAAGGCGCGTTCATACAATTCCTCGGCGCGTGCCGACTGACGCACGGCGGAGAGTCCGAGATAGATGCCCCGGTAGTACGACTTCAGGTGTTCGCGACCGAACTGCTCCTCCAGCTTTCTCAGCGTTTCGGTCGGCTCGGCAAGGGCATGCTCGGTCTTGCCGACCAGCTCGCGGGTCATCCTCTCGCGCAGGTTCTGGACATCATCAAATACCACCCAGGCACTGCGCTCGTCCGCCGGTGCAGCAAGGTACATACGCTTGGCGTTCTTCTCCCGCTCGTGGTTCATGGGATGGGTTGACCACATCCGCGGCGGCTGCGCGAGTGCATCTTCGAAAACGCGGAACGCAGCGCCACCTTCGACCGGCACCTGAGGACGATGGCCGTAGTCGGGGTCGTTGTAAACCAGGCACAGACGGTCCGCCAGCGCCTGCTGCACGGTAAATGCGTCGCGGGGAGGACTGTGCGCAGCCACTTCGCCACGCAGGAAGTTCATGGTCCGGTCCCACGCGTCATCGGCGATCTGCAGACGGTGCAGCGCATGCACCAGCGCGTCACTTCCGGTGAGCGAGACGGCGACCAGATCCGCCTGCATTTCCATCTCACGCGAAAGCGCACGCTGGGCGATCACAACCAGCCGGAACACGGCGTCGACCACGGCGCGAAGGGCCCAGATCACCAACCCAAGCAGCCAGCCGACCCAGGCGATGCGGAAGTCCATCCTCGACAGTTGTCGCAGGAATGTATCCAGCGCATCACGCCTGCCGACGATATGCGCGGCAATCTGCTGGGTCGTGTAGACCCAGCGACCCACCGCCATCGAGCGTTGCGCGAAGTGGCCGAATTCGTGGGCGCAGACGGCCTTGAACTCGCCGAGATTCAGCATGTTCACCAGGCCCAGGCCAATTTCCAGATTCTTGCGCGACGGAAACAGCAGGTTGAGCAATGACAGGTCGTAGAACACCGCGGCATTGACGCGGCCGCTGACGTAGACCTTGTGCGGCCGCGGCGCGCCCGCCTCATCGGCAATTCGTTCGAGAAAGGCGAACAGGCGTGGTTGCTCCGCGCGCGCAAGTTCGATGCCGCCGTTCTGTCCGCCCTTCTTGATGAAGAACAGCGCCTTGATCAGGAAAAACGCCAGGAACAGGCTGCTCGCACCAACCATGATGTCGAGAAAGCCGCCTCCGGCAGCGAGCTTCATCAGCTCGCTGATCCCGGTCAACACAAACCAGGCCGTCAGCGCAAAGTAGAGCAGGATGAAGAACAGCAGGCCGCCGACGGCAAGCCATGCGTGGCGCCGATAAGATGGGCCCGGACGCGTGAAAGCGGCCGGCACCTCGGCAGGTCCGGCGGGATAGATCGTTTCCATATTGTTGTTCGCTGCTGGCGTGAGCACGCGCGACGGCAGTAGCCGTCGCCCCCTTACAACCCCTGTCATCCATTTTGCAGGTGGGGCATGTAATGCCCTACCGCATCCATACATAGCGAATTATGGGAAATTTATATAGGGGGTCAGGCCACCCGCCCAGGCAGACACGATGCCAAATCGGTACTCGCTCAGTGCGTAGTGTGCCGCGTCGCGATCACGTATGGTGCAGGGGCTGGCTTGCCGTATCAGAACAATTTCCTTCAGGACACGCACGATGGCCGACTCGGTGGATTATCTCGTTGTGGGTGCCGGCCCGGCCGGTTGCGCGGTAGCTGCACGACTGGCCGCGGCCCGGCCCGACCTGACCGTCGCCATCCTCGAGACCGGACCGGAGCGCACGCCACTGCGCTCGAAAGTGCCGCTGGGCATCGCTGGCCTGGTGGGCCTGAAAGGCTCCGCGAATTACGCCTACACTACGACACCGCAGGCGGGGTTGCAGGGGCGCCAGGGTTTCCAGCCGCGCGGGCGCGGCGTCGGTGGTTCCAGCCTGATCAACGCGATGATCTACATGCGCGGCCAGCCGCAGGATTACGACGGTTGGGCGGCGCTGGGTTGTCACGGCTGGGGCTGGAACGATGTGCTGCCGTATTTCAAGCGCAGCGAGGACAACGCGCGCGGCGCATCGGCACTGCATGGCGTCGGCGGTCCGTTGCGGGTCGAGGATCTGCGCGAGCGGAATCCGGCGACCCAGTCCCTGATCGATGCTGCCGTTCAAGCTGGCTTTCCGCGCAACGACGATTTCAACGGCGCGGTGCAGGAAGGTGTCGGCGCCTATCAGGTCTTCCAGAAAGCCGGCCGCCGTTTCAACGCCGCCGAAGCCTATCTTGGTGCGGCCGGCGCGCGGCCAGCCAATCTGCAGGTGATCGCCAACGCCCAGGTTCGGCGTGTCCGCTTCGACGGTAAGCACGCCACCGGCGTGGTCTATCGCAAGGGCGGTGTCGAGCATTCGCTGAGCGCACGCTGCGAGGTCATCCTTTCGGCCGGTGCGTTTGGTTCGCCGCAACTATTGATGGCTTCAGGCGTGGGGCCGGCCGAACACCTGCGCGAGCACGGCATCGATGTCATCGCGGATCGCGCACAGGTCGGGCAGAACCTGCAGGATCATGTCGACTACACCTTGAACGTGCGCGCCAGGGCGCCGGGCCTGTTCGGCATCACCCTGCCGGTGCTGTACCAGGGCATGATGAGCATGCGCGCGTGGAGTCGCGACGGGCGCGGCATGCTGACCACGAACGTGGCCGAGGCCGGTGGCTTCCTCAAGAGCGATCCCTCGCTCGACCGGCCGGACCTGCAATTGCACTTCTGCATCGGCATCGTCGACGACCATAACCGCAAGCTTCACCTGGGCTCGGGCTATTCGATCCACGTCTGCGTGTTGCGTCCGCACAGCCGCGGCCAGGTTCGCCTGGCCAGCGCCGACCTGAGCAAGGCACCGCTGATCGATCCGAATTTCCTCAGCGATCCGCGCGATCTCGACACCCTGGTTGCCGGCACCAGGATCAGCCAGCGCATCATGGCCGCACCCGCACTGACCAGCTGGAACGGACGCACGATCTACGGCACGGGGCGTGATGACGACGAGACCCTGCGCCAGCTCATCCGCGCCCACGCCGACACGATCTATCACCCGGTCGGCACCTGTCGCATGGGCGACGATGCGGACTCCGTGGTCGATCCGTCGCTGCGCGTGCGCGGTGTCGAAGGTCTGCGCGTAGTCGATGCCTCGATCATGCCACGCGTGATCAGCGGTAACACCCAGGCGCCTTGCGCGATGATCGGCGAGAAGGCGGCCGACATGATTCTTGCGGTGGTCGCACCAGCTACTAGGTGAGCTATGCCTGCTGTGGGTCGCAAACGGACTTCGCGAGGTTGCTGCCTGACCGTCCGCTGCGCACTGGCCGCTCGCGGCCAACACCGGCCGGTCAACTACCTCAGATGCATGGCCCAAAGCGGCCGTTCAAAATGGCTGGTGGATGATGTCTTGGAATTCCTCGCATGCGTCCCCGACTGAATGACATGGGTCGCCGTTCGGACGATGGCACAGGTCGTTGTTTGTTCAGTCTGCCGCGTTTTCCATCACGCGTTTCATCGCTGCGAGACCCGCTTCAATCATCTGGGCGACGGCCGATGCGGCTTCGTGTGGAAGCAGATCAGCGATCCATACACCACGCGTACCGTGTTCGACCGGAAATACTTGGAACGACGTACTGTAGTGCGACATCTCGGTACCTTCTGCACTCCACGCGATGCGGCACCGGTTGTCATCGACATCGATGATCAGCTCTCGCACAACCATGCCGTTGCCGAAGGTTACTATCCGCGCATCTCCCTCCACGATCGTATTTACGACGAACCCGGGAACAAGGCGCGTATGCAGAGCCCCAATGTCGCGCGCGGCACTCCACACCTGCTCTGGCGGGACGTTGATGAGTACTTCGCGATGAATGGAGGCCATGCTCAGTACTCCTCGCTGAAGCACACGGCTTCGACGTTGTTGCCATCAGGGTCGAACAGGAAGGCAGCGTAGTAGCTGGGACTGTATTCGCTGCGCAGGCCAGGTTTGCCATTGTCGCGGCCACCCGCCTTGATTCCTTCAACATGGAAGCGATCAACAGCGTCGTGATTCGAGGCACGTAGCGCGATGTGGCCCCCACTGGGTTTCACTTCGGCCGCTTCGTAAAGCCACAACGCCGGGGCATTCACAGGGCCAAAGCCGCTGCCCGAACTGTCCACCACGTATCCCAGTGGTGCAAGGGCGGCTGCGTAGAACGTTGAGCTGGCTTTGAGGTTTTTCACCTTTACACCGACGTGGTCGAACATGGGTACTCTCCGAAAGGATGAGCCTCCATAGTGACGGCGTCTGTCGAATCAGACTTGGAGAATCTTGCGTTCGCCTCGTGCAAAACGCCGGAAGCGGCGCGGCGACATACCTACGGCGCGCTGGAAGGTGCGGATGAAGTTGGATAGATCGTTAAAGCCCGCTTCCAGCGCCACATCGGTGACGGATCGCTCAGCGTCGACCAGCAAATGCGAGGCGCGTCGCAGACGTGCGCGCACGAGATACTGATGCGGCGTCACGCCCAAGGTGTTAGCGAAGACGCGTAGAAAGTGGTAAGGGCTGAGACCGGCTTCACGTGCAACGATGTCGAGACTGATGATCTGGTCTGCATTGGCCTCGATCCATAGCGCCGCTTCGATCGCACGGTGGCGTTGGCGTGCGTTGACAGGCTGATGACTACGGGTCGTATCCGCGACGACGTTGACGAAGCGTCGAGTGATCGCGACGGCGACTTCGTCGATGCCGATATCGCTACAGCCTTCGGCTGCGGCCCATGCGAGCTCCCCGAGCACCATCAATCCAGGCAAGGGTGGGAGGCCACCCGCGCGCCATGCCTTCTTGCTGTCACCAACCTGTTCCACGAATTCCGGTGAGAGTTGAAACGAAAGGCATTCGTCGCCACCGCAGTGGTGATCGTGTGTGCACCGGTATTCATCTCCCGTGTGACCCACCAGCACCGAACCAGGGATGAACTCGAAAAATCGGCCAAGTGAGTGACAGCCGAAGCTGCCTTTGCGTACGTAGGAAATAGAATGGGTTAAGAATTGCTCGTCAACCAGCTTGTCGCCAGCCGCAGCAGTACAGCGGTAGTCGAACACCGCCAAGTCACGGTTTTGGTACAGCGTTTCGATCTGCATAACGATGAGGAAACCTGGCGTGAGTCAAACTCGCAGCCCTTTCACTTGGCTACTCTATCTGATTGACGGCTTCTACTGCCCGTAATGTGCGATGAGTCTGGCCATCCAGAAAGAAGCCGTTCGCGACGGGCTGCAACGGGTCGAAAGCGGACACTCCCACCCATGCTTATGTCGCCCTCAATGCGACAGATCAATCGCATAAGTCGCCGTGCCATCGCCATGATCTTTCAACTGACGGATGTCGTCGAGGCCCGCTTTCTGCGCCAGCGCCTGCTTGTCGCTGGCACTCTTGAACACCACCTGGCCATGCGTCTTCAACCGTGCGAACTTCCATGAAGTCGGTTCGAGATCCTTCGCGCTGACCGTCCGATGCTGCTCCAGCCATTTCGCCAAAATCTCGCGGGTGCCGTCCGGGGCGGACAGCACGATGTTCTTGCCGTCGAGGCCGGGGAAGTTGCCGCCGCCGCTGGCGCGGTAGTTGTTGGTGACGACGATGAAGGGCTGGTTCGGAGTGACCCGCTTGCCGTGATACGTCAGCGAGGTGATGCGCTGGCCGATCGGCTTCGACACGTCGATGACGTAGTGGACGCCACCCTGGATCTGGTCGAAGTTGAAGCCGGGGTAGTGGTCGTTGATCAGTGCTTGTTCATCGGTCTTGCTTGGGTCGATGCGGTTGAAGCGTTCGGCGGATTTCTCCAGCCATGCCTTGAGGCTGTTGCCGTCGATCTTCACTGCGGCCAGCGTGTTCGGATAGAAGTACAGGTCGGCGGCGCTGCGCAGGGTGAGTGGGCCGGGCGCCACGTCGGTGTAGTCGTCGGGGCCACCGAAGCCAGTGCGGAAGGCGGCGGCGGATGACAGTACCGGCACGTTCGCCAGTTCCGGGTGCAGCCGCGGCAGTTCGCTGCGCACGTAGTCGGCCTGCGCCGCGTTGACCGCGGCCAGCGCGGTCATGTTGCCTTCGTCGGCGAAGTAGCTGCTCATGCGCAGCGTGCTGTTGCCGATCGGCGTGTTGACGTAGGCGATCGCCGCTTCGTGCGCCTGCTGCACCAGCGGCGCGATCTCGGGATCGACCGGCACGCACTGGTTCTTCTGCGCGCAGATCGGCCGTACTTCGCTGTGCGTATTGTCGAGGTCGACTACCCAGCGGCCGTTCTGGCGATTCAGCACCAGCTTGATCACGCCCAGATCCTTGCCGAAGAAACCGCCCATCACCGCGGGCACGGTGCGCACGAAGCCGAGCCGGGCATCGACGTCCTTCATGCCGGCGTAATGCGGACCGGGGAACTCGGTATGCGAATGACCGAGCAGCAGCACGTCGATGCCTTTCACCCCGGCCAGATACCAGCCGCCGTTTTCCATCTGCGGCGTGTACGGCGCGGTGTCGAGGCCGCCGTGGAGGATCGCCACGATCAGGTCGGGATGCTGCGCTTCGAGTTCCGGCAGGTATTTCTGCGCCGCCTCGACCACGCCGCTGACGGTGACCTTGCCGGCCAGATTCTGCTTGTCCCATTGCATGATCGGCGGCGGCGTGAAACCGATGATACCGATCTTCAGCGGCACGCTGACCTTGCTGCCGTCCGCCGTATACGCCTCGATGGTTTTCGTGACCACCGCCCACGGTTTGAAAATGGGCGAGCCGTCGCGCGCGCTGGCGACGTTGGACAACACCAGCGGAAAGTGCGGACCGGCGCAGCGATCGCTATGCCCGCCATCGACATTCATCGGCGTGCCGGTGACCTGCGACAGGAAGCCCAGGCCGTAGTTGAATTCATGGTTGCCGGCGGTGCCGCCGTCGTAGCCGAGCGCGTCCATCGCCTTGTAGATTGCCAGCTCCTGGTCGCAGCCAACCGGCTTCACCAGCGCCTGGTAGTCGGCCAGCACGCTGCCCTGGATGGTATCGCCGCTGTCGAACAGGAAAGTGTTGGGAAACTCCGTGCGGGCGCGGCGGATCAGCGTGGCGGTGCGCTCGTAGCCCAGCGAGTCGTCCGGCTTTAGCTTGTAGTAGTCGTAGCTCAGCACGTTCGAATGGATGTCGGTGGTTTCCAGGATTGCCACGTTCGCGCGCGCGCCATCCTGCAGCAGCGGGTTCGGCTTGACGGCGTGGCTGGCGCAACCGGCGAGCAAGGCGGCAGCAAGGGCGGCGAGGGGAAGGTGACGTGGTGACATGGCGGTTCCGTGGGGCGCGTGCGGGTTCAGACCGTAAAAACTAACAGATCGGGATGACCCTTTGCCTTGTATCGAACGCTGAGCAATACCCAACGCCGGTGGAACGGCATACCGGGCAAACCGCCTGTTGCCGGTGCAAGACCGTAAGATGGTGCACTGGTGACATACCAAGTCCTTACAGGGGGACTTTCAACTGATGCGTCGAATTTCTTTGCATGTCACGCGCGCCCGTGTGGTGTCGTTGTGTGCGCTGGTCTTTTTTGCCGGCTGCCTCGCCCTCACCGCGCTGCGTGAACCCGAGCCGATGCAGCAAGGCTTCATTGCGGGCCTGATGGTGTCCACGGTCATCGTGCTGCTGTTCGTGTTCGCGCGAGTGGCCACGGCACTGGTGGTCGGCGGCGGCCTGTTCGTCGCGCTGCGCTTCATTTCCGAGTTGAAGCAGCGCTATCTCGAATCGCAGCTGATGCCGTCGGACTTCATCTATTACGCCAGCACCAGCCTGGTCGATACGCTGAGGCATTACCCGCATCTGTATGCACTGGGGATCGGCATCTGTGTGGTGGTGCCGCCACTGCTGTATCTGGTGTGGCGCTGGGACTGGCGCGTGCTGCGCGGTCTGCGGCGCTGGCCGGCGTTGGGCGTGCGGCTCGGCGGCATCGCGTTTGGCGTGTTCGCGTTCTGGCTGTGCATGCTGCCCACCGGCCCGTTTGCGCAGATGCACTCGCGCAATGTGTGGGAGAAGCTGTCCGACGACGCACAGCTGACCAACTTCTTCGTCAATTTCCGCGACTCCGCGGTGACGTTGCCGGCGATGGCGAGTGACGCCGTCGCCGAGCAGCAGTGGGGATCGACCGCGGCAGGCGAGCCGGGCACGGCGCATCCGCCGTATCCGGACATCGTGCAGGTGCTGGAGGAAAGCACCTTCGATCCATCCAACTACACCGTTTGCACCGTGCCGGCCTGCCACCTGGCGATGTTCCAGACCGATGCGCGCACCCGTGGCACCGGCGTGCTGCGCACGCATACTTTTGGCGGCGGCACCTGGGTCAGCGAGTTCGCCACGCTGACCGGCATGCCGCAGGACATCTTCGGTCCCGGCGGCATGTACGCGCCATTCGTGCTGGCGCCGCATGTGCATGATGCGCTGGCACTGCAGCTGCGCCGGCTCGGTTATCTCACCATCGCGATCTACCCGACCGATGGTGCCTTCATCAATGGCCGCAACGCCTATACGGCGTACGGCTTCGATCATCTGTACGACGTCAACGAGCTCGGCCTGGAAGAGTGGGAGGAGACCGACAAGCAGATGTTCGACGCGGCCAAGCGCGTCTACGACAAGGTGAAGAAGCCGGGCCAGCCGGTGTTCGTGATGATCCTGACGATCAACCAGCACGGGCCGCACGACGATCCGATGTCGACCCTGCCGGTGCCGTTCCAGAATCTGCTGCACGGCCTGAAGGCTACGCCGGCGCTCAACTTCGACACCTACCTTGCGCGCCTGCACGATTCGGATGTGGCGATGAGCGGGCTGGAACGCGATTTCCTCGATCGCGAACAGCCGACCGTGCTGGTGCATTTCGGTGACCACCAGCCGTCGTTCGACGGGTTGATCCGCGGCCTGCAGCGCAGCGTGCCTGCACCACTGCAGCCGTACCGCGACTACCTCACCTATTACATGATCAAGAGCAACTTCGCCGGCCCGACGTTGCCGAGCTATCCGATGCTCGACATCGCGTTTCTGCCCGGCATGGTGCTGCAGGCCGCCGGCCTGCCGAGAGATCCGTACTTCTCCGCGGAGAGCGGGCTGCGCACGCGCTGCAACGGCCTCTACGACGACTGCGCGATCCCCGGCCTGATCGACTCCTACCATGCATGGACCTTCGGGCGGCTGCACGTTTATCAGTGATCGGCGCATGGGTGCATGGACGGCAAGGATGCCCTCCTGCGAGCGAGTGTCAGACAGGGGCAGTTTCTGTCGTCATCCGGCGACAGCCGGATCGCAAGATCGCACGATGGCTTCATGGCTTGATGCACGTGCTTCAAGCTGCCGTGAGTATTTCAGCGGCATGTGAGCGCATCGCACCAGCATGGTCTTGCGAATCAGATCGCCGTTGCGGTCAGGCTCGTACTGGCAAGTGTCTTGCTTGATGACTGTCATGAACGACATCACCACCGACATGCCCATGCTCACCGAAGTCACCGCGAAAAATCAGCAGGCACTGACTGCCGCCAACGAAGCAAGCCTGGAACAGAAGATGGCCGATCTCGGCCTCTCGAACGACACCAAGCGGTTTCTGCGCAACCTGCGTCTCGCCGAGAAACAGCTCAACGATGCCTTCAACACGGCGCGTCAGGGCGGCGAGCTGGAAGAGCGGGTCAGTCAGGTCTATCACGATCTGTACGGAGCGGGTTGCGCACGGTCAGCTTCGCGCTAGAGCGATCGTCTGAATAACTCGTCATCCCAGCGAATGCTGGAGGCGCTTCACAACAGCGAAGCTGGTCATCCAGTGCCTTTGCAAAGCACTTGAAGACGCTGGGTTCCAGCTTGACCAGCCATTCGGCTGTTGAAAGCCGCCGTAATGACGGGCAAAGACTTAATTCAGACCATCCCTAGAGCGCTATGTAGAGCGGGCAGACACCTTCGTTTCGATGCGAAGCGGTCCTGACCATGCCCGATTCAATGACGATGCATCTTCCCTCGCAGTGGCAGGGCAGCCGACAGGATTTGCGGTCTTGCCGGTAGCGACATCTTGTGTCCGGCAGCATCATCCAAGCATGCTGTCGTTGTTTTCGGTCAGCCAAACCAGGCTGTCGCCATCACGACACATCATCGAAATGGGGATCACATGAAAAATTTGCCACTGGGCGGCAGCACAGGCTTTGTTGGAGGCCTTCCCGTCTGGAAGATCGTTGCGGCTCTTGCGATCGTCGTCCTGCTGCTGAACAGCGCTTTCGTGATCTCGCCCAGCGAAGAAGCCGGTACGCGCTGGCTGGGCGGCACGCCGATGACGTCGGTGCCGCTTACCACCGGCATGCATTTCAAGGTCCCGTTTTTCGAGAACGTCGACCGCATCCAGACCAGTCGTTCGGTCTATACGCTCAACTCGCTGGACGTCTATACCAATGACAACCAGAAAGTCACCATCGACGTCAGCATCATCTACCAGATTCCCAGCGCCGCCGTGATGAACCTGCTCTATCACGTCGGTCGGGCAGGCAACTTCGATATCGACGGCACGATTCTTCCGGTCGTGAGGGATCGCGCGCTGGCCGCGTTTGCCCAGTACAACACGCTGACCATCTCCGACCAGCGCGCACAGATCACCCTGCAGATGAGGAAGGACATCAGCGAGGCACTGCGACGGCTGTTCAACGTCGAAACAATCGACGTGCAGCTGACTGGCATCCATTACTCGCCCGTATTTGACCAGTCCATCGAGGAAGCGGTACGTGCCAAGAACCTCGCGGTCCAGGCTGAAAACACCGTTGCGCAAAAGAAATTCGAAGGCCAGCAGAAGACCGTGACGGCAGGGGCTGAAGCCCAGGCCGCGGTCGAACGGGCAAATGGCGAGGCGCAGGCCATCGTGCTGCAGGCAGATGCGCAAGCCAAGGCGATCGCCTCCGTGGGCAACGCCCTCAAGTCCAACCCGGACTACGTGCACTTCTACGGCATGCAACGCTGGAACGGCATCCTGCCGCAGGTCGTGGGCGCCGGATCGATACCGATGATCGATCTGCATACCGGAGATGCCGCGAAGTAGTCGCGGCGTCGCTGTCAGGAGCGCTGGTCCATGCATCGTTGGACCAGTGCTGTTGATGTCGGTTTGCGACCCTAAGCCGACGTCGCTATTTCTTTAGGTAAATCGTGTCCCATGCCTGAGATCATTCGTCCTTGGAGAGAATGCCCTTTCGCAGTGGACAGCTTTTATGTTGTCTTGAAGTCATTCACTGCGCTTCGCGACAAGTTCGTAGAAGGCGAGATACTTCAGTTTGAAAAGGATGCGTGGTCTCGATACGACGGCATCACCGGGTACTTCTTTCGTCAGAAAAGCTCAATTTTTACGAGAGTGTGGGATATAGGTGACGGCGACGATATCGAGCAGTGGCGTGAGCTGTTTGTGGAGCGCGAGCCTGCATAGACTGCCAGTGTCTGCTATCGACGGCGGCCTCAATCGGTCGACGACTCAGCTAGCCGAAGTCGCCACGGCCGCAACATGAGCCTGACTGGCTGCGATGCCCGACACCGGTACCTGTGTCGTGAGCATGGCGCCCAGGGTCAGCAGGCAGATCAGCAGGCAGGCACTGAACAGGGTCTGCAGCATCAGGGTTTCGAATTTCATGAGGGTTCTCCGCGAGTGAGGTTGGGAAGCTTTCGCTAGGTATATGGCAACGCCCGTGCCAAGGCTTCGAATCCGCGGCAGGCCGCATTCCCAAGCCATTTCCCGCATTGCTGCTCGACGAGTACACGTGTCCGCGGACGGCGTCGCTGTTGTCCGGACAGGCACGGATAGCGGACAGTGAGCATCCGTCATCGAGCCATGGCGGACACGACTTCCAGCTTGAGACGCGCCTGCGGTTATCCTGCTCGGACGGTATATTTTCAGTCTCTTCTCGAAACCGCTTATCCGGGGAGCCAGCCATGGCCAGCTACAACCCGATCGATGCCACGCCCAGCCGCGAGCAGGCGCTGCATGCGCTGTACGAGGCGGCGGAACTCGAACACTGCCTCATGTGCACTTATCTGTACGCCGTCTTCTCGCTGAAGTCGTCGGTGGAGGAGGGTCTGACGGCGGAGCAGCTCGATGCCGTCACGCGCTGGCGGCGCACGATCCTGCAGATCGCCACGGAGGAGATGGGGCACCTGGCTTCGGTGTGGAACATCACCGTGGCCCTGGGTGGCGCGCCGCGGATCGGGCGCTCGAACTTTCCGCTCGATCCCGGCTACCTGCCGGCTGGCGTGGTGGTGAAACTGGCGCCTTTCAACGCAGCCACGTTGCAGCATTTCATCTATCTGGAGCGGCCCGCCGATTCCACCGAGCCTGAGGGTGAAGGCTTCGCGCCCGAACGTGTCTTCGTGCGCGCTGTCGATGGCCCTCGGCTTACTCCGATGGGTCTGGATTACGATACCGTGGGGGTGTTCTACCAGAAGCTGAGCGAAGGCCTGTGCAAACTGGTCGCTGCGCACGGCGAGGCTGGTGCGTTGTGCGGTGATCCTGCGTTGCAGTTGTCCGGTGCCGAGGTATCGCTTCCTGGCGCCAAGCGCGTGATCTGCCTGAAGACCGCGCTGATCGCCTTCAACGCGATCATCACCCAGGGCGAAGGCGCGCAGCAGAACAGCGAGGACTCGCACTACCAGAAGTTCGCCGGGATACGCGCGGAATACCAGGCCTTGCTCGCCGCAGATCCTTCTTTCGTGCCAGCGTTTCCCGCGGCCACCAACCCGGTGCTGCGGCGGCCACCGCGCCCGGAAGGCCGTGTATGGATCGAGGATGCCCGAGCCATCGCGACGGTCGATCTGGCCAACAGCGCCTATGGTTTGATGCAGCGCCTTCTCGCCTATAGCTATGCCGTGCCGACGCAGGATCCGGACAAGATGCTGGCGCTGGATCTGTCGATCGGCCTGATGCACGCACTGGCGCCGCTGGCCGAACGCGCCGCGCGATTGCCGGCAGGTCCGTCGAATCCCGTGTGCCATGCCGGTGTCTCGTTCATTACGTTGCGCGATGCATCCGCGTTGCCACCCGGTCCGGGTGCCCGCCGTTTTTTCTGCGAACGCATGCAGCAACTGGCGGATGCGGCAGCGCGCCTGAACGAAGCTGGCGATGCACGCACCGCCGCCGCGGCGACGATCCTCTCCCGGCTTGCGCAAAACGCGGTACGGGGTTTCGATCTTTCCAGGGCGGCACCATCGGTCGTGTCGTCTGCATCGCCTGCGGTCACGCCCACCACGCAACCCGCGCCACCGACGTCCGTGCAGGATGGCATCGAACAGGTCGAGGGTGAAAAGCTGACCCTGTTGTTCGAAACGAAGCGGTGCATCCACGCGCGCTTCTGCGTGACCGGCGCGCCCACCGTGTTTCTCGCCAACGTGCAAGGCCCGTGGATCCATCCCGACACGATGGATGTGGAACGGCTGGCGGACATCGCCCACGCCTGTCCTTCCGGCGCGATCCGCTACAACCGGCGCGATGGTCGCCCCGATGAATCTGCGCCGCCGGTGAATCTCGCGGCCACGCGTGAGGCCGGCCCGTATGCGCTCCGCGGGGAGCTGCATCTGAACGGCGTGCCCGCGGGATATCGCGCCACGCTGTGCCGCTGCGGGGCGTCGAAGAACAAGCCGTTCTGCGACGGCTCGCACCATGACGTCCACTTCACCGCCACTGGCGAACCGCCGACGGGAACGTCGACCGATGCGCTACCCGTGCGCGACGGCCCGCTGCATATCGAGCCGCAAACCAATGGCCCGTTGAAGATACGCGGCAATCTCGAGATCACCAGCGGAACCGGCCGCATGGTGGCGCGGACCACGAGCACGTTCCTGTGCCGCTGTGGTGCCAGCCAGAACAAGCCGTTCTGCGATGGCAGTCACGCCAGGATCGGATTCATGGCGGAGTGATGCTTCGCATATGCAGTACGTCGTGTGATGCATGACGGTCATCAGTTATGGCTTGCGTGAAGTTCTGCATGTCCATTTTCGTGCGGACTCAACCGATCCATGCCAGTTCGACTGACGCTCAATGCCGCTCCGGTCCCGCCTGATCGAAGTAAGTCCAGCTCTTGCCGTCAGCGTCGAGCTGCTTGAGCTTCACGGCGAAGTCGAAGCTCGTAGCACTCAGCGCGCTGCCGTCGATGCGTTGCATGGTCAGGCCAGTGGCCGGCTGCCTTGGCTGCAACGTGGTCGGCTTCACCTGATAGTCGGTCAGCGGGCGCATCAAGGCACCGGCCAGTGCCTCGCGCAGTGCACGGCCCTGCGCCTTCGGCAGTGACAGTCCGAGCAGGGCGGCGATGGTGGGGGCGACGTCGACGTTGCCGCTGGGTAGCGGATCACTGAAGCCCTGCTGGAAACCGGGGCCGGCGGCGAGCAAGGTGTTGTGCACGTCGATCGGGCTGAAACTGCCGTGCTCGCCGCGTTCGTTCGCCTGGCTGGCGTATTCGGTGCCGCGGTAGCCCTGGATCACCGCATCGGCATCCCAGGCGTAGCTGATGATGATGTCCGGTCCGCGCGCGGCGTTTTCCAGGTGCACGCTTTCCGCCGGCAGGGTGCCGGGGATGTCGCCGTAGCGCTTCGCCACAAAGATCGCACCGATGTATTCGCGCGACTGCAGGAAGCGCACTGTGCGCTTGATCAGGGCAGCATCGTGTTCGGGCTGGTAGAGGTATTCGGTACCGCCGTTGGAGGCGATCACCAGTGCGCTCTTCGGCAGGATTTCGGGTACGAGGTAGCTGGGCGTGGTGTAAGCACCGGGCTTGCCGCACAGACGGCCGTCATCGTCGTAGCGGGTCTGCTGCAGCGGACTGCCGCCGGCACGCAGACCGCTCATCACCGGCACGTACATGCAGCCGCTGCCGTCGAACGCGGTGAAGCCGGCCTGTGCGAGCTGATCGGCCAGGCGGATGCCGCCGGAGACGGAATAGCCCCAGTCGTTGTCGATGCCGGCGACGCGGCCGTCGTTGATCTGGCGCAGCGGAAACAGGTCGCGTGGGCCGGCGATATTGCTGTGGCCGTGGTCGGAGACCACGATGACGTCGGTGTCCTGCGCCATGCCGAGCTGCTGCAGCCGGGCTTCGAGCTGGCCGAGCAGTTCGTCCTGCGCCTTCAGCGCGAGATGGAATTCCGGCGAGCCGACGCCGTACAGATGCTGGGTGGTGTCCGGGTTGCGCAGCCACACCACGCTGAGATCGGGCCGATGCTTCGGCAGGATCACATCGAGGTATACCTTCATCATCCAGGCGTTGGCCGGGGCCGGCGTGGTTTCCGCGGCGGCGGTGGCGTCTGCGGTGACGCCATCCTTCAGCGTCACCATCTTGCCCTGCTCGGTGGGCGAGTCGTTGTCCTCGCGCAGGCTGAGCTGGTCGGACGGATAGGTGTTGGCAGTATGCGCGGGCAACGCATAGCCCGCCTGTTGCAGCTCTTTGGCAAAAGCCAGCGGCAACGCGGTGTTCTCGTCGAAGATCACGCCGCCTTGCTTGTAGTCCTGCAGGAATGCGGGGCCGGATTTGCCGACCGCGGCCGTGGTCAGACCGGCCTTCTGTGCGGCGGCGAACAGCGTGGGCAGTTCCAGCAGTTCGTGGTCGAAGTGCGCATCCAGATCGCGCAGCACGGCGTAGTCCTCGGTGTAGATCGGATCGCGGAAATCCGCGGCCGCGCCTTTGGCGTTGAGGCCGCTCGCACCCGGTGCCCAGAAATGGTTGCCGTAGAAACCGAGCGGGCCGGGGAAGGCGCCGGTGGCGAAGCTGGACGCATTGGCCATGGTGAAGGTGGGGTAGGTCGCGTGGTTGTCTTCGAAACGGCTGCCGCGCTGCGCCAGTGCCAGCAGGTTCGGTGTGTCCTCGGCACTGATCGCATCCGGCCGCATGCCGTCCCAGACGAACAGGATCACCCGGTGCGGCTTCGATCCCGTGCTGCTGGAGGCTGCATGCGCGCCGGGCAGCGCGACCAGCATGGCCAGGGCAAGCAGGAGGGGCAACAGCGACAGGCGGCGAAACGCAGTGGTCATGGGGTAACCCGGATGGCAGTGAACGCGACATGCTGCCTTGCACGTGTTGCAGTTTGCAGTCGAACGCCTAGACATCAGCCTGGACAGGCGGCTTCGTTTTGCGGATTTTGCTGCCATGCGACATGGAACTGTCATGGACACCGGACACCATGGCGGGTCAAACTTCGGGCCGCTATTCCATGCGGCATCAAGGGGAAAACATGTCGATCCAGGTCGCCAGCAACATGCTGCGGGCGCAGCGCCGTCGCAGCCTCTCTCTTTATATCTCCTGCCTGCTGCTGGGCATGCCGCTGCTGGCGCACGCGCAGCAGGACAGTCCCGATGCACATGCGGCGGTATCCAGCACGCCACCGCCCGGTACGAAGCCATCCAGCAGCGCAGTCAACCTGAACACCATCGTGGTGACTGCGCAGAAGCGCGAGCAGCAGGAAAAGGATGTGCCGATCTCGATCTCGGCGTATTCCGGCGACTTCCTCAAGACGCTCGGCATCACGCATATGGATGACCTGGGTCGCTACGCGCCCGGCGTGCAGGTGCAGGTGCAGAGCCCGAACACGCCCAGCATCGCGATACGCGGCATCACCACCGACGACACCTCGGCCAATACGCCCGGGCGCGTGTCGGTGTTCCAGGATGGCGTCGACATCAGCCGTGCGACCGGCTCGATCGTGGCGCTGTACGACATGGACCGCATCGAGGTGTTGCGCGGCCCGCAGGGCACGCTGTTCGGCCGCGGTGCCGAAAGTGGTGCGCTCTCGCTGATCGACAACAAGGCCAACGACACCACTTCGGGCGGCTTCACCGCCGAGTTCGGCAATTACGACAGCCGCATGGTCAACGGTTTCTTCAATACGCCGCTCAGCGCCAACGTGGATGCGCGCGTGGCGGTCTACGACAGCGAACACGACGGCTATATCAAGAACCTTGCCGGCGGCACGCTCAATGGCGAGGACACCAAGGCAATCCGCGCCAGCCTGCATATCAAGACCGGCGAACAGAGCGCCATCGACCTGGTCGCCAACTACCAGTACGACACGCCGCCGGGCACGGATTTCCGCAGCCTGCTGCCCGACAGCCAGGGCTCGACGAACGTGTTCGGTGCCGCCGATCTCAACGAAGGCAGTGCGCTCGGCATCCACCGCAAGATCTACAGCCTCGCCGCGCTGGGCAGCTTCCAGCTCAGCGACGACTGGACGCTGAACACCACCACCGGCCTGCGCAGACTCAATTCCAACGAAGAGTTCGACGGCGATGGCTCGCAGCTCGACATGCTCAACTTCGGCAATCATTCCAAGACCCACCAGGCCAGCCAGGAAGTCCGTTTCAACTACGACAGCGGCGGTCGCTTCACCGGCTTCGTCGGCGCCAACTTCTTCTACGAGAACGGCAGCCAGGCGGTACCGTTCAACACCGACGAGCGCAGCCTGCTGATCGACCTGATTCCGCTGGCGCGCAGCCTCGATCCCGCTGTGGTCAATCTCCTTTTCGGCTCGACGGATCCGTCGCTGCTGACCTCGAATTTCCAGCCGAACCAGCCCTATAGCGCGATCCCGTTGCTCAACTCCCCGCTCAACCCGAACGAGAGCGAAGGCTACGAGAACCACGGCAGTACACGTTCGTATGAAATTTTCGCGGACGGCACCTACCACCTCACCGACAGCTTCGACATCACCGGTGGCTTGCGGGTGGCGCATGAGGACATCACCGCGGGCTACCAGGTGTTCAATGCCACCGGTCCGAATGCGGCCAGCATTGGGCCGGCCTTTGCGTTGTTTGGAGCCGGCGTCAACGGCATCACGGCGCCCAACGATCTGTTCGCGCCGACCAATGGCCTGCTCACCAATGCGAAGACCACCAATTCGGTGGTGGGTCGCCTGATCGGCACCTGGCGCGTCAACGACGACATCAATGCTTATGCCAGCGTGTCGCGCGGACGCCGGCCGGATGCACTGGAGTTCAACGTCAATCCCAATGGCAGCTATACCAAGGAGGCACTGCCAGCGGAAACTCTGTGGAACTACGAGGTTGGCGTCAAGGGTTCGGCGGACGAGGGCAAGTTCGCCTACGATCTGTCCGCGTTCTATTACAACTACACCAATTTCCAGAGTCAGGTGTACCAGGCCGGGCAGTACATCGCGGTGAATTCCGGCCGCGCGCATTCACCGGGCTTCGAGGCTTCGCTGCAGCAGGCGTTTACCGACAACTTCAGCGCCTTCCTCAACTACAGCTACCTGCATGCGCGCTTCGACGGCACCGACCAGAACGGCAACCCGCAGCAATACGCGGGCAACCACTTGCGTCTGGCGCCAGACAACACGGTGTCGCTGGGTCTGCTGTGGAATGTTCCGCTGGCCGTCGACCGAGCGTTCTACTTCCGGCCCAGCTACACCTGGCGCTCGAAGATTTACTTCGAGGACGACAACAATCCTAGCTATGCGCAGGCCCCATACGGATTGCTCAACCTGCGCACCGGCGTGACCTTCGGCCAGGGCCGCTGGGATGTGGGTCTCTGGGGTAGCAACCTCGCCAACAAGAAGTATCTGATCGACGGTGGCAACACCGGCGAGAACTTCGGATTGCCGACCTATATCCCCGGTGCACCGCGGACGTTCGGGATCAGCATCTCCGGCAAGTTCTGAGGCAACCGGTGCGGCGTCGCTACAAGGGTCTGCTGGTAGCGACCGCCGTGCTGGCGGTCGCCATCGCGGCCGGCCCGCGGGTGCATCTGCACCCGCTGATCCTGTCGGCGTTGCCGCAAGCCATGCCGCAGACGCCAGAGGCGCTGCAGGCATGGGTGGATGCTGGCGAGCGTGCCGTGAGCGGGCTGCGCCCGGACAACCAGGCACGCGTCGTCTGGGCTGACCCGGCGCATCCGGCACGTACATCCTGCGCGATCGTCTACCTGCATGGATTCGGTGCCAGCCAGGGTGAGGGCGCACCGGTGCATCGGCAGCTGGCCCACGCCTTTGGCTGCAACCTGTATCTCAGCCGCCTGCCCGGGCATGGTCTGGTTGCCGCCGATGCCATGCGCGGACTGGACGCGCAGCATTTGCTGCAGGGTGCAGCGCAGGCGCTGGCAATCGGCCACGTGCTGGGTAACAAGGTGATCGTGATCGGCACCTCGACCGGCGGCGCGCTGGCGCTGGATCTGGCGGCGCGGCAGCCGAAGCAGGTGGATGCGCTGGTGCTGTGGTCGCCGCTGGTGCGCGAACGTGGCAACGGACTGGCACCGATGCTGTGGCCGTGGGGGCCGAGCTGGCTGCGCTATGTGAAGAACCACGGCGGCACGATCGTGCATGGTCGGTCGGATTCGGTTTACTGGGCCGCCGATACACATATGGACGGCTATCGCAGCCTGACCGAGCTTACTCGTGGGGAGATGCAGCCGGCGACTTTCGCCAGGGTCATCGCGCCGGTTTTCCTCGGCTATTACTACCGCGACGAACAGCACCAGGATCCAACCGTGTCGGTGGCGGCGATGCTGGCGATGTACGACCGGCTCGGCACGCCGCCCACCTTCAAGCGCAAGCAGGATTTTCCGGATGCCGGCGCCCATGTGATCGCTTCGCCGCTGCGCTCGCAGGCCAGCGCAGCGGTGTTTGCCGCCAGCCGTGATTTCCTGCAACAGGTGGTCGGCCTGGTGCCTGTGGAGCATTGAGCGGCACAGGTCGTGTCAACGCCGTTTCATATATCCGGGGCACGATGCCATACGCACCGTGCGCTGCCGTCGAGTGAACCCATGAAACGTCTATGCTTGGCTATCGCTTTTGTCGCCGGAGTCCTGGCCGTGCTGCCTGCTGCTGCGCTCGCTCATGAAAAGCCACTCGCTGCCAGGGTGCTGGTGATCGGCCATCGCGGTGCGCCCGCATGGCGGCCGGAACACACGCTGGCCTCCTACGGCAAGGCGATCGCCGATGGTGCCGACTTCGTCGAGCCGGATCTGGTGATGACCAAGGACGGCGTGATGGTGGCCCGTCATGAGAACGAGATCGGCGGCACCACCGATGTTGCAAGCCATCCCGAGTTCGCCGCGCGCAAGACCACCAAGACGATCGACGGCCATGCGGAAACCGGCTGGTTCACCGAGGACTTCACGCTGACCGAGCTGAAGACGCTGCGTGCCCGCGAACGTCTGCCGCAGTTGCGCAGCACGAAGTACGACGGCGAGTTCCAGATCCCCACGCTGGACGAGATCATCGACTTCGTCGCCGCCGAGTCGGCGGTGGTCGGACATCCGGTCGGAATCATCCCGGAGATCAAGCACGGCAGCTATTTCCAGCGACTGGGACTGCCGATGGAAGACACCTTGCTGGCCACGCTGGCAGCACACAGCTACACGCGCACGGCGCCGGTGGAAATCCAGTCGTTCGAGATTGCCAACCTGAAATATCTGCGTGGCAAGCTGGGCACGATGCATCCGAACATCCGCCTGCTGCAGCTGATCGATGCTGCCGACCAGCAGCCGTATGACGTGGTGGCTGCAGGCGGCAAGCTCAGCTACGGCGACATGCTGAAACCGGTCGGACTGCACGAGATCGCCCGCTATGCCGATGCGATCGGCCCGAACATCAACGCCATCATTCCGTCCACCGCCGATGGCCATCTGGGCGCGCCGACCACCCTGGTGCACGATGCGCACGCGGCCGGACTGGAGCTGCATCCGTATACCTTCCGTCCGGAGAATCAGTTCCTGGCCAGGGATTTCTGGCAGGGCAGTGATCCGAAGACCTTCAACGAAGCTGGCCTGCTCGCCGAGATCCGCGTCTATCTCGATGCCGGCATCGATGCGTTCTTCGTCGACGATCCGGCCATCGGCCGCAAGGCGCTCACCATACGCTGAGCGGAGTCGACGCACGCCTGTCACGGGACTGCAGCGAAGCTGACCGAGCATGCGCGCACCTTGGTCACCCGGTGGAATCGGTATGCGTCGTCTGCTGCTCGCGTTGTCCTTCGGCGTGTTCGCCGTGTTGTGCTGTGGCCAGACCATCGCCACGCCGGTGCTGCTGATCTCGATCGACGGCCTGCGTCCTGCCGACGTCCTGCAGGCACGTCAGCGCGGTCTGAAGCTGCCGAATCTCGAAGCTTTCCTGCAGCGCGGCGCCTATGCGCATGACGTGCGCGGCGTGCTGCCCACGTTGACCTATCCCAGCCACACCACCCTGATCACCGGTGTCTCGCCGGATCTGCACGGCATCGGTGGCAACCTCACCTTCGACCCTTACAACAAGAACCAACAGGGCTGGGACTGGTATGCCGGCGACATCAAGGTACCCACGCTGTGGGATGCCGCGCATGCGGCCGGTCTGAGCACGGCGAACGTGCACTGGCCGGTCAGCGTGGGCGCGCAGGTGGACTGGAACCTGCCGCAGATCTGGCGCACCGGCACCGCGGACGATCGCAAGCTGCTTGCAGCACTGGCCACGCCCGGCCTGTTGCCGTCGCTGGAGCAGGATCTCGGTCCGTATGCCGATGGCATCGCCGAGGATCTGCCGGGCGACCAGAACCGCACGCGCTTCGCGATCAAGCTGCTGGAGACACGCAAGCCGTATTTCATGACGGCCTACCTCACGGCGCTGGATACGCAGCAGCATGCGAGCGGCCCGGACACGCCGGCGTCGCGCAAGACGCTCGAAGGCATCGATCAGCTGATCGGCGAACTGGTGGCGGCCGCACAGCGCGTGCACCCGGATGGTGTGGTGGCGATCGTGTCCGATCACGGCTTCGCGCCGGTGCAGCATGACGTCAATCTCTATCTGCCGTTCATCCAGGCTGGCCTGATCACGCTGAAAGATCGCGAAGTAAGCGACTGGCAGGCGATGCCGTGGAACGATGGTGGCAGTGCGGCGATCGTGTTGCGCGATCCTGCCAATGACGCCATCAAGCTGAAGGTCGCTGCACTGCTGAAGCAATTGCAGGGTGACCCGCAGTACGGCATCGCGCAGGTGCTGGATCATCCGCAGATCATGGCGCAGGGCGGTACGCCGATGGCCAGCTGGTTCGTGCAATTCCGGCTGGGTTACGAAATGGCCATCAAGCCGGATGTGCCGCTGCTGTCGCCGGGACATTACCTGGGCATGCACGGTTACGCTGCAGCGCTGCCGGAGATGCGCTCGACCTTCCTGATCGCAGGGCCGGGTGTGCCCGCCGGCAAGGATCTCGGCTCGATCGACATGCGCGATATCGCACCCACGCTGGCCGTGCTGCTTGGTGTGCAGCTGCCGCAGGCGCAGGGCAAGGCGTTGCTGGGCGGGGCATCACGCTAGGCGCGATTCACCCATTGTGCGGGCGAGACTTCAGGCGGATGGTTCAGTGGCTACGGATGAGGATTTGGTCGCCGTGGCACGCAGGGCGAATGCGGTGACGCAGCCCAGCAGCGCCCCGGCGATCTGTGCAAGTACGAAGTCGCTGACATCCTGGGGCCGGATGCCGGCGAATGTCTGGGTCAGTGAGCGTGCAAGGGTCACCGCCGGGTTTGCAAACGAAGTACTGGCGGTGAACCAGTAGGCGGCGAAGATGTAGCTTGCCACCAGGGCGGGAATCGCCGCGGGCCGGTGACGGCGGCCCAGCAGTATTGTCAGCAGCAAGCCGTAGCTCGCCACGCCTTCGCTGATCCATAGCGGCGCACCCGTGCGGGCATGCATGCCGGGCTGGATCAACGGCAGGCCAAACATGGTGTGCGCCAGCATGACGCCGGCTATCGCTGCGATGATCTGTACCCCGATATAGGCCACCATTTCGCGGCTGCTGATCTCGCCATGGATACGCATCGCCAGTGTGACGACCGGATTGAAGTGCGCGCCCGAGACCGGTGCGAACAGCACGATGAGAACGTAGAGGGCGCCTGCGGTGGCGGCGGCATTGGCGAGGAGGGCGACGGCGTCGTTGCCGCCGGCAAGCGCCGCACCCATGATGCCCGAGCCGACGATGGCGGCCAGTAACAGCGAGGTGCCGATGAACTCGGCCAACAGCTTGCGCCAGAGATTCATCAAAGCGTGCTCAGCAGCGTGCGTACGCGCGAGGCAATATCGTCGCGAACGGCCCGATAGGCGTCATCGTCCATGTGCCTGGGATCGGCCAGGGCCCAGTCCTCGCGGCGCTTCGCCGGCACCAGCGGACAGGCATCACCACAACCCATCGTGATCACCGCGTCGAACTCGCCATCGACTTCGTCGAGCGATTTCGAGGTGTGCGTGGTCAAGTCATATCCCAGTTCCTGCATGAACCGGATTGCTTTCGGGTTGATCATTCCGGACGGAAGTGAGCCCGCACTCAAGGCCACGACGCCGCTGCCGCCGTGGATGCGCGCGAACGCTTCCGCCATCTGGCTGCGGTTGGAATTCTCGATGCAGACGAAGAGCACGCGCTTCATGCCGGTCAGCGGGTGTATGTGATCGTTGTTCATCGTGATTTCCGGGCTGGCTTGCATGCGATTGCGGGTGTGCAGCAGTCCGTGTCGTTCAGCCCCGCACAGCAGTTCTCGGTGAGGAAGCCGAGCAGCGCATTCATCTGCTTGTAGTTCGCACGACACTGGATCACGCGTCCCAGGCGCTCGTCGCTGACCATCCCCGCCCTCCGCAGGATGTGCAGGTGATTGGTGAGTGTGGCTCCTGGCAGGCCGGTGGCCATGGCAAGTTCGCCCACAGCCATGCCGTCTTCACCGGCCTGGACAAGCAGCCGGAACAGGTTCAGGCGGTGCTCCTGGGAGAGGGCGCTGAGACAAACGAGTGCATCTTTTGATTTCATATTTCCAGAATCATGGAAATAAATGATTGAGTCAAGCACCGGCAACACCCATGCGGGTCATGCCGTTCGCGTTTGAACGGTACTGGACGATGCCGCTGTGAATTGCAGCCGACTCGTGACTATGATCGGCGGACTCGGTTTCGCAAGGATCGTGCATGTCGGTCATGCCATCAGCCACCTGGTCGGCGCAGGGGCGTCCAAGGCTTGCAGCGTTCACAATGGTCGTGGCGGTCGCGGCGATCCTCGGTGCCCTTCTGGCCGATCCCGCGCTGGCTGATGGCTGGCGGATGTTGCACTGGCTATGCAAGCCGCTGACTACGGCGCTGATCCTGTTGCTGGCATGGAGCGCAAGGCCGGTAGTGTCGACGCGCTATCGGCACCGGATTTCGGCCGGCATCGTCTGTTCGCTGCTCGGCGATGTGCTGCTGATGTTGCCGCAGGATCTGTTCGTGCCCGGGCTGGTGGCCTTCCTGCTCGGCCATCTGTGCTTTCTTGCGGCGTTCCTCAGTGACAGCCGCTTTGCCGTGCGGCCGCCGTGGCTGCTCGCCAGCTGGGGTTACGGCGCGGTCAACCTGTGGCTGTTGTGGGATTCGATTGGCGTATCGCTGAGGGTGCCGGTGATCGTCTATGTCGTGGTGTTGTCCAGCATGGGCGGGCAGGCGCTGGCGCGTGCCTGGATGTTCGTACGGCGTGGCGATGCGCAGGCAGGTAGTGCTCGTCGGGCCGCCGTCGGCGCCGTGCTGTTCATGCTGAGTGACAGCCTGCTGGCCTGGAACCGCTTCCATGCGGCGATCCCGTTATCGAGCCTGTGGGTGTTATCGACGTATTATCTGGCCTTGTGGTGGATCGCGCGCTCGGTGCAGCGCGACGACACCTTGATCGAGGCAGGTGCTGCGCAGTGAATACGCCGGAACTCATCATCACCTGGGCGACGCCGGTGTTCTTCCTGCTGATCGGGATCGAGCTGCTGGTGGCGAAGCTGCGAGGGCGGCGCGCGTACGCCACCAATGACGCGATGAACAGCATCGGGCTGGGGGTGATCTCGCAGATCGTCGGCGTGTTCAGCAAGCTGCTGACGTTCGGCATCTATGCATGGTGCGTGCAACACCTGGCCCTGTTCGCGCTGCCGGCGGACAGCCTGTGGGTCTGGGCTGGCGCATTGCTGCTGTACGACTTCTGCTACTACTGGCTGCACCGCTGCGGGCATGAGGTGAACATCCTGTGGGCCGCGCACGTGGTGCATCACCAGAGCGAGCACTACAACCTGTCCACCGCGCTGCGCCAGACCGGCAGCGGCGCGTTGCTGGGCTGGCTGTTCTATCTGCCGCTGGCCTTGCTTGGTGTGCCGCTCAAGGTGTTTGTGATCGTGGCGCTGATCGACCTGCTGTACCAGTTCTGGGTGCACACCGAACAGATCGGCCGGCTCGGCTGGTTCGACCGGGTGTTCTGCTCACCGTCCAATCATCGCGCACATCACGCGGTGAACGACCGCTACCTCGACCGCAACTACGGCGGCGTCCTGATCGTGTGGGACCGGCTGTTCGGCAGTTTCGTCGAGGAAGACGACAACGACCCGCCCGTCTACGGCACACGCTCGCCGCTGCGCAGCTGGAACCCGCTGTGGGCAAATGCCGAGGTGTACTGGCATACGGCCGTGGATGCGTGGCATGCGCAGCGTTGGCGCGACAAGTTGCTGGTATGGCTGAAGCCGCCGGGCTGGCGGCCGGCCGATGTCGCAGCGCGCTATCCGAAGCCGGCTTTCGTGATGCCCAGCGAACGCTTCGATCCGCCGGTGCCGAAGGCACTGATGGTCTATGCCCTGGTGCAGTTTGCGCTGCTGCTGGGGATGACCACGCAATTCCTCGGCATGGCCGGTGCAGCCAGTCTGTCGGCATTGCTGGCCTATGCACTGTATCTGGTGACCAGCCTGTGCGTGCTGGGTGCGTTGATGGAAGGACGGCGCTGGGCGCTGTGGGCGGAAGGCCTGCGCGTACTGCTGACCGCGCTGCTGCCGCTGCTGCTCGGCCGCTGGTTCGGCATCGATCATCTGGACGGCCATATCGCGCTCGCCATCGCGGCGGTGTTCGGCTTCAGCGCGCTGGCGTTGCCATGGCTGGGTCAGTCGTCTTCCGCGGTGGGAGCGGCTTCGGCGGCGAATTGAGGAGGAATTCCGGACAAGCCTCATTTTTGCCGTCATTCCGGCCCTTGCCCCCTCTTGCGGGGTTCGCCGGAATGACGGATGGGGAGTTTTCGAGATTCCCCTGAGCTATTGCAACGGTAGATATCAATGCTGCTTGCTGCACTGCGCTGCGCGTGTCCCGGCGCATTCGCTATGATCGCCGCTTGCTTCCTCAGGGTCAGGCGATGAGTTTCTTCAGCAAATTGGTGCGGCACAAGTCGGTCGAGCAGTTGCAGGCGGAGGTGGGTTCGCGTGGCGATTTCCGCCGTGTGCTGGGGCTGTGGCAGCTCACCGCGATCGGCATCGGCGGCATCATTGGCGTCGGCATCTTCGTGCTGGCCGGCCAGCAGGCGGCGACTAACGCCGGGCCGGCGGTAGCGCTCAGCTTCATCATCGCGGGACTGGGCAGCGCCTGCGCGGCTCTGTGCTACGCCGAGTTCGCCGGGCTGATCCCGGTCACGGGCAGCGCGTACACCTACGGCTATGCGGTACTCGGCGAGTTCGTCGCCTGGATCATCGGCTGGGATCTGCTGCTGGAATACGCGCTGGTGGTCGCCGTGGTGGCGATCGGCTGGTCCGGCTATGTGCAGGTGCTGCTGAACTCCGCCGGCGTGCATCTGCCGGAATGGGCGCAGCAGAGCATGAGCGCGCAGACCATGCAGTACTACCTGCAGCAGGTTTTCGGCGCGCATGGCGCGACCGCGATCGCTGCGCCGAGCGATGGCCATCGTTTCAACGTGATCGCCGCCGGCGTCTCGGTGGCGGTGGCGGTGCTGCTGACCGTGCGTACCGAATGGGGCGCGCGCTTCAACACGGCCGTGGTGACGATCAAGGTGATCGGCGTGCTGCTGGTGGTGCTGGTGGGCGTGTTCTACATCAACACCGCGAACTGGCATCCGTTCATTCCCGCACGCGTAGTCGATGCCACCACCGGGCTCGGCCACTTCGGCTGGCAGGGCGTGCTGACCGGCGCCAGCGTGGTGTTCTTCGCGGTGTTCGGTTACGACACGCTGACCACGGCGGCGGAGGAGGCCAAGCATCCGCAGCGCGACCTGCCGCGCGCGGTGCTGTTGTCGCTGGCGATCGCGATGGTGCTGTATATCGCGGTGTCGCTGGTGCTCACCGGCATCACGCCGTACAGCCATCTCGGCGGCGATGCCTCGGTATCCGATGCGTTCGAATCGATCGGCCTGCACTGGCTCAGCATCATCATCGCGGTGGCTGCCGTGATCGGCGTCACCAGTGTGCTGTTCGCCTTCATGCTGGGCGCCGCGCGGATCTGGTTCGCGCTGGCACGCGATGGCCTGCTGCCGGGCTGGTTCGCGAAAGTCAGCCCGCGCTTCGGCACACCGGCTCGGCCGACCATTATCCTCGGGTTGTTTACGGCACTCGTCGCCGGCCTGCTGCCGATCGGGGAAGTGGCCGAGCTGGTGAATATCGGCACGCTGAGCGCCTTCATCATCATCTGCGGCTCGATCATGCTGCTGCGGATACGCCGCCCGGAACTTCAGCGAAACTTCCGCACGCCAGCGGTGTGGTTCACCGCGCCGCTCGGCATCGTGTTCTCGGCGGTGCTGATCTACGGGCTGCCGTGGGTGACCTACGAGCGCTTCGTGTACTGGATGTTGTTCGGCTGTCTGATCTATTTCGGCTACGGCATCCGCCGCAGCAAGCTGGGGCAGTCTGGCAGTTAAGGGGGTTGTTCGAGCCGGCTTCGATCAGGCGCTGACGATGCGGTCGCGCCCGTTCCGCTTGGCACGTCGCATCGCCTGATCGGCACGCGCCAGCAGGCTCTCGACCGCCTCGGCGGGATGGCTGCATTCGGCGATGCCGATGCTGACGGTCAGCATGCCATCCGGACGCGGGATCGAGTGCACGGCCAGCCGCAGCTGCTCGGCCCGCTGAGAGGCCTGCCGCAAGTCGAGTCCCGGCAGCAGCAACGCAAATTCCTCGCCGCCGATGCGGCCGATCAGATCGGTCTGGCGTGTCTGCGCGCGCAGGGTTTCGGCCAGGGCGACGAGTGCTGCATCGCCGGCGGCATGGCCGTGATCGTCATTGAGCTGCTTGAAGTGGTCGGCGTCCAGGAACAGCATGCACACCGGCTTCTGCTGCCGGCAGATATCGCAAAGGGCAAGCCGTGCCAGTTCGAGGAAGCGATTGCGCTGCAGCAGGCCCGTCAGATCGTCGGTATTGGCCTTCTCGCGCAGCTGGCGTTCCAGCCGGAACTGTTCGAACAAGGTGCGTGCCATGAATGCGCGCAGCACCGCCGCCAGTGAAACGGCAATCGCCATATAGACGAGGTATTGCACCAAGTGCATGCCATCGGTGCGCAACAGCAGCATGGGCAGTGGCCCGAGCGCGCAAAGCGCCATCGCGATGCCGAAGTCCCAGGTTTCGAGCCAGATCACCGATGACGTTACCGGCAGCAGCAGGCCCGGCATGATCCAGGGTTGCCCCGGCGCGCGGCCGATGCCGTTGAGGTTGATGCCGATTTCCAGCAGCAGCACGCACGACAGGGTGAGTACACTGAGCATGCGCGGCTGCTGCACGCGCCGTGTCGCTGCGGCCACCAGCAGCAATGGCAGGATCGGCGCCAGCCGCATCGCCAATGGCACGGGCGAGCTACCCAGCAGCGCACCCGCCGTGGCCGCCGCCGCATAACCCAGCATGGCTACCAGCATCAGCGCATGGATCATCGGTGCCATCTGCTGTGCCAGATAGCGGGTGTACTCGCGATGCTGTTCCGGATCGGCGGCGTGCGGGTTTTTGGCGAACAAGGCGAGCATGTGTCTACCGATGATGGAGGAGCAAAGTGATATCAGCATGGATGCAGCAAGATGGATGCCATGACCGCGGAGCGGTGATCAGGATGGCTGGCGTTGGCACGCGATCATGACCTTCGGCATGGGTTAAGCGCGGCGGCAGAGGTCTAGCATCGACGCCTTGAATCCGTGCCATGACAGCTTCACAGCGCGGTTTTCCTGTGCCTGGCGGGTTTGGCAGCCAGGCTGACAGATCCTGATCCACCTTCATGCCCCGTTGGAGAATGCTTTTGAAAGTCACCCGTCTCGCTTCCGCCCTTGCCGCCACCGCCTTCGGACTGGCCAGTTTCGTTGCATTGGCGGATGTCCCGGCGCCGCAGGATGTGCCGTATCAGGGCACCTTGAAGATCAGCGTGGATGCTACCGACGTGGCCCATCGCATCTTCCGCGTGCACGAGGTGGTGCCGGCGCAGCCGGGTCCGCTGACCCTGCTGTATCCGCAGTGGCTGCCGGGCAACCATTCGCCGACCGGCCCGATCGACAAGCTGGCCGGACTGGTGGTGAGCGCCAACGGCAAGGTGCTGCCATGGCAACGCGATACCTTGAACGTCTACGCGTTCCATGTCGAAGTACCGCAGGGTGCCAGCAGCGTCGAGGTGGATTTCCAGTTCCTGTCGCCGCAGAGCACCCGTGAGGGCCGCGTGGTGATGACGCCGGAGATGCTCAACCTGCAGTGGAACGCGAACACGGTGTATCCGGCCGGCTATTACAGCCGGCGCATCATGACCGAAGCCAGCGTGAAGTTTCCCACCGGCTGGCAGTTCGGCAGCGCGCTGGAAGTGGCATCGCATGATGGCGACACGGTGAACTTCAAGCCGATCGCATACAACGACCTGGTCGATTCGCCGATCTACGCCGGCAAGTATTTCAAGCGCGTCGACCTGGATCCTGGCGCGAAGACGCCGGTGCACATGGACATCGTGGCGGATGCGCCGAAGTACCTTGAGATCACTCCGGCGCAGCTGAAGGCGCACCAGAACCTGGTGCAGCAGATGTACAAGATGTACGGCGCGCATCACTACGACCATTACGATTTCCTGTTCTCGCTCAGCGACAAGATGAGTGGCAACGGTCTGGAACATCACCGCTCCAGCGAGGATGGCGTCGGCACCAACTACTTCACCGAGTGGGACAAGAACGCCGTGATGCGCGACCTGCTGCCGCACGAATTCAACCACTCGTGGGACGGCAAGTACCGTCGTCCGGCCGACCTGTGGACGCCGAATTTCAATGTGGCGATGCAGGATTCGCTGCTGTGGGTGTACGAGGGTCAGACCCAGTTCTGGGGCTATGTGATGGCTGCCCGTTCGGGCCTGTGGACCGAAGATCAGGCCCGCGACATGCTCGCCTTCGTCGCCGCCACCTACGATCGAGGTCGCCCGGGCCTGGCCAGCTGGCGCAACATCCAGGACACCACCAACGATCCGATCATCGCCCAGCGCGCGCCGTTGCCGTATCGCAACTATCAGGGCAGCGAGGACTACTACTCCGCCGGCCAGATGATCTGGCTCGATGTCGATGCCAAGTTGCGCGAACTGAGCAAGGGCAAGCATTCCATCGACGATTTCGGCAAGGCCTTCTTCGGCATGGACAACGGCAGCTTTGTCACCAACACGTATACCTTCGACGACGTGGTGAAGACGCTCAACGGCATCGAGCCGTTCGACTGGACCAGCTATCTGCGCAGCCGTCTGGACGGGCACGGCCCGCTGATCGGTGGCATCGATGGCCACGGCTGGAAGCTGGTTTACACCGACCAACCTTCTCCCGCGGTAAAGGCAGTGGAAGCACGCCGTCATTTCGCCGACCTCACCTATTCGCTCGGTCTCTCGGTCGGCAAGGATGGTGCGATTGGCGACGTGCTGTGGGACGGTCCGGCGTTCAAGGCCGGCATCTCGCCGAGCATGACCGTGATCGCCGTCAACGGCCACGACTACGACGCCGACGCACTCAAGGATGCCGTCACCGCGGCAGCGAAGGACAACAGCCAGAGCATCGAATTGCTGGTGAAGGATTTCGACCAGTACAAGACCATACGTATCGACTACCACGGTGGCCTGAAATACCCGCATCTGGTCCGCGACACGAGCAAGCCCGACACACTGGCCGATCTGCTCAAGGCCCGCTGAGGCAGGTCCGTGCCGTGCTCCCGGGTCATCCGGGAGCACGGATGGGATAAGGCGCGCTGCCGTTGCAAAGCTGCACGGCTACGGCCTACGGTCCGTCCACGTGCCCAGGCAACTCCGCTATACTGCGCCCCCGTGGTGCCGACCTTCGCCGTGCACCGCGCGGCCATACATGCGCCCGTAGCTCAGCTGGATAGAGTACTGCCCTCCGAAGGCACTACTCAGGGGCTTCGAGGGATGGATCAAGTGTCACATCGTCCTTTACTCAAGATCGGACGGTGAGCAGGAAGAAGTCATTACAGAATGCGCCCGTAGCTCAGCTGGATAGAGTATTGCCCTCCGAAGGCAAGGGTCGTGGGTTCGAATCCCGCCGGGCGCACCATTTTCCCTGTGACAGATTTGTGCCGCATTTGGGGCAAAGTGCTTCCGTGACGTCCTCCCAATATGAGTAAAAGACTGCACGCCACTTCGCTAAAGATCTCGGGGCAGCCTCTATACGTGGCTGGTGCGGCTTGAGATCTCTCGGTACCGGACGCTCGCAACTCAGCGGTCGTTAGATGCGGATTGCTAGTTCAGTGACCAAATCTTTGTCAACAGTTGGCCACGTTCGCCGGCCAACTTGACCAACGCTACCAGCCAGCTTCATCCGATTGAAGGTCGCTTGTCGACCCGTTGCTGTCGGTCGCAAGCGTCCGTCTTGGGGTCAGCGTTCCGAGAGCGAGGTAAACTACTAGCTATGCGCGCAGGCCAGATGTGTTCGGGTCTGGTGACATCGGACTCCAACCGTCGTGCTACTCAAAATCAGGGGCGTCGAGCATCCTTGTTGCTGATTCGGCGGGCAGTGGCGAGGCGTTTCCATTACCAACGGAGCGCCACCATAACCGCTACCCCGCAGCAAGCACTCATCAACCAGCTCGTCACCTCGCTGCGCGCGGTACTACCGTTCGCAGAGAACGAGCGCACATCCCTCCACCACGCGGAGCACCGCGATGGCGACGACTGCGGGGCCGAAGCGGCCGATGATGCGATCGAGGTGGCGAAAGGTGTTTTGGCGCGTGTTTTATGACGATCTAGAAAGTGTTCACTTTCTTCAGTCTAGAGACCGCCCCATGCCATCGCATTCCAGCACGAGTCCAGCGGATCGTCGCCATAGGTCGGACAGCAAGCGGGCTTGGTGTCAGGAATGTGACGCCCCGGAGCTGTTTGCGGCTAGCGCCGTGGGTGATGACATATACAGGGACGGCGAGCTACGATCGGCCCGTCGGACAGGAAATCAGTCCGTACGGCACTGGATACTAGGGAGAGGGCATGATCAAACAAATTCATGTTGGCGTCATCGGAACCGGAAGAGATCCTCATCTTCTGAAGAACCTCATGAACCAAGTCAAGACGACACCCGTCTGGGATTGCAATGTGCAGCATGCACTGATGCTGGTTGGATATCTAACCGCCCCGCCCATCCAGGTTGTTCCTTCCGGTCGTACTCGATCTGTTTTCGCGCCAGGTGGTGGGATGGGCGATGCGATCCACGCAGCACACGGACGTGGTGCTGCAGGCGCTGCTCGCCGCTGTCTGGCGACGCAAGCCAAAGCCCGGCTTGATCTTGCACTCGGACTAGGGCAGTTAATTTACCCGTTAGGAATGTCAAGCTTTCCTTGAAGGGCACGGCATCGACTGCAGCATGAGCCGGCGCGGCAACTACCACGACAACGCCGTAGCTGAGAGCTGCTTTCAATTGCTCAAACGCGAACGGATCAAGCGAAGAATCTATGCGACCCACGCCGACGCGCGAGCCGACGTGTTTGATTACATCGAGATGTTCTACAACCCGAAACGCCGGCATGGTTCCTATGGCGACGTGTCACCGGTATAGTTTGAAAGGCACTATGCGCAAAGCGGCTTCTGAGTGTCCACGGAACGCTGAACGAATCAATTTGAGATAGATTATGTCACATCAAACCTTGGCTTTTATACGTCACGACCCACTCTTGCGGGTGGTTACATCTTGCCAACGGTTTTTATCTCTAAACCTGATCGCCGGGGAATGTACTTTCTTTATGCATCGGTTTTGAATGAGGGGCGGGCGGGATGGCAAATGGCGTGTGATCATATGATGCGATATGTCGGCGGATGACTATTCGCACCGGGAGATCTGGTCCTTGGGGTTGCTTACGGCGTCCACCGGATTAGCGGCGCACCTCAAAATGGCGTGGGACGTTGTGTTGGTCGGCCGCTCCAGCGGTGGCGAAATGGCTGCGTTCGCGTTTGCATTTCCAGCGATGCTCATTTTCACCAGCCTTAGCCAAGCGTTTTATATTGCCACATCGGCCACGTTCACACGTGACAACCTCGTTCGAAACGGTTGCGTCGACGCGACCGCAATGAAGCGCTTCATGGCGATGTATTTTGCGGTTGGCATCATTGCGGCAGGCGTCTTTCGATTATGCCTACCCATGTTCCTGGTACTGCTTGGGGCTGATTCCATAGCGCCGTTTGTCGTCGAATATTGTAATATTTGGCTGTGGAGCGTGCCCATGCTATTGGTATCGTCAGCGAGTTTCTCGATCCTACGCACACTAGGGCTGATACGGACCGCAAGCATGATCACTTTGGCCTCCGTTGCCATCTCAGCGTCAGCCTCCACCATGTTCATTGGGCAGCCTGTCTTTGGCTATCCCTTGCGCGCCATTGAAGCAGCCGCATACTCGACGGTGCTATTCAGTTTCATTTCGTTTGGATCCGCCCTATTTATCGTCATGCGAAAGGCGCATAAGGGCGTTTCATCGAGCGAAGAGGTTGGGAGAGAGCTAAGAGTCTTCGCGCGAGTCGCTATTCCGGTCTTCGCTACTAACTTGATCAACATTCTGTACCTCTCGACCATAACCAGGATATTTGCTCAGACCGGTCGCGATGGCCTCGCCGTGCTCGGACTTGTTGATCGATACGAGCAGCTCCTGCTTGCGCTACAAATGGGCTTTGTTGCGGTCACCACCCCAGCGCTGAAGAGCAGGTACTCGACCGGATCAGCCAGCGAAATTAATCCAGTTTCATCGAGAACCGTGCAGGTTATGTTGTCTTCATCGCTGCTCGCAGCGGTATTGGCAATATCGCTGGGTTCATTTCTCGCCTTCCGGCTCATCGCACCCGTGACGATTGCGACGTCGGCGACATTTGCGATGATTGCAATTTCAATTAGCTGCGGTTTCCAAGGAATCTTCTTCCTTCTTTCGGTCATGCTCAATCTACGCGGCTATACAGGTTACGCGCTTCTTTGGAGTGTGGTAAGAGCCTTTGGGATAGTGGTGCCCTTAGCATTTGTCGGGCGCACATTGGGCGGGCCGAATTACGTCTTTGCGTTCATCGCGTTCGGGCACATTGCCGTAGGATTGCTGTCAGTGGCATTTATCAAGAGAGTCGACGCCACCAAGCGCGCCCTTTTAGTATGAATGAGTCTTTCCGTACAAGCTTTAGACGTCCTGTCGTCCCCGCCCCGTGGCGGCGAGGTATGAAAGCCGGCATTGTCAACCCGTCCGGCAACGCTGCTGTCATACATGGGAACAGGCTATCCACCGGGATCCTGCACCTTGCAGAGGACTTAGGCGGCGGCGTGTTGTGCACTGTTCCCGATCAGCCATTTAACTCTTACCGCGCCCTCAGTCCACAGGCGGCGGCCAACGAGCTTCATGGGTATTTCAAACGCGCCGACGTGGCACTTATCTTATGCAGCATAGGTGGGTTCACTACCAACGCCGTTCTCAAGTACATTGACTGGGATATTCTTCGCGCTTCGCCCAAACATATCTGTGGCTACAGCGATGCGACTGCATTATTGCTTGCCATAAAGGCTATGACCAATCAGGTCGTGCTAATGGGGCCCGCTTTGATGCCTCAGTGGGGAGATCCTCGTGGCCCTATGCCGTTCACGCGCCAGAGTTTCATGAATGCCATTACTCTGAGCGGCGGGTCGTGGTTGTCGCGGCCGTCTAGCGAATGGGTAGATCCGAGAATTCCTTGGGATGGTAATCCACCGGAAAGCATTCACGAGCTAATCAAGCGACCTACATCGTGGCGCGCACTCAGAAGCGGCACTGCCACTGGACAGCTTGTGGGAGGTAACGTCGAGACGTTGAACATGTTGATCGGCACGCCCTACCTTCCGAGCTTCCGGCAGTCTTTGCTTTTCCTTGAGGCGACGGGAGCGGAGGCGCACCCACCGCGGTTCCATCGCGCACTCGTTCATATGAGGGATGCAGGACTGCTGGACGACGTTCGGGCTGTTTTGCTGGGCAGATCGCCAGAGTTAACCGTCGATGGCGTTGACCTTGTGGAATCCATTCTACTCGACGTTTTCCCGAGCCAAGATGTTCCCGTGGTGATCGATGTTGATTTTGGGCACACCGAGCCCGCCCTCACCATCCCGTTCGGTCTCGTCGGGACGATTACATGCGGCAAAAACAGATCGGAATTGATGATTCATGCTGTCTAATGCCGGTTGCAATAATGTATCCGACAACCAGACAGATGCTTATGCGTTGGCCTTGGTTCGGGCGCTGATCGCACGATTCGGGACGCTGGTCGCTTGCGTGCCTCGTTTCTTCTGCGTCCCGACAATGGCCTGGTCTTCACCAGTCGTCACTACACGCGGCTCGTACGCAGCTACGGTTTGCAGCAGGAATCCATCACGCCGCACTGCCCGCAGCAGAGTGGCATGGTGGAGCATGTGATCCACGCCTTGAAAGAGCGACGCGGGCATCGGCATCGCTTCGAAACTCAGCAACACGCACTCGCGTGCTCCGCCGTGTGTCGCGTCCGCGATTCGCACGTTTCCATGACCTTCGCCCCGTCTGGCTTCTCCGCAACAGTCGCGCAAAGTTTCCCATTTTCGCCGTTGCTTTTTGTCTGGAAGTCGATAAAGCTACAGCGAATGCATGGCCCATGTTCTTACGGCGGGAATTAACTGACTTGCAGGCAACTGAGTAGTCGTTGTATCGTGAAAATTGGAAGGCGTCCTAATCGCAAATATTCTTCGTCGCGAAGCGCTGCGTGTTTCGATCCATGTGATGAACGAAGTTGCAGGACATTGCGATGAGCGGGGGCTTCGCGCAATAGAACCGATTACGCACACAACCTGGAAGGCACAGCTCTGGAAGGCACAGCAATGGCAAATCGGTTGAACGGACGTGCCGCGCTCGTGACGAGCCGAAGATTGGGCGCCGCGGTTATGTTCGCTTGGTTGCCCAAGAATGCAGCATCGCCGTACATTACAAATACGAACGGGGCTGCGTCTAACTAAAATGTTGGTACTTTTCCATCTACCAGAACGTATCTAATAATCCATTGGCAAATCTGCAAAGGGAGTCTCATGAATACGGACCAGTCGGTGTCATCATTTCTGCCGAAAAGTTGGTACAACGTTATCCCCGAACTCGATTTCGAGATTCCGAAGCCGCTGCATCCAGTCGAGGACCGCCCCGCAACCGTTGAAGAGTTCAATTGGTTATGGTCGTCGGAAGCGCTGAGAATTGAATTCCTCCAGGGCGAATATGCATCCAACCCTTGGATCGATATACCGCAACCGATACTTGAAGCCTATTCGCAGTACCGACCGACTCAGTTGTATCGCGCACATGCGCTCGAAAAGTATACCGGTACCAAAGCTGAAATCTATCTGAAACGAGAAGATCAGAATCCCGCAGGCAGCCATAAGCTAAATACGGCTCTGCCGCAGGCATTCTATGCGAAGAACGACGAGGGAGTTTCCACTCTGGTCACCGATACGGGAGCAGGGCAGTGGGGATCCGCGCTGTCAATGGCTTCTAGCAGGTTTGACTTGGCGACGAAAATATTCATGACTCGGAAGAGTTATGATGACAAGCCGTATCGGCGCTACATGATGCGCATGACAGGCGCAGAAGTTTATCCTTCGCCGAGCACTCTGACTCAGATCGGTCGCGATCTGCTCAAAGAAGATCCGAATCAGCCTGGTAGCTTGGGTATCGGAATGAGCGAGGCCATCGAGCTAGTGCGCTCTTCCCCAGACCATCGACTTGCTCTCGGATGCATGTCTTATTACGCGGTGTTGCATCAGACGGTCATTGGTATCGAGACAAAGATGCAGCTTGAAGCGCTTTCACGGCGTCCGACTCATCTCGTCGGATGTGTAGGCGGAGGGAGCAACTTCGCCGGTTTCATCGGTCCGTTTGTCAAAGAAAAGGTAACCGGATCAAAGATGAAGTTCGTGGCCTGCGAGCCGGATAATATTGCGACCTTGTCAAGCGGCGACTATCGTTATGACTGGGCTGACTACGGCAAGTTTACGCCGCGCATCTCAATGTATACGTTGGGTCATGATTTCCAACCTCCTAAAATTCACTCTGGAGGACTGCGCTATCATGGCAAAACGCCAGTATTGTCGGCGTTAGTCAAAAACAAGATCGTTGAAACGCAGACCGTTTCGCAACCAAGAGTGTTTGAGGCCGGCCAGATATTGCTCAAGACAGAAGGCATTCTGCCGGCGCCTGAGAGCGCCCATGCGATCAGGGTTGCACTAGACATCGCTTCCAACGCGAACGCGGGAGATGTGATCGTAGTGTGCCTCTCAGGTAACGGCTACCTGGACCTCAAGGGATATGCGGACGAGTTGTCGCTTGAGTAGCGTTATGGAAATTAGTACGCCAGCGAGGATTCATATCGATCTGATCGATATGTCCGGCGGGTTGAGCCGTATCAATGGAAGTGTCGGCTTTGCGGTGGATCATCCGCGTCTTCATTTGCGAATCGCCGCGGCGCCTGAACTAACGATCGTAGGAACCGAACCGGACGAATACTCTTACATTCGGCGCGAACTTGAGTATGCGGCCAGCAAGCTCGGGCTGCCGGATATGAATTTGCGACTCGAAGTATTGAGCTCGATCCCTCGGCACGCTGGTCTAGGGTCAGGCACTCAGTGGCAGCTTGCATTGTTGGCTTTACTGGGCCGGTTTTGCGATAAACAGGTGTCCGTGGAAGAGACTGCGTTCTATTCAACGAGAGGGCGTACGTCTGGAATCGGGGTTCACACGTTTCATAATGGCGGATTCATTGTTGACGGCGGTCGTCGCATCGAATCATCACGCCCCGCGTTTAAGCCCAGTAGCTTTGCAGATCCAGGAAAGCTCCCACCGCTGCTCTTTCATAGTGCGTTTCCAAGCAATTGGGGGGTTGTGGTGTTTATTCCTGACGGCTTTCGAGGTCTTTCAGGCGAAGAAGAGCGGTCATTCATGGAGCGCAACACGCCTATCGCAAGCGAAGAAGTAGCACAGGTCTGTCATTCGCTCTTGATGGAAGCTATGCCGGCAGTTGTCGAGATGGATCTCGACAGCTTCTGCAACAGCGTCACACGGCTTCAGAACGTGGGTTGGAAGGCAAGACACTGGGGCAGGAGCGATCTGGAAGGGCTAAAGGACGTCGCGGAGTCGCTGGTGCGGCTTGGCATCCGGGGCGTGGGGTTGTCCTCGACCGGTCCGGCACTTTTCGGCTTCTACTGCAAGACGGAGTTTCCAGACCGGGAACACGTGCGATCCAGGCTGGTTGACGGCCTGCGCTCTGTGGCACCGGGTGATTTGTATGTCACCGACGGAGCAAACCAAGGCGCGAACCTGACACAACGAGTCCGCTCATAGGGAGTGACATCAACGTATGGAAGCTATCGGACTGTTTGGAGGGACTTTCGACCCTATCCACTGCGGACATTTGCGGACTGCGCTTGAAATCTCACAAATTGGCTCCCTAAGCGAAGTTCGATTCCTGCCCTGGCCGACACACGCATTGCGCGAGGCGCCATCGGTCGGTGGGACGTTACGTCTGGACATGGTAAGAGCTGCGGTGTCGTGCCACCCGACTTTCAAAGCGGACGATCGCGCGTTTTCAAGAGAACTGCCGGTCTACACATACGATGTTCTCGCTGAGATACGAAGTGAACATCCCTTGGCCTCTTTATGCTTTCTATCAGGAACAGACTCGTTCGCACGCATAGAAAAGTGGCATCGCTGGCGGGAGATCCTGGATCTCGTGCATATTGTCGTCGCGCACCGGCCCGGCAGTGATCTGCCTCGGTCGGGGGCAGCGTACGACTTGTTGCAAGAACGTGGTGTCTGTACCCCTGATGCTTTGCGAACATCCAGGTCCGGGCATATTTTCGTTGCATCGGTAACGCCGTTGGAAATCTCGGCTACTGCTCTCCGGCAAACGATAAAGGCGGGTGTCGATCCACGCTTTCTTGTGCCCGAGCCTGTACGCGACATCATTATCGAGAAATCTTGCTACGGTTGATGAAACGCTCTTAGTTCAGTGTTCTCACACAGCAATCTGCTGGACGTCCTTACAGAACGGATGCATCGGAGGGAAATCGTGCTAAACCTCGATACTGTTGAACGTGATTACGTGCGCTGGTACCCGACCGCCCTCGAAGCCTTCGGGGAGGAAGATGTACAGCGGGCCACGCCCATCAAGCCCTTCTCCACCGGGCTATATGTTCACATACCGTACTGCGATAAAAAGTGTTCATTCTGCAACTACAACGTGCAGATAAAGAACAGGAACGACGCTTCGACGCGTGAAACCGTTCGCACGTACATTCGTGCACTCAAGGATCATGCTCTTCACTGCAAGAAGCTGGGGTGGCACGAGAATGTGCGTATCGACAGCCTGTATATGGGAGGTGGGACGCCCTCCTTCCTCAACGCGGAAGAGCTTTACGATCTGATCAAGTTTTTTCGCGCCGAGTTCGACTTTGTCGACGGCGCCGAGATCTCGATAGAGGGCAACCCGATATCCCTTGATTCAGAGAAGGTTGACGCTCTTGCCAAGGCGGGGACGACCAGACTGAGTCTCGGAGTGCAGTCCTTTGAACCGAGGTTGCTTGAGATTCTCGGTCGAGGGGTCACTCTCGAGGAGAATATCGAAGCCCTCAGATTGGCGAAGGCCTCGAGCATTCCGATCTTGAATATCGACCTCATTTACCGCAATCCTTCGCAGAGCACCGAGGAGCTCATCGACTCGATTCGCATCGCACACGAACTCGGCGTTAACCAGGTGTCTCTTTACCCGCTTTGGGTTCGGCCAAAGACTGAGTTTCACAACGCCTTTGTCAAACAAAAGCTAAGCTTACCGACCGAAGACGATGAGTTCCGCCAGCTCGTTTCCGCTCAAGCTGAATTCAAGCAACGTGGCTACGAGCAGTACAACGTTTTCGACTTCGTCGACCGCCGCGCCAACACCTGCGTCAACACGTTCTTGCAATGGCAAGATGGAGAGTGGATCGGCATCGGTCCAGGCGCAACTTCGTACTTTCGAGGCTCATTCTTCATCCACACATACGATACCGCCGAGTACGTAAAGAAGATCCAGCGTGGGGAGGATACCGTTAACACGGGCCTGACGTTGACCCGGCAGGAGCGCATGGAGCGCACGATGATATTCGGTCTGAGAATGTTTCCTTTCCTGAAGGAAAGATTCTTCGGTCAGTATGGAGAACGGGTTGAATCGGTCTTTGGCGATAAGTTGAAATGGCTCGAGGACCAGGGTCTGCTAGAGCAGAGCGCACGTGAGATTCGATTGACTGCGCGCGGCATCTTCCACATCAACGGCATCAGTAAGCTGTTCTATTCGCCGTCAAGAAAGGGATCCTTGCAGCCACTGGGACGAAAGAAGGACGGCACACTCATACTCGAAAGGGATCTGTGAGGTGAGCACATCCCGATATAGGGTTTTGATTTTCGACTTCGATTACACCCTGTTTAACACGTCGGCAGGCGTCGTCGAATGCATGAAGCGCGCTTTTGCCGAGTTCAACAAAGAGATCCCGGACGACGCATCGATACGAGAGACAATCGGTCTTCCGCTTCCGCGTGCCATTCCATCGTTGAGTGCCGCTTTGTCCAAAGCTGAGATCGATGGAATAGAACAGCAGTTTCTTCGATTTGCTGATCTGTACATGGTAGAGAAGACGGTACCGATTCCCCCTGTGCCTACCCTTCTGCCGGAACTAGCGAGCGAAGGATTCCATCTGGCTCTCCTGACCGGAAAATACAGAGCCAGAGTGGCCCGAACATTGGAGGCGCATAGCCTACTGGACTGCTTTGATTCGATCGTCTGCGGCGACGAGGTTCGAGGCAAACCCGATCCCGAAGGCCTATCGAGAATCTTTGAAAAATGGAAGGACTACCCGCGCGACGAGTTTGTCATGATTGGTGACCACTACCTAGACATCTTGACAGCAAAGAACGGTCATATCGACTGCATCGCGGTCAGTTCAGGCAAAACCTCGCCGCAAGTGCTGTCCAGCTACGAGCCGCTCGCCGTCATCCCTGATCTGGGCGGCTTGCGAGCGGCGCTTTCGGGATCGACGTCAGCGCGCAGGGATCCAGCCTGAATATCCCTAAAGAAACATCTCCGGCTGCTGCACGGGTGGCGACGCTATGTATCAATTCTCAAACTGAGGTCGAACGCGGTCACAGAGTGCGTAAGGCTACCCATTGAGATGCGGTGCACGCCTGTACTTGCATAGCCAAGAACGTTTTCGGAGGTGATGTTGCCCGATGCCTCCAACTGCAGCTCAGCGCCGAGCTTTCTGATCAGCTGTACCGCCTCTTCAACGTCGACCTCCGAGAAGTTGTCCAGCATGATGTAATCGGCCCCGCTACGGACCGCATCTAGAAACTCGCCCTTCGTTTCGACCTCGACCTCAATGCGAATCGACCTGCCAACATCGTGCATCCGTTCCTTTACCCGTCGGACCGCGTTGCTGATGCCGCCGGCGAGGGCCACGTGGTTCTCCTTGATGAGCGCCATGTCATAAAGGCCGGATCGGTGGTTGCATCCGCCGCCCTTCGTCACCGAGTATTTATCCAGCGCACGAAGCCCTGGTGCGGTCTTTCGGGTGTCCAGAATTTGCACATCGCAGTGCGAAACGATATCGCAGATCTTCCGTGTGTGTGTTGCGATCCCGCTCATCCTCTGCAGGAAATTCAGCGCAACACGTTCCCCGGTGACAATGCTGCGGGCTCGGCCGCGAAGCTCAATGATCGTATCGCCCGGAGCGACTCGCTCCCCGTCCTCGCGGAGAGTCTGGATTTCAAGCTGGGGGTCTACGAGTTTGAATACCTGTTCCGCTACCCAGCCACCGCAGATGGTACCGGCCTCTTTCGACACAATACGCGCATGTGCCTGTTGGCTATCGTCGACGGTCGCCTCGGTTGTGAGGTCGCCCGATCCAATATCCTCACGGAGCGCCGTTTCGATCGTTGCTATCAGCCATTGAGAATCGATCTGAGCAGGGATCGCCATTACTTTTCCTATATCAGGTCAGATTTGTCGCGTGATCGACCGCCATGCCAGGCTCGACCTCTATTGAAACGTCCGTGATCTTAGCTACAGTGATCTCCGGAATACATTCCCTGAAACCGGATGCAATAGGGTAGCGCCGCTCCCGACCAAATGCGCGCTCGGTAATCTTCACCCCCGGAGCGCCCTGGCGTCGTTTGAATTCGTTCCGGTAAATCTTGGAAATAACGTTGCCAACGACCTCGGCCGAGAAACCTTCGCCGACAATGTCTTCTGCGCTTTGGTCCAACTCGACATACCTCTCGATGATCGGGTCCAGTATGTCGTAGGGCGGCCTCGAGTCCGAATCCAGCTGATTGGGCCTGAGCTCGGCGCTGGGCAGGCGGTCAATCATTCGTTGCGGAATTATCTGATCTTTCGAGTTCCGCCAGCACGCGAGCTCGTACACAAGCGTTTTTGAAACATCTTTCAAGGGTGCAAAGCCGCCGGCCATATCGCCATATATCGCCGCAGCACCCACCGCCATCTCGCTCTTGTTGCTGGTTGTAAGGAGCAGCTTGCCTGTTTTATTCGAAATCGCCATCAACAACACCCCGCGACACCTGGCCTGAATGCTCTCCTCAGTCGTGTCCACAGGTAGACCCATGAACAACGTTGACAGCGCGTCGGTGAACGCTGCGAAGGGTTTCTCGATCGGAATAATGTGATGAGGAACCCCAAGTGTTTCCGCCATAGCTATCGCATCCAGGGTGCTCATGTCTGCGGTATAGCGTGAAGGCATGAGAAGAACACTGACGTTCTCGGTGCCAAGGGCGTCAACCGCGATAGCCGTAGTCAAAGCGGAATCTATTCCCCCCGACAGGCCTACGATCACACCTTCAAATCCACTCTTTCGAACATAGTCTCTGACTCCCAAGGTGAGACATCTATAGATACTACTCAGGGTCGACCGCTTTTCAGCAGACTCCGTTCTTGAGTGGAATTTCAAACCATCAACCGATTCAGAGATCTCGATGAGGTACTGACCCTCCTCGAAGTCGGGCGCTTGGAAAACAGGTAGACCATGGTCATCGACGACCATTGATCCCCCGTCGAATACGAGCTCATCCTGTCCGCCAACGAGATTGACGTAAAGGATGGCCAAGCCCGTCTCTACCGCTCGCGTCCTCAGAAGCTCTTTCCGTTGTTCGGAAACATTCGTCCGAAAAGGGGATGCATTCACACTTATCAGCAACTTTGCACCCGCGTCGCGCGCTGAGCGTGCATGCTCCGGCTCCCATAAATCTTCGCAGATGCACAAGGCTATCGGCATGGGCCCGAGGACTATTGTCTTGGTTTCACTTCCGGGGGCGAAGTAACGTTTCTCGTCAAATACACCATAATTTGGCAGGTGCTTCTTGTCGTACGTTTCTTGAACCTCACCGTCGCGAAGGTAACTCAGGCTATTGAACAGCTGCCCTTCCCTGACTCGCGTATGGCCAATCACGACGCCGATGCGCACTGCGTGATTGGCAATTTGTGCCAGCGCGCGATTCGCCTGGTCCAGGAACGCTGGCCTCAATAGCAGGTCTTCAGGCGGGTAGCCTGTAATCGCCATCTCCGGAAATACAATGAGGTCGGCAGAGTCTTCGCGGGCTTTAGTGATGCAACTAATTATCTTGCGCGTATTGGATTCAATATTTCCAACGTGAAGGTTGAGCTGTGCAATCGATACGAGCATTCCGCTTAGACCTCTCGTCAGACCAGTCTTCGGTGAGCGTTGCAAATCGTCGAGAACTGACCAGGTATTTTCGTTGGAAGTTAACCAAGGGGGGGGCGGCGGAGTGCCGCTCAGCTATGGACAAGCATACCTCCTGCATGGCCGAAATTTTTGGCAAGGCATCCGCGTTGGCGCTGTCGACTCCATTCCGCGTACATCCACTTGCTTGCTGTGCTCGGATTCTAGGTCGTGCAGGCGGCGTACGTCGGCCTGCCCCTCCAGATAACCGTACGGCGCAACGACGCCAATCCATCTGACAAGCCCCGGAAAAGCTTCGATTACAGCGGTGGCGTCAGCCGGAACGCCAACGGTCATTTCAGTCTGAATTCCCCAAATATAGGGTAATGATGGCTCGTCTCTTTGAACAGGAGATACTCATCATCGACTACTGCATAATAATCTCTATCGTCCTCTCGTCCGGAATGCCGCGTCTGCTCACCAACCAAGTCCGTTTCGTGTAGCTTGTAGGTGACCACACACTTTCCCTGCGCAGACGCAGTTGGCTTTTGCGCACAGCCTCGGTCGTCCCTTGTAAAGTCCGGATAGATCACCTTTCCCTGAAGAACCTCGATATTCTTCGAAACAATTATATAATCGAGAACCAAGCGCAACGGATCTGGTGCGAAGTGAGGCGCTTCATTCGTAAAGGTAATGTCGTCGGCACTCATCCACGAACGCGACTTTTCCATGATTCTCTTCAGAACATGGCTTCCTTCACAATCCCGATTGTTAATGTCGACGTTGAGATCGCCAGCGATTATATAGTAGCTCCCCGCCGGCAACGGGGACGTGCCGGCAATGTCGACCCCGTACTCCGTGCTGCCTGATACGTACCACTCCAGGAACCTCAACTGCTCGGCATTCCTGAAGCCGTTGATAGATCTTGGGTTTCCGAAGTGGTGGGAGGGCGTGGTGTGCAAGAGGATGAGATGGAGCTTCTTCTCCTCAACGTCCAGCGTTATATCGGAGAAGCTTTTGTCGAACAATTTCATATTTTCAGGAAAGTCAGCCCCACCGGGGGTTTTAAAGGGGCTCAAATCCACCCCTGAATTGAATGCTTTCCATATAAGGTCCGTATAGACCTTCCGATCCAAAACTCTGTAATTGAACGCCGCGCCTGTTGAGAGCTGACCGGGTACCGTTGCAAAGTTCAGATCGTCAGCGTGAGCCAGCGCCTCCGGCCCGTAGGTGTTGATAGAGTAACAACCATCGGCTCCTGGCTTCGCTCCCATTCCCAGGTTGGAAGGCGTGAAGAAGTGATCTTCAAAACTCAAGTTCCACTTTTCGAGTAGCTTGCCAAGGTTCAAGCCAGTCGTCTTGAAGCACTTGGTTGGAACATTCTCGAAGTCGTACTGAATCCCATTCAGAGACAATATGTCGACTTTGTACTTCTTGATTATTTCAGCTGCAGTCCGTATCTGCTTTGCGTCGTTGCAGATCTTGACGCTGTCAAGATTTGTCAGGTAGTAATGAAGCATTCGGAATGTATGATCATGTGTCACTGGCAGCTCCCCCTGAAAGATTTTCCTCGCGGGGCCGGACCCCTCTGATACCCGTACCAGGCTGGACCGGTTCGGCTAACTCACAGGCAAGATGCGGCGCGCGTCGTCCCCGGCCGGTAACGTTCCATAGTCGTCGCCTCGACAGGCTGGGGCTTCGTGGGGAAGCGAAATGATCGGTGTCAAACGATGGCTTCCCATCTCCGGACAGCTGGCCGCTCTTTAAAGGTGGCATTTCTGATCTTCCTTGTATGGATCTACATTCACTGCCATTGCGCTCGAGACTGCCGACACTCACGTGCGATCGTCGGCCCGCGTCACGCGAAGTAAACCTCATGCCACGCGCAGCCGTCCAGCGACGGGTACGCAAGGAAGGCGAGGTCGGTCCGCCATCGTTTGACGCTGCCCACAATCGAATACATCGCCGGGACCATCGGCTATCCCGACGGTTGCCATCGGCAGCCGGACAGGCGAGTTAACCCGACACCCTCGCTAGCCTATTGTGGATCGCCGGTCGTTGTAGCATCGTTGTACGCTGGGGACTGCGCGTTGCTCTGGCTGTGATCGCCGCACTTTATTCCGCTACAAGGAGGAGCAGTATTGGAATCGATAGTATTCCCGACAAGTACGGCGGATCCTGCCGACTTGTGGCTGAAAGACAGTTACGTCGTTGCGGAGGACGCCGGCCTCGTCGCTTTGGTTCCCGAATTCGTCCGTGTGCCGGGTTCCGTCATCATCGTCCCGCGCAGCAACGCACGCTGCGTCATGGAGCTGACGGAAACGGAGATGGGAGCACTCGCCCGTCTTATCCCTGCGATGGCACGCAGAATAGAAGCGGCATTCGATCCCGATGGCTTGAACGTCTGGTGGGCTACGGGGCAGCTTGCCGGGCAGCTCGAACCCCGAGCACTTGCTGAACTCGTGCCCAGATACAAGGACGCTGCATATCAATACACAGATTCTACAGCCCTGCCGAGAGCCGACGCAGCATCCCGTTCGCGAATACTTGAAGCGCTCTCGGTCACTGCAGGCTAAGGCCAGGCCGATGAAGTTTGGCGAGCGCACTGACAAGAGCGATGGCGTCGATCCCGATCGAGAGAATTTGCTCATCGAGCAATCGAACAGAGAGTTATCCGGCTGGCCCGCTTGCTCCCCACGGCACGTTCCAGTTCCGCTGCCGTCTTGTACATGAGTATTCTCAGAGTCAGCACTGTCTAGCGAGCATACAAACCACGCCACAGGGAATTGACGCATATGTATCAAGAGTCTGAAGTCGCGACTGCGCGTAGCCATGTTAAGCCGGTAACGTGGGACCATCCGAATCGCTTTATCTCCATCATTAGCGACCCGTTGTATCGACTCCTGATCAAGCTACAGCATCGCACCTCGATTTCGACATTCGCGTTCTGGGAAAAAAAGCACTGCCAGACGCTCCACCTGCCGATCACGACAAACGCGGTGTCCAGCCCGATGGGCCTTGGCAGTGACTCGCTCCCGGTTTCCGTCGATTTATTCGGGCAACCCACTTACCTGGCAGACTCGATGCAGTTCATGCTCGAGTACGGGTGTCGCTTTAACGAAGCGGGTTGCTTCTATCTGATGCCGTCGTTTCGCGGCGAGGATACGGACACTACGCACCTGTCTCAGTTCTACCACAGCGAAGTCGAACTACAAGGCGATCTGGTAGATGCGATGGACGTGGCCGACGAGTACTTTCGGCATGTGGTACGCGACGTCCTCAGTCACTGTCGTTCGGACTTGGAACAATTGGTAGGAACCTGTGAACACTTGGACGCTGTCCTCGCCATCGAGACGTATCCAAGGATCACTTTTGAACAGGCGGATAGCATCCTTGGGCACAATCCAGAGCACATCAAGGACAATGGCAAGTGGCGCACGCTCACGAGGCCCGGTGAACTTGCACTGATCCAGCATTTCCAAAGCCCGCTCTGGGTAACGCATTGGGACCACCTATCTGTGCCGTTCTACCAAGCCTACGCCGACGAGGACGGCTACACTGCCTGCAATGCGGACTTCCTCCTAGGCTTCGGAGAAGTGATAGGGCTCGGCGAACGCCATGAGTCCGAGGCGGAAGTAAGAAGGGCGCTGGCGCAGCACGATGTTGCCGCGGATCCGTACCAGTGGTACCTGGATATGAAGAAGCACTATCCGATGAAGACGGCGGGGTTCGGCATGGGTGTCGAGAGATTCCTGCTCTGGGTTCTCGATCACGGTGACATCCGTGACCTGCAACTGCTTCCAAGAGCAAATGGCAGAAACATCATTCCCTGAGTTGTTTCCTGAATCTGTCAACGTAACCGTCGTGAGGTAATCGAATGCTGGTCGGATTAGATTGCGAGACAACCGGCTCAATAGCGAGCCGCCACAGTCTGGTTCAGATAGGAATTTACCTGCCGGATGGCCAACAGTTCTTCGCCCAAGTAGGCTGGGACGCGTTCGAGGCAGATCCTGAATCCTTGGAAGTCATTCGCATGTCTGAGGATGATATTCGGCGAGGTCCGGCCGCGTCGGATGTTGAACGGGATTTGCTTGCGTGGTGTGAAGGGCACGGTATAGGTGATAAGGCCTTAGTCCCGGTGGGGTGGGGTGTTTCAACCTTTGACCTTCCTTTCGTAACAAAAACCTTCCCGGAGTTCAGGAAACGGTACCTGTCTCATCGCACGGTGGAGCTGAACGCGCTCTGCTACGCTCTCGCCGGTGTCAAGACTTATAACGACGAGCTGAGGGACTTCGACTTTTGGAAGCGCACCGCAAAATGGGCAGCTGAATTCGAAGCCACGGCCAGCATGAGGATTACGCCCGACTGGCACAATGCCGGCTACGATGCAGTAACTTCCTTGTTGGCGTTCGAATGGCTTCGCAAGATTATGGGCCATCCCGCACCATCAAGCGCCAAGTTCGTGCTGCCGCACAACGGCCCATGAGAGCGCTCCGCGTACTTGGCGAAGCCGCTGTGGCACGGCTCAACTCACAACAGCTGATGATGCTCGAAGCCGTCACCGTGGGCGTGAAGGCCTACGGCTCCAGCACACTGCTGGTGACCGGTAGCGTCGTGGCGGGAGGGGTCGATCAGTACTCCGACTTGGATCTTATTGTTGTCTCGGAATCGCCGTCCGACTGCGCGACCACCGTTCGCGCCGCGATCGAGGAAGCCGGCGAGTTGATCTCCTGCTTCACAACGGATCACTTGGTGACACACCAAAGTTCGATCTACTACATTGCAGTTGAACGATCCCTTGTCAAACTCGACATCGTCTACGAGGACAGCACCAAGTCTTTCGAGATTCCGGCTACCGCAGAAATAGTGAGTGGCGATATACATAACCTTGAGCGAGCGACCTTCCATTCGAACGCCGGATTGCCTGAATCCGCCTTGGAATTGTCCGCAGCGAAGCTTGCAGCGTGGCTTTGGTTTACGTACGCGCGCGCTGCGCGAGGAGAATTCTTTGCGGCCGCCCGCTCAATCGATTTTTCCAGGGAGAATGCTCTTCTTCCTCTTATGCTTCACCGACTTCGACTGCCCCAAGACGGTCACCGGAAACTGGAAAGCCGTTTACCCAAGTCGTTGTTGCACGACCTGGCGCTGACTCACCCGTCCGATCTGAATTTTGAATCCATATTCGATGCGTTGGTGGCTATGCGATCCATTTTTATGAAGGAGCTTAGTCTCTCCTCTCTGCCTCTCAAGAACGAGATCTCGGAGACGGCGAACAAGGTGTGGGATTTGGTGCTCGAGGACAAGCTGCGATCGCGCTCGTGACTTGGACCGAAAGATAGCGAACTAGAGGGATTCCATTCGATGCCATACATATACCCAAAGCGAGAGCTATGTCCGCTGTGCGAGTACATGGAGGGAAGGCTATCTTGCAGTAAGATTTTCAGAGGCAAGCACGTGTCTGCCTTCATGAATCTGCGGCAGCGCAGCGTTGGCTCAGTGCTTGTCGCACCTCATCGCCATGTGCAGTCGCTCACGATGCTAAACCCGGACGAAGCTCATGAACTGATCAGTCTGAGCAATCGGATAGGACGAGCGATCGTTGATGTGTTAAAGCCGCAAGGGCTTCATTCCTGGTGCAACGTCGGTGAGCCTGCCGGCCAGTCCCTGCCGCATCTGCACTTCCAGATAGTTCCACGGTACGAGGATGTACCATATACGTTCGTTGGAAGTGCGGAACTTACAATCACCCCTCCTGCCGACCTCGATGTGCTTGCCGCAAGGATGGCGGGGTCTCTGAATGGCTTCGACTCAGTATTCGTGGGCGGTTAGCCGCTGGAATTCGCGTCAGTTGCGTCGAACATCGTTGGCGCTATGCCGGCCAGATGTTCTGCGTCATTTCGGCGAGCACCTTTCCAGAATCCCATCGCCCCTGCTTTCCTATTCGGTTCCGAGGTTTTGTCGGAAGTTTTTGCTAGCCGTCTTCAAGGGCGGCGCGCGTTTCCTTGACCATGACGTCGTGCGCGCCACCTTCATGAATGGTGACCGCTGACACTGCCGTAATGCGTGCGGTACGCTGCAACTCGGAAATGCTCAGGGCACCGCAGTTGCACATGGTCGAACGCAATTTGAGCAGCACTCCATCGAGATTTTCCTTGAGCGGGCCGGCATAGGGGACATAGGCGTCCACTCCCTCTTCGAAGGCGAGCCCGTTCTTGTTGCCGCCGCCGTGGTCGTAGCGCTGCCAGTTGCGCGCACGGTTGCTGCCTTCGCCCCAATACTCTTTGACGAGGGTGTGGTTGAGCCGCAGCTTGCGGCCGGGCGCTTCCTCGAAGCCGGCGAAGTAACGCCCCATCATCACGAAATCGGCACCCATCGCGAGCGCCAGCGTAATGTGATAGTCGCGCGTGATGCCGCCATCCGAGCAGATCGGCACGTACGTGCCGGTTCTCTGGCAGTACTCATCACGAGCGCGAGCAGCCTCGATCACAGCTGTCGCCTGGCCTCGGCCGATGCCTTTCTGCTCACGAGTGATGCAGATCGATCCACCACCGACGCCCACCTTGACGAAATCGGCGCCGGCATCGGCCAAGTATTGGAAGCCCTCGCGATCTACCACATTGCCCGCCCCGATCGGAATATGGGGATAGTTAGCTTTCACGAATTCGATCGTGTCGGCCTGCCATTCCGAATAACCGTCGGAGGAATCGATGCATAGAATGTCAACACCAGCCTCCACCAGCGCCGGCACGCGCTCGATGTGGTCGTGCGAACTGATCCCTGCGCCAACGACGAGGCGCTTCTTGTCGTCCACTAGCTCCAGCGGGAACTCCTGCGCTGCATCGTAATCCTTGCGGAACACCATGTAGTGCAAGTGCTCCTCACCATCAATGACCGGCAGACAGTTGAGCTTATGCGACCAGATGAGGTCATTGGCGGTTTCGAGATCGATGCCGACGCGGCTGCAGGTCAGATTTACAAACGGTGTCATCAGCTCGGTAACGGGCGTGCTCAGCGGCGTTCGTCCGGGCCGATAGTCCCTGCCGGCAATGACGCCGATCAGGCGGCCTGTGGGCGTGCCATCTTCCGTCACGGCAACAGTGGAGTGCCCGGTACTGCCAGTTGTCGCCAGCACGTCGGCCAGCGTCGCCGACGGGCGAACGTTGCTGTCACTTATTACGAAGCCGGCTTTGTGACTCTTTACGCGTCGTACCATTTCGGCTTGCGACACGATGGATTGCGAGCCGAAGATGAAGGCGAGGCCGCCTGAGCGCGCGAGTGCGATGGACAACTTCTCGTCAGAGACGGCCTGCATCATCGCAGAGGTGATCGGAACATTGATGCTGAGCGGAGAGGCGCCGCCATGCGGAAATCGAACTAGCGGAGTGGTCAGATCGACAGCGGACGGGACCATCCCCTTGCGCGTCAGATTGGGCACCAGCAAGTACTCGCCGAAGGTGCGGCTCGGCTCATCATATATAGTCATGCGACACTTTACAGCAAAGCCTCTCCGCGATCAATCTCTCTGCGTCAACCGTACGGCGACACGCCGCTGACAGGGGTCCAAACCCAGGACACCAGCTAGGGTCAGTTGCCCAAGCGTCGGCTATGTGTTTTCAAGACAGTCTGTTTTGGCTTTAGTGTGAATCAGAGCCCCGCTGGCAGGCTCGTGGCAGTGCAACAGCGCGATATTGCAATTCGGTATCGGCGAAGAAAATAAATGCTGCGTCGTCTTACTTGGATACAGGTCGCACATTCGAGCGCGTTGCAAGATTGCTTCTGGAGTTACAACGAAACCTGCACGTCTAGCGGCCACTCTCACATTCGAGTAGTCGAGCAACAGCGCGGGTACGTAACGCAAGCCTAGCAATTTCGAGGCAGCCAGGCGATGGTGGCCGTCCATTACGGCGAGACTCTCTCGTTCCAAGATGATTGGAATTTGCCAGACACCAGTCTCGCGCATCGAAGTAGCGAGATTCACAGCGTGAGATGGGTCGTGCTCCTCGCTTGGCAGTATTGCGCACCTTTCAACCATCCAGATCGAATCCGCACTCAATGCTTTAGGCCTTGTTTCTGACATGCTGGCTGTCTCGAAATCGGCACTGTCCTTCGACCGACCGCGCCCGGAAATAAGTAATTCTTCGTTTATAGAATGCAGCGAGCTTTCCTGTCAAGGAGACGCTTTAAAATTGGGATAGCGTTTCCGCAGGGATTGCCGCTGTCTTCTTCCTGCAACTGTGGCAGCTGGCCCAGTTCGGACTTTCCGAGTCCGAGTAGATAACGGACTCAGAGCAAGACCGGCTCGCTGCATGAATCAGACATCGGAAGCTGAGGATTCGGGTACTTATCCGTCTTGTACAGCGTCCTGAGATTGGATAGTCTCCGATCCCGTAGGGATCTCACACGCGCGGTTGCTTCTGTGATCTCTGAAATCAGCGAATCGCCACTGTCTCCCATTTCTTAGTAAGGCCAATTGGCGTTGACAAGTAGCCAACTACACGGACGGAATATGAAAGATATAGAAACATTGATTGAGGTCGATGCACCCACAGTAGGATGGAGCAAGTTTGCCCTATCCCGCCACCGACCTGGCACTGGCTATTCTTTTTTTACCAATTATACAGATGCCGATGTTGTTGATTTAGTGCGACGGAATTGGCCTTCTGCGACTCCAGGTGGTGGCGAGAAGGATCTTGCGCGAAAAGTAGTGATTCCTATACCTGCAAAGAATTTTTACTGCACATCTGTTCCTTTGAGAAAGGATATGGTGTTGCAGTCCGAGGTATATCAACACAATAAGCAGTTTGCTATCAGGACTGTCGCTAAAGCAGAGGCTGTCCCCTCAGAATTTGTTAATGTTGTCTGTTTTTCCGCCGACACAGTTGCACAGGATTTTGGAGGAAGAAGTAGCGATTCGGAATGGGAAATCATTGTGCTTCTTGCTGCTCAGGCGCAGCATGAGCCGATGCACCCCCTGTCAATGGCTAGAAGCCTGCTCGAAATTCCCGATGGAGTAGAGGCAAAATACACCGCGAGGGAATTCGCAGAATCAGTTCTGTATTGGTCGCAGAGGGTTCAAGTCAATGGCGGCGATGAAAGCTGATATTAAAGGCCGTATGAACCAAATGCGTAGACGTTAAGGAATGCACCCCACTTGAGCTTGGTGCCTGTTCATGCAGCAAGTTTGTCCGATTGGGATGCAATCGTCTGCTCGGATTTTTGAGAACTATCGGCGGTAGCTTGTCGATGTCCGCCGCTTCGAAAGGCGTAATGACGGATCTGCGAACCTTGAGCAAGTAGCCTTGATTGTTGGGAACAAATTGTTGTGCTAGAAAGCTAGTTTGGAAGTCAGCGAGATAGCGGGAGAAAAGTATATGGAATTAGAACTGTATGTAAGAGAAGGGTGTTCGCGCTGCAAGCGCGTACGGGAAACACTGGACTCAATGGGTATTGAGGCGTCAGTGGTTGACATTGATGCTCCCGAAGTTACTGCCAGGGCCAGGGCCTTAGGTATCCGAAGTGTCCCTGTCTTGCATAAGCTGGGTACTAAGGAGATGAAAGTAGGTGATGTTAGTGAAGATGAGTTGCGTGCCTTTTTAGGCTAAGTCATCCGTTCCTAAGCATCTTTTGGCGTGCGGTTAGCCGAAAAACTCACACAGATATAGGGTGAATGACAATGAGTTATGAAGACTCGATGAGGAAACGGCTAATCGAAAATAATCTCGAGTTGGCTGGATGCTCAAGTGATATGCACGAAAGGATTAGCTCAGAGGACGTATTTTATGACGCCTCACTGATTTGGAAGCACTCTATCACGCCGGAGATTTGTGATCAGTGGTTAAGCGATTTTCAGTCTAAGTATGAATACACCGAAGGCACGTTGTTTACCAAGGACGGACCACAAAATAAAAATGACTTCCGTAATAATAGCAGATTGGAGATATGGGATAAGGACTTAGCCTTCGAAATGTTCTACGGAGCTGGACGTCTCGGCACGAACACGCCAAATTATCTTGGGAGCAATGTACTAACAGGTCCATCCGAGTACGTCCGTCTCTATAAATATATTCCAGGCCAATATTTCAAGCCACATTGTGAACACCCGTGGAGGAAAAACGACAACGAGAGGACGCGCGCTGTAATTCTTGTTTATCTTAACGATGATTTTGAAGGCGGAGAGACAGTTTTTTCGGACTACGGTAGAGTAATTCAGCCCAAGAAAGGCCTGGTATTAGGATTCCAGGATCAGCTACTTCATGAAGGGAAGGAAGTTACCAAAGGTGAAAAGTATGTCCTCCGTTTCGACCTCCTCTACAGACGAACAGACCTCATTTTATAATTCTAATTTACGAACTACGGTGCCGAAGGCTTCCCAAACAAGAACTATCCGCTGGCTGTCGTCTAGCCGACGTCTTCCCGCTTTCAGTAGCGCAGGTCTTCAGAGTCGAAGTGCGAACGACTGCTCCTGGCCGATTCTGTTGAAAAACTCACTTCAAATATTTGAGCTCGTCTGAAGCGTGAAAAATCGGACGCGGCAATCGCTTTCTGTCAGACCTCGCGTGCAAATTTGTACAGAATCGAATTGTCACGGCTGTCGTGATCGAGAATTTGGACGTCCATTCGTTAAGACGGAGTTTTTCAACAGAATCGGCCGAAGTCGGACAGTCGACTAACCTGGTCAGCGTTCCTGACGAGCCTGGTTGGTTTCGCTGGCGAAGCTGGTCAGCTGCTGTGGCGAAGGTGAGCAGGTGGCTGGCGTTTTGCACTAGACGCGAGCCCGAAGATCCAATGCCTTCATGAACAGGTATGGCCACATGTTCATGGGTTACACGAAGCCCCCATCTACGGCACGCTTCCATGCCTCTTGAAGCTTGATGAGACGGAATCCCTTGAAGCCGAAGCTCGAAACAGCTGTTGTCCGTTCGACGAGGTCACTCTCGTCAGGAGTGAGGATTTCGGCAGCCTTATTCCATTCGTGAAGGCGTGCCCATGTTCCGTTTTTCCAAAGCTCTGCAGCTTTATCGCCCCAGCGGACAGGTGACTTCCTCAGCGTTGTTGTTGTTGTGAGGGTTTCAAGGAACTCGGCGGAGAGACTTATGCCACTGCTCTGCACACGTAGCCAGCACGCTTCGCGTTTCGCCCATTCGGTTACAAGACGGTTTTTGGTCTGTTCCGATGGGATCTCCTGAAGCAGGGGAAGTATTTTCTTCGCGATCTTCATGGCTTCTGCCACGAAGCTGCGGGGAGCATGTTGAGCGCGCCAGACGGCATCAAAATCGGGCTGGAGCTGTGCTCCCAGCATTCGATCGCTCATGAGTGACAGCGTATAGGTGGCAAGCTGCCGGAGAATGGATCCGGGATACCAGTCTTGGGCGGGAATTTCTGCGTCCAGTGCTTTGGTCAGAATCGCCTTGACCACAAGCCGCTTGAAATAAGGCCTCTCACCCGGCTACGTGAAGTACCTGATTGACGGCCGCCCGATGGGCAATTTCCCCGCGCTCTACAACGGCAGTGATGTTTTCAACAATCTGAGCAGCATTCCGGTCGAGATGGTCGACCACATCGACATCCTGCCGGGCGGCCAGTCGTCATTGTACGGTTCGGACGCGATTGCCGGCGTGATCAATATCGTGCTCAAGAAGAAGATCGACGCACCGGTTTTGGACGTGCGCTACGGCTGGAACAGCAACGGCGGCGGCGCGGCGCGGCGGGTCTATCTGGCCGATAGTTTCAATGTCGGCAAATTCAACCTGATTGCCGGCGTGCAATTCGAGAGTACGCAGCCTATCTGGGCCTACGATCGGCCGCTGACCGCCCAGGCTGATCTTAATGCCGTTGGCGGACCCATCGCGGAGCGGGATTATCTGGCCACGGATCCCACGCTGGGCATTGATAGCTATAAATTCGCGGATCCCAACAATTGCGCCAACACGACGGCTGGGTTCGGCGGAACGACGGGGTACAGGTATCGCGCCAATAGCGGAAATTATTGTGGGTCGTACTACGGGGAACAGGCCTATGTCACGCTGGCCAATGAAAGCAAGACTGCAAACCTGTATACCCACGCAACCTTTGACGTCAACGATAACCTGCAGTTGTACAGCGACCTGCTCTACAACTACCAGGAGCAGAAATACCAGCCGGGAGGGGCCACCGACTGGCTGACTTCAAGTTCAGGCCTGACATTTTACGACCCCATCCGGGCTCAGTATACGGATCTGCAGCGTATCTTCTCGCCGGAAGAAGTGGGTGGCTACCAGAACTCCATGAACAAGCAGATCGAAAACGCCTATATGTTCAGCCTGGGTGGAAAAGGCACGTTCGGGCAGTCGAACTGGGACTACGATCTGGGTTTTACGCATTCCAACGACAAGACCGACGAACGTGATTACGTCGCTTTCACGAATCCCATCAATGCTTTCTTTACCAATCGTGTGCTGGGCTCGGACTTGACATCGACCCTGGGACCGGATCCTGATGGTTACGGGGTGCCCGTTTTCGAGCCCAACTACGCTGCTTTCTATACCCCGATTACGCCAGCGGAATATCATAGCTTCAGCGGTTATGCCACGACCTTGGGCAAGACCTGGGACAATATGTTGCGCGGACAGGTGACCAATGCCTCGCTATTCACCTTGCCTGGTGGCGATGCCGGCCTCGCGGTCGTGCTGGAAGGAGGCAACCAAGGCTGGGGCTATGTGCCCGACCCGGGTTATTTCAATGGGGATATCTACAATTATACCGCGGACCAGGGTGCGGGACATCGCTCGCGCTATGCCGCCACGACCGAGCTGAACTTTCCTCTGCTGCAGCAGTTGACCGTGGATGTGTCCGGTCGTCGGGACGGATACGAAGTATCCGGCCAGCAAGTCAAGCACAATACGTATACGGTGTCACTGGAATATCGCCCTTTCGAGAGTCTGCTGCTCAGGGGCAAATACGGCACTGCGTTCAAGATGCCCACCTTGGCTGATGAGTATTCCGGGCCGAGCGGCTACTACAGCTCGGTCACCGATTACTACAACTGCGCCAAGTTGGGGTTCACGGGCCCCACCTTGGGTCAGTGTCCGGGCGTCTATTCTCAGGCAAGCTATTTCAACAGCACCTCGGGCAATGTCAATCTGAAGCCGATCACGGCGAAAGACTGGAATTATGGCGTCGTATGGGCGCCGACATCGAAGCTCTCGGTGACCGTCGATTATCTGCACTTCGACATCCGTAACGAAGTGGGGACGGTGCCACCGGACACGATTTCACAGGAGAATTCCCTTTGTCTGCAGGGGATTCTCAATCCCACTACGCCCAGTTGCATCAATGCGATCAATGCGATTACGCGCAATCAATTCGGCACGATTGAGGATATCTATACGCCGAATCAGAACATAGCGCGGGAACGGGTCAATGCCATCACCGCCAATCTGAATTATCAGGTAGATATCGGCGCTTATGGCAGCTTGAAGTTCTCCGGTAGTTACAGCGACGAGTTGAAGCATGAAGAGCAGCCGCTCGCGGGCGACCCGTTCATAAACTACCTGGACAGCCCGCTGTACAGTACCGACTTCAAGACCAAAGCCAATGCCTCGGTGACCTGGAGTCTAGGCGAATGGACCGCGACGTTATTTGCCAACCGTGATGGTCGCTCGCCCAACTATCTGGCGACCACTCTTGATAATTATTCGGCCCCCGGTACGGGTTATCTGGCAGCTTGGGTTACCTATAACGGCAGCGTGCAATACAGCCCGACGAAAAATCTGACGCTGTCCTTCATGGTGAACAACTTGTTCAACAAGATGCCGCCAGTGGATAACAGTTATCCCGGTTATGTATTCGGCCCTTACAACTCAGCGAATTACAGTGTGTATGGACGCCAGTTGTATCTGGAGGCGACGTACAAGTTCGGCATCCCCTCTGCCCAGTAATTGCCCGAGTCTGCTTGCAATTCAAACGGTCCGCCTTCGCGGGCCGTTTTTATGCGTGGGTATTGGCCTCCATAGCTTGTGATATGCCCATCTTCCAGCCCACCTCCTCGACAGTGGCCCGGCCTCGGACTGCTTCAGATTGAACGCAATCTGCTCTTCGGTGAACTTCGACATCTTTATGGCGACAGGCTCATGGAGGAAGCCAACCGGCACAAAGGTTTGCTGGCGCAATACCAGGTCATGCGTTACGCCTATGCGACCGAAAGAGATCCCGCTTTTCGTCTGCTCTTCAACCAGTACCTGAGCTTGCATCAGACCTTCGTTGGCGGCCGCAGCCAGCTTCTGCATCAGGCAGGTTGCATCGGCGGATGACAGCCCGTCGCCACTGTCCGGCGCCGACAATGTCGCTCGCCCCGCGCTGGAGGTCATTCCCGAGCTGGCCAAGAACTATCGGGCTGTGTTCTTCAACGAGGCGCACAAACGCGCACGCAGACCGCGCAGCTGCTCGGCAAACTGCGCGCAGAAGGCTTCAACTACTTCGCTGTCGAAACGTTTTATCAGAGCTACACCCAACTGCAATCGCGTGGCTAAGGCCCCTCACCTGCTAAAAGCGATTAACGGAGTTCTCGACGTGTAGGAGTCCGTTGAAAAGAGCCGGTCGTAGTTCCTCAAAGCCTAGCTCGTCGACCTTCCATGAGCGCCCACTACTACATTCGTCGAGCTTCTTGGAATCAGTGCTGACTGATTATGAGTTAGTTGAGCGGCCAATTTATGGTTAACCGCACATAGACATGGTCCGTAGTTGCGGACCAGGTCTCGCTGATGTGAGTGCTGTGGCCTGCAGCTGCCTGCGCCTGGTTCACCGGCAAGACCGGATCAGGGTTTGGCGATCTCGAAATCCTGCGTAGCTACCGGCTTGCCATCGAGCGAGATCTCGACCTTGTACTTGCCTTCCGGCCACAGATCCGGGTTCTGCACCATGAACGTGGTGACGGCCGGGCCATCGGCGGCGATTGCCTGGTTGATATTGCTGATCAGCAGGCCCTGGCCTTCCAGATAGCTCCATCTGGCATTGAGCGTGGCTCCGCTGCTGCGGCCTGTGGTGGCGACGCTGGCATAAATGACCTTGTCGCCGGGAGCGAAGCGGTTGCTGGCCTGACTCACCTGATGCGCGGCGTTGACGGTGTCGCCCAGGGTCACGCCGGACACGCCGAACGTTGTGCTTGCTGCAACGGCAGGTGCGACGGAGCTGGTCGCCGTGCTACCGCTGGCTGGCATGGCCGGTGTTGTGGCAGCTTTGCTCGTGGTGGCGGTCGGTGCAGGTTTGGCGATGGGCGCTGTGCCGGCGGGTTTGGCGGCGGGCGGGCTGGCCGGCACTGGTACCGGATGTTTTCCGCAGGCACTGAGCAGGAGTCCGGCAAGGCAGGCGCTGTACAGCGCGACGTAGCGTGCGGAACGTGTCATGCGAAACTCCAGGGGCGGTGACGCGGCCAGGTCGCCGCGCTGTCCGGATACTTCGGCCAGCCTGTCGAGGCTAGCGCCGCCCATGTGAAGCGTGGATTACCGGAAGATCGTGCTGTTGCACCGGCCGCGTGGAACTTACTGACGAACCGTGCGCGAGTTGGCCGGAGTGGCTGGCATGCTGCTGCGAAAGGGGTTGATGTCCAGTCCCCCGCGGCGGGTGTAACGCGCATGGACGCTGAGTTCTTGCGGAGCGCAGCGCTGCATCACGTCGACGAAGATGCGCTCCACGCACTGCTCGTGGAATTCATTGTGATCGCGGAACGAGACCAGGTAACGCAGCAGGCCAGCGTAGTCGATCGGTGCGCCACGATAGGCGATCTGCACGCTGCCCCAATCGGGCTGGCCGGTGACCGGGCAGTTCGAGCGCAGCAGGTGCGAAACCACGGTTTCCTCGATCGGGTTGGCGCTGACATCCGCATGCAGGAAATCTGCCTGTGGTGGGCCGTAGTGGTCGATGGCGATGTCCTGGCCGTCGAGCGGATGGCCGTCCAGATCGGTGACGGCGTATGCAGCCGCATTCGCGTCCCGGAGCTTCACATCGACCACGGCGCCCGCAGCGGCGGACAGATCCCGTGTCAGCGTGGCGGCAAGGGTGGTGGCGTCAGCGATGCGCTCCTGCGCGAAGCCGTTCAAGTACAGCTTGAACGATTTCGATTCGATGATGTTCGGCGAAGCCGCCGGCACGCGGAATTCGGCCAACGCCACGACAGGCTTGCCGCGCAGATCGAGCCATGACAGTTCGTAGGCGTTCCAGATGTCGACGCCGTGGAACGGCAGCGGTTCGGCCACGCCAATTTCTCCGCGCTTGCCGGCGCGCGGTATCGGAAACAGCAGGCTGGGGTCGTAGCGGTCGGCATAGATGGTGCTCTTGCCGAGCGGGGAATGTTCGGGGGTACTCATGTCCACAAGTTTAGCGGTTTTGGCTCCTCCCCCTGCGCGTTCCGAAAGGGGACTCCCTTCGGTCGCAGGGGAGGGAGCACGCGAGCACGCGTTACACGTTGACCATCTGCATCATGGCTCCGGCATAGCGCTCGCCGGCCACGGCATCCGGTGGAAACACCGCATCGATCGCCTTGAGTTCGGCAGCGCTGAGCTGCACGTCGAGTGCGCCGAGGTTCTCGTCCAGCCGCGAACGCCGCTTGGTGCCGGGTATCGCCAGCACATCGTGGCCCTGCGCCAGCGCCCAGGCCAAGGCCAGCTGCGCCGGCGAACAACCCTTGTCGGCAGCCAGCGTCTTCACCTGTTCGACCAGTTGCAGGTTGCGGGTGAAGTTGTCGCCGATGAAGCGCGGGCTGCGGCGGCGATAGTCGTCGGCATCGAAATCGTCCGGCGTGCGGATCGCGCCGGTGAGGAAGCCACGGCCCAGCGGCGAGTAGGCGACCAGGCTCACCCCCAGCTTGCGGCAGGCGTCGAGCATGCCGTTCTGCTGCGGGTCGCGGGTCCACAGCGAGAACTCACTCTGCAGAGCGGCGATCGGATGCACCTTGTGGGCGCGCTCCAGCGTGGCGCCGGACGCTTCGCTCATGCCGAGGTAACGCACCTTGCCGGCGTGCACCAGTTCGGCCATCGCACCGATGGTTTCCTCGATCGGCACGTTCGGATCGACACGGTGCTGGTAGTACAGGTCGATCGTTTCTATGCCGAGCCGCTTCAGGCTGGCGTCGCAGGAGGTGCGCACATACTCCGGCCGGCCGTCGACGCCGCGCGCCTGCGGGTTCGCGGGATCACGCACGATGCCGAACTTGGTGGCGATGAAGGCTTGCTGGCGACGGCCCTTGATCGCCTTGCCAACAAGTTCCTCGTTGGTGTGTGGGCCATACACATCGGCGGTATCGAGCAGGTTGAGGCCGCGCTCCAGTGCATGGTGGATGGTGGCGATCGATTCGTCGTCATCGCGCGGACCATAGAAGTCGCTCATGCCCATGCAGCCGAGGCCGAGTGCGGAAACCTGGGGGCCCGGCTTTCCGTGGGTATCTTTGCCGAGAGTGCGGGTTTGCATCGCGTTGCTCCGATGGGTGAAGGTGGGTGCATGGTGCGCCGTGTCGGCATTCGGATAAATGCTCAATAATGGCCATCACCATTCCATTGACGACAACAATCATCATGGATCGTCTCGAAGCCATGCGGCTGTATACGCGGATTGTCGAACTGGGCAGCTTCACGGCCGCCGCGGACGACCTGAACCTGCCGCGCGCGACCGTTACCCATGCGATCAAGCGGCTGGAAACCAGGCTCGGTGCGCAACTGTTGCAACGAACCACCCGCCGCGTGCGCACCACCCGCGACGGCGAGGTGTATTACGGCCACTGCGTGCGTCTGCTGGCTGACATGGACGAGGTCGAGGCCGATTTCCGTGAGGCCGCGGTGCAGCCGAAAGGACGTTTGCGCATCGACCTGTCCGCCGCGCTGGCCAGGTTGTTGGTGATTCCGGCACTCCCCGCATTCTGCGCGCGCTTTCCGCAGATCGAACTGGATATCGGTACCGGTGACCGCTACGTCGATCTGGTGCGCGAAGGCGTCGACTGCGCGGTGCGGGTCGGTGAACTGGGCGATACCGGCATGATCGGTCGACGCGTTGCCCTGCTGGCGCAGGTCACCACGGCCAGTGCCGATTACGTACGCCGGCATGGACGCCCGGAATCGCTGGCGGCCTTGCATGACGGTCACTACGCAGTGAACTGGGCCTCGCCGACGACGCGTCGTGCGGAACCACTGGAGTTCATGGTCGGTCGCAAGCGTCGCGAAGTGAGCCTGCCCGGAAAAATCACCGTCAGCGGTGCGGACGCCTATCTCGGCTGCTGCAAGGCTGGTCTCGGCATCGCGCAGTTCTCGCGCTATCGGATCGAACAGGAGCTGGCGAACGGCACGATGTGCGAGCTGCTCGCGGCAACACCGCCGCCATCATTGCCGATGACCGTGCTCTATCCGCCGCAGCGGCAGATGCCGGCACGGCTGCGCGTATTTGTCGACTGGCTGGTCGAGCTGACCGCCCATCAGCGCTGAGGCTTGCTGTGTATGGCGGTGACGTTGATGGACCTTGCTGCATGGTCAAACGATATGGATCCCGGGATGCGTATCGATAGCAGCTATGCTGGGGGTAGGGCGGAATCGTCAAGGTCATCAGCCAAAGCTGCCACTTGAGCCATTCGGATACGGTGGCTCGCTAGCTGCGCCGTGCGTTCGTCCTGCGCTGCACTATTACAAAGATCTAACGGGTGTCTAAGTGCAGCCTAAGCATAGTGTGAACAAATGGTCACGCTGGCACGCGAATCCATCGGTCCAAGGGTTCGTTGGTGCGGCTGCGGTCGATGTCCGGAACATCCGCCAAATTGGCATGCCCCCGACAAGGCCGTCGCCCATCTTCACGGTGAATCTTGAACACAGCTTGCTCTGCCCCCCCTCGGGGTCTCCTGCCGAGGGACGGGATCTACCGCATCCTGGTATGCCGGCCAAATCATCGCCTCGGCAATATTCTTCTGATGACGCCATTGATCGCCGAGCTTGAGCGGCTCTACAAAGGGGCGGAGATCGATATCGTTGCGGAAGGCCCGGCGGCCGCCGACGTGTTCGCCACGTTCTTCAGCGTCAAGAACATCTACTGTCTTCCGACGCGGGGCTTCAAGCATCCCATCGCATTTCTCTCGTTGATATCGAGAGTGCGGAAGAACCACTACGACCTGGTCATCGACCCTTGTGTCGGATCGAATTTCAGTCGCGTCCTGACGAGAATATTCAGGGGGCGGCACAAGCTTGGCTTCCACGACGCACCCAGCCTTCGTGGCCTGACCCACGGCGTGCCGGAATCGTTGGCGCCACGACACATGGCAAAGCGCCCGGTGAGCCTGATTCGGGGGCATGGACCGTCCGAGGATGGCGTTTTGAGGGATTTCCCGCCGCTCGACATACGCCTGAGTGATGCGGAACGCGCGCAGGGTCGATCCATCGTGCGCGAGCTTCTCGACACCTCGGGGCAGTCTGCGGCGAAGGTGGCGATCGGCATCTTCGCCAACGCAACGGGCGCGAAACGCTACCCGGGCCTGTGGTGGAGCGAATTCATCAACGCACTGAAGGAAACATGCCCGCAAGGGGGCATTGTCGAGATCATTCCTGCGAATGGCCGGTCGATGCTCGATTCACGCTGGCCGGGCTATTACTCAAGCAAGATCCGGCGCATGGGCGCCATCATGGCTGGTCTCGATCTGATGATCAGTGCCGATTGCGGTGTCATGCACCTTGCGGTGGCTTCGCACGTTCCGACCGTAGGCATGTTCTCGGTCACCGACGCCAACGTCTATGGCCCTTATGGTCTCGGCAATCGTCTGTTGGTCACCAACGGCAGCACCGCCAGCGACGTGGCGAGAAGCGTGGTGGCAGCCTGCTCGCAGTTGATGGATCCGTGCGCAGCTATTGCTGAAAACGTAGCGCAGGTACTGAGTCAGATCCAGGCTGCGCCCGATCAGATTCCGGGTTGACGGGTAGCCGTCATGCTGATGCCAGCAGCGTAGCTGGACGAGTGGCTGTCAGTTCCACGGGAGACGCAGATCGCATGCAGGTCTGCCTCTGCTGAAAGCTGGAGAGGTGCCTCATCCGCGCGACACGCCATGGCGCGGCGTGCTGGTGCCGTAGGTATCGACGCTCAGCGGAGCACCGATGGTGTTCAGGGCGGCGCGTTGCTCGGCCAGCGGAAGACGCAGCATGCAGTCCTCGTAACGTGCAAGCTTCTGGAACACCGGTTGCGACTGAACCAGCTCGACCAGGGCAGCTGTACGTGGCCAGCGCGTGGCGTCGATCGTGTAACGCACGAACGAAGCGGTGCGGAAGAAGCTGGCGATGCTGATGTCCGCGATCGAGAGCGTGCGGAACAGGAAGCCATCATCCGGCATCTGGTTTTCCAGATAATCGAGTGCGGCGGGAATCTCCACTTCGCGCGCCTGCTTCACCACCGCTTCGTCGGTGGCTTCGCCGAAGATGTGGCGCTGGATCGCCAGTTGATAGAACAGCCGCCAGATCAGCCCGTCGGCCAGCCGGGTGTCGGCGTATTCCTCCAGCCAGCGCGCCAGTGCGCGATCGTTGATGTCACGTGGATACAGCGCAGGCGCGGGGTAACTGTCCTCCAGGTACTGGCAGATCACCGACGAGTCGTTCAGCACGAAGCCGTCGTCGATCAGTACTGGAATGCGCCGCAGCGGACTCAATCGTGTGAAATGGTCGTCGCCGACGAAGGGCGCGATCGGATCGATCTCGTAGTCGATGCCTTTCAGTTCCAGGCATACCAGAACCTTGCGCACGTAGGGCGAAAGGTAATTGCCGATGATCTTCAGACGAGACATCGCAGCATTCCGCACGGTACGAAGGTGGTCAGCGTGTGCGACGTTCCAAGCATGCGTCAAGCGGAAAGCATGCGCTCAAGATCCTGCGTTCAGACTGGCGACAGGGAGTGCCGGCACGGCGGTCGGTGAACCGTTGGAATCCAGCGCGATCATCACGAAGCGGCCGGTGGTGCAGACGCGGCGGTCGCCGGTGAGCGGGTCCTCGGCGGTCATCTCCACCTCGATCTGCATCGAGCTGCGGCCGACCGCAACCACGCGGGCGACCAACTCCACCAGCTGGCCGGTGCGCACCGGTACGCGGAAGTTCACTTCCTCCGAGCGCGCGGTGACCACGCTGCGTCGCGCATGACGCGAGGCGACGATGAAGGCGGCCTTGTCCATCCACGCCAGCGCCTGGCCGCCGAACAGGGTGCCGAGGTGGTTGGCGTGATCGGGGAAAACCATTTCCAGCAGGCGGGCTTCGGGCAACGCGGTCATCGGGGCGCTTCCATGTGAGGAGATGTCATCGCCTGTACATGCAGACGATTCGGCCGACCATTGTGCCGCAGGCCGCATGGCCATGCGCCGGATCGGGACCTCTGGCAGAGGTTGCAGGCGATTTGCGGGGTTAGCATCGGCGATTCGGTACCATCGACGCCATCATCCCGGCGCCTGCCGGCATGGCGACCAACAACACAGGCGGGATCTGCAATGAATTCAATGATCGGCAAGTCGTGCCTGTACGGCACACTGTTGCTGGGACTGTTGTCAGCCGGAGTCATGGCGCAGGGCAGCACACTGGGGGCAAGCGACTATGCGCAGGCCGAGCGCTTCATGGGCTACAACGTTGCCCCACTGGTCGATCATGCGGTGCAGAAGGTCGATTGGCTGGATAACGCCCACTTCTGGTACCGCGACCATGACAGCCACGGCGATCATTTCATGCTGATGGATGCTGCCAGTGGTCGCGCCGCACCGCTGTTCGATCAGACCACATTGGCCAGCGCGCTGGGCAAGCTCACCGGCAAGCCGGTCGATGCGAACAAGTTGCCGGTCACCGGCTACAGCGTGAAGCCGGATGGCCGTCTCGGGATCACGGTTCGCGACAAGCCGTATCTGTGTGACATGAAAGCGGCTGCATGCGTGGACGACAAGAGCGTGCAGGCTGCGAACAACGAACCGATCGTGCTGTCGCCGGACAGGAAATCCGCGGCCTTCATCCGCCACTGGAACCTGTGGCTGCGCGACGTGGCGACGGGCAAGGAGACCCAGCTCACCAGTGACGGCGTGGAGAACTTCGGCTACGCCACCGACAACGCCGGCTGGAAGCACACTGACAACGCGATCCTGGTGTGGTCGCCGGATTCGACGCATATCGCCACGTTCCAGCAGGACCAGCGCAAGACCGGTGACATGTACATGATCAGTACCAATGTCGGGCATCCCAAGCTGGAGGCGTGGAAATACCCGCTGGTCGGCGACAAGGACGTGACGATGATCGAGCGCGTCATCATCGACGTGCCCACGCACAAGGTCGTGCGCCTGCAGATGCCGCCGGACCAGCACCGCTCCACCCTGTGCGACGACGTCAGCTGCGGACCGGACGGTGGCTGGGACGACGTGCAGTGGGCACCGGACGGCAAGACGCTGGCCTTCGTGTCCACTTCGCGCGACCACAAGAGTGCCACCTTGCGTGTGGCCGATGCAGGCAGCGGCAAGGTGCATGACGTGCTCAACGAAACCTTGCCGACCTATTACGAAAGCGGCAACGACAAGGTCAACTGGACCTATCTGCCACAGTCGAACGAGGTGATCTGGTTCAGCGAACGCAACAACTGGGGCAATCTGTATCTGTACGATCTCGCCAGCGGCAAGCTCAAGCATGCGATCACCACCGGCGAAGGCAACGTCACCCAGGTGCTGCGTGTGGACGACAAGAGCCGCGCGCTGTGGTTCCGCGGCGTCGGTCGCGAACGTGGCGAGAATCCTTATTACCGACAGTTCTACAAGGTGGGTTTCGACGGTGGCCAGCCAACCCTGCTTACCCCGGAAGACGCCGATCACACGGTGATGTTGTCGCCGGACGGCAAGTATTTCGTCGATGCGTATTCCACCACCGACACTCCGCCGGTGACCGTCCTGCGCAGCAGTGACGATGGCAAGACGGTGGCCAATGTGGCCAAGGCCGACATTGCGCGCCTGCGTGCCGCCGGCTGGGTGCCACCGCAGGTGTTTTCGGTAAAGGCGCGAGACGGCAAGACCGATCTTTATGGCGTGATGTTCAAGCCGACCCACTTCGATCCGCACAAAAAATATCCGGTCATCGACTACATCTATCCCGGCCCGCAGACCGGTTCGGTGCGCAGTTTCGGTTTCCTGGCTGCCAACGGCGACAACCAGTCGCTGGCCGAACTCGGCTTCATCGTGGTCGCCATCGACGGCATGGGTACGCCGTGGCGCTCGAAGGCCTTCCATGATGCGTATTACGCCAACATGGGCGACAACACGTTGCCGGATCAGGTCGCCGGTCTCAAGGAGCTGGGCAAGCAGCACGCGTGGATCGATCTGGATCGCGTCGGCATCTGGGGCCACTCCGGCGGCGGCAATGCCACCGCGGACGCGATGTTCCGCTACCCGGATTTCTTCAAGGTGGGCTGGGCCGAAAGCGGCAACCACGACAACCGCAATTACGAGGATGACTGGGCCGAGAAGTGGCAGGGCCTGCTGGTGACGAACAAGGACGGCAGTACAAATTACGACGACCAGGCCAACCAGAATCTGGCGAAGAACCTCAAGGGGCATCTGATGCTGGTACACGGCACGATGGACGACAACGTGCCGACCAGCAACACGCTGCTGGTCGTCGACGCGCTGATCAAGGCGAACAGGGACTTCGATCTGTTGCTGATCCCGAACGCCCATCACGGTTACGCCGCCGCCACGCCGTACGCCACGCGCCGGCGCTGGGACTACTTCGTGCGCAACCTCGCCGGCGATACGCCACCGAAAGAGTACGAGTTGAAGGCGTGGCCCTGGATGTGAGGTCGCCAGTGAGGCCAGTGGCATCAGCGGGATGCTTGAGCGGCATCCGTTGATGCTTCACCAGGTTGATCACGCCATGCCGGTCAGTCCGCCCGTGTGGCCATCACTGGCGGCACCGCTGCAGCGCGCAGCGCCGGGCCGAGCACCGCGCCTTGGCCGAGCAACCACAACAGTACGGCGCCGATGGGCAGATAAAGGAACGGCAGCTGCGGCAGTTCATAATGCGTCATCAACACCATGTTGAGCGCATAGGCCAGCAGCATGCCCAGCACGATGCCGCCGCTGACGATCAGGAAATTCTCGGTCTGGAAGTAGTGCAGGACGTCATTCCGCGTGGCGCCCAGGGCGCGCCGGATGCCGATCGATCGCCGCCGCTGCTGTACCCAGAAGCTGGCCAGGCCAGCGATGCCCAGCGCGGTGACGAACAGCAGTCCGGCCGCCGCTGCCAGCAACAGGCCGATCATGGTGCGATTGCGACGGAAGAAGTCGGCGCGCAATTGGCTGAACGTCTGCGCCTGCCGCAGGACGCGGTTGCCATCGAGCCGGTTCAGCGCATCGGCCATCTGCTTCAGCACACGCTCGCGTTCCTGCGGTGCCGTGCGCAGCACGTAGGTGACGTCGTTGCTGTCCGGCAGCATTGGAAACAGCGTGCTGTAATCGTTGCTGGCGGCTTCGCGCAGATGTGGCCGCAGCAGATGATCGACCACGCCGACGATGCGCACCGGGTTGTCGCCGGGATAGATTTCCTTGCCCAGCGCGCTCTGGCGGGGAAACAGCCGCTCGGCCAGCGCGCGGGTAATGATGGTGACCGGCACACGGTTGATACCGGCCCAGTCGTGTGCGCTGTCCATCGGCAGGTATTCGTCGGGCAGGAAATCGCGCCCTTCGACCAAATGCAAGCCCAGTGTCGCGAGTTCGCCGGGAGTGCCATCGTAGGCCGTGGCGGTGAGATCGGTATCGACGTTCGGTGCGGTGGCGATGCCATTGCTCCAGTCGTTGCCATTGAATGGCAGCGCATCGATGGCTGCCACGGCGGTCACGCCGGGGATGTTGCGCAACGCCGCCAGGTCCGCCGCGTGCCGGGCCAGCGAGTTTTCGTTTTCGTCCAGGCCGATGCTTTCGATCGTTACAAGCTCGTCTTCGACCAGTCCGCTGGACTGGCGCATTTGCGCAGTGCGGTTGGCGATCATGAACACCACGTTGCAGACGATCGCGCAGGTCAGGCTGACCTGCAGCACCAGCAACAACACGGTGAGCTTGTGACGGGTGAGGCTGGAGATCAATGGTCGCAGTGACATGGGATCACCTCATTGGGTCTTGAGCTGCAGGGCCGGCGCGATGTGGCAGGCGCGCCAGGCCGGTAACAGTCCAGCCAGCACGCTGGCGCATACCGCCAGTGCAAACGTGCCCAGCAACATGGCCGCATCCATCTGCGCCAGTTGCGCATAGCCATCCGGCCGCTGGCGCACGCTCCACAGGCCGAGCTCGGCGATGGCCAGACCCAACACGCCACCGGCCAGACCGATCACGGCTGATTCGATGCCGAACTGCAGGAAGATGTCGCGCCGCTGCGCACCGAGTGCCCGGCGAACGCTGACCTCGCCACTGCGGCGCAGGAATTTGGCCAGCAGAAGGCCGACGATATTGACCATGCAGACGCCGAGGAAGCCCAGTGCCAGCCACAACTGCAGACGCAGGTCGGAGGGGATCACCTGCTGTCGGGTGAGCCAGTCCATCAGGCCGTAGAGCTGGGCATCCGCGGGTCGAGGAAAGCGACCATGCGTTTGCTGCTCGCGCCAGTAGTCGCCGAGGAACTGACGATAGCTCTGCGCCTTGGCTGGATTGTCCAGCTGCACCCAGAACTGCAACCATGTGCAGTGATCACTGGTGCGGCCGCTGCTGCCGTTGCCCCAGCACATGAAATTGCCGCTGAAATCGAATTTCAGGTCCAGCGCCGTCTGCAGTGGCAGGAAAAACTGGTCGGTCTTGCCGAAGGAGCGATCGTTGACCTGGGCATAGAAGGTCGGCTGCGGATACCAGTCGTCCAGGACGCCGATCACCCTGAAGTCGGTGTTCTTCAGTCGTACCGTACGGCCGATGCCCGGCGTGTCGCCGAACAGCTTGCGATTGAGTTCGGCGTTGAGCACGACCACCCGCGCGCGCTGCTCATCGTCCTGCGCGGTCCAGCCGCTGCCGGCGCGGAACGGCGCACCGAACATCGGGAAGAAATCCGCGGTGACGTAATGTCCGGGCTGGAAGAACGGTCGCAGCGAGCCCTGCGCGGGGCGGATCGGTGCCGAGCCCGCCACCATCGCGGCCTGCCGGTCTGCCTGGTGGGCGCGCAACAGGTTCATTGCATCCGGCCAGGTCAGGTTGCCGTTGGGAGCACTGTCCTTGGAGGTCTTGCTGCGTTCCAGCGGGAGGGCGTCGAGCCGCGGCACAAACAACTGCGCGCTACGTCCGGGCAATGGATCGCCCGACATCACGTGCAGTACGGTGATCATGGTCATGCTGGCGCCGATCCCGAGGCCGATCGCCAGGATCATCAACGCGGTGAGTACCTTGCTGCGTTTCAGGCTGCGCAGCGCAAGAGCGAGGTAGTAGCCGAACATCGTGGAATCTCCTGGCCATCTGCGGACGCACTTTCCCGGCACCACCTGCCGAAGCAGGCGGCTCATTCAGTCTTCGAACTGACTGCCGGCGACATGGGTGGCCGCACGCGCCGGCAACGCACGGGTAACGGCAATCCGGCCGCTGCGGTGTTACTCAGCGCCGGCTGACGTTCTCGGCCAGACCTTTCGCCAGTGCTTCGTTCAGCAGCTTGTTCATCGCCTGCTCGGCATCATGAGAGGCTTGTTGCTGGCGTTGCTCCAGCGCGTGCTGCTGCTTTTCAAGCCCTGCCTGCTGCGATTCCAGGGTGCGTTGACTGGCATCGAGTTCACCCCGCAATGCCGCGTGGCGTTGCTCGAGCCGTGCCTGCTCTGCCTCGAGTGCTCGCCGTTGCGCGTCGAGCGCTCGCTTGTCGTCGGTCGTTTGCACTGCCTCTTGTGCCGAGAATTGCGCCTGTTGCTGTGCAAGCTCGGCCTGCTCCTGGGCGAAGCCGGCATCACGCGCGGCCAGGCCGGCCTGCTGGCCGGCAAGCCGGCCCTGTTCGCCTGCAAGCTGACCTTGTTGGCGGGCCAGTTCGGTCAACGGTGCATAAATGTTCCTGGCGTGTTCGAGGAATGCCTTGTCGCGAATGATGTAGGCAGCGCTGCCGTGGCGGAACCACAACATGGGGCCCTTGTTCGCCTGGTGCAGATCCTTGACCGCGGCGAGGTCGGTATCCGAACCGTTGATCGTGATGGTGTCGCCATCAAACAGTGCAAAGCCATCGCTGGCGTTGGCGCGGGTGTCGATGTCGATGTGCCGGGCCGAGAAGTCGCCGAAGCTCGGTGGAACGGGAGGAGGTGGTGGTGCGGGTGGCGCCATAGGCGGAAGCGGCGGAAGCGGTGGTGGTGGCGGAGCCAGAGGAGTCGGCAAGGTGCCCGGTAACGATGGCATGGCGGGGAGTGCTGCAGGAGCCGGAGCAGGGTGAGCAGCAGGAGCTGCTGTCACAGCCGTGTCCGGACTTGCCTGTGCCTGATCCGTGCTGCCTGCGGTGACGCGATAAGGAAGCACGCCGGCAAATGCGACGAGTGCGACGAGTACCCAGCCGCGCGTACGCGACATGGCGTTGGTGTTTTGCTGCAGCATGATCAGTCGCCTCTTCAGGTTCTGGAATGTTGGAGATGCACCGGCGAGACCGGAGTGCATGGGATGGGCCACGCCGAGGCGCAACAGCAGGCGCCCGTAGTCCTGCGGCGCCGCACTATGCTGCTGCAGCACCTGCGCATCACAGGCGGCTTCGCGATGAAGTGCGTACTCGCGCATCGCCCACGCCACCAGTGGATGGAAAAAGAACAGCCGTTGCGCAATCGCCGGTGCCCAACCGAGCCAGAGGTCGCCGCGACGCAGATGGGCCAGTTCGTGGGCGAGCGCCATCGATGATTCTTCCGGCGTCAGTACCTCGTTGGCTGGCAGCAGGATGCAGGGGTGCCACAGACCGGTTACCTGGGGCGACGTAATCGCATGTGACATGCGCAATTGAGGACAGTGGCGCAAGCCGAGCGTGCGGGCCTGCTGCGAGCATGCTGCCTGCAGCGTTGCATCGTGCAGTGGCGTGGATTCGCGTAGCGCCTGGTGCGTTTTCCGCCATTGCCGCGCGACCAGCAGCAGCTGCGCAAGCAGGCCGGCGAGCCACAAGCTCACCACGAACGAAGGCCAGGGGAACGGTCGCGTCGGCATCGACGCAGGCGCTGTGGTCTGCGCGGTCGTCATCGTCGAAGCGATGGGCAAGGACGGCGCGGCGATCTCCGAGGGTGTGGCGGATTCGTCCGATGGCGCGATCGCGGTGACCTGCGGGCTGGCCGTTGCTGCGATGGATGCGGGGGGCGATGCCGGCGACAGCAACCGAAGTTCTATCGGCGTGCCGGCGACCAGGCCGACGATCAACTGCACGCTGAGTATCCACCACAGCATGCAGCGGATCGCCGGTGACAATCGCGGCATCCAGCGACCCAGCAGCCATAGCGCGCCAATCAGCAATATCGCCTGTGCGGATGTCCAGGCGAGGCGGATGAGCAAGGTATCGGTCAGGGTGTGAATCGCGTTCATCTCACGACTCCTTGCGCTTGGACTGCAGCTGCGTGACCAGCGCTTCCAGCTGCGCCAGTTCGGTGTCGGAGACCTCGGCGTGCTCGGACATCCACGCCACGAACGGCGAGACCGAGCCGCTCAGTGTCTTCTCGACAAAGCTGCCGACGGCGCTGCGCATTGCCTCGCCGGGTCCGGTGGCGGTGCTGTAGCGATACATGCCCTTGACCTGCCGGCGCTTGAGATAGCCCTTGCCGCGCAAGCGTTCCATCATGGTCAGCACGGTGGAGCGCGCCAGTCCGCGCGGCTCGCCGTAGCCGACGGCCACTTCACCGACCGAGGCGTGACCGCATTCGTCGATGTGATGCAGTAGCGCCAGTTCCTGGTCGCCGATGGTGGATTTGCGCATGGCTGATGGTTCGCGTGACTACAGATGTAGTTACGCTACGCCATGCCTACACGTGTAGTCAATAGGCCGGACGATACCCCAACGCTCGCTGCGCGACACAACGGGGCCGATCAACGAAAAGGGCGTGTCAGAACGCCATATCGAACGCCACTTCACCCTGCACGCCAACCTGATACGCCGACACCCGGCGCTCGAAGAAATTGGTCACTTCCTGCACGTCCTGCAGGTCCATGAAGTCGAACGGGTTCTTCGCGCCATACTTCTTCGGCATGTCCAGCTGGGCCAGGCGCTGGTCGGCGCAGTATTCGAGGTACTGGCGCATGTCCTTCACCGACAGACCGACCACGCCGCCGGAGAGCACGTCCTCGGCGAACAGGGTCTCGCAGGCGATCGCGTCTTCCATCATCTGCTCGACCTGCGCGCGCATGGCGTCGTCGAACAGCTCGGGTTCCTGCTCGCGCACCGTGCGCACGACATCGAACGCGAACGCCATGTGGCCGCTCTCGTCGCGGAACACCCAGTTGGTGCCCGCGGCGAGGCCGTGCAGCAGACCGCGCGAGCGCAGGTAGTAGACATAGGCGAACGCGGCGTAGAAGAACAGGCCTTCGATGCAGGCGGCGAAGCAGATCAGGTTGAGCAGGAACTGCCGCCTCTGCTCGCGCGTCTCCAGCCGACGCAGGTCCTGCACCGAGTCGATCCACTTGAAGCAGAACTCGCCCTTGGCGCGGATCGAGGGGATGTTCTCGATCGCCGCGAACGCCATGTTGCGTTCGGCCGGATCAGGAATGTAGGTGTCGAGCAGGGTGAGATAGAACTGCACGTGCAGCGCTTCCTCGTACAGCTGGCGCGATAGGTACATACGCGCTTCGGGCGAATTGATGTGCTGATACAGATTCAGCACCAGGTTGTTCGACACGATGGTGTCGCCTGTGGCGAAGAACGCCACCAGGCGATGGATCAGGTGGCGATCGGCGGCGGACATCTTCGACGAGAGGTCCGCCGTGTCCATCGAGAAATCCACTTCCTCGACCGTCCAGGTGTTCTTGATCGCGTTGCGGTACATCTCGTAGAAGCCGGGGTAGCGCATCGGGCGCAGGGTGAGCTCGAATCCCGGGTCGAGGATGTGGGCGTTGCGGATGGGTTGGGCGGACATGGGTTTTCCTTGTGTGGTTCGCAGCCAGTGAGGCGCGGGTGCTTTGGCTCGTCATCCCAGCGAAAGCTGGGGCCCAGTGACTTCAGTTTTCATCGCGCTGCCATGTAGGCCAAAGGCTCTGGATCCCAGCTTTCGCTGGGATGACGGGTGTTTCATTGATAGGTTTCCAGACACTTGAGCTGCGGGAATGGATTTGCCTAATGCGAGCGCGCTCACCTTGCGTTTACCTTCTCGCCAGTGGTCGCAACGGCACACTGTATGTCGGCGTAACTTCCAGTCTGCCGGCACGTATCTGGCAGCACCGGAACAATGTGGTCGATGGCTTCACCCAACGTCATCACGTACACAACCTTGTCTGGTTCGAGTTGCACGAGACGATGGATTCCGCGATCACCCGCGAGAAGGCGATCAAGGCATGGAAGCGTGCATGGAAGATCGAGCTCATCGAGAAGTCCAATCCGTATTGGCGGGATTTGTATGCGGAGGTTTGCGACTGAATTCCCACTCCCTCACCGTCATTCCAGCGAAAGCTGGAATCCAGCGCCCATGCTTTGTTTGAGCGAAAGACGCTGGATCCCAGCTTTCGCTGGGATGACGAGCATGGCGCTACTGACAAGCCTCGCAGTACTCGGGATTTTCCAGCGAGCAGAACACCGCGGCATTGGCCTGCACCTGATCCACGACCAGCACGGTCTTGTCCGTCGACACGGTGGTCTTGGTGATCCTGGTGGCCGGGCGCGAGCGCAGGTAGTAGGTGGTCTTGATGCCGGCCTTCCATGCGTACATGTACATCGAGCTGAGCTGGCCGATGTTCGGGTTTTCCATGAACAGGTTCAGCGACTGGCTCTGATCGATATAGGCGCCACGCGCGGCACCGAGTTCGATCAGTGCCTTCTGCGGCAGCTCCCACACCGTGCGATAGATCGCACGCAGGCGTTCCGGAATCGCCGCTATACCCTGGATCGAGCCTTCCGCCAGCTTGATCGCGTCGCGGATTTCAGAGGTCCACAGGCCGAGTGTCTTCAGTTCGTCGGCAAGGTAACGATTGACCTGCAGGAAATCGCCCGACAGCGTCTCGCGCTTGAACAGGTTGCTGACCTGCGGCTCGATGCACTCGTAGCAGCCGGCGATCGAGGCGATCGTGGCGGTCGGCGCGATCGCGATCAGCAGCGAGTTGCGCAGGCCGTGCTGCTTGATGCGTTCGCGCAGCGCTTCCCAGCGCGCGCGGTCTTGTGGCGTGGCATTCGGCCAGTAGTCGAACTGCAATTCACCGTTCGCGGCGCGGCTCTCGGCGAAGCCCGGGTGTGTGCCTTCGACTGCGGCCAGTTCGGTCGACATCGACAGCGCGTGGAAATAGATCTCCTCGGCGATGCGGGTGGACAGTGCCAGCGCTTCGGTTGAATCGAACGGCAGGCGAAGTTTGAAGAACACGTCCTGCAGGCCCATCACGCCGAGACCGACCGGACGCCACTTCATGTTGGCGGTGCGCGCGGTGTCGATCGGATAGAAGTTGAGGTCGATCACCCGGTTGAGCTGGCGCACGGCGGTACGCACGGTCGAGGCGAGCTGCTCGAAATCGAACGCGTAGCTTTCATCAGCGGCGCGGACCACGTGCCGCGCCAGGTTCACCGAGCCCAGATTGCACACGGCCGTCTCGCTGGCCGAGCTCACTTCGAGGATCTCGGTGCACAGGTTGGACAGGTGGATCACATTGTCGGGATGGGCGGTCTGGTTGCTGGTGGCGTTGCAGCGATCCTTGAACGTCATCCAGCCGTTGCCGGTCTGCGCCAGCGTGCGCATCATGCGGGCATACAACTCGCGTGCCTTCACCGTCTTCACGGCGAGGCCATTCGCCTCGGCTTCGCGATAGGCGCGATCGAAGGTTTCGCCCCAGCTGTCGACCAGATGCGGCATCACCTTCGGATCGAACAGCGACCAGTCGCCATCGCTTTCGACGCGGCGCATGAATTCGTCGGGGATCCAGTTCGCGATGTTGAGGTTGTGCGCGCGGCGCGCGTCGTCGCCGGTGTTGTCGCGCAGCGCGAGAAAATCCTCGATGTCGGCGTGCCACGATTCCAGGTACACGCAGGCCGCGCCCTTGCGCTTGCCGCCCTGGTTCACCGCGGCGACCGAGGCATCCAGCGTCTTCAGCCATGGCAGCAGGCCATTGGAATGCCCGTTGGTGCCCTTGATCAGCGAGCCGCGCGAACGTACCCGCGAATAAGCCAGGCCGATGCCGCCGGCGAACTTGCTGAGCTTGGCGACGTCGGCGTACTTGTCGTAGATCGACTCCAGCGAGTCGAGCGGCGAGTCGAGCAGGTAGCACGAGCTCAGCTGTTCGTGTGCGGTGCCGGCGTTGAACAGAGTGGGCGAGCTGGCGATGTATTCCAGCGAGGACAGCAGCCGATAGAGTTCCAGCGTTTCGCCGATCTCGTTGCCACCGAGCGCGCAGGCGATGCGCATGAAGAAATGCTGCGGCGTCTCGATCACGAAACGCAGCTGCGGATGGCGCAGCAGGTAGCGGTCGTACACCGTGCGCAGGCCGAAGTATTCGAAGCGGCGTGTGGCCAGCGGATCGATTGCGTCGTTCAACTTGCGTGCGTTGATGGCGACGAAGTCGCGCAGGCGCGCGTTGAGGATGCCCAGTTCCGCGCCGCGCGCGATCGACTGCGAGAAACTCTGGATTTCCTGGCCGCTCACTTCCTTGTCGATGTAGGCACCGAGCAGGCGTGCGGCAAGCTGGCCGTACTCTGGCTCTTCAGCCGTCAGTGCCGCGGCGGTGCGGATGGAAAGCTGGTCCAGCTCCTGGGTGGTGGCGCCGTCGTACAGGCCGCCGATGGTCTTCAGCGCCACGCGCAGCGGGTCGACGCCATGCAGGCCTTCGCTGCTGCGGGTCACCGCGCGCACGATCTTGTTGACGTCGACGGTTTCCTGGCCGCCGTTGCGCTTGGTCACACGCATCTGGCCGGGGTTGTGCGGCGGGGTCAAGGTGAATGAGTCGTCGGGTGACGCCGCCTCGGTGGCGGCATCAGCGGGTGAATCGACGCGCGCGGTGGTGCGCTCGCGGGTAGCGGTATTCTGAGGTTGCATGGCTGTGGGCTCCCGGCATGGACATCAAACACCTGCTCCCGCGCGCAGGGCCTGAAGCGATGGATTCCGGGAACGGGTCACAATGCAGGCGCCATGCGGCCTACTGCACTGCGACGTGCCTCCCCGCGGAAGCCGTCACTACGCACCGGGACACGTTCGTCCCGATGTGCCGGCAGGTCTTCGGACTTGCGGACATGGATCTTGCGATCCGCCTACTTGTCCCCGCTTCCCAGTCGTGGACGACCAGTGCATGTGGTGACGTTCGTTTCCGCTTTACCGCTGCGGGGCAGTTCCGGATTTACACCGGATTCCCTTTTAAGCCCGACCGACGATCGCGTCTGGACGGGCACCGACGGACACAACATATCGGGTGCGCCAAGCAGGGTCAACCCAACAAGTTGTGCACAAGTCGGGGGATAACCCGCGTGCGGCAAGGTGCAGCGCGGGTTGCCACGGGCTTACCTTTTTCGTGCCCGGGGTTGCTGTGGGGCTGGAACACTCCGGCGCGGTCAGGGTGCGTCGACAGGGATCAGAGCGCGTCGTGATCCAGTTCGCCGGTGCGGATTCGGATCACCTGTTCCAGCGTGCTGACGAAGATCTTGCCGTCGCCGATCTTGCCGGTGCGGGCGGAGTGCTGGATCGCTTCCAGCACGCGATCGAGCTGGTCGTCGGCGATCGCCACTTCCAGCTTGATCTTGGGCAGGAAGTCGACCACGTATTCGGCGCCGCGATACAGCTCGGTATGGCCTTTCTGGCGGCCGAAGCCCTTCACCTCGGTCACCGTCACACCCTGCACGCCGACCTCAGCCAGCGCCTCGCGCACATCGTCCAGCTTGAATGGCTTGATGATCGCCACGACTAGCTTCATGGGTTATTCCTTGAATCGACGGATATCGACACGATAAACCCGCATTCTGCCTGCCTCTTGGTGTGTTGTCGCCTGAGGGAGGCTCGTGTAGGACAATCCTTACGTTTATTGATGGAGCATACCGATGGTGTACCCAAATTCCATTCACCTAGACTTCATTCCGACGAGTTCGAGGCGCTATCCATGATGGATAGGCAGGATATCGACCAGATTGCCCTGCGACTTGTGTCGTTGGTACCGCCAGGACTGGCACAGGCGCAACAGGATTTGCGAGCCAACTTCCAGGATGTTCTGGCGCAAGGATTGCGCCGCCTCGACCTGGTCACCCGCGAGGAATTCGAAGTCCAGACGCAAGTGCTGGCGCGTACGCGCGCCAAGGTCGACGAATTGGAGCGACGCGTGGCCGAACTCGAGGCTGCCGTGGCTGCCCGCGGGGGCTAGCAACAACCAACCTCCCGGGAGCCGCCCCCGATCCGTCACCCTCACCCCGAGAGTGATCGGGGGCGGTTATTTATTCAAATGCGGATGGAGTCGCCCGATGTCCCTGCATGGCAGCGACCCTTCCGTGCAGCAGCGACCCTCGGCCGCATGAGCCTTGCCGTCACCCTCAGCCGCGCACAGGAAGGCATCGCCGCACCGCAGGTGATGGTCGAGGTGCATCTCTCCGGTGGCCTGCCCGCCACCAATATTGTCGGCTTGCCCGAGGCTGCGGTACGCGAAGCGCGTGATCGCGTGCGCGTGGCGATCCAGAACACCGCGTTCGAATACCCCAATCGCCGGGTCACCGTGAACCTGGCGCCGGCCGAACTGCCCAAGGATGGAGGTCGCTTCGACCTGTCGATTGCGCTGGGCATCCTCGCGGCCAGCGGTCAGGTGCCGCGCGAAAAACTGGACGATTGCGAATTCCTCGGCGAACTGGCGCTGACCGGCTCGCTGCGCAGCGTCTCCGGCGTGCTGCCGGCACTGCTGCGCGCGCGGGCACGTGGGCGCAGGATGGTGGTGCCGCGCGAGAACGCCGCCGAGGCCGCCTTGGTGCCGGATGTGGATGTACGGGTGGCCGACACGCTGGCCGAGGTATGTGGTTGGCTGCGTGGCGCGCAGGAGTTGTCCGCGCCGATCGGCATTCCCAGCGATGGTGGTGCCGACAGTGGACCGGATCTGAGCGACGTGCGCGGTCAGTTGCAGGCGCGACGTGCACTGGAAATCACCGCCGTCGGCGGCCATCACCTGCTGCTGATGGGGCCACCCGGCACTGGCAAGACCATGCTCGCTGAGCGCCTGCCTGGCATCCTGCCGCCGTTGTCGGAGTCGGAGGCGCTGGAAACCTGCGCGGTGCTTTCGGTGGCCGGGCAGAACGCCGATCTGGCGCAATGGCGTCGGCGCCCGTTCCGCGCGCCGCATCACACCGCGTCGGCAGTGGCGCTGGTGGGCGGTGGTTCGTATCCGCGGCCAGGCGAGATTTCGCTGGCGCACAACGGAGTGCTGTTCCTGGACGAGTTGCCGGAGTTCAGCCGGCACGTGCTGGAAGTGCTGCGCGAGCCGATGGAGTCCGGTCATATCGTGATCTCGCGAGCTGCACGGCAGTCGACATTTCCGGCCCAGTTCCAGCTGGTGGCGGCGATGAATCCGTGCCCATGCGGCTACGTCGGCGATCCGCGCCAGCGTTGCCATTGCACACCGGACCAGATCCAGCGCTATCGCTCGCGCATCTCGGGGCCGCTGCTTGATCGTATCGATCTCTGCGTGGAAGTGCCGCAGGTGCCACTGGCCGACCTCGGCTCGCCGCGCAGCAAGCGTGATGAGGATTCCGCCACGGTGCGCGCGCGGGTACTCAAGGCACGGCGGCAGTCGCTGATGCGGGCCGGACGGCCAAACGCGGAAATCAGCACGCGCGAGCTGGAACGCGACTGCGCACTGGGCCCGGCCGAACGGCACTGGTTCGAAGCCGCGCTGGAACGGCTGGGTCTGTCCGCGCGTGCCTATCATCGGGTGCTTCGGGTTGCCCGCACGATTGCCGACCTTGATGGTGGTGCGGCCTTGCTCGAGCGTGAGCATCTGGCCGAAGCACTGCAGTACCGGCGATTCTGAGTCAGGCTCCGTGGCGTGTCGGCTGGACGCGTGTACATGGCGCGTGCTCCGATAGCGCTCCGACCTTGGCCCAGGGACAGCGATGACTATCGAACTCGGCCTGATGCTCGCTGGCATGCTGATGATCGGCTTCCTGTCGCAGTGGCTGGCGTGGCGGGTGAAGTTGCCGGCAATCCTGTTCTTGTTGCTGGCCGGAATTTTGCTCGGACCGGTCAGCGGCTTGCTCGACCCAGACAAATTGCTGGGCGATCTGCTGTTCCCGATCGTGTCGCTGGCGGTGGCATTGATCCTGTTCGAAGGCAGTCTCACTTTGCGCTTCCACGAGTTGCCGGGTATCGGTCACGTGGTGCGTGGCCTGGTCAGTTACGGTGCGGTGACCGCGTTGCTGTTGCTGGCGCTGGCGGCGCACATCGTGGCTGGGCTGAGCTGGTCGATCGCCTTGCTGTTCGGTGCACTGGCCTGCGTGACCGGGCCGACGGTGATTGCACCGATGCTGCGGACGCTGCGGCCGAACGCGCGTATCGCCAACACGTTGCGCTGGGAAGGCATCGTGATCGATCCGCTGGGCGCGCTGTTCGCCGTGTTGATCTTCGAGGCGATCGTGTCGCGGCAGGAAGGTCACACCATCGGCATCTTCGTCGCCACGATCGGCTGTGGCGCAGTGACCGGCGCACTAAGCGCATGGCTGACAGGATCCCTGCTGCGCCGACAGATGATTCCCGAATACCTGCAGAACTACGCGGTGCTGGCGGCGGTGCTGTTCGCCTTCAGTGTCTCCAACGTGATAACGCATGAATCGGGATTGCTGGCGGTGACCATCATGGGCATCGCGCTGGGCAACATGCGCGGCGTGCACATCGACGACATCCTCGACTTCAAGGAAAGCCTGACCACGGTGCTGGTGTCGGTACTGTTCATCCTGCTGGCTGCACGGCTGCACTGGCCGCTGCCCGACGGCATGCTGGGTGCGGGCATCGCGCTGTTCCTGATCGCGCAGTTGGTGGTGCGGCCGTTGACGGTGCTGCTGTCGAGTCTGGGCAGTGCGCTGACCTGGCGCGAGCGCGCCCTGATCGGCTGGGTGGCGCCACGTGGCATCGTGGCTGCATCGGTATCGGCGCTGTTTGCCCTGCGGCTGGACGCGCTGGGCGTGACCGGGGCTGAGGCGCTCGTGCCGCTGGTATTCATCCTGATCATCGGCACGGTGGTGTTGCAGAGTGCGACTGCACGACCGTTGGCGATCTGGCTGAAGGTGGCGGAGCCGGAGCCGCGCGGCCTGTTGATTTTCGGCTCCGACGAGGTAGCCCGTGCAATCGGCAAGGCGTTGGACGAAGCCGGATTTCGCGTGATGCTGGCCGACGATGACTGGGAAGGCATCCGTCAGGCGCGCATGGACGGCTTGCCCACGTTCTACGGCAATCCGGCGTCGCCGCATGCCGAGCGTCATCTGGATCTCACCGGCATCGGTCGCTTGCTGGCGGTATCTACCCATCGGGAGCGCAATTCACTGGCCTGCGTGCATTACCGGCAGGAGTTCGGCCGTGACAAGATCTACCGATTGCGTAACCTGACGCCGCAGGAGAATACCGATCGCGCGGCCTTGTCGGGCAGCCTGTTGGCGCCGCCGCTGTTCGATGACGAGATGACCCATGGCCGTTTTGCCGAGATGCTCGGACAGGGCTGGCGGATCAAGTCGACCCGATTGAGCAACACGTTCGACTGGTCGCATTTCATCGAGCAATACGGCTTGAATGCCGTGCTGATGTTCGGTGTGGAGGAAAAAGGTGCTTTGCGGGTGGCATCGACCAAGCGTGGACTGGAACCGCGACCGGGCTGGCTGGTGATCGCGTTGGTGCCGCCAGCCCCGCAGGAAGCGGGCGCCAAGACGCCCACTTCCGTGTGAACGCGCTGCCCTGTGTGCAGGGCAGCGCTTGGCTTCAGGCAGCCGCGTGGCGCGGTGCGAACTGCGCTTCCTCGGTCGACCCCTTCAGTGCGGTGGTCGAAGACTGGCCCTGCTGGATCGTCTGCGTCACGGCATCGAAGTAGCCCGTACCCACTTCGCGCTGATGCTTCACCGCGGTGAAGCCGTGCTCGGCGGCAGCGAACTCCTTTTCCTGCAATTCGACGAAGGCCGTCATCTGGCGGCGCGCGTAGCCACGGGCAAGTTCGAACATGCCGTAGTTCAGGCTGTGGAAACCGGCCAGGGTGATGAACTGGAACTTGTAGCCCATTGCGCCCAGTTCGCACTGGAAGCGGGCGATGGTGGCGTCGTCCAGGTTCTTCTTCCAGTTGAAGCTGGGCGAGCAGTTGTAGGCGAGCAGCTTGCCCGGGAACTTGGCGTGGATCGCTTCGGCGAACTTGCGTGCGTCCTCCAGGTTCGGCTTGCTCGTCTCGCACCAGATCAGGTCAGCGTATGGCGCGTAGGCGAGGCCGCGGCTGATCGCCTGGTCCAGGCCCGGGCGTACGCGGTAGAAACCTTCCACGGTGCGCTCGCCGGTGATGAATGCCTTGTCGTTGTCGTCGATGTCCGAAGTGAGCAGGTCGGCCGCGTCGGCATCGGTGCGCGCTACCAGCAGGGTCGGCACGCCGGCGACGTCGGCGGCGAGGCGTGCAGCGTTCAACTTGTCCACCGCTTCGCGCGTCGGCACCAGCACCTTGCCGCCCATGTGGCCGCACTTCTTCACCGAGGCCAGCTGGTCCTCGAAATGCACACCGGCAGCGCCGGCCTCGATCATCGCCTTCATCAGCTCGAACGCATTCAGCACACCGCCGAAGCCGGCCTCGGCATCGGCCACGATCGGTACCAGCCAGTCGGTATCGTCCTTGCCTTCGGCATGGTGCAGCTGGTCGGCGCGCAGCAAGGTGTTGTTGATGCGCTTGACCACCAGCGGCACCGAGTTCGCCGGATACAGCGACTGGTCGGGATACATCTCGCCGGCCACGTTGGCGTCGGCGGCGACCTGCCAGCCGCTGAGGTAAATCGCCTGCAGGCCGGCCTTGACCTGCTGCATCGCCTGGTTGCCGGTCAGCGCACCCAGCGCATTGACGAAGTCTTCCTTGTGCAGCGACTTCCACAGCCGCTCGGCACCGCGACGGGCCAGCGAGTGCTCGACCGCGACGGTGCCGCGCAGACGCACCACGTCCTCGGCGGAGTAGTTGCGCTGGATGCCGGTCCAGCGGGTGTTGTTGTTCCAATCCAGGGTGATCTGTTCGGCGGTGGGCAGCGTGGTGTTTTTCATGGCGTGGCTCCGTGGAATCGAAGATGGTGCGAGGCTCGGCAGGTAGGCGTCAGCCGAGCTGGTCGTAGGCCGGCAGGGTGAGGAAGTTGCCGAGCTGGTCGGCATGTGTCAGGGCGGAAAGCAGGGCGGCGGCGGCATCGGCGCGTGCGGCGCCGGGGTGCTGGCTGTCGCGCAGGCGATGGGCATGTGCAGCGAGTGCGTGATCGAACAGGGCGAAGTCGATCGGTGCGTGGTCGGGAAACTCCAGCGCACCCCCGGCCGACGTCCCGTCGTCCGGAACATCGGCATGGTGCAGCCATTGCCACAGCTGCGCGCGGGCGATCTCGGCGGTGGCGGCGTCTTCCATCAAGTGATGGATCGGTACGCAGCCGAGGCCGCCCAACCATGCCGCGGTGTAGCGCAGGCAGACCTCGACGTTGTTGTCGAAACCGGCGCGGCTGATGGTGCCGTTCGGCGCGGCGAGCAGTTGCTCGCGGCTCACCTGCACATCCGTGCGCAGTACGTCGAGCTGGTTTGGCGCGGGCATGTACTGGTCGAAAATCTGCTGCGCCACCGGCACCAGCGCGGGGTGTGCCACCCAGGTACCGTCATGGCCGGCCTGCACCTCGCGCAGCTTGTCGCTGCGCACCTTGGCCAGTGCGGCTTCGTTGGCGGCGTCATCACCCTTGATCGGGATTTGCGCCGCCATGCCGCCCATCGCGAACGCGCCGCGGCGGTGGCAGGTCTGGATCAGCAGCTCCGAATAGGCCTTCAGGAACGGCACGGTCATCAGCACCTGGCCGCGTTCCGGCAGCAGGCGGTCGCGATGGCCGCGCAGGGTTTTCAGATACGAGAAGATGTAATCCCAGCGACCGCAGTTGAGGCCGACGATGCGGCCACGCAACGCGTGCAGGATCTCGTGCATCTGGAACGCCGCCGGCAAGGTCTCGATCAGCACGGTGGCTTTCATGCAACCGGTCGGCAGGTTCAATTCACTTTCTGCCAGCGCCATCACCTCGTCCCACAGCGCGGCCTCTTCCATCGCCTCCAGCTTGGGCAGGTAGAAGTACGGGCCGCGATCGCGGGTATGCAACGCACGGGCGTTGTGGAACACGAACAGGCCGAAGTCGACCAGCGCGCCGGCCACCGGCTCGCCATCTACGCTGAAGAACTTGTCGTGCAGGTGCCAGCCGCGTGGACGCACCACCAGCACGGCGGGATTGGCATTGACGCGGTACTGCTTGCCTTCGGCCGTAGTGAGTTCGATGGTGCCGTTCACCGCGTCGCGCAGGTTGAGCTGGCCGTCGAGCTGATTCGCGAACGTCGGTGCCGAGGAATCCTCGAAGTCGGCCATGAACACCTTCGCGCCGGAGTTCAGCGCGTTGATGATCATCTTGCGCTCGACCGGGCCGGTGATCTCGACGCGGCGATCCTGCAGTGCAGCCGGAATCGGCGCCACGTGCCAGTCCGACTCGCGGATCGCGGTGGTATCGACGCGGAAGTCCGGCAGTGCGCCGGCATCGTAGCTGGCCTGGCGGACGCGTCGGGCCTGCAGCAGGCGCTGCCGCGTGGACTCGAACTGACGATGCAGCTGCGCCAGAAAACCCAGTGCAGCGGGCGTCAGGATGCTTTCGTAACCGCTGCGATCGGCATGGATTTCAACCGTGCCTGTGTCGAGTCGTTCCCTGGGTACTGCCATGACTTCGCTCCGTTCTCTGGGTGGCTCGAAGCTAGGTCATGAATCATCTATTTGACAAAGTGAATGTTTCAATCATTTATATGAGCATTGACAATAACTATCCTAAAGTATTGAAATGATGGAATGAAACCATCTGCCATTTCGCTGAACAAGGCCAAAAAAAGCCGCCGCAGTGCAACAAAAAAGCCTGGCGGTGGTGATTCGACGCATGAGGTCGGCGGTCGCTTCTACTACAAGGGCAACCGTCACAAGCAGCTGCGTGCCTTCGTCAGCGTGGTGAAACTGGGCACGCTGACACGTGCCGCGGAGGCGCTGTATTTGTCGCAACCCACGATCAGCCTGCTGCTGCAGGCGCTGGAGCGGGAATTGGGCGTGAGCCTGGTCGAGCGTCGGCGCCGCCGCATCAACCTCACCGATGCCGGCGAGGCGCTGTATGAGCTGGCGCGGCCATTGGTCGAGGGCTGGGAAACGCTCGACCGTGATTTCCAGAGTCGGGTGCAGGGACTGCAGGGTGGCCGGCTGACCATCGCGGCCGGTACCTCGACCATCCAGTACCTGCTGCCCGAGCTGGTACGCCGCTTTCGCGAACGCTTTCCCGCGGTGCAGCTGCAGCTGGCCAATGTCACCGGCAAGGACGGCATGGCGCTGCTGCGCGCGGACGATGCCGATTTTGCAGTCGGCTCGATGCTGGACGTGCCGAACGACATCGCCTGGGCGCCGGTGCATCACTACGACCCGATGCTGATCATGCCGCCAGATCATCCGCTGGCGGCGAAGGAGAAGATCACGCTGGAGGACCTGTCGCCGTACGGGCTGATCCTGCCGCCGCAGCGGCTATCCACCTATCGTTTGGTCGACCTGGTATTCCAGCAACGCCAGGTGCCGTACCACGTGGCGATCGAGGTGGGCGGCTGGGACGTGATCAAGGAATACGTGGCGATGGGCATGGGTATCTCGATCGTCACCGGCATCTGCATAACCGAAGCCGACCATGCCCGGCTGGCCGTGCGCAACATGAAACAGTACTTCCCGCAGCGCAGCTACGGCGTGGTGATGCGCAAGGGCAAGTTCCTCAGCGCGGAGGCGCGTGCCTTCATCGACTTGATTCGTCCCGGTCTGCTTACACGGGACTATGACGAGCCAGGACATTCGGGGCGGTGACCCCTGTGTTCCTGGCGGCAAATCACGCAACGCCCGGTTAGGGTTGCATCGCCACGAGCCTCAGGGGGCTGTCCAGGGCGACCGGGATGTCGGCGAAATGAGTCACGTCGATGCTGTCCTTGCCAACGTTGTCATGAGGGGCATCTGATGCATGGCGCAGATTGCCTGCATCATGCCCAACAATGGCAAAGTTGAATGGCACGCGCATGTGAGTGACCACGGGCCGGCCATCGACCAGTTCCGGCAAGAACATGTCTTTCTCGGCTGCGCTGATCGATGCCTTGTAGAGCGCGGCACCGCTTACGCCATAACTGGTCTCGGCGGTGGCAACGTGAACATTGGATACGTTGCCGTCGCCATTGACGTCGAATGCCACGATGACCGACCCCCCGACGAGCTGCTTGAGCATTTCCGGGGGATATACGGGCGGTTCGAAAAAGACCTGGCCGGGGCCATGCATCATGTAGTGCAGCCGCAATTGCTGGTTGCCATCGATCTTGCCCATCTCCACACGAAACAGTGCGTAAGTGCGGGATGGCACAGGCTTGCCGCTTGCCGTTGCAGGTATAAATCGCCAGTTGCGGGTGGTTTGGCCTACCAGTTCCTGCAGCTGCGGCAAAACATCCTTGCCCAGGAATTGCGCGTGCACGACTTGCCCCTGGGCATCGACGTCCAGGGAGGCGGTAACCGGTGGTCCAACGGCTTTCCAGTCCTGTGCGGCCATGCAGGCCGGCGTCAAGACCAGGATCAAGACCAGCATCAAGACATGTAGCAGCATGGTTTTCATGAGCCTTCCGTCCCTGAGTATGTCGCCAGTCTAATCCACGTTGCGATGTTTGCCCTTGAACGGCGCGTACCACGCATGCAGGCGCGTCATGTCCGAATCCATGTCGGCGCTGGTCTCGAACAATGGGCCCAGGTGGATGGTCTTGTCGGGATAGTGGAAGGCAACCGGGAAGATCGGTACGCCGGCGTCGTGGGCGATGTGCCAGAAGCCGCTCTTCCAGCGCTTCACCGGTTTGCGCGTGCCTTCAGGTGCGATGCCAAGCCAGAGTCTTTCGCGTTGGCGGAACTGATCGATCATCTGCTCAACCACGCCCTTGGCGGCACCACGATCGATGGCCATGCCGCCTAGTCGGCGCAGCAGGCCGCCGAGCGGCCAGCGGAACAGCTCCTGCTTGGCCATGAAGTGCACATCGGCACCGATCGCCACCTTGATCAACAGGCCCCAGACGCCGTCCCACCAGGACGAATGTGGCGCGGCGATCAGCACCAACTTGGGTACATCCGGAAACTCGCCGACCAGACTCCAGCCGCCTAGACGAAGCACGCCACGGCAGACGCGGCGCTGCCATCCATCGCGCAACGACGGCATCTGCAGTGGCAGTTGGGTAGGCGTCAGAAGATGACCGTTCATTCGAAATCCGGTTTTCGCGAACGTGCCTGCTTGATCTTGCCGCGCTGTTGCTTGCCGACCAGCCTGCGTTCTTTCGAGGCGCGGGTCGGTTTGGTGGCGACGCGTTTCTTCGGCGGGACAAGGACGCCGCGGATGATCTCGACCAATCGCTCACGCACGTCATCACGGTTGCGTGCCTGATCGCGGAAGCGGCGTGCCTGGATGACCAGCACGCCTTCGCTGGTCAACCGGCGGTCGCGCCGCGCCAGCAACCGCGTGCGGATTTCTTCCGGCAGTGACGGCGAGTTGATCACGTCGAAACGCAGCTCTACCGCACTCTCGGTGCGGTTCACATGCTGGCCGCCGGGGCCGTCCGCGCGCAGGAAGCGCTCGACCAGTTCGGACTCGGGCAGGGTGATGCTGGGGCTGACGATCAACATGGCGGCAGTCTAGCTGGCGACCGGGTGGCTTGTAGAGGCAAGCGCGTCCTCGTCGAAGGGTGGTCGCGGCCAGCCGAAACGATCGAGCAGGGCCGTGTATTCATGATCAAGCGGTGCCTCGATCTGCATCGCCTGACCGCTGAGCGGGTGTGCGAAATGTAGTCGCCACGCATGCAGCAGCATGCGGTGACATCCGAAGCATTGCTTGTACAGCCGGTTGTGATCGCCGCGGCCATGCTGGCAGTCACCGATGACCGGGTGATGGATATGCGCCAGATGCTTGCGGATCTGCCGGAAGCGACCACTCTCCGGCTCGGCCAGCACCAGCGCGTAACGCTGCTGCGGATAGCGGCCCAGCTCGATCGGTACTTCGATGGTGGCCAGTCGCTGGTACTGCGTGCGTGCCTCGCGCCGCGGCCCGGTCTCGCGCGAGCCGGGCAGCGGATAGTCGATCACGCCTTCCAGCGGGTCGGGCCAGCCGCGCACCACCACCAGATACTGCTTGCGTACCGAACGGCCCATGAACTGTTCGCCGAGCGCGGCGGCGACGTCCTTGCTGCGCGCGATCAGCAGCACGCCGCTGGTGGCGCGATCGAGCCGGTGCGCCAGATACACACTGTCGCCGATCTGCTCGCGCATCTGGTCGATCAGGAATTCCTCCGCGTTGCCGACCATCTTCGAGCGATGCACGGCGAGGTTCGCCGGTTTGTTCACCGCGATCAGCGCGTCGTCCTGGTAGAGAATTTCAATCGGTGTCATGGCGGTGCCGTATTTATTCCCTCCCCTGCTGCAAGCAGGGGAGGGGCAAAAAGTTAGCGGCGCGGCCAGCCGATGGCGAAGGTCAGCAGACCGGCGACGCCGGCAAGCAGTGGCGGCCAGCTGCCGTATTGCGGTGCCCTCGTCCATAGGAGCGCGGAGGCGATCAGCAATGCCATCCCAAGCAGACTGCAGGCGAGCAGCTTGTGCAGACGCTGGGCATTCTCGCGCAGCAGCTGGAGTGCCTGCGGATCGCTCACGCTGCGCTGTTCGCCGCGGCCGATCTGACGCAACGCATCGCGCACGAGTTCCGGGAGTTGTGGCGCAATGTGCAGCCACTCAGGCAGCCGCTTGCGCACGTCGCGCAAGGTGCGCAGCGGGCTGTAGCGCTCGCGCAGGATGCGTTTGAGCACCGGATGCGCGACTGCCCAGATGTCGATGTCCGGATCGAGCATGCGGCCGACGCCTTCGATGTTCAGCAGGGTCTTCTGCAGCAGGATCAGCTGTGGCTGCAACGTCAGCTCGAAGCGGCGCGCGGTCTGGAACAGCTTCACTACCAGCTCGGCCAGCGAGATCTGCGACAGCGGACGGGTGAAGTACGGCTCGCACACCGTGCGCACCGCGGCTTCGAGTTCGTCCATTCGCACATCGGCCGGCATCCAGCCGGCGGCGACATGCAGCTGCGCGATGCGTGCGTAGTCGCGTTCGAACAGGGCGATGAAGTTCTGCGCCAGCCAGTACTGGTCGGCCTCCGGCAGCGAACCCATGATGCCGAAATCCAGCGCGATGAAACGCGGCTCGCCGGTACGTGTCGGATCGACCCAGATATTGCCGGGGTGGGCATCGGCGTGGAAGAAGTTGTCGCGAAAGACCTGCTCGTAGAACACCCGCACGCCTTTTGCTGCGAGTGCCTTGCGGTCGAGACCGGCGGCATCGATCGCGGCAATGTCGTCGCTGCTGATGCCATGCACGCGCTCCAGCGTCAGCACGCGCTGTGCGGTCAGCTCCCAGTGCACGGCCGGCACGTACAGATCCACGCCGCTCTCGAAGTTGCGCTTGAGCAGGCTGGCGCTGGCGCCTTCGCGCTGCAGGTCCAGCTCGTTCTCCAGCATCTTCTCGACTTCGGCGACCACGTCGAGCGGACGGATCTTGTCGGCGTTCGGATGCCAGCGCTGGGCCAGCTCGCCGAGTGAGTGCAGCAGTTTCACATCGCGCGCGATCTGTGCGTCGATGCCTGGGCGCAGCACCTTCACCACGACCTCGCGACCGTCGTGCAGCGTGGCCGCATGTACCTGCGCGATCGAGGCGGAGGCCAGCGGCGTTTCGTCGAATCGGGCGTACAACTGGCCAACCGGTGATTTCAGTTCGCGCTCGACGATTGCGCGCGCTTCGCTGCCGGGGAACGGCGCGACCTGATCCTGCAGCAGTGACAATTCGTCGGCGATGTCGGCCGGTATCAGGTCGCGTCGGGTCGACAGCACCTGGCCGGCCTTGACGAAGATCGGCCCCAGTTCGGTCAGCGCCAGTCGCAGCCGTTCGCCGCGCGGCAGCTGCGCCACGTTGACGCGCGGACGCGCCAGCAGCGGCCGCAGCAGTTTCAGCGGACGATACAGATGTGCGGCGTCGACCAGCTCATCGAGCCGGTACGCCAACAGGACCGAGGCGACCCGCAGCAGTCGTGGCACCACCTTGAGCGGCGTCACGCGGCGTTGCCTTGCAGGCGTTGAATCAATCGCTGCACACGCGACTCCAGCCGCTCGCTGCGTTCGCGCAGATGGTCTACGCCATCGAGAAAACCCTCGACTTCGCCCGGCGCCAGCGCGACGCGCGCTTCGTCGCGCAGCCAGTCGGCGCTGTCTTCGGTGAGATGTACCGCGGTTTCGCGGGCGTGAGCGAGACCCTTGCGCACCGCCTTCGCCAACGGCACGCCGAGCACGTCGCCAAACGTGCGCGCGAACGCCTCCTCGAAATCCGGGGCGAACTTGCTGGCGAGTTTTTCCAGTCGGCGTGCCAGCTCGGCGTCACCGGCGATCTCCACCTTGCCTGGCGCGATGCCGTCGTCGTCGCGGCGGAACATCATCGCCAGCAGGCTGCCCGGTGTGGCGGCGACGCGCAGCTGGCTGTCGTCCTGTGGCGGCCCGACTTTCAGGCGTGCGTCTTCGACAGTCACTGCCAGTGCGATTTCCGGCCCGCGCAGATGCAGTTGCACATTGCGGCCGTTCAGCGCGGCGAGCCTCTGCTGCGTGTCCGGGTCCAGCGACAAGGTGTGGTTCAGCGCGGTTTCCAGTGCACGGCCGGCGAGCTTGCGCAGCGGCTGTGGCAACCAGTAGTTGGGAGTGGCGGCATTCATCCGGCGATTGTAGCCGGCCGCCGGGGTCAGACGTTCGCGGCACCGGGGAAACCGAGCTGGCGCCAGGCCTCGTACACCGCTACGGCGACCGTGTTCGACAGGTTCAGGCTGCGGCTGTCCGCACGCATCGGCAGGCGCAGTCGCTGTTCGACGGGGATCGTCTCCAGTACCTCCGCCGGCAATCCCGCGGTTTCGCAACCGAACAGCAGTGCATCACCATCGGCAAATTGCGCATCGACATGGGCAACCCGGCCGCGGGTGGTAAAAGCGAACACACGTGGTGTGCCAATCGCATCGAGGCATCCGGCCAGATCGTCATGCACCGCAACGCGGGCGTACTCGTGGTAATCCAGGCCGGCGCGGCGCAACCGTGCATCGTCGAGCTCGAAACCGAGCGGGCGGATCAGGTGCAGCGCAGCGCCGGTGTTCGCGCACAGGCGAATCACATTGCCGGTGTTCGGCGGGATCTCGGGACGAAACAGGATGACATGCAGCATCCGGTCATTATCACGTGCCTGCACGGTGCAGTGGTGATTCGCGGGGTGCGCTCAACCGTTTTGCCGCGGGCAAACCACGCCGTCCGCCGGCAAAGCGCAGGTGGTCGGCGCGGACAGCAGGATGGAACTCACGGTCCGGTTGGCGGCTAGCTGCGCGCTGGATGGAGTGGCGGTCAGCATGGCACCCATGATCAGCGAGCAAACGGCCATGCAGGCAACGAACAGTGTGCGCAACATAAAGGTTTCGAATTTCATGGTCATGTCTCCGATTGAGTGTGTGTGGTATCCCTGCTAAATCTGTAAGAGCAATCGTCGTGCCAAGCCTCTGTTTTATTTTAATTCATTGATTTTGTTTATTATTCTATGACGAGCGCGGTGAGGGGTGGAGTGTCCGCGGACAGCTGGCTGCTAGCTGCCGGACAGTCGGACACCATGGCTGAAGCGCTCCTGCTGCCATGCCATAGGTCATTTGCGACGGGCTCGCACGCTCAGCTAGCCTGCGTGGATTCATCCGTGGAACAGGAGGTTCACCGTGACAAAGCGACCGCTTGCCTTGCTCATCGCAGGTTTGTTGACTCTGACCGCCGGGACGCCGCTGGCGCTGGCCGGATCCGCACCGGCGGAGATGTCCGCCGGACCCGCCCCGACCAAGGTCGCGCTGCCGGATATTCCCTATACCCGCTTTACCCTGCCCAATGGCTTGACCGTGGTGGTGAGCGAGGACCACAAGGCGCCGGTGGTGGCGGTGGCGATGTGGTATCACGTGGGCTCGGCGCGCGAACCGATCGGCAAGAGCGGCTATGCACACCTGTTCGAACACCTGATGTTCGAACGTTCCGGTCATCACGACGGCAATTACTTCCAGCCGTTCGAGAAAGTGGGCGCGACCGGCATGAACGGCACGACGGCCAACGACCGCACCAACTATTTCGAGACAGTCCCGACCACCGCCCTGGACATGGCTTTGTGGATGGAATCCGACCGCATGGGTTACCTGCCCGATGCGCTCGACTTGCAGGAAGTGAACCAGCAGCGCGGCGTCGTGCAGAACGAGAAGCGTCAGGATGAGAACGAACCCTACGGCCTGCGCGTGCAGGAGAACATCGAGGCCAATGCCTACCCATTGAACCATCCGTATCACCACGACACGATCGGTTCGATGAAGGACTTGAACGCCGCCTCGCTGGACGACGTCAAGACCTGGTTCCGCACCTATTACGGCCCGGCCAATGCCACCCTGGTGTTGGTCGGCGACATCACTCCGGCCGAGGCCAAAGCCAAGGCGCTGAAGTACTTTGGCGAGATTCCGGCCGGCCCACCGGTGGCCCGTCTGCAGCCATGGTCGTTCCCGCGCACCGGCTCGACCCGCGGCGCCATGAGCATGGATGTGCCGCAGGTGCATATCTATCGGGAATGGAACACGCCCCAGGACGGCAGCGAGGCCGATGGCCTGCTCAGTCTGGCGGCAATGGTGCTGGGCACTGGCAAAACTTCGCGCCTGTATCAGCGGCTGGTCTACCAGGACAAGCTGGCCGACGACGTCTCGCTGGAGCAGAGCAGTGGTGAGCTGGCGTCGCAGTTCGAGCTCGAGGTGGACGTCAAGAAGGGCGTCGATCCGGCCAAGGTCGAGGCTGCCGTGGCCGACGTGTGGAACACCTTCCTGAAAGAAGGTCCCACGGCGGATGAGCTGGAACGTGCCAAGGTCCGCTATCGCGCGTTTTATGTGCGGCGGCTGGAAGATGTCGGCGGCTTCTCCGGCAAGGCGACCCTGCTGGCCAGCTCGCAGGTGTACCAGGGCGATCCGGGTGCATGGCGCAAGGATCTGGCTGCGATGACGGCGGCCACGCCCGAGCAGGTGCGCGCTGCCGCGCAGCAGTGGATCGGCAAGGGCGACTACACCCTGACCGTCTCGCCGCTGGCCAAGGGCGCCACGGCCTCCACCGCCGATGTCGCCGAAACCGGCGGCCTCGGGATTGCACCGGGCGCACCGGTACCGGTGATGCCGGCGCGGCAGGCATGGCATACGGTGAAGAGCGATGTCGATCGCAGCAAGGGTGTGCCCGAGGTCACCACGTTCCCCGAACTCAAATTCCCGGTCCTGCAGCACGCGAAATTGGACAACGGTATCGAGGTGGTGCTGGCCGAGCGCCATGACGTGCCGCTGGTGCAGGCGCAGCTGCTGTTCGACGCCGGGTATGCCGCCGATCAGGGCCGCAAGCTGGGTACTTCCAGCTTCACCATGTCGATGCTGGACGAGGGCACCAAGGATCTGGACTCGGTCGAGCTCGACAAGCGCCGCCAGCGCCTGGGCAGCAGCATCCATGCCGGCTGCGGACTGGACGACTGCAATGCCACGCTGGACACGTTGAGCGACAAGCTGGTGCCGTCGCTCGAATTGCTTGCCGATATCGTGCGCAACCCGGCGTTCCGCGATGCCGACGTCGCACGTGTGCGCAGCCAGTGGCTGGCGGGTATCGAACAGGAGAAGGCCCAGCCGATCGGCATGGCACTGCGCACCCTGCCGCCGCTGCTGTATGGCGAGGGACATGCCTACGCGATCCCGTTCACCGGCTCCGGCACCGAAACGTCGATCAAGGCGTTGAACACGGGTGACATGCGCGACTTCATGCGCGACTACATCCGTCCGGACAACGTCAGGATTCTTGTGGCAGGCGACATCGCGATGGACAAGCTGGTGCCGCAGCTCAACACCGTGTTCGGCGACTGGAAGGCACCGGCGACAGCCGTGCCGCACAAGAACATCGCCAAGGTGGAGTACCCCGGCAAGGTGCGTGTCTACCTCATGGACCGCCCCGGTTCGCTGCAGTCGGTGATCCTGGCCGGTGAAGTGGCGCCACCCACCGAGGCGCCGAACAACCTAGAGATCCGCACCATGAACGGTGCCTTCGGCGGCACCTTCACTTCACGCCTCAACATGAACCTGCGCGAGGACAAGCATTGGGCCTATGGTGCCTTCAGTTTCCTGCAGAATGCCGTGGGGCAGCGCCCGTTCATGCTGTATGCGCCGGTGCAGACCAACCAGACAGCACCGTCGATCGCCGAGACGCTGAAGGAGGCCACTGCGGTCATCGGCACGAAGCCGCTCTCCCACGAAGAGATCCAGAAGATCAAGGACAACGATGTCCGCGCCATGCCGGGCGAGTACCAGACTACCGAGGCGGTACTCAACGCGATGCAGGGTATTGCCCTGTATCACCGTCCCGACGATTACGTGCAGACATTGAAGTCGCGGATCGAGGCGCAGAGCGACAGCGCCGTGCAGGCAGCCGCGGGCGAGGTAATCAAGCCCGACCAGCTGACCTGGGTGATCGTCGGCGACCTCAAGAAGATCGAGACACCGATCCGTGACCTGAAGCTGGGCGACGTACAGGTACTTGATGCCGACGGCAAGCCGGTGGTTCAAAAACCGGTGGTGCAGTCAGGCAAGTCGAAGAAGTAAAGCGACGCGTGCAGCGTCGGTGCGGCGCTGCACGTTTCGGATTCATTGGGGATGCGATGGCCTCGTCGCGTTAGGATGGAGGCCGGGCTGGAATGCCCGGCCTCTTTCATATCCAAGTCACTGCTGCGGAGCCTCCCATGCGCAAGACCCTGTTGTTGCTCGCCCCCGTGATGCTGCTTGCTGCCTGCACGTGGGGCATCACTTTGGACGATGCCGCCAGAAACGTCCGCACCGCGTGGAGCGGCGATGTCTCCGGTTGCCGCGATCTGGGCAAGGTCACCGTGTCGGTGATGGATCACGTCGGCCCGGTCGACCGCAACAACATCACCGTGCGCGACGAGCTGGAAGTAATGGCGCGCAATGAGGCGGCCAAGATGCATGCCGATACGATCAAGCCACTGGCTGAGCCGGCCGATGGCTCGCAGCCGTGGGGCGCCTATCAATGCGGCACACGTCAGATCAATCCGATGCGTTCGCCAAATACGCCTGCCCACGCCGCTTCTGCACCAGGCAACGCACAGACCTTTCCGATACACGGGGGCTGAGCCCGTATAGCGACATCTGAAACAAATGGCGCCCTGGGGGCGCCTTTTTCTTGCCTGTCCACCGGCCGGCTTGTGCGCAATCGCGGGCCGGTTTAATCTACACATGTAGATAGTACATTTATGTACTAAATGCCGATGATCGAACTTATGAGCAGCTTCCACCCCACCGAGCAGCGCCTGGCGATTACCCGTCGACGGCATCCCGCGTTTCCGCGTGAACCGGCCGTGCTGGTGCGCTTGATCAAGCACATCTACAAACGCGTGCACGATGATGCGAATGCGCTGCTCAAGCCATGGGGCATCAATCATCCCGAGTACAACCTGCTGATGATGCTGTACGGCACCGACGGGTATACGCTGAACCCCTCGCAGCTGGCGGAGGCGGCTGGCGAGAAATCCGCCAATATCACCCGGCTGACGAACGAGCTGTGCGACAAGGGGCTGATCGAACGCACCGCCAGCGACGAGGATCGTCGCAAGATTGCACTCTCCCTTAGCAAGGCAGGCATCGCGATGATCGAGAGCTTTCTGCCCGACATCTGTACCTTGCTGGAGCGCCAGGCCTCCGGCCTGCAGCCACGCGAGATGGCGCAGCTGGAAAAGCTGCTGAAGAAATTCCTGGACCAGCTCGAGCAGGGCTGAGCGATGCCCATTGTCTCCACCATCGAATCCGTGCCGGCCTCATCGCGCTGGCCGTGGCTGGCCGAGTTTCTTGTCGGTGAGCGGCGCGCCTGGATCTTCGTGGGCAAGTCGGTGCTGGCGATCTATCTGGCGGCGTGGCTGGCGATGTGGCTGCAGCTGGAACAGCCATCGACCACCATGATCACGGTGTCGATCGTGATGCATCCGCACAGCGGCATGGTGCTGGCGAAGAGTTTTTACCGTGCGATCGGCACGCTGGCCGGCAGTCTGTTCGGATTGGCCCTGATGTCGCTGTTTCCGCAGCAGCGCGAACTATTCCTGCTGAGCCTGTCGCTGTGGGTGGCGTTGTGTGCCGGTGGTGCCACGCTCTACCGCAATTTCATGTCCTACGGTTTCGTGCTGGCCGGTTACACCGCCGCGATCGTCACCTTGCCGGCGATCAACAATCCGCTCGGCGTGTTCGACTCGGCGGTGATGCGCGTCAGCGAAGTCCTGCTCGGCATTCTGGTGGCAGCCGTGGTCAGCGACCTGGTCTGGCCCGAACGGCTGCGCCTGCTGCTGCGGCAGAGCGCGCAGGCGCAATTCAACCTGTTCATCGACTTTGTGCGCGAAAGTACCGGCGGCAGCATGCCGCGCGCACAGATGGAGCAGACGAACCTCGCACTGGCGCGCGCCGCGGTGCGGCTGGAGGACATGCGCGCATCGGTGATCTTCGAGGATCCGGAGGTGCACGCGCGCAGCACCCGCATGCGGCTGCTCAACCAGCGCTACATGGCTGCCGCAACCAGCTTCCAGTCGCTGCATCACCTGATCAACCGCTTGCAGCGCAGCGGCAGTCCCACCGTGGCGGATGCATTGATTGCGCTGTACCGACCGCTGGCCACGGCGCTCTCGCCCGGGCCGGCGCAGCAACATCAGTCCGCCGTGCTGGCAGCGCGCCTGGACGAATACGTGGCGCAATTGCCGGCGCAGGTTGTGGCCTTGCGCACGCCGCTGACTGCGCCGCTGGCGCAGCTGGAATTCGACACCGGCGCAGCACTGCTGAAGCGTTTTACGGTGGAGTTGCGTGATTTCGCCACGCTGGAAGGTTCGCTGCGCGAGGTGCAGGTGCGCGGTAGTGTGGAGAAGGTGCATTTCCTGCGCGGCAACGACATTCCCGGCGCGTTGGTCGGTGTGCTGCGTACCTTCCTGACGATGATGGCGCTCAGCATTTTCTGGCTGGCCAGTGGCTGGCCCTTCGGCGCCAGTGCGATGTTGCTGGCGACGATCTTCAGTGGCCTGCTGGCCGCCTCGCCGACTCCGGTCAGTGCTGCCACGCACACCTTTTCCGGGTATGCGTCCGGCATGCTGGCCGCCTTCGTGGTGGTGTACGGGCTGCTGCCGGGAGGCAATGATTTCGCATCGCTGATCGGTGCCAGCGCGGGATTCATGTTGATCGGCCCGTACCTGAGTACACGGGATACCTTGCCGGGCGTCGGCGCCGGCTACACGCTGGGTTTCGTCTATATCCTGGGGCTGAAGAATCCGATGGTGTACGACCCGACGCATTTCCTCAACGACGGCATTGCGCAGGTCGCTGGCCTCGCGCTGGCGGGCGCAGCTTTCATCCTGCTGCCAAGCGTGATCGGCAGCGGCTGGCAGCGCACGCGCCAGTTCCGTCGCCTGCGTGAGCAGGCGGCACTGGCGGCGACCGCGCCGCTGGAAGGTCTGACGTGGCGCTTCGAGAGCCTCGTCCGTGATCTGTCCCAGCAGGTGGTGACGTATACGCGGCCGGGCAGCGACGAATCGCGCAGCCTGCTGGCGTGGGCGCTGACCGTGCAGGAGAGCGGCCGCACGATGATCGAGTTGCGCCAGCAGCTGGCCGTCGACAGCAAGATCGCGCCGGCCGTACGCGACGCAGCAATCATCGCGATGCACGCGATCGCGCGTTTGTATCGCGAGCCGGATGCCGAGCACTGGAGCGAAGCGGACGTCGCAGTGCAGGCGGCGATCATCACTGCTGCCGCCGAGCAACCGGTGCGCCTGCACCTGTACCAGCTGCGCAGCGCGTTGCACGATGATGAATCGCCATTCGCCGCGTACATCCCGCCACCTTCGCCGGAGCCCGTTCATGCCGCATGAGATCGCCATCTATGGCGTGCTGGTGCCGGGCCTGTTGCCGGTGTTCCTCATTTGCCTGCTGCTGATGGTGCTGCTCGACATGGTGGTCGGCCGCCTGGGCCTGTATCGCCAGGTCTGGCATCCCTCGCTGTTCCGGCTTGCCCTGTTCGTCTGCCTGTTCGGCGTCGCCGGACTGTTACTGATCCGTTGAGCCATTCCATGAAAATCCAATCGCTGTTGCGCTTCCTGATCACTGCCGTCGTCGTCGTCATTGCGCTGCTGCTTGGTCACGCGCTGTGGAAGCATTACCTGTATGCGCCGTGGACCCGCGATGGTCGCGTACGTGCCGAGGTGGTGCGCATTGCGCCGGATGTGTCCGGGCTGGTAACCCGGGTGGCGGTGCTCGACAACCAGACCGTGCACAAGGGCGACCTGTTGTTCACGATCGATCCGGATCGCTACAAGTACGCGGTGGCGCAGGCCGAGGCGAATCTCGCTGCCGCCGAAGCCAGTGCACGTGCCGCCGGGGCCAGCATCAATGCTGCACAGGCCGCCGCCAACGCGCGCAAGACCGAGTTCGAGATGCGCCAGGAGCAGGCCAGGCGGCGCCAGCAGCTCAGTGACGTGATCGCCAAGGAGACGCGCACCGATGCCGCCTCTGCCGCCGAAGCGGCCCGCGCCAGCTGGCAGCAAGCGCAGGCCAGTGGCAGCCAGGCCAGTGCCGCGCGCGAGCAGGCACTGGCTGCGGTGGAACAGGCGCAGGTCGCGCTGGATACTGCCAGGCTCAACCTCGTCCGCACCGATGTGCGGGCGCCGGCCGACGGCTATGTCACCAACCTCGACGTGCGCGTCGGCGATTACGCCGCGGTCGGCAGTCCACGACTGGCGCTGATCGACAGCCACAGCTACTACATCTACGGCTACTTCGAGGAAACCAAGCTGCCGCAGTTGCGTGTCGGCGATCCGGTCGACATCCGCCTGATGGCTGGTGGCGTACACCTCAAGGGCAGCATCACCGGCATCGCCCGCGGTATCGGCGACCGTGACAACCCTACCGGCAGCGACCTGCTTTCCAACGTCAACCCCACCTTCAACTGGGTGCGGCTGGCGCAGCGCGTGCCTGTGCGCATCGCGATCGACACCGATCACGTGCCGGCCGACCTTGTGCTCGCCGCCGGCATGACCGCCACGATCGAGGTGCAGCCGGGCACAGACCGGCGATAGACGCTGGCGAAATCCCACCCGGTTCGCCGCCGCATGCGGTTACTCGTGTGTCGACTCAGCTATGGCCGAAGCTTGTGGTATCCAGAATTCGATCACGTCGGATCGGCCACGTAGCCGCACCGGAATAGGCATGGCCGCAGCCTCCGGTTTTCCGAAGCCCGGCTGTGCGTCAAGCCAGATCGCCATCGCTTGCGCGCAAGCCTGTCCCTGTTCGCTATAACTGCTGTAGAGAAACACCGGTCTGTCCCATGCGATGGGTGGTTTGCGGCCAGCACGTGTGGCGGTAACCGCGACGTTCTCGATGCCTGCAGTCGTCAGGCCCATGCCGTCGAGCTCCTGCAACAGGGGCTTGATGTTCTTGCGCTGTGCCTCGGTGTAAATCTGCGTGTAGAGGACAAACCGTTGTGGAGGTGGTGCTTCGGTCCTGCCGCATGCGGCAAGCACGGTACTGGCGGGAGCCTCGGCGGCGGTGGCCTGCCCGACCATGCCCGATTCCGGAGCAGGTGCCGAAGATGATGATGTCAGCGAGGTTGAGCCAGCAGCTGCGCTGTCCGGGCGTTCGGGAGACGCAGTGGTTGCCATCTGTGATGACTGATCCATCAGGCGCCATCCATGCATCCAGTCGTGCCATGCCGAAGACGTGGTCGCTGAAGCCTGATACTGATGGGTCAAGGTTGCCCAGCCAGACGGAGGGCTCGCTATGGCAGCCAGTCCATGGCTGTCCTGCGCGCAGTCGTTCAGAAGCGGATCATTCGCGTGGAGCTTGCTGCAGGCCACGCCGATCTCGGCGGAGAGACTGATCAAGGCCATCTTCACGTTCTCCTCGATCTGCAGGCCGTCGGAATTCCGCATGAGTTGATAGACCTCGTCATGCAGTGGTTTGTAGGGTGAGCTGCTGTCCATGGTCGCCAACTCGGTATGCAAGCTGTTTATGGCGGTCTGGATGGAAGCGACGTCCTGGTGAAGCGCCTTCTGCTGGGATTCGACTTCACCGAGATGAGCATCCCAAGCCTGCCAGCCGGCAAACAGCGCGGTGACCAGCGCGCCCGCGCTCAGCGAGGCACCAATGGTTGCGCCAATGCGTTGGCGTCGCGAGAAGCCGCTCTTCTGCTCCTCACTGCTGACGGCATTGGCCTGCACGACAATGCCTTTCTTGACCAGCGCCGGCAGGATGTGCAGAAGAGCGTCGTCGATCGGTTCACCGAGCACCGTGCCCAGCTTGCAGTAACTCTCCCATTGGGCTTCGTCGAAAAACTGGTCTGCCGTACTCTGCTGCGGAAAGTCCTGGTTGCGGTCGGCGTAACCGGCCACGTCCAGTGGCAGCTCGCAGGTCAGTCGGGGTTTGACCGCCAGCAGGTATCCAGCAGCGCCATCCGGATAGCTGATCCGCGCAAGCAAGAGATGCTGCGAGCCGGGGCCGGGCATGATGCTGTCGGGTGTGCCAAAGCAATTACGAAGTACCTGGCGAACGGAGAGGCTGGCCGGATCGATGAACTCGATCCTGGTGTCCAGATCGATACGAGCCTTGCGCACGAGATTCTCGATGTCGGCGAACACGTAGTTCGGATCGGCGCCGCAATCGGCCAGCACGATCAGCTCGAGTTTGCGCTTCAGCAGCGGATAGACACCGGTGTTGTCGAAATGGCCGCCGTCGGACAAGTACCAGACCGGGCTGCGCACGCCGGGAAAACGGGCCAGCATTTCTTGCAGGGCAGCACGTGATTTTCCGAGCCACGACCATGAGAACGAAGCTGTACCCACGGGATTGCGCCACCAGTAGCCGAGGCGAAAACCACTGAGGAAACACAGCGCCGCCAGTCCGGTTCGGGTCAACGAGCCCATGCCCGATCCGGCCGCTGCACCCGAGATGGCGATCCACTCCGCCAGCGTCGTTCCGGACAGCGGGTGTGTTGGACCAGGCTGGGCCGGCTGGAACGGCGAGGAGCCGATTTCCATGCCCAATGAACTCAAACTCAGGTAGACACCCTTGCGATCGGCGCTATAGACATCGGTGCGGTCGTCGATGGTCTGGTTGATGCAGCAGTTGATCAGGTGGATGGGGCCGCCATGCTCGTGTGGGGCATAGTCGGGCAGGGCGACATCGTCGCCTTCCAGCAATTCGCTGAGCTTGGCGATCCCGCTCGCCATCCCGGAAGCCTTGCTGGACAGCGGCGATACCGGAAAGCGGGTGTGCCCCGGTTCGCCGGTGAGTGGGCTATTGCCGACCGAGACATAGGTGCGCGCCAGCCGCGAACGGTAGAACGGATGCAGCGACGAGCGATTGATCTGCTGCAGGTTGCGTCCGGTCAGGATGATATAGAGCAGGCTCGTGGCGATGAGCATCATCCAGCGCAGTGGCAGACTCCAGAATTGCGCGAAGAAGATGAAATACTGCAGCGCGCTCAACCAGAGCAGCGTCAGCAATACCAGCAGCACCATGCCGCTGATATTCGCGATCAGCATGAGCGGAAGCCGGCCCAGTGATGGCTTGCCGTGTGGTTGCAGCAGGGGCAGCGCGAAGCGCCCGACGGCGACCAGGAGTGCCGTCACGCTGGTCCCGCCGATGATCTGCGCGTGCAATGTGCCCTGTGCGAGCTGATCGGCCAGAAACCAGCTGAGCAGATCGGCGGCACCCGCGACCAGCAGGCCGAACAGGCATAGCAGCGTCGTGCTCAACGCGGTGGTGCAACGAATCCGGCTCTGGGCAGGATTGTCCAGCAGCGCTTTTCCCCGTAGCCATGTCCATATCCTGGCGAGTGGTGCCGCCAGGAGGGCGAGTGCGATCAACAGCAGGCTCCAGGCGGCGTCATGCCAGCCCTTCGCCAGCAGCCGCAGACCAGGTATGAGCGTGAGAAGGCAGATGACCAGATCGCTCAAGACCGATGAGGCCGAAACGTCCTCAGGATCCCGCAACCACCAGTAGGCAAAGCCCATGAACACACCGAGCCAGCCGGGCAGCAGCATGGCCAGCCACCAGAAGGTGACGGGTAGTGGCAACGCGTTGTTCAGCGATGCATAGCCGAGCAGATGAGGCAGCACGATCAGGGCCGATGCCAGCACGATGAGTGCGGCCACTTCGAACTGTGTGGCAAGAAACCCCCGCAGTTGTGCCGCCCATGCCTGCATCAGATCGCCTGCGCCGGCAGGCGTCAGATAGCGCCCGTTGCTGCGCAACCACCAGAGCAGCAGCGAGGTGTCGTCACGCAAACCTTGTTCGACGCTCGGCTGTGGCGTTGCGGGCGCGGGAGGCACCGGATCTGCCGGTGGCGCCTGTTTGTTGAACAGCCGTCCAAACGCTGCACCTGTGTAGCCTCCACCGGAGACCGTCGACAGATAGTCGAAGCGGTGCAGCACACCGTTTCTGGCCAGCGCCCGCAACAGGCCGAGGCTGAAGGTCGCGCTGCGGATGCCGCCGCCGGAGAGGGCCAGACCCATGCCGGGGGCGCCTGGAGGGATGCCCGCTATTTCCCGTCGGTGTTTGAATGCCAGTTCCTCGCCCGCAGCGGGCTGTGCGCCCGTTGCGGATTGCGCTTCCGTTCCCTGACCCATGATCGGTTCTCCCGTCTGGCGTCGGTAATGCGCTGCCGCAGATTATCCCCGGCGGCAGTTATGCGCCGGCAGAAAACAGCCTGCAAGTGCCGGTCTGGCGCGAGTGATGACGGTCCGGCTCACCCCACGACTGGCCTGAATGGCGCTGGTAACGAACAGGAAGCATGGATTCTCGCAGGAGGATCGCCGCGATCGATGGGCAACCACACGGGATGGAGCGGAGGAGGGTTGCAGCTATGCGCATCTGCAAGGGTTTGCGATGATGGACGGCGATCTGGATGCCATGCCTCCCATGAACAAGTTGATGACCACCCCACGTCGCCTGGCGCGGCGCATGCTGTCACCGCTGCGCAGGCCGAAGGCACAGGCGTTGCTGGAGACGTTGCCTGCGTACGCGGTACCGGCCACGGCGATCGGGGTGCTGCCCGATCCTGCGGCGTTCCGGCAGGTTTTGCTGCAGCAAATCGCGCAGGCCACCCGTCGCATCGTGATCGTCACGCTGTACCTGCAGGATGACGAGGGTGGGCGTGAAGTGCTGGATGCGTTGTATGCGGCAAAGGCGCGGCATCCGGCGCTGCGGGTTTCGGTGTTCGTCGACTGGCATCGCGCACAGCGCGGGCTGATCGGCAAGCAGAAGAGCGAAGGCAACGCAGGCATGTACCGCGAGTACGCCGCGCGACTCGGACCCGGTGTCGACATCTACGGCGTGCCGGTGCAGAACCGCGAGCTGTTTGGTGTGCTGCACCTGAAGGGTTTCGTGATCGACGATGCCGTGCTGTACAGCGGTGCGAGTCTCAATGATGTCTATCTGCAGCGGCAGGGCCGCTACCGGCTCGACCGTTATCACCTGCTGCGGCATCACGGTCTGGCCGATGCGATGGCGGATTTCGTGCAGCGGTGTTTCGCGAAGAGCGATGCGGTGCGTCGATTGAACGTGCCGGATGTTCCCGCCACGCGCACGTTGCAGGCAGCGATCCGCGAGTTCCGCCAGGTGCTGCAGCAGGCACGCTACGAGGTGCCGCGCGACATGCCGGGACCAACCGAGGTGGCGGTGACGCCGCTGCTCGGCTTCGGTCGCAGTGACAACGCACTCAACGACATCCTGCTGGCCCTGCTGCGCAGCACGCGCGAGCGGGTGATCCTGCTGACGCCGTATTTCAATCTGCCGCGGCCGGTGCGTGTCGTGCTCGGTCAGTTGCTGCGACGTGGTTGCACGATCGACATCATGGTCGGCGACAAGACTGCCAACGATTTCTACATTCCGCCAGGGCAGCCGTTCAAGACGATCGGACTGTTGCCGTATCTGTATGAAAACAATCTGCGGCGTTTCGCGCGGGCACATCGCAGGCAGATCGCCAGCGGCCAGCTCAACCTGCACCTGTGGCATGACGGCGACAACAGCTATCACCTGAAAGGCCTGTTCGTCGACGACGACATGGCTATGCTGACCGGCAACAACCTCAACCCGCGTGCATGGGCGCTGGATCTGGAAAACGGATTGCTGCTGCATGATCCCGCGCGATTGCTGCAGGCAAAACATCAGGCCGAGTGGGTGGCGTTGAAGCGGCATGCCACCAGGCTATCCGACCATCTCGCGCTGGAAAGTCCGCGGCATTATCCGGCGGAGGTGCGCAAGCAATTGAAGCGGCTGAATCGCACAAGCCTCGACCGGCTGGTCAATCGCCTGCTGTAGTTGTGGCTGTCGTAATTGTGTGCGTGCCGCTCAGACGATCCAGCCTCAAGCCCAGCCAGCGACCCACATCCGGCCATTCGCGGGCGAGGATGGAATAGCAGACGGTGTCGCGTAGCGTACCGTCGGGGCGCCGCTTGTGGGCGCGCAGCACGCCTTCACGCTGCGCGCCGAGGCGTTCGATCGCACGCTGCGAATCGAGATTGCGATGGTCGGTGTGGAACTCCACCGCCACGCAGTCCAGCACCTCGAACGCGTGCCTGAGCAGCAACCGTTTGCAGGCGGTGTTGAGATGACTCTTCTGCCAGCGCTTTGCGTACCAGGTGTAGCCGATCGCCAGGCGCGGCAACTCAGGCACGAAATCGTAATAGCGGGTGGTGCCGACGATTTCGCCGCTGGAGCGTTCGCGTACGACGAATGGCAGCATCACGCCGTCGGCCTGACCTTGCAGGGCCTTCTCGACATAGGCGCGTGCCTGACCCGGCGCCGGAGCACTGGTGAACCACAGATTCCACAGTTCACCGTCGGCAGCAGCGGCTTCCAGCGCGGCCACGTGATCGAGGCTCAGCGGCTCCAGCACGACGTGTTCGTCCTGCAAGCAGGTTGGGATCAAGGGGCTCATCGATAGTCCGGCGGGAAAGGCAGGCGGTGCTCAGGCGTCGAGGTCGGGGATCAGCTTGCTCTCGAGCCGGGCGATGTGATCCTTCAGCAGCAGCTTGCGTTTCTTAAGCCGGGTCAGCTGCAGCTCGTCACGGCCGATCGCGGAGGCCAACTGCTCGATGGCTGCATCGAGATCGCGATGTTCCATCTTCAGCTCGGCGAGCAGATGGACGATTTCGGCGTGATCCTGAACCTGCATGGCGGCGGCAACGGCTAGGGAGAACCGCCCTAGTCTAGCGCCGTTTGGCGTCTCCGGAAGTCGATCGGCCAGCCGGCTACAATGGAGGTTCCTTTATCCGATTGGCCGTCATGTCTGCCCACCCCGACCGTTTCCGTACGCCAGCCGCCGAGGCCGACAGACTGGTCGCGCGCCTGCGTCGCCAGGTCGGGCAGGCGATTGGCGACTTCGGCATGATCGAGGATGGCGACAAGGTGATGGTGTGCCTGTCCGGGGGCAAGGATTCCTACACCTTGCTGGAGATGCTGCTGCTGTTGCGGGCGAAGGCGCCGGTGCGCTTCGAGCTGATCGCGGTGAACCTGGATCAGAAGCAGCCGGACTTCCCCGAGCAGGTGCTGCCGGATTACCTCACGGCGCGCGGCGTGCCGTTCCACATTATCGAGCAGGACACCTACAGCACGGTGATGCGGGTGATTCCGGCCGGAAAGACCATGTGCAGCTTGTGTTCGCGGTTGCGTCGCGGCGCACTGTACTCATGGGCCGCCGCGAATGGCATCACGAAGATTGCCCTGGGCCATCATCGCGACGATATCCTCGCCACGTTCTTCCTCAACATGTTCTACCAGGCGCAGCTGAAGGCGATGCCGCCGAAGCTGCGTTCGGACGATGGCCGTCATGTGGTGATCCGGCCGCTGGCGTATTGCCGCGAAAGCGACATCGCCGAATATGCGGCGCAGCAGCGGTTTCCGATCATTCCGTGCAACCTGTGCGGTTCGCAGGACAACCTGCAGCGCAAGGCGGTGCAGCGCATGCTGGCCGAGTGGGAACAGCTGCAGCCCGGTCGCAGCGAGAACATTTTCCGCGCGCTTGGTCATGTGTCACCCTCGCAACTGGCCGACCGCACACTGTTCGATTTCAGCCTGGGCGCGCCGGCGGAAACATCTGCATGGGCGGTCGACGCAGCAGATGAGACCGCGGCCGTGCAAGATTGAACATCTCGCCTACCTTTTCACACCACCTGTCGAGTAATCACCGTGTCCTTCTTTGCATCCGTTGAAATGGCTCCGGGCGATCCGATTCTGGGCCTGACCGAGACCTATCTGGCCGATCCGCGTCCGGGCAAGATCAATCTGGGTGTGGGCATCTACATCGACGAGCAGGGCCGCATCCCGCTGCTGCCGACGGTGCACGAAGTGGAGCAGGCGCTGGTTGCGGCGGGCAAACCGCGTGGCTACCTGCCGATCGACGGCCTGCCGGCTTACAACCAGCTCACCCAGCAGTTGCTGTTCGGTGCCGAATCGCCGCTGCTGGCGGCTGGCCGGGTGGCCACCGCGCAGACCATCGGCGGCAGCGCGGCATTGCGCGTGGCGGCCGATCTGCTGAAGCAGGTGGCCGGTGCCGGCGCGAAGATCGCGATCAGCAACCCGAGCTGGGGCAACCATCACGTGGTGTTCCGCACCGCCGGCTTCGAGTTGCTTGAGTACCGCTATTACGATCCGGCCAGCCATGGCCTGGATTTCGCCGGCATGCTGGAGGATCTGGGCAAGCTGGGGCCGGGCAGCGTGGTGCTGCTGCATGCGTGCTGCCACAACCCGACTGGCGTCGATCTGGATGCGGCGCAGTGGCAGCAAGTGATTGCGCTGCTGCAGGAACGCCGGCTGCTGCCGTTCATCGACATGGCCTATCAGGGCTTTGACAAAGGTATCGAACAGGACGCCACTGCGGTGCGCCTGCTGGAGGCGTCTGGGATCGAGGCGTTCGTGGTGGCCAACTCGTATTCCAAGTCGTTCTCGCTCTACGGCGAGCGCGTCGGCGCACTGTCGATGGTCGGCGCCGATCGCGACGAGGCGGCCCGGCTGTTGTCGAAGATCAAGCAGACCATTCGTGCCAACTATTCCAGCCCGTCCACGCATGGCGCCAGCCTGGTCGCCGGCGTGCTCGGCAGTGCCGAGCTGCGTGCACGCTGGGAGCAGGAACTGGGCGAGATGCGCACGCGCATTCATGCGATGCGTGCCGGTTTCGTCGACAAGCTCGCCGCGCTGGGTGCACCGGATTTCGGCTTCATCAACAAACAGGCCGGCATGTTCTCCTATTCGGGCCTGAGCAAGGCGCAGGTGCACCGGCTGCGCGACGAGTACGCGATCTACGCGCTCGACAGCGGTCGCATCTGCGTGGCGGCGTTGAATCGTGCCAACCTCGATACGGTGGCCGCGGCAGTCGCTGCCGTTAGCCGCTGACACCCCCTCATGACCGTCATCCCGGCGAAAGCCGGGATCCAGTGTCTTTGCCCATCGCGAGGCATTGGATGACCAGCTTCGCTGTTATAAAGCACCTCCAGCTTTCGCCGGAATGACGGCGAAACCACCTGCCTTCGGGCCGCACCTCATCCGGATCTTGAATGTTCTTTCGCAATCTCACGCTGTTCCGTTTTTCTCCCGCCGTTGCCATCGATCTGAAGCGCCTCGATGACGCGCTGGCCGAACATCGACTGCGCCCCTGCGGGCCGCTGGAAATGTTCACCAAGGGCTTCGTGCCACCGGTCGGCCGCGGCGAAGGCGAACCGCTCACGCATACCGTCAAGCATTGCACCCTGCTCACCGTTGGCGGTGAGGACAAGCTGTTGCCGGCTGCGGTGATCAACGAGGAACTGCATCGCAAGGTGCAGAAGATCGCCGAGGAAGAAGGCCGCAAGGTCGGCGGCCGTGAGCGCAAGCGGATCAAGGAGGATCTGCTGAATGAGCTGTTGCCGCGCGCCTTCGTGCGCAACTCGCGGATGTCCGCCTATGTCGATACGAAAAACGGCTGGCTGGTGCTGGATACCTCCAGCCGCAAGTCGGCCGAGAACGCCCTGACCCAGGTCCGCGAGGCGCTGGGCAGCTTCCCGGCGGTGCCGCTGGCGCCGGAGGAAGGTCCGCGTGTGCTGATGACCGACTGGCTGGCCACGGGCAACCTGCCGGCGGGGCTGGCCCTGGGCGACGAATGCGAGCTCCGCGACCCGGCCACTGCCACCGGCGCGATCGCCCGCTGCCGTCGGCAGGATCTGGACGCCGAAGAGGTAAAGGAGCACCTGCGCAACGGCAAGCAGGTATTTCTACTCGGTCTCACGTTCGATGAGCGGATCAGTTTCGTGCTGGGCGAGGATCTGATCATCCGCAAGCTGAAATTCCTCGACGTGGTGATGGACGAGCTGGGCGACAGCCAGCAGGACGCCCAGGCCGAGCTGGACGCCAGTTTCGCCCTGCTGACGCTGGAACTGGAACGGCTGCTGGGCAAGCTGGAGGAGTGGTTCGGGTTGCCACGGCCGGCCGACAGCTGAACGAAAAAACCATTCCCGTTTGACCTGTCGGGGAGCCATACTGGTCGTCCGCCCGCTTGCGGGCGGCGCGGAATCCCCCACTGATATCCGAACAGGCCTTGGTACGAACGGGCAGGCTCATGGCGCAGCATCTGGAAGGCGATTGGCTGGAACTGGCGACCGTAGGCGGCAGCATCATCCGGGTGCTGAAGGCCGCTCATCCGCGTGCGCGCCGGTTGCGCCTCACGGTCACCCCGAAGGGTGCGCGGGTGACCTATCCGTATGGCACACATCCGGCCCAGGTCAGCGCGTTCCTGCGCAGTCATGCCGAATGGCTGGAACAGAAGCTCGACGAACTGCATCTGATCGTGAAGCCGCTTCCGCCACTGCGTCTGGGTTATCCCTGCAGCTTTCCGCTGCGTGGCGAGATGGCGGAGCTGGACTGGGCCGAAGGTGCCTATCCGAAGATTGAACCCCATGCGGCCGGGCTGACCCTGGTGATTCCGCGCCCGCATACCCGAGCATTGCCGATCGCCCGCGGCCTGCTCGCCTCGCACCTGGAAGCGCTGATCCGTCGCGATGTTTCGCGCTGGCTGGCTGGCTATGTGCCGCAGCTGGGGCTGGCACCGACGGCGTTGAAGATTCGCCCGATGAAGAGTCTATGGGGCAGCCTGGATACGCGCGACCGCATCAATCTCGATCTCGCGCTGGCGCTGGCGCCACCAGCCGCGTTGCGCTACGTGCTGGTGCACGAGCTCTGTCATCTCAAGGTGCGCAATCATTCGCCGCGGTTCTGGGCGCAGGTGGGCAACCTGTTTCCGGACTGGCGCGAGCAACGCGACTGGCTGCGCCAGCATGGTGCGGTGCTCAAGGGAGAACTCGATCGGTTGATCGACGACGTCGCCGATTGAAGCTAAGGTTTTGCCTGCTGGCAGCTGTATCAGGACCGGGAAAGCGACTGAACCGGCACCTCATGCGACAGGGGCATCAAGGGCGATCATGGATATCTCGTTCACGACATTGGCGGTGGCAGCGTGGCTGTTCTTCCTGGCCTACTGGCTGTGGAGTGCGCGTCGGCTGAAGCCGTCCACGCGCGCGGAACCGGCGCTGCCGCGGTTCTTCAAATACTGGTTGCCGATCATCCTGGCGATCCTGCTGATGTGGCCATCAACCTGGCTTGACGGCACACCGCTCGGCGATCGTTTCCTGCCTGATACCTATGCCGTGGCGCTGACGGGTCTGCTGCTGATCGTGGCCGGCGTGCTGTTTGCCTGCTGGGCGCGCTACATCCTCGGCAGCAACTGGAGCAGTGAGGTGCAGCTGAAGCAGGATCACGAACTGATCGAGCGTGGGCCCTACCGCTGGGTGCGCCATCCGATCTACACCGGCATCCTGCTCGCGTTGCTGGGCACGGTCGTGCTGCTCGGCGAATGGCGCGCCGTGCTGGGCTTCGTCATCATGTTCGTGTCGTTCTGGCGCAAGCTGCGGCTGGAGGAAACTTGGCTGGGCGAACACTTCGGCCCGGTCTATGCCGACTACATGCGACGGGTAAAGGCGCTGATACCCGGCATCCTCTGAGGGATCGCCTCAGCCTTGCCGGGGCTGCCGCACGTAGCGGGTACCCAGCAACACATCCCACAGCGGCGTGGTAACGCCGAAGTTGCTGTCCGGGTGATAGTGATGGACATGGTGGGATGCGGCCCAGCGGCGCAGCAATGGTTGCTGGAAGCGTACGTGGTGGATGGTGAAGTGACTCAGGCCGTAGGCGATGTAACCAAAGGTCATCGCACCGGCCATCAGCAGCGCGACGCCGAGCGGCATGACCAGCACCAGCAGACCGGTCAGGCACAGCAGTACCGCCGACGGCAGGAAGAACGGCAGCGAGTCGTAGCCCAGCGGCTGCGCGTGGTGCATGCGATGACCCTGCTCGAACAGCGGGATCCGGGTGTGGAACATCCAGCGGTGGAAGAAGTACTCGATGAAGCTGAAAGCGAGCAGGCCGAGTGCGAGCGCCAGCAGCGAAGTCAGCGAGCCGCTGCGGTGCAGCCAGCCCTCCACCAGCAGTACCAGGCACAGGGTGACGTCCAAGGCTACTTCGGCCCAGTAGTTCGCACGCGTGGAGGACATCCGTACGATGGCGTCCACGCCTGTGCGTAGCAGGTTTCGTTTCATCGGTCGCTGCATGATTCCGTTTTCTTGCATGAAAGCGCGCCACCCTTGGAGGCCATGCCCTCATTCTCCCATGTTGTCATAGGCAATTCACAATGATGTGCTCCGCCAAGCTGACTCCCATATGACCGTATGGTCTGACGGTCGGGTCCAGATCAATGGGAAAGCGCGAATCCGCTCAGGATCTGCGCGGTTTGCTCGGGCTTTTCCAACATGGGCATGTGGTTGCAGCCGATGAGGATGCTGGTGCTGATCGAGCTGGCGTGGGTCAGGCCACTGCGCAGGCTGTCCAGCGCCGAGATATCGACGATCTTGTCGTCATGGCACCACAGGCCAAGCACCGGCATCTCGAGCTGGCCCAGCCGGTTCTGCAGCGCGAGGTATTGCGACGGGTCGCGCAGCTCGTTGAAATTGCTTTCGATGAAGGCACGATCCTGCTGGTTGCGCTTGACCAGCACATCGACGATGCGGCCCGGCAGGTCGAGTGGTTTCTCGAAGGCCAACGCGGTGGAGCGTGCAAAGCCGGCGCGGTCGTCAAACAGGAATGGGTTCTTTCCGGCCATGGCCTCGTGGGTAAACGCGTTTTCCTGGTACTTCAGGCCGTAGGCATCGACCAGCGCCAGCTCCCGCGCATGTTCCGGGTTCTGGATCGCATAGACGCCGGCCACGGCACCACCCAGCGAATGGCCGACCAGTACGAAGCTCTGCAGCTGGAGGGCCTGCACGAATGTCTGCAGCCGCGCGGCCTGGGCATCGACGTTGTAGCTGGCACCTGCATTGCGCGAGGACTCACCCCAGCCGGGCAGGTCGGGAATGATCAGGTGGAAGTGCGGTGTGAGCAGTTTGGCGACCGGTAGCCAGACCTCCTTGTTCGCGGCAAAACCGTGCAGCAGCACGATGGTCGGGCCGTCACCGCCTTCGTAGTAGACCCAGCGGGTATCGCCGGCCTGCACCGAATGCTTCTCGAGCTGCGCGGCCATCGCTTGGCGCATGTTGTTCGCGCGCAGCAACAGCTGCGGCGCGAACAGGTAACTGCCGCCCAGCACGATGACAAGGATTGCGGCGATCCAGACCAGGAATTTGAGCCGGCGCAGCAGCATGCGCTTCCAGAGTGGTGTGGCAGTGACGTTTGTTGATGGCGGCATGATGGTTTCTTGATGGGTCTGATTGGCAATACTCCCTCCCCTGCATGCAGGGAGAGGAGCTGTGATTACTGCGCTTTCTTCGCCTTGGCGATGAGATCGCCCACCACCTGCTGAGTCAACGGGTGGTAGCCGGCCTTGGCCTTGGCGTAGACCTGTTCGGCATAGGCCAGGCCTCCCGGTGTCCCGACCAGGGCTTTGTACAGCGGCACGGTCAGATACAGCCGGCCGATGCGGATCATGTGCTCGGCGGCTGCCGGCCACACGGCTTTGTCGCCAGCGGCGATCGCATGGCTGTACCAGCGCATGCCGATCTCGGCGTTCGGGGTGCCGGTGAGGTGCCAGGCGGCGTCGATCTGCTGGATCCTGGCCAGCGGAGTGACATCCGGCAGGCGGTCGAGGAAGTACATCCATTCCTGCGTGTTCCAGTCTTTGGCGCCGAGCTTGTCGGCCGCCATCTGGCCGGCGAGGAAGGCGCTGCGCTCCTGGTCGATGGTGTCGAAATGCGGTGAATCAGGCAATGGCGCATCCTTCGGGATGCCGCTGCCGTAGACCCAGTCCTGCACCTCGGCCCAGCTCATCTTGCCGGGATACTTCTCGATCAGGTTCGGCTTCATGTAATCGAGCATCTGCTCGGTGGTGATGCTCTGGAACGCGAAGTGGTCGAAGTAGCCCTTGAGGTAGCTGTCGAAGGTGGCGCGGCCGAAACGCTGTTCCAGCGTGCGCAGGAACCATGAGCCCTTGTCGTAGGCAACATCGGACAACGAATCGTCGGCATCGATGCCGCGCGGGTCCGGGGCGAGCTTCTGCGAGTTCGTCGGCATCGAGCCGATCTCCTTCTGCAGCGCGCGTGCCGACAGCAGCGCTTCTTCGTCGGCCAGTCCCTTGCCGTACAGCGCCTCGGTGATGCGGCCCTGCACGTAGGTGGTGACGCCCTCGTTGAGCCAGATGTCGCGCCACGATGCAGCGGTGACCAGGTTGCCCGACCACGAATGCGCCAGTTCGTGCGCGACCAGCGAGACCAGGCTCTTGTCGCCGACCAGCACGGTCGGCGTGGCAAATGTCATGTCCGGGTTTTCCATGCCACCGTACGGGAACGACGGCGGCAGCACCAGGATGTCGTAGCGTCCCCAGCGATATGGGCCATACAGCTTCTCGGCCGTGGCGATCATCTGCTCGGTGTCCTCGAACTCGTGCGCCGCCTTGCCGACCACCGAGGGCTCGGCATACACGGCCGAGCGCGGGCCGGTTTCCTTCACCGCGATGTCGCCGGCGCCGATCGCCAGCAGGTAGGACGGGATCGGATGCGGCTGATCAAACGAGTAGTCGCCATTCAACGGATGCTCGGCATCGTTGAGCGCGCTCATCACTACACGGATGTCCTTCGGCGCACTGACGTGGGCGTCGTAGGTGAAGCGGATCGCGGGCGAGTCCTGCAGCGGCACCCACGAGCGCGCGTGGATCGATTCGGACTGCGAAAACATGAAGGGAAGTTTCTTGTCCGCTGTCTGCGCCGGCGTGAGCCACTGCAGGCCGGAGGCGTCGGGCGACGTGGTGTAGATGATGCGCACCTGCGCGGGATGCTGCGGTGTGGCGATGGTCAGCTTGCTGCCGAGCTGCTTGTCGCGCGGTGCCAGCGCATATTTCAGCGGCGTGGTCTTGCCGTCGGCGCCGAGCGCCTCGATTTTCGCGATCTTAAGGTCACGTGTATCCAGCACCAGCGATGGTGCCTGCGGATTCTTCCAGTCCAGCTTCAGCGTGGCTTGGCCATCCAGCTGCTTGTGCGGGAAGTCCAGCTTCAGGTCGAGATCGAGATGGGTGACGACTACCTGATCGGGCTGCGCGTAGGAATGCGGTTCGGCAGCGTAGGTTGCCAGTGGCAGCACCAGCGCGCCGAGGGCGAGAGCGGAAAGCGGGCGCATGCAGCGGCTCCTTGGGATTGCGGAAACCGGGAGTATGCCATCGCCACCCCATCGGGCGCCCGTGACAAAGACGCGCAGCGGGGCAGTCCCTGCATCGCGTATGCATCATCCAGCGTCAGCCGCATTTGGCTTGGCAGCCATACCGCGAGTCAGCAATAGCGATCAGCCAATCGGTTTGTGGCCTGCACCAACTGATCGACAATGGCCGGTTCCGACGCGGCGTGCCCGGCCAGCACGATGTGGAAGTCCGCTTCCGGCCACACAGCATGGAGATCGCACGCACTTTTCGCGGGGCAGATGATGTCGTAGCGGCCATGCACGATGGTGGCGGGAATGTGGCGGATCTTTGCCACGTCGCGCAGCAGCTGATCGGGTTCGAACCAGCCGAGGTGACGGAAGTAGTGTGCCTCGATGCGCGCCAGACTCAGTGCGACGTCAGGTGTGGCGAAGCTGGCTTCGGTGCCGGGGCTTTCCTCCAGCGTGATGCTGCCGCCCTCCCAGGCGCCCCATGCTTGCGCGGCGGCGAGTTGCACCACCTCGTCGGTCGAACTGAGCCGGCGCCAGTAGGCTTCCATCATCTCACCGCGTTCGCCGGGAGGAATCGCGGCGGCGTAGCGCTGCCACTTCTCCGGCAGGATCCATGACGCGCCGCCTTCCTCGTAGAACCAGCGGATCTCTTCGGGCCGGCACAGGAAGATACCGCGCAGCACCAGACCGAGCACGCGCTCGGAATGCATCTGCGCGTAGGCCAGCGCCAGGGTGGAACCCCACGAACCGCCGAATACCACCCAGCGCTCGATGACAAGCTGTTCGCGGATCGCTTCGATGTCGGCGACCAGGTGCCAGGTGGTGTTGTCGGTGAGGTTGGCGAATGGCCTGGAGCGTCCGGCGCCACGCTGGTCGAACAGCACGATGCGATAGCGTGCCGGATCGAAGAAGCGACGGTGGTAACTCGCCAGTCCCGCGCCGGGGCCGCCGTGCAAAAACACCACCGGCAGGCCGGTGGGATTGCCGCACTCCTCCACGTACAGCGTGTGGGTCGCATCGACCGCGAGGCGATGGGTGCGATACGGCTCGATCTCGGGGTACAGCTCGCGCATGGAGAGTCCCGGATATTTCCTGCCCACGCACGCAGGGCAGGAAGCTATGAATCGAATTGCAGTGCCGCAGTGAGATCGCCGGGCGGCGGTCCGCCAGCGGCAATCATCGCATCGTCACGCATTTGCAGGCCGGGCAGCTTTTTCAGGCCGAAGCGGCGGGTGATGAAACGCAGGATCGAGCAGGTGTCATAGATCGTGTGATCGACGAAGCCCTTCTTTGCGTACGGCGACACGACCAGTGCCGGGATGCGCGAACCGGGCCCCCAGCGATCGCCCTTGGGCGGTGCTACGTGGTCCCACCAGCCACCGTTTTCGTCCACGGTGATCACCACCAGCATGTGCGGCCACTGCGGGCTTTTCTGCAACGCCTGGACGATGCGCGCGAGATGGCGGTCGCCGGCTTCCACGCTGGAATAGCCGGCATGCATATTGAGGTCGCCCTGCGGCTTGTAGAACGACACCGGTGGCAGCGTGCCGGCCTCGATCGCGGCGATGAAATGATTGCTGTCGGCACTCTCGCCGATGCCGGCATCGCGAAGGTGCTGTTGTCGTGCCGGCGTGCCGGGTGCGAAATTCTTGAAGTAGTTGAACGGCTGGTGATGGATCTGGAAATTCGGGGTTTCCGGAAACACATGATGGTCGCCGTCGCCATGTCCATCCAGCGCGAGTTGCCAGCCACCGGCATACCAGGCCCAGTCGACCCCGGCATTCGACAGCGCATCGCCGATGGTCTGATGCAGCTGCGGTGGCAGTGTGGTCGGGCTGTCCGCATCGGCCAGTTGCGGGTTGTGCGCATCGTGGCTGAAAGCTGGTGCGTACGCCGGGCCGATCGTGTTCACCGCCCAGAAGTCGGGCGTCAGCGCGTCGGGCGCGGCGAACTTGGCGCGGCCCTGCATCGCACTGGCCGGTGAGTCGTCGGCGAGTTTTGGCCGGGTGCCGGTGGGGCCGTCGCCTTCGACCTGGGCCAGCTGGAATCTGCCAGGCCGCTGATTCGCGTCCGGATAGAACGGCGGCTGCGCGGCGACCAGATACTGATGGTTGAGAAACGAACCACCAAACGCGCCCATGAAGAAGTTGTCGCACAAGGTGTACTGCTGCGCGAGCTGCCACAACTGCAGGTTGGTCGCGTTGTCGGCGTAATGGCCCATCACCATCGCGCCGGTATTGCCCCAGGCGACGAAACCATCGTTCCTGCCGCCATTGATCTGCAACTGGTTCTCGTAGAAACGGTGTACCAGGTCGCGCGTGACCACGCCTTGCGGCAGCGGAGCACCCTCTGGCGTGTGCAGGGCAAACGGCCGGTTCGGCAGGCCGCTGATCGCGTGTTCGTCGATCTGGTAGTGACGACCATCGACGATCTGTGCATGTGGCGCCAGCCCGCCCCAGATCGGCGGCAAGGTGTCGAACAGGCTGCCGTCACGGTCACGCTGGCGGTATTCGGGCGAGTCGAGATTCTTCAGCGGCTGGGCCAGTCCGGGGAAGTGCGCGAACAGGTTGTTGAAGCTGCGGTTCTCCGCATACAGCACAACAACCTGCTGGATGTGCTGGCGCAGCAGCGCGTCGAGAGTGTCCGAACTCGTATCAGTCGTCGTTAGCCGGCTGCCGCCGGTTGGACGGCAGCTGCCCAGGGTCAACGCCGCACCGGCCAGTGCGATGCCGCCGAGCAGACGTCTGCGCTCGGGATTGTGTGGCGCGTCGTCAGCCGCCATCGGCGGCTGGTCAGTGGGCTTGCGGGTCATCGGATCGGTCGGCAGGTATCAGCGTCCGATTCTAGGACTGTGGCACCGTCTCGTCATAGAAGCGCGACAGGTCCGCCTTGACCTGCTTCAGCGCATCCACGTCGAAATAGATCATGTGCCCGGACGGGTAGAAGCCGAACTCGATGTTCTTGCGGATCGCCGGGTCGAGGCCGAGATGGCCGAGGTCGAACTCGGTGGCGTAGAACGGTGTGGCGAGGTCGTAGTAACCATTGGCCGAGAACACTTTCAGGTGCGGATTGCGGCGCATCGCGTCAGCCAGGTCGGTGCCGACGTATGGAGCCTGGGTGAAGCCGTGGCCACCCTTGCGCTTCCAGTCCCAACCGGTATTGATCACGCCGTAGTTGTTTGGCAGATAGGCGTGGTCACCGGTGTATTTCAGTTCGCTCTCGGCATACTGGTTGAACGCGGCGAGATAGGCACCGGTGGCGGCGTCGCTGGCGGCATCGCCGTCGGGTGTTTCGCCGGCGGCATCCGGGTCGATGCCTTCGAAACGGCCGTCCAGACGGCCGACCGTACGGCGCTGGTCGCGCAGCAGTTCCTTGCGGAAACGGCTGGGGCCGATGCGCAGGTTCGCCTGCTTGATATAGGTCGGCGACAGGCCGATGTACTGGCTCAACTGGTTGGCGATGCGGTCGGCTTCGGCAGGGTCGAGCGCATCGCCCTTGGCCAGGGCCAGCGTGTAGTCGGTGTCGGCAAAATGGCGCACGCCGGCGAGGAAACTGGCGATGTCGGCCGGCTTGTTGGGAACCTTGTTGTGGTACCAGGCGATCGCCGCCTCGGTCGGCAGGTTGACGATGAAGGCGTGGTCGATGCCGGTGCTGGCCCATACGTTGAAGTCGAGGATCGAGGACATCAGCACGACGCCGTTGAACTCCATGCCCTGCTCCTGCAGCAGCTTCACCAGCACCGCCGAGCGGGTGGTTCCGTAGCTTTCGCCGAACAGGAATTTCGGTGAGTTCCAGCGATGGTTGTCGCCGATGTAGCGGGTGATGAATTTCGCGAACGCATCGGCATCCTGGTCCACGCCGTAGAAGTTCTTGCCTTCGGCGGCACCGACCAGTTGCGAGTAGCCGGTGCCGGGTGCGTCGATGAAGACCAGGTCGGTCTTGTCGAGCAGGCTGTCGTCATTCGGCACCATCTGGTACGGCGGTGGCGGGATCGGCTGGTCGCCGTGGTTGGCCACGCGCACCGGGCCGAACGAGCCCATGTGCAGCCACATGCTCGACGAGCCGGGACCGCCGTTGTACATGAAGGTCACCGGCCGTTTGCCTGGCTTGCCGTCGTCGACGGTGTAGGCGACATAGAACACGCTTACGGTCGGCTTGTCCTTGTCGTCCTTGATCAGCAGAGTACCGGCGGTGGCCTTGTAGCTGATCGTGCGATTGCCGATGCGCACGCTGTGCTTGCTGACCACGCTGTGCTCGGGCGGGATTGGCAGTTCCTCCTTCTTGCTGTCCTTGTCGGTCTGTGCCGTCTTGGCTGCATCCTTCGGCGTCGTGTCGTCGGCATGGACGGGACTGCCGAGGAGCAGCAGGGCGAGGGCGAGCGGGGCGAATGGGGATTTGGGCATGATTGCGATTCCGTATCAGCGCTGCGGAGCGGCATGGTCGTAGAAGGGCGCGAGGTCGGTCTTGAGCTGTTTCAGCGCGTCGGTGTTGAGATAGATCATGTGCCCCGAGGGGTAATACAGGAACTGCAGGTTGCCGCGCAGCGACGGATCGAGGTTCATGTGCGCGAGGTCGTATTCGGTGATGAAGAACGGCGTGGCGAAGTCGTAGTAGCCGTTGACCGAGAGCACCTTGAGGTTGGGGTTGGTGCGCATCGCGTGGGCGAGATCGCCAGCCACATAGGCCAGCGGCAACGGTCGATTCACGCCGGCCGCTTTGTGCTTCCAGTCCCAGTCCTTGCTGATCTCGCCAAAGGTGGGCCGGTAGTCCAGGTCGGTGTGGTAGTTGAGCTGCTTGTCGATGTAATCATGGAACGCGCTGACGAATGCGCCGCTGATGCCGGTGTCGGAGGCGTCGTAGTCCGGGGTCTCGCCCGCGGCGTCGGGGTCGGTGCCGGTGAAGCGGCTGTCATAGCGACCCAGGGTAAGGCGCTGGTCGCGCAACAGTTCCTTGCGGAAACGGCCGAGGTCGATGCGCAGGTTGGCTTCCTTGACGTACTGCACCGACAGGCCGGTATAGGCAGCAAGCTGCTGCGCTACGGCATCGAGCTCGGCGTCGGGGAGATTCTGTCCCTGTGCCAGCGCAGCGGCATACGGGCCCTGCGCCCAGTCGCGGACCTGGTCGAGGAAAGCCTTCAGATCGGCCGGCTTGTTTGGACCGCTCTTGTAAGGCGTTTTGTCGTGGTACCAGGCGGCGGCCGCATAGCTCGGCAGGTAGCCGACGTAGCTTTCGTCGTAACCCGGGATGCGGATGCCGTAGTTGAGGATGGACGACATCAGGATCACGCCGTTGAACGCCATGCCCTTGTCCTGCAGTGCATCGACCAGCGCGGCGGAGCGGGTGGTGCCGTAGCTTTCGCCATAGAGGAACTTTGGCGAGTTCCAGCGCTTGTTGAGGCTGACATAGCGCTGGATCGCGCGGGTGAACGCCGAGATGTCCTGATCCACACCCCAGAAATCCTTGCCCGTAGCCTTGCCCAGAGGGCGCGAGTAGCCGGTGCCGACTGCATCGACGAAGACCAGGTCGGTCTTGTCGAGCAGGCTGTCGTTGTTCGGCACCAGGTGGTACGGCGGTGGAGCAGTGGCCTCGGGACTGGCCGTCTCGATCCGCATCGGTGCGAACGAACCCATATGCAGCCACATGCTGGAAGAACCCGGACCGCCGTTGTACAGGAAGGTCACCGGCCGCTTTTCCGGCTTGCCGGTGTCGACCGTATAAGCCACGTAGAACACGCTGGCCTGCGGCTCGTTCTTGTCGTCGCGGATGATCAGCGTGCCGGCGGTGGCGGTGTACTTGATGCTGTGGCCGCCGATGCTGACGTTGTGCTGGGTGCGGGTGGCGCTTTCGGTTGCCGTGGCCTTGTTGGCATCATTGGCTTCGGCATGCTTGCCGGTGCCGGCCTTGGTTGCCGCGGGAGCTTCGTCGGCATGGCCGGCCGTCAGCGGTGCAAACACGAACGCGCTGACCAGCAGCAGGGAAATCAGGTGGCGCATGGGGACTCCGATCACATCGAACCAGTCATGGAGTATGCGTGCCTGTTCACCTCTGCGACCGTGACAAAAGTACTAGGGGATAGTTGGACGTCTAAATACACGAGCGTATGTCGTATGCCGGCGTCGGCATCAGGCAGGTCGTCAATCGCGTGACAGCGCGCGGGCGGCGTCCCACATCGCGCGGGTCAACGGGCGGTTCGTGTGTGGCGCCTGCAGCACGATCAGCGTGGTGGTGCTGATGCTGGCGTGGATTTTCAGCAGACGGTCGAGCACGGCTTCCAGATGGCCGATCGACATCGCCACCACGCGCAGCAGGGCGGAATCCTCGCCGGCGAGGCGGCGGCAGTCGATCACCTCGGGAATGTCCGCCACGATCTTGCCGATGCGCGCGCAGATGCCACCATCGCAGCGCAGGCGCACCATCGCATCGATGCTGAAGCCCAGCCGCTTCGGCTCGATCACCGCGCGATAGCCAGTGATCACGCCGGCTTCCTCCAGCTGTTTCACGCGTTCGGCCACTGCCGGTGCGGACAGCCGCACCTTGCGGCCCAGCTCGGCGTAGCCGAGGCGCGCGTCCTGCTGCAGCGCTTCCAGCAGCTGCCAATCCTTGTTGTCCAATTCGGGTTTCGATTCAAAGGTCATATCGATAGTTCTCGATTCGTTCGATGGCGAAACATCACTACTTTACGATGATTCATCATTCCTGGGTGCAGCCATCAAGATTAGGATGCGCACATCCCCAATATCGGAATCTTCCCCCCATGGATACTCACCAACGCCTCGATGGGCGTGCACTGATCTACATCGGTATCGCCCTGCTCACTTGGTCCTCGGCGTATGCCGCGATCGCCTACGCGCTGGCCTCGTTCAGTCCGGGCGAGGTGGCGTTCGCGCGATTGACGATCGGCTCGCTGTGTTTCGCCGCGCTGTCGGTGGTGAAGCGGGTACCGCTGCCGGCACGACGCGACTGGCCGCAGCTCGCCTTGCTGGGCGTGATCGGCCTCACCGTGTACCACCTGTGCCTCAACTATGCGGAAACGCGCATCGCCAGCGGTACCGCAGCGATCCTGATCTCACTGGTGCCGGCGACGACCGCGGCGGTCTCGGCGATCTGGCTGCGCGAGCGCCTGTCGCCGCGCACCCTCGTGGGACTGGGTGTGGCTTTTGTCGGCGTGGTGCTGGTGGTGGTGGCCAGCGGCAAGGACGTGAAGTTTGAACCGATGGCTGCGCTGGTGCTGGTCAGCGTGCTCGCCTGTTCGATCTATTTCGTTGGCCAGAAACCGCTGTTCGCGCGCAACAGCATGATCGGCGTCACCGCGTTCACGTTCTTTGCCGGCACGCTGGGTACGCTGCCGCTGGGTCTGGGTCTGCCACAGGCGCTGGCTGCCGCGCCGTGGTCGCATATCAGCGCATTGCTGTGGCTTGGCATCGCGCCCACCTTCATCGGCTACCTCGCATGGAACGCGGCGCTGCGTCGGGCCTCCGCGTCGCAGGTATCCAGCTTCATCTACTTCTCGCCGCCGATCGCGGTGCTGATCGGCTGGGTCTGGCTGGGTGAGCGGCCGGGTGTGCTGACCCTGGTCGGCGGCGTGATCACCGTGGGCGGTGTGGTGCTGGCGAATGCGCGCCGGCGTCCCGCGCCCGTATCATCGGTGGTTGCCGAGGCATGCAAGCCGGGTTGAATCAAATCTGCAGAATTCATGCGCTGCTGAATCATTGGCATCGATCGGATCGAAATCCATGGGAGTGCAGCGGATGTACGAGTTGTTTATCGCCAACAAGAACTATTCATCGTGGTCGTTGCGGCCATGGGTATTGCTGAGTGAGCTCGACATTCCGTTTCACGAACGGTTGGTGCCGTTCGTGGCGGGCAGCGGATTGAGCTGGCATGCCTTTCGCGCGTTTTCACCGAACGGCAAGGTGCCGTGCCTGCGCGACGGCGACACGGTGGCGTGGGATTCGCTGGCGATCGCCGAATATCTGGCCGAGCGCCATCCCGGCGTATGGCCGTCCGATCCGCTGGCACGTGCGTGGGCCCGCTGCGCCGTTGCCGAGATGCATTCGGGCTTCGGTGCCTTGCGCGCGCATTGCGGGATGAACTGCGGCCTGCGTGTGCGTTTGCCCGACGAACTACCCGCGCCGTTGCGCGCCGACATCGCGCGCATCAATGAATTGTGGGGCGAAGGTCTGAGTCGTTTCGGCGGTCCGTTCCTGGCCGGCAACGCGTTCGGCGCGGTCGATGCGTTCTTCGCGCCGGTGGCGTTCCGCATCCAGACCTACAACCTGGTGATGGACGACGCGGCAGCGGCTTACGCAGAGCGTCTGCGTGAGCTGCCCGCGATGCGTCGCTGGTATGCCGACGCGTTGCTGGAGACCTGGCGCGATCCGGACCACGAGGACGAGATAAGGCAGTCCGGTACCGTGCTGGCGGATCTGCGCGGATCCGCCGGCTGATGTGCTTGCGTCAGGATTGCGCCGGCTGCGTGGCGATCCTGCTTGAACGCCGCGTCTGCCAGCGCCCCAGCGCGATCAGCAGCAGCGCGACCACGATGAATACCAGCAGCACTACGCAGGCGTCGATCAGCACGCGCAGATAACCCAGCGTGGTGACATCGAGAAACGGATACGGATACCAGTGATCCACCGCGCCACGCGCCAGCACGTAGGCGAAATAGGCGGCCGGATACGACTGCCAGTAAATCGCCTGTGGCCAGCGCAGCGTCGCCTTCGGCACCGCCAGCCACCAGTACAGCAGGAACAGCGCCGGCATCACCACATGCAGGATGTTGTCGGCGACGATCTGCCAGCCGTGTGGCTGCCACAGCTGGCGCAGCATCAGGTTGTAGATCGCCGCGACGATGACGATGCTCATCGCGATCGCGGTATGCACGTCGGGCCGAGTGAAGAAACGGCTGACTGCTCCGCGCGGCCCACGCGCATCGGCGGTCAGCGCCAGCGCCACCAACACGTTGGTCAGGATCGTGAAGTAGCCGAAGTAGGTCCATACCCCGGCCAGTGCGCCTTGCCCGTTCGCCACGGTCAGCTGGATCGACAGCAACAGCTGGAGCGCGAGTGTAAACCAGCCGAGTAGAGCGGCAATGGCAGCGAACAAACGGTAGCGGTTCGGCATGGACGCAATCACTCGATGAGACCAGCTCGATCGGATCAGGCCGATTCGATCTGGCAAGAGAGCCGTGTCGCGGAGTTGCAGTCCTAAAGCTTGTATGCCCGATGGATAGCCACGATGCCGTTGCTGAGGTTGCGTACTTCCACGCGGCCGAAACCAGCGCGTTCCATCATGCCCTTCAGGGTTTGCTGATCCGGATGCTTGCGGATCGATTCGGCGAGGTACTGGTAGCTGTCGGCATCGCCGGCAAACAATTGCCCGAGTTTCGGCAGCACCTTGAACGAGTGGAAATCGTAGAGCTTGCCGAACAGCTCGCTCTGTACCTTGGAGAATTCCAGCACCAACAGGCGACCACCGGGCTTGAGCACGCGGCAGATGTCGGCCAGCGCCTTGTCCTTGTCGGTGACATTGCGCAGGCCGAACGCCATGGTCACTGCGTCGAACGAGTTGTCCGGAAATGGCAGCGCTTCGGCATTGAGCTGCGCCCAGCGCAGACCGCTGACCAGACCGCGATCGGTCATGCGATCGCGACCGACGCCGAGCATCGCCGCGTTGATGTCGCCGACCACCACTTCGCCCGTGTCACCGACGATGGGCTTGAGCAGGGCGGCGATGTCGCCGGTGCCGCCGGCCAGATCCAGTACGCGATCGCCACGGCGTACGCCGCTGATGGCGACGAAATGACGCTTCCACAACCGGTGCACGCCGAACGACATCAGATCGTTCATCAGGTCATAGCTGCGCGCGACCGAGGTGAATACCTGGCCGACCAGCTTTTGCTTGTCGCCGACCGGCACGTCACGGAAGCCGAAATGGGTGGTCTGGTCCGGGGCGGGTTTGGGCTGTTCGTTCATGCGCGCAATGCTACAGGATCGGCTTGCCGGCTTCCTTGTAGACCACGCCATCCTTCATCACGAAGCTGACGTGCTGCATCGTGGTGATGTCGTCCAGCGGGTTGCCCGGCACGGCGATCACATCGGCCTGACGGCCGACGGCGACCTGGCCCAGCTGGTCCTGTTTGTGCAGCAGCTCGGCGGCATGGGTGGTTGCGGCCTGCAGGGCAGCCATCGGCGGGATGCCGGCCTGCACCATGTAGGCGAACTCCTTGGCGTTGTCGCCATGCGGATAGACACCGGCGTCGGTGCCGAAGGCGATCTTCACGCCCGCCCGATAGGCCTTGCCGGCGGTAGCCATGATGATCGGACCGACCTGCTCCGCCTTGCGTGCGACCTGCGGCGGATACCAGCCTTCCTTCGCCTTCTCCATCACGAACTGGCCGGCGATGATGGTCGGCACGTACCAGGTACCGTGTTCCTTCATCAGTTTCATGTCTTCGTCATTCATGAAGGTACCGTGCTCGATCGAGTCGACGCCACCGAGCACCGCGCGACGGATCGCTTCGGCGCCATGCGCATGCGCGGCCACGGTGAAGCCGTAATCGTGCGCAGCAGCGACCACCGCCTTGATTTCGTCCAGCGTCATCTGCGCGTTGTCGACGCTGTTGCTTTCGTCGAGCACGCCGCCGGACGGCATGATCTTGATCAGGTCGGCGCCGTCCTTGTAGTGCTGGCGCACCGCCTTCCAGGCATCTTCAGGTGAATTGATGATGCCGTCCTTCGGATCCGGATCACCCTGCAGGTCCCAGCGATAACCGTCGGTCGGATCGGCATGGCCGCCAGTGGTGCCGACGAACTGACCGGCACTGAAGATGCGTGGTCCGGGCACGAGGCCGGCATTGATCGCATTGCGCAGCGCGATGGATTCGTTGTGCTCGTCGCCGACGTTGCGCACCGTGGTGAAGCCGGCCAGCAGGGTGCGCTTGGCGTAGACCGTGCCCTCGATCGCGTAGTCGGCGGGATTGAGTCGGAACTGATCGCTGTAGGTGCTCTTGCTGAACTGCATGGTGAGGTGGGTGTGCGAATCGATCAGGCCGGGCATGCAGGTGGCATCGGCGAGTTCGATCTGCTGGAAGCCGGCGCCGGCTTGTTGCGCGGCATCCGCATATGGCTTGCCGTCCACGCTGCCGCTGCGCAGCTCCTTGATATGGCCGTCTTCCACGATCACGGTCGTGGCACCCAGCAGTTTGCCGGCCACCGGATCGATCAGATGCGCGCAATGCAGCACACTGACGTCGTGATGAGCCGGTGCATCAGTGGCCATCGCAGCAACTGGCAGCGACAACAGGATGGCAGCGCTGACCAGCGCACGGCGTGCAGTCATGGGGCGGGCAGGCATGGGCGTGACTCCGGCTGGGTGAACCGTCATCTTAGGCGCGCACCCTGACCAGCGTCACGTGACGTTCGGCACGGCGATGCACAAGCATCGCCGTGCCCGGTTACTCGCGCGGTGTGGTGGCGGAGCCGTCGTCTGCCGTCACCGCATCGACATGCGCATGCCGGTGATGTTCGGCGTCGACATGTCGCTGATGCAGCTCTGTGCCGGATGCGTCCTCGGCAGGCTGGACGGTATCGCGCGAACCGGCGATCGTGACGCCAACCTCGTTCGTTGCCGCCGGCTCCTTCTCGCCGCCGGGAGTGATCTTGAGGATCGAATGGCGCACTTCACGCGACAGGATCACCCTGGCATCGCGCACCATGATCTCCAGCGCGCTGTCGTAGTCGAGCTTGCCGGCTTCGTCGGTCCATACCACGCGGCGCTCGCGCAACTTCTGGATGAAGCCGCGGAACAGCGCCTTGTCGAAGAACTCCGGCGCCGACAGTTCGTTGAGCAGGCTCAGCCGCTGTGCGGTCAGCGTGCAGGCGTTCTCCAGCTCCGCGCCGGTCATCGTGTGCGGGCCGTTTTTGACCAGTGCGGCGATGGTGATGTAGTAGCGCTCGAACGCCTGGATCAGGCTGCGCGCGATCACCTTGAGCTGGAACGCGCTGTCGTCCTGGCCGGGTGCGCGTTCCAGCACGCGCCCGTCGCCAGCGGATTCAAGCAGGCCGCGGCGCACGAAGAAGTCGATGGTCGCCTGCAATTGCGCACCGAAGCCATCCTCGTCCCACGGCAGGAACAGCTCGCCCTGGATGAACGGGTAGATGATCCGGCCCAGCCGCAGCACCGAGGCGCGCGACATGCGGCGGTTGTTGAGGAAACAGCAGGCGACCCACGCAGCGGTCGCGGTGAGGTGCAGCACGTTGTTGCGGAAGTAGCTGAGCAACACCGCCTGTTCGTCGTCGGCAACCAGCACGTCGCCGAGCGGGTGCTGCACGCGGCGGATCCAGCCCATCTGCTCGCCGTAGGCGATGATCCCGGCCGGGTTCATCGGGGTCAGCGTGATGCGATCGGAATACGGCAGCTCCTCCAGCAGGGTCTTGCTCAGTTCGAGCTGGGCGAGCAGATCTCTCTCGGCCATCGCGTGCTTGGGCGTGGCGAGCAGGGCCAGTGCCAGCAGGTTGATCGGATTGACGTCGGCGGCGCGGTTGATGTTGACCTGGATCTGCCCGGCCAGCCGGTCGACCACGCTGTTGAGCCATTCGGGCTTGGCATCCGGGTCGGCAGTGGCCGCGCGCCAGTCGGCGCTGGCGGCGTCCAGCAACGGATTCAGCTCGATCGGCTCGCCGAAGTTCAGCGCGACGTGGCCATAGCGCTGGCGCAGTACCTTCAGTCCGCGCAGCAGGCCGAGCAGGGATTCCTTCTCCTTCGGCTGGCCGCTGAGTTCGCCTGCATACGACTTGCCTTCCATCAGCTTTTCGTAACCGATGTAGACGGGCTGGAACAGCACTGGCCGGCGCGGTGCGCGCAGGAATGCACGGATCGTCATGACCAGCATGCCGGCGCGCGGGGTGAGCAGGCGGCCGGTGCGTGAGCGACCGCCTTCGATGAAGTATTCGATCGGCACGCCGCGGTCGATCAGCTGCGCCAGGTATTCGTTGAACACCACCGGGTACAACGCATTGCCCTTGAAGCTGCGACGCAGGAAGAACGCACCGCCGCGGCGCAGGATCGGTCCGATCACCGGCAGGTTGAGGTTCACGCCGGCGGCGATATGCGGCACCACCACGCCGGATACATGCAGCTGATAGCTCAGCAGCAGGTAATCGGCATGGCTGCGATGGCTCGGTACGTAGACCACTTCGTAGCCGGGTGCGGCGGCGCGGGCCTTGTCGAAGTGATGCATGGCAATACCGTCGTACAGCTTGTTCCAGAAGTTCGACAGCAGGAACGATACCGAACGCACCACCGGATGCGAGTAGTCGGCAGCAATCTCCAGAACCAGCTTGTTCGCCTTGCGCCAGGCCTTGGCGTGGCTGATCTTTTCCTTGGCCGCGCTGGCCGCGATGGCTGCGCGCACCGGCTCGGCATTCAGCACCGCATCGACCACGGTGCGCCGGTGCGACAGATCCGGCCCGATCACCGCGGCACGGATGCGCTGGAAGTGGGTACGCAGTACCCGCGCGATCTTGCGCGCGAAGCGTTCCGGCGCGATCTCGCCGGATTCGCCCAGCACGCTGCGCAGCGATACTGGTGCGGAGAAGTGCACCACGGTGTCGCGTCCGTTCAGCAGCAGCGCCAGCAGCCGGCGGAAGCGGCCGACCATCACCCAGTTTTCCGAGAACAGCACACGGAACCAGCCGCTGTCGCGACTGGGCGCACGCCCGACATAAATCGATACGGGCACGATCTGCACGTCGTGCTCGGGCATGCCTTCCAGCGAGTGCACCAGCTGCCGCAGCGGTTCGTTCGGTGCGCGCTTGCGGATGCGCCCGAACAGCCAGCCATCGCGACGCACCAGCGCAAACACCGAGCGTTTGCGGCGGGTGCCGGCCAGCGGCTGCATCGGATTGGGCAGGCCTGCCTCGCGACAGGCACGCTGCAGGATCAGCGCGTCGGAAAAGCCGTCGCGCTCGATCACGTAGCAGACCGGCACACCGGCCTGCAGCAGCGCCGCAGGTTCCGCCGGGTCACGGCGGATGCGCACCCATGGCTGCAACAGCTGTCCGGCCAGGTTGAACCACCAGGGCGCGCGCTGGTGAACGGTGGAATCGGCGGTGTAGATGTTCTGCATCCGTCTATTCTAACGGTTGCACTGTTTAGTCTTTCGTTGCGACGGTGGCGGCGGCGGCCGGTGCGCCGATACTGCTGGCCGGCCGCGGCTGTGCGCCCAGTTGCTGATGCGACTTGCGCACATTGTTCAGCATGTCCTCGCTGTACCAGCGACCGTCCTGCTGCACCAGGGTCGATTCGTTCGACAGCGGCTTGCCGAGCAGGGTGTAGTCGATCTTCACCACGGCATGGCCATTGGTGTTGGATACCGGGGAGAGCTTGACCGAGTTCAGCGTGTCGTCCACCGACAGACCGTAGATCGCCAGCAGCTGCTTGATGCCGGTGATGCCGGTCGAGTATTTCGCCATGGCGGTGTCGAAATCCATCGCGTGCAGCTGATCGGGGGTTTTCAGATCCAGCTTGCGCGCCGTGGTCACTGCCACACCGACGGCCTGCTTTGCCTTGGCCTGGTCGAACCATGGGGTCTGTTGTGCCCACGGCCCGAGCACGTCAAGCACGCTGCTGGTTTGCGCCTTCTGCGCCTCGGTCAGGCTCTTGTTCTGCGCGACACCGTTCTTCACAAAGGCTTCGCCGACGCTGATCAGCACGGGCAGCTGATCCTTGTATTGCTGCTCCAGCATGGTGAGCTTCGGTTGCAGCTCGCCGTAGAGCTTGTTCTCGGCGTCAGGTCCGGTGAGCTCCTGCATGGTCTCGGTGAACTTGGCGCGATCCTCGGCGGTGATTGCCTGCGGATCCTGCTGGTGCCGGATCCAGTCGGCGCGCAGGTTGGCGTAGTCGGCCGGTGGCAGAGCGTGTTTCAACAGACCGTTGATGTCGCTGGCCTTGAGCAGGTCGATCGAACCCTGCACGGCCGCCTCCGGTGTGCTGCCGCCGGGTTGGGTGGCGTCGTCCTTGCCGTGGCAGGCACTCAGCAGCAGTGCCGCGAACAACGGCAGCAGGGCGTGGCGAAGGGTGTGCAGGCGCATGAAGGGCTCTCGGTTGAAGGGCGGCATGACTGGAACGCGCCGGGAGAGGCGCGGTGAGCGGGCAGGGTAAGGGGCGCGGGAGCAGGGAACAAGGGTCGCACCGCAGGATTTCACGACGCCAGATATTGCGCCGCAAAAAGAAAACCCCGCGGGCGCGCGGCCTCACGGGGAAATCCGGCAGAGCCGGAAGGGAAATGGCCTTGCCTGCAAAAGCTTTGGTCAGCAGGGTTGGCGGGTAAATATTACTTGTCCGTTAAAGTTAAGGCAATACTTTTGTAAATTGTTGTAACTGACTGATTTTGATTAAATTGCTTAATCATTGATATCGCAATGCGTCGATCTTCTGCTGCCGCCGTTGTTCCAGGGGGGCACTCCAGTCGTTGTTGAACAGCGCCGGCTCCCAGGATCCGTAGGTAGGATTCGGCAACACAAACCAGCGCGCGCCAACCCATGGCAGATAGTCGGCGACTGCCTTGCGGCGACCGGCATCGGTATTGCCGATGACGTCGACAAAATCGCCGATCTGGTCACCGAACTGCATCAGCACACGGTAATGCCGGGCAACCAGCTGGCGGCGGCAGCCTTTTTCGCTGCCGACCTGCTCGCAACCGTCGAGTACGGTGCCAAGGCCGAGAAAGGACTGTGGTCCGGTCACGGGCAAGCCTGCCTTGCGCAGATTGGCCAAAGTGGCGTCATCCAGATCCTTGGCGCGGTTGGAGATGTAGATCACGGCGATGCCATGCCGGGCGGCGAACTGGGTGAATTCGACCACGCCAGGCAGCGCGCGTGCGCGCTCTTCCTTGCACCATGCAGCCCAGTCGGCTTCATTGAACTCGCCGCCGCTTTTCACCAGGCGTGCCTGATACGGCGAGTTGTCCAGCACGGTTTCGTCAATGTCGAGAATCACTGCGGGCTTCAGGCCCTTGAGCGGTGTGGTGCGATCGGCCTTGCCCAGGGCATCCCATTGCTTGTCATGCAGCGCAGCCAGCAGGCTCGACTGGGCATCACGGTAAGTCTGCAGATAGATCAGGTCATGCTCGATGGCGGTCTGGCTCCAGGCCACTGCATTCAGGTTGTCATTGGCGGCGACATGAACAACGGCCGCCGATGAAGCTGGTGGCTCGGCCGTCGTGGCCGCAGGATGCGATGGCGCGGTGGCACAACCGGCGAGCAGGCCGAGCATGGCCAAGACCAGAGGTAGACGAACAGACATGCGGGAGTCCTTTGATGAAGATCTTCACGATGGACGGAGTTTACGACAGGCACATGTCAAGGCTGACTGCGCGGGGTTGGCAGTCATTGCGGGCTGCTGACAGACTGGCCGTTCCGACATTCTCACGGTGGCGACCTGCATGAACTCTCCTTCGCCTGTATCGCGCGAGCCTTCATCGGCACTCCGTTATGCCAGCTACTTGTTGTCGGCGGTGGCGCTGCTGTCAGTCCTCGGGCTGCACCTGCTGTCGGCCCTGCTGGCCGGGCTGCTGGTCTATGAACTGGTGCAGGCGATGACGCCGCTGCTGGGCAAACGCATCTCCGGCGATCGCGCACGGGTGCTGGTGGTGGCCGCGCTGGGGGCGATCGTGGTGGGTTTGCTGATCCTGTTGATTCTCGGCGCCATCAGCTTCTTCCGCAGTGAGATCGGCAATCCCGAATTGCTCTGGCAGCAGCAACTGATGCCGCTGGTGGAAAAGGCCCGTCAGCAATTGCCGGCGATGCTGGTCGATCACCTGCCGGACAGTGTCGAGGATCTGCGCGTGGGCACGGTCGAACTGGCCCGCAAGCATGCAGAGACCCTGCAACTGGCAGGCAAGGGTGCGGTGCGGCTGTTCGTGCATATCCTCATCGGCCTGGTACTAGGAGCGATCATCGCGCTTAGCCGTGCGCGTCCAGCGCATCAGGTCGGCCCGCTGGCCACGGCGCTTGGATTGCGTTGCCAGCACCTGGCCGAGGCGTTCCACAACATCGTGTTCGCACAGATCAAGATCTCGCTGATCAATACCCTGTGCACCGCGATTTTCCTGCTTGGCGCGTTGCCGCTGCTGGGCGTCCATGTGCCACTCGCCAAGACCCTGGTGGTGTTGACCTTTGTCGTCGGCCTGTTGCCTGTGGTCGGCAACCTGCTTTCCAACGCGGCCATCACGATCGCCGCGTTGTCGGTGTCGCTCGGGGTCGGCGTCGCCGCGCTCGGCTTCCTGATCGTGATCCACAAGCTGGAGTATTTCCTCAATGCCCGCATCGTCGGCACCCAGATCCACGCCCGTGCATGGGAGCTGCTGATCGCGATGCTGCTGATGGAGGCCGCCTTCGGCCTGCCAGGCGTGATCGCCGCGCCGATCTACTACGCCTATCTGAAGAGCGAACTGGAAGCGGAAAAGCTCATCTGAGCGCCGCTCGCCCACCGATTTCAATCGCGGCACGCAAGATCATGTGATGCATGATTTTGCGCATGCGTGAAGAAATTGTTGCAAGTTCTTTCGATCACGTGCTAGAACTTAACAAGTCGTGAATCGACCGACCGGCACGGAAATGCTGGTTTTCGCATCCCGGATGCCGATTCGTGCCGATCACCTGTCCGCTCACGGACAGGTTCACCTACTTGTTGAAAAAACTCTGAGGGGAGTTCTTGCAGAAATGATCAAGTCGAAAATTACGATGGCCATCGTGGCGGCCCTGGCGCTTGGCTATACCTCTGCCTATGCGCAGTCTGCCCAGACGGATACGTCCCAGCAGAGCACCGATCAGGCGCCGGACAGCTCCAAGGCCAAGAAGCTCGAAGCGGTCACGGTGACCGGTTCGCTGATTCCGCAGACGCAGATCGAGACGGCCACGCCGATCATCACGATCACCGCGCAGGACATGAAGGTCCGTGGCTTCACCACGGTGGCCGAGGCGCTGCAGCAGTCGTCGTTCGCCACCGGCAGCGTGCAGGGCGCGCAAACATCGGCGTCGTTCACCCAGGGCGCGCAGACACTCAGCATGTTCGGCCTGCCGGTCGGTTTCGTGAAGTACCTGATCGACGGTCGCCCGATGGGCAACTTCCCCGCTCTGTACAACGGCGGCGATGCGTTCAACAACCTCAGCGGCATCCCGATGGACATGGTCGACCACATCGACATCCTGCCGGGCGGTCAGTCCTCGCTGTATGGTTCCGACGCCATCGCCGGCGTGATCAACATCGTGCTGAAGAAGCACATCGATGCCCCGACGATCGACGTGCGTTACGGCTGGCACAAGGACGGCGGCGGTGCGGATCGTCGCATCAGCCTGGCCGACAGTTTCAGCGCCGGCAAATTCAACGCCCTGGTGGGCTTGCAGTTCGAGAAGACCCAGCCGATCTGGGGCTTCGACCGGGACCTGACCAAGCAGTACTTCACGCAAGGCACCGGTGCGCCAGTGGCTTCGCGCGATTACCTGGTCAACAGCGGTACCAAGAGCACGAACTCGTACTACTTTCTGGATCCGGCCAACTGCGCCAATGTCGCCGGCCAGTTCGGTGGTACCGAGGCCAAGCAGCACCGCAACAATTCCGGTGACTACTGTGGTTCTTTCTACACGCCTGGCTACAAGACGGTCACCAACGACGACAAGTCGGTCAACCTCTACACCCACACTACATTCGACGTCAGCGACAACCTGCAGCTGTACGGCGACCTGCTGTACAACTACGAAGAGCAGAAGTACGCGGTGGGCTCCAGCTACACCTGGTGGGGCACATCGGTCGATTACGGCTACATTTACGATCCCAACCTGGACGACTTCGTCAACCTGCAGCGTGCGTTCTCCCCGGAAGATGTCGGCGGTTACCGGCATATCATGAACAAGCAGACCGAAAATTCGTACATGCTGTCCCTGGGTGGCAAGGGTACGTTCGGCCAGTCGAACTGGGACTACGACATCGGCTTCACGCATTCGGACGACAAGCTGCTGGCGCATGACTTCCAGCGCTTCGATGGTGCGATCGATGCCTATTTCCGTTCGCATGTACTGGGGCCGCAACTTGGCCTGGATCCCTATTACGGCGCCTACGCCGCTTTCGCACCGAACTATGCGGCGTTCTACCAGCCGATGTCGAAGTCGGATTTCGACAGTTTTACCGGTTATACGGACACCCGCGCCAAGACCTGGGACAACATGCTGCGCGGTCAGCTGACCAATGCTTCGCTGTTCTCGATGCCGGCGGGCGATGCAGGTATCGCCGTGGTGCTGGAAGGCGGCAACCAGGGCTGGTCCTACACGCCCGATCCGCGTCTGCTGAATGGCGACATTTGGGGTACCACCGATGTACAAGGTGCAGGCCACCGTTCCCGCTACGCGGCCACGACGGAGCTGAAGATCCCGTTGTTGAGCCAGCTGACCCTGGATGTATCCGGTCGTTACGATGGTTACAAGGTTCTCGGCAAGGACATCGGCCACGGTACCTACAACCTGGGTCTCGAGTATCGTCCCTTCGATTCCCTGCTGTTGCGTGGTCGCTACGGCAGTGCGTTCAAGGTGCCGACCCTGGCTGATGAATTCCAGGGGCCGAGCGGCTACTACAGCTTCGTGACCGACTACTCCAACTGTGCCCGTATTCCCGCAAGCCAGGGTGGTCCTTACGTCGGTGCGAATGTCGCCGATTGCCCAGCCAAGTACGGTGATGTGCAGTTCTTCGGCCAGCAGACGGGCACCCCCGACCTGAAGCCGATTACCGCGAAGGTGTGGAGCTACGGGTTCGTGTGGGCGCCGATGTCGAAGATGTCGGTCAGCGTGGATTACCTCCACTGGGACATCAACAACGAGGTCAATGCCCAAAGCGCGAACGAGCTGACCAACACGGAGTACCTGTGCAATATCGGTACGATCAGCCCGACCTCCGGAACCTGTGAAGCGGCCTACGCCCAGATCGTCCGCGGCACGCCGACCAGTTCGACCTATCTGGGCAACATCCTTGAGATCTATACACCGAAGGTCAACGTGTCCAACGAGCAGGTCAATGCCATCACGGCTGACTTCAGCTACGTGCAGGAGATTGGTGCCATGGGTCGCTTGTCGTTCCACGCGTCCTACAGCGATGTGCTGAAGCATACGCAGCAGGACTATCCGACCGATCCGACCATCGACTTGCTGCGTCACCCGTATTACAGCACCGACTTCAAGACCAAGGTGAATGCGTCGCTGACCTGGAGCCTGAACCAGTGGAGTGCCACGTTGTACGGCAACCGTTACGGTCGTACGCCCAACTATCTCGCCACCTTCTACGATAGTTACGAGAACCCGGGCACCGGCAAGCTGCCGGCGTGGACCCTGTACAACGCCAGCGTGACCTACAACCCGATCAAGAATCTGGGCCTGTCGTTCCTGGTGAACAACGTGTTCAACAAGATGCCTCCGATGGATCACAGCTACCCGGGCACCTCGAGCACGCCGTACAACACGTCCAACTACAACGTGTACGGCCGGGCCATGTACATCGAGGCAAACTACAAGTTCGGTGCGGGCGAGAAGTAAGCGCTTCCACTGGGACTCGTGTCATTGACGGCCCCGCTTCGGCGGGGCCGTTTTTTTTGTGCGATTTCGCGTATCCGCCAGGAAGTAAAGGCTGCTCTTTATCCGGCTTGCTTGATCCGCCTTGTTCTGAGTGCTGTATCGCTCGGATAGCAGGCAGCTTCCAGGATTTCGTGGTTGCGCAGATGCAGCTGCCAGCCCAGTGACGCGCCCATTTCATGCTGCCAAATCGGCAGAAGACGCATCCGCTGATGTGGCGTCAGCAATGACAAACAAGCTGCCAGCTGCTGTTCCGGAATGGAAGGCAAGTGGAGTGAAAAGCCTCGTGCAAATTCTTGCGCAACCGCAAGTTCATAACGCAATAAAATACGTAATTGCTTGATTTGTGAAGAGATTGTTGCGCCGACTTTGGTGGGCGTGTTAAACCTAACGTGTCATGAATCGACTGACCGGCAGGGAGAGTGCTGGTTCGTAGCATTCCGACCTACCGGTTCGTGTCGATTGCCTGCCAATGACTGGCGGGTTCAACCAGTTTCCGAAAACTCTGAGGGGAGTTCTGTAGAAATGATCAAGTCGAAAATTACGATGGCCATCGTGGCGGCCTTGGCGCTTGGCTATACCTCTGCCTATGCGCAGTCTGCCCAGACGGATACGTCCCAGCAGAGCACCGATCAGGCGCCGGACAATACCAAGGTCAAGAAACTCGAAGCGGTTACCGTGACGGGCTCGCTGATTCCGCAGACGCAGATCGAAACAGCACAGCCGGTCATCACGATCACGGCCGATCAATTGAAGGCGAAAGGCTTCACCACTGTCGCCGAGGCCCTGCAGCAGCAGTCGTTCTCTACGGGTAGTGTCCAGGGTTCGCAGGACACCAACTCGTTCACCACGGGCGCACAGACGCTGAGCTTGTTCGGTCTCTCCCCGTCCTACACGAAGTACCTGATCAACGGCCTGCCGATGGGCAATTTCCCGGGTCTGTACAACGGCTCGGACGTATTCAACAACATCAGTGGCATTCCGGCCGATCTGGTCGATCACATCGACATTCTGCCAGGCGGACAATCCTCCCTGTACGGGTCGGACGCGATCGCCGGCGTCATCAACATCGTGCTCAAAAAGCAGGTTGATGCGCCGACCGTCGACGTGCGTTATGGCTGGCACAAAGACGGCGGTGGCGCCGATCGCCGTATCAGCCTGGCGGACAGCTTTAACGCGGGCAAATTCAATTCGCTGGTTGGCGTGCAGTTCGAAGACACCCAGCCGATCTGGACGGGTGATCGCAGCCTGACGGCAGGCTACAACGATCATGGCACTTCGCCGCCGGTGGCCGAGCGCGATTATCTGGTGCTGAACGCGTATACCTTCGGTACCGGCGCTTCCGGCTATCTGTTCGAGGATCCGGCCAACTGCGCCAACGTGGCGGGCGGCTTCGCTGGCACGATTGCGAAGCAGCACCGCGCTGGCGACGGCGACTATTGCGGCTCGTTCAAGGCCCCAAGCTATGCCACGCTGACCAATCACGACAAGACGGCCAATCTGTACACGCACAACACGTTCGACGTGAACGACAACCTGCAGCTTTACGGTGACTTGCTCTACAACTACGAAGAGCAGAAGTTCACGAACGGCACCAGCACCTCGTTCTACGGCAGCGACGTGGATCTGGGCTACTTCTACGATCCGAAACTGAACAGTCTGATCGACATCCAGCACGTGTTCACGCCTGAGGAAGTCGGCGGCTATTCAAACATCATGAACACGCAGACCGAGAACTCCTACATGCTGGTGCTCGGCGGCAAGGGTACGTTCGGCGCATCCAACTGGGACTACGACGTCAGCTTCACCCATTCCGATGACAAGCTGCTTAATCATGATTTCCAACGCTTCACCGTTCCGATCGAAAATTACTACGGCAAGGTGTTGGGGCCGCAAATGGGTACCTTCTACGGGTATCCTCAATATTCGCCCGATTATTCCAAGTTGTATCAGCCGATTTCCCAAGCGGACTTCAAGGGCTTCACGGGATATACCGACAGCCGCGCCAAGACATGGGACAACCTTTCGCGTGCTCAGATAACCAATTCGTCCCTGTTCAGCCTGCCGGGTGGCGATGCTGGCATGGCGGCGGTTCTGGAGGCAGGCAACGAAGGCTGGAATTCCAGTCCAGATCCGCGGCTTCTGGAGACAGTGGACTATAACGGCCTGACCTTGCCTTACGTCTATGGCACCAGCGCAACACCCGGCGCGGCACATCGGAGCCGCGAAGCTGCGACGGCCGAATTCAGGGCGCCGCTGCTCAAGCAGCTCACCCTTGACGTGTCCGGTCGCTACGATGCCTATCAGGAGCCGAACAGCCCAACGCTCAGTCACGCCACTTACAACCTCGGGCTTGAATATCGCCCGTTAGACACCCTGCTGTTCCGCGGTCGCTATGGCACGGCGTTCAAGGTACCCACCTTGTCCGATACGGGTCAGGGTGTCAGCAACTTCTACAGTTTCGTAACCGACTACGCCAATTGCGCGACGCTGGGCTACACGGGTGCCAACGTCGTCAACTGCCCGGCGCGATACAACAGCGTGCAGTACAAGGGCACGACTTATGGCGTGCCGGGGCTGAAGCCGATCACGGCCAAGGTATGGAGCTATGGTGCGGTTTGGGCACCGATCCAGGACATGTCGTTCTCCGTTGACTATCTGCACTACAACATCAACAACGAAGTCACCCCGCAAAGTGCAGATCAGTTGTCCAAGGATGAGTATCTGTGCATGGCCGGCGTCATCGATCCCACTACACCTACATGCACCCAGGCGTTTGCGCAGATCCAGCGCTCGCCCGGAGCGGGCGGTCTGCTAGGCAATATCACGGGCATCATCCAACCCAAGATCAATACCGCCAACGAGATCGACAATGCGTTGATTGCCCGTTTCTCGTACGGGTTCGGCATTGGTGCCTTGGGCCGCCTGGTCGTGGACAGTTCGTATTCCGACGTGTTGAAGCACAACAGCCAGCAATACGTGGGTGATGCGCGGGTCAATCTGCTGACCAATCCAGCTTACAGTACCGATTTCAAGACCAAGGTGAATGCGTCACTGACCTGGACCAAGAGCGAGTGGAGTGCCACGGCGTATGTGAACCGTTATGGCAGCACCCCGAACTATCTGGCGACCTATTACAACAACTACACCTCCCCGGGCACTGGCAAGCTTGGTGCGTGGATCGTATGGAACGCCAGCGTGACGTATAACCCGACCAAGAACCTTGGGCTCTCGTTCCTGGTCAATAATGTGTTCAACAAGATGCCGCCGGTGGACAACAGCTACCCCGGTACCGTTTCAGGTCCGTACAACACTGACGATTACAATGTGTTCGGACGTGCCATGTTCGTTGAGGCGAACTACAAGTTCGGCAGCGGCGGCTAAGGGTCGATTGCTGATTGCTACACATTGCGGCCCTGGAATCTCCAGGGCCGTTTTGCTTGTGGTGGCGAAGACGGCGGTAGGTGCCACGGCATGGGCAGAACACTGCTATTGCGGAAGCGGTCCGGTGCTCAATACGGTGTCGTCTAACTTGCTGCACTCGTTTACTCGAGCGGCGCAACAGACCCTTGATGCCGGTCGACGTCCACACCGGCATGCTCAAGCAGCTCCTGCAGCGGCTTGAGCCGCGATCCGTATTTCTTCCAGCGCTGCAATGCACTGCGATAGATTGGGGCGCGAACCTGGACAGCACTGGCGGTGGCCACGGCGCTGGTGTTTTCCTCGAAGCGGAGGCAGGCCTCATGCCATGAGAGGCCGCAGAACTCGATGATCCTGCGGGACATTGCTTCCTGATTCTCGACCAGTTCCTCGTAGCTGACCTCCAGAATTCGACCGGGAAGGACTTCCTGCCAGTACGCCATGAGCTCATCGAACAGCAGATAGTAGCGACCGGTATCGAGGAGGTCGAAGGAGTAGTCGAAGTAGGGTGATTTGGGTGCGAAGAGTTGCCGGAAATTGCTCAGGCATGTATCCATGGGATTGCGCCTGAGACAGATCATTCTGGCCCCCGGTAATGCGTTACCGATCCAGCCGGCATAAAGAAAATTGTGTGGAAGCTTGTCGACAAAATACGGCTTCTGCCCGGTGCTGGGTCGAGTGCTGGATAAATACATTTTGCCCAGTTTTTCCCAGTCGGGATCGCGCGCGCGTTCGATGGTTTCGATATCGATCAGGCTCGGGCTCATGGTGCCGGACATCTGCTTGATCGACATCGGAAAATTGAGAAGTTCGCCAGCAGACTGAACATCAGGATGGCTGGAAATGATGCGTTCAACCAGAGTCGTTCCGGTTCGTGGCATCCCGATCACGAAGATCGGCTCTGTGGTCGCGTGGCCCTTGGGCCGTATTTCCTGGTGGCTGGTGAACGAGCCTCGGATCGCCTTGAATATGACGGCATCGCGACCCGGATAATGGCCACGACCGGCACCCCCGATGGATTTGGCTGCCACCAGATGCTCCAGCGCCTTGGGGTAGTCGCCGAGATCCTCGCATTCCTTCGAAATCGCCATGTTCAGGCACACCAGGGACGATGGATCCGGCTGTCCGGTATCGAGCGTGCCCAGCAAACGGGTCAATCGTTCCACATGATTGTTTTCATGCGTCTGGCGCCGCAATTGGGCAAGCGTAAGATGCGCTCTCCAATATCTGGGATCCAGCCTCAGGCAAGCCTCGATTTCCAGTTCGGCTTCGTCCAATCGACCCGCAGCGACCAGGGAAGTGGCCAGGTTGTAGCGGAAGGGCGCGTGATCCGGCGTCAGCGCAACCACTTTGCTGAAAACCTCGACGGCTGTGTCGTAGCTTCCGACCTGAGAATAAACAACGCCAAGTGTGTCCAGCGTACTGGAGTCGCTGGGCGAGAGCAGCCAGGCGCGATCCGCCTCGGTTTTGGCATCGCGGTAGAGGTTGGCAAACGTGAATGCCCGGGCAAGCTGAGCCGCGTAATCGACGCGCTCAGGCGCCAGTGTGGTGGCCATTTTCAGGCAGCCAAGCGCCTGCTGCATGTTCTGCATCTCGAGATTGGAGATCCCTGCGATGTAGTAGACGCTGGGTTCGTGCGGAGTGATGACTCGAACCTTTCCGGCCAGATCAAGTGCCTGCTGCCAGTTGCGCTGATTGAATGCGGTGCAGAGTTGTCCGTAAAGCAGAGTCATGTCAGTCATCGGATTTCAATTCTCGAGTTGCCAAGGTGCTGAATTAGCGGTGATGGAAAGTTATTCGACAGATATACCGGCTTGCTCAAGCAATGTGCACAACTCGGCGAGTTGTGGCCTATATCGGTGCCAGCGCTGAACGGCGGTCGTGTACATTTTCGATCGCACCTGCACGGCGCTTGCCGTCGCGACTGGCAGGGTATTTTCGTGAAAATCCATGCAGAGTTCGTTCCATTGCAGTCCACAGAACTCGAGAATTTGCCGAGATGTCACCCGCTGCTGACTCACCAGAGTCTCATACGAAATCTCGAGAATCCGCCCAGGAAACACCTGCCGCCAGTGTGCCATCAGGCGATTGAACATGACGTAGTAGGCGCCGGTATCGAGCAGGTCGAAGGAATAGTTGTAGTAAGGCAGCTTGCGGGCGAAGAGTTGGCGGAAATTGCTCAGGCAGGTGTCGATCGGGTTGCGCCGCAGACAAATTAATTTTGCTTTGGGGAAAGTTTTTGCAATGAAACCGGCATATAGAAAATTGTGCGGAAGCTTGTCGATGAAGTGTGTTTCGCGACCGACGGTTCCAGCAGCAGATCGTGCTCTTGAGAGATAGAGCTCACCAACCCGGCGCCAATCGATCTCGCCTATCCCGTCGATGGCAGCGAGTCCGCTGCCAAGAGGGCGGTCGTTTCCCCATACCTGCCGCAGGGCGATGCTGAAATCGGGCAACTCCCCGGCAGAACGAATTTCGGGGTGGCGGGACAGAATGCGCTCGACAAGAGTCGTCCCTGTTCTCGGCATGCCAAAAACAAAAATAGGCTCCGAGGATTGGTGCCCGTGAACGTTGCCCGGGCTCGGGGTTGCGCGTTCGAGTGCTGCAAATACGGCCTCATCCTGCTTGATCGAATACTGGATGCCTTCGCGGGCAGCCTTTTTGCCAGCAGTGAGGTGATCGAAGGACTCCGCATAGTTACCCAGATCTTCATGCTCTTTCGCCAATGCAAGGTGCAGACTTGCCCTCGCTTCGGTGCACAGCAAAGGCTCGGCGAGCAGGGATTCCAGTCGCGCTAGATGCTGCGTCACCGGAGTCTGTTGCTGCAGATGGGCAAGCGTCAGATGTGCGCGCCAAAAGTGCGGGTTCAGTGAAAGGCAGGCGTCTATCTCGCGTTCGGCTTCGTCCAGGGCTCCGGCGTCAATCAGGCTTGTGGCCAAGTTGTAGCGAAACGGCGCGTGATCCGGAGCCAGGGCTGCAGCCTGGCGGAACGCGTCAAGAGCTGCGTCATGCGCATTCAGATTTGAATACACCGTACCCAGAATATCCAGTGTTGCCGGGCCGATAGGCTTGCTACCCATGGCTAGTTCGGCCATGACCATGGCCTCGTGACGGGCGCCGGCCATCGACAGGGCGCGTGCCAGGTTGGCCGAGAATTCGGGGCGCTGTTGGTCCAGCGAGAATGCGTGGCGAAGCAGTTGCAGGGCAGGCCCAAGCTGGCCTCGCTCAAGTTCTGCAAGACCTGCAATGAAATGCACGTCCGCGTCATATGGGAAGAATCCAAGGAGCGCCACCGCCAATGCGTGCACCTGCTGCCAGTCACGCTGGTTGAATGCATGGAGGAGTTGGTGGCGCTGACGTGTGTGGTCGATCATGGCGCATTCAGATGCACAGCTGCTGGGCACCGCAGGAGTTCCCGAACGGTCTTTCCCGCTTCTCCCATAGCTCCATCCCCGAGGAGGTTATTGCGATGACCGATCATCGTTCGAAGTCGATGCTTTCGGCAATCAGCAGCGATTGAAGCTCGGCCAGCTCTGTTTGGTAGTGTCTCCAGCGGTTGAGGGCGGAGCGATATATGGGCTCGCGGACCTGAGCCGCGCTTGCCGTCGCTACCGGTGCCGGGTTTTGCTGGAACTGCAGGCATGCATCGTTCCATGTCAGTCCGCAATGACTCAGGACAGATCTGGTGGTTGCTTCCTGCGACTCGATCAGCGACTCGTAATGAACCTCCATGATGCGACCGGGGAAGATCTTCTCCCAGTGTGCCATCAGCCGATCGAACAGCACGTAGTATCGGCCGGTATCAAGGAGGTTGTACGAGTAGTCGTAGTACGGTGATTCCGGCGAAAAAACCTGACGAAAATTGCTGAGGCAAGTATCAACCGGATGTCGACGTACACAGATGATTTTTGCGCCAGGAAGCGCATTCGCGATGTGGCCCGCATAGATGAAATTATGCGGGAGCTTGTCGACGAAGCACTTCGTCTCCCCGGTGGCAGGGCGCGTGCTGCGCAGATAAGTCTCACCCAGCATGTTCCAGTCGAGCTGTGTCGCTGACGAAATCGTATCCACGTCCAGCATCAGGCGGGTCCTGCTGCCAGACAGGCGTTTGAGTGCCATGCCAAAGTTCTGCAGCTCACCGGCGGAGTAAGCATCGGGATGGCTGGTGATGACGCGCTCCAGCAGCGTCGTTCCGGTTCGTGGCATGCCGATCACAAAAATCGGCTCGGCAGTCGCAAACCCTGTTCCAATGGGTTGAGCGGACTGCACAGACGCCATTACCGCCCCGAAAAGCGCTTCGTCGGTCTTGCTTGAATATCGGCGTGATACACCGCCAGCGGTCTTTCCCCTGGTGTAATGGATGAACGCCTCATGGTGGTGCCCGATGTCCTCGCATTCCTTGGCGAGCGCCATTTGAAGTTGCGACATTGCGTCGAGGTCATTTCGATGTATCTTCGCGAGCTCGCTCAGGGCCCCGATGTGATTTTCAATAGGTGACCATCGACGCAGCTGAGCTCGGGCGAGGTAGGCGGCCCAGTAGCGAGGATTCAATTGTATGCAGGTCTCCAGCTCCATTTCCGCAGCGGCGAATTGACCGTCAGCGGTCAGGGCATTGCCGAGGTTGAAACGATAAGCCGCATCGTTCGGCATGAGCGCTACCGCGCCGCGGAAGGCAGTTGTTGCCTGCTGGTGCGCCTGCACCCTGGTATAGACTTGACCGAGTGTATTGAGGGACACGGGGTCGCCTGGAGAAAGACCCATCGCACGGTCGGCGCAGAGCCGGGCTTCGCCAAGCCTCTGTGCCAACGATAGAGCCTTTGCTAGCTGCGCCATGTAATGCGCGCGCGTAGGCTCAAGATGTACGGCATGCCACAGATGATCGAGTGCCGGAGCGATCTGCGCGAGCTCCATGAAACTGACGCCCGTCATGTAGTGAGCTGCCCCGTGGTGCGGCATGTGCGGGAGCAGGTGCGTGGAAATCTCACGCACGGCTGCCCAATCCCGGGCGTTGAACGCTGTGGCGAGCATGACGTATTGACTGGCGATATCAATCATACCGTCTGGAGCATAGCGTGCACGGGGCCAGCCTTGCGAAGCGGGTTCTCAGCCCCCTGCCAGCATCGCGGCGATCTTCGCCATATGCGACTCGGCGGTTTCGCGCACAGCTTCCTTGTCCGCCTCGGGATCCTTGCCTTGCCAGTGCAGGTCGGCCTGCGGCAGTTCGTGCAGGAAGCGGCTGGGCTGGTTGTTGTGGACGTCGCCGTAGCGTTTGGTCTTCGCTGACCACGATAGCGTGAGCAGTTCCTTGGCGCGGGTGATGCCGACGTACATCAGGCGGCGCTCCTCGTCGATGCGACCCTCGTCGATCGCTCCTTCGTGCGGCAGCGTGCCGTCCTCGCAGCCGACGATGAAGACGAAGCGGAACTCCAGCCCCTTGGCCGAGTGCAGGGTCATCATGCGCACCGCATTGCCGGGCTCGTCGCGGTCGGCATGGCTGAGCAGGGCCAGCTGCGAGGCGAGGTCGCCTGCGCTGTTGCCGCCCTTCTGCATAGCGCGGAACCAGTCGGCGAGTTCCTTCAGGTTGCCGAGCTTGCGCTCGCGCACACTGGCATCGGTGGTGCTGGCGGCGATCTGCGCGGCGTAGCCAGTGCGCTTCAGGATCAGTTCGACCAGGTCGGCCGCACTCTCGTGCAGCGAGGCGCTACGCAATTCGTCGAGCAGGCCGGAGAACGATGCCAGCGCCGCGGCGGGGCGTGGGGTGAGCTGGCGCAGCACGCTGTCGCTGCGGGTGGCATCGAGCAGCGACGACTGGCGAGACTGCGCGAGCTGACCGAGTTTCTCGAGCGTGGTCGAACCGATCTCGCGCTTGGGCACGTTGACCACGCGCAGGAAGGCGGCGTCGTCGCTGGGATTGGTCAGCAGGCGCAGGTAGCACAGCAGGTCCTTCACCTCCGCGCGGTCGAGAAAGCTCAGTGCGCCGGTGAGGTGGTAAGGAATCCGCGCCAGCCGCAAAGCCTTTTCCAGAACCCGCGCCTGGAAGTTGCCGCGATACAGGATCGCGATGTCGTGCCAGCGCGCCTTGTGCTTTTCCGCCAGCGTGGTGGCGAGCGCGGCGACGCGCTCGGCCTCGTGCTCGGCTTCCTTGCATTCGAGTACGCGGATCGGCGCACCTTCCGGATGCTCGCTCCACAGCTTCTTGTCGTGCAGATGCGGGTTGTTCGCGATCAGCTGGTTCGCCGCGCGCAGGATGCGCTTGCCGCAGCGATAGTTCTGCTCCAGCTTGATCACGCGCAGGTTCGGCCAATCGCGGCCGAGCTGGTCGATGTTCTCCGGATTCGCGCCGCGCCACGCATAGATGCTCTGGTCGTCGTCGCCGACGCAGGTGATGCCGCCGCGCTCGCCGGTGAGTGCTTTCAGCAGGCGGTATTGCGCGTCATTGGTGTCCTGGTATTCGTCGACCAGCAGGTAGCGGAATCGCTCGCGCCAGGCATCGCGGCATTCGGCGTCACTTTCCAGGATGCGCAGCGGCAGCCGGATCAGGTCGTCGAAGTCGACCGCGTTGAACGCGGCGAGACGCTGCTGGTACATGTCGTAGATCGTCGCTGCTTCAAGCTCTCGCGGGCTGCGTGCGGCAGCCAGCGCTTCTTCCGGCGAGAGACCGCCGTTCTTGGCGCGACTGAGCAGGTTGCGGATGCCGAACAGCACGTCGGGCTTCACGCCCCCACCTCCAACAGGGCGGGGCGCCAGCTCCTTGACGATGCCGTTGCTGTCGTCGGCATCCAGCACCGAGAAGCCGCGGCGCAGGCCGGCACGGGCGTGCTCGATCTGCAGGAACTTCAGCCCGAGTGCGTGGAAGGTGCACACCGTGAGCGCGGCCGCATCCTCGGTGCTGACCAGTTGGCCCACGCGTTCACGCATCTCGCGTGCTGCCTTGTTGGTGAACGTGATCGCTGCGATCTTCGAAGGGTTGAGCTTCTTGCGTGCGATCAGGTACGCGATCTTCTGCGTGATCACCGAGGTCTTGCCGGAACCGGCGCCGGCCAGCACCAGCAGCGGGCTGTCGCAATGTTCGACGGCGGCCAGTTGTTGCGGATTGAGCATGGATCGAGGCAATACGTATGACGGCGGTCGATGGTAGCAGAGGCCTGCAGGATGGCCGACCGGTTGCGTCATAATTGATGCGGGATGGGCTGTCGGGGTGACGGCGCCGGGCGGAGTGAGCATGACGGATCAGACGGTCGAACAGTGCGATGTGGCGGTGATCGGCGGCGGCCCGGGTGGCAGCACGGCGGCGGCGCTGCTGGCGCGCCGCGGTTACAAGGTGATCGCGCTGGAGAAGGCGCACCATCCGCGCTTCCATATCGGCGAATCGTTGTTGCCGATGAACCTGCCGGTTTTCGAACGGCTTGGCGTGCTGGACAAGGTGCGTGCGCTGGGTGTGTTCAAGCCCGGTGCGGACTTCGAGGCGGACAACGAGCGCGGCTACAACACCTATGCGTTCGCCCGCGCGCTCGGACAAAGTCCGCCGCATGCGTACCAGGTGTGGCGGCAGGACTTCGATCAGATGCTGTACCAGCACGCGCGCGAATGCGGTGCGGATGCGCGCGAAGGGCACGAGGTGGTGCGTGTCGAGCAGCGTGGTGCGCGCGAAACCTGGCTGGACGTGAAGACCGACGATGGCCGCAGCTATGGCATCGAGGCCCGTTATGTGATCGATGCCAGCGGCCGCGACGCGCTGCTGTCGAGCAAGCTCAAGCTGCGGCGCAAGAACGACCAGCATCAGAGCGCGGCGATCTTCGGTCACTTCCGCGGTGCCGAATACCGGCCCGGCGAAGACGCCGGCAACATCAGCATCTACAGCTTCGAACACGGCTGGATGTGGATGATCCCGCTGCCGGATGGCGTGATGAGCGTGGGCGCGGTGTGCCGGCCGGATTATCTCAAGCAGCGCAAGGGCCGCACGGTGGAATTCCTGCTCGACACGCTGAAGCTGAGCCCGGCGTTGTGGCAGCGCATCGAGCAGGCCGAGCTGATCGGCAACGAAGTGCGCGTCACCGGCAACTACTCCTACGACTCGACGCAGATGGGTGGCGCGGGCTGGGTGCTGGTCGGCGATGCGTTCGCCTTCCTCGACCCGGTGTTCTCCTCCGGCGTGTACCTGGCGATGAGTGGCGCGGAGCAGGCGGTCGAGGTGGTTGATCAGTCACTGCGTGAGCCGAAACGCGAGACGGCTTTGCTGCGCAAGCTGGAGAAACGCCAGCGCGCCGGCATGGCGCGTTTCTCGTTCTTCATCTACCGCTTCAACGGCCCGGTGATGCAGCAGATGTTCCGCTCGCCGCGCAATACCTGGCAGCTGGAGCAGGGCGTGATCTCGATGCTCGCCGGCGATCTGTTCGATACGCCGAAGGTGCTGCGGCGACTGCAGCTGTTCAAGCTGGTCTATGCGATCTGCGGCCTGCGCGACTGGCGGCGCTGGCGTGCCGAGCACAAGTACCGGCTGGCGCAGGCTCGCGCGCAGTTCACCGGCGGCAATACACCGCTGGACAAGGCCTGAGTTCGCTCCCCCGCGACCGAAGGGAGTCCCTTTTCGGGGCGAGCAGGAGAGGAGCAAGCCGGCTGTCGCGCTACCATGCACGATCACGATCCGAACGCACGCCCATGGCCAAGCTCTATTTCTATTACTCGGCAATGAATGCCGGCAAGACCACCACGCTGTTGCAGAGCGCGTACAACTATCACGAGCGCGGCATGCGCACGTTGATCCTCACGCCGGCACTGGACAATCGCTACGGCGAGGGCGTGGTGGCTTCGCGCATCGGCCTGAAGGCGAACGCGTGCCGGTTCAGCGCTGACGAGGACCTGTTCGTGCTGGTCGAGGCCGACATCGCCGCACGCGGCGCGTTGCACTGCGTGTTCGTCGACGAAGCGCAGTTCCTGACCAGGTCGCAGGTATGGCAGATCAGCGATGTAGTCGACCGTCTCAATATCCCGGTGCTGGCCTACGGTCTGCGTACCGATTTCCGCGGCGAGTTGTTCGAGGGCAGCCGTTACCTGCTGGCCTGGGCGGACAACCTGGAAGAGATCAAGACGATCTGCCACACCGGGCGCAAGGCCACCATGGTGGTGCGTGTGGATGAACAGGGCCGTGCCGTGACCGAGGGGCCGCAGGTTGAGATCGGCGGCAACGACCGCTATGTCTCGGTGAGTCGCGCCGAGTTCAAGAAGATCAGCGAAGGCAGCGGCCGCATCGAACTGCAGCAATCGGTGCTGCCGCTTGGCGAAGGTCGTTGAGCGGTGCCCAACCAAGGAATTCCATGAGCAACCCGATCACCATCCCCGCCTGGCAGCGGCCGCACTGGCAGCCCAGCGACGAGGAAATCCTGTTGCAGTTTTACGTGTTCGGCAAGTTCGATGCGGTGCGCGCGCCGTCCGCTGCCTACGGTAGCGACGGCTTGCCTGAGGGCATCGAGCTGACCAGCCATCATCACAATGCGTTGCGCCAGTGGGAGGGTTACCCGCTGAAGGGTTCGCTGGGCAGCATGTTCAAGGAGGATGCGCCGCAGGCCTGGCAGCGTGCATTCGATGCACCCCAGGTGTTGGTTGTGCGCGGCAAGCTCAAGGACAATGCGGATACCGGCTATCTGCGCGACACGTTTGGCGTGCTGGCCGGCCTGCTCGACATCGGCGGTGTGGCGATCCTCGATCCGCAGACCCTGAGCCTGCTGGATGCCGATGGCTGGCGCCGGCACTATCTGATCCGCGACGGTGCCCCGATCCGCAACCATCTGCTGATCCTGCGCGACAACGATGCGAAGCCCGACCATTCATGGATCCACACCCGCGGCATGCGCAAGTTCGGTCGCCCCGACATCAGCATCCGCCAGGTGCCGGATCGCGCGATCGATCGCGCCGGGCTCCTGTGCGAGCGGCTGGTCGAGCTGGAGGCGCTCGGCGCGCACTTCGTCGAGGGCCAGGCTCTGGATATCGAAGGCGTCCCCGGCGGTGTCGTGGTGCATCTCGGCGGTGGGCTGGATGACCCGGACTTCAACAATACCTATGTCGAGTTCCACTGGCCGGAGTGAGTGGCAGTCGCCCGGCTCAGCGCTGACAGTGCGGACACCAGAATGTCGAACGCTGTCCCAGTACCACCTGCCGGATCGGCGTGCCACAGACACGACACGGTTCACCTGCACGCCCATACACGTTGAGCTCGCGGAAGAAGTAACCGGGCGCCCCATCGGGATTGAGGAAGTCGCGCAAGGTGGTGCCGCCACGCTCGATCGCCCAGGCCAGGATGCGTTTCACTTCGGAGGCTAGCCGCGCATAGCGTGCACGCGAGACGGAGCCGGCGGGTCGGCGTGGATCGATACCTGCGGCGAACAGCGCTTCGCTGGCGTAGATGTTGCCCACCCCGACCACGACGGCGTTGTCCATCAGGAACAGTTTCACCGCGGCCGTGCGGCCGCGTGAGAGATGCCACAGCAGATCACCATCGAAGGCATCGGTCAGCGGTTCAGGCCCGAGCTTCGCAAGCAGTTCGTGGGTCTCGCCGGGTGCTTGCCACAGCAGGCAACCGAAGCGGCGTGGGTCGGTGAAACGCAGGATGCGTGGTGCCTGCGCCGAGGTGCGTTCCAGTGCGATATCGACATGATCGTGCCTGCCCACCGGCGCATCCGGCGGCAGCACGCGCAGCACGCCGGACATGCCAAGGTGCAGCAGCGCACTGCCAACCTCGGTGTGCAGCAGCAGGTATTTCGCGCGTCGTTCCACCGCGTCGATGCGCTGTCCCGGCAGCAGATCGCTGATCTCCGCAGGGATCGGCCAGCGCAGGTCAGGTCGGCGCAGGGTTACGCCGGTGACGCGTCGGCCGACCAGATACGGTGCGATGCCGCGACGGGTGGTTTCGACTTCGGGCAGTTCAGGCACGGTCGGTTCCGCGACTCAATGCAGTTCGGTGGTCTGGAGGGCGGGCGAGCGCGGCATGTAGCGCGTGGACACCAGTGCCACCCGCTGACCGACGCGCACGTAGTGCTGGGGTCCGGTGACCGAGGACTCGCCAAATTCAAGCGCATGCCCATCCAGCACGAGTATGGCGCTGGGGGGGGTCAGGCCGATCTTCGCCGGATCGAAATCACTGGCGGGGCGCCAGCTGAGCACATGCGCTGCGGCGGTATCGGCCAGTTCATTGAGGCGCCCATCGATCGCGCGTGCCGGTGTGCCGTCGATGTGCCACCAGTGGCCTTCACGCTTTTCATAGTGCATGACCGGCGTGCCGGGCAGGGTCAAATCAACACGCGTGATGCCGGCTGGATCAAGCGCGAGCAGGCTGCCGGAATCACCTTGCGCATCACGGCCCAGCTGCCAGCCGACCAGCGCCAGCAGGGCCGCCACGACGAGCAGCAGGATCAGGCGCTGGCGGGTGGCACGTTTCATCGGATCAACGCCGCCGGCGGCGCCACACGATCAGGCCGCCGATCAGCAGCAGCAGCGCAGGCAGGGCGATCAGGAAGCCGATGCTGATCGTGTTCAACTCGACCTGGCTCATCTCGATCAGCCGATCCGGCGCGCCGCGCGGGGGAAGGTCGACCAGCTTGTCGTCGCCGAGCAGCCAGTCGAACATGCGCTCGCCCAGCGCGCGATTGCCGCCGTTGCCGAGGAAGGTGTTGGAGAGGAAGTCGCCGTCGCCGATCACCACCGCACGCTGTTCGCTCTTGTCCGGGCTCGGCGACAGCCGGCTCAGCGCGAAGCCGAAATCCAGTGGTCCCTTGAGCTCACCCGAGCTGGCGTCGAAGCGGATATCCGAGGGCTTGTTGTTGTCGACCGGATGAAATTCGGTCCAGCTCTGCGCGCTGGAGCGCAGGAACGACTTGACTCCCCAGCCGGCCTGCGACACCTGGGCCAGCGCGGATACCTGCGGGAACAGCGTGGTCAGCGTGAAGCCGCGGGTAATCGCCTGTGGCGGATAGTCGCCCAGTGCGATCAGGCGCGGGTCGTGCAGGCCCAGGGCCGCACCGGAGCCGTCGACCAGGACGCCGGGCAGCACGTGTACACCGAGCGCGTCGGCCAGCGGCTGCAAGCCAAGATCGTCATTCGACGGCTCGGTCAGCCACAGCAGATTGCCGCCGCCCTGTACGTAATTGACCAGTGCATGCACCGCGCCTGGTGGCAGCGCCAGTGTGGGGCTGGCCAGCACCACCAGATCGGTGTGCTGCGGCACGTCGGTGACCTGGGCGAAGTTCAGCGGCACCGCGCGCATGCCGCGGCCTTCCAGCTGGGTGATGAAGGTGCCGAGGTCGGCGTTGCCTGGGCCATCGGTGCGGCGCTCGCCATCGCCGGTGACAAACGCGACGATGCGGTCGTTGCCGCGGATCAGTCGCTCCAATGCATTGGTGAGGCTGCGCTCGGACAGTTCGTCCAGTCGCTGCTCGCGGTCCTGGTAATGCAGGATCAGCGCGCCATCGACGGTGATGCCCAGTTCGCGCATCTTCGCCGGATCCTGCTGCGGGTCGACGAAGCGCAGGCTGAAGTCGGGCTTCACCGTCTGGTAGCGCTGCAGGAAGCCGGCCACGGTCTGGCGCAGGTCGCCCTGCGGATTCGCGTAGCTGACGATCTCCACCGGACCGTGCAGTTGGGCCAGCACCGCGCGGCTTTCCGCCGACAGGCTGGTGCGACCATTCGCGGTCCAGTCGGCCTCGTGCATGTAGCGTGTGCTCAGGTAGCCGATCGCGCCCGCTGCCAGCAACAGCAGCAGCGCGAACAGCCAGCCGTCCAGACGTCTGAACAGCATGCCCATCAGTTGCGCTCCTTGTCGGTGGCCAGCCGGCGCGTGGCCAGCGCCAGTGCCAGCACGATCAGCAGCACGAACCAGACGATGTCGGTGGTCGATACCAGGCCGCGCAGCAATGGCTGCAGGTGCGAACTCATCGCCAGCCAGTTGATCGCACCATCATTCATGCCGGCCATCTGCGCGCCAAGGTTCACGCTCCACAAAGCCAGTGCAATGACCAGTGCGGCGCTGGCGGCAATCGCTGGATGCGAGGCAAAAGCAGAACAGGCCACGCCAATTGCCCCGAGGGCGGCCAACATCAGCGCCAGACCCAGCGTGGCGGCTGCCAGCTTGCCCCAGTCGAAATGGGTGGAGTGCATCAGCGTCAGCGGCATCGCCAGAGTCAACGCCAGCCACACCAGCAGCCAGCCCAGCACGGCCAGATATTTGCCCAGCACGATGCGGGAAGCGGGCAGGCCGGCGGCGAACAACAGCGGCAGTGTGCCGTTGCGGCGCTCGTCGGCAATCACCGACATGGTGATCAGCGGTACCACCAGAAAGGCCAGTTGGGCGAGCTGACCGAGCAACGGGACGCCGACCAGATCGATGAAGCCCGGACCATCCGGCTGTGCGGCACGCTGGATCTGCGAGGATAGAAAACTGCCAAGCATCAGTGTGAAGTTCCATGCCAGCCACGCCAGGGTCAGCGCTGCCAGTACCCAGGCCAGCGGACGAACCAGCAGTCGACGCCATTCCAGTCTCGTCACGGCAAACGGACTCACGAAGGCAGGAGTCATGCGGCGCGCGCCGGTTGGGGTTGGCCGTTCATCGCGATCTCGAAGAAGGTTCGTTCCAGTGCCGCGTGATCGTCACTGTGCACCGAGCCGTCGTGGCGCAGCGTGCCATCGTGCAGGATCGCCACGCGATCGCAGACGGCGGTGACTTCGGCCAGAAGATGGGTGGAAAGGATCACCGCGGTGCCGGCCGCAGCCTGTTCGCGGATCAAGGCACGCAAAGCAGCGACCTGCACCGGATCGAGCGCGTTGGCCGGTTCGTCCAGCACCAGCAGCGCAGGGCGATGCAGCAGTGCGCAGGCCAGGCCGAGGCGTTGGCGCTGGCCCTGCGACAGCACCCCGGCCAGGCGTCGGGCCAGCGGCTGCAGTTCGAGCCGTTCGATGATTGCCATGCGTGCCTGCTTCAGCGTCGCGCCACGCAAGCCGCGCAGGTGACCATGCGCGTCCAGATGCTCGCTCACCGTCAGTTCCGGCCACAGCGGGGCACGTTCGGGCAGCCAGCCGATCAGTTGGCGCGCCAGTTCCGGCTGCTCCAGGAAATCCGCCCCGTTCAGCTGGATGCTGCCGCTGTCTGGCCGCAGCGCGCCGGCAATCATCGACAAGGTGGTCGATTTGCCGGCACCGTTGACGCCGAGCAGGCCCAATACCTGGCCGCGGGGCAGCGACAGGCTCAGGCTCTGCACGGCCGGGCGACCGGCGCGGCGGCGGCTGAGCTGGTCCAGTTGCAGCATGGGCGCTGCGGATACGTCGGTTGGCAAGGTCATTGCCTGATTGTCACGGTGCCCCCACTGTTTAGACAACAGGTGATTGTCACGCGCGTGAACTAACGACGTATTAGCTTCTCCCTCTTGACTGGCTGTTATTATTGTGGGCTAGGCCATGCTGGCGGGTATGGAAGCCCCTCCACTAGACTGAATTCGTCCCCTACCCGGTGCTCTCCATGCTCGATGCAGTGCTCAATTTCCTGAACAACGGTCTCACCGGCGCAAGCTGGGGGCAGATCGTGGTCTACATGCTGATCGTGACCCAGCTCACCATCTTCACGGTGACGCTGTATCTGCATCGCAGCCAGACCCATCGCGGCGTGGATTTCCACCCGGTGCTGGCGCACTTCTTCCGTTTCTGGGGCTGGCTGACCACCGGCATGGTCACCCGCGAGTGGGTGGCAGTGCATCGCAAGCACCACGCCAAGGTCGAGACCGAGGAAGATCCGCACAGCCCGATGATCTACGGCATCAAGAAGGTGTTTTGGGACGGCGTCTCGCTGTACCGCGATGCCTGCGAGTCGAAGCAGGACATGGAACAGTATGGCCGCGGCACGCCGGACGACTGGGTCGAGCACAAGGTCTATGGCGCGCATCCGTATTGGGGTCCGACCCTGATGCTGCTGATCAGCATCGCGCTGTTCGGTGTTATCGGCGCCGCGCTGTGGGCCGTGCAGATGGTGTGGATCCCGTTCTGGGCCGCCGGCTTCGTCAACGGCATCGGCCACTGGGCCGGCTACCGCAACTTCGAGAGTGCCGACACCGCGCGCAACCTGATCCCGTGGGGCTTCTGGATCGGCGGTGAAGAGCTGCACAACAATCACCATGCCTTCCCCAGCTCGGCCAAGTTCGCGCTGCGCAAGTGGGAATTCGACATCGGCTGGGCGGCCATCTGCATGTTCCGCGCAGTCGGTCTGGCCAAGGTGCTGCGCGTGGCGCCGTCGCTCGATGTGCGTCCGAACGTGCGCCTGCCGGACGCTGACACGCTGAAAGCCGTGCTGACCCACCGTTTCCAGGCGATGACCGACTATTACCGCGGCGTGATCGTGCCGACCCTCAGCGACGAAGCCTTGCATGCCGGGGAAAGCCTCAAGTCGATGCCGCGCCGTATCCGCCTGGCCATGGCTGACGGCGGCCGCTGGCTGGACAGCGAAGGTCGCGAGCGCATGCAGGCCGTGCTGGCCAAGCGCCCAACCCTGACCATCGTGTTCGAGTTCCGCAACCGCCTCGCGGCGCTGATGGAACAGCGCGGTGCCGAGCAGGCGCTCAAGGGTCTGCAGCAATGGATCCACGAGGCGGAGGAAAGCGGCATCCGCGCGCTGCAGGATTTCGCCCAGCGGTTGAAGGGTTACGCGGTCGCGACGGCCTGATCGCGTAACCACCAAAGCCATTGGAACAAGCCCGCCGCATGGCGGGCTTTTCTTTTGTGCCGAGCTACGGCGTGCGAGAGTTGTGATGCACGAGTCGAGTATTTCTCAGGGAGCGGGTATGGCTTTGCGGGTGGTCTTGATCGGTGCAACGGGCGTGTTCGGTTCGCGTATCGCGCGGCGGCTGACGGGTGACCCGCGCTTCGTATTGATCCTGGCGGGCCGACAACGGTCGGCACTGGAAGCGTTGCGTGACGAACTGGGCGACAGTGCGGCGCAAGTCGCCACGCTCGATGTCACGGGCGTCGAGCTGTCCACAGCGCTGGCGCGGTTGGCACCGCAGCTGGTGATCCATACCGCCGGCCCGTTCCAGAGCCAGGACTATAGGGTTGCGGAGGCCTGTCTGGCCTGTGGCAGTGACTACATCGACCTGGCGGATGGTCGCGATTTTGTCAGCGGCATCGGGCGTCTGGACGAACGTGCCCGCGAAGCCGGTCGACTGCTGGTGAGCGGTGCGTCGAGCGTGCCGGCGCTGAGTAGTGCGGTAGTCGACGCGTTGCTGCCGCGCTTTGGCGCCCTGCAGTCGATCGAACATGCGATCAATCCCGGCAATCGCACGCCGCGCGGTGATGCCACGGTGGCCTCGATCCTCGGCTATTGCGGGCGGCCGATCCGGGTCTGGCGCGATGGTCGCTGGCAGCACGTCTACGGCTGGATGTCCGGCAAGCGGCAGCTGTTTCCGTTCGGGCGTCGGCACGTCGGTGTATGCGAGGTGCCGGATCTGGAGCTGTTCCCGATACGTTACCCGCAGGTGCGCACGGTGTTGTTCCGCGCCGGACTGGAGTTGCCGCTGCTGCAATGGGGCACCTGGTGCGCGGCGTGGCTGGTGCGGCTGGGCTTGGTCCGCAATCTCGCCGCGTATGCGCCACGCTTGCGTCGCTTCGGTGAGCGCTTCATCCGTTTCGGCTCGGATGTCGGTGGCATGGTGATGGAGCTTGCCGGCCACGATATGAATGGTGCGCCGTTGCAACTGCGCTGGTGGCTCGATGCGGCGGCGGGCGACGGCCCACAGGTGCCGGTGACACCTGCCGTGCTGCTGGCGCAGCGGCTGGCCGATGGTCTGGTCACGGCGAAGGGCGCGCAGCCATGCACGGGTCTGCTTACCCTGGATCAGCTGGTGGATGGTTTCGCCGGTTATGCGCTGCGTACCGGGCTGGAGATGCTGGATTGAGTGGAATCAGTCCAGAAACCGTGCGGCATGCGCGGCTTCAGGCAAACGGCATTGCTCGCGTCGCCCGAACAAGCGGTAGCGATGCCGCGCAATCCAGCGATAGGCCGGGTCGCGCAGGAACCGCGGTACGGCACACAACAAACCGCTGACCAACGTCCAGCCACCGCCCAGTTGACGCAATACGCGTGCGATCGCGTCCGTATCGATATAGCCTTGGCCGTCCTGCACCAGCAGGAAGGACGACGGGTCATCCGGGGACAGGCCATGTGCCTGCAGCAGGAGCGTGCCGTGACTGCCCTGCATCGCGGCGAGCCGGAAACGGCCGTCACGATCGTGTCGCAGGATGAAGTCGACCCAGCGACTGCACAGCAGGCAGACGCCGTCGAACACGATGACCGGCCCATCTTCAGTCGCCATCGACGATCTCCAGCCAGCCGCGATAAGCGACCAGGCGGCCGAGCAACGGCAACCGGGTGTCGATGTGGAAGGCGTAGCGGCCGTCCTGCTCACCACTGCGCGACAGCACCTCGCCGAACAGTGCGCGTGGTAGTGGCAAACCGAACATTCGCGCACCACGCAGTTGCCAGTCGAGGGTCCTGTCATCGCGGAGCAACTCGAAACGCAGCGTGATCGGACCCAGTCGTTCGCTCAGCAGTGGTGAGTTGGTCGCGCGATCGAGTACCGAGCGCATTTGCTTGCCGGCGAAGCGGCGCGTCCAGATCTCACGCGTGCCGCGGCGCTCGATGCTCACTTCCAGTGGTTGTTGCAGGCCGGGCTCCGGCAGTCCCAGCAGGTGCCGCAACCAGCGTATGGGCAGGTTCGTGGCGCCTTCCACATCGGCTGCGCCGCGTGCCAGCACATGCGGTGTGTCGCCATGCATCTGCTGTATGGGCGCGGCCAGCTGCTGCCAGTGGTCGCCGAGCAAGGCAGGGAACAGGGCCGGGTTCGAGGTCATTGCGAAATGATGATGGTTGCGTTGCGCTGGCGGCAAGCGGGCAAAAGAAAACCCGCCACGGGGGGCGGGTTTTCTTGGGGGCATTTTAATGTCGCTATTGCAGATGCGGAAGCAAGAGCAAAAGCGATCCCTGCCTTCGCAGGGATGACCAAATGGCTAGCCACGCGCTGCGCGCGTGGGCCATTTGGTCACTTGATCTTGCCTTCCTTGTAGATCACGTGCTTGCGCACGACCGGATCGTACTTCTTGAACTCGAACTTTTCCGGCGTGTTCTTCTTGTTCTTCTGCGTGGTGTAGAAGTGGCCGGTGCCGGCCGAGGAGATCAGGCGGATCTTGTCTTGGGTCTTGTTAGCCATGATTTAAATCCTCAGACCTTGTCGCCGCGGGCGCGCATCTCGGCAATCACGGCTTCGATGCCATTCTTGTCGATCGTGCGCAAGGCGTTGTTGGACACACGCAGCTTGATCCAGCGGTTTTCGCTGGCAACCCAGAAGCGACGCTCATGCAGGTTCGGCAACCAGCGGCGACGGGTACGGTTGTTGGCGTGCGAGACGTTGTTGCCGCTCTGCACACCCTTACCGGTGACTTGACATACACGGGCCATGACGACCTCCGTTGAATGACTTCAGAAGCCGAGGCTTTGAAAGTCGGTAAACACCCGTTAGCCAGGGTGACATCGGCCCAGCGGCGCCGTGCGCCACGCGATGCTGGAGGTTGTTGCCACGCTTGATCGTGAGGTCCGTACCGCGTGGCGGACTGCCCGGAAACACCGGGTCGATCGAGGCGAGCCGCGTATTCTCGCAGAAAAACAAGGCTGTGCGCAATCTTTCCAGGCCCGGCGGATTCCGCTCGACGTGCGTCGCGGGGGGATGTATGGAACAATCGATCTCTTTTTGACGACCGAACTTGAGGGATTCCCGATGGCTGAAATGAACACCAACGACTTGTCCAACGGCCAGGACAACGAGCCGCAGCTGATATTGCAGAAGATCTATGTGAAGGATGTCTCCTTCGAGGCGCCGAATGCGCCGCAGATCTTCCAGGAAATCGACTCGCAGGAACAGCCGCAGGTGCAGCTCAACCTCGCCCAGCGGGCGACCGACCTGGGCAGCAACATGTACGAAGTGGTGCTCAACCTCACGCTGACCTGCACGGTCGGCCAGCGCACTGCATATCTGGCCGAAGTGGAGCAGGCCGGCCTGTTCGGCGTCTCCGGCTTCAACGAGACGGATCGTGCCGGGATCATCGGCAGCTATTGCCCGAACCTGCTGTTTCCGTATGCCCGCCAGGTGATTTCCTCGCTGGTGATCGAAGGCGGTTTCCCGCCGTTCCTGCTGCAGCCGATCAACTTCGACGCCTTGTTTGCCGAACAGCAACGCCGCTCGATGGGTAGTGGGCAGGCCCCGGCCACGCTCAACAGCTGATCGATCCGACATGGCTGAACGTCCGACTCTGGCCGTCCTCGGTGCCGGTTCCTGGGGCACTGCACTGGCGGCCCTGGCGGCGCGCAACGGAGTGCCAATCCGGCTGTGGGGGCGCGACCGGCAGGCGCTGGCGGCGATGGCGAGCAGCCGTTGCAACCAGCGCTACCTGCCAGACGTCGAGCTGCCGCCCGGGCTGAATTACGAAAGCGACCTGGCTGCCGCCGTGCGCGGTGCCGACATCGTGCTGATCGTGGTGCCCAGCCATGCATTTGCCTCGATGCTGGCCGAGCTGGCGCCGCTGCTCGACGCAGGCACGGCGATTGCGTGGGCGACCAAAGGTTTCGAGCCCGGTACCGGGCGCTTCCTGCATGAACTGGTCGCGGCGCAGTTGCCTGGCCGCGCAGCGGCGGTGATCACCGGTCCATCGTTCGCGCGCGAAGTGGCTGCCGGGCTGCCCAGTGCGGTCACCGTGCATTCGGAAGACGACGCGTTTGCGCAGCAGCTGGCCAGTCTGCTGCATGCGCCAAATCTGCGTGCGTACTCCGGCAGCGATGTACTCGGTGCCGAACTTGGTGGTGCGATGAAGAACGTGCTGGCGGTTGCCACCGGCATCGCCGACGGCATGCAGCTGGGCCTGAATGCGCGGGCCGGCCTGATCACCCGTGGCATGAACGAGATGCTGCGTCTCGGCGTGGCGCTCGGCGCTCGGCCGGAAACCCTGATTGGCCTGTCCGGCCTCGGCGATCTGGTGCTGACCTGCACCGGTGACCTGTCGCGCAACCGCCGGCTTGGCCTCGCGCTGGGACAAGGCGTGGCGATCGACGAGGCGGTGCGCCGGATCGGTCAGGTGGTCGAGAGCATCCTCACTGCCGACGAGGTGGCACGTCTGGCCGACAAGCATGGACTGGATCTGCCGATCAGCGCCGGTGTGCGCGCCGTGTTGCACGGCGAGGTCACACCGGTCGATGGGCTCAAGGCGTTGATGGCGCGCGAGCAGAAACCGGAATATCCGCGCGGCCTGTTCGGTACCGCCTGAGTCTCTCCCGGCGGCCCGTGGTGCGGGCTGATAAATCGTCCGCACGATGACGCCGCACGGAGCTCCGGCACTGCTAAGCTCAACGTTTTGGTTATCGCCACGGATCGCATGCGCATGCAGCAACCGGACGAGAAGCAGCACGACGCTACCGCGCCAGTCGGCGATGACGAAGCCTTGCCGCAGGCATGGCGACGACTGCTGGCCGCACCTAAACCGGTCGCGGTCGAGGATCGCGGCGTACTCGGTTTCTTTCTGGACGTGGTGCCGGAAGAAGGTGCCGCCTTTGCCCGGCTGGATGTGGCGCCGGTTCTGCTGAGCACGGCCGAACATGGTCGTTACGCGCGGCCGGTGCCGATGGACAGCCGGCACCTGGCACAGTCGACCCTGCCACCGCACGAGCAGCGGCTCGCCGCGACCATGCTCGGGTTGCCGCAGAACGTGCGCAAGAGTCGCAGCTATGCGCGCCTCGGTGGTCACGTCGGTGACACCTTGCTGGCCGAAATCCTCGACACGGCGCCGTGTTTTCTCGGTGGTCTGGCCGGGTTGAGGTTGTCGCGCGGCAAATCGCATCAGCTCAACTGGCACTGGCAGATGGAACCAGACGGCAGCCAGCGCCTGCTGCCGGTGCTGCCGCACAGCCAGCGTCTGCTGCGTCTCGACAGTCTGTGGTACCTCGACGCCGAGCGCGCCACCCTGGGGCTGCTGGATGCTGCGGCTGAGGAAACCCATTGGCTGGAGCTGCCGCCGCTCAAGCATGAGCACGGTCGCCGCCTTCGCAATCGTCTGCCGGGCAGCCGGCTGGCGACGCGAGTGCCGCTGCCGCAGGTATTCGGTGAACTGCGGCGCTCGCAACTGGCGCCCAAACCGGTGTTGATTCTGCACGCCTTGACCCGGCACGCGCGGTTGGCGGCCGGCACGCCGCCGCTGGGTTATGCGCGGCTGGCGTTCGACTATGCGGGCGAGCGTCTGCCCGGCCGCGGTGGCGAGCCGCTGGTACGCCGTGTACGCAACGGCCAGCTGGTCGAGATCACCCGCCGTCGCGCCGAAGAGCTGTCCGCCATGGAACAGCTCGAACGCGCCGGGTTGACGCCCGGTGTGGACACCGAAGGGCTGCCGTGGGACGTGGCCGACACCTTGCCCGATGATGCGTGGCTGTTTCCGGGCACCGGCTACGCCGGTGCGCTGGAGGTCAACACGCCGGCGCGCTGGCTGGCGTTGCGGCCGAAACTCGAAGCGGAAAATTTCCAGGTCGAGTACGCGCCAAGTTTTCCGTTCGAGGTGCTGGAAGGTCCGGTGCGCTGGTATGGCCATGCGGTGGAGGATGCCGACGACCACGCGTTCGATCTGGAGATCGGCATCGAGCTGGACGGCCAGCGGCACAACCTGCTGCCGGCCGTGGCGCAGGCTTTGGCCGAGCATCAGTTGAACCTGAGTCCCGCGCCGAACGAGCCGGAAGATGCTGTGTGGTATGCGCCGGTTGATGCGCGCCGTCGCGTGCCGGTGCGACTGAAGGAGCTGCGCGGCCTGCTGGCGCCACTGGCCGAATATCTGGAGAAGCCGCGCAAGAAGCTGCATCTGCCGCGGGTGCAGGCCGGGCGACTGGAAGAGCTGGTCGTGGCGATGCCCGCTGGCAGCACGCTGGAAGCATCAGAGCCGTTGCGTGGTTTTGCCGCGCGCCTGCGCGATGCCGCCGAGCGCGCCAGCGACGTGGCACCAGAAGGGCTTACCGTGGAGTTGCGGCCGTACCAGCGCGAGGGTCTGCGCTGGTTGAACGCGCTGGCCGAAGCCGGTGTCGGCGGCGTGCTGGCCGATGACATGGGTCTGGGCAAGACGCTGCAGCTGATCACCCATCTGTTGTCGCTGAAGCAGAGTGGCGCACTGACCCAGCCGGCGCTGATCGTGGTGCCGACCAGCCTGATCCCGAACTGGCAATCGGAGATCGCCCGCTTTGCGCCGGACCTGCATGTGCTGACCCTGCACGGGCCGCAACGCGCCGAGGAATTCATCCAGCTCGGCGCGCAGGACATCGTGCTGACCAGCTATGCCTTGTTGCCGCGCGACGTGGTGACGCTGCGCAAGCAACCGTTCACGCTGATCGTGCTGGACGAGGCGCAGCAGGTGAAGAACCCGCGCACGCAGGCGCGCCGTGCATTGCTCAGCCTGCGCACCTCGCGCTATGTCTGTCTTACCGGCACGCCACTGGAAAACCATCTGGGCGAGCTGTGGTCGCAGATCGATCTGGCAGTTCCGGGACTGCTCGGCGACGAGGGCGCCTTCCGCCGTTTCTACCGTGTGCCGATCGAGAAGCAGCACGACGAGGAATGCCAGCAGCGACTGAACCTGCGCCTGGCGCCGTTCATCCTGCGTCGGACCAAGGCGCAGGTCGCGCAGGAATTGCCGCCGAAGACCGAGATCACCCGCCGGGTGGTGCTGGAAGGCCGCCAGCGCGAACTGTACGAAGGCCTGCGCCTGTCGCTGGCGGAGGAACTGCGCGAGGTGATCGCCCAACGCGGCATCGCGCACTCGGGCATCGTGGTACTCGATGCGCTGCTCAAGCTGCGTCAGGTCTGCTGCGATCCACGCCTGGTGAAACTCGAGGTGGCGCGTGGCGTGCACGAGTCGGCCAAGTTCGAACTGCTGATGGACATGCTGCCGGCCCTGCTCGACGAAGGCCGCAAGGTGTTGCTGTTCTCGCAGTTCACCGGCATGCTGAAACTGATTGCGGCCGAACTCGATCGAAGGCGCATCCGCTACGTCACCCTGACGGGCGAGACGCGCGATCGCGCCGAGCCGGTGCAGCGTTTCCAGAACGGTGAGGTACCGCTGTTCCTGCTGTCGCTGAAGGCTGGCGGCGTTGGTCTCAACCTCACTGCCGCCGACACCGTGATCCACTACGACCCGTGGTGGAATCCTGCTGCCGAGGCACAGGCCAGCGATCGTGCGCACCGCATCGGCCAGGACAAGCCGGTATTCGTGTTCCGCCTGATCACCTCGGGCACGGTGGAAGAGCGCATCGAGGAACTGAAGGCGCGCAAGGCCGAGTTGGCCGCCGCCGTACTCGAGGGCGGTGGCAGTCGCGAGAAGCTCAGCTTCGACCAGGTCGATCTGGATGCGTTGTTGGCGCCGGCCTAGCGGCAGCGCCTTGCATGCAAGACGGAATGCCCGGTTTCAATGGTGCAGCAGCGAGCCACCCGACTCCATCACCGCCAGCGCGGCCGCGCCGAGCAGGCCCGGCTCGGGGTTCATGATCGCCTGGGTCGGCACCTTCTCCATGATGTCGCGGAAGCGGCCCTTGGCCTCGAAGCGCTCACGGAAGCGACCGCGCTCCAGCCAGGGCAACAGGACCGGTATCAGGCCACCGGTGAGATAGACGCCGTCCCAGGCGCCAAGCGTGAGCACCAGGTCGCCGGCGACGCTGCCGAAGATGCCGGCAAAGGTTTCCACGGTGCGGGTACATAGCGGGCACCCGTCCTCCTTGGCGCGTGCGGTGATGTCCTCGGGCTTGAGGTCGTCGGGGCGGGCGCCGACGATATGGCAGATCGCGTCGTAAAGATTCACCAGGCCCTGGCCGCAGATCAGCCGTTCGTTCGAGACGCGCCCATACTTCTGGTTGAGATAGTTGAGGATCGCGATGTCTTCCGGCGAATGCGCGGCGAAACCGGCATGACCGCCTTCGGTCTGCAGCACGCTGCAATGGCCGCCACGCACCAGCAGGCCGCCGACGCCGAGCCCGGTGCCCGGGCCGACGATGGCGAAGGTCTGCTCGTCTTCGGCGCCGACCACCGGGCGCGGTGCCGTACCCACGTCGACCAGATCATCGCCTTGCAGCAGCGTCACCGCCATGCTCTGCGCGGCGAAATCGTTGACCAGATGCACATATTCCAGGCCCAGCGCGGCGGCTGTCTGATGGGCCGAGATGGCCCACGGATTGTTGGTGACCTTGACCGTCTCGCCGTCGACGATGCGCCCGGCAGCGGCCACGATGGCGCGGCTCACCTGCCGGCCCGTGTCGGCCAGGTATTGCTTCGCGGTCGAGACCAGCGAATCGTGCTCGGCCACGCGATAGCGCCGGATGCTGTCGGTCAGCAGCGGCTTGTCGCGTGATGGATCGGCCACCCCGAAACGGACATTGGTACCACCGAGATCGACGAGCAGGGTGGGGGCGGCAGGCACGTGCATCGGAACTCCGTGGGAGTGAAGCGGGAAACAGCAAGCCTGCCGTGAATGCCGGCCAGCGTCCAGCACCTGGTGCAGCAAGAATGCCGACGTAGCGGACATAGTGCTTGCTGACCCGGCGGTTCCTACAATTTGCCCTTGTGTTTTTTGCCGCCCGAGGCAGGTGGTTTGGGCTTGTGTTTGTGCGGTGGGCTTGGTGCAGGTGCAGGTGCTGGCGCAGGGCTCGGTGCTGGCGCCGGACTTGGCGCTGCGCCTTGCAGGGCGCCGAGCAGGGCCTGCCCGTTAGGGCTGCCCAGGCCGGTGCAGGCATCCCAGCCCGGGCCGGCGGTGTAGCTGCCGTTGTTGCCCTGGGTGATGTCGTGGAACGCCGTTTCGCCGATGGCGTACAGGGCGGCATTGGCGGCACCCAGCGAGCGGCCGAGCTGCTGGTTGAGGCGCGCCACCAGCGCGGCCCACAGCGGCGCGACTGCACTGGTGCCGCCAATGACCTCGCTCTGGCCGTCGACCAGCATGCTGTAACCCGTGAGCGGATCCGCGTTGCCGGCCACATCCGGCACGCCACGGCCGACGAAACCGCCTGTTGCCACAGGCACCTTCGATGCCGATTGCCATGCGGGCAGCGCGAACACGGTGCTGACGCCGCCGCCGGTGGCGCCCTCGTTGCCGGCGGTCTCGTTCCATACCACCTCGCTGCTGATCGTGCTGCCGCTGCTGATCAGTTCGGTGCCGCCGCAACCCAGCACGGATGGGCTGGATGCAGGGAAATCCACCGTTGCTTGACCGCCGCTGACACCGTCGCTGGAGCCGTTGTCGCCAGCCGCCACGGTCACCGTTACATCGAGCGCGGCGGCATCCTCCAGCGCGGTTTCCATCGCATTGCGCGAGGCTGTGCTCCAGCTGCTTTCGGGACCACCCCAGCTGATCGACATCACCGTGGCCGGCTGGGTGGTGCTGTGTGCGGCCTGCGAGATCGCGTTGTAGAAACCCTGGTCGGTGTTGCCGCCGAAATAGACGACCAGTTTGGCTTTCGGTGCCAGCGCACCGGAAACCTCGATGTCCAGCATCACTTCCGCATCCGCGTCGCCGCCGGGCTGGTTGCTGCCGCCGTCGACGGACACGGCCGTGATGGACGGTGTCGCCAGGCCGAGTCCCTTGAAGTACGTGTCCAGATCGGCCTGCTGGTAGCCACCACCGAGTTCGATGATCGCGATGGTCTGACCACTGCCGTCACCGGCGGGGAAGTTGTACAGCTCGCCGATCTGCAGCGGCGTGTAGGTATTGGCCGGTGTTGCCTGTGCGATACGGAAATGCGGCTGCGCGACCGGGCGCTGATCCAGCCCGAGCACGGCGATCACCGCGGGATCGGGCAGCGTAGGTGCTTGCGCGGAGCCGACATAGGACGCCCCGCCGGGTGTCAGCTCGTAATGCCCCAGCTGCACACCGAACGCCTGCTGCAGCGATTGCACGGTGCCGCGCAGATGCAGCGTGCGCCGTCCCGGCTCGCAGGCCAGTTCCTGCAGGCCATGCTGGCGGCTGAAACTGCGCAGGCGTTCCACATCGGCCGGATCGGCGCCGTAGCGCGCCATGAAATCGGCATGCCGGGCGCTGCGCGATGCTGACGGAGCCAACGTGCCCAGCGGGCTCTTGCGGCGTAGCACCAGGGTCACATCGAGCGATGCATCCGGGGCATGCGGGCCCAGATAACGGGCGCTGGTCGGCAGATGCCAGCCGGCAGTCGAGGCGGTGGGCATGGTCTTGCTCATGAGACTTCCTCCGGCGGGGATAACGGCGGGTCGTGACGCCGAGCGTGCACCCGAAAACGTGACGGGAAAGTGTCGTGGTCGATCGAATCAGCGATGGCACGGATGCAACCAATGTCGCAGCGCGGCCGCAGGCTTTGCGTTGTGGCCTAAAATGCCCGGGATATCACACGTCAGGATCTGCCATGAGCTTTCCCGCCATCCGCATGCGCCGCATGCGCCGCGACGCCTTTTCCCGCGCACTGATGCGTGAGCACACCTTGCTGGCGAGCGACCTGATCATGGTGGCGTTCGTGATCGAAGGCGAAGGCCAGCGCGAAGCCGTGCCATCGATGCCGGGCGTGGATCGGCTGTCGATCGACGAGCTGCTGAAACTGGCCGGCGAATGCGTGCGTCTCGGCATCCCGGCGCTGGCACTATTCCCGTCACCGGGTTCGGCAGTGAAGAGCGAGGATGCAGCCGAAGCATGGAATCCGCAGGGCCTGATGCAACGCGCCACCCGTGCACTGAAGGCGGAGTATCCCGAGCTGGGTCTGATTGGTGACGTCGCGCTCGATCCGTACACCACGCACGGCCAGGACGGCCTGATCGACGACACCGGCTACGTGATGAACGAGCCCACCGTCGAGGCGCTGATCAAGATGTCGCTGGCGCAAGCCGACGCCGGCATGGATTTCGTGGCGCCGTCGGACATGATGGACGGCCGCATCGGCGCGATCCGCGAAGCGCTGGAGGAAGCCGGCCACATCCACACCCGCATCCTCGCCTACTCGGCGAAATACGCTTCCGCGTTCTACGGCCCGTTCCGCGATGCGGTGGGTTCCTCGGCGAACCTCGGCAAGGGCAACAAACACACCTACCAGATGGACGTTGCCAACAGCGACGAGGCACTGCACGAAGTCGAGCTGGACATCAACGAAGGTGCCGACGCGGTGATGGTGAAGCCGGGTTTGCCTTATCTCGACATCGTGCGCCGGGTGAAGGACACGTTTGGTGTGCCGACGTTCGTGTATCAGGTGTCGGGCGAGTACGCGATGTTGAAGGCGGCGTCGCAGAATGGGTGGCTGGATGAGAAGGCGGTGGTGCTGGAGTCGCTTACCGCGATGAAGCGGGCGGGGGCAGATGCGATTCTCACGTATTACGCGATTGATGCGGCAAGGTGGATTCGTGGGGAGTAGGTGAAGCCAGTTTTGCAATTTTTCGCGGAGGGGTCATGCGCACGAAATGGTTTGCGGTCTTTGCGGTAGCAAGTGTGTGGTTCGCCTCATATACATATGCAGCGTCGCTAAGTCCGCTGCAACGCGACGCGATATATGAGGCCTATTTCAGCACGTTCCACAATGCACTTCGAAACCTTCACTCGTATGACAAAAGCTCCGTCGACGGCACCAAGGGGTACGAAATGTATACGCCTGTCGGACAATATTTTGATGTTGCCGGCTTTGCGCCTTACGACAGCGAGGACGATGCGCAACTCCACGCTTGGTACTGTCATTCCGACGCTATCGTTTTCGCGACCAATGTTTCGTCCCAATCATATTTCGGGGGTAACGAGGGCACAATATTTACGGATTCGACGTTTGTCGTAGATGAAGTTATTAAAGGGCAACCGGGCGCCATTCGCGCAGGCTTTCCCGCTGACGTGGTTCGCATTGGAGGAACGGTCGAAGACGGTGCGGACACTCTCAAGGTAATGGTCGCCAATCGGCCCGATTTTGAGAAAGGAAAAGAGTACTTTCTCCTCCTGAATAAACCGAACCAGCCAGTCTTCCAGGCTTGGCATACTTCCGACTGGGTCACGGTTGAAGTTGCAGCCGATCGCTTCCATCCATCTATGAAGTCTCCCTTCGGCATCATGCCAGGCGAGAGTCCTGAAGCTCTACGTTCGAGAATCGACTGGCTTGCCCACAGATTTGCCTGTCATTGAGAACTTCATTTCTCTAAGCGGACCTTCACGCGTGCTGCGCGATCCCATTTCCAAACGACCAGTTCTCCTTCGCCACCTCGATCAGATTGATGAACACATCTTCGGGACGCAGGCCCGGGTCTGCGGAAAAATTCTCAGCGATGCCGCGATATAGCGCCTGTTTCTGTTCCACTGTACGGCCGCTGTTGCAGGTGATCTGCACGACCACCAGATCGTCGCTGCGGGCGATGCCGAGGTAGTTCGGGTCGTAGTCGAATTCGTCGGCGTCGTGCTGGCTGATCAGGATGAAGCGGTCGTTCTCCGGCACGTTGAAGGCTTCGCGCATGGCTTGGTAGATGCCGTTGCGCAGGGCGGCGATGTGAGCGGACGACTTGCCGCGGCGGAGCGAGATGCGAACCAGTGGCATGGGGACTCTCCACGAGGATGAAGCACGGTAGATGGGGGTAGGCAGTGCGTACCCCAACACCCATCTGCTTTCTGAAGTCCGGGTTCGCATTGTGCGCCCGGTCTTCGGTGCCTTGAGCTGTGGGATCGCAGTCGAAACAAACCGGGGTGGCGGCGCGATACCATGTGCCATTGGCAGCCATGCCGCGAGGCATTCGGCATGTGTCAGCCACGTGAGCAACACCGACACCTGCTGTGAGCTTCTCTCGATCCGCTATCCCGAGTCCGCAAACCATGACACCCACGCGTCTTGAAATCACCCGCCCCGATGACTGGCACCTGCACCTTCGCGACGGCGATGCGCTGGCCTCGGTGATCGCCCACACCGCGCGGCGATTTGCGCGCGCCATTGTGATGCCGAACCTGAAGCCGCCGGTGACGACGGTCGCACAGGCTGAAGACTATCGCCGCCGGATTCTGGCGAGTTTGCCGGTGGGCATGCGCTTTCAGCCGCTGATGACGCTGTACCTCACCGAGAGCACCCCGGCCGAGGAGATCGTCCGCGCCAAAGACAGCGACAGCGTCGTTGCGGTCAAGTATTACCCCGCTGGCGCCACCACCAATTCACAGTCCGGCGTGCGCGAGCTGTCGCGGGTGTATACCGTGCTCGAAGCCATGGAGAAGCACGAACTGCCCTTGCTGCTGCATGGCGAAGTCACCGATCCGGACATCGACATCTTCGATCGCGAACGCGTTTTCATCGAGCGCCATCTGCTGCCGCTGCAGGCCAGATTCCCGGCCCTGCGCATGGTTCTGGAGCACATCACCACCCGTGATGCGGTCGAGTTCGTCCGTGGTGCCCCGGCCAACGTGGCTGCCACGATTACCGCGCATCATTTGTTGCTCAACCGCAACGCGCTGTTCGAGGGTGGCATCCGCCCGCACAACTACTGCGCTCCAATCCTCAAGCGCGAGACGCATCGTGCCGCTTTGCTGCAGGCTGCCACCAGCGGTGATTCGCATTTCTTCCTCGGCACGGACAGTGCGCCACATCCCCGCGAAGCGAAGGAGTCGGCCTGCGGATGCGCTGGACTGTATACGGCCCATGCGGCGCTGGAGCTGTATGCCGAGGCGTTCGATCAGGCCGGCCGGCTGGATCGGCTCGAAGCGTTTGCCAGCTCCCATGGCCCGGACTTCTACCGCTTGCCGCGCAACCAGGATCGCATCGTGCTAGAACGCGCGTCATGGATCGTGCCGGACGAATATCCCCTGGCCGGATCCACCTGCAAGCCCATGCGAGCCGGCGAGTCCGTCGCATGGACGCTCGTGGAGGCGACCGCTTCCTGATTCGGATGGTATTGGCTCAAGCGTAAGAACCTCACATGCCGTCATTCCGGCGTAGGTCGGAATCGCTTCAGCACGAAACCGGTTATCGCATTTCGTCACACGGCCGGATGCCGCCAGCGAAGCCAAATGCGATTACCAGCTGCGCTGTTGTGAAGCTCCTTCGGCCTACGCCGGAATGACGCTATGTGGGAGTTTTCGGCGCAGTGGCGCCGGTGCTTTCAGTACGCAAACTCGCGGAATACCGGATCCACACTGCCGCCCCATGTGCTGTGGAATAGTTCCAATTTGCGCTCGGCCGGGGTCTGGTTCGCTTGCACGATCTCGATCATCGGTTCGAGGAAGATGCTTTCGTCGGCACCGTTCTTGTTGAGCCGGGCGCGACGCTTGAGGCCGTGGCCGGCGATCTTCAGCGCTTCCTCGGCGAGGTCGCGTACGCTGCGGCTGCGGAACGGCAGTTTCAGCGCATGCTTCGGCACACCGTCGCGTAGCGCGTGGCGTTCCTCGCGACTGAAATCCTTGACCAGATCCCACGCGGCATCCAGTGCCTCATCGTCATACAGCAGGCCGACCCAGAATGCGGGCAGCGCGCACAGCCGGTTCCACGGACCGCCATCGGCACCGCGCATTTCCAGGTACTGCTTGAGCCGTACCTCAGGAAACGCGGTGGTGAGGTGATCGGCGAAATCTTTCATGTTCGCCTTGGCGCCGGGCAGCATCGGCAGTTCGCCGGCCATGAACTGCTTGAAGTCCTGGCCGGCCAGATCGATGTACTTGCCGTCCTGGAAGCTGAAGTACATCGGCACATCGAGGATGTAGTCGACATAGCGCTCGTAGCCGAAGCCTTCGGCGAACACGAAGTCGAGCATGCCGGTACGGTCCTTGTCGGTATCGGTCCAGATGTGCGAACGATACGACAGATAGCCGTTTGGACGTCCTTCGGTGAACGGCGAATCGGCGAACAGCGCGGTGGCGATCGGCTGCAGCGCCAGGCTCACGCGGAATTTCTTGATCATGTCCGCTTCGGACGAGAAATCCAGGTTCACCTGCACGGTGCAGGTGCGCGTCATCATGTCCAGGCCGAGCGATCCGACCTTGGGCATGTATTCGCGCATGATCTTGTAGCGGCCCTTCGGCATCCACGGCATCTCGTCGCGGCGCCACTTCGGCTGGAAGCCCATGCCGAGGAAACCGAGGCCCATGCCGTCGGCGATCGAGCGCACTTCCTCCAGATGCGAGTTCACCTCGCAGCAGGTCTGGTGGATCGTCTCCAGCGGCGCACCGGACAACTCCAGCTGGCCGGCCGGTTCCAGCGTGATCGACGCCTTGTCGCGCGACAGCGCTACCGGATTCTCGCCTTCGCGGGCCACGTCCCAGCCGTAGCGGGTGGCCAGGGTTTCCAGCAGCAGCTTGATGCCGCGGTCACCCTCGAAGGTGGGAGGGCGCAAGGTGTCGGTGAGGAAGCCGAACTTCTCGTGCTCGGTGCCGATGCGCCACGCCTCGCGTGGCTTCTCGCCCGCGGCGAGATAGTCGGTGAGTTGCTGGCGGTCCCGGATCGGGGTGCTCTTGACGGCACTGGGTATGGACACGGGCAAAGCCTCGCTGGGTGAGCGAGTCACTATGGGGGTGTTGCGTGACAACGAAAAGGGGGTAACGGGAAATAATTGGACGGGACGGTACAGATGGCGGTCGCACGATGCGCGCACGAAGCGGATGCGTCGCGTCATGCAGATACCCGAAGGTTGCTTCAGTGTGTTGAGGTAACCGAGGGACAGGCCAGCCGCTGCACAAGCGTCTCGGGCAGGCCATTGCGACGCCCGATGCTCGCCAGTGAGGCGCCAGGCTTGCGCAATTGGATCTGGCGGTCGTCAATACACGGGTCGGCGCCGTGATCGAGCAGATGCTGCACGACGGCGGCATCACCGTGAACCGTGGCTACAGTTAGCGCATCGACGACATTCGGTGCCCGACGTGCCATGACGTTGGCATGGTGACGCAACAGCACATCCAGCGTGGCTACGTCGCCGCACTCGGCGGCTGTCGTGAGGGCCGGACCGAGGCGCTGTCCCTGATTATTCACTATCCCGGCTGCCGCGAGCCCCTTGACGCCGGCCGGCCCGCCAAAGCGCGGATCCTGCTGCATGTCGCCCAAGGTCTGCTGGTAGAAGCCGCCCTTGAATGGAGGTATCCAGCCGAGGCCGTCGACTGCCGCACCGTCGTCCAGCAGCGCATCCACGATGGCGGCTTGTCCGGCCCAGACGGCAGTGAGCATCGCGGCCTGTCGCCATTGCGGGACTTCAGCCGGTTTCAGTTCGGCGAGTTGTTGGCGTACCTGCGGCAACTTGCCATCGATCACGTTGACCATCAGCGCCGCTACCTCTGGAGGGGCGTCATAGAGATCGTGTAGCCACAGATCGCGGATCACCGGGGTGTTCTGGCGGCAAAATTCGCGCAGCGATGGCGCGTTGTCTTTGGCGTAAGCGGGAGTGATCAGCAGGAGCGCCCATGCCAGCCATGCGATACGTGAAAGCATCCGTGCGATCTCCCGTGATGTTGGCCGATTTCAACCCAAACTAACGCGGCCCACAAGTATCCGGAAGCAGAAAGGCCGGCGACGAGCCGGCCTTTCTGGGTGATGCGATGAAGCGGAATCAGCGCTTCATCGAATTGAAGAACTCGTCGTTGGACTTGGTGTTCTTCATCTTGTCGAGCATGAACTCCATCGCGGAGAGCTCGTCCATCGGGTGCAGCAGTTTGCGCAGGATCCAGATCTTGGCCAGCATGTCCGGGTCGATCAGCAGGTCTTCGCGGCGAGTGCCGGAGCGGTTGATGTCGATCGCCGGGTACACGCGCTTCTCGGAGATGCGACGGCTCAGGTGCACTTCCATGTTGCCGGTGCCCTTGAACTCCTCGTAGATCACTTCGTCCATCTTGCTGCCGGTTTCGGTCAGCGCGGTGGCGATGATGGTCAGCGAGCCGCCTTCTTCGACGTTACGTGCGGCGCCGAAGAAACGCTTCGGACGCTGCAGCGCGTTGGCGTCGACACCGCCGGTGAGCACCTTGCCGGAGCTCGGCACCACGGTGTTGTAGGCGCGGGCGAGGCGGGTGATCGAGTCGAGCAGGATCACCACGTCCTTCTTGTGCTCGACCAGGCGCTTGGCGCGCTCGATCACCATCTCGGCGACCTGCACGTGGCGCACGGCCGGCTCGTCGAACGTCGAAGAGATGACTTCGGCGCGCACGGTGCGGGCGATTTCGGTCACTTCCTCCGGACGCTCGTCGATCAACAGCATGATCAGGTGCGCGTCGGGATGGTTGTAGGTGATCGCCTGGGCGATGTTCTGCAGCATCATCGTCTTGCCGGACTTCGGCTGCGAGACGATCAGACCACGCTGGCCGCGGCCGATCGGCGCGATCAGGTCGAGGATGCGCCCGGTGATGTCCTCGCTCGAACCGTTGCCGCGCTCCAGCTTGAACGACTTGCGCGGGAACAGCGGGGTGAGGTTCTCGAACAACATCTTGTTCTTCGACGCTTCCGGCGGATCGCCGTTGATGTCGTCGACACGAAGCATCGCGAAATAACGCTCGCCTTCCTTCGGATGGCGCACGCGACCGGTGATGTAGTCGCCGGTGCGCAGGTTGAAGCGGCGGATTTGGCTGGGCGACACATAGATGTCGTCCGGGCCGGCCAGGTAGGACTCGTCGGCCGAACGCAGGAAGCCGAAGCCGTCCTGCAGAATTTCCAGCACGCCTTCGGCCCAGATGCCGCCGCCGGAGCGGGCGTGCGCCTTGAGCACGTTGAAGATCACGTCCTGCTTGCGTGCGCGGGCGATGCCTTCGTGCAGGCCCAGCGATTCGGCGAATTCCAGCAACTGGATCGCGTTCTTGCGCTTGAGCTCGGTGAGGTTGATCACCCGGTCATTGCTGCCCGGATCGGCGTTGTCGTCATCCACCGGCAGGCCGTTCGGGTTGTTGTAGCGCGGATTGCCACCGCCCTGCGGGCGCGGTTGCTGCTGTTGCGGGTTGCCGCCGCGCTCGTTGCGCCGGCGCCGGCCGCGGCCGTCACGACCTTCGCGGGGACCATTGTTGGGGTTGTTCGGGCCCGGGTTCTGGCCTTGGGCACCCTGATTCGGGTTCTGGCCCTGATTCGGATTTTGCGCCTGGACCGGATTCTGACCCTGACCCTGACCCTGATTCGGGTTCGACGTCGCGTCCTGATTCTGGTTCTGACCCTGGTAAGAGGCCGATTCGCGTGGTTCCTGCGGCGCCCGTTGCGGCGGCGCTTCGTTACGCGCTGGCGTCGTCTGGGTTGCGGGTGCTGATGTCGGTCGTTCGGCTGTAGCCGGAGGTGGCGCGGGCGGGGTGGCAGATGGCGCCTTGTCGCTCGTCGCTGCCTTCTCCGCGTTGGCCGCCGCGATCGCTGCCGCCGTGCGGCGCGGCGCGCGTGGGCGCGGCTCGGGCTTGCCTTCGCTCGCAGGCTTGGTATCGGCGCTCTTGGCGTCGTTCGGGATGTTGTTTTCGTTATCGGACACGGGCAATCCTCGCGGGGCGCCGTTGAATTACAGGAGGGAGGGTGTGCGTCGCGCGGAAGGCGCAAGGGGACAGGACTGTCCCGACGGACGCGATGAATCTAGCACCCGCTGCGTGTCGGCGTAAAGCCTCGCAAGCCGGCCGGCCTGAACCGGACCGGCTTGATGCAGCGGTTTTGCAGCGGGTGGATCAGATGGCCTTGTCGATCATCTGGGTCAGCTGACCCTTGCTGACGGCACCGATCTGGGTCGCTTCGACCTTGCCGTTCTTGAACACCATCAGGGTCGGGATGCCGCGTACGCCATAGGTGCGCGGGGTCTGCTGATTGTGGTCGATGTTCACCTTGACGATGCGCAGCTTGCCTTCGTACTGCTTGGCCAGCTCGTCCAGCATCGGGGCGATGGCCTTGCACGGGCCGCACCATTCTGCCCAGAAATCCAGCAACACCGGGGTTTCGGATTTGAGCACCTGCTCGTCGAAGGCGTCGTCATTCACATGGGTAATCAGGTCGCTCACCGGGGATCTCCGTGGCTGGGGCGAAAAAGGGCGGGTGCAAAACAATGGGGTGGCAAGGGCGGGAAAACAAGGAGATGGCGACGCCAGGGGCCGTCATCAGCTACACTCAGGCGCCCATGAAGCGCGGGTTGGGCAGGAAGAAGAGGTGCCATGGCGGCAAGTCTTCATTCCAGCGCAACTCCGGGCACGATTCAAGGGCAGCCTGTCAGGCTGCCCGTCAGACCGCCGGCAAACATGGCGTCGCCAGCCGCGGCGCGACCTTGTTGACCCTGACATTGAGCCGCTTCACTGCGCATTGCGCACCCGTCCTGCACCGCTCTGCGCCGATGTCCGGCGCCTGAAGCGGCACAGCACATCACGCCGCCGTCAGGCAAGGTTTTCAATCCCCTTATGTCACAAACCGTACTCACCGATACTTTCTTCGCCAATTTCGATTTGCAGCCGCTGCTGCAGCAGGGCCTGGACGACAGCGGCTTCACCCGCTGCACGCCGATCCAGGAAATGACCCTGCCGCTGGCGCTGACCGGCCGCGATGTCGCCGGCCAGGCGCAGACCGGCACCGGCAAGACCTGCGCTTTCCTGGTCGCCCTGATGAACCGCCTGCTGACCAGTCCGGCCGTGGCCGAGCGCAAGGACAGCGATCCGCGCGCACTGATCATCGCGCCGACCCGCGAGCTGGCGATCCAGATCGAGAAGGATGCCAAGGCGATCGGTCGCCATACCGGCCTGCGCACCGCGCTGATCTATGGCGGTGTCGATTACGACAAGCAGCGCCAGCAATTGAAAGATGGCTGCGACATCATCATCGCCACGCCGGGCCGCCTGCTCGACTATCACAAGCAGGGCGTGTTCAGCCTCAACAGCGTCGAGGTGATGGTGATCGACGAGGCCGACCGCATGTTCGATCTCGGCTTCATCAAGGACGTGCGCTTCATCTTCCGCCGCCTGCCGGCGCGCGAGCAGCGGCAAGTGCTGCTGTTCTCCGCCACGCTGTCGCACCGCGTGCTGGAGCTGGCTTACGAGCACATGCACAACGCCGAGAAGCTGGTGGTGGAGAGCGACAATGTCACCGCCGACAAGGTGCGCCAGCTGGTCTACTTCCCGGCCAAGGAAGAGAAGATGCCGCTGCTGCTGAACCTGCTCGACCGCACCAAGCCGAGCCGCAGCATCATCTTCGTCAACACCAAGGCCGCTGCCGAACGCATCACCGAGCGGGTCAAGCGCCACGGTTGCCGCGTCGGCGCGATCTCCGGCGACGTGCCGCAGCTGAAGCGGCAGAAGCTGCTGCAGCGTTTCCAGGACGGCCAGCTGGACATCCTGGTGGCCACCGACGTAGCCGCGCGCGGCCTGCACATTCCCGCGGTCAGCCACGTATTCAATTACGACCTGCCGCACGAGGCGGAAGATTACGTGCACCGCATCGGCCGTACCGCTCGCCTCGGTGCCGAAGGCGATGCGATCAGCTTCGCCTGCGACCTGTACGCGATGTCGCTGCCGGAGATCGAGACTTATATCGGCCAGAGCATTCCGGTGGCACCGATGGATCCGGAATTGCTGATCATGCCGAAGTCGCGCGAGATCGATGCCGAGTTTGCAGCCAACGCCGCCGCCGACAGCGCTGCGTTTGGCGATGTGGTGGCACCACGTCCTGGCGATAAACCGAGTCGTTCGCGTGGTCCGGCGGGTAGTCGCGATGGTGAGCGAAGCGGATCCCGCACGGGCTCACGCCCGCCGCGCGAGCGCAAGCCGGCCACGCCGGTCGTCGACAGTCATGTCGAAGCAGCGGCTGTCGTGCCAACCGCGAATGCGGCCAGCACCGCTGTGGATGCGGGTGGCAACGATGCGGCCGAGGGTGTGCGCAAACCGCGTCGCCGTCGTGGTGGCCGCAATCGCCGTCGCGAGGGCGGCGCCGTCGCTGTCGAGACGAACGGGCAGAACAGCGCGGTCACGGCAGACAGCAGCCGCGCCCCGCGTGGCGAGCGTCGTCCGTCACGTGAGCGCAATGCGGGCGAGTCTGGCGGCCATGCCGGCAATCGGCCGTCGCGTCAGGTGGCGGTAACGGCCGGAGTGCCCGCTGCCCATCCGCATCCGAAGAAGCCGGGCCTGTTCCGTCGACTGACCCGGTTGTTCACCGGGCGGTAGCCGCAGGTTGAGAGGGTGCGGCCTGCACTTTCTCGACGCGCCGAAGCCGGCACATGTCCGGACTCGGCTACGCCGAATCAAGCACCTGGATGCTTGATTCGCAGAGGATCACCCATGATCCGGTCGCTCCTTGCCGAATCCGCACGCTCTGACTGAATCGGCGACGATCGGCCGGTGCGTGAAGTCCGCATCTTGATGCCGGCTTCCCTTATCCTTGCCGCTGGTAAGACGGCAGGCAGGCTCGGGGATACTCGGTGATCCATTTTGATCAAGTCAGCAAACGCTACGAGGGCGGCCACGAGGCGCTGTCGCAGCTTTCGTTCGAGGTGCCGACTGGCGAGATGGCCTTCGTCACCGGCCATTCCGGCGCCGGCAAGAGCACGCTGCTCAAGCTGCTCGGCCTGATCGAACGCCCCTCGCATGGCACGATCAGCATGGACGGCAAGAGCCTGGCGAAGATCCGTCGCAGCGGCATTCCAAAGTGGCGCCGGCAGATCGGCATGGTGTTCCAGGATCACCGCCTGTTGATGGAGCGCACGGTGTTTGCCAATGTCGAGCTGCCGCTGGTAATCGGTGGCATTGCCCGCACGGAACGCGCCAGGCGTGTGCGCGCGGCTCTGGAGAAGGTCGGTTTGCTCGCCTACGAAAGGCAGTTGCCGGCAACCCTGTCCACCGGTGAACAGCAGCGTGTCGGCATCGCCCGTGCGATCGTGGCGCGGCCGACCCTGCTGATTGCCGACGAGCCGACCGGCAACCTCGATCCGCAGCTAGCGGTGGAGATCATGGGCCTGTTCGGCGAGTTCCAGCAGGTCGGCACCACGGTGCTGATCGCCAGTCACGATCTGCCGCTGATCAAGCGCATGAAGAAGCGCGTGATCGTGCTTGACCATGGCCGGCTGGTGGCCGATCTCGCCGCACAGGAGGTGTTGTGAACATGGCGCCGGAAACGCTGCAGGCACCCACGGCGGAGACTCCGCGCAACGAACACAGTCACAGCCGCCGTTTCGCCAACTGGCAGGAACACCATGGCTGGAGCGCAGCGGCCAGTCTGCGCCGGCTCGCCTCGCGTCCGCTGGGCAGTCTCTTGACGATTGCCGTGATGGGCCTGGCGCTGGCTTTGCCGCTGGCTTTCTACTTGTTGTTGGGCAATGTGCAGAAGCTTGGCCAGGCACTGGGCCAGAGTCAGGCGGTCAGCGTCTTCCTGCAGCCCGGTCAGACCGCACAGCAGGCTCAGCTGCTGGCCAGGCAACTTGGCGATCGCCCCGAAGTGGCTGCGGTCACGGTGAAAACCCCACAGCAGGGCATGGATGAGTTGGCGAAGATGCAGGGCTTCTCCGGTGCCCTGCAGACGCTGGACAACAACCCGCTGCCCTACGTGCTGCAATTGCAGCCGCGCGACGGCCTGGACGCCGCTGCCGTCGAGCGGCTGGTGAGCGACGTGCGTGAACTGCACAGCGTCGACCTAGTGCAGGACAGCGGAAGCTGGCGACAACGGCTGGACGCACTGCTCGGAGTTGGCAACCGCATAGTACTGGTGTTGGCCGCGCTGCTGGCGCTGGCGGCGCTGCTGGTGGTCGGCAATACGGTACGCGTGGATATCGCCAGTCGCAGCGAGGAAATCGGTGTGCTGCTGCTGGTCGGTGCCAGCAGTGCGTTCGTGCGCAGACCTTACCTTTATGCCGGCATCTGGTACGGCCTGTTCAGTGGCACCCTGGCGGCGTTACTGGCTGTGCTGATCGAGTTCGCACTGGCTGGACCGGTGGCGCAGTTGAGTCAGGCATATGATGGCAAACTGCAGGTTGGTGGCTTGCCGCTGTGGCTGTTGCTGGCGGTGCCACTGGCCGCTGCTGCGCTGGGCTGGCTGGGGGCGCGACTGGTAAGCGCATGGCAATTGCGCAAGGCGGTGTAGCGGTCTTGCGGCAAAGTGACACGAATCGCAACGGTTGAGGCGACGATCAGTGCACTATCGATATATATGGAAGCGGTCGCAGGGGGTGCGGCCGCAGGTTCATCGGCAAGGATCGCCACCGGTCAGGTGGATGAGCAGGGAATGAGTACAAATATCAGCAGCCGGCTGCTCACCGAGGCACCACGCGTGCTGGTGGTCGACGGTTCGCGTGTGGTGCGGCAGTTGATCACCCGCGTGCTGCAGGCCGAGCTGCCCGGCGTCGAGGTAGTCGGTTGTGGCAGCGGTGCCGATGCGCAGAAGATGCTTGGTGAGGGTGTGTTCGACTTCATCACCATCGCGCTGCGGCTGCCCGACATGGATGGGCTGGAGCTGGCGCGCTTCGTGCGCGAGTCGGCGCCGCAGATCTATGTGCCGATCGTGGTGGTGTCAGGTGATGTCGAGGATCGTCTGCACCGGCGTTCGCTGGGCGAGCATGTCACCGATTATTTCGACAAGGCGCTCGGTTTCCAGGCACTGGCCGAATTCATCCGCGGTTATGTGAGCGCGCAGACGACTGCCGAAGGCACGGTGCTCTACGTCGAGGACAGCCGCGTGGTGGCCTTGGCGACTCGGCGCATGCTGGAGAAGATCGGCCTCACCGTACGCCATGTGCTCAGCGTGGAGGACGCACTGGCGATGCTGGAGACTGACCGTGCCCTGGGCTGGGTCGGTGCCGACGTGGTGCTGACCGATGTCAGCCTGAAAGGTGAGTTGACCGGTGGCGATCTGCTCAAGCACATCCGCGGCGAATTCGGTTACGGCAAGGGCCGGTTGCCGGTGCTGGTAATGACCGGCGACGAGAATCCGGCCAACCAGGCCGCGCTGATCAAGGCCGGTGCCAACGACCTGGTCGAGAAGCCAGTCGAGGAGAAGCTGCTGATCACCAAGCTGCTGTTCCAGTTGCGCGTGGCAAAGCACCTGCGCAAGCACGCGGACAAGGCATGAGCGAGGCGGAGCGGATCCGGCTGGAGCCGTCGTGGAAGGCGCGTGTGGGCGAGTATCTGCAGCGCGCGGACATGCAGCAGCTGTCGGCATTCCTGCGTGCCGAGAAGCAGGCCGGCAAGCGGATCTATCCGCCTGGTCCGGAAATTTTCGCCGCATTCGAACACACGCCGTTCGATGCGGTGCGAGTGGTGATCCTCGGTCAGGATCCGTACCACGGTCCGGGTCAGGCACACGGTCTGTGCTTCTCGGTGCGCCCCGGCGTGCGAGTGCCGCCGTCGCTGGAAAACATCTTCAAGGAAATCCAGCGCGATCTTGGCATCGCGCGTCCCGACCATGGCTGCCTCACGCCATGGGCTGATCGCGGCGTGCTGTTGCTCAACAGCGTGCTCACGGTGGAGGATGGCCGTGCCGGCGCGCATCAGGGCAAGGGCTGGGAAGGTTTCACCGATGCGGCGATCGATGCGCTCAACCGCGAGCGCGAGGGCCTGGTATTCCTGCTGTGGGGTTCCTACGCCCAGCGCAAGGGCCAGTTGATCGACACCCGTCGGCACAGTGTGCTGAGCTCGGTACACCCCTCACCGCTGTCGGCCCATCGGGGGTTTATTGGCTGCGGCCACTTTTCTGCCGCCAACCGTTACCTCGAAGCCCGTGGCCAGATGCCCATCGACTGGTCGCTGCCGCCGCGTTCCGCATTGCAGGGCGGTTTCACGCCTACTTGAACAGCGCCATGCGACCCTCATGTCGGGGCATGTGAGGGGCTGGACAATGAGTGTAAATATATATACTATACGGTTCATTATAGCTCGGAGCCTTCCGGGCTGAACCAATCGGGGATTTAGCACTCATAGCACCCGACTGCTAAACTTCGACGTCATCTTAGGAGGTTCCACCCATGTCCCAAGCTTTGGTGACCGCCAACTTTCCGCTGCCGAGTGTGGTGGGCAGTCTGGATGCCTATATTTCCGCGGTTCATCGCATTCCTGTCCTGAGCCAGGAAGAGGAGCAGGAGCTGTCACGCGATTTCCTCGACGAAGCCAATCTGGCCTCGGCCAAGAAGCTGGTGATGTCGCATCTGCGTTTCGTGGTGCACGTAGCCCGTGGCTACTCCGGTTACGGCCTGCAGCTGGCCGACCTGATCCAGGAAGGCAATATCGGCCTGATGAAGGCGGTCAAGCGTTTCGACCCGGATCAGGGTGTGCGCTTGGTCAGCTTCGCGGTGCACTGGATCCGTGCAGAAATGCACGAGTTCATCCTCAAGAACTGGCGCATCGTCAAGGTCGCCACCACCAAGGCGCAGCGCAAGCTGTTCTTCAACCTGCGCAAGAGCAAGAAGCGCCTGGGCTGGATGAACGCGGCCGAGGTGCGCACGGTGGCGCAGGATCTGGGTGTGCCCGAGGCGACCGTACGCGAGATGGAATCGCGTCTGTCCGGCCGTGACATCGGTTTCGAAGCGCCGGCGGATGCCGACGACGATGCGAAGCCGGCACCGGCCGCGTTCCTGATCGACGAAGGTGCCGACCCGTACGAGAACGTGGCCGACGCCGACGATGCCGACAACCAGATGTCGACGCTGTCCAGCGCGTTGAAGAATCTGGACGAGCGTTCACGCAATATCATTCAGCGCCGCTGGCTCGACGACGACAAGGCCACCTTGCAGGATCTGGCCGACGAGTACGGCGTTTCCGCCGAGCGGATCCGTCAGGTCGAGGCGAATGCGATGAAGAAGATGCGCGGCCTGTTCGCCGCCTGAGCGATGCATACAGAAGTCATCACGAACGGCCTCCTTCGGGAGGCCGTTTCGTTATGCTGGTTACCCCACGTTGAATGAAACAAGGCCGATGCCACGCATTCTGGTCATCGAGGACGACGACGTCACGGCGCGCGAGATCGCGGCCGAACTGGCCAGCCATGGCATCGAGACCGACCGTGTGGCGGATGGCCGCGAAGGGCTGCGGCGCGCAGCCGATCCCTGCTATGACGCGATCACGCTGGACCTGATGCTGCCCGGCCTGGACGGACTGAGCGTGGTGACCCAGCTGCGCGGGCAGGGCATTGCCACACCGGTGCTGATGATCAGCGCGCTCAGCGACGTGAACGAACGCGTGCGCGGCCTGCGCGCCGGCGGCGACGATTACCTGACCAAGCCGTTTGCCCCCGACGAGATGGTGGCGCGGGTGGACGTGCTGCTGCGGCGCCATCGGCAGCAAGCGCAGCAGACCTTGTTGTGCGTGGCCGATCTCGAGCTTGATCTGGTGCGGCATGTGGTGCGCCGCGGCGACACCCAGCTGTCGCTGCTGCCTACCGAATTCAAGCTGCTGGAATTCCTGATGCGCCATGCGGGGCAGGTGCTGACCCGTACGATGATCTTCGAGACGGTATGGGGTTTCCATTTCGATCCCGGCACCAACCTGATCGACGTGCACATCGGCCGTCTGCGCAAGAAGATCGATGCCGCGGGTTGTGCGCCGCTGATCCATACCGTACGCGGCTCGGGGTACAGCCTTGCGCAGACTGACTGACAACTGGCGTTCCACCACCGCACGCCTGATCCTGATCTACGGCTCGTTTTTCGCGCTGTGGGGTATCGTGGTGATCGGCCTGATCCACTGGCAGGCGGCGAGCTATCTGACGCGCGTCTCCAACGAGCTGATCGGTCGTCAGGCGGATTATTTCTCGATGCTGGACGAGCCCACGCGGCGGCATGCGTTGAACGATTATGTTTCGCTGGAGACCCGGCAACTCAATGCGTGGGGACTATTCGACGCACATGGAAGGCCACTGGCAGGCACGATTACCGCGCTGCCGCCGAAGGTGGTGGTGAATGGCCCGGTAGCCATCGTGCCGCAAGGTCTCAAGCGCAACGATGGCCACGCACATGTCAGCGTGCGTGCGGCGGCCGTGCGTCTCGAGGACGGACACATCCTGCTGGTCTCGCGAGATACCAGCATCGTCGACCGGATCGGCACGATCATCCTGCAGGCGTTGTTGTGGGGCATGTCACTGACCGTGGTGCCTGGCCTGCTCGGTGGCTGGCTGCTTACCCGCGGGCCCTTGCGGCGCGTGCACGCGATTCGCGAAGCCACGTTGCCGATCATGCGTGGCGATCTGGCCCAACGCCTGCCGGTAAGCCGACGTGGCGATGAGCTGGACATGCTGGCCGGCATCGTCAATGCGATGCTCGACGAGATCGAACGCCTGCTCGGTGAAGTGAAAGGTGTCTGCGACAACATCGCGCATGACCTGCGCACGCCGCTGACCCGTCTGCGCGCGCGGATATACCGGCTGCAGCAACAGTTCGACGAAGACAGCAGCGAGAACGCGACGTTGGAGGCCTGCCTGGTTGACACCGATGCGCTGCTCAATCGCTTCCGTGCGCTGCTGCGGATTTCGGAGCTGGAGAATCAGCAACGCCGCGCCGGCTTCGACCAGGTTGATCTGGCCGAGATCCTGCGCGAAGTGCATGCACTGTATCTACCGCTGGCCGAAGATCGCGGCCAGCAATTGGAGCTTCAACTCCCGTCGCTGCCGATGATCAGGGCGGATCGGCACCTATTACTGGAAGCCTTCAGCAACCTGGTCGGCAACGCGATCAAATTCACGCCGCCAGGTGGCCGTGTGGTTATCCGCGCGCGTGCTGCCGAAGACGGTCCATGGGTAGACGTGTGTGACAGCGGGCCGGGTATTCCGGTTGACCAGCGCGTCGCCGTGACGCGACGCTTCTATCGGGCGGAGAGTTGCCGCAGCACGCCAGGTTCCGGACTGGGCCTGAGCATCGTCAGCGCGATCGCGCGCCTGCATGGCTACACGCTGCAGATTGCCGACAGCGAAAGTGGTGCGCGCTTGAGCCTGCATTGCCGCGACGTAGCCAGCGTGTAGCAACGGCGCAGCGCACCGTGGCGACCAGGCTTTTACATTGCGGAATGCATGATCGGCGCGGCATGTCTGTCGAATATGAAAATATCTTCATGCGTTGAATCGGTCCCGGCGAAGCGTCGCGTGTCAAAATTTGACGCTACGCAACATTCTCGCTGGATACTTCATGCTGGGCATTGTGCGGATCGCCTTGTCGCGACCCTATACCTTCGTCGTTCTCGCGCTGCTGATCCTGATCATCGGACCACTTTCCGCGCTGCGGACACCTACCGACATCTTTCCGGATATCCGCATCCCGGTGATTGCGGTGGTGTGGCAATACACCGGCCTGTCGCCGGATCAGATGGAAGGCCGCATCACCTCGCCCTACGAGCGTGTGCTCACCACCACGGTCAATGATGTCGAGCATATCGAGGCGAAATCCATCGCGGGCTTCGGCATCGTCAAGATCTTCTTCCAGCCGACGGTGAACATTGCCACGGCCAACGCGCAGGTCACCGCGGTATCGCAGACCCTGCTCAAGCAGATGCCGCCGGGCGTCACCCCGCCACTGATCCTGAACTACAACGCCTCGACGGTGCCGATCCTCCAGCTGGCCTTGTCGGGCAACGGGCTGACCGAACAAAACCTCGGCGATCTCGCGCTCAACATCCTGCGTCCGCAGCTGGTGTCGGTGGCCGGCGCGGCGGTCCCTTATCCGTATGGCGGCAAGACCCGTCAGGTGCAGATCGACATCGATCCGTCGGCGCTGCAGGCGCGCGGACTCTCCGCGGCGGACGTGGCCAATGCGCTGGCGGCGCAGAACCTGATCACGCCGGTGGGCACGCAGAAGATCGGTGCGTTCGAATACACCTTGCAGCTCAACAACGCACCGGGCGAGCTCAAGCAGTTGGGCGACATGCCGGTGAAGACGGTCAACGGCACTACCATCTATGTTCGCGACGTCGCGCATGTACTGGATGGCAGTCCACCACAGACCAACATCGTGCATGTGGACGGCAACCGCTCGGTGTTGATGAGCGTGCTCAAGAACGGTTCGACATCGACACTGGCGATCGTCGCCGGCATCCGCCAGCGTCTGGAAGATGCGCGGTCGAGCCTGCCGGACAACCTCAAGGTGGCGCCGATCGGTGATCAGTCGATCTTTGTGCGCGCAGCGATCAGTGGCGTGGCGCGCGAAGGCGTCATCGCGGCGGCGCTGACCAGCCTGATGATCCTGCTGTTCCTCGGCAGCTGGCGTTCCACGGTGATCATCGCCGTCTCGATTCCGCTGGCGATCCTCGCCTCGATCGCGGCGTTGTCGGCGATCGGCGAGACGCTCAACATCATGACGCTGGGCGGCCTCGCGCTGGCGGTGGGCATCCTGGTCGACGATGCCACGGTGACCATCGAGAACATCAACTGGCATCTGGAGCAGGGCAAGCAGGTCGAGCCGGCGATTCTCGACGGTGCCGCGCAGATCGTCACGCCAGCGTTCGTGTCGCTGCTGTGCATCTGCATCGTGTTCGTGCCGATGTTTTTCCTCGATGGTGTCGCGCGCTTCCTGTTCGTGCCGATGGCCGAAGCGGTGATGTTCGCGATGATCGCATCGTTCATCCTGTCGCGCACGCTGGTGCCGACGATGGCCAAGTACATGCTGCATCCGCATGTCGATGAGCATGGCCAGCATGTCGAGGCGCCGCTGACACGCAATCCGCTGGTGCGTTTCCAACGTGGCTTCGAGGCTTCCTTCGAGAAGGTGCGTGGCGGTTATCACGGCCTGCTGGCGATGGCGATGGAGCACCGGCGGATCTTCGTGATCGGCTTCCTCGCCTTCGTGGTGCTCTCGTTCGCACTGGTGCCTATGCTCGGGCGCAACTTCTTCCCCGATGTGGATGCCGGGCAGATCCTGATGCATGTGCGTGCGCCGGTGGGCACCCGGCTTGAGCAGAGCGCGGAGCTGTTCGCGCAGATCCAGAAGAGCGTCAAGCGGATCATTCCGGCCAGCGAGCTGGGTACCCTGGTCGACAACATCGGCCTGTCCAGCAGCGGCATCAACAATACCTACAACAACACCGGCACCATCGGCGAGCAGGATGGCGACATCCAGATCGCCCTGAACGAAGGGCATCATCCGACCGCCGAATACGTGCGGCAGATGCGCGAGCAGCTGCCGCGGGAATTCCCGGGCGTGACGTTCTCCTTCCCGCCGGCCGACATCGTCAGCCAGATCCTGAACTTCGGTTCGCCCGCGCCGATCACCCTGCAGATTCGCGGCAACAATCTGCCGGCGAACTTCAAATACGCCGACACCTTGCTGCGCGAGATCAAGCGCATCCCCGGCGTGGTGGATGCACGCATCCAGGAGTCGCAGGCCAATCCCGGCTTCAACATCGATGTGGATCGCACGCAGGCGCAACTGCTCGGTATCACCGAACGCGATGTCACCAACAGTCTGGTGGTGAACCTTGCCGGTTCCAGCCAGGTTGCGCCCACCTTCTGGCTCAATCCGGTCAACGATATTTCCTACCCGATCGTGATGCAGACACCGCAGTACACGCTCGACTCGCTGTCGTCGTTGCGCAATCTCTCGATCACCGGCAGCAATGGGGCATCCCAGGTGCTGGGCGGACTGGCGACGTTGCGGCGGCAGACCACCAATGCGGTGGTCGACCAGTACAACATCCAGCCGGTCGTGCAGATCTTCGCCACCACGCAGGATCGCGATCTGGGTGGCGTGGCCGGCGATATCCAGAAGGTATTGAACGATCACGTCAAGGAACTGCCCAAGGGTTCGCATATCGATCTGCTCGGCCAGGTGCAGACGATGAACAGCGCGTTCTCGGGCCTGCTGTTCGGCCTGCTCGGTGCGATGGTGCTGATCTACCTGCTGATCGTGGTGAACTTCCAGTCGTGGAGCGATCCGTTCGTGATCATCACCGCGTTGCCCGCCGCACTGGCTGGCATCGTGTGGATGCTGTTCGCCACGCATACCGCGCTGTCGGTGCCGGCGCTGACCGGCGCGATCATGTGCATGGGCGTGGCGACCGCCAACTCGATCCTGGTGGTGACTTTCTGTCGCGAGCGCCTGTTCGAGCATGGTCGAGCGCTGGATGCCGCGCTGGAGGCCGGCTACGTGCGCTTCCGTCCGGTGCTGATGACGGCGCTCGCGATGATCATCGGCATGGCGCCAATGGCGCTCGGCCTCGGCGAGGGCGGCGAACAGAATGCGCCGCTCGGTCGCGCGGTGATCGGCGGCCTGATCTTCGCCACGACCGCGACCCTTTTCTTCGTGCCGGTGGTGTTCAGCATCATCCACGCGCGTTATCACCATGCTTCTGCACCGGTGCCTGCTTCCGGAGAGCCCGTCCATGTCTGATTCAACCTTCCCCAAGGCGTCGCTGCCATCGCATCGCGGCATCCGGCTTGCCGGCCTGATCGCCGTGGTGGTGATCGTGGCCATCGTGATCATCGGCATCGCCACACGTATCGTTGAGGCCAAGCGTCTGCAAACCTGGACCGACGAGCAGACGGTGCCGACCGTCAATGTCGCCGCGCCCGAAAAGAGTGAGGCAGGCGCGCCGCTCGAACTGCCCGGACGCATCGAGGCGTACACGCAGGCACCGATCTATGCGCGCGTCGGTGGCTACCTGAAATCGTGGAAGGTCGATATCGGCGCACCGGTCAAGGCCGGCCAGCTGATGGCCGAGATCGAGACGCCCGATCTCGACCAGCAACTGCTGCAGGCCAAGGCGGATCTGGCCAGTGCCCAGGCGAATGCGGCCCTGGCGGCTACCACCGCGAAACGCTGGCAGGCGATGCTCGGCTCCGACTCGGTCGCCAAGCAGGAAGTGGACGAGAAGACCGGCGATTTCACCGCCAAGCAGGCACTGGCGCATGCGGCCCAGGCCAACGTGGATCGGATCGAGGCGATGAAGGGCTATACCCGCATCGTCGCGCCGTTCGATGGCGTGGTCACCGCGCGCAATACCGACATCGGCGCATTGATCAATCCCGGCAGCAGCAGTGGCCAGGCGCTGTTCGTGGTGTCCGATGTGCGCAAGCTGCGCGTTTACGTGCAGGTGCCGCAGAGTTACGTGCCATCGATTCCCGACGGCGCCATGGCCATGCTCAGCGTGCCGGAATATCCGGGCCGCACGTTCACAGCCAAGGTCGATGCCTCCGCGCAGGCGGTCAATGCCGGCTCCGGCAGCACGCTGATCCAGCTCTCGGTCGACAACGCCGACGGCAAGTTGATGCCGGGCAGTTTCACCAACGTGCGTCTCAATCAGGTTGCCAGTGGGTCCGCGCTACGGGTGCCGGCCAGTGCACTCATCTTCAACGCCAGCGGCCTGCGCCTGGCTACCGTGGATGAGGATAACCGGGTGAGCTTCAAGACGGTGACGATCCTGCACGACTACGGCAAGAGTGTGGAAATCGGCTCCGGACTGGACGCGGATGATCGTGTGATCGACAGCCCGCCCGACGGTCTCGCAGACGGTGACCAGGTTCAGATTGCCACTCAAGAAGCCACGGCCAAGCCTCATGCGAAAGCCTGAACTCGTCTTTCTACTGGTGGCTGGGGTGACGCTCGCCGGCTGCTCGTTGGCACCCGCGTACAAGGTGCCGGCCGTGCCGGTGGCGGCGTCTTATCAGGACAACGGGCCGTGGCAGCAGGCGCAGCCGTCCGACCAGTTGCCGCGCGATCATTGGTGGCAGCTTTATCACGATCAAGAGCTCGACCAGCTGCAACAGCGCCTGCTGGCCAACAACGCCGATCTTGCCGCGGCACTGGCGCATTACCGGCAGGCACAGGCGTTCAATCTGCAGGCACGTTCGGCGCTGTTTCCGCAGATCAGCGTCATGGGTAACGGGCAGCGCGACCGCCAGTCCGACACTAAGCCGCTGCGTGGTCCGCTGACGGGTCCCAGCGCATCGTCGGCCAATTACGACTCGTACACCGTCGGTGGCGAGATCGATTACGAGCTCGATCTGTGGGGCCGTGTACGCAACACGGTCGAAGCCGGCAAGGACGACGCCCTGGCCGCTGCCGCCGATCTTGCCTCGGTGCAGTTGAGCCTGCAGGCCCAGCTGGCCGACAACTACATCCAGCTGCGCGGCATCGACCAGCAGATCGCGTTGCTGCAGCAAAGCATCGATGCGTACCAGAAGGCCTTGCAGCTCACTCAGACCCTGCATGCTGGCGGCATCGTGTCCGGTCTGGATGTGGCGCGTGCACAGACGCAACTGTCCTCGGCCAGATCGCTATGGTCGCAGACGCTGGCGCAGCGTGCGCTGATCAAGGATGCGATCGCGGTGCTGGTTGGCGACTCTGCCGACCAGTTCATTCTTGCCACGCAGACCGCAGTGATCGAGCTGCCATCACTTCCCGCCAGCGTGCCATCGGCCCTGTTGCAGCGGCGACCGGATATCGCCGCGGCGGAGCGCCGTACGGCCGCGGCGAATGCACGCATCGGGGTGGCACGCGCCGCCTATTTCCCATCGCTGGCGCTGAGCGCGCAAGGGGGCTTCCAGAGCGCCGCCTATGCCGGCCTGCTGGCGGCGCCGAATCAGTTCTGGGCGATCGGCCCGACCTTGCTGGAGACCATCTTCGATGGCGGCCGCCGCAGGGCCGGCGTGTTGGCTGCCAAGGCGGCAACTGATGAGGCCGGTGCGCGCTACCGCAGTGTGGTGCTTAACGCCTTTGCCCAAGTCGAGGACAACCTGGCACAGATCGATCACGTCGGCATGGCGAAGAACGACCAGAAGGATGCCGCCGATGCTGCGCAGCATTCCGTGGACCTGGCGATGGATCGCTACAAGCAGGGCGCGGTCGGCTATCTCGATGTGGTGCAGGCACAGACAGCCGCACTGGATGCGCAGCGCAGTCTGCTCAGCCTCGATACGCAGCAGTTGCGCGCCAGCGTGCAGCTGATCCGCGCGCTTGGCGGCGGTTGGTCGATCGATCAGCTGGTCAGTCGGAATGCAGCGGTTCCAACCAGCCGCGATCGTTAGTCGCGGGTCAGCGGTCCGCGGGTGAAGGTGTCTTGCCCAGCGCCATGCCCTTCAGCACATTGAGTGCCTGCGACAGGGCGTAGTCGCTGGTGGCCAGCTTGCCGTCGGCCGCGCTGCCATCGTCGTCGATGTCGGTACCGTCCTTGGCGTTCTCGTTGACCAGATGATTCGGCAGATCAGCTTCGGAACTGATCAGCGCTGGCCCGCTGTCGGCCTTGTTCACGGTCAGGTCGGCCAGTGCGATGTCGGGCTTGATGCCTTCGGCCTGGATCGAGGTGCCGTTCGGCGTGTAATAGCGCGCGGTAGTGATCTTCACCGCATGGTCGGCATCCAGCGGCAGCACCGTCTGCACCACGCCCTTGCCGAAGGTGCGCTGGCCCATGATCAGCGCACGATGGTTGTCCTTCAACGCACCGGAGACGATCTCGGCCGCCGAAGCGGTGCCGTTGTTGGTCAGCACGATCATGGGTGCACCGTTGAGCTGGTCGCCGGGGTGCGCGCTGAAGCTCATGTTGGCGTCCTGCAGGCGTCCGCGAGTGGTGACGATGATGCCGGAGTTGAGGAAGTCGTCACTCACTCCCACCGCCGCCGTGAGCAGGCCACCGGGGTTGTTGCGCAGATCCAGCACGGCGCCCCTCTGCGGGCCGTCCTTCTTGATCAGCTCGCCCAGCTTGCGGATCAGGTCGCTGGCCGTGTCGTCCTGGAACTGGCTGATCCTGATATAGACATAGCCAGGCTCGAGCTCGCGTACCTTGATGCTGCTGATTGCGATGTTCTCGCGTACCAGATTCAGGTCGATCAGCTTGTCACTGTTCGGGTGCACGATGGTCAGCGTGATCTTGCTGCCGGGTTTGCCGCGCAGCTGCTTGAACATGTCATCGACATTCTGCGGGTCGATCACCGCGCCGTTGATCTTGACGATGTTGTCGCCTGCCTTGATGCCGGCGCGCGCTGCCGGGGTGTCGTCGATCGGCGAAATGATGCGCAGGCCGCCATCGACCTGCAGTACCTCGATGCCGAGGCCGCTGTACTGGCCGGTGGTGTCCTCGTTGAGCTGGGTCAGGCCGTCCTTGTCCAGGTATTCGCTGTGCGGGTCGAGCCCGCTGAGCATGCCGGTGATCGCCGCCTTCATCAGGGTCTTGTTGTCGACCTTCTCCACATAGGCCTGGCGCACCACTTCATAGACGCGACTGAAATTGCGGATGTCGTCCAGATCCACCTGATCGGCCGAGGAGCCGGCATGAGCCGGCAGGCCGACCGGTGGCGCGGCCACGCTGGCGGCGCTGGCCGGCGCAGATTGTGCGAACGCGTGGGGCGTGGACAGCAAAAGCGGCATGGCCAGCAACAAGGCGATCTGGCGATGGTTGGAAGCACGCATGCGGGCGACTCCGTACAGCAAGAACAAACAGGCATCGCGCGACCACGCGACGGAAAGGGCTGATCGTGCCTTGGACAACCGGATACCGGCGTAATTCATCCGATATCCGGCATCACAACTACACCGCTAGCCTGCGGCGCCGTGGCGCTGTCGTCAACGGCGCTGGCTCAGCCAGCTGCGCGGATCGACTGGCTGGCCGTCCTTGCGCAGTTCGAAATACGTGCCGGTGTTGACGCCGGTGGGCGGGCTGGCGGTGCCGATCGTCTCACCGGCCTCGACCTGGTCGCCGACGCCATGCAACAGCGTCTCGTTGTTGCCGTACATGCTCATCCAGCCGTTGCCGTGGCTGACGATGAGCAGCATGCCGTAACCGCGCAGGAAGCCGGCGTAGATCACCCGGCCGCGGGCCACTGCATGGATCTCGCTACCGCCGCTGGCCTTGATCAGCACGCCGCTGCCGTAGCTGTTGACCACGCCACTGGCCGGCCATGGCAGGTTGCCGCGGATGTTCGCGCTGGCGCTGCCGACCTCGAGCGGCGGTGGCGGCAGCTTGTGCCCGGGGTGTTTCTTCGCGGCCGCCTCGCGCGCTGCGGCTTCGCGGGCTGCCGCCTCGCGTGCGGCCTCGTCAATCGCCTTCTGCAGCTTGTTGACCAGGTCGTTAAGCGATTGCGCGTTCTGCTTCAGCGCGGCCAGCCGCTGCGCCTGGTCTTTGTACTGCGCATCGGTTTCGGCGGCCAGCTTCTGCTGCGCAGCGCGTTGCTCGGTCAGCGTCTTGGCCTGCTGCTCGCGTTGTGTCTTGGTCGCCTGCAACGCCTGCTGCTCGGTCGTGATCGCGGTTTCCAGATCCTGCAGCTTGGCCAGGTCGGTCATCAGCTGCTGCACGCGCTGCACCCGGTCCTGCTGGAAATACTTCGAATAGACCAGCGCCCGCGAGATGCGCGCGACGTCCTCGTCGCCCAGCAGCATGCGCAGGTCGGAACCCTGGCCAAGCGCGTAGGTAGCGCGCAGCAGATCCGCGATCGCCGCGCGTTGGCTGTCCAGCGTCTGTTTCAGGGTGGCGCGCTGCTGCTCCAGCTGGTCCAGCTGCTGCTGCTTGGCGCCCAGCTCGGTATCGGTCTGGTGCACCGCGCGTGCCGCAACGGCCAGCGCATTGGCCTGCTTGGCCAGTTCCGCATTGGCGCTGTCGCGCCGCTCGGCGGTATCGGCCTGCTGCTTCGCCAGTGCTTCCATCTTGCTGCGCAGGTCGGCCAGCTTCTGCTTCGCCTCGGCCTGCTCGGCCTGGCTTTGGCTGTCCTGGCGTGCCAGGACCGGAAGTGCCGTCAAGGCGCCGCCGATGACGATGCTGGCCAGCAGGCCGGGAAGGAAGGCGCGAGTGATGCGATTGGGCTTGGGCATACGCCGATTATCATCGAGCCGGGCGGTTGGAGCGAGCTGGGGACGGCGAGAAGATCGGGGCCGTGCCGAAGCTGCACCACTGGTATGGTCGAAAAGCCGCCGCAGACCGCCACATCGGCGCACTGGTTGTGAAGATGCCGAGGCAGCAACGAAGAGTTGCAGTTGATCCGGTGGGCATGATCAACGGACGGTAGTCGCATGCGCTGGCATATAGCCGTCCAAATAACTTTTGACGCGGCGCAACAACTATGCTTTAGTCGGACACACACCACGTGTGCAGCCACGGTGCTCATGCATCGCTGGCCGTGCGCGCCCAGCATATCCGTTCGCCGGAGAGGCAAGATGGCGCAGGCAGGCAACACCACGTTGTACGACGTCGCGTTCGAGCACGACAGCTGCGGCTTCGGGCTGGTCGCGCAGATCGATGGTCGCGCCAGCGCGTGGGTGGTCGACACGGCCTTCGCTGCCCTGGCGAAACTTTCGCATCGCGGCGCGGTGAATGCCGACGGGATCAGTGGCGATGGCTGCGGTGTACTGATTCATCGGCCGCGCGACTGGCTGCGCGCGTTGGCGAATGAATCGGGTATCGCGGTTGGCGAACGCTTCGCCGCAGGTCTGGTGTTTCTCGATCCCGCCGGTGGTGAGGCAGCGGTGCAGGTGCTGGAACGTCATCTGGTCGAGGAGGGCGTGGTCGTCGCTGGCTGGCGCGAGGTGGCGGTGCATGCCGAGGCTTGTGGTCCGCTGGCGGCCGCCGCGCAGCCGCGCGTGCGCCAGGTATTCGTGAACGCGGCCGCCGCGATGGACGACGAGGTATTCGAACTGGCGCTGTTCCGTGCGCGCCGCCGCGCCGAGACCGCACTGGCCGATGATCCGCAGTTCTACGTGGTGACCCTGTCGGCGCAGGTGATTGGCTACAAGGCGATGGCCGCGCCGGGACGATTGCGCGAGGTCTTCGCCGATCTCTCGCATGCCGCGCTGGTGGCGGACGCGGTGGTGTTCCATCAGCGCTTTTCCACCAATACCACGCCGCAATGGCGACTGGCGCAACCATTCCGCCTGCTCGCGCACAACGGCGAGATCAACACGATCCGTGCCAACCGGCGCTGGATGCAGGCACGCGAGTCGATCATGCGTTCGCCGCGGGTGGACCTTTCCGATATCGGTCCGCTGGTGCGCCAGCAGGGTTCGGATTCGGAGAGTCTGGACAACGCGCTGGAGGTGCTGCTGGCCGGCGGCCTCGACCTGCTTGCCGCGATGCGCGTGCTGGTGCCCCCGGCGTTCGCCGCGCGCGAAGGCATCGACGAGGATCTTGCCGCGTTCTACGAGTACTACGCGCTGCACAGCGAGCCGTGGGACGGCCCGGCAGGGCTGGTGATGTGCGACGGCCGCTACGCGGCCTGCACGCTGGATCGCAATGGTCTGCGCCCCGCGCGCTGGGCGCGGTCGGCCGACAACCACCTGATCGTCGCCTCCGAAGCCGGCCTTTGGGATGTGCCGTCGGCGCAAGTGATCGCAAAAGGACGGTTGGCGCCGGGCGAGATGATTGCGGTGGACTTCGATACGCATCGTCTGCTGCGTGATGCCGACATCGACGACATCAACCGCCGGCGAGCACCCTACCGCGACTGGCTGCGCGCCGGCGTGAGCTATCTGGAGTCGGATCTGATCGATCCCTCGCTGGCCGCCGAGCCGCTGCCTGCGGACGAACTGCACTGTTACCAGAAACTGTACGGCCTCTCGCGCGAGGAGCGCGAGACGGTGTTGAAGGTGATTGCCGAACTCGAAGCGGAGGCTACCGGTTCGATGGGCGACGATACCCCGGTGGCGGCGATGTCGCGCCAGGTGCGGCCGCTGTTCGACCGTTTCCGCCAGGCTTTTGCGCAGGTCACCAACCCGCCGATCGATCCGCTGCGCGAGAAGCTGGTGATGTCGCTGGTCACCCAGATCGGCGCCGAAGGCAACGTGTTCGAGTTGAAGCCGGAGAACGCGAAGCAGATCCTGATCAATTCGCCGATCCTCTCCCAGCGCAAGCTGCGCCAGTTGCTGGCGCTGCCGCCGTTCACCGGCACGCCGCGTTTCGACCTGATGTATGCGCCGGAAGAAGGACTGGAAGCGGCGCTGCGCCGGCTTTGCCACGAGGTGGCGGAGATGGTGCGCGCCGGTGGTGCGCTGGTGTTTCTCAGCGACCGCTATCCGGAACGCGACAAGTTGCCGATCCACTCCCTGCTCGCCACCGGCGCAGTGCATGCGCACCTGATCGAGCAGGGCCTGCGTTGCCAGTGCAACCTCATCGTGGAGACCGCCACGCCGCGTGATTCGCACCAGTTCGCCTGCCTGCTCGGTTTCGGCGCGACGGCGATCTATCCCTGGCTGGCCTACCAGAGCCTGTTCGAGCTGGGCCACGAAGGACACATCGACGGCGACCGGCTGGAAATCGGCCGCAGCTACCGGCGCGGCATCCGCAAGGGCCTGCTGAAGATCCTTTCCAAGATGGGCATTTCCACCGTCGCCGGCTATCGTGGCGCGCAACTGTTCGAGATCGTGGGGCTGGCGCCGGACGTAGTGGAACTGTGCTTCCCCGGCACACCCTCGCGCATCGGTGGCGCCGGCTTCGCCGAGCTGCAGCACGAGCAGCGCCTGCTGGCCGCCGAGGCTTGGAACCGCACGTTGCCGCTGCGCGCCGGCGGGCTATACAAGTTCGTACACGGTGGCGAGTACCACATGTACAACCCGGATGTGATCGCCAGCCTGCAGAAGGCCGTGCGCAGCGGCGATCCGGCCGATTACCGCACGTATGCCGATTACGTCGATCACCGGCCGCCGTCGGCCCTGCGCGATCTGCTCGGCGTGAAGCCGGCCACGTCGCCGATTCCGCTGGACGAGGTGGAATCGGCCGAGGCGATCCTCAAGCGCTTCGATTCGGCCGGCATGTCGCTGGGCGCGCTGTCGCCGGAAGCGCACGAGTCACTCGCCATCGGCATGAACCGGCTGGGCGCGCGCAGCAACTCCGGCGAGGGTGGCGAGGATCCGGCGCGCTACGGCACCGAGAAGATGTCCAAGATCAAGCAGGTCGCCTCCGGCCGCTTCGGTGTCACGCCGGCGTACCTGGTCAACGCCGAAGTGCTGCAGATCAAGATCGCGCAAGGTGCCAAACCGGGCGAGGGCGGTCAGCTGCCGGGCCACAAGGTCGATGCCACCATCGCGCGGCTGCGTTACGCCAAGCCCGGCATTGGTTTGATTTCGCCGCCACCACATCACGACATCTATTCGATCGAGGATCTGGCGCAGCTGATCCACGACTTGAAGGAAGTGAATCCAACCGCGCTGATCTCGGTGAAGCTGGTCTCGCATGCGGGAGTCGGTACGGTGGCTGCCGGTGTGGTGAAGGCTGGTGCCGATCTCATCACCATCTCCGGTCACGACGGCGGTACCGGCGCCAGCCCGCTCACCTCGATCAAGTACGCCGGCACACCGTGGGAGCTGGGTCTGGCCGAGACGCAGCAGACACTGCGTCGCAACGATCTGCGCGGCCGCGTGCGGCTGCAGACCGACGGCGGCCTGAAGACCGGCCTGGATGTGATCAAGGCTGCCCTGCTCGGTGCCGAGAGCTTCGGCTTCGGCACCGGCCCGATGGTGGCGCTGGGTTGCAAGTACCTGCGCATCTGCCATCTCAATAACTGCGCCACCGGTGTCGCCACGCAGCATCCGGTGCTGCGCAAGGAGTACTTCACCGGTCTGCCGGAGATGGTGATGAACTATTTCCGCTTCGTCGCCGCGGACGTGCGCGCGCATCTGGCCCAGCTGGGCGTGCGCAGCCTGGGCGAGATCGTGGGCCGTACCGATCTGCTGGAACAGCTCGAAGGTGTCACACCGGTGCAGCACAAGCTCGACCTCACGCCACTGATCGATGGCCGTGGGCTCGGCGAGCGCAGCGACTTCGCCTGCACGCTGGCGCGCAATCCGGTGCGCGACGAGGCAGCCCTGGCCTCACGCATCGCGGCGGACACGGCACCGTTGGTGGAGCTGGGTGAAGGCGGTCACTTCAGTTACGCGATCGCCAATACCGATCGCGCGATCGGTGCACGGTTGTCCGGTGCCATCGCGCGCCGACACGGTGACCACGGCATGGACGAACACGCGATCGTGCTGAAGCTGGAAGGCGCGGCAGGACAGAGTCTCGGTGCATGGAATGCCGGCGGCGTGCACATCGACCTCACTGGCGAGGCCAACGATGGCGTCGGCAAGGGCATGGCCGGCGGCCGCATCGTGGTACGCCCGCCGCAGGACTCGCCGTTCGCCAGCCAGGATGCCGTGATCATCGGCAACACCTGCCTGTACGGGGCCACCGGTGGCGAGCTGTTCGCCGCGGGCCGTGCCGGCGAACGCTTCGCGGTGCGCAATTCCGGCGCGCTGACGGTGGTCGAGGGCGCTGGCGACCATTGCTGCGAATACATGACCGGTGGCGTGGTGGCCGTGCTCGGCAAGGTCGGTCTCAATTTCGGCGCGGGCATGACCGGCGGCTTCGCCTACGTGCTCGATCTCGAGCGCGATTTCGTCGACTGCTACAACCACGAGCTGGTCGACATCCTGCGCATCTCGCCCGAGGGCATGGAGAACTACATGCAACATCTGCGTGGGCTGGTCACGCGCCATGTGGAGCTGACCGGCAGCGACTGGGGGCGCCAGGTGCTGCGCGATTTCCGTGGCCTGCAATACAAGTTCTGGCTGGTGAAGCCGAAAGCGGCGAGCCTCGCAGCGCTGGCCGAAGAACTGCGGAGGGCGGCATGAGCGACAAGCTGTTCCAGTTCCTCGACCTGCCGCGACAGCCGCCGAAAGCGGTGCCGGTGGCGATCCGCGTGCTCGGTTACGGCGAGATCAGCGGCGACTTTGCACCGGCCTCGGCGGTGGGTCAGGCCGAGCGTTGCCTCGACTGCGGCAACCCGTATTGCGAGCATGCCTGCCCGGTGCACAACTACATTCCCGACTGGCTGAAGCTGGTGCAGGACGGCCGTCTGTTCGAAGCGGCCACCCTGATGCACGAAACCAATCCGTTGCCGGAGATCTGCGGTCGTGTGTGTCCGCAGGATCGTTTGTGCGAAGGCGCCTGCACGCTGGAGCAGGGCGGCTTCGGCTCGGTGACGATCGGCAGCATCGAGCGCTCGATCACCGACGAGGCATTCCGCCAGGGCTGGCGGCCGGATCTGTCCGGCGTGGTGGAAACCGGCCGGCGCGTGGCGGTGGTCGGTGCTGGGCCAGCCGGTTTGTCATGCGCGGATCGTCTGCGTCGCGCCGGCATCACGGTGGACGTATTCGACCGCCAGCGCGAAATCGGTGGCCTGCTCACGTTCGGCATTCCGCCATTCAAGCTGGACAAGGCGGTGGTGCGCACGCGCCGCGAAGTACTGGAAGGGATGGGCGTGCGGTTCCATCTCGGTGTGGAGATCGGCCGCGACATCGCGTTCGATAGCCTGCTCACCGATTACGACGCGGTGTTCATCGGCACGGGTGCCTACACCTTCGTCGATGGTGAGCTGCCAGGTCGAGAACTCGCCGGCGTGCATGACGCGCTGCCGTTCCTGATCGCGAACGCGAACCGCCTGCTCGACGATCAGCCAATACCACCTGCGCTCGATCTCAATGGCAAGCACGTGGTGGTGCTTGGCGGTGGTGATACCGGCATGGACTGCAACCGCACTGCGATCCGCCTCGGCGCCGCTTCGGTGACCTGTGTCTACCGCCGCGATGAAGCGAGCATGCCTGGCTCGCGGCGCGAGGTGGGTTACAGCCGCGAGGAAGGCGTCAAGTTTCTGTTCCACCGACAACCGCTTGAGCTGCTGGGCGAGCATGGAAAACTGCGCGGTGTGCGTGTGGTGACTACCGAACTGGTCGACCATGGCGATGGTCGTGCACGCCCGCGCAATGTCGACGGCAGCGAAACCGAGCTGCGTGCCGACGTGGTGATCCAGGCATTCGGCTTCCGCCCGAGTCCGCAGGCATGGTGCGCCGAGCACGGCATCGCGTTGGATTCCACGGGTCGCATTCTTGCTGGCGGCAACGAGCGGCTGCCGTTCCAGACCAGTCATCGCCAAGTGTTCGCCGGCGGCGACAACATGCGTGGTGCCGACCTGGTAGTGCGTGCCGTGCATGACGGGCGCGAGGCTGCCGGCTCGATAGCGCAGATGTTGAGTGAACTGGCGGCGTCGGCGATCGAACAGATTGCCTGACCGCGGCGCTGTCCAATTCCGTGTCAGGTTCATTAAGCTCCAGCCTGATGAAGGCTGACGGCGTGCTGTGTGCTCAATAGACTCTGGTTCGGTTTTTTTCTGACTGCCGCAGTGGCGGCGTTGTCGCGCTGGCTGATCGGTGGCGACGAGAGCGTATTCGCTGCGGTGGTGGGTTCGCTGTTCGACATGGCCGACTTGTCAGTCAAGGTGATGCTGCTGCTGTTCGGTACGCTCACGTTGTGGCTGGGTTTCCTGCGCATCGCCGAACAGGCCGGCCTGGTCGATCGTCTCGCCCGTGCGCTCGGGCCGTTGTTCGCGCGGCTGATGCCGGGCGTGCCGCGTGGGCATCCGGCGATCGGCCTGATCACGCTGAACTTCGCCGCCAACGCGCTGCAGCTGGACAATGCCGCCACGCCGATTGGCTTGCGGGCGATGCGCGAGCTGCAGACGCTGAATCCTTCCGAAGACACTGCGAGCAATGCGCAGATCCTGTTCCTGGTGCTGAATGCCTCGTCGCTCACGCTGCTGCCAGTGAACGTGTTCATGTATCGCGCGCAGGCCGGCGCGCATGATCCGACGCTGGTATTCCTGCCGATCCTGCTGGCGCACTTTGCCGCCAACCTCACCGGTCTGCTGTCGGTGGCGTACATGCAGCGCCTGAAGTTGTGGGATCCGGTGGTGCTGGCATGGCTGGGTGGTGGTGCTCTGCTGCTCGGTGGCTTCATCGCGCTGCTGGCCTCGCTGTCGGCGGTCGCCTTGGCGTCGCTGTCGGCACTGCTCGGCAACCTGTTGCTGTTCGGCGTGATCATCGCGTTCCTGTGTGCTGGCGCGTACAAGAAAGTGCCGCTGTTCGAGAGCTTCGTTGACGGTGCGAAGCAGGGTTTCGAGGTGGCGAAGGATTTGTTGCCGTACCTGATCGCGATGCTGTGTGCGGTCGGTGTGCTGCGCGCGTCCGGTGCGCTGGATTTCGCGCTGGACGGGATCCGCTGGCTGGTGCTGCATGCGGGACTGGATGACCGTTTCGTTGACGCGTTGCCGACGGCGCTGGTGAAGCCGTTTTCCGGCAGCGCCGCGCGCGCGATGCTGATCGAGACGATGCATCACTCGGGCGTGGACAGTTTTCCCGCGCTGCTCGCTGCCACCATCCAGGGCAGCACCGAGACCACGTTCTATGTGGTGGCCGTGTACTTCGGCGCAGTCGGTATCAGGCGCGTACGCCATACTGTCGGTTGCGCGTTGTTGGCCGACCTGGCCGGCGTGCTCGCCTCGATCGCGGTGTGCTACTGGTTCTTCGGCTGAAGGAAGGGATTCATGTGCCTGATCGCATTTTCATGGAATGCACACCCACGCTGGCGGCTGTTGCTGGCCGGCAATCGCGACGAATTCCATGCCAGGCCCAGTGCTGCACTGGCGCGCTGGAGCGATGCGCCAATCATCGGTGGTCGCGACCTTGAAGCCGCTGGTACGTGGCTTGGCGTGACCGCTGATGGGCGTTGCTGCGTGGTGACCAATGTGCGTGATCCGCACGATCCGCAGCTGGGCGTTTCGCGCGGTCTGCTGGCGACCGACTACCTTGGTGGCGAGCTGGATGCCACGCAGCATGCCCGGCAGTTGCTGTCGTCGGCTGCCAGCTATCGGCCCTTCAACCTGCTCACCTTCGATGCGCAGGCGGCGTTCTATCTGGGCAACCGTCCCGAGCCTCGTGTGCAGGCAGTGACGCCAGGCGTGCATGGCTTGTCGAACGCCGACTTCAACACGCCATGGCCGAAGACGCGCACCTTGATGCAACGTCTGCAACACTGGATCGAGGCCGGCGACGCATTCGATTTCGCGCCATTGTTCGAGGCGCTTGCCGATGAGCAGGTGGCACCGGATGCGCAGCTGCCGGATACCGGCGTCGGACTGGAGCGTGAGCGCTGGCTCTCGTCCGCGTTCATCCGCGGTGCGGAGTACGGCACGCGGGCCAGTACGGTAGTGGCGATCGACCATGACGGTGGCGGTGTAATCGCCGAGCGTCGCTTCGGTCCACACGGCCGCTTCGAAGGCGAGACGCTGCTGCGGCTGGCCTGGCAGCTGGGTGACGCCACGTCGAGTCAGTAGCGACAGGTCCTGCCGCGACGAGAGGTTTCGCCCTACGTCTTGCCGCGGCATGAACGACTGCCGCTGGCTTCGCATGCAGGCTAGGTTGTCCGGTGTATCCACGGACAGGAATGACTCATGCGCCTGGGTTGGCTGTTGTCGTTTGCCGCGGTTGCCGTGCTCGCAATCCGTACCGGCCGTGCGGCTGATTGTCCCGAATGGTCGCCAACGCAGGCGCGACAGGAGTTGAACGCGCTGCATGACCGGCTTGATGGCTGGAACCATGCGTACCGGGTCGATGGCCAATCCCCGGTCGATGACGCCGTCTACGATCAGGCACTGCAGCGTTTCGCACACTGGCGACGTTGCTTCCCGGCACAGGCACCGGCCGAGCCTGCCCATCTGGCTGACGCCAGCGGTCGCGTGCGTGCGCCGGTAGCGCAGACCGGGCTGGCCAAGCTGCCCGACGCCAAGGCGTTGGCCGAATGGATGCGCGCTCGCGACAACCGGGATTTGTGGGTACAACCCAAAGCCGATGGTGTGGCGGTCACCCTGCTGTATCTGGACGGCCAGCTGCAGCAGGCGACCAGTCGCGGCGATGGCCTGCGCGGCTCGGACTGGACAGCGATGGCACAGCGCATCGATGCCATTCCCAAGCACTTGCTGCGTGCGCCGGCACGCGTGGTACTGCAGGGCGAACTCTACTGGCGTCTGCCGGGTCATGTGCAGGCGAACGATGGTGGCGTCAATGCACGCTCGGCGGTAGCCGGCGCGCTGGCACGCGACACGCTGGATGCACCCACGGCCGCGCAGATCGGTCTGTTCGTCTGGGACTGGCCCAGTGGCCCGGACGACATGCCGGCACGACTGGCTGGCATGTCGTCGATGGGTCTGGCCGACAGTGTGGCGTATGTCCATCCAGTCAAGACAATCGATGAAGTCAGGCAATGGCACGAACAGTGGTATCGCCATGCCATGCCGTTCGCGGCTGACGGCACGGTGGTGCGCCAGGGTCATCGGCCGTCGGCCACGACATGGCAGGCAGCGCCGCCGAGCTGGGCGATAGCGTGGAAATATCCGGCGGCATCGGCACTGGCCGAAGTGCGTGCAGTGAACTTCAAGGTGGGCCGCAGTGGCCGGATCACGCCCGTGCTGGAACTGGTGCCGATACAGCTGGACGATCATCGCGTGCAGCGGGTCAGCGTGGGTTCGGTGGCGCGCTGGCGGCAGCTGGATATCCGCCCCGGCGATCAGGTCGAGGTGGTGCTGGCTGGCCTGACCATTCCACGTTTGCAGTCGGTGGTATGGCGCACGCAGCAGCGTGTTGCCGTAACACCACCGGATCCAGGCAAGCATGATCCGTTGAGTTGCTGGCAAGCCATGCCTGGCTGCGAGGAGCAGTTCCGCGCGCGACTGCTGCGGCTGGGCGGCAAGCAGGGCCTGCAGCTGGATGGCCTGGGTGCGAGTACATGGCAGGCACTGATCGACGCCGGGTTGATCCACGGATTGCTTGACTGGATGAATCTCACGCCGGCGCAGCTTGCCACCGTACCGGGGTTTGGACAGGTGCGCGCCAACACACTGGCACAGGCGTTTGCGAGCGCCCGTCAGCGTTCGTTTGCCCAATGGCTGCACGCACTTGGCATGCCAGCCAGCGGTAGCGCCGAACTCTCGGATTGGGCCAGTCTGAGCGCACATAGCGCAGACGACTGGCAGGCGATCGATGGCATCGGTCCTGGCCGTGCGGATCGTCTGGTCGAGTTCTTCGCTCATCCCGAGTTGCGTGAGCAGATTGTGCTGCTGCATACGGCAGGCGTGCAGGGCTTTTGAGGCTTGCCGCGAAGCTGGCTCAGTTCTTCAGTTCGCCATCGAGGTAATACCAGCGACCCTGCTCGCGCACAAAGCGGCTGGTCTCGTGTTGTCGTTGTGCGCGACCACCGCCGAGGCGATAGCGGGCAACAAACTCGACTGTCGCATGGTCATCATCGACAGCCTCATGGCGCCGGATTTCCAGCCCAAGCCAGCTCGGTGCTGGCTGCTGCGCGGCCAGCCGCAAGGAAGCCGGTCGCGTATCGGCATGCCAGCTCGCCAGCAGGTAGTCCTCGCGTCGCAGCACATAGGCGCTGTAGCGCGAACGCATCAGTTCCTCGGCGGTAGCGGCGATTGCGACGCCATCGTGCAGCGGCGCGCAGCATTCGGTATAGCCGGCCGGGTTGCCGCAGGGACAGGGAGTCAGCGTGTCGATCGACTTCATGCCGCCTTTGTACCCGCTTCGGCGGGTTTGTGCAGGTGGGTGTTCAACCGTGCTGGCGTCGCCACACGCGGCAACGGTTGTTGGCCGGCATCGCGATATCGTCGATCAGGACGAAGCCGACCTTGCCTGCCAGCACATCGACGGCTTCGGCATCGCGGATCGCCATGTGCGCGCCGCGGGCCTGCAGCCATTGGTCAAACGCGGCGTTGCTGTCGCTGCTGTAGCGGCCCTGATAGTTGAACGGGCCGTAGATGATCAACGTGGCATCGGGCGCGGTGACGGTGGGCAGCTGCACGAACAGGCGCTCCACTTCGGGCCACGCCATGATGTGCAGGGTATTGGCGCTGAATACCGCGTCGTAGCATCCATCGGGCCACGCGCCAGTGACATCGAGTTCCAGGGGCGGCGGCGTGTTCGGCAGTGCTGCCTCGTCCAGCCATGCGCGGATGCCCGGCAGGTTTTCCGCGCGGTCCGAGCTTTGCCAATTCAGCAGTGGCAATGCTGTGGCGAAATGCACTGCATGCTGGCCGGTGCCGCTACCGATCTCCAGTACGTGCCGACGATCAGCGTAATGCTTGCGCAGCACATCGAGGATCGGCTCGCGGTTGCGTTCGCACGAGGGCGAATGCGGCTTCTCCATCAGGCCGCAGTCGGTCGAATCGGTGCGGTCAGACCGGTCGGCCGCGTAGTACGCGTGCCGGCAGGGTCAGCAAGGCACCGAGGAAGGCGAAGACCGCGCCGACGGTGATGCCGACCAGCCGGAAGGGCAACAGCAGCAACCACACGATCGGGTACAGCACCAGCGCCAGCAGGGCGAGCGGCCAGCAGAACACCAGGAGAAGCAACCAGAGCAGGAAACCGGCCATGAGGATGACCTCGGGATGGGTGGAGTGGGCAGACTCTAGCGCAGGCGGATGCGCCTGCGTAGATGACTGATGCCACTCCATTCAGGTCAACCGGTCAGTTCATCGGATTCACGCCAATCAGCCACAGGTGCAGCCAGAACGCGAAAATGGCCCAAACCACCACGCCGATCAGCACGGTCATCACGTCGCCCTTGAGCGTCCCCGCCGGATGCGTGGCGCCGGTCAGCCGGTCGCGCCGGCGCGATACGGCGAACAGCACGATCGCCCACAGCAGGAACGCTCCGAACAACACCACGTCGTGCAGCATGCCGGTGGCCAGCAGATGGCCGAATGCCCACACTTTCACCGCCAGCAGTTGCGGGTGGTGCAGCTTCGCCTTGATGCGGTTGTGCGGCACGCGTGCCGCGAAAAACAGCACGAAAGCGATCAGCGTGAACAGCGCATTGAGATGGCGCAGCGGCAGCGGCGGCACATACAGCAGCACGGGTTGCTGGCGGGCCAGCCCGAAGCCCCAGCAGATCAGCACGAAGCCGACGATCGACGTCAGAGCGAACAGGCCCTTCCAGTGTTTCGGGCCCAGCCGGACGATCTGCCGGTCGCGCCAGTCGTTGGCAAAGATGCGCAGGGAATGCATGCCGAGAAAGATCAGCAGGCCCAGAATCAGCACGGACATGACGGCTACCTCGCGGATGGGATCGGTCGAGTATAGGCGACCACCGGTTTCGGTCAGATGGCGTGTGGCTCGATCCGGATGATCAGCGCCAGGGTATTCTGGTGCAGCTTGACCGGGCTCGCCGGCGAAGGCTTCCACGCATCGCCCGTGTGCAGCTGGCCTTCGACGGTGTCGATCACGCCGCGGGCGCAGTAGACCAGCACGGTGGATGGATCAGGCATATGAGTGCCCGGCTCCTGCCAAACCCGTATGTCGCCACGAGCCTGCGCACGTCGCACCATCAGGTTGAAATCGCGCGTCGGCCCATCCACCAGGGTCACCGCTACCCTGGCCTCGCCGGCAAAGGCGAATGGCGTGAACGGGGTGGTCAACGCGTGCACGCGGTCATCATCCAGCGTCATCGTGAAGCCGTTGCCGTCGAGCAGCGCGATCTGCCGGTCGATACCGGTGAAACTGGAGAATGGTGCCGCACTATCGACCTCGGCGATGCTCACCCGCCACAGGAAATCATCGCTGCCGGCCCCGGATGGATGGATGGCTATTTCATGCGTGCTGCCGAGGCCGTTCTTCCATGGCTGCGGCGGGCAATCGGACAGGCGGATGATCATGGGGCGCGCTCGATGATGCGTTCGAACGGTGGCAATGCCTTCAGCATGCCGCTGCCGTAGCGTTTGGTCACCACGCGACGGTCCAGCAGCACGATACGGCCGCGGTCGGTCTCGTTGCGGATCAAGCGGCCGCAATACTGCGTCAGCAGTCGGGTGGCCTCGGGGATGCTGACTTCGATGAATGGGTTGCGCCCGCGCGATTCCAGCCATTCCGCATAGGTGGCGCCGACCGGGTCGGTCGGTACCGCGAACGGCAGCTGGGTGATCACCACCGTCTCGCACAGCTTGCCCGGCAGGTCGAGGCCTTCGCCGAACGAGGCCAGCCCGAACAACGTACTGCCTTTGCCAGCTTCGATGTCGGCGCAGTGTTCGGCGATCAGCTGCGACTTGCCCAGTGAACCCTGCGCGCGCACCTTGCGCACCTGGGCGATCGGCAGTTTCTGTAGCACCCGATCGAGTTTCACCCGCGAGGTGAACAGCACTAGGTTGCCGGCGTCCCAGTCGAGGTTTTCCGCCAGCCACTCGCTAATTTCCTCGGCGTGGGCTTCGCGCGCGTCGGGCAGGGTGCGCATCGCCGGTACTTCCAGTCGCGCCTGCGCGGCGAGATCGAACGGCGACGGCAGGCTCAGCGTCACCGCGTCGTCGGGCAGGCCCACCGCATCGGCGAAACCGCGGAAGTTGCCGCCCGCGCTCAACGTGGCCGAGGTCATCAACACGCCACTGGCATTGCCCCACAGCACGCTGCGCAACAAGCCACCGGCGGAGACTGCCGAGGCATGGCAGACCAGTTGCTGATCGCCGCTCAAGGTGACCCAACGCGCCAGCGGCGGTGCGCCCTCGGGATCGTCGTTGGCCCAGGCACGCCAGCAACTGGCCTGCTTGCCGATGCGTTCCAGGGCGATGCCCAGCTCGCGCGACAGCGCTTCCTGGGTCGGGCCGCCGTCAGTCATTTCAACCACCGCGCGACGTACCGCGGTCAGCCATCGCTGCACCTCGCCGGTGTACAGGCTGAGTGCGCGCGCATGCTCCACCCATGCTTCCGGCAGCTGGCCCAGCGAACCGCGGTACATCGGCTCGGTCTCGGCCGGATCGGGCAACCAGCCGAGGCGGATTTCCTTCTCCAGCTCCTCAAGCGTATTGCTCAGTTCCTGCAGCTTGGCGTCGCCGGCATCCAGCGACAGCTTGCCCAGCGTCTGCTTGTCGGTCAGCGAATACGCCGCGTGCACCTGGCGGCCTAGCCGGCTCAACTGGCGCACCGTGACGTTCATGTAGACCTCGCTGGCGCCGCGGTCGATCGCCTTGCCCGGCACATGGTGGCCTTCGTCGAAGATGTACAACGTCTCGTCGGGCCGCGGCAGAATGATGCCGCCCCAGCCTTCGTCCTCGCCCGGCATGGTGAGATCGGCCAGCACCAGATCCTGGTTCGCCACGATGATCTCGGCATCGTCCACCGCGCGGCGCGCGGCGAAGAACGGGCAGGTCATGAACTGGCCGCACTTGCGTCCGGTGCAGCCGCCGGCGCTGGTGGTCACCATCGGACGCAGCAGGTCACTGACCGCCTCTGGCGCGCTGTCCATGTCGCCGTTCCACTCGCCGTTGTCGAACGTGGCACTCAGCTTGGCCAGCGCCTGCTTGTCACGCGGCTGCGGCGGCTTCACCCAGAGGGTGAGGTCCGCATCGAAGCCGGCCAAGCCCATTTGAGCGGAATCGTTGAGGCTGTTCGCCGCCATGCGCAGGTTGCGCGGGCACAGGTAGCGACCGCGGCCCTTGGCCAGCGCCACCTTCGCCTCGATGCCGTTGAGTTGCAGATACAACGGAATATCGCGCTGCACCAGCTGCTCCTGCAGCGCCACGGTGGCTGTGGCGATCAGCAGCTTCTTCTTCTGAAAGCGCGCCACGGCCACGCCGGCGATCAGATAGGCCATCGACTTGCCGGTGCCGGTCGGCGCTTCGATCACCGCCACCCCGCCGGTGCGGCTGAATGCCTTGGCCACCTCGGCGATCATCCTTCCTTGCGACGCGCGCGCGCGAAAGCCCGGCAGGCCGTCCTTCAGACGTGCATAAGCGGCGCGAATCGCGTCTTTGGTGGTGTCGGCGAGCATGGGGTGAGGCCTGTGGCGCAAGTGATGCATGAAACCGGGTGGGGATGTCGGAAGACATCGGCATGCGCTTCGCGCCGGAAGCGCACCCAGGCCGGATGCAGGACGACAGTTTATCGGGATTGTGCGTCCACACGCATGCATGCCGGCCGGCGTTGTGGAGTACATACGAAGGGGTATGCTAGTTCTGGACAAGTGAGGGCTGGGCTTGGGGGGAGCTCTACTGATGATGCACGCGGGTGCGATCGAACCGATGTCGCAAGACGAGTCGTTGCAGCTGACGTGGCTGACGCGCCTGATCGCGACCAAGGCGCCCGATGAAGTGGGTGCGACGATTGTTGCCCTGGTGCAGGCATGGCCCGGTTGCAAGGTGGCCTGCGTGCTGTGGGGGCTGGACGAACCCGCCCATCATCATTGCGTGCCGGCGACGTGGATCGATGCGACGGACTGGGCATGGCTGGAGGATGCTGCCCGTTCGGAAGGAGTGCACTGGCATTCCGATCAGCACCGGATGGCGATTCGCCTTTGCCAGCAGCCCGAACCGGCGCTGTTGCTGCTGACCCTGCAGCCGGGCCATGACGGTGCCGGCTTTCTGGATACATTTTCGGCACTGCTTCAGTTTGCCGGCCAGCATTTGCAGCGGGCGCTGGAATGGGCTGAACTGCAGGATTCGCATCAGCAGCTCGAACGTTCGGAAAGCCTGCAGCGCGCGCTGTTCGCGATCTCCGATCTGGCTGGCTCCGAGCGTGACATGCCGGCGATGTTGCGCGGTATCCATGCCATCGTCAGTACGCTGATGTACGCCGAGAATTTCTTCATCGCGCAGTACAACGCCGAGCAGGAGAGCATCCGCTTCCTGTATTTCGTCGACGTCGAGGATCCGGCTGTCCCGGGTCTGGGCCAGGACATGCCGCTGTCGGCGATCGAGCGCACGCTCACCTGGTATGTGATCCGCGATGGCAAGCCGCGCATGGGCGACGCCGAGGAGCTGCGCAGCCAGGCACCAGGTCCGGTCGCCCTGATCGGTCCGGACAGTTATGACTGGCTTGGCGTGCCGATGCTGCGGGACGGCCAGCTGGGCGGCGTGCTGGTGGTGCAGAGCTATCAGCCGGGCATCGGCTTTACCGATGAGGACATGGCCCTGTTGCAGTTTGTCGGCAGCCACATCCTCACTGCGCTGGAGCGCAAGCAGACCAAGGCGGATCTGGAACAGCGCGTGCGCTTGCGCACCCTGCAGCTGGCCGAGGCCAACCGTGGCCTGCAGCTGGAAATCATCGAACGGCAGCGTGCCGAGCACCTGCAGGCGGCGTTGTTCCAGATCGCCCAGCTGGCCACCGCGGATATCGATCAGGCCGAGTTCTACCGGCGTGTGCATGCCGTGGTCGGCGAGCTGCTGAACGCGGAGAACTTCTTCATTGCATTGCTATCCGACGACCGCCAGCGGCTGACCTTCCCCTATTCGGTGGATGCCGTGCTGGCGCCACCGGCCGAACGTCCACTGGGGCGCGGTCTGAGCGAATACGTGCTGCGCCTGGGCGTGGCACTGCGTGTCGACAATGCACAGATCGAGGAGATCGTGCGTCGTGGCGAGGTTGCGCCGGGTCGCTCGAACTCCCCGGCGATGTACTGGCTCGGCGTGCCGTTGATCGTGGGCGACGAAGTGATCGGGCTGGTGACGGTGCAGAGCTACAGTCCGCTGGTGGTCTACAACGAGGCCGACCAGGAACTGCTCAGTTTCGTGGGATCGCAGATCGCCAACAGCCTGGCCCGGCGCCGTTCTGCCGAATCGCTCAAGCGCGCGTACGAGCAGCTCGAACACCGCGTGGAGGAGCGCACGCTGGCGTTGCGCAAGGAAATCACCGAGCGTGAGCGCATCCAGGATCAGCTGCGGCATCAGGTGATGCACGACTCGCTGACCGGCCTGCCCAACCGTGGCTACCTGCGCGACCGGATTGACCGTGTACTGGCCGCCATCAAGCGCGAGCCGAAACGGCGCTGCGCCTTGCTGTATCTGGATGTCGACCGCTTCAAGGTGATCAACGACAGCCTGGGCCATCTTGCCGGCGACGAGGTGTTGAAAGAGGTCGCGACGCGGCTGGCCGGTTGCGTGCGTCATCCTGATCTGGTGGCACGACTGGCCGGCGACGAATTCGCGATACTGCTGGAGCAGGTGGAGTCGCCGGCACTTGCCTTGAACGTGGCGCAGCGTGCACTGGATGCCCTGGGTGTCCCGATGCATATCGCCGGCAAGGAATTGCAGGGCACCGCCAGCATCGGCATCGCCATCGGCGACGAGCATTACCATGCAGCAGACGAAGTGCTGCGCGACGCCGACATTGCGCTGTACCGGGCCAAGGAGCTGGGACGCAAACGTTTCGAACTGTTCGACGAGACGCTGGCGAAGAACGTGGTCGACGTGCTGGCGATGGAAGGCGACCTGCGCCGGGCACTGAAGCACGATCAATTCGAGCCGTATTTCCAGCCGATCTGCAGCCTCGACGATGGACAGGTGGTGGGCTACGAGGCCTTGATCCGCTGGAACCATCCGCAGCGTGGCCTGCTGAGGCCGGGCGATTTCCTGAAGATCGCCGAAGACAGTGGCCTGATCGAGACGATCGATTGGCACATGTTCGAGCTCAGCTGCAATCTGCTGATGCAGCACGATCACAGCGACACCTTCATGACCTTGAATGTTTCGGCGCTGCATCTGCGTCACGCGGATTTCGACGGGCGTCTGGTGCGGCTGTTGCAGCGCACCGGACTGGCACCGTCACGGCTGGTTGCCGAGGTCACCGAGGGCGCGCTGCTGGACAGCCCAGAGCGCGTGCGCGCCACGCTCGAACGGTTGCGCGTGATCGGTGTCGGTGCCGCGCTGGACGATTTCGGCACTGGCTACTCGTCGCTCAGCTACCTGCATTCACTGCCGCTGCGCATCCTGAAGATCGACCGCGCTTTCGTGCATGAGCTGGACAAGGATGCCAATGCCAGCACCACCACGGTGGTGGCAGCGATCCTCGCATTGGCGCGGGCGCTGAACATCCAGGTGATCGCCGAAGGCATCGAGACTGAAACCCAGCGCGATGTGTTGCTGGCGATGGGCTGCGAGATGGGCCAGGGCTATCTGCTTGGCCATCCCGCACCGATCGGCCACTGGCTGGAATCACGCGTCGCCGACGCATGAACCGCTACGCAGCGGTGATCTGCCGCAATGCCTGTTCGAACGCTTCGGGCGGCTGTCCGCCGGAAATCAGGTGCTGGCCGTTGATGATGGTGGCCGGTACCGAGTGGATGCCACGGCTCTGGAAGAACTGCTCCTGCGCACGTACCTCGTCGGCATAGGCATCACTGGCAAGAATCTGCTGCGCACGCTGGGTATCCAGACCCGCCTCGCCGGCCAGCCGCACCAGCGTGTCATGCGCGCTGACGTCCTCGCCATCGGTGAAATAGGCGCGTAGCAGTACCTGTTTCAGCGCGAGGTGCTTATCTTCCAATTCGGCCCAGTGCAGCAGCCGATGCGCATCGAACGTGTTGTAGATGCGGCTGCGCCGATCCATGTTGAAGGTGAAACCCAGTGCCGCGCCGCGATCACGGATCGCTGCGCGATTGGCGTCGATCTGCTCGGCTGTGCTGCCGTATTTGTGCAGCAGATGTTCGGTGGCATCCTCGCCTTCCGGTGCCATTTGCGGATTCAGTTCGAATGGCTGGAAATGAATTTCAGCGGCCACTTCTCCATCCAGTTTCGCCAGCGCGTGTTGCAGCGAGGCCAGTCCAATCGCGCACCACGGGCAGGAGACGTCCGAGACGAAATCGATGCGGACCGGAGCGGGAGTGGTTTGCGTGGACATGAGGGCACCTTCGGAAATGTGAGCGACGTAGACAGCGGCGACTGGGGATTCGCCCTAGATAGGGTCACCTGATACTGCAATCAATCGTTATTGGGCATTGCCTCGCTGAGGCCGGTGCACCGTCAGGATTGCGGCTTGCCTGTGATGCTCAAGCCCACTGCCTCGGCTATCCGGATGCCATCTACCGCCGCGGAGAGGATGCCCCCGGCGTAGCCGGCGCCTTCGCCGGCGGGATAGAGGCCGCGGGTGTTGAGGCTTTGCAGGCTGTCGTCGCGTTTGATCCGTACCGGCGAGGAGGTACGTGTCTCGACGCCGGTGAGGATCGCGTCGTGCATCGCGTAGCCACGGATCTGGCGTTCGAACGCGGGGAGTGCCTCGCGGATCGCGGCGATCGCATAACCGGGCAGGGCGCTGTCGAGGCTGCCCAGGGTCACGCCCGGCTTGTACGACGGTTGCACATCGCCGAAGTCATGCGAGGCGCGGCCGGCGAGGAAGTCGCCGACCAGTTGGCCCGGCGCGCTGTAGTTCTCGCCGCCCAAGGTATAGGCATGGCTTTCCAGTGCACGTTGCAAGGCGATGCCGGCGAGCGGGCTGCCGCTGTCGTCGAATGGCGCGAAGTCGGACGGCTCGATGCCGACCACCACCGCTGCATTCGCGTTGCGCTCGTTGCGCGAATACTGGCTCATGCCGTTGGTGACCACTCGGCCCGGCTCGGAGGCGGCCGCAACCACGGTGCCGCCGGGGCACATGCAGAAGCTGTACACCGAACGTCCGTTGCCCTCATGATTGCCCTTGCAGTGATGCACCAGCTTGTAGTCGGCGGCACCGAGGATCGGATGGCCGGCCTGCGGGCCGAAGCGCGCATGGTCGATGACCGACTGCGGATGCTCGATGCGGAAACCGATCGAGAACGGCTTGGCTTCCAGATAGACACCACGTGCATGCAGCATCTCGAAGGTATCGCGCGCGCTGTGGCCGACCGCCAGCACCACGTGGTCAGTACGGATCTGCTCGCCGCTGGCCAGGGTCACGCCGCGGATCTGCTGCTGGCCGTCCGCGCCGTGCTCAAGCAAAAGGTCGTCGACGCGCTGGCTGAAGCGGATCTCGCCACCCAGCGATTCGATGGTGGCGCGCATGTTCTCCACCATCGTCACCAGCCGGAATGTGCCGATATGCGGCTTGCTGACGTAGAGGATTTCCTCCGGTGCGCCGGCCTTGACGAATTCGGTAAGCACCTTGCGACCGTGATGCAGCGGATCGCGGATCTGGCTGTGCAACTTGCCGTCGGAGAACGTGCCGGCACCGCCTTCGCCGAACTGCACGTTGGATTCCGGATGCAGGTTGCGCTTGCGCCACAGGTCCCAGGTGTCCTTGGTGCGCTCGCGTACCTCCTTGCCGCGATCGAGGATGATCGGCCGAAAACCCATCTGCGCCAGGATCAGCCCGGCGAACAGGCCGCAGGGGCCGAAGCCGATCACCAGCGGGCGGTGAGGCAACGGTGCGGGTGCCTGGGCGACAAAGTGGTAATCGGTGTCGGGCGTGGGCTGGACATGCTGGTCGTCGGCGTAGCGCCGCAACAGCTCCGCTTCCTGCGGCGTCTCGATGTCCAGCGCGTAGATCAGCGCGATCGCGCCACGCTTGCGTGCGTCGTAGCCGCGCCGGGCGATGGTGTAGCCGTTCAGCGCTGCGGCCTCGATATCCAGCCGCTTGAGGATCGCGGCGGTCAGCATGCCCTCGGTGTGATCGAGCGGCAGTTTGAGGTCGGTCAGTCGCAACATGGGTCTGGGAATCCGGAAACTGAAATCAGCTGCAGGATTTTCGCAGATATCGCGTTGAAGCGACGGTTGGAGCTGGCGCCACGGCCACAGCTGTGGCGCCAGCGTCGGTCAGGCCTGCCCGATGAAGTCCATCTTGCCGATCTCGGTGCCAGCCTCGCGCAGGATGTTGTACGCGGTGGTGCAATGGAAGAACACGTTCGGAAGAACGAAACCCAGCAGATAGGCCTGCCCTTCGAACGTCATCTCGCCGCTGCGCATCTTGAGGACGATCGTGCGGCCCTCGCTGCCGTCGATCTGCTCGGGCTTGAACGTCTTGATGTAGTCGATCGCGCTGTCGATGCGCGAGTAGACCTGCTCCAGCGTGGTCTCATTGTCTTCGAACGACTTCGGTTCGACGTCGGCCAGACGGGCGCTGCCGCGCGTTGCCATGTCACAAGCGATCTGCACCTGCTTGACCAGCGGCAGCATGTCGGGGACCAGCCGGGTCTGCAGCAGCACTTCATCGGCGACGTTCTTTGCCTTCGCATGTTCCGCGCCTTTCTGCAGCACGTGCTTGAGATTGCCGAGCGCGCGGATGAAGACGGGGACGGAAGCCTGGTACATGGACAGTGTCATGGGGTTTGCTCCGGTGGGACGTGGGGAATCGATTCGGATGAAAACTCGTTGAACGGCAGGGTGGGGACGATCTCGTCCGCCGGCAAGGGGCCTGCCGCAGGCACGTGCCGGGTCACCTTTATGGCGATCAAGCCGGCGGTCAGCAGCAGCGCCGCGGCCAGCACGAACGCAGCGCCCGGCAGATGCTGCACCGGCGCGTGGTCACTGATGAACAGTGCGAACAGATTGGAGAACATCGCCGGGCCGAAGATGCCGGCGAGGCTGGCAAGGCTGGTCAGTGCGCCCTGCAGGCGACCTTGCTCATGCGGATCGACCTGATGCGTCATCATCGCCTGCGCCGGCGGCCCGGCCAGTCCACCGAGACTGAGGAACGGAATGCCGAGCAGGAACACCCACGGTAGCGACGCAAAGCCAAAGAACACATAACCGACGATGCACAGTGCGAGTCCGGCCAGGATCATCCGCCGCTCACCCAGTTTCGGCATCAGCCGGCGCACCAGCACCGCCTGGACCAGACCGCTGCACAGGCCGACCAGGCCCAGCGTATAGCCGACCGCCTGCGGTCCCCAGCCATAGCGGTAGTCGGTGTACAGCACGTAGGTAGAGTTCAGCGAGAACTGCGCCAGGTTGATCAGGAAGAACACCGTCGCCAACCCGAACACCTGCGGATAGCGACGCAGCAGCACCACGGCGCCGAACGGATTGGCATGGCGCCAGTCGAAGCGCGCACTGCGGCGTTCCTTCGGCAGTGATTCCGGCAGTACGAAATAGCCGTAGCAGAAATTGATCAACGACAAGGCTGCCGCCACCCAGAACGGCAGGCGGATATGCAGATGACCGAGGAAGCCGCCCAGCGCCGGGCCCACGATGAAGCCGATGCCGAACGCGGCGCCGAGCGTGCCGAAGGCCGCGGCACGCCTTTCCTTTGGCACGATGTCGGCGATATACGCATTCGCGGTGGAGAAACTCGCCGCGCAGATGCCGGACACCGCACGGCCGACGAACAGCAGCCACAGCACCGGTGCCAGCGCCATCACGATGAAGTCGATGCCGAGACCGAAGCTGGAGATCAGGATCACCGTGCGCCGGCCGAAACGGTCCGACAGCGCACCCTGCACCGGCGAGAACACGAACTGCATCAGCATGAACAGCGTGACAAACGCGCCGGCCCACACGGCGGCCTGCGAGATGCTGCCGCCGATCAACTGCACGATCAGATGCGGCAACACCGGGATGATGATGCCGAACGCCAGCATGTCCAGCATCACGGTGACGAAGATGAAGTTGAGGGCGGCGCGGTGGCGCGGAGCGGCGAGAGTGGGTGGCTGATCCATGGGGCGAGGCGAGGCGATGGGATGTGCACGATAGCCGAACGGCGCTGCCGCTACATGTGCGGAGGCTGCGTCAGGTCGCTGCGTCGATCCATGTCGCCACGGCAGCGGGGTGTTCGAGGTGCAGGTGGTGACCGCCATCCATGTGGCTGACCGTGATGTTCGGCACGCAGTCAGCGCGTGCCTGCATCGGCGCTTCCGGCAGGTAGGAGGTGGCCGGCTGCGCCAGCAGCAGCGCGGTGGGTGCCTCGATGCCGCGAAGCAGGGCATGGATCTGCGACTCGGCCAGCCGCACGGGACTGGGCCGGGTCAGCCGGGGGGCGCTGCGCCAGCGCCAGCCCCCGTCGGCCTCGATCAGTCCGCGTTCGACGATCGGTTGTGCAAGCTCGGCCGGCAGGCCACTGACCATGCTGCGCGCACTGGCTGCCTGCGCAATGCTGTGAAAGACGCGTAGCGGCTTGGCGTTGTCGCCACGTGGTGCGAACGCATCGCGGAAGCGCTGCAGCGTATGCGAGCCGTCGTCACCGAGCGGGCCGAGACCTTCGATCAGCCACAGGCGGTCGATCCGCTGCGGCGAGGTGGCGGCCACCAGCGAGGCAATCCCCGCACCCAGCGAGTGGCCGAGCAGCCTGTAGCGCTCCAGCCCCAAGGCATCGGCGGCCGCGAGTACCACCTGCACATAGTCGAGATAGCGATAGCTGGCGCCGGCAGCCAAGTGATCGGAATGTCCGTGGCCGGGCAGTTCCAGCGCGATTACCCGAAAGCGAGCCGCCAGCAGCGGCGCCAGAAGCGCAAAGCTGCCGGCATTGTCCAGCCAGCCGTGCAGGGCCAGCAGTGGTGGCAGGGCTTCATCGCCCCAGACCTGCGCGCTCAGGCTCAGGTGCGGCAGCGCGATGCGGCGCTCGCCGGGTGCGCTCACGCGATGGATTCCGGCCAGCCACGAACATGCCGTCGCACCAGGGCGGCGAGACTGCGCACGTGTTCGGCACTGTCATTGAGTGCGGGGATATAGCGCAGCGTTTCGCCACCGGCAGCGAGGAAGAAGTCGCGGTTCTGCATCGCGATCTCCTCCAGTGTCTCCAGGCAGTCCACCGCGAAACCGGGGCAGGCCACGTCGAGTTTCTTCACGCCATTGCTGGCAAGCTGGCGCACGGTGGCGTCGGTGTAGGGTTGCAGCCATTGCTCGCGACCTACGCGAGACTGGAAGCTGACGAGCATGTCATCTGCGTTGATATGCAGCCGTTCGCGCAGCAGTCGCGCGGTGGTCTGGCACTGGTCGAAATACGGATCGCCCAGCTGCACATAACGCTCGGGAATGCCGTGGAACGACAGCAGCAATTTGTCGCCACGGCCATGCGTTGTCCACCAGCGTTCGATGCTGCTCGCCAGCGCGTCGATATGCCTGGGATCGTCGTGATAATCGTTGACGAAGCGCAGCTCCGGCGGCCAGCGCAGCGTCTTGAACGTGTCGGCGACGGCATCGATCACCGAGCCGGTGGAGGTGGCTGAATACTGCGGATACAGCGGCAGCACCAGCAGCCGGCGCACGCCTTCGCGCTGCAACTGTTTGATCGTGTGCGCCACCGACGGTTCGCCATAACGCATTGCAAGCGCCACGCGCAGCGTGCCCGGTTGCTGCCGGTCCAGCTCGGCCTGCAGGCCCGCGGCGAGTGCCTCGCTGCCGAAGCGCAGTGGCGAGCCCTGCCCGGTCCAGATCTTGCCGTAGGCATGTGCCGAACGTGCCGGTCGTACGCGCAGGATCACGCCATGCAGGACCAGCCACCACAGCCAGCGCGGGTAGTCGATCACGCGCGCATCGCCGAGAAATTCGGCCAGATAAGGTCGCACCGCTTTCGCGGTGGGCGCAGTCGGCGTGCCCAGATTGACCAGCAGCACGCCAGCCTGAACGAACTGAACGCCCGACGCGTGGGAATGGCCGGCAACGTCGGTATAGTGATTGCTGCGTGGCATCGTGGCAGTCATGGCTGGATCAGTCGTGGAGTCTGCCACAAGCCTTGGCGCGCCGCGGCGCGCTGCCCCCATCCCCGAACCAAGTGGAGCCGCCCATGTTCAAGACACCACTGCATCGTCTGCTGTTGATTGGCCTCGCCCTGTTGCTGCCGGCGATGGCCGTGCATGCCGAGGATCCGCCGCTGGTACGTGCGCAGAACGCGGTGCGCGTACTCAACGACATCATGCAGGCGCCGGACAAGGCGATTCCCCAGGATCTGCTGCGCGATGCGAGAGCGATCGCGGTGATACCCGACGTGCTCAAGGTCGGTTTCGTCTTCGGTGGTCGGCGGGGCGAAGGCTTGATTTCGGTGAAGGGACCGGACGGCACCTGGTCCAATCCCAGTTTCATCAGCATCACCGGCGGAAGCGTGGGCTTCCAGGCCGGCGTGTCATCGACCGACGTGATTCTGGTGTTTCGTACCCAGCGCGGCGTGGATTCGATCGTGCGCGGCAAGTTTACCCTCGGCGCGGACGCTTCGGCGGCGGCCGGCCCGGTCGGGCGCACCACCAGTGCCTCCACCGACGAGCAGATGAAGGCGGAGATCTACTCCTACTCACGCGCTCGCGGCCTGTTTGCCGGCGTGGCGATCGACGGCGCGGCACTGCGCATCGACTACGACGCGAATGAAGCGGTGTATGGCGCCGGCATCACGCCGCGCCGCATCTTCGAGGGCGGCGTCAGCAACGTGCCGGGGTCGGTGGTCGATTTCCGCGACCGGCTTGAGGAGTACACTTCGCGTCAATGATTGCGAAGTGTCGGCGCGAATTGCGCCTGTGACTTGGCTGGAATTTGCCTCGAGGTTGATTATGGGTTTTGACAGTATCTGGCATTGGCTGATCCTCCTGGTGGTCGTATTGCTGATTTTCGGCACCAAGAAGATCCGCAACCTCGGGCCGGATCTCGGCGCGGCGATCCGTGACTTCAAGAAAGGCCTCAGCGGTGACGACGAGGCGAAGCAGAAGGAAGAGGAAGCTGCGCGCAAGGCCGCCGAACAGCTGCGCGCCGACCCGCCGCCGGCCGCCGGCAGCAGCACGCAGAGTCAGCGCGACTCCAGCGAAACCAAGTAAGCGCGCGGCGGCCGGAGCGCGGCAATGATCGAGATCAGTCTCGGCAAAATGGTGCTGCTCGCCCTGATCGCGCTGATCGTGCTCGGTCCCGAGAAGCTGCCTGGTGCCGCGCGTACCGCCGGTGCGCTGCTGCGACGCGTGCGCAGCGGCTGGGACAACGTGCGCGCCGAGGTCGAGCGCGAACTGGAGATTGAGGAAATCAAGCGCACCGCGCGAGAGGCGGCAACCCAGGCGGAGGCCGCGCAGAACGCGATGAAGGACACGCTGCAGCAGGTACATGAGCCGCTCGCCGATGCCGCGGCGATGATCAAGGACGTGCCGAGCAAGGACGCGGTGGTCAAGGCCGAGTCGCCAGCGGCTTCGTCGGCCGAGGTGGCTCACGACGAACCGGCCAACCAGATGCAGGCGGAATTGCCGCTGGGTGAACCATCAGCCACACCGCACAACCGGGAAGCCTCGCATGGCGGCGCCTGAATCCGATCCGTCGATCGCCGACGACCTGCAGCAGGGACTGTTCTCGCATCTGCTGGAATTGCGCACGCGCCTGCTCAAGTCGGTGGCGGCGCTGGTACTGGTGCTGGTGGCGCTGGTGCCGTTTGCGAATCGCCTGTACAGCGAACTGGCCGCGCCGCTGGTGGCGCGCCTGCCGCAAGGGGCGCACCTGATCGCCACCGGCGTGACCAGTCCGTTCATCACGCCGCTGAAGCTGGCCTTCTATGCCTCGCTGTTCATCAGCATGCCGGTGATCCTGTACCAGCTGTGGGCGTTCGTCAGTCCGGGCCTGTACAAGCACGAAAAACGCCTGGCCCGGCCGCTGCTGGTGGCCGCGCTCGCACTGTTCTACATCGGCGCGGCGTTTGCCTATTTTCTGGTGCTGCCAGCCGCGTTCCGCTTTCTCATCGCGGTGACGCCGCAGGGGGTGGAGATGATGACCGACATCACCCAGTACCTCGACTTCGTGATGCTGATGTTCTTCGCGTTCGGGCTGTGCTTCGAGGTGCCGGTGGCGGTGGTGATCCTCGCCGCGGTCGGCGTGGTCGATCTGGACAAGCTGCGAAGTGGCCGGCGTTACGCGATCGTCGGCGCGTTCGCGATTGCCGCGCTGATCACGCCGCCGGACATCACCTCGATGATGATGCTGGGCATTCCGATGTGCCTGCTCTATGAGCTGGGTGTGCTGGCCGTTCGCTGGCTGGTGAAGCCGGGTTCACTGAGGTCCGACGCGACCTGATACGCCATCGTCCCGATCGCGAGGCGACCGGCGATCAGTACAGATCGATCGGATCGACGTCCAGCGACCAGCGTACCCGTCGTGCAGACGGCAGCACCGTCAGTGCCAGCTGCCACGAGCGCAGCATCGCATGCAGCGTGTGACGGCTCCCCGCTTCGAGCAGCAGCTGACCGCGCTGGCGGCCCGCGCGCAGTGGCATCGGCGCAGGCATCGGACCGGCGATTTGCAATTGATCGCTGACCGGCAACGCGGCATGGGCGTCGGTGAGAAACGCGTCCATGTGTTCGCGCATTGGCGCATCGGCTCGCAGCAGTACCTGGTAGCTGTAGGGTGGTAACTGGATCTGCCGACGTTCGGCGAGCAGCTCACGGGCGGCGGCGGCATAGCCATGGGCCAACAATGTACGCAGCAGCGCATGTTCCGGCTGGTGCGTCTGCAGCAGTACGCGTCCCGGTTTTCGCGCGCGGCCGGCGCGGCCGGCCACTTGCACCACCAGTTGGGCCAGCCGCTCGCCGGCGCGGAAATCCACGCTGTGCAGACCTTCGTCCACGCCGACGATCGCCACCAGGGTGAGGTTGGGCAGATCGTGGCCCTTGGCCAGCATCTGGGTACCGACCAGGATCGCCGGTTGATCATCCTTGAGCGTGGCCAGCAGTTGCTCGAACGCGTCGCGCCGGCGGGTGGTCTCACGGTCGACGCGCAGCACCGGCACCTGCGGGAACTGCGAGATCAGTGCTTCCTCCAGCCGCTCGGTACCCTGGCCTTGCGGCTTCAGCTCGGTGGCACCGCAGGTCGGGCAGGTGACCGGCATGCGGGTCTGGTAGTCGCAGTGATGGCAGATCAGTTGGCGACGGCCGGCATGCAAGGTCAGCGGGCGATCGCAGCGCGGACACTCGGCATGCCAGCCGCAGCTGTGGCATAGCAGCACCGGCGCATAGCCGCGACGATTGCGGAACACCAGCGCCTGCTCGCCCCGCGCGACAGTTTCGGCAATCGCCGTCAACAGCGCCGGCGACATGCCGTGCTCCAGCCGTTGCGCGCGCATGTCGATGATCTGCACCTGCGGCGGCCGGATCGTGCCGGGACGGGCGCGCAGATGCAGGGTGCGGTAACGGCCGGCCTCGGCGTTCGCCAGCGATTCCAGCGACGGCGTGCCCGAACCCAGCAGCACCGGCACACCCAGCGCACGCGCACGCACCAAAGCCAGGTCGCGGGCGTGATAGCGGAAGCCTTCCTGCTGCTTGTAGGCGCTGTCGTGTTCCTCGTCGACGATGATCAGGCCGGCCTGTGGCAGCGGCGTGAACACCGCCGAACGGGTACCCAGGATCACCCGCGCGCTGCCGTTGCGCGCGCGCAGCCAGGCGCGCGCGCGATCGCCTTCGGACAGATTGGAGTGCAGCACCTCGACGATCACGCCGAGCCGCTCGCGCAGTCGGCGCACGGTCTGCGGCGCCAGGCCGATTTCCGGTACCAGCAGCAGCGCCTGTTTGCCCTGCGCCAGCACCTGTTCGATCAGCGCCAGATACACCTCGGTCTTGCCGCTGCCGGTGACACCATCGAGCAGGAATGGCTGGTACTGGCCGAGGCTGGCGCCGACCGTGCTGACGGCCAGTTGCTGCTCGTCGTTCAGTTGCGGTGCGAGCGATGCAGGCAGTTGGCGGTCAGGCGGTGACCGTTCGCTGCGTTCGAGCAGGCCCGCGGCCGCCAGTCGACGGGCCGTCTCGCGCCAGCCGGGCAGGCGTTCGGTCAGATCCTGAGCACTCATCGAGCCGGCGGCCAACAAGGCCAGCAGCGTCTTGCTGCCGCCGCGACGGCTGCCGGCGTCGTGGGCGCTGTGGCCGGCGCTGCTCAGCGACCAGTATTCGTCGCCCAGTGCCGGCGGCGGCTTCGCTTCGCGCAGTGCCAGTGGCAACGCATTCGCATAGGCCTCGCCGGGTGCGCCGAGCCAGTAGTCGGCGGCCCAGGCCAGCGTCTGCATCAGTTCGGCGTCGAGCAGTGGCGTCTCATCAAGCAGCCGGATCACCTGCTTCAGCCGGCTGCCACTAACCGCGGTTTCGGCCTCGACCGCCACCACCACGCCGACCTGTCTGCCGCGGCCGAACGGAACCAGCACCCGGCAACCTGCGCACGCTTCGCCTGCCGCAGGCGGCAAGTAGTCGAACAGGGTCAGCAGGGGAACTGGCAGGGCAACGCGAAGGACGGCGGGCATGGCTACCTCGTGAGCGGGTCAGTGTACCCGTGCTGCCCGAACTCCCTCGCATGCAAAGGGCGACAGGGTCGAGATGAACCTGCCGCCGGCGCTTGCGCACACTTTCTGCTCGATGGTCGAGAAATCAGAGGTAAGTAGCTCACCGGGGAAGGTTTTAGTGCTTATCCACAAGTGCTGTGGATAAGTCTGTGGATGCAGCGGGGAAGGAGTGCCTCAAAGCGCGTTGTGGCGCCTTTTTCGACACGCTGACCAAATTTTGGTCATGCGAAAATATGATTCATTTTCAATGACTTGAAAATATACGTCAGCGGATGTTCATGCAACTGACAAATGTCGGCATCCCAGCTTGACAGCCCCATGACGCTGTGCAAAACCCGCGGCAACCCGGCTTGATGGGTGCGCTGTGGACGTCGGCGCCGGACGCTGTTCAGTGCGCCATGCCCACGACGGCCGCAACGGCCAGCGCGAAGCACAGCAGCCAGAAATAGCACCAGCCGATGCACCAGAATTTCAGTACGGTCATCGGCCAACCCTGACGGTAAAGGCGTTTCTGCATGATCAGCAGATAGGTGGGGATCCACAGGATCAACGCTGCCTGCAACAGGCCCAGCGCGTAGCCGGTCCAGGCGGCATGGGGACGCAGCCAGGTCGACAGCATGCCGGTCACGGTGATCAACAGCAGGCTGAGGAACATGAACGCATGGCTGTGCAGGGCGACAATCAGATGTTCCATGTACAGCCGCCGCCGGAAGACGTAGAACAGCTTGAGCAAGACCGCGAAAACCGGGACCAGCACGAACATCGTCGGCGGCAAGGCACTGAAGACCCCGCTGATTATCCGTTGCTGGGCTTCTTGGCGAGCCACGGGATCGCCCTTCTTGAGGGCGTGCATGTTTTCCTGGATGTGTTTGCCTAGCTCGGTCAGGCGGGCGTTGACCATGTCCGGCAGCCAGGCGATCTGCACGGGAGTCGATTCCTGCCCGCTGGCCTTGGGCTCGACATCGTCCGGCACGGTGGGGGCGGCCCTCATGGCAGCCGCGGGCTTCACCGTCACGCTGGGAAGGGGCTCCGCGATGGATGCGGCTGATATCGGTGCAGCACCGAGTTCGAGCAAGCGCCGACTGGCTTTCTGGCGCAGATCCCGCGCGGCGACATTGGTCTGATCGAGCAAATTTGGCGCGAGCAGGCCGGTTGCGCGGGCGGTCTGCAGTCCGTCAAGCTGCTTCTGCAGCGCCTTGCGCACCTGCGCCGGGCTGTCGGCATTCTCGATCGCGCTGTCATTCACGCTCACCAATGGAAAGCCGCCTCTTCCGACCTTGCTGCTGATCTGGTCGATCGCCAGATGGAACACGAAGAACGACAGCAGACAGAGCACGAACATCATTCGGAACGGCGCGATATAGCGCACGCGTCGACCGCTGAAGTATTCGAGCGTGAGGAAACCGGGCTTCAGCAACAGCGGCGGCAGCGTATGCACGATGCGGCCGTCGATGTGCAGCACGGTTTCCAGCGTCTCCTCGGCCATCGCGTGCACCGGCTTGAGCACGCTGTGGATCGACTGGCCGCACTCGTGGCAGAACTCGCCCTGCATCGAAGCGCCGCAGTTGGCGCAGTGCAGTCCCTCGTAAGTGGTCAGCTGCTTCATCGCGGTTCCCATCCGGTGCAGCGGGCGATCTTCGCACAGAGCTACATGCAGCGGAGCGTGACGAATGGCTCAGGTAGAATGGGTGACCTTGGAGTCTGCTGTGTCGATGAAACCGTTCCGTCCCGAGCGCGCCCACCTGGCGCACGAGATGCGCGCCACCGTGCGTCTCGCGTTGCCGTTGATCTGCGCCCAGCTTGCGGCGATTGGCAGCAATGTGATCGATGCCGTGCTGGCCGGACATGTCAGTGCGCACGTGCTAGGCGCGGTAGCAGTGGGTGCCAGCATCTGGTCGCTGGCGATCGTCAGTGGCATCGGCATGATGATGGCGGTGCCGCCGTCAGTGGCTCAGCTAGATGGTGCGGGCCGCCGCCACGAGGTTGGCGCGGTGTTCCGTCAGGCGCTGTGGCTTGCGCTGGGGATGGGTATGGTTTTGTGGTTTGCGGTGCGTCATGCAGCGCCGCTGATCGACCTGATCGGGGTGACGCCGAGCTTGCGCGATGACGTGCAGCGTTTCCTGCTGGCGATCAGCTGGGGCGCGCCGGCGCTTACCAGTTATTTCTCCTTGCGCGGCCTGTCCGAGGGGCTGTCGCTGACCCGGCCTTCGATGTACTTCAGCCTGGGCGGTCTGGTGCTGCTGGTGCCGCTCGGCTACGTGCTGATGTTTGGCAAGCTGGGTATCCCGCCGCAGGGTGCGCACGGCTGCGGCGTCGCTACCGCCATCGTGCTGTGGTTGGAGATGCTGACGTTCGGCATCTATGTGATTTTCCGACGCAACTATTGCGGGCTCGGTCTGTTCGATCATTTTGAATGGCCGAACCTGCGTCGCATCGGTGCACTGGCGCACATCGGCTTGCCGATGGCGGTGACCCTGCTGGCCGAGGCCGGACTGTTCGTGGCCACCGCATTGATCATCGCCACATTGGGTGAGGATGTGATCGCCAGCCACCAGGTGGCGATCAACATTGCCTCGCTGTTCTTCATGATTCCACTGGGGCTGGCGATGGCGATCACCGTGCGCGTCGGCAATGCCGTCGGGCGTGGCGACGAGCGCGGCGTGCGCTATGCCGGTTTCTGCGGCATCGGCCTGACTCTGGTCACCCAGCTGTTCTCGGCCGGCCTGATGCTGGGCCTGCCGCATTTCATCGCCACGCTGTACACGCAGGATCCGAAGGTGATCGCGCTGGCCGCGCAGCTGATCATGCTGGCCGGGTTGTTCCAGTTCTCCGATGGCATCCAGGTGGCAGCCAACGGCGCGCTGCGCGGCCTCAAGGACACCCGCGTGCCGATGGCGATCACCTTGTTCGCGTACTGGATCATCGGCATGCCGGTGGGCTGGTGGCTGGCGTTCCATCACGGCATGGGCGCGCGCGGCATGTGGATGGGGCTGATCGCCGGCCTTACGGTGGCCGCGGTGATGCTGTTCACCCGTTTCTGGCGCAGCGCGTGGAAGCAGCGCTGGCGCCGTGCTGCCACCGCTATGTCGGCAACCGCCTGAACGGCTACGCTAGCTGCTATCCCTTTGGAAGATCACGCATGACACCACCGCTCCCGCCGCCCCGCCGCAATGGCTTCTGGGCTTTTCTGTGCACGTTCGGTCGTGGCATCAACATGGTCAGACTGGTGATCCTCAACCTGGTGTTCTTCGGTCTGCTGTTCGTGCTGTTGCTGCTGCTGACTGCCGGCATGGCCGGCAGTCAGCAGCGCACGTTGCAAGACGACAGCGTGTTGGTGATCAAGCCGCAAGGCCAGCTGGTCGAGCAGTACAGCATCGATCCGCTGCAGCGCGCGATGGCCAGCCTGTCCGGCGACGAACCGAAGCAGGTACAGTTGCGCGATCTGGTGGGCGCGATCGATGCGGCGGCGAAGGACAAGCGCATCACCCGCATCCTGCTGCTGCCGGGTGATCTGCAGGGTGGTGGCTTTGCCGCCTTGCGTGAAGTCGGCGCGGCACTGGATCGCTTCCGTGCGGCAGGCAAGCCGGTGATTGCGTGGGCAGTCAACCTGGATCAGGGGCAGTACTACCTGGCGGCGCATGCCGACCGTCTGCTGGTCGATCCGCAGGGCGGTGTGATGATCACCGGGTTGGCGAACTACCGCCTGTTCTACAAGGACCTGCTCGACAAGCTCGGTGTGGACGTCCATTTGTTCCGTGTCGGTGAGTTCAAGAGTGCCGCCGAGCCGTACATCCTCGAGCACGCCTCGCCGGAGGCCAAGGAAGCCGACGGCTACTGGATGGGTGGACTGTGGGACAGTTACCTTGCCGAGACCGCCAAGCTGCGGAAACTCGACCCGGCAGCATTGCGCGCGGACATCGACAACCTGCCGCAGACCATCGCCAGCACCCAGGGTGACCTGGCCCAGCTGGCCCTGAACGAACACCTCGTCGACGGCCTCGCCACCACAGCCGACATCATCACGATGATGCGCAAGGAAGGCGTGCCTGCGGACGAAAAGGGTCACAGCTTCCGCCAGGTAACTCTGGCGCGTTATGCCGCCAGCACCCTCAGCGACGGCAAGCTGTTCACGCCGGGCGTGGCGATCGTGGTGGCCGAGGGCGAGATCGCCGGCGGCAAGCAATCGCCCGGTTCGATTGGTGGCGAATCCACCGCGGCGCTGATCCGCACCGCGCGCGAAGACCGCAAGACCAAGGCGCTGGTGTTGCGGGTCAATTCCCCTGGTGGCGAAGTGTATGCGGCCGAGCAGATCCGTCGCGAAGTGGAGCTGACCCGCGAAGCCGGCATCCCGGTGGTAGTGTCGATGGGCGACGTGGCGGCCAGTGGCGGCTACTGGATCTCGATGAATGCTAACCGCATCTTCGCCGAGCCGAATACGATCACCGGCTCGATCGGCATCTTCGGCATGTATTACTCGGTGCCCAATACGCTGGCCAAGCTCGGCATCCAGAGCGATGGTGTCAGCACCGGGCCGATGGCTGGCGCATTCGACATCACCCGCCCGCTGGATCCGAAAGTCGGCGCGGTGATCCAGGCGATCATCAACAAAGGCTACCGCGACTTCGTCGGCAACGTGGCCAAGGCGCGCGGCAAGGACTTCGCCGCGATCGACGCGATCGCGCAAGGTCGGGTGTGGACGGGGCAGCAGGCGCTTGATCGTGGTCTCGTCGACCAGCTCGGTGGTCTGGGTGACGCGGTCGCCGATGCGGCTGGCCTGGCCAAGCTGGGCAAGGACTATCCAGTGCGTTACCAGGAGGCCCCGTTGGGCAGCTTCGAGCGCTTCCTGATCGGGCTTAACCAAAGCGCCAGCGTGCGCGTGATGCAGTACTGGGGCATCCGCCTGCCAAGCTGGGTGGCCCAGCTGTCTGCGTTGGCGCCGGAATTGCGGTTGTTGCGCAGCGCGAAGGCTGGTACCCCCAACATCTATGCGGATTGCCTGTGCAGCCCATACTGAATGGCTGAAATCATCCCGAGCCACGCTGTGTCCGGGTGACACAGCCAGCCGGCTCAATGATCCTGGGCATCGATCTGTTTGCGCTGTTCCTCGGCCTGCTTGTCGACAACTTTCTGCACGTCCTTGGCGCGCTGCTCGTCCGCCTTCATGGCGTCCCATGGAGTTGCGACCTGGGCCGGCTTGGCCTGAGGTTCCGGTGGCTTGCTGGAGCAGGCGCCGAGCGCAAGCGCGCAGAACAGGAACGGCAGCGTCTTCATGAGGGTTTCCGCGGGTGGCTGAGGTAGCCAGTGTCACGCCGGGCGCAGGTACAGGCAAGGATCGTGTCGGCATCCCTAGGCGCGCCGGAACCGACGTTTTAAGCTGCACGCATGAATAGCCGCATCGATGCCTGGCAACTGCAAGGCCACACCGCCCTGATCACCGGCGCCAGCAAGGGCATCGGTTACGCCACCGCACGCGAACTGGCCGGTCTGGGCGCCGATCTGCTGCTGGTGGCGCGCGACGAGGACTACCTCGAGCAGATACGCGTGGAGCTGGCAGACGAATTTTCCGGGATCGAAGTGCTGGCATTCGGTGCCGATATGACGGAGGCCGAGGAACGCATGGCGGTGTTCGACTGGATCGCCGATCTTGGCGCACCGCTGTCGCTACTGGTCAACAATGCCGGGGGCAACCTGCCGAAGGCCACGCTGGACTATCGCGACGACGAAGTCCGCATGGTGTTCGAGCAGAATCTGTTCTCGGCGTTCGAGATGTGCCGGCTGGCCCATCCGCAGCTGGTGCAACATGCCAACGCCGCGATCGTGAATGTGGGTTCGGTCTCCGGTATCACGCATGTGCGCACCGGTTCACCGTACGGCATGAGCAAGGCGGCACTGCACCAGCTCACCCGCAATCTGGCGACCGAATGGGCGGTGGACGGCATCCGCGTCAACGCGGTGGCGCCGTGGTACATCCGCACCCAGCGCTCGGAGCCGGCGCTGGCAAACGCCGATTATCTGGACGAGGTGCTCGATCACACGCCGCTGCGGCGGATCGGCGAGCCGGAGGAAGTGGCCGCGGCGATCGCGTTCCTGTGCCTGCCGGCGGCCAGCTACATCACCGGCCAGGTGCTGGCGGTGGACGGTGGATTCCTCAACTACGGCTTCTGAACGGGTGACGCTCAGCAGTTGGCCAGTTGGGCGCGCAACTCGTCGTCGCGTCGCTGCAGCGGCGGCTGATCACTCTGGAACGCGCGCCGCAGTTTCTCGGCATTCTTTTCGTATTCATCGCGCAATTCGTGGCAGATCTCCGGCGCGCTCAGCGGGCGACATCGGTCCTGCACCTGGACATAGTTGCTGGCGATCAGCCCGGCGGTGACCTTGCCGCGACTCACCTCCGGTGCCGAGACGCCGGCACCGCCTGGCGCATAAGCCTGGGCCAAGGGCGCCTGTATCGTGCCGAGCACGCCCATCGGCGCCAGGAACGGTGGCGGATTGCCGTTGCTGCTGACATACGCGCTGCCATCGACGGCATGCACACAGCCGTACAACTGGGGCAGCGGCACGTTTGGAACAGATGGCGGCGGTGCTGCTGGCGTATCGTCGACCGCGGCGGTCGTGCTGGCCGGGACAGGAACGGCGGGCGATGGCGCCGACGTGCTGTCCGACAGTTGCAGGGTCTCTTGCGCCTGCGTCTTTGGACAGGGTGCATCCTGATAAGTCACCTGGCCGGCCGCGCTGCTGCATTTGTAGACCGTGCCGGCGATGGCCGGCACGGTGATGGCGAGCAACAGCAGCAGGGCAGCCAGGCGGCGCATGGCAGCGGGACTCCTCAGAACTCGGCGACGTGTTCCTCGGCAGCAAAACCCAGGGTCAGGGAGCCCTCGCCCACATTGACCATGCCGGTAATGCTCATCGGCGCCTCCATCAGCTCGACGCCGGATTCCTCGCAAGCCGCACGCAGGCCGGCATAGCCAGGCAGGTTCGACAGTACGGCCAGGTCGCCGCCATAGCTGACGCACACGATCGGCACCAGCAAGCCTGCGCGTACTCGCTGCGCCGCATAGTTGAACAGCATCTCCGCGCCGTGATCAAAGCCACGCACCTTCCCGACCGGGCCGGTTTCGCCGCGATAGCAGCGCAGCAGCGGCTTGATATCCAGCGCCGTGCCGACCATCGCACTGAACAGACTGACACTGCGATCGCCCCTTTTCTTGACGCGGTTGCGCAGGTGGATCAGGTCACGCGGCAACATGTAACCATAACTGTTGTTGGCGATGTGGGTGAGGCGCTCTCGGATCGTTGCTGGCAGTGCATCGGTGGCGAGCAACCGTGCCGCTTCGTAAATGGTTGGGGCGGTTCCCGCAAAGACGTTGCGGGTATCGACGACGCGCATCATGAACGGCCCGGGGACGTGGGCCTGTTCGCGCACCTGACGATAATTCTTGAGGATGGCGAAGCTGGCGCGATTCACATGCTCGTTGATCGGACTGCGTGTGGCGGTGATGGTCAGGCAGAACACACAGTCGTACTCCAGCACCAGCTTGTCGAGGAACAGTTTCTGTACCTCATCCACCGGGCAGGGCTCGGTTTCCGCCGAGTGACTGCGGCTGCCGAGCCGGCGGTCGACATAGCGCTGGAGCTCCTCGGGTCGGCGGTCATCCAGGAAGGTTTCGCTATCGATCTTCACCGTGACCGGCATGATCGCGACTTTGTGTTTCTCCAGGAACGCCTGCGACAAGTCGCAGGAAGCATCAATGGCCAAGCCCATCCGCATCACGTATCCCCCCGTCATGAATGGCAAACCGAACATAACACGCAACAAGGGACTGCGGCGTCAACCGAAAGTTGCGCAAAGCGGACCATTTTGTCGGGCAAATGACCGTTCCCGGAGATCGTGAACAGCCTTTAAGATGAGTCGACTGTCTCTGGCATCCTGCCGGCGTGGCGTCGCCGGTAACGCATTACGAGTACCACTTCCATATGAAAAGCAAGCAGGAAATCGTCGCCAACTGGCTGCCGCGCTATACCGGCACGGCACTGGAGCATTTCGGCGAGCACATCCTCCTGACCAACTTCGGTCATTACGTGGACCTGTTCGCGCAATGGCACGGGGTCGAGGTACAGGGGCGTGATCGGCCGATGCCGAATGCCACCGCCGACGGCATTACCCTCATCAATTTCGGCATGGGCAGCCCGAATGCCGCCACCGTGATGGATCTGCTCAGCGCGATCGGGCCCAAGGCCGCGCTGTTCCTTGGCAAGTGCGGCGGCCTCAAGAAGAAGAACCGGCTCGGCGACCTGGTGCTGCCGATTGCAGCGATTCGCGGCGAAGGCACCAGCAACGACTACCTGCCACCGGAAGTGCCGGCGCTGCCGGCGTTCCAGCTGCAGCGTGGCGTTTCCACCATGATCCGCGACCTCGGACACGACTACTGGACCGGCACGGTCTACACCACCAATCGCCGGGTATGGGAGCACGACGACACCTTCAAGGAGTATCTGCGCCGCACCCGTTGTATGGCCGTGGACATGGAAACCGCCACCATCTTCGCCGCCGGCTTCGCCAACAAGATTCCCTGCGGCGCGCTGCTGCTGGTTTCGGACCAGCCGATGATTCCGGAAGGGGTGAAGACCGAGGCCAGCGACCGCGGCGTTACCTCGCAGTACGTCGAGGCACATATCCGGATCGGCATCGAGGCGCTGAAACTGGTGCGCCGCAACGGTCGCAGCGTGAAACATCTGCGTTTTGAGGAAGATGCCGAGGCTGAGTGACCCGGTTCGGTTCTTTAAATGTCGGAATGATGCGGCTGCTCACCGAAGCTCGCGGTGGAACAGGCGTTGCCTCTGACCTGTGGATCGGATGACCTGACGCCAGCTGTTGATGGCGTGTGGCGCAACAAGCTTGTTCATATACTTGTATGACTGGAAACGTCCCTGAATCCGTGCTGCGCGCAAGTTTTTACTTGTACAAATTTTGTTGACAATACGTAAAGCAAGCATGATAAAGGCGCATCGCGCTTGGGTTTGATGGCGCGGACTGGTGGCGCGGATGAGTGCCACAACACAGTCCAACGGCAAGACATGTCCGGTGCGGGAGGTATGCTGCGTGTTCACGTAGCGTTATTTGCCTGTTAGTATCGACGAGGATCGGGAGTTCGTGGGTCTGAAGTTCGTCGGCTTGGAAGATCGAGCCAGGTTGCAGTTTTTGGGCAGAACGTTTTCTGACCCATGGCAATAATTAATCGGAGGGTGTCTTTATGAAACTTGGGGTCACAAAACTTTCTTCGGCAGTCCGCCTGGCGCTTTCGCTGGGTGCTGTCATCGCTACTGGCGCGTCGGGTACGGCATTTGCCCAGGACACCAGCAGCCAGTCCACAACCAGCAATACCCAGCCGGACCAGCAGAAGGCGAAATCGCTGCAGACCGTGGTGGTTACCGGTTCGCTGATCCGTCGCGTTGACCTGGAAACGTCCAATCCGGTGGTCACCATTGACCGTGCGCAGATCCAGGCGACCGGCAAGATGACGCTGGGCGACCTCGTGCAGCAGCTGCCGGCAATGACCGGTGGCAACGTCAACCCGCAGGTCAACAATGGCGGCGGTACCGGCGCGTCCAGCATCAACCTGCGCGGCCTCGGCTCGAAGCGCACCCTGATCCTGGTCGACGGTCAGCGCGTCATCAACGCATTGGGTAGTGGCTCGCCCGATATCAATGCGATTCCCGCCAGCATGATCGAGCGCATCGAAGTGCTCACCAGCGGTGCTTCGGCGACTTACGGCTCCGATGCGATCGGTGGCGTGGTCAACTTCATCCTGCGCAAGAACTACCAGGGTGCCCAGTTCACCGCCAATGTCGGCGAGTCCGATCACAATGACGGCGACCAGGCCGGCTACAGCTTCACTTTCGGGCAGACGTCCGACAAGGGAAGCATCATGGGCGGCGTCGAATACAACAAGCAGGACGGCGTTCTGGCTGGCAACCGCAGTTTCTCGAAGAATGCGTTGACCCGCTACGGCAATACCAGCACCCCGCCGGCCACCTATGTCGGCGGTTCGTCCTCGGCACCGTTTGGCCACGTTCAGCTGTCCCCGGCCCTGAAGGCGCAGTTCGGCTGCAGCTACGTGGCGCTGAACGGCCCATCGGCGGACAGCTCGGTGGTGACCACCGCCAACTACCACTGCTTCCAGAACAACGGTCCGCACAGCGACAAGTACAACTATGCGACGGTCAACCTGATCCTGACCCCGCAGGAGCGCACCAATGCGTTCGTCATGGGTACCTACAACCTGAGCGACAACGTTCAGGCCTACATGAATACCTATGTCAACAAGACCTCGGCCTCGTTCCAGCTCGCGCCGGCGCTGTACTCCACGCCGCCGTACGCCACCAGCTCGCTGGATATCTCGCAAAACAAGTACTGGAACCACTTCGGGGTGGAGTTCGGCAACGGCTTCAACTCGTTTGCCTCGCGCCTGACCTCGGTCGGCGATCGCACGGCGATCGCCGGCACCAACACTGCCCAGATCAATACCGGCATCAAGGGCAACTTGACGGTTCTAGGCAAGGACTGGAACTGGGATGTCGGCGTCGACTACGGCCATACGAGCTTGGTCACCACGACCCTGGGTCTGCCCAATTTCAACGACCTGTACACCGGCGACTCGTACATGACCGCGGCCGGTACGCTGGGCTGCGGCACGGCGGCGGCTCCGGTGGCTTGCCCCAGTAACGTTTCGCAGACTTCCCTGGGATTCAACCCGTTCAACCTGAATTCACCAAGTAGCGTGGCGGCACTGAAGCAGGCCTCGGCGGCCGCGGTCAGCAACGCCTACTCGATCGAGAAGGTCTGGCATGCCGATGTGACCGGCGGTCTGTTCGACCTGCCAGCCGGCACCGTGCAGCTGGCCGCCGGTCTCGACTATCGGACCGAGTACACCCATTCGGTCGTCGACCCGCTGCTGAATCTGACTCTGGGAGGCAACGGTGCCTACAGTTGCGTGCTGGGCAGCCAATGCACCGCCGGCGTGCAGGGTGGCTACAATGTGAAGGAAGGCTATGCGGAAGCCTTTATTCCGGTGCTCACTGGGCTGCCGTTTGCGCAGTCGCTGAACGTGACCATCGGTGATCGCTATTCCCGCTTCAGCTCGTTCGGCAGCACGAACAACTTCAAGTTTGCGCTGGAGTACAAGCCGATCAACGATCTGCTGCTGCGCGGCACGATGGCCAATGTGTTCCGTGCCCCGAACATCGCGGAAATCTACGGTGCGCCGAGTTCGAGTGCCCCGCGCATTTCCAGCGATCCCTGCGACGGTTATACCGGCACCCCGGTCAACCCGGCGTGCGTGGGCGTAAAGACCGACGGCAGCTTCAAGGACGCCGCCGTAGCGCAGAACTTGCAGCTGTCCACGATTGTGTCGGGCTCCGCCTATGCAGGTTTCCCGATCAAGCCGGAACAGGGCAAGAACTTCGACCTGGGCGCGGTGTACAGCCCGTCGTGGGCACCGGGCCTGTCGACCACGGTCGATGTCTGGCATCTGTACCTGAATGACATCATCACCACGGTTGGCGCGCAGAGCGTGCTCAACCTGTGCAGTGCCGGTCAGACCGTGTACTGCCAGTTCATCCACCGCTTTGACTCCGGCCCGAACCAGGGTCAGCTGACGTCGTCGTTCCTCCAGCCGACCGGCAACCTCGGCACGGTGAGCACCGGCGGTATCGACTTCTCGGCCAACTACAAGTTGCCGGAGTTCTCGTTCGGCAAGTTCAATGTCGGCCTCAACGCCACCTACCTGAAGTACTACAACCAGCAGACCGCACCGGGTACTTCGTCCAATACCACCTACAACGATGCCGGTCATTTCCTGTCGTACGGCTCGGCGCAGGAAGCGGCATGCCCGGGTGTCGGTACCTGCCTGTTCCCGCGTTGGCGCGCACAGGGTTTCGTGGACTGGCAGGCGGGCAACTGGAATGCCGAGTGGCGCATGCGCTACATCGGTCGCTTCCAGATGGGTTCGAAGAGCCCGTCGCAGGACACGTTCCCGGATGGCACCTGCTATTACGGCAGCTACTGCACGCTGAAGGGTCAGGTCTACAAGTACGGCGCGACGGTGTACAACGACGTGTCGCTCGGCTACAACATCGAGCCGTTCAACACGCGTATCGACGTCGGCGTCAACAACCTGTTCGACAAGCAGCCGCCAATGCTGTTCGCGAACAACACGCTCAATGCCAATACCGATCCGAGCGATTTCGACCTGATGGGTCGTTATTTCTGGGCTCGCGTGACGGTCAAGTTCTAAACAATCGTTTTACACGGTAAGCTTGAGGGCCGCGTGAGTTGATCACGCGGCCCTTTTTTATGTCATGACTCAAGAACCCACCCAGTTGATTGTCGCCGCCCTCACCGCAGGCCATCTGCCTGAGGCGGAGCGCCTGTGTCGTGAGCAGTTGCTCGGGCAGCCACACGACGAAAATTCATTGTTGCTGCTGGCAATGGCGTTGCAATTCCAGCAGCGCCACACGGAAGCCAAGGCCGTCTATCTTCAGTTGACGGAGCTGTTTCCCGACAGCAGTACGCACTGGTGCAATTACGCCACGGCGTCAGCTACGGCCGGATTACTGACAGAAGCTGAAGACGCGTACTTGACCGCGATCCGGCTGGATCCACGCAATATCATGCCGAAAATCCATCTGGGCCTGATGCTGGTTCAGCGCCAGGATTTTTTCGGCGCACGCGACGTGTTGCTGGACGCTTTCGAACTTGACCGGGATTTGCCGCTTGCACGCATCCACGCGGCACGCGCCTGTTGCCTATGTCAGGACTTCCAGGGGGCGGAGGACCTGTTGCGCCGGTGGCGCAACTGGCTACCGCTCAATGACGGCCCGCTGCAGCTGGAATTGGCCAAGCTGTTGCTGCTGGTATGCAGTGCAGCGGACGCGGGGGAAGCACTGGAAAATCTGCTCGGCTATGCCCCCTCCTATCTGGAGGCCAGGCTGCAACTTGCCTATATTTATGAAAGGGTAAATCGACTCGGCGAAGCCGAGTCGATGGCCCAGTCGGTCGTCGACAGTGGAGCGGCGGGGCATACAGAGGCGATCGAAAACGAGGCCGATCATGTCTTCGCCACGCTGGCCTTGCGCAAGGGTGACGCCGCGGCGGCGCGCGTATTGCTGGAGCGCCGAGGACCGCGGCAAGCCAACGATTTCGCCCATTATTTCGAGCTTGGTCGGGTGTACGACAAGCTGCGCGAGACGGATCTCGCCATGCAGTCCCTGCAGACTGCCCATGCACTGCAGGTAGAGGAGCTCAGGATCGCATCGCCGGATCATTTCCGGCCCGGCGCGCTGGCGATGCCTGCGGAAATCCAGAGGGTCACCGAGGATGACTGCGCCAGGTGGCCGCAGCTGAGTGCCCCCGATACGCGCGACTCGCCGGTATTCATCGTGGGATTCCCGCGTTCGGGTACCACGCTGCTGGAACAGATGCTGGACGCGCACCCCGGCCTGCAGTCGATGGACGAGAACCCATTCTTCAACCGTCTCGCCGACAAGCTGCGCAGGCACGACCCGCGCATCATGTTGAATCTGGACCTGCTGCAGCAGCGCGATTGCGATGAATTGCGCAAGCAATACCTGATCATGGTTTCCGAGAAAATAAACCGTCGCTGGAGCGCGCAACTCGTCGACAAGAATCCGTTGAACATGATGTGGATGCCGATGATCCACCGCCTTTTTCCCGAGGCCAAGTTCATTCTTGCGCTGCGTCATCCGTGCGACGTGATGCTCAGTTGCTACATGCAGAATTTCCGCTCCAGCATCGTGGGCGCGGCATGTGCCAGTCTGGAGCGGCTGGCCGCGGCATACGTGCAGTCCATGGAAACCTGGCTGGAAGATGTGCGTATCTTCCAGCCGAGGGTACTGGTATCGCGTTACGAAGAACTCGTTGGGGATTTTCCGCGACAGACCAGACGCATTGCGCAGTTTCTCGAACTGGACGATGACGCGCCGATGCGGAAGTTCGATCAGCATGCGCGCAACAAGGGTTTCATCGGGACCCCGAGTTATTCGCAGGTCATCGAGCCCGTGAACAGAAAAGGCTTGAACCGCTGGACCAGGTACCGTCGCGAGTTCGAACCGGTGCTGCCGATCATCGAGCCCATGTTGCGTCACTGGGGCTATTCGGCCGACCTGAGTGATTGATTCGTGCGATGTGCGACGAAAGCTTCCGATGGTGGTCTGAGCTGCTCTGAGTTTGCGGGCAGTGTGCAGCGCCGTTTGCTAGCATCGTGAAGAGAAAACTGCCGGATGTTGCGTAATGACTGACTCCACCCCCCGACTCTGGGACCGAGCCCAACGCTATTTGTCGGGGGGGCAGCTTTTGGCGGCCCGTATCACGCTGGAGTCGCTGCTGCAACGCGATCCGGTGCACATCCATGCACTGCTGACGCTTAGTGGTATCGCCTTCGAGGAACATCGAGTGCGTGATGCCGCAATGTACGCGTTAACCGCCATGAGTCATCTGCCGGCGGATGGTGGGCTGGTCGTTGATGCGGCCATGATGTTGCTGCGGGTTGGCGAAACGGTGGCTGTGCGCGACTGCCTGGATCATCCGGTGCTGTCGAATACCAGCGACGGCTCTGTCCTGATGGGATTGGCCACTCTGCGCAAGATGCTTGGCGAGCATCGGGAGGCGCTGACTTTGTTCAATCAAGCCGCCGCGGCCGGGATGGGAACCATCGACTTCCGTTTTCAGCGGGCACTCGAGCTGATATTCAACGGACAAATGGATGATGCGGAGGCGGAGCTGAAGATCTGCCTGCGTCTGGAGCCTTCTTTTGGACGCGGTGCGCTGGCGTTGACTCGGCTGCGCAAACAGACACTGGAAAAAAACCATCTGGACGATTTGAGGGGGCGTCTGCAAGAGGTCGAGAAGGGAACCGAGGACCATGCTGCGCTCGAGTTCGCGGTCTACAAGGAGCTGGAGGACACCCAGCGTTACGACCTGGCGTGGGAAGCGCTGGCGCGTGGCAATGCGATCCTGTATGCGCGCCACCAGCATGATCCCGACTACGAACGGCATTTGTTCGGCAATCTGATCCGACGCTGCACACCGCAGTTTCTGCAGGATGCGGATGTGGTTCACGAAGGGCCACAGCCGATTTTTATCATCGGCATGCCACGCTCGGGGACAACCTTGCTTGATCGTGTGCTCGGCAACCACTCGCAGGTTGTTTCGGCGGGTGAGCTGGATGATTTCGGCCTGCAACTGCGCTGGGTGGCGGATCACCGCACAACTTTGGATGAATACGTGCTGGAACGGCTTCCGGATCTGGACTATGCCGAGCTGGGTCGCCGCTATCTGGAGCGAACCCAGTGGCGTGCGCAAGGTGCGCGGTTTTTCATCGACAAGCTGCCACGGAACTGGATGATCGCCGGGCTGATTCATCGCGCGCTGCCGCAGGCACGCATCCTGAATCTCGTGCGCGATCCGATGGATGTGTGTTTCTCCAACTTCCGGGCATTGTTGGGCGACACGTTCCCGTGGAGCTATGACATGCATGCGCTCGCCGCGCATTACAAACAGTATCGCCGTGTGCTCGCGCACTGGCATGCCGCCATGCCGGGGCAGATTCTCGATGTGCCGTACAACGAACTTACACGCGACCCGGAAGCCATGGCGCACAAGGTGCTCGATTACTGCGGGCTGGAATGGGAGCCCGGTTGCGTGGATATAACCCGCAACAAGGCTGCGGTTGCGACACTCAGCATGTCGCAGGTGCGTGAACCGATCCACACCCGCTTCTTCGAGGAGTGGCGGAATTACGAACAACAGCTGCAGCCGTTGCGCGAGGCGATTGCCGAATTGCCCATTTGATGCAAACGTGATGGGCCATTTCAATACTGAGTGACGCATGGTCGCCTTGGTGCCGAAGTAGTCGATTACCATGCAGCTGATGCAACGAAGAAGCTCATTCAGCCTTGCGCCGGTGGCGCGCAGTTCAATCAATTCAAGTGGACACAATCAGTGAAACTGCCAGTTCCCTTTATCCAGTTGCCACTGCAGTTCGATGCCGAGGCGCTCGCGCAAGAGATCGCGGCGTTCGGCGAAGCTGACTGGCGCGAACACCCGCAGAAGTATCCCGGCAATCTGTGGTTGCCCTTGATTGCAGCCAATGGCGACCCCGACAACGAATCCTTCGCGGGCGCGATGCGACCCACACCGTATCTTCTGCAGAGCCCGTACCTGATGCAGGTGCTGTCACGAATCGGCGCCGTATGGGGGCGGACTCGCCTGATGAAGCTTACAGGTCAGGCCGAGGTCACTCCGCACTTTGACGTCAACTATTACTGGCGGGCACGCGCACGTGTGCACGTGCCCATCGTGACCAAGCCGACCGTACGATTCATATGCGGGGAAGGTGAAGTGAACATGGGGCCGGGTGAATGCTGGATTTTCGATACCTGGCGCCAGCATCAGGTAATCAATGGCTCCGACGACGAGCGGATTCACCTGGTGGCGGATACTGTCGGCAGCGACGAGTTTGGGGAGCTGTTACGGGACGGCCAGATGCCGGGCAACCATGTGCCCGAAGGCTGGCGCGCCGAGGTTGTTGCGCCGACTGGAGAGCTCCACCCCGCATTGCGCTATGAATCAGTCAACCTGCCTGCCGTCATGTCGCCCTGGGAGATGCGTGAACACATCAGTTTTCTCCTGAATGAGGTGCGCCCCCATCCGGAACTGGAGCTTGCAAAGCAGGTGACCTCGCGCTTTCTCGCCGCCTGGCAGGCGCTGTGGTCGGAACACGGTACGGATCCGGCCGGTCTGCCTGCCTATCGCAAGGCGTTGAACTCCTATGAGCAGTGGCTGAAGGCCTCGGCAGCGTCACTGCAACTGATCAATGACTCGTCGTTGGTGGTTGCGCTACGACTCATGGTCCTGTCCGTGGCGATTGGCGACAATAATCGCGCTTCCAGTGGCGACGAGTTGCGCCAGAATGCGATCCCTGCAATTCCAGGGCCGCGCACGGATCGTGCTGATCGCGACCCGGTCTTCGATCGTCCGGTATTCATCGTTTCGCCACCACGCTCGGGCTCGACCCTGCTTTTCGAGACCTTGGCGAAGGCCCCGGGGCTTTACACGATCGGTCGTGAGAGTCATGCGCTGATCGAAGGTACCCCCGGCCTGGGTGCAAGTGCGCTTGGTTATGACTCCAACCGGCTGGATGCAACTGCGGCGTCGCCGGAGCTGATCGAAGCATTGCGGCGCCGTTTTCTCGCGGAGCTGCACGACCGGGATGGCAATGCACCGAAACAGCAGCCACTCCGGATGCTCGAGAAAACGCCCAAGAATGCATTGCGCATACCGTTCCTGGCCAAGGTTTTCCCGGAGGCCCGGTTCATTTACCTGCACCGCGACCCGCGCGAGACACTGAGCAGCATGATCGAGGCCTGGCAGTCCGGCGGGTTCCGCACGTATCCGAATCTTCCCGGCTGGACGGGCTTGCCGTGGTCCCTCTTGCTGGTGCCCGGTTGGCGCGAACTGATCGCGCGACCGTTGCCCGAGATCGTGGCAGCACAGTGGGATACCACCACACGCATCCTGCTCGATGATCTTGCTGTACTCCCGCCGGAACGCTGTCATGTTGCACGCTACGACGCGTTGATTGCAGATCCTGCGGCGGAAGTGGCGCGACTGTGCGGTGTACTTGGACTTGACTGGGATCGTTCACTCGATGCTGCGTTGCCACTTTCACGCTACACCGTGACCGAGCCCGCTGCAGACAAGTGGCGCCGACATGAGGATCTGATCAACCGGGTCCTTCCCGGTTTGCAGCCTACCCTCGATCGTGCTGAACGGATTGCTCGCGCTGGATGATCGCTCCGAACGATGGCCTGGAGCCCATGCGCGGCTGGCAGTCGTCTGGTCATGCAGCCTGTTCACGACACAACCCGGCTCAGGGGAACGAGTTGGCCAGAAGGTGACTCAGAATCGCCCCAGCTCCGGCACGTGGGGGAGGTAGTTTTTCCAGCGTCCCACCGACGAGTTGTATATTGGCTGGCGGGCTTGCCATACGCTGGCTGTGGTGATCGCCGTGGTCAAGGTAGCGGCTGCTGCTCCTGTTGCGACGACCGATGGCAGGCCGACAAAGGCCCGCAGTGCTTCAAGGCTCGACTCGGGATCGGCAACCATCGCTTCGTAATCCAGGCTATGCACTGGCATATGCAAGCGCTGCTGCCAGTGCTGCATCAGCTGGTCGTGGCCGCGGAAGAAACCAGCGATGTCGTCGAGATCGCTGGCGAAGCCGTACTGCGGATGCGCGAAGCTCTGCGACCAGATGGACAACGCGGTATCGCGCGGGTCGCGCCGGCAGTGGATGATCCGGGCCTGCGGGAACAGTGCCGCGATCAGGTCGAGATAGCGGAAGTTGTTCGGGTTCTTGTCGATGTACCAGCGTACGGCGGGATCGTCCTGGACGGCGTGCACCCGGTACAGCTCGGCGGCTTGGCGCAGGGCGCCGGCATCGCGCAACAGGTTGCCCGACTGCAGCTGTTCGGCGATGAAGTGGAGCATCGGTAGTTCGCCGCGGTCGCGCATGTCCGGATGTCCGGCGAGTCGCGTTGCCGCCAAGGTGGTGCCGCTGCGTGGCAGGCCGACGATGAAGACCGGCACGAAATCAGGCCTCGACGGCAGCGGTGTTTCGAGCGTGTGCGCTCGCAGGCGGTTATCCAGCCAGTGCGCCCACGCTTCGCGTGACCACGGCTGCGCCTGTCCTGAAAGCTGGTTGGCCGCGCGCAGGGTCTGCGCGGCATGGGCGTAGTCGCCGATGTCGTCATAGGCCTTGGCGAGGCCGAAGCCGGTCACCGCGCGCGCTTGCAGCGAACAGGCGGAGTCCCCGAAATGGGTGATGAAACGCGCAAAGTCCGGGTCGGCGCGATTGGTATAGCGTCGGGTGGCGGCCAGCGCCCCAAGCACAAACCAGCTATCAAGGTCGGCACCGGCTTCCAGTGCTGCGTAATAGTGCGTGCGCGCGACCTCGAACTCGCCCAGCTCGCGCGCCAGATTGCCGGCCAGCACATGCAGACCGGCGTCGGCGTGACCGCGTGCGATGGCTTCCTCGCACAGGGCCGCGGCGAGCGGCTGGCGTTGGCATTGCTGGATGAACTGGGCGCATCGCATCGTCAGCGCCGGCTGCAGGCCCGCGTGCCGGCACCACCCCGCCATCAACTGGCTGGCGGCATGGAGCTGACCCTGGCTTTGCAGCAGCTGGGCCAGCAGCGGTGTTGCCTGGGGATGCATCGGATGATGCGCGAGGATGTCTTGCAGCAGCGCGCGCGCGGATTCCACGTGCCCTTGTTGCCAGAGTGTCTGGGCGGCGCGGAAGCGTTCGGCTTCGTCGGGTTGGTGCGTCGTCGTCACGTCAGGGTTGTCGGCTGATGGTCATGGGGGAGGGTATCGCGGCTGCGGCCTGTCGCGTGCCGGAGCCGTACGTCAGCGGGCAGGGAGTGCCGCGGTTGCATCTCATCACTTGTCCGGAAATTGCAGCAGTTCCGGGACATGCGGTGCGTAGGAACGCCAGCGCGCCACCGAGTGTGCATGGATCGGCTGGCGTGCCTGCCATGCGCTGGCGGTGCTGATCGCATGGTCGGGGCTCCGGGTGGCGAGCAGGTCGTGCCCGGGCAATTCCAGCCAGCGTGCCAGTTCGTCCAGGCAGGACCCGGGGTCGGCGATGAGTTCCTCGTAACGCACGGTATGGATCGACGCGGCATGACGGGCCAGCGCATGCGCATGCAGGCGCTCGCAACCCTGGATGAGCGCGGCGATATCGCCGAAGTCGTAGGCATAGTCGTGCGCGGGGTCGTGGAACGACTGTGACCATAGCGACAGCGCGGTATCGCGCGGGTTGCGTCGGCAGTGGACGATACGCGCGTTCGGCCACAACGCGAGGATCAGGTCGATGTGCAGCAGGTTCAGCGGCTGCTTGTCGATGAACCAGTGCGCGTCGGAGTCATCCTGGCGAAGCTGCGCCGCATAGGTGTTCGCGGCTTGTTCGAATGCGGCCGGTTCCCTGGCGCCGGCCTGTTCGAGCCGTCGGGCCACGGTCGCCAGCCAGCCCAGCTCGCCGCGATTGCAGACCAGCGGGTGGCGCGCGAGCAATTCGGCCAGCAAGGTGGTGCCGGAGCGTGGCACGCCGACGATGAACAGCGGCGTCCACCCGCTCGGGGCGGTCAGCTGGAGTGGCGGCGGCCTGGCCGCCAGGCGTGCCTCGACGAGGCGCCGCCAGCGCTTGCGCGACCAGGTCGAGCGCACATGGGCGAGGGCATTGGCCTGGCGCAGGTAGTGCACCGCCTGCACACGGTCGGCGATGTCGTCGTGAGCCTTGCCCAGGGCGAACAGCGTCGTGATACGCGTCGTCTCGCTCAATCCCGGCCGCTGCAGCACGTTCCGGAAAAGCTGGAAGTCCGCATGGCTGTCGTCCGTGTAGCGCTGCAGGCTCGACAGGCCGATCGGAATGTTCCATTCGACGGCTTGCGGACTGTGCGCGAGCGCGAAGGCATAGCGCTCACGCACGCGTTCGAATTCGCCGAGCTGGATACCCAGCATGCCGGCATAGGCATGGATGCGCGGGTCGCTGGAGCCGCTAGCGATCTCACTCTCGCAGATGGCTGCAGCATCCGCTGTCCGCTGAATATCGTCGAGCATTTCCACAGCCTGGATGACCGTGTCGGCATCCTGCCGTGCGTGTCCGAACAGATCGCGCATGGCGCTGGCCGCGGCGCGCATGCGACCTTGCTGAACTAGCAGGCCCGCCAGCAGAAAGGTCGCTGCGGCGTGCGCCGGCTGTTGCGCAAGCAGCTCATGCAGCAAGGCTTCGGCCGCTGCCGATTCACCGCGTTGCTGCAGGATGCCGGCCAGCGCGAAACGCAGATCGACCGAGCCGGGATGTTTGATGAGCGCGGTAGACAGCACGCCATGCGCCGCTTCGGTGTCGCTGCGCATTACCAATGCGCGTGCGCAGGCCAGCCATTCCACTTCGGACGCACCGGCTAGAGCCTCCAGCAGTTCGCGCCGGGCGGTTTGCATGTGACCCTGCGCGCGCTGCCGTTCGTAGGCGGCCAGACGGTGCTCGCCTGCATCGGATGCCGGTGCGGAAGTGATGGTCATGGGGTGTCGTCACGCTGCCATGGTGGCAACCCGAGCGCCGTCCGCAACGGATCGAGCAGGGCGCCGTAGCGCGGCGCGCGCCTGGTGTCGTGCAGTGGCTGACGCACCTGGGTGGCGCTGGGCGAACGCACCTCGCGCCGGTTTTCATTGAAGCTCAGACAGGCCAGCTCGAACGGCAGGCCGCAGAAATCCAGCAACCGACGAATGTGGGCTTCCGGATCGGCCAGCAGGTGCTCGTATTCATGCTCGAACACCCGCGCTGGATGCAGCATTTGCCAGTGGCGAACGCTGTGATCGAAGTCGCGCCAGAAGGCCGCAAGATCGTCGAACGTGCGGGTGTACTCGTTGCCGGCCAGGTACTGGCGATAGCAGGAGAAGCAGGTTTCCAGCGGGTCGCGCCGGCACGCGATGATGCGCGCCCCCGGCAGCATGGCGCGGATCGCGCCGATGTACATCCAGTTGTTCGGCAGCTTGTCGGTGAAGACGGGACGTTGCCGCCGCCAGTGCGCGGTGCGTTCCAGATAGCGCCGCCCCAGACGTTCCCAGTCAGCCGGCTGCATCGCGTGCGCCCATTGCGGAAACGGCTGGCCGCGGCGACGCGATTCCTCACCCAGCACCTGCGGCAGGTCGGGCAGTTCGCCAGCGCCCTCGACCGAGCTGTGCGAGGCGAGGATCTGCTCGACCAGAGTCGAGCCGGATCGCGGCAGGCTGACAATGAAGATGACTTCCTTGCCGAGCGCTTCCGCAGCGGCGGCAGGCGGTGGCAGGAAAGCCTGGTTGACCGTCGAGATTCCCGCAGAGAAGGCGTCGGCGTTCCACTGCTGCCTGCGTCGTGCAATGGCATTGGCCTGGGCGAGTGCGGCCAGCGAATCGTCAGGGCGCTCGTCATCGTCCAGCGCCTTGGCCAGTGCGAAGCCCATCGCGATCAGGTCGTTTTCGCTGGCCCGCGGCTGTTGCATCGCCGCTTGGATGTGCGCGATGTCGTCATCGGTGAAACGGGTGGTCCGGAGGTCGGCCAGGCCCCACCAGGCCTGGCCGGCCCAGGGCTGTTCCGCGAGCACCTTGCGGTATTCCATTGCGGCTTCTTCGGTCTGGCCGCGAGTGCGCAGCATGTCAGCCAACAGGGCGCGTGCGTCCACATGATCCGGCGCGAGCGCAACGGCGCGCTGCAAGGCAACCACGGCCTCGTCATTGCGCACGCAGCGGGTCAGCATGACACCAAGGTTGTACCAGGCGATGGCCATGCCGGGCTGCAGTTCGCAACAGCGATGCAGCGCGACAATCGCGGCATCGAATTCTCCGGCGTTGCCCAGCAAGGTACCGAGGGTGTTGTGGTAAAGCGCGTCCTGCGGGCGTTGCGCCAAGGCTTGCTGCATCGTGCTTACGGCCTGCAGGGGGCGGCCGCGCAGACTGTGGATGCCAGCCTGCATCCGCAGGACTTCGGGGTGCTGCGGGTCTGATGCGGCAGCGCTGGCCAGGTGGTGCTCGGCCACTTCCACCCGGCCTGCTTCGAGCGCTTCGCCGGCGACCATGATGTGCATGCGGGTGTCAGGGCTCAATCCCTGTAGACGAGGAGTCATATCTGCTCTTTTGGCATCAGGCGAACGGCGGTGTACAGCTTGCTTCAACGGGGCGCGGCGCAAACCGCGTTTCGAAACGACACATTGCCTGCCAGGGCATTCGAATGCGTCACCGCGTATTATGCCGGTTAGTTCAGCCTGCTGCGGCCCGCATCCGGGGTTCCGCAGCCCATCCAGTGGTGAATCCAGCAATGAAGAATGAGCCAGACCAGCGCTCTGCAGATTATCGCGAGCAGGCCCGCACCGAGTTGCGCCAGGGTGATATGGCGCTTGCCGAGCAATCCTATGCGCGTCTGCTCGAGACCGATCCCGGTGATCTTGAGGCGCTGCGGCAATTGGCCAATATTCACCTGGCCCGCGGTGCGGTGAACCAGGCCATCGACCTGCTGATCGCTGCAGATCGTGCGCATCCCGGGGATGCCGTCACGCTGCATCAGCTGGGCGTGGCGCGGATGACGGGTGGCGATATCCGGGGCGCGGTCGCTGATTTGCGCCGTGCACTCGAACTTGCGCCGAACATGTTCGTGGCACGCCTGCGGCTGGGCATGTTGCTGGATCAACTGGGAGAAACCTACGAGGCCCTGGCCGCCTCCCTGATGGCGATCAATGCGGCGCAGGCGCATGGGCGCTGGCTCAGTGACGAGACCACGGCGCCGGAATTCCGGGATGCCGTGAAGAGCGCCATGCGGTATGTCATGCACGGGCGCCGCCAGTTGTTCGATGGCGTATTGGAACCATTACGACAACGCTACGGTCGTTCGGAACTGGTACGGGTGGAACAATGCCTTGCCATCTACCTGGAGGAGCAAATTGCCTCGATGCCGGACCCGCGGCAGCAGCCCAAGTTTCTGTATTTCCCGGGCGTGCCGAGCCAGCCTTATTATCCGCGCGAGCGCTTTCCATGGCAGGCGGAGCTGGAAGCCAACACCGCCATGATTCGCGAGGAGCTGCGCGCCGTGCTGTCGCAGCCACAGGATCTCGAATCATTCCTGCAGACGGATTCGCCGCAGGATGCGGCCGACCTGCTGCGATCTTCAGGCGCCCAGCAGCCCGCTTGGGATGCGTATTTCTTCCACCGACATGGCGAACGCTACGCGGCGCATGCCGCGCGCTGTCCGCAGACCGCTGCCTTGCTCGATGCGCTGCCGCTCGCGCGCGTCCGCGAGCACTCACCGGAGACGCTGTTCTCGGTGCTGCAGCCCGGCACGCATATCCTTCCGCATCGAGGGGTCACCAATACCCGGCTGGTCACGCACCTGCCGCTTATCGTGCCGTCCGATTGCGCCTTGCGTGTCGGCGGAGAAATCAATGAGTGGCAGGAAGGTCGCTGCGTCACCTTCGATGACACCTACGAACACGAGGCATGGAACCACAGTGCCGAGACCCGGGTGGTGCTGATCCTCGACAGCTGGAATCCGGATCTCAGCGAGGCCGAACGGGCGGCAGTGGCTGATCTGGTCGGAGCGATCGGCGACTTCAATCGGGCCAGCGAAGTGCCCACCCCCAAGGGCTGAGCCTGCCGATGGCGGATTGCTGAAACAAAAACGCCCCTGCCGGGGCGTTTTTGTTCAGGGCTCTTGCAGCGCGGTTACCGCGTAGCAAGCCAGTCTGGCTCAGTAGCGCGGCACACTCGAATCGACTTCAGCAGCCCACGCATCCATGCCGCCTTCCACGTTGTATACATTGCTGAAGCCGTGTGCGGCGAAGCGCTCGGCCATGCCGCGGCTGGAGATGCCGTGGTGGCAGATGAAGGCGAGCGCGGTGTCTTTCGGCAGCGCGGCGAGACTTTCGTAGCCCTCGTCCTCCAACACCCGGGCGTAAGCCAACGGCGCGGCTTGGGCGCGGCCGGCGGCCGGGCGCACGTCGATCAAGGTGATGTCGTGTGCGGCCAGACGTGCCTTGAGCTGCTGCACACTGATCGACTTGATCTCCTGCGCACCGGGAAACTTCAGGCTGAGACCTTCACCCTGCACGGTCGAGACCCAGTCGATCACGATGCCCTTGGCACGCTGGGCACTGGCCGGATCGAAGTGAACCTCCAGGCCGTTGGCGTGCGCGACGATGTCGTGCTCGCCAGCCGGGGCGAGTTGGAAGCCGGCGCTGTGGTCGGGACCGATCTCCAGATGCAGTGCCAGTCCTTCGGCGTTGGCCGTTCCCTGGCGGATCGCCTCGGCGGCCGCGTCGGTGATGGTGATCGGCGGCGGCGTGCGATCCGGTGCAGCCACACCGAACAAGGTATGCAGTTCACCGTTGCCGTACATCTGGCGGATGATGTCGGCGCCGCCGACCAGTTCGCCTTCCACGTACAGCTGCGGGATCGTCGGCCAGTCGCCATAGGCCTTGATGCCTTCGCGGATTTCCGGATCCTCCAGCACGTTGACCGTGTGGTAGTCCGGCAACAGCTCGTTCAGCGTGTTGGTGGCGGCCGCGGAGAAGCCGCACATCGGCTGCTGGCGATCACCCTTCATGAACAGCACCACGCGGTGGTCCTTGAGCAGGGTTTCGATACGTTCGCGGGTAGTGCTGTCGAGGGACATGGGGAACTCCGGCAAAGAAGACAATGATACGCCGCCCGATATGCGGTGATCCTGCCGGCCTTCAAGGCGTACGTGGTTCAGGCCGCCCGATGCAACTCGCTGAGGTCACGTTGACAGACGCCCAGCGGCGCCAGCGCCAGCGCGGCGGCTGGGGAGGGCCAAACCAGTTCACGGCTGGCCCGGCCCAGGGCGGCGGGCTGCTCGCTCCAGTGGAGCAGTTCCATCGCGCCGGTATGGTCCTCGATCAGGACGGTGCAGTGCTCGACCCAGTCGCCGTCGTTGAGGTAGAGCACCCCATCCAGCTCACGCACGTGGCCGAAGTGGATGTGTCCGCAGATGTGGCCGTCGAAGCCGCGCTCGCGGGCGTCAGCCACCACGCGTTCCTCGTAGGCGCGGATATACGCCAGCGCCTTGCCGATATGCGATTTGACGATGATCGACAGCGGCAGGTACGGGAGTTCCAGTCGCTGCCGCATCGCATGCAGGCGACGGTTGCTCCAGCAGATCAGGCGGTGCATGGCCTCACCGAAGTGCTGCATCCAGCCGCGGCCGATCTGTTCGGGGTCGAATTCATCGCCGTGGCTGACCCGATAGCGCCGACCGTCCGCGCCGACATGCACGGCGTCCAGTTCGATCCGTACGCCACCGAATTCCTGCCCGTGCAAGCCGCGCATCGGTGCATCGTGGTTGCCCGGGATGTAGATCACCTCGACCCCGCGTTGCGCCAGGTCGAGTATCTCGGCGATCACGGCGCTGTGTTCCTCGGGCCACCAGGGGCGCCGCGCCAGCGCCTCCATGTCGATGATGTCGCCGACCAGATAGAGTTTTTCGCAGCGCAGCTTGCGCAGGAAGTCGAGCAGGTAATCGGCCTTGCAGTCAGGTGTTCCCAGATGCACGTCGGAGATGAAGGCGCTGCGGCAGCGGAGGCTTGTCATGGCGCGTACTCCCGGTGGATACCGGGGCGCCAGTGTGCAAGTCCAAGGTCACCGCGCGATGGCGAACAGGTTGCAAGCTCGTTGCGGCGCAGCGGATCTGATCAGCGCGATGGACGCAGCGCCGCCTGCACTGTGGGTGCGATGCGATCGACCCACAACTTGTACTGCGCCGCCGAGGGATGCAGGCCATCGCCAGCGACGAGCACGGGGTATTGGCGCGAAATGCCGGTGATGTCCACGAAATGCGCACCAGCGCGTGAAGTCTCGTCGCGGGCGATCGCGTTGTAGACGTCCAGTTCGCTGGCGATGCGTGCACGGTCGCGACCCTGTTCATGCGCGAAACGGGTGACACCCCAGTCAGGAATCGACACCACCACCACCCGCGCGGCGTGGCCGCCGGCCAGCGCGACTGCACGCGCCAGCAAGCTGGCGAACTGGCTGCGGTATTCACCGGCTGAGCGGCCACGGTACTGGTTGTTGACGCCGATCTGCAGGGTGACCAGGTCGTACGACGAGGTCAGCGATGCCGCGTCCATGCCCTGCGCCAGTTCGTCCGTGGTCCAGCCGGTAACGGCAACGATACGAGGGTCGTCGATCACCACTCCGGCCCGGCGCAGGCGCTGCACCAGCACGGCCGGCCAGCGCTGATCCGCGGCCACCGCTTCGCCGATGGTGTAGGAGTCGCCGAGGGCGAGATAGTGCAGAGTCGGAGTGGCCGGCATCATTCGGTCAGCCTGGGCATGGCTCAGGCCACCGCAACGGCGGAATGCGGCGACTGTTCGCGCGCCATCCGCGCCAGCACCCGTTCGATCCGCACGAACACCTCGCGCAGCTGCGCCGGCGGAGGCAGCAGGGTCAACCGGAAGTGTCGGCTGCGCGGCACGTTGAAGCTGCTGCCGGGCACCACCAGCACGGATTCCTCCTCCAGCAGGCGCAGGGCGAAAGCCTCGTCGTCGAACGCAGGGAAATGGTCGGCGCGGACTTGCGGGAATGCATACAGCGCACCTTCCGGGACGACCAGCTCCAGGTATTTGCTGGCGGCGACGCCCTGCTGCACGACCCGGCGTGCCTCATGCAGGCGACCGCCGGCGCCGGTCAGCGCGCCGATCGTCGGCGCATCCTGCAAGGCCGGCAGCACGGCCCATTGCGCGGTGACGTTGGCGCACAACCGCAGGGCGGCGAGCAGTTGCAAGGCATCGCGGTAGGCCGCGCTGCGGGCGTGATCTCCGGACAGGCTCATCCAGCCGACCCGATAGCCACAGGCACGATGCACCTTTGACAGGCCGCCGAAGCTGAGGCAGGGCAGTTCGCCGGCCACCTCGGCCAGTGGCTGGAAGCTCGCGCCGTCGTACAGGATCTCGTCGTAAATCTCGTCGGCAAGCAGCAGCAGCCGGTGGCGTGCCGCGATGGCGACCAGTCGTTGCAGCAGCGCACGTGGATACACCGCCCCGGTGGGATTGTTCGGGTTGATCAGTACCAGGGCGCGCGTGCGCGGCGTGATCAGTGCCTCGACCTCGTCCGGGTCAGGCAGGTGGTCGTGCCGGGCGAGGCAATGGTAGTAGCGCGGCTGGCCGCCGTTGAGGATGGTGGCCGCGCTCCACAGCGGATAGTCCGGGCTGGGCAGCAACACTTCATCACCAGGCTGCAGCAGGGCACGCAGGCTGAGGTCGATCAGCTCGCTGACGCCGTTGCCGATGAAGATGCGTTCCGGCTCGACGTCGCGTGCACCGCGCGCGCGCTGCTGCGCGGCGATCGCTTCGCGGGCGAGTTCCAGGCCCTGCTCGTGGCCGTAAGCCTCGCTCTCGTGCAGATGGCCGGCGATCGCCTCGCGCAGGTGCGCCGGTGCCTCGAAGCCGTAACGGCCCGGGTTGCCGATGTTGAGCTTGATGATGTCGAGGCCGGCGGCCTCCAGCTCGCGTGCGCGCCGGGTCAGCGCACCGCGGATTTCATAGCGCACGTCCGCCAGGTGCGCACTGGGTGTGATCGAGGTCAACGCCGGCATCCTTCGAAGTCTGGGAGCACAGTCCAAGCACCGGCACCATCGCCGGCAGGTCGATGCTAGCAGCGTGATGCGGTGCAGCGCGAGCGCTCCTCGGGGCAAATGGCGGTTCATCGTCTGGCCATGCCCAGGCAGGGCATAATCGCCAGATCGTGCCGACCGACTTCCCCGAATGAGCGATGCCGAAACGATCGAACGCCTGCGACGCATCGGCTGGCGCGGTGAGGTGCTGCCTGCCGCCGGCCTGCGGCTGGCACGGGTGGTGGCCCAGCACCGTGCCGGCTACGAACTGCATGATGGCGAGACCCTGTTCGGGGCACAGCCGGACGGACGCTTTCTCAAGCGTGGCATCGACCCGGTCGAGCGGCCGGTGGTGGGTGATTTCGTCGAAGTGGAAAGCGGCACGCCGCCGCATATCGTCACGGTTGCGCCGCGGCGCACGGTGATGTCGCGTGCGGCAGCAGGCGAACGTTACGAACGCCAGCTGATCGCGACCAATATCGACTACGTGCTGGTGCTGACCGGGCTGGATGGCGATTTCAATCCGGCGCGAATCGAGCGCTACCTGTCGCTGACCGAGGATTCCGGTGCGCAGCCGGTGGTGCTGCTGAGCAAACTCGATACCCGTGAGGATGCGGCCGAGCAGATCGAGGCATTGCGTGCACGGTTGCCCGGCCGCACGCCGATCCACGCATTGAACGGCAAGGATCCAGCCAGCGTGGCGCAACTGGCGCCGTACCTGCAACCCGGTGACAGCGCGGTACTGGTCGGCTCGTCCGGCGCCGGCAAATCCACGCTGACCAACACCCTGCTTGGCACGGCGACGATGGCTACTGCCGAAGTACGCAGTCATGACAGCCGAGGCCGCCACACCACCACCCATCGCGCGCTGCTGCAGTTGCCCAGCGGTGGCTGCCTGATCGACACGCCCGGCATGCGCGAGCTGAAGCTGACCGGCGAGGAAAACCTCGACCTGTTTGCCGATATCGAAGCACTGGCCGAGCAATGCCGTTTCGCCGACTGCGGCCACGGCAGCGAACCGGGTTGCGCGGTGCAGGTGGCGCTGGATACCGGCGAACTGGCACCCGGCCGCTGGCGCAATTACCTCAAGCTGCATGACGAGCGCGAGGAGCAGGCGGCGACGCTGGAGGCGCGCCTGCGTCGCCAGCGTGGCGGCCGACCGAGCGAACGGCCGCACGGGCATCGCGGACAGCGCGAGCGGGAATGATTAGAGGCGTGTCTGTTCTAGTATCGCCACACCACCGCTGGGGAGTGCAGGCATGCGTCGGTTGTCGTCGTCCACCACGTTCTTCTACAAGCGGGTCTTTCCGCTGCTGTGGATCGGGTTCCTGCTGGCCGTCTTCGGCTTGCAGTTCTGGGTGGCGAGCCATGCCCGCGCGAACGAACAGTCGCCGCCACTCTTTCCGCTGGTGCTGATGCCACTGTTTCTGGGCGGCATCATGTTCATCGTCTACCGCAAGCTGCTGCATGACCTGATGGACGAGGTCTGGCTGGACGGCGACTGGCTGGTAGTGAAGAACCGCGGCCAGCAGATCCGCGTCGCGCTGCGCGATGTGATGAACATCAACGCCACCACCATGACCAACCCTCGCCGCATCACCGTGATGCTGCGTACCGACTCGCGCTTCGGGCCCAATCTCACCTTTACGCCGGCCAGTCCGCGCGGCTTCGCGGCGGCATTCAAGCCCGACCCGATCGCCACCGAGCTGATCGAACGCGTCGACGCGCTGCGCGGAGCATCGCGATGAATGCCTCCGCTGGCGCCATCCCACCCGAACTGCGGCGCTACGCCGAGCTCGACCAGCGCCTGCTGGCTGCAGTACGCGGCATCCACATCCTGCCGACGGTGGCATGGCCGGCCTCGCTGGAAAGCCGCATGATCGAGGCTTATGGCAAGGGCCAGTTCACCTTGCCGGAAGTCAGTTACACGCGACCCGATCTGGCCGTGGCGCGTGCCGAACTGGCTGCCATCGAGGCTGCTGCAGGTGGCAGTGACGCGCAGGGCATTGATCCGTTGGGTGACTACCTGCGCCGTACCGCCGAGTCGTGGCGCATCGCCGCAGAGATGCTGGAGGCAGTGGGCACGGCGGGAGTCACTGCGCCATCGATCGCCTTGTACGGCAAGCCGGGCGACCTTATCCCCGGCAGCCAGCGCAGCAATCTCGATGCGGCGCGCTACTTCGTCGAGTTGTCCGACGAGCTGGGCGCGGATCTGCTGGCCGATGACGTCGACGAGAACATTCCGGCGACTACCTTGCGCGACGAGCTGGCCAAGACGCTCGACGCGTTCTTCGGCGCCGGCATGATCAAGGTGGAGGTGGATTCCGAGCTGACCGCGAAGGCGGCAGCGGGGGCCACTCGCATCCGCCTGCGCGACGGCACCCGTTTCAGCGAATACGACCGTCATCAGCTTCTGGCGCATGAGGCCTTCGTGCACTCGCTGACCGCGCTGAACGGCCGCCAGCAGCCGCTGCTGACCTCGCTGGCGCGTACCTCGCCGCGGGTCACCGCGACCCAGGAAGGCCTGGCCGTATTCGCCGAACTGATGTCCGGCGCGATCGACATCGCCCGACTCAAGCGCATCAGCCTGCGCATCCTGGCGATCGACATGGCGCTGAACGGCGCCGATTTCGTCGAGGTCTACAAATACTTCAGCGCCTGCGGGCAGAGCGTGGCGGACAGCTTCCACTCGGCCCAGCGGGTGTTTCGCGGTGTGCCGCTGGGTGGCGGTGCGGCGTTCGCCAAGGACAACGTGTACCTGTCAGGCCTGCTCACCGTGCATACCTTCTTCCGCTGGGCGTTCAAGCAGCAGCGGATGGACCTGCTGCGCCATCTGTTTGCCGGCAAGCTGACCCTGCATGACGTGATTGCGCTGCAGCCGCATTTCGCGTCCGGCGCCATCGTGCCGCCACGCTGGCTGCCGCCATGGATGCAGCATGTGCACGGGCTGGCCGGAAAGCTGGCTTTCTCGGTCTTCATCAACGGCATCCACATGAACCGTGTGCACGGCGACGAGCTGCTGCAGAGCGTCCAGTGTGGGGTGTTGCCACGCTGCGAGCGAACCGGTTTGGGTCGCCCCGGTGCTAACATCACAGGCGGTCAGCCGCCTGTTGCGGGCGCCGCCCCTCCCCCAATAAAAACGCACCCATGGCCCTCCCCGAAGATCTGCGCCACGCCGCCCTTGAATATCATCGTCTTCCGCGACCCGGCAAAATCAAGGTCACCCCGACCACCTCGTTGCTGACCCAGCGCGATCTGTCGCTGGCGTATTCGCCCGGCGTGGCCTATGCCTGCGAGGCGATCGTCGCGGACCCCAATGCGGCCAGCGAGATGACCGCGCGCGGCAACCTGGTGGCGGTGATCACCAATGGCACCGCGGTGCTGGGTCTGGGCGACATCGGTCCCCTGGCTGGCAAGCCGGTGATGGAAGGCAAGGGCGTGCTGTTCCAGAAATTCGCCGGCATCGACGTGTTCGACATCGAATTGAACGAGCGCGATCCGGACAAGCTGGTCGACATCATCGCCTCGATGGAACCGACCTTCGGCGGCATCAACCTGGAAGACATCAAGGCGCCGGAGTGTTTCATCGTCGAGCGCAAGCTGCGCGAGCGGATGAAGATCCCGGTGTTCCACGACGACCAGCACGGCACCGCGATCATCGTCGGCGCGGCGGTGCTCAACGCGCTGGAAGTGGTCGGCAAGAAGATCGAGGACGTGAAGCTGGCCACTGCCGGCGCCGGTGCCGCCGGCATCGCGTGCCTCGACATGCTGGTGGCGCTGGGCCTGAAGCCGGAACACATCCTCGCCTACGACCGCGAAGGCGTGCTGTATACCGGTCGCGACAAGATGGATCCGGACAAGCAGCGCTATGCGCGCGATACCGACAAACGCACGCTGGCCGAGATCGTGGCCGGCTGCGACATCTTCCTCGGTCTTTCGGCGGGTGGCGTGCTGAAACCCGAGATGGTTGCGACGATGGCTGACAAACCAGTCATCCTCGCGCTGGCCAATCCGAATCCGGAGATTTCGCCGGAGGACGCGAAGCAGGTGCGCCCGGACTGCATCATCGCCACCGGCCGTTCGGACTACCCGAACCAGGTCAACAACGCGCTGTGCTTCCCGTACATCTTCCGCGGCGCGCTGGATGTGGGTGCCACCGGCATCAACGAGGCGATGAAGCTTGCCTGCGTGCGTGCAATCGCCGGGCTGGCACGGATGGAGGCAGGCGATCTCGCCGGCGCCTACGGCGGCGAGGTGCCGACCTTCGGTGTGGACTATCTGATCCCGCGTCCGTTCGATCCGCGCCTGCTGGTGATGCTGGCACCGGCGGTGGCACAGGCGGCTATGGATTCCGGCGTGGCCACCCGGCCGATCACCGACATGGAGGCGTACCGGGAAAAGCTTGGCCAGTTCATCTACCGCACCGGCCTGCTGATGAAGCCGGTGTACGAGCGCGCGCGTGCCGACCGCAAGCGCGTGGTATATGCCGAGGGTGAAGAAGAGACCGTGTTGCGCGCGGTGCAGACGGTGATCGACGAGAAGCTGGCATTCCCGATCCTGATCGGCCGTCCGGACGTGATCGAGATGCGCATCCAGCGGCTCGGCCTGCGCATGCGCGTCGGCGTCGATTTTGAACTCACCAACATCAACGACGATCCGCGCTTCAATGATTACTGGCAGCAGTACCACGCGTTGACCGAACGCCGTGGCGTATCGCCGGCGGCGGCCAAGAACCTGCTGCGCTCGCGCCCCACGCTGATCTCGGCGCTGATGGTCGAGCGCGGCGAAGCCGACGCGATGATCTGCGGCCTGGTCGGTCGTTATCACAAGAAGCTGGGTTACATCCGCAGTGTGTTCGGGCTCGACCCGGGCGTGCAGTGCACCTCGGCAATGACCGGCGTGATCAACGACAAGGGCGCCTGGTTCTTCCTCGACACCCATGTGCAGTGCGATCCCAGCGCCGAGCAGATCGCCGAGGCCACGCTGCAGGCCAGCTATCGGCTGAAGCTGTTTGGTATCGAGCCGAAGGTGGCGCTGTTGTCGCACTCGAACTACGGCAGCCATGACAACCCGAGCGCGGCGAAGATGCGCCAGGTGTGGCAGATCCTGAAGACGCGCATGCCCAGGCTGGAAATGGACGGTGAAATGCAGGCCGACACCGCGTGGGATGATGCGTTGCGTCACCGGATGTTCCCCAACACCACGCTGAGCGGCCGCGCCAACTTGTTCGTGATGCCCAACCTCGACAGTGCCAACATCACCTACAACATGGTGCGGGTGATGACCGATGGCGTGGCGATTGGCCCGATCCTGATGGGTGTGGACAAACCGGCACACATCCTCACGCCGGCTTCCAGTGCGCGTCGTGTGGTCAACATGACGGCGATCGCCGCGGTGGATGCGCAGATTCGCGCCGAGCAGGGCGGGCGCAGCTGACAGCTTCTGCCGCGCCGTGCATGGCGGCGTGGCATTCCCGCCGTGCGCGGGCGCATGGACATCCGGTGGCTCCGGTGCGCTGCGGCGGCTAAACTCAAGGGCTGACCCGTCGCAATCCCCGGTGGCGGGTGCCCCACTCAAGTCAGGCGCCGCAATGGTGCCGCGGAGAATCTTCATGGATCAGCTCGACGATATCCTCAACCAGGACATCGACCCTACCGAAACCCGGGAGTGGATGGATTCGCTCGACGCGGTGATCCAGCACGACGGTACCGAGCGCGCGCACTTCCTGCTGGAGCGGATGGTGGATACCACCCGTCGTTCCGGTGGTTACCTGCCATTCGACCCGACTACCGAATACGTCAACAGCATCGCGCCCGGCAACGAGGCGAAGATGCCCGGCGATGCCGCGATGGAATGGCGCATCCGCACGCTGATCCGCTGGAACGCGATGGCGATGGTGGTGCGCGCGAATCGCAAGCCAGGCGAACTGGGCGGCCACATTGCGAGCTTCGCTTCGAGCGCCACGCTGTACGACGTCGGCTTCAACCATTTCTGGCGAGCGCCGAGCGCCGACCATCCCGGTGACCTGGTATTCCATCAGGGTCATTCCAGCCCCGGCATCTACGCGCGCTCGTTCCTCGAAGGCCGTCTGGCCGAGGATCAACTCGACCTGTTCCGCATGGAAGTGGTCGGCAAGGGTCGCGCATTGTCGTCGTATCCGCATCCGTGGCTGATGCCGGATTACTGGCAGGTGCCGACGGTATCGATGGGCCTGGGCCCGATCCAGGCGATCTACCAGGCGCAGTTCTTCAAGTACCTGGAACATCGCGGTCTGGTGCCAAAGAGCGACCGCAAGATCTGGTGCTTCCTCGGCGACGGCGAGACGGACGAGCCGGAGTCGCTCGGTGCGATCTCGCTGGCTGGTCGCGAAGGCCTGGACAACCTGATCTTCGTGATCAACTGCAACCTGCAGCGTCTGGACGGCCCGGTCCGTGGCAACGGCAAGATCATCCAGGAGCTGGAAGGCGTGTTCCGTGGTGCCGGCTGGAATGCGCTCAAGCTGGTCTGGGGCAGCTACTGGGATCCGCTCCTCGCACGCGACACCAAGGGCGTGCTGCGCAAGCTGATGATGGAAACGCTGGATGGCGAATACCAGGCGTGCAAGGCGTTCGGCGGCGCGTACACGCGCGAGCATTTCTTCGGCAAGTATCCGGAGACGCGCGAGATGGTCGCCAACTTGAGTGACGACGACATCTGGCGGCTGAATCGCGGTGGTCACGATCCGCACAAGGTCTATGCGGCCTACCACGCGGCCTCGAACACCAAGGGCATGCCGACGGTGATCCTGGCCAAGACCGTGAAGGGTTACGGCATGGGCGCAGCCGGCGAGTCGCAGAACCCGACCCACCAGCAGAAGAAGCTGGACGAGGAGGCGGTGCGGCATTTCCGCGATCGTTTCCAGATTCCGATCAGCGACGACAAGCTCAAGGATGTGCCGTATTACAACCCGGGCAAGGATTCGCCGGAAGTGCAGTACATGCTGGAGCGACGCCAGGCGCTCGGCGGCTTCCTGCCGCAGCGCCGGCGCAAGGCCGAGGCGAAGCTGAAGACGCCGGAGCTGGCTGCGTTCGAGCAGATCACCAAAGGCACCGGCGAGCGTGAGATCTCGACCACGATGGCGCTGGTGCGAGGCATCAACCTGCTGCTGCGCGACAAGCAGCTGGGCGAGCGCGTGGTGCCGATCGTCGCCGACGAGGCGCGCACGTTCGGCATGGAAGGCATGTTCCGCCAGATCGGCATCTATGCGCCGTTCGGCCAGAAGTACAAGCCGCAGGATTCCGACCAGCTGCTGTACTACCGCGAGGACCAGAAGGGCCAGGTGCTGCAGCAGGGCATCAGCGAAGCCGGCGGCATGGCCTCTTGGATGGCTGCAGCTACCAGCTACAGCATCAGCAACCAGGCGATGCTGCCGTTCTTCATCTACTACTCGATGTTCGGCTTCCAGCGCATCGGCGACCTGTGCTGGGCTGCTGGCGACATGCGCTCGCGCGGCTTCCTGATCGGCGGTACCGCCGGTCGCACCACGCTCAATGGCGAGGGTCTGCAGCACGAGGACGGCCATTCGCACCTGATGTCCGGCACGATCCCGAACGTGAAGTCGTATGACCCCACGTTCTCCTATGAGGTCGCGGTAGTCCTGCAGGACGGCACGCGCCGGATGATGCAGGAGCAGGAGGACATCTACTACTACATCACCGTGATGAACGAGAACTACAGCCATCCCGACCTGCCGCAAGGTGTCGAGGACGGCATCATCAAGGGCATGTATTTGTTCAAGGATGGCGGCAAGCCGAAGAAGGGCGAGCCGCGCGTGCAGCTGCTCGGTTCGGGCACGATCCTGCGCGAAGTGATCGCGGCAGCCGAACTGCTGGAGAAGGATTTCGGCGTGAAGTCCGACATCTGGTCGTGCCCCAGCTTCATCGAGCTGCGTCGCGATGGCTTCGATGCCGAGCGCTGGAATCGTTTGCATCCGGAAGCCGAACAGCGCGTGCCATATGTCACCGGTCTGCTCGACGGTCGTCAGGGTCCGGCGATCGCCGCCACCGACTACGTGCGCGAATTCGCCGACCAGATTCGCGCGTTCATGCCCGATGGCATGCGCTATACGGTGCTGGGCACCGATGGCTTCGGTCGTTCGGACACGCGTGCGCACCTGCGCGAGTTCTTCGAGGTCGATCGCTACTGGATCGCGCATGCTGCGCTGGCCGCGCTGGCGAAGGATGGCAAGGTCAACGCCAAGGACGTCAGCCGCGCGATCAAGGAATACAAGCTCGATCCGGACAAGCCGAATCCGCAGACGGTTTGAAGTCTGCGAGCCCGTCGTTCGGGCACATGCCAAGCCGATTCGAAAAGCCGCCGGATGGCGGCTTTTCGATATGCGCTATTCGGCCAGCGCGTCCTGGATCGCTTCCAGTCCGTGACCGCGCGTCTCGATGCCGCCGCGCGCGAGCATCCAGCCGGCCACGGCCATCGGCAGTGCGATCAGCAGGGCCGACAGCATGAAATGATCAAACAGGCCAAGCACACCCAGCGCCGCGCCCAGGATGCCGCCGAATTTCGAACTGCCGGCAATCAGGCCGGCACCGCTGCTGCGTAGATGCACCGGATAGATTTCCGCCGCATAGGGAATCAGGGTGGCGATCACCCCGCTGATGCTCAACAGCAACGCCACGGTGCCCACCGTGGTAATCGAGGCGACGCGTATATCGGTCAGGTCGATCGCAAAAAAGAACAACAATGCAAGCGCGGTCAATCCGATGAAAAGTACCAGCGTGCGGATGCTGCTCCAGCGCTGGTAGAACCACACGACCATGCCGATGCCAGGCAGCGCGAGGATCGCGGAACGGGCCAGCAGCGCGCTGCTGGCGTGTGCATCGATACCCAGCTTGACCAGGTTCGCCGGCAGCCAGAGCAGGAAGCCGAAGTTCACCAGGCCCCAGGCGATCGCGCACATCATCAAGCCCCAGGTGATCGGTGCGTGCCGACCACGCAAAAGGCGGCGCATGCCGATCCGTGCCGGCTCATGCGGTTGCGCTCCGGCAGCGTCCTGGGTGTGGTGCGCATCCGGAATCATCGGCACGGCACCGCCCGAAAATTTCTGCAGCACCGCGCGTGCCTGATCCTCCAGGCCGGCCAGGGCAAGAAAGCGCGGTGATTCGGGAATGTAGCGGTTGAGAAGGACGATCAACGCGCCGGTGGGCAGGTTGAGCAGCCACAATGCGCGCCAGCTGTAGGTCGGCTCGAACAGCGTTGCTGCGCCCGAGGCCAGCAGGTAACCCGCCGAGGTGCCGATGCCGCCCAGTGCCACCAGCAGCCAGCCGCGATGTGCAGTTGGAATGGTCTCGGCCATCAGGGTGAACGTGATTGGCAGCATGCCGCCGGCGGCGGCACCCATCATGAAACACATCAGCAGGTTCCAGCCGAATGCAGGCATCGCGCCACAGATCGAGGTACCCATGAACATCAGTGCCGACAGCAGGATGGTGGAGCGACGGCCAAACAGATCGCCGAGCCGGCCCCACACGACCGAGCCGACCGTCGTACCCGTCAGCGCCGACAGCGCCAGCAGGCCGCCGGTCGAGGTGCTGATCCCGTATTCAGCCGACATGCCCGGCATCACGAAGCCGATCGTTGCCGGCTTCATCACGTCCACCGCCAGCGCGATGGTCAGCACGGTCACCAGCTTCCAGTGCTCGCGATTGAGCGGTACGCCGTCGGCGATATGAAACGGCAGCGGACTGCGGTCGGCGTGCAGTGTGCGCCGCATCTGTTCCATCCGCGGCATCAGGCCATAACCGGCCAGCAATACGCCGAACGGGACCAGCGCCATGCCAACCCGCATCATGTTGTCCATCGGCATGCCGGCAAGGTGGTAATGCATCGGCGCGGCCATCGCCAGCATCGGCAGGTGCGCCAGCACGCCCGCGATCACGGCGGCGCAGCCCAGCCAGAACGCCACGGGGTGATGGAACGCAATGTCTTTTGAAGGCATGGGGCCAGCCAGGCTGGTACACAAAATCCAGCTTAGCAGTGGCCGGAGAGAGACGCCTTGCAGACATACGCTGCGGTCCCGAAAACTTTCCTCGTGACGGGCTCTTCGGGAGTTATCTGCCCGTCATGGGGGCCGTGGCATGGTTGCAGATGGCGTCGCACACGGCGTACCCACATGGTCTCTCCGCGCACTGACGGGATCATGCGGGCTCCATGGCTGTCGCCAGCGTTTCCTACAGAGCATCCGAGCACTTGGAGGACGGTGACTATGAACAAGACGATCCGTATGGGCGCGATCACGGTGGCTGGCATGGCCGTGCTGTCGTTGGCCGGTTGTCAGTGTCCAGGCATGGTGGCCAGACCGATGGTGGTAATGCCGGCACCACCGCCAGCACCGGCACCACCGATGGTCGAGAGCAGGCACGAGAGGCTGTCGGCGGATGCGTTGTTCGCCTTCGGCAGGTCCGACATCGACAGCCTGACCAACCGTGGCCGCAGTCAGCTGGACCGGCTGGTGGACGAACTGCGTGATACCGGCAGGATCCGTTCGGTGAGCCTGGTTGGCTACACCGACCGCATCGGCAACCGGGCCGACAACAACGATCTTTCGCTGAAGCGCGCCAATGCGGTGCGCGACTATCTGGTCGGCCATGGCGTGGACGGCAGTCTGATCAGCACCGAGGGTCGCGGAGATGCCGATCCGGTGGCCGTGTGCCGACAGCTTTCGGGTGAAAGACTGCGTGACTGCCTCGCACCAAATCGACGCGTGGAGGTCAACATCGAAGCGGTCAGGTAAGTTCGTGCCGCAACGGCGTCATGCAAGGGCCGGATGCATGCATCCGGCCCTTCGTCATTCAAGCGGCAGCAAGCGAGTGGCTCATTCGTCGTCGCGGCTGCGGAATACATGACGCAGCAACAGGAACGCGCCGATCGTGCCGGCGACAATCGCCACGCTGGCCGTCGGATGGCGGTTCACCTGACGGCGCAAGCGGCGGTAGTGATAATTCGCCTCGTCGGCGAAATCCTCGGCCGCGTTGGTCAGCCGCTGGCTGTAGTGGTTGCCGCGCTTGCCGAAACGTTCGCCCAGGCTGCGACCGCGATCGAACAGGTTCTGTGCGCTGCTGGCGGCACCATCGGCGTAATGACGCACGCGTTCGCCGGCCTGTTCGCCAGCGTCGCGGATCTGTCGCTCGATATCACGATTGCGCATCAGTCTTCTCCTCGGCATCTGAAGTGACAGGTTGCCAGCGATGTCGTGAGCAGTGCGTAGACAACGGCAGCGGGTGCCGTCGTCCGTTCAGCTATGGAGTACGGAATCAACCGCCGAGATGGTATTCGCCGCCGTTCTGCAGCGCGCGCTGATACGCTGGCCGTGCATGGATACGCTGCAGGAAAGCCATCAATCGCGGGTAGCTGGCATCCAGCCCACCGCGTGCCGCGAAGGCTTCCAGCGGAAAGCTCAGCTGGATGTCAGCTGCACTGAACTCGTTGCCGGCAAACCACTCGCTCTTGCCCAGCTCGCCTTCCAGGTAATCCAGATGCAGCTTCAGCTGTGGATCGACGAAGCTGCTCATCACTTTATGCGCGATGCCTTTGGCGATCGGCTTCACGAAGAACGGCGCTGGCGCGGTTTCGACCCGGCGAAACACCAACTTCAGCAGCAGCGGCGGCATCGCCGAACCTTCGGCGTAATGCAGCCAGTAGTTGCAACGCAGCCGCTCGGGCGTACCTGCGGGCGGCAGCAGGCGCCCCTGGCCGTAGCGCTCGACGAGGTATTCGATGATCGCGCCCGATTCGGCCAGCGTGACCTCACCATCGGTGATCACCGGCGACTTGCCCAGCGGATGCACCGCGCGCAGTTCCGGCGGCGCCAGCATGGTTTTCGGATCGCGCTGGTAGCGCTTGATCTCGTACGGTACGCCGAGTTCTTCCAGCAGCCACAGGATGCGCTGCGAGCGCGAGTTGTTCAGATGGTGGACGGTGATCATGTGGCGCTCCGGTGGTGTGAGGAACGGCAGGAGCGCACCCTGTGCGCGAATTGCTTTTGCGATAACGAAATCGAGAGCCATCGTACACAGGGTGCACTCCTGCATGGCAAGACATGAGAGGTCAGTAAATCTCACCCACACAGCAGCGCAGACTGCCGCCGGCCTTCTCGATCTCGCTCAAATCCACGGCACCGAGCGCGAAGCCGTAATCTGCGAGTGTCTCGCGCTGATCGTCGGTGAGCGCATGGGCGGCGCAGGCGCTCATCCAGACACGCTGGTCGGACAAGGTGATCGCGTTGCCGGCGTACGCCTGCTTTTGCGCCGGGGTCAGCCAGATCGCGCGGTTGCCGTAGGCCTTGGCAATCGCCTGCGGCACCGCCGGGTCGCGGAAGCCGTCGGCGGCGATCATTGCCGCGCGGCTGGCCAGCAGGGTCAGCACTACATTGGTGTGGTATTCCGATTCGGCCAGCTCGAAACAGAACGTCAGGCGCAGCCCGAACGCCTTGTGCATAGCCTGTGCGCCGGCCAGGTCGCAACGTTCGCTGAGGCCGCAGTAGCCGATCCCGCGCGCACGATCGATGATCAGCGAGCCGGTGAGTTCGGCGACCAGGTCAGCGCAGCCGGACAGGTCGATCTCGTCGTAGCCCAGCACGTCGCCGAAGAATTCACGGATGTCGTGGCGATCCGCCTCGCGCTGACGTACCGCGTGCCGCATGCGGCCGATGATCAGCCGGCCTGGCGCGGTGGCGAACACATTGTTCGGGAACACCGCATCAGGCGTGGCCGGGTTGCCGGGAAAGGTGATTACCGGAAGATCCGCGCGCAGCGCCTGCGCCAGCGCGCTGTGCTGAGCCAGCGCCTTCAGCGGATCGACTGTGAGGTTCATGTCCATGTAGCGATTGTCGCGCGCCGATTCCGCTGCCAGCGTGAACTCGGCGGGCGCGACCAGGTATGCCGCGCGCGCAGTGGCAGCGGCGCTCGGCAAGGGTGCCAGCGTGGCGAAGGCTTCAAGGAATTCGGTTGGCGAGGTGATGATCACGTTGCGGCTCCATGACTTTCAGCTTCCGAGGAGACATCACAGTCCGGTGTCTCCCGCCGGGATCAGGCATCAAAGAGTAGCTGCTGCAGGCTCGTCCGGCGCAGCAGATTCGACTTGCAGACGCTGCCGCCGACGCAGGGTCGGGAACATCGTCATCCACAGCCCGACCACCAGCAGTGTACCGATGCCACCGAGTACCGTAGCGTTCACCGCACCCAGCCACGCGGCCAGCATGCCTGACTCGAACTCGCCGAGCTGGTTGGAGGTATTGATGAAGATGGCATTGACCGCGCTGACCCGCCCGCGCATGTCATCGGGCGTATCGAGCTGCACCAGCGAACTGCGAATCACCATGCTGACCATGTCGAACGCACCCAGCGCGAACAGCGCGAGCAGCGACAGCCATAGCGTGGTGGAAAGCGCGAATACCAAGGTGGCCACGCCGAAGCCGGCCACGGCCGCAAACATGATCGGGCCGACCCGACGCTGCAGGTTGTGCCGCGCCAGCCATAGCGACATCAGCAACGCGCCCACCGCCGGCGCCGCGCGCAACAGGCCCAGTCCCCACGGACCAGTGTGCAGGATGTCCTTGGCGAAGATCGGCAGGAGTGCGGTGGCGCCGCCGAGCAGCACGGCGAACAGGTCCAGCGAGATCACGCCCAGCACGTCCTTGCGCTCGCGGATGAAATGCACGCCGGCGAACAGTGTCTTCAGCGTGGCCGGCTCGCGTTTGGGCGGCGCCTGTTCGTAACGCAGCCGGCTCATCAGCGTGGCGGCGACCAGATACAGCACGGCGGCTACCACATAGACCACACCAGGCCCCGCCACATAGAGCAGGCCACCCAGCGCCGGGCCCATGATCATCGCTGCCTGGCCAGCCGATGCATTCACCGCCATCGCGCGCGGCAGGATCGACGCCGGCACCAGCGCAGGCAGCATCGACTGCAAGGAGGGAAACTCGAATGCCTTGGCCACGCCGATCACGAACACCAGCGCGAGGATGCCGATCTCGTGGACGTGCCGGGTCAGGGTGAGCGCAGCGAGTACAACGATCGCCAGCCATTCGACGATCTGCCCGATCAGCACGATGCGGCGGCGCTCAAACTGGTCGGCGACATGCCCGGCCGGCAGTGCCAGCAGTACCGACGGCACGAACTGCACCAGTCCAATCAGGCCCAGATCGAACGCGCGACCGGTGGTCGCATAGATCTGCCAGCCGACCGCCACCGACAGCATCTGGAAGCCGAAGCTGGAGGCGATCCGGGCGAACCAGAATGCGACAAAGGCGCGATGCTGCAGCAGCGAATCCGCCGCCGACGTGGTGTTGGATGACATCGGGTGTCCTTGGGGTCACCCATTATCGGGTCACCACCGACGTCGGCAAAGTGCCGGAGATCATGCACATCGTTCAGCTTGTAGACGGGCAAATTGACATCGCGTTGCCATTTTGCCGACTAGCGTTCGAATCCATTGGGTCGTTCGGAGCGAGTCCATGGACAGCCAGGCAGAACGTGTCTATACCGACCGGGCCAGCGTCCGGCAGCTTGAATCACTGATTGACCAACTGCCAATCCATGGCCACGTGGTGCTGGTCATGAAGGACGGCAGCAGCTGCGATGGCGTGGTCAACAAGCGGCCGAACGTGCAGCTGTTTCGCGATGCCCACGAGCGCGAAGGCATCAACGCCCGCGTGCAGTTGCGGCGCCCCGATGTGCCGGAGTGGAGTCAGCAGGTCTGGCTGGATCAGGTCATGCGGGTCGAACACCTCGATATGAGCATGATCGGCGAGAGCTGAGTTCAGGCAAGATCCTCGGCCAGTCGCGGCGGTGCAGCCATCGCTGCAGTCTTGGAGCGCAACGCATCCAGGCCGAACAATGGTCGCAGCCAGCGCACACGCCGGATCACGAACTCATGCAGCAGTGCACAGCCGCCGATCGTGCCGAGCAGGATCAGCGTCGGCTCGGCCATCGGCCCCAGCCCCAGCGGCAACAACTGCCAGGCGAACAGCAGCAACAGACTCTGATGCAGCATGTACCACGGGTACACCGCTTCGCGCGCATACGGCAGCCAGCGGAACGGGCGGTTGAGCAGTGCATGGCCCCAGCCGAGTACAGCGGTGATCGCGATCCAGGTGTAGCTGTAGTGCAGCCAGACCACGAGCAACTTGACTACGACCAACGCCGCGTGGGCATGGATGAACTGGCCCGCGAACCGGTCGAGGCCTTGGTACGCCGCGAAGCAGGCCAGCGCAAGCGCCAGTGTGACGTGACGCAGGCGCGACAATTCCGCCCACAGGCCGCTGTCAGTACCCAGCAGGTAACCGTAGAAAAACATCGTGGCGTAGAGCGCCAGCGCGTACCAGTCGCCGACCAGCGCATGCGTTTCCGGATAGCGCCAGGACAGCAGCAAGCCATACGCGAACAGCGGCAGCACAGGATGCACCAGCACGCTCGCGCCACGCAGCCGCAGGCAACCCGCGCGCAGGCGCTGGCCGAGGCGCGATTCCAGCAGCGGCAACAACGGCAACAGCAGCGTCGTGAAGAGCCACAGGTAGGGCAGGTACCACAGGTGTGCCCAGGTCAGCCCGTAATCCTTGTAGCTGTGTGTCCAGTAGTGCAGCAGGAATGCCCCGAAGCCCGGCGCGATCATGTGGTCGGTCAGCCCACCCACGTAAGACTGGATCGGGATCACCACCAGCATGCCGAACGCCAGCGGCAGCAGCAGGCGCAGCGTGCGCTTCCACGCCAGCCCGGCTAGCCCGATCCTGCCGCGCATGAAATGCACCGCCAGCCCCGAGATCAGGAACAGCAGTTCCATCCGCCAGCGATTCACGAACAGCATCGGGTATTGCAGCCACGTAGCGAGATAGTGACTGTGCAGCGGCAGGCCTTGCCAGTCAGCCACCGGTGCCACGTAGAGCATCCCGGCGTGATAGAGGATCAGCAGGCCAAAGGCGAGTACGCGTAGCACGTCGATATCATGGCGGCGAGTCATGTGGGAATTCCGGTGGAAAGTGCCGTCATGCTCATGCGCTGTGGCCCCGCCGTCTTGCGCCAAGTGACTGATGGACGCGGGATAGTGACGAACGGTGGGCAGCTGGGGACGAAGCCCGGAGCAATCGGCAGCGTTGCCCGTAGAATTGCCGCATGACGAATCACGCGACTTTCGAATACCGGGACTTCCAGCGCTGGCGGCGACCATTCGAGGTCAGTTTCTGGTTGGTGCTGTACGCATTGAATGCGTCGTTCAACAGCGTGACGTCGGCGATCGACCATGCCGCCCAGCCAGCGTGGCAGCCGTGGTCGTGGGAATGGAGCAGCGCACTGGTGTTTCTGGCCCTGCTGCCGGCAGTGATTGCCGCTGAGCGGCGCTGGCCATTCCGCTTTGATACGTGGAGGCGAAGCCTGCCGCTGCATCTGCTGGTCAGTGTGCCGTTCAGCCTAGCTCACGTCAGCGGCATGGTTGCACTGCGCAAACTGGCCTACACCATCGCAGGCCAGCATTACGATTTTGGCCCGTGGTGGTTCAATTTCGGTTACGAATACCTCAAGGACGTGCGCACCTATTTCTCGATCATCGCCATGCTGGCGTTGTACCGGTTATGGCAGTTGCGCATGCAGGGCGAGGCGCGGCTGCTGGTCGCACCGGACGAAGGGCCGCCGGTGGAGCCGGTGGAACGGCCTGAGCGTTTCCTGGTGCGCAAGCTGGGCAGGGAGTTTCTGATCAATGCGCGTGAGGTCGAGTGGCTGCAGGCCTCCGGCAATTACGTGAACCTGCATGTGCGAGGCCGCGATTATCCGTTGCGCGCCACCATGGCCGGGATCGAGGAGCGGCTGGATCCCGTCCGTTTCGTGCGGGTGCACCGCAGCTATTTCGTGAATCTGGATTACCTCGCCGAGATCGAGCCTTTGGAGAGCGGCGACGCGCGCCTGCAGCTTCGCGATGGAGCGAAGATTCCATGCAGTCGCCGTTATCGGATGCAGCTGCGCGAGCGGTTTGGCGAGGTGGTCGTCGGCACCGTGTGAAATCCGCGCAGTTGCGTGATGCTGCCGGCTCGTTCCACTCTAGGTACTTGTTCCCTCATGGATGCCTTGCCGATGAAACCGTCATTCCATCGCTCCGGTCTGGTACTGCTGTGTGCTGGCTGGTTGCTCGCTGGTTGCTCGCCGCAAGGTGGCCAACCTGCTGTCTCATTGGCGCAGTCGCAGCAACAGGCACAGGATGCCGATGCGGCGAGGAAGCTGGATACCTATCAGCAGCTGCTGCGCATCAAGAATGACGAGATGACGGTGACTATGGGTCACGACATCCTCGATCACTACCCGGGCAGCGCGGCAGCGAAGGAAGTGCAGCAGAGCCTGCCCGCGATCGAGCAGCGCTGGAAGGAGAACAGCGAAAAGAACCGGCTGGCCGCGCTGTGGCTGTACCAGGTGTCGCCGATGGCTGGTGGCACGCAGTCCACTGCCACCATCGTCAGCGGTCAGCCGTCAGGCAGGGAGCAGGTGCAACTGGTGCTGCGCCGGCATACCAGCTGGGGCCAGAGTGTGTTTCTGTACGGCAGCAAGCCCGGTTTCATCTGCCACGGCAACTGCACGCTGACTGCCACGGTGGATGGCAAGCCGGCGCACATCAAGGTATTTGCGCCACCGACCGGCGAGCCGGCGCTGATGATGATCGACGACAGGGGCTTCATCAGCATGTTGCAGAAGGCGAAGAAGATCAGCCTGGATGTGACCTTCGCCGCCGGCGAGAAGAAACAGACCCTGGTCTACGAAGTCGGCGGCTTTGATCCGACCAAGTGGGTCAGCCCCGGCAAGGACAAAAAGAAGTAAGCCGCTGTATGCCTGTCGCCAAGTGATGCGTTATCAACCTTATCCACGATGGAGGGCATCGCCATGAAATCCATGCATCTATTATCCGGGCTGCTCGCCGCTGGCGTGCTCGCTGGCTGCTCCAGCGTGCCCTATGCCCAGCGACAGAGCCAGCGCCAGGCGGAATACGCGGCAGCGGCCGGTGCGCCAGTGCGCAGTTTTCATTTCTTCAGCCCGCTGTATTCGTGGGAGGCATTGAGCGACCAGCAGCTGGCAGTCTATGCCCGGCCCAACCAAGCTTGGCTGCTTGATGTGGACGGCTGTCCAAACTTGACGTTTGCGAATGCGATTGGATTGACCTCCAGCTTCCATGATGTATCGGTGCGTTTCGATCGCGTGCTGACTGGACGGAACGGATACCCTTGCACCATCACGCAGATCCGTCCGATCGATGTGGGTCGTTTGCGGGCCGCGCAGCAGGCCCAGCGCAAGATCGACGAAAAGCCGCGTGAGGCGGCTTCTGGCGCTCAATGATTCGTTTGCCTGATCGATACGTTGCGTCGGCAGGCTTGATTCCACGGAGACCGCGGGCATGACCAAGTCATATTTGCCATTGATCGGTTGCCTGCTGGCCGGTTTGCTGGCCGCCTGCGCCAGCGCACCGTCTGCGCAAGACATGCAGCGGCGTGAAGCCGCCTACACGGCGGCGGCCGGTGCGCCCGTGCGCAGCTTTCGGCTGGTGCCGGGGGCGTCGATCGACTCATGGGAGCCGCTCAGCGATACCCAACTGGTGGTCTATACGCGGCCCACGCGCGCGTTCCTGCTGGATACCTGGCCTTGCAGCGGCCTGACCGTTACCAACAGTGTCGGGTTCACCTCCTTTGCCGGTGAAGTCTCCGTGGGCTTCGACAAGGTGCTGACGACGCGCGGCTATCTCCCCTGCGCGATCAAGCAGATTCGACCGGTGGATCTGGCACGCTTCAAGCTGGAAAAGGGGGCTCAGCGCCATGCCGACGTCATGGCCCGTGATCATGCCGACGCTGCGCCACCCTCGAATGGCAACTGAAACCTCAATCCATTGGCCGCGAATCGTCTGCCTGGGACATGCCATGGCACCGACCGATGAGCTCAGTGCAGGAACAGCTTGCCGCTGATCCGCGCCAGTGGCTTTTCCAGCGCATTCTGCAGCCGTGTCGGCAGGTCCAGCGGCTTGAGCAGCATCTTCACGGTCATGGTGGCCGAGATATGCCGGCGCAACAGACCCTGCGCCCGCTCGCTGATGCGGCGGAATTCCGTTTCGTTGCCCTGATGCTGCGGATAGCACTGGTTGAATACATGGCGCAAGGCGATGTTGCTGTCCTCGCTCTTGATTTCGTTGACCCGGCGCAGGATTGCGCGGAACACCTTGTAGCGGCCGAAACCTTCGCGCTCGCGGTATAGCCGATAGTGCTGGTAGAAGTGCTTGTAGTGGCGCACTTCGTCGCTCTTGATGTGATTGGTCAACTGTTTCAGCACGGGCTCGTCAGTGAGCTCGTGCAGTGCGCGGTACAGACTGGCGGTGCCGGTTTCCACCACGCAGCGGGCGGCCAGTTCCAGTCCACGGCAGGATTCGAGCTGCTCAGCGGTGCACACCGCACCGTATTCGTTCCAGAACGCATTGAAGCCACGCTCCCAGTCGAACTCCGGCCAGACGCGGCGGACATAGGCAGTCAGCGCGCGACCGTGCTGCAGTTCCTCATGCTCCCAGTGCTGGCGCAGCCAGGTCTGCAATTCCTGGTCGCCGGCAAAATGATCGATCAGGTTCTGTGTGTACAGATCCGAGCCGCTTTCGACGAACGACGAACTGCACAACAGAAAGAACAGATCCTCATCGTGGCGCACGCGCGCGACATCGATACGGCTGAGATCCAGATTGTCCAGACTCCAGGGCAGGGCGTGGGAATAACTCAAGCGGACGTCCTGTGTGGTTTGGGTTGGACGACAGGCATGAGAGCCGCCGTCGCATGACGAGAAATGCCACAGGATAGTGCTTCACGCCGGTGGAGGATTAACCTGCGCCGACTTGCCGTCCGCGGATTCGCCGGCATGTCTCAGCGCACGACCGTCACCGGTACGTGGGCACGTGCCAGCACGTTGTTGGATACCGAACCAAGCAGCCAGCGTGCCAGCGCGCCGCGCTCGGTGTGGCCGATCACGATGTGGTCGATGCCATGCAACGCGATCTGGCCCAGCAACACATCGCCCGGGCTGCCATAGGTCAGCTCGACATCGACCAGACTGGCGGCATCGGGCACGATCGCGGTCAATTCCTCCAGCAGTTCCCGGGCGCGCTGTGTACCGGAGTCCGCCATCATCAGGGTAGAAGCATCGGCGCCGCCCTCGGTGACCTGCAACACCGACACTACGCGCACGCGGCCTCCACTGCAGCGAATCAGGTCGATCGCGAATTGAAACGCGCGCCGGGATGCGTCGGAGCCGTCGTAACCTACCAATGAATACTTGACCATGGGTTTCCTTCGCTGCACTCCGGCATCGGAGTCATGTCGAGTCTAGACAGTGTTTTCCGCGCGTCACAAGCCTGGGTCGTGCTTTGAATCGGGATCGGCGACAGTCTGCGCGGGGGGCTGTTATCGAATCATCAAGGCTGGCAACCTGAACGGAAGTCATGCTTGTGCACACCGCTGTCACGCCGCGGTGCACACGCTGTCTCCACCACACAGCGGCGTGCCGAGCCTCTTAAGGGAAGCATGTTCGACTCTGTGTTGGCAGAACTCATTCAAGGAGATGATCATGATCAAACGTACTTTAGGAATGGCCGCCCTGGTGCTGGCTTGTGCGACCGCGACTACCGTGCTGCCGGTTTCCAGTGCGCACGCAGACGAAGCAATGGTGCAGTGCCATCTCAGGTTCAACCTTGCCGGCTGGTCGCTGATCTACAAGCATGCCGAGGGCAATGGCACGATCCGCTGCGACAACGGACAGAGCGCCAACGTCAAGATCAGCGTGGTCGGTGGTGGCATTACCGCTGGCAAATATCGAATCAACGACGGCAAGGGCGAGATCAGCAACGTGCATGGCATTCGCGAAGTCTTCGGCGACTATGCACAGGCTGGTGCCGAGGCTGGCGTGGTCAAGAGTTCCCAGGCGCAGGTATTGACCAAGGGCACCACCTCACTGGCGCTGGCCGGGACGGGCGAGGGCGTCAACCTGGGTGTCTCGGTGGGCAAATTCACCATCGAGCCGCGTTGATGCCAACGGAATGTCAGATAAGCACGATGTGACATCGGAGGGCGCCGCATGGCGCCCTTCGCTTTTGGGCGCGTAAACTGCGGCGGCTGCACTTCCTCCCCCGTGTTCCCGCTGGAGATTCCGTCATGCGCCGTCTTTGTTGTCTGCTCGTGTTGACCCTGCTGTGTGCTTTGGCGGCGCCGGCCTTCGCCGCTACCCCGCAAGTGGGTGACACCGCGCCGGCTTTCCACCTGCAAGACCAGAACGGCCACTGGCATGCGCCAGCCGATTTTCATGGTCACTGGCTGGTGCTGTATTTCTATCCGAAAGACTTCACGTCTGGCTGCACCACCGAGGTGTGCGCCTTCCGCGATGACATCGCCAAGCTGCGCAAGACAGGTGCCGAGGTGGCGGGTGTGAGCCTCGATGGCGTGAAATCGCATGCCGAGTTTGCCTCGAAATACCATGTGCCGTTCCCGCTGCTCTCCGATGCCGACCGCAGCGTAGCCACCAGCTACGGCGTGCTCACCGAACGCATGGGCATCCACTACGCCAGGCGCACCACCTTCCTGATCGACCCGCACGGCAGGATCGCCAAGGTTTACGTGGATGTGGACCCGGAAAAGAATTCCGCCCAGGTGATGAACGACCTGGCTGCCCTGAAGGCGGCAGGCTGATGCCCTTGATGATTCGCGACCGGTCCATGCAGCCGCACGGGCTGGCCATCTGGCGTGTCTTGGTATGGGCGCTGCTGCTGCTTGCCGCACTTGGTTGCCTGCAGTATGTACGCCACGCGCAGCAGGTCTGGGAGCAACTGCAGACACTGGCACCGGCGGAGCCTGATGCGGTCGCAGCGCTGCACAGCATGCTTGGCTGGGACATGGCTTACCTGGTGGCTGCGTTCAGCCTGATCGTGATCTGCGCCGGCTGCGTTTTGCGCCAGTCCTGGGCGCGGCCATGCATGCGGTTGGCGGCGGTGTTGCTTGCGGCATGGCTGATATACAGCGGCATCCTGCTGTGGCTGGAGTGGCAGCCGCTTTTCTCAGGAGCCAGCGGCGACTTCCTGCATACAGCAATGCACCAGGAATTGCCGCAGGTTTACCGCAGCATGCAGCTGGCGCTGCTGTTCAAGGGGCTTGCCGTGCCCCCCCTGCTGTGGCTGAGCTGGTGGCTGGGGCGCCCGGCGGCACGTACCCAGTTTCGGCTGCGTCGCTGAGGTTCATACGACTGATTGTCGAACGACTGCTTGCATCGTGGCTTGGCGCTAGACTGCTCAGCAGGCTTACTAAGGAGGGACAGCGATGAGACGCTTATTGCTGGGGTTGTTCTGTGTATTGCTGTCGAGCGTGACGCTGGCCGCCGGGCCCAATGCGGTGCGCAAGAGGGCACAGGCGAGCATGTTGGTTACCGGAGTGGTCGAAGTGGCCCCGGATGGCAGCGTCCACGAATATGCCATTGATCAATCAGACAAGCTCCCGCCTGTCGTCGTCGATCTTATCCGGAAGAACGTCCCTGCCTGGACGTTCGTGCCTGTTCTCGTCAACGGTCAACCCGTGGTTGCAAAAGCGAAAATGAGCTTGCGCATTGTCGCCAAACGGATCGACGACCAGCATGAATCGATCGGCATTGCCGGCGCCCAGTTTGGTCAGGAGGATGACGATGCCACTGAGCATGTCAGTTACAAGGAGCATCCTGCTCCACGTTATCCGAATCTTTCATTGAGAGCACATGTTTCCGGCACCGTATATGTATTGGCACGCATTGACCGGCAGGGGCAAGTGGCGGATGTGGCGGTCGAGCAGGTCAACCTCGGCGTCTATACCAATGACAACGAGATGGCTGAATTCCGGAAGGATCTCGCCAAGGCTTCCTTGGCGGCAGTCAGGCAGTGGACGTTCAACACGCCCACCCACGGTAAGGGTATAGCTCGCGATTACTGGGTGGCGCGGATACCGATCAACTACAGTGTGAACGGCTACACCCCGGTCGCGAAATACGGTCAATGGCAAGCCTATGTGCCTGGTCCGAGTGAATTTGTGCCGTGGGCGCATACAGATACGCTGCTTGCAGGAAGTGCCGATGCCACCCCGGACGGATCCATCCAGCAGATCGACCAAGGCCTGCATCTCAAGACGCAGCTTGGTGGCACCTGATGCCGGAATCAATAAGCTGAAATAGCTGAGTGCCTGCAGAGATCTCGCTGGCCGATCTGTCGCATTCAGCATGGGTTGCTGGATGACAGGGTATCGCTTGGCTGACATCTCTCAGGAAATTCACTCGATGCGTCTGCCTTGCATGATTGCCGTCCTCGGCGTTGGACTGGCCATGTTGGTGCCATCTCTTCATGCACAGGAGTTGGCAACCACTTGCCATGCCAGCAGCAGTTATGACGTGACATTGCGACCGGACAGCCTGTTGTTCGATCGCCCATCGCCGGCACCGTTTCATGTCGAGCTGCAGCAGGGTGCATTGCGTACCGATGGTGCCTCGATGCCCTTGAACGCGGAGGATCAGGATCGGCTGGTGCTGTTCGAACGGGAGCTGCGTGCGTTGGCACCACGGGTGCGCGCAGTCGCACAGAACGGCGTGGACATGGCGGTGCATGCCGTGCACGCCGAAACTGCCGGCCTGGGCTTGAATGCCGATACACGCAGCGAATTCAACCGCCGTCTCGATGCGCATGCCAGCGAGCTCAAGCAACGCATCGCGGCCAGCCAAAGCACCCATGACTGGCAGGGCGATGCCGCCAACCAGGTCATGAACCAGATGGCGGCTGATCTTGTACCACTACTGGCAGCCGATCTCGGCCAGCAGGCGATCAATGCGGCACTTAACGGCGACCTGCAGACTGCAGCAGATCTGCGCGATCGCGCCGCAACGCTCGCCACCGACCTGCAGCCCCGCCTGCAACAGCGTCTGCAGGCGGCACTGCGTCCGCAGATTGAAGCATTGTGCCCGTCGATCCAGCGGCTGGCCGAGCTGCAGCAAGGCATACGCGGCAGCAACGGCCGGCTGTTGAATCTGCTGCAGATCGATCAGTGAGCCGCCAGACGGGCCCGACGCAACCTGCTCAAGGCTGACTGCAATCCCGCAGGCTGCCCCGGATTAATCTCCCGCTAAGTGAGAGAGGACGACGATAGCGATGTGATCCATCCATCGTCCAGCCAGGAGGCGGCTGTGCAGCCATATCCTCCGCAAGCCATCTGTCATGCCCTGATCCGGCGCAGCGTCGATTTGCAGCGGCTGTATCGGCATGCCGCTGTGGCATGCGAGCCGGGCTTGCGGCTGGTGCTGGGCGAGAATGCACACACGCTGGGTTTGCTGATTGCCGACCTGCAACGTGCCAGCAGTAGCGCGTCGCGCCGACATGGCAGTTGGCGCGGTACCGTGCATCGACATGTAGCCGGTTGCCTGGTGCGTACCGCCGCACGTCGCGACAGCGCCTGGATCCGCGTGCTGGCACATCACGAGAGTGCGTTGCTGCACGCGTTCGAACAGGCGATTGCCGCGCTGCCTGTCGAGGCGGCGCTGATTCTGCATCGCCAGCTGCCGCGCCTGCGGGGCATTCATCTGGACATGCATAGCCTGGTCGGCAGTGCGCGTTACTGACCGAACAGCGATGCTCACAACCGCAAGGGATGTCCTCGATTTCTGGTTTGCCCAAGCCAACGCTGTACGCTGGTTCGGTATCGATACGGCCTTCGACGAAGAGATCCGCGAACGTCTCGGTCATGCGGTCGACGCCGCGGCCGATGGTCGGCTGGATGGCTGGACGGCCACCCCATCGGGCTGGGTGGCGCTGCTGATCCTGCTCGATCAGTGTCCGCGCAACCTGTATCGCGGCGATCCGCGAGCCTGGACGCAGGACGTAAAGGCCCAGCATCTGGTGTTGTCAGGTTTGGTCCGTGGTGACGACCGGCGATTGCCGCCACTTCAGCGCGTATTTGCCTACATGCCGTTGCAACATGCGGAAGACATGGGATTGCAACAGCGCTCGGTGGAGCAGTTCGGGGCGCTATGCGCAGATGTGCCTATGCAGCAGCGTGAACGTTTCGCAGGATTTTTCGATTATGCTCGGCGACACTGCGAGGTGATTGAGCGCTTCGGCCGTTTTCCGCATCGCAATGCCGCACTGGGCCGTGCCAGCACACCGGAAGAGCTGATTTACCTGGCCAAGCCGGGTACCGGTTTCTGAAACGCATTCATCGTACGAAGGAGAGTGCCATGCGTCATCTGTTGCTGCTTCCGTTGCTGGCTTTCAGCGTTGCTGTCTGTGCGAGCGAGACCCTGCGTGTCGGCCAGCAGGTGCTGGCGGTGGGTGATACCGCTGCGCACACGCTCGACCTGCTGGGTACGCCGACCTACAAGGAGCCGGTAGAGAACAAGTTCGGCGCATTTCTCGGTGAGCGTTGGCAATTCAGCCGCGAGGATGGCCATGTGATCACCGTGACGATCATCGCCGGCAAGGTTTCCGCGATCGAGGATCGCCTTGAGGAACGTCGCGGCTGAGTCGACTCCATTGCAGCGGTAAGGACTACCGAACTTCATCAGACCAGGGAGAAGGTCATGCACATTCGCCTCATCGTAGCCTTGTTCGCGCTCACCGCCGCGGCGCAGGCGTCCAGCAGCTTGCGTGTAGGCAGTCAGGTACTCACTGTCGGCGATAGCCGGGAGCGTGTCACCGAGCTGTTGGGCAAGCCGTCGTCAAAATCGCACAAGCGCAGTTCCCATGGCCGCAACAGCAGCGGTGGCAGCCGACGTGGCGGTGTCCGTGTACAGACCAAGGACAAGGGCGGCGAGCAGTGGCGTTATCGTCGGGACGACCATGTGACCGTGGTGACGATGGTGGATGGCCGGGTCAGTGAGATCGAGGATGAGCGGATCTGACCCGATCGCGTGACGGTATCCGGGCTGCCATGCGATAAAGGCGCAAACCTGCCTGAGGTCGCCATGTGAGCATTCCCTCGTCAGCCGATCCTGCCCGCACCATGCGACATGGCTTGCTGCGCGCGCGCCATGCCGGCGGCCATGGCAAGGTCACCAACATCGAGCTGTTTTTCGACCTGGTTTTCGTCTACGCGGTGACCCAGCTGTCGCATACGTTGCTGCATGGTCTGAATGTGATCGGTGCGCTGCAGGTGTTGCTGCTGTTCCTGGCGGTGTGGTGGGTGTGGGTGTTCACCAGCTGGGTCACCAACTGGCTCGATCCGGAACGTCCGCTGGTGCGGCTGCTGCTGCTGGCACTGATGTTCGCCGGGTTGCTGTTGTCGATCGCTCTGCCCGAGGCATTCGGCGCACGTGGCTTGCTGTTTGCCGGTGCTTACGTCTTCATGCAGGTGGGGCGCACGTTGTTCATGCTATGGGCGCTGGGTGATGCCGCGTCGGCGAATACGCGCAACTTCCAGCGGATCACGGTCTGGCTCGTTATATCCGGTGCGCTTTGGCTTGCTGGTGGCTGGCTGGACGGCCAGTGGCGCTGGATGTTGTGGATTGCTGCACTGATGCTGGAATACCTCGGGCCGGCACTGGCCTTTCCCGTGCCCGGCCTGGGTCGCTCGAGCACTACCGACTGGGATATCGACGGCGGTCACCTGGCCGAGCGCTGCAGCCAGTTCGTGATCATCGCACTGGGCGAGTCGGTGCTGGTGACTGGGTCGAGTTTTGCCGAGACCCTGGCGCAACCGCAGGCGCTGCTCGCATTCGCCAGTGCCTTCGCCGGCAGCGTGGCGATGTGGTGGATCTATTTCGATCTGGCAGCCGAACGCGGCAGTCGGGCAATCCGGCAGTCGGCCGATCCCGGCCGCACGGCGCGGGTTGCCTATACTTATCTGCATCTTCTGATCGTCGCCGGCATCATCGTCAGCGCGGTGGCCGATGAACTGACCCTGCACGATGGGGCGCAACGCGTCGACACGATCAGCGGCACCGTGCTCCTGGGCGGCCCGGCGCTGTATCTGTTCGGCAATGCGTGGTTCAAGAAGACGGCGAACAGCACCAACCTGCCCCTGTCGCATCTGCTCGGGCTCGGCTTGCTGGCGGCATTGGCGCTGACGCTCACGTGCTGGTCGGTGGCATCGCTGGGCATGGCGACGACGGCCGTATTGGTATTCGTGGCGCTGTGGGAGGTGTGCTCATTGCGCTCGGTACGCCAGGCGCTGCGCGAGTCGGCCACGCACTGAGTCATGCACTGGTCGCCGTCGGCGAATTCTTCATGACGGGTTTGCTAGGCTGACGCCGGTTTTTTCCGCGAGCCGCCAGCCATGCATGATTTTCTGGAACGCCTTCTCGGGCACGATCTTGGCGAAGCCGTCATCACGAACGGACTGCACCTGCTGGAAGCTCTGCTGATTCTCTTGCTGGGCATCTGGCTGGCCGCACGGCTTGCCAATGTCACGCAGCGGGCGCTGCAGCGCGCGCGAGTGGACACCACGCTGAGCGGATTCCTGCGCAACCTGATCTACGGCGTGCTGGTGGCGGTGCTGATCGTGATGGCGTTGACCCAGGCCGGCATACCTTCAGCGCCCCTGGTCGCCGCACTGGGTACCGCCGGACTGGCGGTTGGGCTGGCGTTGCAAGGCTCGCTGAGCAACCTGGCCTGGGGCGTGCTGCTCGTCGTGTTCCAGCCGTTCCGTGTCGGTGATTACGTGACCGCCGGTGGCATCGAGGGCACGGTGGAAACCATCAACCTGATGCACACGCTGCTGATCCTGCCGGACAACCGCGAAGCGATCGTGCCAAACGCGAAGATCGGTAGCGACGCCATCCTCAATTTCAATCGCCGTGGCACGCGACGCTTTGAACTGAAGTTCGGTGTCAGCCATCGCGACGACATCGACAAGGTGATGGCCGCCATCACGAAGCTGTTCGAAGCCGATGCACGGATCTTGAAGAATCCTTCACCGGGCGTATCGATCGATAGCCTGGCTGGTGAGACGGTGAACCTGGTCTTGCGCGGCTGGACGCGCGTCGGTGACAACTCGGCGGTCCAGGCCGACCTGCTGCGCGCGATCAAGCAACGGATCGACGCGCAGGAGATCAGTATTCCAACCACGCCAATGGATATCCGATTGATCCAGGGCGTGGTTCCGCCGGTGGCGAAGCCGGACTGAGCAGCCGCTACTGCAGCGTCACCGGCCTCCGGTTGTCGCTGGAGACACGGTCGATCAGTTCGTTGTACGGATCGATGCCGGCGTCGAACGGCTTGCTGTCGACAGTCACCGTGATCGTGCTGTCGCCGTTCGCCACCATCTGCTCCTTCAGGTACAGCGGCTTGCCGTCCTTGCCATCGGCAGGTGCGGCGAACACGCCGATGTCGATCGGGATGTCCGGCGTGGCATCGGTTTCCTTGCCGGTGCCGTCGACGTAGACCTTGCCGGCATGCACCTTCATGGTCACCTCGTACTTGCCGTCCGGCAGCTTCTTCGCGGTGGCCTCGGTGATGCGGTTGTCGAACAGGGTGATCTTCCAGAAGAAGTCATCCAGCAGCGGCTGCCACTTCGGCCCGACCGCCTTGGCCAGTGCGTCCATGAACTCCTGCGAGGTGGTGTAGGGCGGTTGCTGAAAACCCTTGTCGAGCAGGAACTGCTTGAGCATCGCGTCGAGCTTGTCCTCGCCGATGTAGTCCTGCAGTGCATAGAACACCAGCGAACCCTTGCGGTAATGGATGTACTGCTGGTTCTCCACTTTCGCCAGCGGTTCCTCGGCCAGCTTCTCGGTGGCACGGCCCGCCAGGTAGTTGTCCAGTTCGTATTTCAGGAACTTGTGCATCTGGTCGGCGCCGTACTTCTGCTTCATCACCATCAGCGCGGAATACTGCGCCAGCGATTCGCTGAGCATGGTCGAGCCCTGCGTGTTTGCGCCGATCACCCGATGCGCCCACCACTGGTGGGCCACTTCGTGCGCGGTGACGTAGTAGACGTAGTCGATCTTCGACTTGTCGCGCAGGTCGGCGATGAAGCCGATCGATTCGGAGAACGGAATCGTGTTGGCGAACGACTGCGCGAAGGCGGCGTAGTTCGGGAATTCCAGGATGCGCAGCTGGTGGAACTGGTACGGCGTGTAGTTCGTGTCGTAATAGTCCAGCGCATCCTTGGCGCCCTGGATCATCCGGTCCACGTTCCATGCATGCGCCGGGTTGTAGTACACCGAAATATCCACGCCCTTCCACGTCTCGTGCTTCACGGCATAGCGTGCCGAGAGGTAGGAGAAGAACGGCAGCATCGGCTGGTCCATGACGTAATGGAAATAGTGCCGCCCGTTCGCGGTCCATTCCTTCTGCAGATAGCCCGGTGCCACCGCGACCTGATCGGCGGCGGTGGATACGGTGGTATCGAAGCTGATCCAGTCCGCATCGTTGCTGAGGTAGGTGTTCGCGCGTGCCCTCTCGTCGCCGAGCTTCGGCATCCGCGGCACCTCGCCTTTCAGGCCGTATTTGCGGCGATCGTTGCGATCGGTGATCTGCGCTTCCGTCTGGTAGCCGAATTGCGGCATCACACTGTTGTTGAAGAAGGTGCCGTTATAGGCGAGGAAGGTTCCTTCCGGACTATTGGTGAAACCCTGCGGTGCGTATTCCAGATCGAAGTCGAAGTTCATCGACGCGCCCGGTGCCAGTGGTGTTTTCAGTCGGTAGATGGTGTAGCCGAGATCCTTGTCCTCGCTGACCGTGTCGTGCGGTGCGAAATCCAGCGACTTCAACTTGAAGCCGTCGGTGTAGTTCACGTGCAGTTCGCTGATCGGCGTGTCGTGCTTGTTGACCAGGGTGTAGTGGCCGCGAATCTCCAGCTTGCGCTGGTACGGATGGATGTCGACATCCGCCTTCACCGCGGTGATGCGCGGCTGCGGCAGATCCTTGTACTTCGCGTATTTCTTCTCGTAGTCGGCGCGTTGTTTCAGTTTGTCGCTGCTGCTCAGGTAGTGGTTGAGCAGGTTGGTGTTGTAGTAGATCCACGCGCCACTGCCGATGAAGGCAAGCAGACCGAGCGCCAGTGCAATCTTCGTCGGCGCGCGCAGTCGTGAGCGTGCTTCACGCATCCGCTCACGCCAGACCTGGCCGGTGCCGCGAACCCAGAACAGCGCGGCCAGCACCAGCAATACCACCGCACAGCTGGCCCAGTAGAAGTCGAACCACAGCGTCGCCTTGAGGAAATGCCCGAAGCCGTTCATGTCCGAATACGGCGCAGACGGTACGTTGCCGTAGTTGTACAGATTCTGTTCCCAGTGCAGCAGCCCAAAGCCAATCTGGCAGACGAACCACAGGATGGTCAGCAGGTAGCCAAGAAACTTGTTGTTCGACAGCACCTGCAGGAACAACGCCAGCGCCGCCAGCAAAGCGAACGGGATCGTATCCAGCGCCAGTGTTTCCAGATACAGGCCCAGCTCCAGATGGGTGTAGCCGTGCGCCAGCTGCCAGCCGATACCGACCAGCGAGCCGACCAGCTGGAACACCACGATCACCGCCAGCAGGGCGCCGAGCTTGGCGGTCAGCGGGATCCAGTCCGGCAGCGGGAACGCATCGGTGACCTCGGCTGAGCGCTGGCTGCGCTCGCGCCACACCAGTTCGCCGGCGTAGAACGTGATGATGATGAAGAGCAGCCACTGGAAGCTGCCGCGCACGCCGTCCAGCACCTGGTGGGTGACTGGCCAGGTGGCGGTGCCATAGATCTGTCCGGACAGCGTCAAGACACCGAACAGGTTGGCCAGCCCCAGCGCCAGCATGATCAGGAACGGCACGCCGCGCAGCACGCCGAACGTGTCGAATGCGAACTGCGTGCGCAGTTGCAGCAGGTGCGCGCCAAGATTGTCGGCCAGACGCACTTTGGGCAACGTCAGCGTGGCATGGCTGGCCTGTGGGCGCAGCATCGGCGGTTCCGCACGCTTCTTGCGTCGCGGCAGCTGCAGGCCTTCGCGGTTCGGCCGGAACAGTGCAAATGTGGCACCGAACATGGCAAGACTGACGCCGGCCCACAGCAACCGGTTGAACAGCAGCACGCCAGTCAGTGGGGGCAGTTCGTGATTGGACTGGTAGGCCGACCAATAGCGAGTGACCAGCGCGATGGTGCGCCCGCCGAAGGGGTCGAGCATCGCGGCGATGAAATGGTTGTTGACGTCCTTGGTCAGCTGACCAACGATGCTCTGCAGCACGAAATAGACGATCACACCGATATAGGTGGCCAGCAGCGAGCGCGTGGTGCTGGCCAGCAGGAACAACAGCGCGGCGATGAACAGCATGTCCGGCACCACCATCACGCCGAATGCCCACGCATAACCATGCCAGCTGGGTGGCCCCAACCGCAGCGCATCGATCCACGGCATCATGCCGCCGAGCGCTATGCCCAGCGCGCAGGCCAGCATGATTGCCAGCGACGCCAGATAACCCGCAGCAAAGCGGCCACCGAGATAGGCGCCACGACTCATCGGTGTGGTGAAGAACAGCTCTGCGGTGCGCTGGTCGAAATCGCGCAGCGCGGCGCCGGCGACGAACACCGTCACCAGGAACATGCTGAGTATCGTCAGCACGCTGAGCAGCCGGACGATCACCAGCGGCGCATTGCGCAATACATTGCCACTGGAGCCGCCGATGATCACCGCATCGGTGGTTACCAGAGTGAAGGCGAGCGCGCCGAACACGGCAGCGATGATCCAGAACAGCGGCGCCTTCAGCTGCTGGCGCAATTCAAATCGGAGTATCTCGAAAAACATATTCCCGTCCCTGTAGTGGAAGACTGCCGAAACAGCGGTTGGCGTCAGGCTGCCTTGGCCGTGGCCTGCTCGCGCAGGCGGCCGAAATAGACGTCTTCCAGATCGGGCGCGACGGCCTCGAAACCTTCTTCCGGTCGGGTGTCGGCCAGCACATGCAGCAGGGTGCGGCCGCCGGCGAGGCGGGTGGACAGGATGTTCATGCGGGCGCGGTAGCCATCCAGCTCGGCCTTGTCGATCGTGCGTCGCCACACGCGGCCGTCGAGCGAGCGGATCGCCTCGACCGGCTCGCCGCTCAGCAGCACCTGGCCCTGGCCGATGATCGCCATGCGCGAGCACAGGTCGGTGACGTCCTCGACGATATGCGTGGACAGGATCACCACCACCCGTTCGCCGATCTCGGCCAGCAGGTTGAGGAAGCGGTTGCGCTCCTCCGGATCGAGTCCGGCGGTGGGCTCGTCCACGATGACCAGGCGCGGATCGCCGATCAGCGCCTGGGCGATGCCGAAGCGTTGGCGCATGCCGCCGGAGTAGGTGCCCAGCTTGCGCTTGCGCACATCCCACAGGTTCACCTGGCGCAGCAGGGCCTCGACCAGTTCGCGCCGCTCGCTCTTCACGGTGACGCCCTTGAGCACGGCGAAGTGCTCCAGCATCGCTTCGGCGGAGACCTTCGGGTACACACCGAACTCCTGTGGCAGGTAGCCGAGCAGGCGCCGGGTGGCCTGCTTGTCGGCCATCAAGTCCATGTCGCCGAGCTTGATCGTGCCTTCGTCCGGATCCTGCAGCGTGGCGATCGTGCGCATCAGCGAAGATTTGCCTGCGCCGTTCGGACCGAGCAGGCCGAACATGCCGTTGGGAATATCCAGCGACACGCCGCGCAGTGCCCTCACTCCGTTGGCGTAGGTTTTCGACAGGTCACGAATCGTCAGCATGGCTTGCTTCCTTGTACCGCCCGGCGCGGTGTTGGCTGAGCCCCAGATTAGGGCATGGGTTGGGTGCGTGCGTGCGCTCAAGGTCATGCATACGCGCGCGCATGGTGATCATTACAGGCATACGAATCGTCAGGCCTTCGTTATGATTGAGGCCTTGTCTGCGGCCGCCATCCCCGAGCGGCACGCCATCGCCATCGCAGGAGTCATCATGGCTGACCTTAAAGAAGCTCGTGTTCCCGATATCGGTCACGCCGACGTCCCCGTCATCGAAGTGCTGGTCAAGGTTGGTGACCGTGTGGAGAAAGAGCAGAGCCTGATCACGCTGGAGTCGGACAAGGCCACGATGGAAGTGCCTGCACCGTTCGCCGGCACGATCAAGGAAATGAAACTGAAAGTGGGCGATGAGGTGTCCGAGGGCGCGGTGATCGCGATCATCGAGGCCGATGGCGCTGCCGCTGTACCTGCCGCCGAGCCACCAAAAGCTGCCGCGCCGGCTCCCGCCCCTGCGCCTGCGCCGGACAAGGTCTCCGCACCGCAGGTCGAGGAAAAGCCCGCGCCGATCGGCGGCCGCAGCGTGTTGCCTGGCAACGTGCCGGAAGGCGACGTGTCGCCGGCGGCGCGACCGCCGCTGGATGCGCGCCTGGTGATGCCGGGCGATGCGCCTTACGCCAGCCCGGCGATTCGTGCCTTCGCGCGCGAGCTGGGCGTCGACATCACCCAGGTGAAGGGTTCCGGTCGCGGCGGCCGCATCCAGCGCGAAGACGTCAGCGCCTACGTGAAGCATGCGCTCGCTTCCGGTGCGCGTCCGACAGGTGGCGCCGCGGCATCGCTGGGCGGCCTGAGCCTGCTGCCGTGGCCGAAGATCGACTTCGCCAAGTTCGGCGAGATCGAGGAAAAGCCGCTGTCGCGCATCCAGAAAATTTCCGGCGCGAACCTTGCGCGCAACTGGGCGATGATTCCGCACGTCACCCAGCACGATGACGCCGACATCACCGAGTTGGAGGCTTTCCGCAAGAAGCTCGGCGAGGAGAACAAGGAACTGAAGGTCACCCCGCTGGTGTTCCAGATCAAGGCGGTGGTGGCAGCGCTGAAACAGTTCCCGCAGTTCAACGCCTCGCTCGACGAGAGCGGCGAGAAGCTGATCCTCAAGAAGTACTTCCACATCGGCATCGCGGTGGACACGCCCGACGGCCTGGTGGTGCCGGTGATCCGCGATTGCGACAAGAAGGGCCTGCTCGATCTTGCCCGCGAGCTCGGCGAGATCTCCAAGAAGGCACGCGACAAGAAGCTTGGCCCGGCGGAGATGTCTGGCGGCTGCTTCTCGATCTCCTCGCTCGGCGGCATCGGCGGCACCGGCTTCACACCGATCGTCAATGCTCCCGAAGTGGCGATCCTCGGCGTCTCCAAGGCGGCGACCAAGCCAGTGTGGAACGGCAAGGAGTTCGCGCCGCGGCTGATCCTGCCGCTGTCATTGTCGTACGACCATCGCGTGATCGACGGTGCGCTCGCCGCACGCTTCGCATCTTTCCTCGCCACCCAGCTCGGCGACATCCGTCGCTTGCTGCTCTGACAGGAGAATGACGATGGCGAACACGATCGAAATCAAGGTTCCGGATATCGGTGGTCACGACGGCGTGCCGGTGATCGAAGTGCTGGTGAAGGCTGGCGACACCGTGGCGAAAGAGCAGAGCCTGATCACGCTGGAGTCGGACAAGGCCACGATGGAGATTCCCTCGAGCGCCGCCGGCGTGATCAAGGAATTGAGAGTGAAGGTAGGGGACGAGCTGTCCGAAGGCGCGGTGATTGCCGTGCTTGAGGTTGCCGGCGATGTTGCCGCGCCCAAGGCCGAGATCGCGCAAACCGAAGCGCCGAAGGCGGCCGCCGCTCCGGCTCCGGCCAAGCCTGCACCGGCGCCATCGGCGGCGAGCGCATCTGGCCGCAAGGCGGATATCGAATGCAAGCTTGTCGTGCTTGGCTCCGGCCCTGGCGGCTATTCAGCTGCGTTCCGCGCTGCGGATCTCGGTGTCGATACGGTGCTGGTGGAGCGCTATGCCACGCTCGGCGGTGTCTGTCTCAACGTGGGTTGCATTCCGTCCAAGGCGCTGCTGCACGCTGCCGTGGTGATCGACGAGGCGGCAGCAATGGCTTCGCATGGCGTCAGTTTCGGCGCGCCAAAGATCGACATCGAAAAACTGCGCGATTTCAAGAACAAGGTGGTCGGCCAGCTCACTGGCGGGCTCAGCTCGATGGCGAAGCAGCGCAAGGTGCGCACACTCGAGGGCGTCGGCACGTTCGTGTCGCCGAACGAAATGGAAGTCCAGACGAAAGATGGCGTAAAGCTGCTCCGTTTCGAGTACGCGATCATCGCCGCCGGTTCGCAGTCGGTGAAGCTGCCCGCGTTCCCGTGGGATGACGAGCGCATCGTCGACTCCACCGGCGCGCTGGAACTGAAGGATGTGCCGAAAACCTTGCTGGTCGTGGGCGGCGGCATCATCGGCCTGGAAATGGCTACGGTGTACGGCGCGCTGGGCAGCGAAGTGACTGTGGTCGAGTTCATGGATCAGCTCATTCCCGGCGCCGATGCCGACCTGATCAAGCCGCTGGCCAAGCGCATGGGCGGCAAGCTCAAGGGCGTGCATCTGAAGACCAAGGTGGTCGAGGCGAAGGCGACGGCGAAGGGTATCGAGGTCAGCTACGAAGGCGACAGCATTCCCGCGACTACCTTGTTCGATCGCGTGCTGGTGTCAGTGGGCCGTTCGCCGAACGGCGGCAAGATTGGTGCAGACAAGGCTGGCGTCGCCGTCACCGAGCGCGGCTTCATCAATGTCGACTCGCAGATGCGCACCAACGTGCCGCACATCTTCGCGATTGGCGATCTGGTCGGTCAGCCGATGCTGGCGCACAAGGCCACCCACGAGGCACATGTGGCTGCCGAGGTGGTGGCGGGCCTCAAGAGTCATTTCGACGCGCGGGTGATTCCGTCGGTAGCCTTCACCAACCCGGAAGTGGCATGGGTGGGTGTGACCGAACGTGAGGCGAAGGAAAAAGGCCTGAAAATTGGTGTCGGGCGTTTCCCGTGGGTGGCCAGCGGCCGCGCCATCGGTATCGACCGTACCGAAGGCTTCACCAAGCTGATCTTCGACGAGGAAACCCATCGCATCGTCGGTGGCGGCATCGTCGGCGTGAACGCCGGCGATCTGATCTCCGAGATTGCGCTGGCGATCGAGATGGGCAGTGAAGCGGCCGATATCGCGCTCACCGTGCATCCGCATCCCACGTTGGGCGAATCGGTCGGCATGGCAGCGGAAGTGTACGAAGGCACGATCACCGACCTGTACCTGCCAAAGAAGAAGTAAGTCGCGCCGCCGCGATAAACCAAAAACTCGGGTCGCCCCGAAGGAGGCGTGATGAGTCATTCGCAGATCCGGATCGGCGCTGCCGTCGCCCTGTTGGTGGGGCTGACGGCCGCGACGAATGTCGGTGCCGATGTCGGCCGGGGCGATCGCTACTCAGGTAAGCCCTGGGCTTCCCGTTCGCCAGTGCTGGCTCAGCACGGCATGGCGGCGACCGAGCAGCCACTGGCCTCGCAGATCGCGATCGACATCCTCAAGAAGGGTGGCAGCGCGGTGGATGCGGCGATCGCGGCGAATGCGGCGCTCGGCCTGATGGAGCCGGTGCTGAATGGCATCGGCGGCGACTGCTTCGTGATCGTGTGGGATCCGAAGACGCACAAGCTCTACGGCTACAACGGCTCCGGCCCGTCGGCGAAGGGCCGCGACCTGGCGAAGATGCAGGCCGAGGTAAAGGCCGCGTATCTCAAGGCCGGGCTGCCGGCGAAGGATCACATTCCCGCCGTCGGCTCGCTGCCGATCACCGTGCCGGGCACCGTCGATACCTGGGGTGCGCTGCATGACAAGTTCGGCAAGCTCTCGCTGGCCGACGACCTGGCGCCCGCGATCGGCTATGCCCAGAACGGTTTCCCGGTCACCCAGCTGGTTGCCCAGTACTGGAAGGGCAACATGGCGGCGTTCGAACGGATGCACGGGTTGATCGAGGAAAGCGCGAATGCGCGCCACACCTATCTGATCGATGGCCACACGCCCGCCGAAGGCGAGGTGTTCCGCAACCCTGATCTCGCTCGCACGCTGACCATGATCGCCAAGGGCGGCCGCGATGCGTTCTACAAGGGCGCGATCGCGCATACCATCGATGCCTACTTCAAGCGCATCGGCGGCGACCTGCGTTACGAGGATTTCGCCAGTCACCACGGTGAGTGGGTAACGCCGCAATCGGTGAACTACCACGGCTACGACGTATACGAACTGCCGCCGAACGGACAGGGTTTCGCTGCGCTGGAAATGCTGCAGCTGCTCAAGGGCTTCGATCTGAAGAAGATGGGCGTGGGCAGCGCCGATGCGATCACCGCGATGCTGGAAGCCAAGCGCCTCGCCTATGAGGATCTGGCCAAGTACTACGCCGATCCGCGTTTCGTCGACGTGCCGATGAAAGGTCTGCTGTCCGAAGGCTACGCCGACCAGCGGCGCAAGTTGATCGGTCCCGAGCACGCCAATCCGGATATCGGTCCCGGCGATCCGAAACTGTTCAACGGTGACACCACCTATTTCACCACCGCCGACAAGGACGGCATGATGGTGTCGATCATCCAGTCGAACTACCGCGGCATGGGTTCGGGCCTGGTCGCCGACGGCCTCGGCTTCATGTTCCAGGATCGCGGCGAGCTGTATTCGCTCAAGCCCGGTGCCGCGAATGTCTACGTCGCCGGCAAGCGTCCGTTCCACACCATCATCCCCGGCTTCGTGATGAAGGATGGTGCGCCATACATGTCGTTCGGCCTGATGGGTGGCGACATGCAGCCGCAGGGTCACATCCAGGTGCTGACCAACATGATCGACTACGGCATGAACGTGCAGGACGCCGGCGATGCCGCGCGCTGGCGCCACTACGGCAACGCCGAACCCACCGGTGAAGCCTCGCAGGGCATCGGCACGGTGGAAATGGAGTCGGGCTTCGATCCTGCGGTAAAGACCGAACTGGTCAAGCGCGGCTACAAGGTCGTGCCGGGTACCGGCAACTTCGGCGGCTACGAGGCGATCATGTTCGACGCCAAACAGCACGTGTACTGGGGCGCCACAGAGATGCGCAAGGATGGCGAGGTGATCGGGTATTGAGGTGACGTGTGTAAAGTGCTGGCTAGGGATGGTTTGAATAACTCGTCATCCCAGCGAAAGCTGGGATCAAGTGCCATTGCAAGTCACAGAAGACGCTGGATTCCAGCTTTCGCTGGAATGACGGCAATGACTTATTCAGACCATCCTTGGCTTGATTTGATCAAAAGATCGATGTTGGTATCCGCAACTGTTCCGACGAATCGGCAAATAGAAACGCCAACTTCCGCTCCCGCGGCAGCTGCTTGATCACCCACTCCGCACGCGAGGCGCTGGCGCGATCCGGATAGCTACGAAAACCCAGCAACCGCAGCGGCGGGTTGGCACGTGTGTAGCGAGCACCGCGGCCGGCCATGTGGGCAGCGTAGCGTGCGTCGAGGTGGTTTGTGATACCCGCGTAATAGCTGCCGTTGCGGCATTCGATCAGGTACAGGCACCACGCGCCGTTGGCTTTCGGCGATTGCGATGGTGCGTCGGCGGTTGGCGTTGCTGTCACGAGATCTCGTTTCATGTCGGTGGCAGCTGAATCGGGTCGGTGCGGAATGGTGCCTACTTAGCCTCGTCATTCTCGCGGAAGCGGGAATCCAGTGCCTCTCGCTCCACCCGAAAACCTTGGAGTCGCTGGATTCATGCTTTCGCAGGAATGACGAAAGATGAGGTTTACTGCTCAAGCGAGTGCCATTCGGGTCGGTGCGTTCAATCGTCGTCGGTGATTCGGGACAATCGTGCCACGCGCAGATTACTCTGCGCTGATCACGACAAGAACCAGAGGTCACCATGTCACTGAAAGTATGCGTTGCCGGTGCCACCGGCTGGGCCGGCTCAGAACTGGCGCGCGGCATCGCCGCGGCCGATGATCTCGCGCTGGTCGCCGCTGTGGCACGAAAGCACGCCGGAGAGAAACTTGCCGAAGTGCTGGGCGAGCCGCGACTGGCGACACCGATCTTTGCCAGCGCCGCCGAAGCGCTGGCGCAGCCCTGCGACGTCTTCGTCGAATACACCAAGCCGGACAGCGCGAAGGCAAACATCCTTGCCGCGCTGGAGCATGGCGCGCACGTGGTGGTCGGTACCTCGGGTCTCACCGACGAGGATTACGCGCAAATCGACGTGCTGGCGCGCGAACGTCAGCTCGGCGTGCTGGCCTGCGGCAACTTTGCACTGACCGCGGTGCTGCTGATCAAGTTTGCCGAGATGGCGGCGAAGCTCATCCCTCAATGGGAGATCATCGACTATGCCTCGGCCGGCAAGCCGGATGCGCCCAGCGGCACCGTGCGCGAGCTGGCCGGTCGGCTGGGCAAGGTGCGCCAGCCGACACTGGAGGTGCCGCTGGAGCAGACCATCGGCGTGCGTGAAACGCGCGGCGGTACGCTGGCCGGCAGCCAGGTGCATGCGGTGCGCCTGCCGGGTTTCGTGATCGGGGTCGAGACGATCTTCGGCATGCCGGATCAGACCCTGAGCCTGCGTCACAACGCCGGCAGCAGTGCAAAGCCCTATGTCGGCGGCGCGCTGCTGGCTATCCGCAAGGTGTCGGGGCTGGTTGGCGTGCATCGCGGACTGGATGCCGTGCTGGATCTGTGAGCGGCAGTGATCGGCCGGCGCATATCTCCTGCGTCAGTCGTGCCCATGTCTGTGCTGCTGCCATGAGCCCAGCAGCCACGACATGCCGATGCAGCCGGCGAAGGCCAGCAGCCAGCGGATGGCCAGTGGATCGGGCGCAGGCAACGCCGCGCTGATCGAGGGCAGCCACGCCTTGCCGTAGATCACCGTCGCCCAGCCGGTGGCCAGCCCGAAGACGATGACGAGGAAGGTCGTCAGGACAAGTTCGAAGCGGGTGCCGGACAGCGGTTTGGCCGTCCTGCCGGTAGCCAGCGTGGCCATGTGCCGCGCGAAATCGGGCGGCAATGACTCCTGCAACGGTTGCCGCAATATACGCGCCAGCATCCGGTAGCGCGAGGCCTTTGCATCATCGCCTGCAGGGTCGAGGTGCAGACGCTCGCGCCGCATGGCGCGTTCCTGCAGCAGCCATTCGTGTTCGCGGGCTACGTCGTCGAAGGGCGGGATGGTGTCGTCGATGTCGTGGTTCATGCTGCAACTCCGGTCCGGGCTTCGAGCGCGCCGCGCAGGCGCAATCGTGACCGGAACAAGTGGCTCTTGATGGTGCCGCTGGCCAGCCCGGTAATCCGGGCAATCTCGGGTATCGTGATTTCTTCAAGGTAATACAGCGTCAGCACGGTCCGCTGCAAGGGCGGCAGCTTCTCGATGGCGGCATGCAGGTGCTGCATGGTTTCCTCGTCGGCGCAGGCGGCTTCGAGATCGAATCCGTCACCGATGTTTTCCACCAGCGCATAGTCGTCGCCGTCGTCGGTGTTCTCGAGCAGCGGGATGCGCTTGTGCTGCAGGTGGCGCAGCGCGATGGTGTAGGCCACGCGTCCGATCCACGATTTCAGCGCGCTCTCGTAGCGATACTGGTGCAGGCACTGATGCACGCGCAGAAAGGTGTCCTGGCACAGCTCGCGCGCATCCTCGGGGTGGCGCACCATCCGATGGATGATGTGCCAGCACAGGCCTTGATACTCGCGGACCAGGCGCTCGAACGCGCCCGGCCGGTTGGCCAGCACGGCGTCGACCAGTTCGCGGTCCGGGCTGCTGCGGATGTCTTCCATGCCGCAAGGGATACGCGCATTGCCACAATGGTTGCAAGCGGATTGCTGCAACCGTCGCGAGGGTGGCCGTATCTATGGTCCCGACAGCCAGTCATCCCGTCATCACTCCCAAGGAGAGCCTCATGAATTTCGGCGACTTCATCCCGATCAGCCTGTTCATCTGCATTGCCTACTCGATCAAGGTCTGCGTCGACGCCATGGTGCGCCGGCACATGGTCAACGCCGGCGGTTCCGAGGATCTGGTCAATTCGATCCTGCGCGACGAGGCGCTGCGTCGGCGCAACTCCTCGCTGCGCTGGGGCATCGTGCTGGTGTCAGTCGCGGTCGGCTTCGGCCTGATCCAGTGGTTCAACTGGCAGGAAGTCACTCCCGGCCTGGTCGCCGTGCTGGCCGGCGCCACCGGCCTGGGCAATCTGGCGTTCTTCGCGATCTCGCGCCGGTTGAGCTAGGCGACCCGATGGGTGCGATCATGTCGCACCCAGACCGGAGAGTCATGAGCATGCATGCCAGTGGCACGTTCGAAGTGAAGATGATCCCGCAGCCGGCTGAAGACAGCGTCGGTGACGCCAGCATCGGCCGGATGGCGTTGGACAAGCAGTATCACGGCGACCTCGTGGCGAGCGGCAAGGGCCAGATGCTGGCTACTCGCACCGCGGTCGAAGGTTCAGCCGGTTACGTCGCGCTGGAACGGGTCAGTGGCACGTTGCATGGACGCAGCGGCTCGTTTGCGTTGCAGCACAGCGGCATCATGACGCGCGGTACGCCGCAGTTGATCATCACGGTGGTGCCCGATTCCGGCGACGACGAGTTGCAGGGGCTGGCCGGGGCGCTGGCCATCACGATCACCGGCGGCCAGCATTTCTACGATTTCGAGTACACGTTGCCCGAGCCGGGCTGAGTACGCTCAGGCATCAACAACTCTCCGCCAGCGCTTACCGGCTTCCCTGCGTCTCGTCCGGAACGGCATCGGCGAGATGTTTCTCCAGTTCCTGCAGATTGTTCTTCATGCTGGTGATGGTCACCTTCATCTGCTGCACGGTGTAGAGGAAGGCTTGCGGATCCACGTCGCGGCCCAGGTCCAGATCGGTCCTGAAGTTGATCACCCTGGGCACGTCCAGCATCAGCACGCTGTCGTGCTGCACCCAGGCGTCGGTCTCCCGCTGCGCCGCGTAGGCGGTGGAAAATTTCTTCAGGTTGGCCGGTTCGACCCAGCTCACCGACTGGTTCGCCACCGCCACGTCCCAGGCCGACGAGGGCAGGCCGGGCCAGTTGAGGTTGAGCTGAAAGCCGTGCTCCTGTGCGCGGATGTGCTGGTTGATGACTGCCGGCGGCAGGCCATCCTTCAGGTCGGCGATGAGCGTGGCATCGAGCTTGCCGACCAACTGCAGTGTCGCCTCATTCTTCTGCAGCGATTCACGCGTTTCCGCAAGGTTGTGGCGCAACTCGGCCGTCATCTGCCGGCTCGCTTCTTCGGCCGCATGCGCGTGGTGTACATGCTCGATCCATGCCTCCAACCCAAGCGCGGTGAGGATGCTGAGCACGATCATCAAGTAATGTTTGATGAAGTCCTTCAACGAATGGATGCGGACTCTGGGCAGTTCGAAATGCATGTCGTTGTTCCAGTCGCGGACGACGCGTCCGATGGGCGCGCAGCGTACACGATACGCGCGGCACGGCTCACGATGGTTCACGCGCACTCTGCCACAAGTCATCTGCGCGCTTTCCCGCTTGCATGCTATTTTCGCGAAAGGGGGCCGCGTGCCCGACATGCCAGGGACACGGGACCATGCCATTGCCTAGCGTCAGCGTCGAATCCGTCACCAAGCGGTTTTCAGGACATACCGCCGTCAACCGCCTTTCGCTGGAAGTTTCCGCCGGCGGCATCTTCGGGCTGCTCGGGCCGAACGGCGCAGGCAAGTCCACCACGATCCGACTGATCATGGGCATCCTTGAACCGGACGAAGGCAGGGTGTCGCTGTTCGGGTCCGCGCATGGCAGCCGCAAGCTGTCGGCGCGCATCGGCTACCTGCCGGAAGAGCGTGGGCTGTACAAGAAGATGAAGGTGCTCGATCACCTGATCTTCCTGGGCGAGACCAAGGGTATCTCGCGTGCAGATGCACGCCGGCGCGCGCAGGCGTGGCTGGAGCGGCTTGGCATCAGCGAGTGGGCGCTGAAGAAGGTCGAGGATCTGTCCAAGGGCATGCAGCAGAAGGTGCAGTTCGCCGGCGCACTGCTGCATGAGCCGGAGCTGGTGATTCTCGACGAGCCGTTCTCGGGACTCGATCCGGTCAACGCCCAGGTGATGAAGGACATCGTGGTGGAGATCGCCGCCAGCGGCCGCACCGTGCTGTTCTCGACCCACGTGATGGAGCAGGCCGAGCGCATGTGCGACCACATCGCGATCATCGCGCGTGGCGAGACGGTGGTCAGCGGCACGGTGGCGCAGGTCAAGGCGGACTTTGGCGGCCGGCATGTCGCACTCGGTTTCAGCCACGACAAGCCGCGTGCCGAGGCCATTCTTGCCGACCGTTCGCTGATTGCCCGCGTCGACGATTACGGTGCCTCGGCGGAGCTGCAGATGGCCGAGGGTGCCGATCCCGAGCAATTGCTGGCGGCGCTGGTGCACGCAGGGGTCGGGTTGCGCCGGTTCGAGGTGGTCGAGCCGTCGCTGCATGCCATTTTCATCGCCAGGGTCGGCGCCGATGCCGCCGTCGCCCACGCCGGAGCAGCCGCATGAAGAAGATCATCGCCGTGATCCGCCGGGAGTTCGTCGAGCGCGTGCGAACCAGGGCGTTCCTGATTTCCACGATCCTGCTGCCGGTGTTCATCGTGCTGATGGCGGTGCTGCCGGGGCTGATGATGAGCGGCTCGGACCACACCAGCCGGGTCGCCGTGGTGGACGCGACCTCGGTGGGGCTGGGTCAGCCGGTCAGTCAGGCCCTGCAGTCCGAGAAGCTGGGTGACGGGCCGGCGGCAAAGGCGCGCTACAGCGTGCAGGTGTTTCCCGCCACGGCGGCGAACCTGGCGGCGGTGCGCAACGATCTGATTGCCAGTACCGGTTTCTCGAGCAAGAAGCAGAAAGACGGCTGGGACGGCGTACTGGTGCTTACGGATGGCACCTTGGCCAGCGGCAAGCTGGACTATTACGGCAGCAATGTCGGTTCGCTGGATTCGATGTCGAAGCTGCAGCGCAGCGTGTCCAATGCGCTTGCCGGTGTGCGGCTCGGCAAGTCGGGCGTCGACGAGGCGCTGGTGAAACGTGCGATGGCACCGGCCGACATGGATACCACCAAGGTGTCCGACGGCAGGTTGACCGGGCAGAGCGGCGAGGACTCGTTCCTGATCGCCTATTTCATGGGCTTCATCCTGTACATCTCGATCCTGCTCTACGGCCAGCAGACGATGACCTCGGTGATCGAGGAGAAGACCTCGCGCATCATGGAGGTGCTGACCTCGTCGCTGACGCCGTTCCAGATGCTGCTCGGCAAGGTGCTTGGCGTGGGCATGGCCGGTCTCGCGCAGATGGCGATCTGGGGCGGCTCGGTGTTCCTGGTCAGCAGCCAGCGCGCGCACCTGGCCGGCCTGTTCGGCATGAGCGCGGATGCGGTGCGCAGCTTTCCGATCCCGAGCATGGCGCCGGGCCTGCTGGTGGTGTTCCTGCTCTACTTCGCGCTGGGCTTCCTGCTTTACGGCGCGCTGTACGCGGCGATCGGCGCGATGTGCAACACGATCCAGGAGACCCAGCAATACGCGGTGTTCGTCACCATGTCGATCCTGGTGGGTTTCTTCTCCGTGTTCAGCCTGATCAAGGATCCGACCGGCAGCCTGGGCGTGACGATGTCGTATATCCCGCTGTTTGCGCCTTTCACTATGCCGGTGCGCTGGTCGCTGAGTTCGGTGCCTCCGCTGCAGCTGTCGCTGTCGCTGGGCCTGATGGTGCTCGCGCTGCTCGCCTGCGTCTGGCTGGCCGCGCGGATCTACCGCACCGGTATCCTGATGTACGGCAAGAAGCCGTCGTGGCGCGAGTTGCTGCGCTGGATCAGGGCCTGACGTCTGCCGCCGGGGCGTCGAACAGGTCACTCTGCGCCTGGTAGCTGTCCTGCTCGACGAAGCCGGCCAGGCCGACGCCGACCAAACGGTAGCGGCTGTCGGCAGGACGTTCCACGCGCTCACGCAGTGCACAGGCGATGTCAGCCAGTTCGGCTGCCGACTGCGGGCGTGTGGCAGGTGTGAGACTGCGCGTGAGCGTGTGGAAGTCCGACGTTTTCAGCTTCAGTACGACGGTGCGCGCGACGCGGCTTTCTTCGCGCTGATGGCCGGCCCACGCTTTCTCGGCGAGCCGGCGGATGTGCGGTTCGAGCTCGCCCAGCAGCAGGTCATGTTCGAACGTATCCTCGGCAGAAACCTGTAGGGTGGAACGTTCGGGCTGCACCGCGTGCTCGTCGATGCCGCGCGCCAACTCGTGCAGGCGCCGACCCCAGCGTCCGAAGCGCTGCTCCAGTTCCGCCAACGCGAAAGCACGCAGTTCGCCGACGGTGGCGACGCAGAGCACGGCGAGCTTCGCCTCCATCACCTTGCCGACACCTGGCAGGCGGCCGACCGGCAATGGCGTGAGAAATGCGTCCACCTGGTGTGGACGGATCACGCACAGACCGTCGGGCTTGTTCCAGTCCGAGGCGATCTTGGCTAGAAATTTGTTCGGCGCTACGCCAGCGGATGCGGTGAGCTGGGTTTCCTCGCGGATCGCCGCGCGGATCGCTTCGGCAGTGGCAGTGGCCGATGGCAGGCTGGTCTTCGTCATCGTGACGTCGAGATAGGCTTCGTCCAGCGACAGTGGTTCGATCAAGTCGGTATGTCGCGCGAAGATCTCGCGCACCTGTCGCGACACCGCCTTGTAACGCACGAAATCCGGTGGCACGAAAATCAGCTGCGGGCACAACCGCTCGGCGCGGATCGCCGGCATCGCCGAGCGCACGCCGAACACGCGCGCCTCGTAACTCGCGGCGCACACCACCGAGCGTGCGCCGCGCCATGCCACCGCCACCGGCTTGCCGCGCAACGACGGATCGTCGCGCTGCTCCACCGACGCGTAGAACGCGTCCATGTCGATATGCAGGATTTTTCGTGCGGGCGGGACAGGCATACGGTGATTCTAGGGCGTGGTTGCCTAGTTGTCGGTGCTGTGCGGAAGTTGTCGATCAGCGGGAAGACGGTCTGCCACCAGTTGCGCCAGCCGTTCGGCTGCTGCCGGATACCCGGCAAGATGCAGGAACGGCTCGATCAGCTCCAGTTCCATGATCAGGAAGCGGCCGGCGCAGATCACGCCGTCGACGCGCACGTATGCGTGATTGCCATGTCCGATCCCGGCAACTGCGGCGAGTGCACGTTCGGCGGCTGCCAGCGTCGCGGCACTCGGCACGATCGGGTCGGCACTGCCGCCGTACTCTTCCTGCACGCGATATTCGCCGGCGGCTGGACGCTTGATCACGGCGTGACTGAACTCGCGGTCGAAATACAGCAGCGACCATTCGCCCTCGCTGATGATTTCCGACACGAACGGTTGCACCAGGTAGTCGTATTCGCGTGGCAGTTTCGCCACCGCCTGCGCAAAGATTTCGTCGCCGACGGTGCCTCGCAGCGTATGCCAGGCGCTGCCGCTGATGGTCGGCTTGATCACCACCTGCTGCACCGGCATCGTCGCCAGCACGTTGCCAAGCTCATGCGCGCTGGCGAGCCGGGTGGGGATAATGTCGATGCCGTGTTGGGCGAGTTCGAGCAGGTAGCGCTTGTCGCTGTTCCAACGCAGCAGCTGACTGTCGTTGATGGTGGGGATGCCCAGTCGGTCGAGCCGGTCGAGCCACGCCAGGAACGCTGCGTGAAGCTTGAAGTAATCCCAGATGGTGCGGATCAGCACCGCATCGAACGTCGACCAGTCGACGTCCGGGTCATTCCACACGCAGACGATCGGCTGGAGGCCGAGGTGTTCCAGTGACGTTGCCAGATGGGCGTCGTCCGGCTGGATGGACGGGTAGTCCGTGGATGTGGCGAAAGCGAGCCGACGAGAAGCAGGGTGAGCAGACATGGCGACATCTCCAATAAGTGGAAAGGGCGCCCTTGCGATGGAGTCGCAGACCGAGCGTGGCGGACGGAGATCCGCTGCAGCACCCCTCGGTAGCGATGACGCAGCGAAGTGGCCGCTGCATCATGAATCGACAGCGCGTATCGCACTGCCAATACCAGTGTTCCGAGACCAAGGGCGCTTGTCAATTTGCACCTGGAGCTGTCATTGCCGCAGCTTGAAAAAGCTCATATGCCACGCGGGACTGGCTGAAACACCATCCACAATGGCAAGGTAGCGTCCATGCTGACCGAACCCGCCAATGCCTATGCCCGTCGCCTGAACACCTGGGACGCCGCGATGATCGTCATCGGCGGCGTGATCGGGGCGGGCATCTTCATCACACCGGCCACGGTGGCGCAGAACACGTCATCCGGCATGCAGGTGCTGGTCCTGTGGGCGATCGGCGGTCTGCTGACCCTGGCCGGCGTGCTGTGTTACGCCGAACTCGGCGCGCGGCGGCCGCAGGCGGGCGGCATCTATGTGTACCTGCGCGAGGCGTTCGGCCTGCTGCCGGCGTTCCTGTTCGGCTGGACCATGGCACTGATCAACTATCCCGGCAGCGTGGCGGCGGTGGTAACCAAGTTCGCTGTCTATTTCTGCCGGGCGCTGGGCCTGAGCCGGCTCTACGAAATGCCGGTCGCGGTCGGCGCGATCGTGTTCATCGTCAGCATCAACCTGTTCGGCATCCGCGCCGGTGCGTGGATGCAGAACATCTTCACCGTGCTGAAGGTGATGGCGATTGCGTTGCTGGTGGTGGCTGGCATGGTGCTGGCACATGGCCAGCTGGGACTGGTGCTGGTGCCGGATACCACGCAGCCAGTGTCATCGTGGGCCTTTGCCGGCGCCTTGCTGCCAGTGCTGTTTGCCTATGGCGGTTTTCATTACCTCAACGACCTGGCCGGCGAAGTGCGCAACCCGCAGCGCACCCTGCCGCGCGCACTGGGCATGGGCATGGCCGGTGTGGTGCTCTGTTATGTGCTGGTCAACTTCGCCTACCTGGCCGGGCTCGGCCATGCCGGCCTCGCAACCAGCCTGGCGCCGGCGGCTGACCTGATGCAGAAGCTGTTCGGTGTGCACGGTGCCACCGTGATCGAGGTCGGCATTGCCTGTTCCACCTTCGGCTATTGCAGCATTGCAATAGCCGGCGGCGCACGCGTGCTGCAGACGATGGGCGCGGACGGCGTGTTCTTCCGCGCGACCGGGCGCGTCGATCCACGCACGCGTGCACCGCAGATCGCACTGGCCGTGCTCGGTGCATGGGCGATCGTGCTGACCGTGTCAGGCAGCTTCAACCAGCTGCTCAACTACACCACAGTGGGCGAGTGGCTTGGGCACGTATTCGGCATCGGCACGCTGTTCTGGTATCGCAAACACTTCATCGACCAGCCGGCGCCGTACCGGGTGCCGTTCTATCCGCTGCTGCCGTTGATCTTCGTGATCACCGTGTTCGGCGTGATCGTGGCCAGCGCGATCCATGCGCCGGGCGATGCCGGCATGAGTCTGCTGATCATCGCGCTGGGCGTGCCGGTGTATTACGGCTGGCAGTGGTGGTCGCGCCGGCGCGTGGCATAACGGGCAGGTAGTTTTCCGACGGAGCCGCTCTCAACCGCAGCACATTCTTGCGGCCTCGATCCCGTCATTCCGGCGCAGGCCGGAGTAGCTTCACAACAGCGAAGCTGGTAATCGCATGTCACTTACTTTCGTCCGATGTCGCGATCGCGCTTGCGATGCTCGCCCTCGGCCAACACCTTGAAACGATTCAGTGATTGCAGCCACAGTGCATCGTGACTGGCATCGCTCTCATGCGTGGCTTCGTTCTCGCTTCCGGTGTCGGGGATACGGTTGAACGGGATGCGCATCGGTGCGGCGTCGTGTTCCAGCGCCAGCTGCATGCTGCCGAAGTAGAGCTTGTTGTAACCGAACTTCGCATTGATACGATCCACGAGTGCGTCGACACGGCGCGTGTCCCGGGTCGGTGCGAACAGTGAACCGCTGCTCTGCGTGCGCGGCACCAGCCGCGTGAGGGTCACGCTGACCGATAGCGGCGTGGCATTCACTGGTCCTGGCAACAGCCGGCGCTGATTGCCGCTGTCCAGCATGCCGTTCAACAGGCGCAGCAGTTCGCGGCTGTCGTCGGTGGGGTCGAACGCGAGATCGCGTTCCCAGCGCTGGTCGTGGCCGATGAAGCGGATGCGCACAGCCAGCGCACCGCTGAGCATCTCTTCGCGACGCATGCGCATCGCCGCCTTCACCAGCAGTTTCTTCAGCACCGCACGGGCGCCGATGGCGCTGCGCAGTTCCGGCCCGAGCACATGCGAGTGGCCGATCGAGCCGCGTTCGGTGGGTGCAGTCGGTAGCCAGGCACCGCGCAGCAGGCCCCACATGCGCTCGCCTTCGATACCACCCCAGGCATGCCGCAACCGATGCTTGTCGGCGGCGCTGAGCTGGGCCACGCTGGTGATGCCGGCTTCATGCAGGCGCGCTTCCATCGAATGGCCGATGCCACACAGGTCGCGCAATGCCAGTCCATGCAAGGCCTGCGGCAGGTCGGCCTGCTCGATCACAGTGAGACCGTCGGGCTTGCGCATATCCGAGGCGGTCTTGGCGAGAAAGTCGTTCGGCGCGATGCCGATCGAGCAGCGGATCGCGCCGCCGGGCGCGGCCAGTGCGACTTCGTCTTTCACCTGCTGAGCGATGGCTTCAGCGATGTCGCGCCGGCGCTGGCGGCCGACCAGCTCGCAGGCCACCTCGTCGATCGAGCCGACGCGGGCAATCGGAATCGCGTGATCGATCGCCTCGATCAGGCGGTGGTGCCAGTACACGTAACGTTCCGGCCGGGCCACGCGGATTTCGATACCGGGGCACAGTCGTCGCGCCTCGCGCACCATCGTGCCGGTGCTCACGCCGAACGCCTTTGCTTCGTAGCTGGCGGCAATCAGGCTGGTGGTTTCGGCAGCTACCGGCGCCACGCCGACCGGCCGCCCGCGCAGGGTTGGATCCTCGTGCTGCTCGACCGAGGCGAAGTAACTGTTGAAGTCGATAAACAGGCTGCGCAGGCTCATGGAGCATCTCGTAAGCGAGCGGGTGGTATAGCTTGCTCCGGTCTCGTGGGAGGAGACAGTGCAATCGCACATGCGACGATGGAATCAGCTAGGCTGGCGCCACCGTCGGGAGGGGTGGCATGGGGAGTGCCACGCGGCGGCTTCTTCCACTTCAAGGGGAGGTTTTATGGGTACTTCTTCGTTGGCTGCGCTGGCTGGCATGGGCATGCTGGGCCTGCTGGTCATGATCGTAGGTGGCATCCTGCTCGGCGCACTGATCCTGTGCCTGTCATTTCGTATTGCGGTCGGCTACATGCCGTCGTATCTGCGCTCGATCGGCGCGATCCTGCTGACATTTGTTGCCGTGATCGTGGTGTCTGTGGTGCTGAGGATGGTTCTTCCGCAAGGGCTGGGCAGCCTGCTGTCCTTGGTTGCGGACTTCCTGGTTGGTGCGGCGGTGACCAACTATCTGCTGCTGGCACAGGACGGCAGTCAGATCGGGTTTGGCAAGGCTTGCCTGGTGCAGCTGATCTATATGGTGATCTTCTTCGTGTTTTCCCTTGTCATCGGCCTGATCATGGCGATGGTGTTCGGTGCCGCGCTGTTCGGCATGCACTGAGTACGACAGTCTGCTTTCAGCGTTTCGAAGACAGAAATGGGCGGATGAAATCCGCCCATTTCTGTGGCGCAACCCCCGGATCACGCCAAGCTGGTGGCGATGCCGAAGCTGATCGCCATGATCGCGGCCACCGCCATGCAGGCGCTCCCGGGGCGGATGCGGTGCGCGTCGATGCGCGGGGTCAATCGCCACAGCAGGAACGTGCCGATCAGCATGTCCAGCACCAGAGCACAGCGCAGCAGGCCCGAGTTGAGCAGTGCAGCGTAGGGCGGGTGCAGATGGCCCTCGTACGCGGCCACGCCGGTGATCAGCAGCAGGCCGATCATGGTCCACACCAGGCAGGCCAGATAGATGCGGTTGAATACCACCGCGCAACGTTCGGTCCAGCGCAGCACCGACCAGCCGATCAGGGCGAAGAACAGCGCGCCGATGCTGCTGTAGAGCACCCACCAGAGCAGGGTGCTGATCAGGGTAAGCAGGGTCGTCATGTGGTCTGCTTGAATCCCAGCCGGCGCAGCAGCTTGGCCATCAGCCAGGCGGGGCCGATCAGCAGATACGACAGGTCGGTGAGAAAGCTTGGCCGGCGTCCCTCGAACTGGTGGCCGATGAACTGGCCGATCCAGGCGACCACGAAGACGCCGATCGCCAGGTAGCGCAGCGAGGCGCCGCCGAGCTGGTAGTACAGGAAGTTGGTGAGCAGGCCCAGCACGGCGAACGCGAGCAGCAGCGCAAAAGCCAGTCGGTGCGAGCGCCGCCAGTACCAGTAGAACGCCAGCACCATCGCCAGCACCGCCCATGCGCCAGGACGGAGGAACGCCGTCGGTACCGGGATCGTCCACAGCAGCGCGATCACCGACCACACGATCGGCGGTACACACAGCCAGTGGAACACCTGGTTGGTCGGGTTCTGGTGGTCACTGCTGTAACTGTCGAGCCAGTCCTGCATGGTGCGCATGGGGCAACTCCGCGTTGAGTTGGATCTAGTCGAGCTTGATGCCGGCCAGCCGCTGCAATGCCTCGGCATATTTGGCAGCGGTGGCAGCGATGACATTGTCCGGAATCACCGGGCCGGGCGCAGTCTTGTTCCAGTCCTGCGTCTCCAGATAATCGCGCACGAACTGCTTGTCGTAGCTGGGCGGGCTGATGCCGACGCGGTATTCGTCGGCAGGCCAGAAGCGCGAGGAATCCGGCGTCAGCATCTCGTCCATCACGTACAGCTTGCCGCTCGCATCGGTGCCGAATTCGAACTTGGTGTCGGCGATGATGATGCCGCGTTCGGCCGCATAGGCGGCCGCCCACTGGTAGATCGCCAGCGTGGCGTCGCGCACCTTGCCGGCCAGTTCGGCGCCGACCGCATCAACCACCACGTCGTAGCTGACGTTCTCGTCGTGGTCGCCGACGGCGGCCTTGGTCGACGGGGTGAAGATCGGTGCGGGAAGCTGCTGCGCCTGCTGCAGGCTCGCGGGCAACCTGATGCCGCACAATGAGCCGGTGGCCTGGTAATCCTTCCAGCCCGAGCCGATAAGGTAGCCGCGGGCGATCGCCTCCACCGGCACCGGTTTCAGCCGCCGCGCCACCACCGCGCGCTTCTCGTACAGCGCCAGATCGGTGCCGGGCGGCAGTACCTCGGCCAGTGGCACGTCAAGCAGATGGTTTGGCAGCAGGTGCGCGGTCTTGCCGAACCAGAAATTGGAAATCTGCGTGAGCATCTCGCCCTTGCCCGGGATCGGGTTGGGCAGCACCACGTCGAACGCAGACAGCCGGTCGGTGGCGACCATCAGCAGCCGATCGTCGGACAACGCGTAGACATCGCGCACCTTGCCGCGATGGAGCAGTTCCAGGCCGGGCAGGTTCGATTGCGACAGGGTGGTGGGCACGACGGGGGTTCCACGGAGGGGGAGGAGAGCGTCCATTCTAGCCGCTGCAGCCGATAGGCCGGAAAGTCGCACCCGGCAGGCCGGATCACCGGGCACTGCTAGAATTGCTCGCCTTCACCCCCATGTGTTGCCGATGCGAACCCCAGAGCCTGCTCATGATCTGCCAGTGGCCCGCGCCACGGCCCAAAGGGTTGAGCCGCTGTGGCCGCCATGCGGCAGCGCGCGGCTTGACCTGACGGCCAGTCAGGCGCTGCGCCACGCACTACCACCTGGCGGCCCCAACAACTCAACGCGAACCACTGGCAGATCATGAGCAGGCTCCTGATAGCGGCGCTGTATCTGGTCGCCGCCACGCCAGCCCTTGCCCACAGCCAGACCGCGGCACCGGTACAGCCCAGTCGGCTGGGTCTGTGCGCGGCCTGTCATGGCGAGACCGGTCACGCCAGCATGCCCGGCGCGCCGAACCTGGCCGGCCAGCAGCTGGACTACCTGCGCAGCGCGCTCAAGCAATACCGGGATGGCAGTCGCGACGTGCCGCTGATGCGTGCGGCAATCGGCCCGGTCAGCGATGCCGATCTCGATGCGCTGGCGCGCTGGTATAGCGCCCAGTCACCGCAGGCACATCCATGAGTTTTACCTACACGATGTGGTTCGCGTTCTTCGGGTTGCTCATCGGCCACCTGCCCGGTGCGATCACCGGTGCCGTGGTCGGTTTCATCTTCGACAACCTGCAGCACAGCCAGCGCAAGAACGCCACGCCGGAAGCGGGCGGCTATGTCGGTCCGCTGTTCACCCTGCTCGGCGCGGTGGCGAAATCCGATGGCCGTGTGTCGGAGGCGGAGATTGCGGTGGCCGAACGCCTGATGACGCGCATCGGGCTGGATACCGAACAGCGCAAGCAGGCCGCGGTCAGCTTCAATGTCGGCAAGCAGCCGGAGTTCGATGTCACCCAGACCATCACGGCATTGCGCAACTGGGTCGGCATGCGCCGCGATCACGCGTTTCCCGTGCTCGACGTGGTGATCGAGACGGTGCTGGCCGAGGGTAGTCCGGCACCGGAGAAGATGGCGATCCTGCGCCAGCTTGCGTTCGCGCTGCGGGTCAGCGAGATGGAGCTGATGGCGCTGATGGCGATGAAGGGTTACGCGTGGAATGGCGGCGGTCAGCGCGGTTACGGTTACGGCCAGCAGCAGGGTCATGGTTCGGCTGGAGGCGGTTACGTGCCACCGCAGCGCACGCCGCAGGGGCCGGATCCGTACGCGGTGCTCGGCATTGATCGCAGCGTCGACGATCGTGCGGTGAAACGCGCCTACCGCAAGCTGATTTCCGAGCACCACCCCGATCGTCTGGGCGACCTGCCCGAAGACATGCGCAAGCGCGCCGAATCGCGGGCAAGCGAAATCAACGCAGCCTACGATCGGATCAAGGAACAACGGGGTTTCAAGTAATCTTGATCTGGCATCGCCAGGCACGTTTCCGCACCGAGAAAAATCATGAGCAAACAGACTGCGATCATCGCCCCGTCCATCCTCGCCGCTGATTTCGCGCGACTCGGCGAAGACACCGCTGCGGCGCTCTCTGCCGGTGCCGACTGGGTGCATTTCGACGTGATGGACAACCATTACGTGCCGAACCTCACGATCGGACCGATGGTGCTGCAGTCGCTGCGCGGTTACGGCATCACCGCACCGATCGACGTGCATCTGATGGTCAAGCCGGTCGACCGCATCGTGCCGGACTTCGCCAAGGCCGGCGCCAGCCTGATCAGTTTCCATCCGGAAGCGAGCGAGCATATCGACCGCACGCTCAGCCTGATCAAGGAATCGGGTTGCGAGGCTGGACTGGTGTTCAACCCGGCCACGCCGCTGGATTACCTCGACTACGTGATGGACAAGCTCGACCTGATCCTGATCATGTCGGTCAATCCCGGCTTCGGTGGGCAGAAGTTCATCCCCGGCACACTGGAGAAGTTGCGCCAGGCACGCGAGCGCATCGAGGCCAGCGGTCGCGCGATCCGACTGGAAGTGGATGGCGGCGTCACCGCCGACAACATCGGCGCGATCGCTGCCGCTGGCGCCGACACCTTCGTCGCCGGTTCGGCAATCTTCCACACGAAGGATTACCGCGCCGAGATCGCGGCCATGCGCAAGGCGATCGGGTGAACATCATCCATAAAAATCCCGGCGCATGGAATGAATGCGCCGGGATAAACGTCGTCGGATGACGTGAGAGGAAACACCATCGATTGGTGGTGTGCCGACACGACCGCATCGGAGGGAGGGGTCACGGCCGCATCGGCACATTCCACGGCAAATGGAACCGACACCAATCAGTAGTTCTGACCGGGTCGATCCGGTTTGGTTCCGGACAAAATCGTGAACGCGCGGAATCGACGGCCCGATGCGGTTCAGGTTCAAAAAAATCCCCTCGCAGGGAGGGGAAAGGAACCACCATGTCGGACGGAATACAGGTGCGGTGGTGCGCTACACGGGTTGCCAGTCCGGATCAGGATCTTCCTGCCCCGCGTCCGGCGCGATTCCCTTCGCGCCGGACGCACCCATGCCTTCCACGGCTGAAAGTTTGAAGATGTGTAGATGCACGGCGTCGACTCCGGATCAATGCATGCCGAGGATCAGGCCGAGCAGCAGGGCGCCCAGCGCCAGCGTCACCCGCAACGGCTCGAAATCGCGCAGTTCGGCATTCGGGTCACGTTCGGTGGATTCGATCTTCGACATTGTCCGGCTCCATGCGTGGTGCATGGTTGACATCAAACATCCGGCCGCGGCGTTAGCGCCGGCACAATCGGGCCGGCTTGCCGCTGGCTTGTGGCAAAACGCGGGCACGGACGGTGTACGGCTTGCGCAGCGGCGGTTCGCATAGCACGCTGCGCGCACTACCAAGGGAGCGTGCCATGGGCCGCAGCATTGCCATTGTCGAAGACGAACCATTGATCCGTGCCAACTATGTCGAGGCGCTGAACCGCTTCGGCTACGACGCGCGTGGCTATGGCTCGCGGCGGGAAGCCTCCACGGCGTTCGCCATGCGTCTCCCCGAGTTGGTGATCATCGACATCGGCCTCGGCGACGAGCCGGAGGGTGGCTTCGATCTTTGCCGCGAACTGCGTGCGAAGTCATCTACGCTGCCACTGATCTTCCTTACTGCGCGCGATTCGGATTTCGACGTAATCTCCGGCCTGCGCCTGGGCGCCGACGATTACCTCAGCAAGGACACCAGCCTGCACCAGCTGGCCGCGCGCATCGCTGCGCTGTTCCGCCGCATCGAATCGTTGAAGGCACCTGCTTCCAGTGAAACCGTGATCGAACATGGTCCACTGAAAATGGAATCCGAGCGCATGCGGATCAGCTGGAATGGCGAGGAGGTTCCACTCACGGTCACCGAATTCTGGATGGTGCACACGCTGATCCGCTTCCCCGGCCACGTGAAGAATCGCGACCAGCTGATGCGCGAGGCCGAGCTCGTCGTCGACGACGCCACCATCACCTCGCACATCAAGCGCATCCGCAAGAAGTTCATCGCCGTGGCACCGGAGTTCGACGCGATCGAGACGGTGCACGGTGTGGGCTACCGGTGGAAGCCATGATGAAGAGTCTGATGGCTCTGCTGCTGGCATTGGCATCGCTTGCTTGTCATGCAGGAGATCCTGGTAAGGATCGGGGGATCATGGTTTACGGCAACGCAGATCAGGAGATTCCAGGCTGGGCCATCCAAGCAGATTTGCCGGATGGCTGGACTGGAGACTGCTGCACGTACGCCAAAGCCATCGGTGTAAACCTCGTTCTGTACCAGGGCGAATGGACGGGCAAGCCCGAGCGCGTAATGGTGCTCAACGTTTGGCCATCCAAACTGTCTTCGCTGGAAGCCGAACTTCAGGATGACCGGCATCGCTACCTTGACCGCGATCCGAAAGCCAAGGTCAGTACACTGGTAGTTAACAACAAGGCCATGACATGTCGTGGCGTGCACTACGAGGGTACTGATCACGAGGACGATCTGGTCGTGTTTTGTGATCCGGGTCTTGCGACAGGTGTGCGCTTCAGTTGGTCGATGACGCTGGCCCATGGTGATCCGAAGATGGCAGACCTTGCGGCATCTTTCCTGGGCGTGGTCGGACAGTCGACTTACCTCAAGTACACGGATGAAACGAAGGGCAAGACTGGCAAGGCCATGGTTCATCCTTAAAGCCTTCCGACATCTTCTGCGTTCCTGCCCTGTATCGTTCGTTCCATGAACCTTCGCCGCAAGCTGTTGCTCGTCGCGCTGTGCACGCTGGCCCTGCCGGTCGCAGGCTGGTTGTATGTGCGACAGATGGAGACCTTGCTGCGCGAGGGTCAGGCGCAAGCCCTGCTGGCATCCGCGCGGGCGGTGGCACGCAGTCTGGTAGTGACCGATGCCGTCGTGTCTGGACAGGGCAGGGCTTGGTATGTACAGCAGACGCCGGATCCGATTACCGTGGACGGCTATGGTGACGACTGGGCGCCGTTGACGCCGTGGAGCCAGTCACTGGGCCAGCGCGGCCGCCTGCTGCTCGCCGAGGATGATGCCGGCCTGTACCTCTATGCGGATGTGCCGGATACCCAGCGCACCCGTGCCGATACCGATGATGCGAATGCACTGGCAGCCGATCACCTGATCCTCTCGCTCGGCAATGCCTCCGGCCAGCGCCGCTATCTGCTGGCCAGTGCTGCGCCGGGGCCACTCACGGCACGGCCGCTCGATCCGGCGGTCGATGGTCTGCCTGACCTGATCACGGCCCAGTGGCAGGAAGACGGCAGCGGCTATCGGGTCGAGCTGCGCCTGCCGCGCAACCTGTCATTGCGCACGTTTGGCGTGGGCGTATATGACGCCCACGCGGGCGGTGATCCGATGGCGGCCGATACCCGCCCGCTGCTGCGATTCTCCGGCACGCTTTCCGGTGAGTTGGCGAAGCTCGCGCCCGACGAGGTTCAGGCGCGCGTGTTGTCGCCACAGGGCTGGTTGATGGGGCGCAGTGGTCGCCTCAACACGATGCCCGGCAACGATGGCCAGCCAGGCTGGTTCGCCTCGTTGGTCTATCGCTCGCTACTGGCGACCCGTCTGGAGGATGCCAATCTGTGGTCGCAGGACGTGCCGCGTCTGGATACCCGCGAAGTCAGCACGGCGAGTACCGGCACTCCGGTCAGCGTCTGGCGCAGCGGCGAGGAGCGCGGCAGCGTGGTATTGGCCGCCGCGGTGCCGATCGAGCGGGCGGGCCAGGTCGATGGCGTGTTGCTGCTGGAACAGGCCAGCCGCATCGTGCCGCTGCTGGCCAACCGCGCGTTGCTCGGCCTGCTGCTGACCAGTTTTGGCGTACTGCTGGTCGCTGGCGGCATCCTGCTGACGTTCGCCACCCGGCTCAGCCTGCGGCTGGGTCGTTTGCGCAATGCGGCCGAGCGCGCGCAGCTCAACGATGGACGTCTGGACGGCCTGTTCGAGCAAGGTCGTTTTCCGATGACCGATGCCACGGACGAGATCGGCGACCTCGCGCGCAGCTTCGAGCGCCTGTTCGTGGTGGTCGACGGTTACACCGATTACCTGCGCACGCTGGCCTCGAAACTTTCGCACGAACTCAACACGCCGCTGGCGATCGTGAAGTCCTCGCTGGACAACCTCGAACATGCGACGCTGCCGGCGGAGGCACAACCGTATTTGGCTCGCGCCCGCGACGGTGTGGCGCGGCTCGGTGCGCTGGTGCGTGCGATGAGCGAGTCGAGCCGGATGGAACGTTCGATCACGGCAGCGGAACCGGAAGACGTCGACTTGCGCGATGTGGTGCGTGGTTGCGCTGATGCCTATCGTCCGTTGATCGGTCCGCGCCGGCTCGAATGCGTGCTACCCGAGGCACCGCTGCATCTGCACTGCGCGCCTGAGCTGATCGCGCAGGCGCTGGACAAGTTGCTCGACAATGCACTGTCGTTCACGCCGGAGCGTGGCTGGTTGCGGCTGAGCCTGCGGGTGGTCGACGCCGGTGCCGAGATCGAGCTGGCCAATCAGGGGCCGCTGTTGCCCGAAGCGATGCAGGGCCGGCTGTTTGATTCGCTGGTCAGCCTGCGCGACAAGGCCACGCCTGGCGCCGCGCCGCATCTGGGCCTGGGCCTGTACGTGGTGCGACTGGTGGCCGAGCGTCACGGTGGCGCGGCATCGGCACGTAACCTCGAGGATGGCAGTGGCGTGGCCTTCAGCCTGCAGCTGCATGGCATGCCGCGACAGCGGTTGAGTGGCTGAGCGCGTGCTTCGCCTACAATGGCTTCTCCCTCAGCTTGGCCATGCGGACTTCCCTACGTGATCTCCCGAGACGAATTCGACGCGCTGGTTGCCCAGGGGCATACGCGCATCCCGCTGGTGCGCGAGGTGTTTTCCGACCTTGACACGCCGTTGTCGGTGTATCTGAAACTGGCCGACGGCCCGTACACCTTCTTGTTTGAATCGGTCGAGGGCGGCGCCACCTGGGGACGCTATTCGATCATCGGTCTGCCGGCGAAGCGCGTGTATCGCCTGCGTGGTCATGAGCTGGAAGTGGAAGACTCCGGCGAGATCACCGAGCGCCGTCATCTCGACGATCCGCTGGGCGAGATCGAGAAGTTGCGCCAGCAGTACGACGTACCGCGCCTGCCGCAGCTGCCCGCGTTCAGCGGTGGTCTGGTCGGCTATTTCGGCTTCGAGACGATCGGCTATATCGAGCCGCGGCTGGCGCAGTGGGATCGTGCGGACGAGCTGGGTACACCCGACGTGTTGTTGATGCTGGCCGAAGAGGTTGCGGTATTCGACAACCTCAAGGGTCGGCTGTACCTGATCGTGCACGCCGATCCATCGCAGCCGCAGGCGTACGCCGCCGCGCAGCGCCGGCTCGATGCGCTGGTCTATCGGTTGCGCCAGGGTGGCGCCTCTTATCCGCAGCTCACCCAGTCGATCGCGCTTGACGAAGGCGACTTCAAATCCTCGTTTACGAAGGAAGAGTTCGAGGCGATGGTCGAGCGCGCGAAGGAATACATCCGTGCCGGCGATATCTTCCAGGTGGTGCCGTCGCAGCGGCTTAGCGTGGGTTTCAACGCACGGCCAGTCGATGTGTACCGCGCACTGCGCGCGTTGAACCCGTCGCCGTACATGTATTTCGTCGACCTGGGCAACACCCAGATCGTCGGCTCCTCGCCGGAGATCCTGGCGCGCCTGAAGGACGGCAAGGTCGTGGTGCGTCCGCTCGCCGGCACGCGCAAGCGCGGCGCGACGGAAGCCGAAGACCAGGCGCTGGAAGCGGAGCTGCTGGCCGACCCGAAGGAGCGCGCCGAGCACGTCATGCTGATCGACCTGGGTCGCAACGACATCGGCCGCATCAGCGAAACCGGCAGTGTCGAAGTGAGCGAGTCGTTCGTGATCGAACGCTACTCACATGTGATGCACATCGTCTCGCAGGTGCAGGGCACCGCCAAGCCGAACCTCAGCTACATGGACGTGCTCAAGGCCACGTTCCCCGCCGGCACGCTCAGCGGCGCACCAAAGATCCGTGCACTGGAAATCATCCAGGAGCTGGAGCCGTACAAGCGCAACATCTACGCCGGCGCAATCGGCTGGATCGGCTGGTGGGGCGATGCCGACACCGCCATCGCGATCCGCACCGCGGTGATCCAGGACGGTCGCCTGCACGTGCAGGCGGGCGCCGGCATCGTCTATGACTCCGATCCTGCCGCCGAGTGGGAGGAGACGATGAACAAGGGGCGTGCGCTGTTCCGTGCGGTGGCGCAGGCGGCGAAGGGGCTGTGAAATGCTCAAGCTAAGTGGTGCACGAGCTTTTCAGCGTGTCCGCTTGGACGAGAGGTAAGGCCTCGACTCATGTCCCTGGCACCACTGCAGATTACAGATGAATGCGTTGCGCCTACAGCCCAAAAGCTTGTTTAGATCGCCAAATCCATACTTCGACGACAGCGCTTTTCGTAGGGTTTCAGCGGCTGAAAATAGCAACGGATGATCAGGTTCCATAGGCATACCGTCAAGCTGAAAACCTCGTGACGTCAGCGCTCTGGTCGATGTAGTGCGCCCTGGCGGCTTGCCTGTCGCGGCCTGTGCAGCCGTGTTGCTGCGGTTATCATGCGCGCTTCGTATCTGAGCGCCGCGCAAGGAACGTCATGAACCCGTCGACCAGGCGCAACGCTGCGATCGTGCTGCTGTCATGGTTGTGCGCGTTGCCGGTTGTTGCCCGCGAGCCCGAGCCAAGCTGGCCGGATACGCTGCTCGCACGCACGCAGGCATTGGCCGAATTGCAGACGTTGAACGCCGATCTGTTGAGTCACTCGAGTGCCACGCTGACGTTGGAGCGCTGGTGCGGTACGCATCATCTGGCAGCAGAGGCGAAGATCGTGGCGCATCGCGTGCATGGTGCGGACAAGCCGTTGCCGGAAGGTGCGCGCGCGCACCTTGCCATCGGCCCGGACGAACCCGTGCGCTATCGACGGGTGCAGCTGGCTTGTGGTGACATGGTGTTGTCCGATGCGGACAACTGGTATGTGCCGGCGCGGCTCACCGCGGCGATGAATCAGCAGCTGGACAGCTCCGACGTACCATTCGGCAAGGTCGTCCAGCCGCTGCACTTCCGTCGTCAGACACTTTCTGTAGAACTGCTGTGGCCGCCACTGCCGGACGGCTGGGACAGCGGCACACCACTGCCGCCGTCCAGCGACAAGCCGCTAACTCTTCCCATTCATGTATTGCAGCACCGCGCGCTGCTATACACACAGGATAACCAGCCCTTCAGTCTGGTGATCGAGAGCTATACTGCGAACGTGCTGTCGCCTGTGCACGCCGAACATTAGCCATTCGGCCAATGCTATGGCCACGGCCTCGCGTGACCCGATGCGGGCTGCAGGGCGACGCGGTGGTCTATCCAATGCCATCCTGCGAGTATCATTCCCTATCCGCAGCGCCAGCCGATGAGCCATCCATGCTCCTGATGATCGACAACTACGACAGCTTCACCTTCAACCTTGTGCAGTACCTGGGTGAACTGGGGAAGCAGGTGAAGGTGGTGCGCAATGACGCGCTGGATATCGCCGGCATCCGTGCGCTGAAGCCCTCTCATATCATGATCTCGCCAGGGCCTGGTACGCCGGATGATTCCGGAGTGTCACTGGATGTGCTGCGCGAGCTGGCCGGCGAGATTCCGGTGTTTGGTGTGTGCCTCGGTCACCAGGCGATCGGCCAGGTCTTCGGCGGCAAGGTGATTCGCGCCAAGAAGATCATGCATGGCAAGACCTCGCCAGTGCGCCACCGCGGTCAGGGCGTGTTCGCAGGCTTGCCGGATCCGTTCGAGGCGACGCGCTACCACTCGCTGGTGGTGGAGCAGTCTTCGCTGCCGGATTGCCTGGAAGTCACCGCGTGGACGGAGAACGCCGACGGTTCGATCGACGAGATCATGGGCCTGCGCCACAAGACGCTGCCGGTCGAAGGCGTGCAGTTCCATCCCGAATCGATCCTGACCCAGCATGGCCATGACCTGTTGCGCAATTTCCTCGGCCTGCCATTGAAGCTGGCCGCATGAACGGGCACGGTCGCGACATCACGATCACGCCACAGGAAGCCTTGCAGCGCACGATCGAGCATCGCGAGATCTTTCACGACGAGATGATCGCGCTGATGCGCCAGATCATGCGCGGTGAAGTGAGTCCGCTGATGACCGCGGCGATCATGACCGGCCTGCGCGTGAAGAAGGAGACCGTGGGCGAGATCACCGGCGCGGCGCGCGTGATGCGCGAGCTGTCTGAGAAAGTGCCCGTCATTGGCAGCAACGAACATCTGCTGGATATCGTCGGTACCGGCGGTGACGGCGCCTCCAGTTTCAACATCTCCACGGCGTCGATGTTCGTCGCGGCGGCGGCGGGTGCGCGCATCGCCAAGCACGGCGGTCGCAGCGTGTCGTCCAAATCCGGCAGTGCGGATGTACTGGAGGCGCTGGGTGCATCGATCGATCTCAAGCCGACGCAGGTGGCCGAGTGCATGGCCGAGACCGGGATCGGCTTCATGTTCGCGCCGAACCACCATCCGGCGATGAAGGTAGTGGCGCCGGTGCGCAAGGAGATGGGCGTACGCACGCTGTTCAACATCCTCGGCCCGCTGACCAATCCGGCCGATGCGCCGAACATCCTGATGGGTGTATTCCATCCCGACCTCGTCGGCATCCAGGTGCGCGTGCTGCAGCAACTCGGCGCGCAGCACGCGATGGTGGTGTGGGGGCGCGATGGCATGGACGAGATCTCGCTCGGTGCGGTGACCCTGGTCGGCGAGCTGCGCCATGGCGTGGTGCGCGAGTACGAAATCGAGCCGGAGGACTACGGCCTGGCGATGGCTTCCAGCCGCAATCTGAGGGTGGAGAATGTGGACGAGTCGAAGGTGATGCTGCTGGAGGCGCTGGAAGGCCACCGCGGCATACCGCACGACATCGTCTGCCTGAATGCCGGCGCCGCACTTTATGCAGCCGATGTCGTGCCGTCCATTGACGACGGCATCGAGCTTGCACGTGTCACGATTGCCAGCGGCGCCGCACATGCGAAAATGCAGGCCTTCGTGGCGACCACCCGACGGCTTGCCGGCGGGCAGTAGCTGCACATCGAAGCGCGTGCGTTCATCGCGTTGACGACACGACATCGCAATCGCGCATAGGATGCGCTCCATAACAGCAACGAGCGAGATGCCATGACCGACATCCTCAATCGCATTCTTGCCCGCAAGGCGGAAGAGATTGCCGAACGCCAGGCCAAGCTGCCGCTGGCCGAACTGATGGCGCGCATTGCTGAGCAGCCGGATACCCGCGGTTTCGCTGCGGCGATCGAGGCAAAGATCGCCGCCGGCCTGCCGGCAGTGATCGCCGAGGTGAAGAAGGCCAGCCCGAGCAAGGGTGTGATCCGCGCGAATTTCGATCCCGCCGCGATTGCGAAGAGCTATGAAGCCGCCGGTGCGGCCTGCCTGTCGGTGCTGACCGACAGCGATTTCTTCCAGGGCAGCGAGGCCTTCCTGCAGCAGGCGCGCGCGGCCTGTTCGCTGCCGCTGTTGCGCAAGGATTTCATCATCGACCCGTATCAGGTGTACGAGGCGCGCGCGATCGGTGCAGACTGCATCTTGCTGATCGTCGCGGCACTCGATGACGACGTGTTGATGCAGCTGTCGTTGCTCGCGGCCGAGCTCGATCTGGACGTGCTGTGTGAAGTGCACAACGAGGAAGAGATGGAGCGTGCGCTGGCGCTGCCGGTGCCGTTGATCGGCGTGAATAACCGCAACCTGCGCAATTTCGAAACCTCGCTGGAAACTTCGCTTTCGCTGCAGTCCATGATCGAATACGACCGCGTGCTGGTGGCCGAGTCGGGCATTCACACGCCGGAAGACGTGGCGCGCTTGCGCGAAGGCGGCATCCAGGCATTCCTGATCGGCGAGGCCTTCATGCGTGCCGAAGATCCTGGCAGCGAGCTGCGACGGCTGTTCGCCACGCCGTGACCAGCATGCCAAAGGGGGAGATGGACACGGTGACCGCAGAGACGGTGACGCAACGTGTGGTGTTGTTCGATTTTGACGGCGTGCTGATCCACGGCGATGCGTTCTACCTGTTCATGCGCGAACGTTACAAACGCGCGCCGTGGCGAGTATTGCTGGCACTGCTGTGCTTCCCGCTATTGCTGTTGCAGCTGCCGTTCTCGCGGCGGCTGCCGGTGCGCACGCTGGTGCGCATTGCACTGCTCGGACTGGGCGAGAAACGCTACCAGGCCGCCGTGAATGCGTTCGCAGCCGTCCTGGTGCAGCGGTCGCGACAGTTTTGTCGCGACGGCCTGCAAGCGCTGCGCCGGCATCAGGTGGCCGGCGATCGGGTGATCGTGGTGACCGGTTGCGAGCACACCCTGGTGAGCGGCATCCTGCAGCAGCTGGGCCTGACCCAGCTGGAAGTGCTTGCCTCGCAGCTGCGCCGCGGCTGGTTCGGCATGCGGCCGCTGTGGCATAACGTGGGCCGGCGCAAGGTCGAGAAGCTGGCGCAGCACGGGCTCACGGCCTGGCAGGTGGCGTACGGCGATTCGATGTACGACGCGCCGATGCTGAAACTCGCCGCCGAAGCCGTGCTGGTCAACGGTACGCCCACGCTGTGCAAGAAGATCGAGAAGGCGCTCGGTCGGGCGGTCACCCGCGTCGAGTGGTTCTGACTACATTGCCGCTGCAACCGAAGATCCTGGCCAGGCACACTACGTTGATACAGTCACAGGTCGAGATCGTGTCGTTCGAGCCGCATTTGCGCGAGCACTTCTACACGCTCAATGCCGCGTGGCTGCGAAAGCACTTCGTGATCGAACCCATCGACGAGCAGGTGCTGCGCGATCCGGAGCATGCGGTGCTGGCGCCGGGCGGGGCGATCTTCTTTGCCCGACTGGGTGATGCGGTGATCGGCACCTGCGCGCTGCTGCACGAGGCACCAGGCGTTTACGAGCTTTCCAAGATGGGCGTGGACGAGTCGTTCCGTGGCCTGGGTGCCGGCCGCCTGCTGCTGGATGCGGCGATCGCCGAATTCCATCGACGCCGCGGCCATACCCTGTTCCTTGAATCCAACAGCAGCCTGAAGCCGGCACTGCACATGTACGAGCGGGCTGGCTTCGTGCTGCAGCCGACGATCCGCGCGGGTTCGCACTACGCGCGCGCGGATGTGTACATGATCTACGCGCCGGAACAGGGTGCTGCGCCGGGGCGAAAGTCTTAGCGGGTACCGCGCACCACGATGGTCTTGCCGGAGACGTCGATCATCCGCTGCTCTTCCAGCTGCTTCAGCACCCGACCGACCAGCTCACGCGAACAACCGACGATACGGCTGACTTCCTGGCGCGAGATGCGGATCTGCGTGCCGTCCGGATGGGTCATCGAGTCGGGCTCCTGGCACAGGTCGAGCAGGGTGCGCGAGATGCGGTTGGTGACGTCCATGAACGCCATCCGGCTGACCTGGCGCGAGGTGCGCAGCAGGCGGTTGGTGAGCTGCGAGCCGATCGCGAACAGGATCTTCGGACATTCCTCGCGCAACGGGCCTTCCATCAGCTGGAACAGGCGCTCGTAGCTGACTTCGGCCATTTCGCAGGCCGTGCGTGTGCGCACCATCGATTCACGCTGGGCCTGTTCCACGAACAGGCCCATCTCGCCGATGAATTGGCCGCGGCTGATGTACGCGAGGATCAGTTCACGCCCCTGCTCGTCCTCGGTGCATACCGCCAGCGAGCCTTCGACGACGTAATACAGCGTATTGGCCGGGTCACCGGGGCGGATGATGGCGGTCTTGCCGGGATAGCGGCGGCGATGGCAAAGCGCCAGGAACCGCTCCATCGAGGCGGGGTCGGGCGCAAACCCGAGCGGGGCCTGTGAGCGTTCGAAAGCCTGCTGAAGTTGGTACTTGAGTTGCGCCACGGTGTCTTCCGAAAGGTTGTAATTCCAGGACGCAGCCATGGCCGCGCCAGAGTATGGATTCTCGTTTATGCCCCTGTCCCGGCGGCATTATGGCAAACCCGGACCGCTTGCCGGAGGTTCATTTTCTTTGCGTTTTACCGCATACTTAGCGGTCTTTCGGCTGTGATGAACTTGTCGCATGCCGTTCACAAGGGTCGCACAGACTGCTTGTCCGTGCTTCACACCATTCTGCGGGGACCCTTGTCGCTAACCCGCCTCTACTGCTGACCGGATGTCCGGTCATGGAGAGCCGCCGTGGTCAAACCGCTTCCCCGTCTGCGCCTGCAGGGTTTCAACAACCTCACCAAGGCGTTGAGCTTCAACATCTACGACATCTGCTACGCCGTGTCGGAAGACCAGCGCCGCAACTACATCGAGTACATCGATGACCAGTACGATGCCGACCGCCTGACCCAGATCCTCACCGACGTGGCGGAGATCATCGGCGCGAACATCCTCAACATCGCGCGCCAGGACTACGACCCGCAGGGCGCCTCGGTGACCATGCTGATCTCCGAGGAGCCGGTGCTGGAGAAGCTTGGCCGCGACACCATCTCCGGTGCCGTGGTCGCGCACATGGACAAGAGCCACATCACCGTCCATACCTATCCGGAAACGCATCCGCACAACGGCATCGCCACCTTCCGAGCGGACATCGACGTGGCCACCTGCGGCGTGATCTCGCCGCTGAAGGCCCTGAACTACCTGATCGACAGCTTCGAGTCGGACATCGTGGTGTGCGACTACCGTGTGCGCGGCTTCACCCGCGACATCAAGGGCAAGAAGCACTTCATCGACCACAAGATCAACTCGGTGCAGGACTACCTGGCCAAGCACATCCGCCAGAAGTACGAGATGTTCGACGTCAACGTGTATCAGGAAAACATGTTCCACACGAAGATGCATATCAAAGACTTCGACCTCGATACGTACCTGTTCGACTCGCACGCCGACGACCTGTCGTTCAAGGAGCGCCAGCGCATCGAGCAGCTGCTGCGCCGCGAGATCGAGGAACTGTTCCACGGCCGCAACCTGATGTGACGAAAAACCCGCCGAAAGGCGGGTTTTTTCTGGATGCCACGGTTTCGCTCGATCTGTCGCTATACGCGATACGCCACAGTCTTCATCACCGTCGAACTGAAGTGCATCAGCTGCGGCAGCGGGAACGGCAGCTCGATACCACCGCGCTGCTGGGCCGCCTGCGCATGGCGTATTTCGTCGGCCTGCATCTGCGTCAGCACGGCGCGCGAGCGTTCGTCCTGCGCGGGTAGTTTCTCCAGGTGTTCGGCCAGGTGCGCTTCCACCTGACGCTCGGTTTCCACCACGAAGCCGAGGCTGACGGGATCGCCGGCCAGTGCGGCGGCCGCACCGATGGCATAGCTGCCGAGGTACCACAGCGGGTTGAGCAGGCTGGGGCGGCTGTCCAGCTGCCGCAGGCGTTGCGTGCACCAGGCCAGGTGGTCGGTTTCCTCGGCCGCGGCGTGCAGCAGGTGCTCGTGGTTGTCCGCGTTTCGTGCCAGCGCGGCCTGACCGAGATACAGCGCCTGGGCGCAGACCTCGCCGGTATGGTTGATCCGCATCAGGCCGGCAGCATGGCGGCGTTCGGCATCGTCCAGCTCCGCCTCGCCGATGCCGACGGCGGGCGAGGGAAGTTGGGCCGCCGGCGTGCCGGCGATCGCTTCCAGTGCGCGCTCACAACCAGCGAGCAGGCGATCGAGCGGGGTCAGCGTGCGGACGTTCATGGACTTTCCTGCTGGAAGGGGTACGTTCAATGGGCGTGGATCAATTGCTGGGCCAGCAAGGTCAGTGGGTGCCGGGTAGGCCAGTGCAGGCCCTGCGCATCGATTCCGACGGCCAGATGCAGGCGACAGCCGATATTGGACGACAACAACTGCTGCGGATCCAGCGTGGCGGCTTGTCGCAGTGTCGCGTCGCGCAGTTGTGCGGCGCGTTCGGGGAATTCCAGCAGGTGACTGCCAGCAGCGCCACAGCAGTAGGGTGGTCGCGGCAACGGCATCACATCCAGGTTCGGTACGCGGCGCAACAGCTGCAGCAAGGCGTGCTCGCTGCGCGCCACATTGATCTGCGTGCATGGCAGGTGCAGCGCGAGCCGTTGCGCCAGTGGGCGAAAAGCCAGTGCATCAGCGTGCGTCGCCAGCAGTTCAACCGGGTCGACCACGCTTACGCCAGGTAGCGCGCGACGCAGCGTACCTAGGCAACCGGACGTCACCGAAACCAGTTGCGAGGCACCGCACTCGGCCCAGGCACGACGTACATGCTGGGCGGCCCGTTCGGCAGATTTCACGGCGCCCCCATGCAGATCCATCGCGCCGCAGCAGAACGCGGGCAGCAGGCTGACCTGAAAGCCGGCGGCCTGCAGCAGGGTGATCGCCGCCTGTTGCGCCTCGGCATCGTCGATGCTGGCCACGCAGCCGGGAAACAGCGCAACGCGTGATTGTCCATGGTTCTTGTCGTTGGCCCGGGCGCGCGCCGCCGGGGCCTCAGTGGGCATCAGCAGCAGGGCAGCACGCCAAGGCGAGTCCGCCGGCAGTCGTCGTGCCAGCCAGCCTTTCCAGCGTGACAGCGCCAGCCAGCCGCCGATCCGGCGAAGGGCGCGCATCAGGACCGGGCGCTTGATCAGGTTCAGTAATTGCGGGGGAGATTGCGGCCCAGGCCCCAGCAAGGCGCGCGTTTCGATCAACAGTTCGCCATACTGCACATTGGCTGGGCATGCCTTTTCGCAGTTCAGGCAGCCCAGGCAATGATCCAGGTGTTCGCGCAGCCCGGCAGTGGGATCGACCTGGCCACGGGCCAGCGCAGCGGCAATCGCGATGCGGCCGCGCGGCGATTCCGCCTCGTTCCGGTCCAGTGCATAGGTGGGGCATACCGGCAGGCACAGCCCGCATTGCACGCATTGGTCGGCCAGCTCGGCAATGCGGCCGGCAGGCGCGTGCATAAGGGACTTTTCAAGCGGCATGCTCATCATGCTATCATTGCCAGCTCACAAGCCCGCCGGTCGGTGGGCTTGCGCCATGGATGACAGCTCCGCTATCATCTCGCGCCTTTGTTCCACCGATTACGCCCACCGCCTCACGGCGGCAGACAGGTATTCTGAAATGAAAACGTTTAGCGCCAATGCAGACAACGTCAAGCGCGACTGGTTCGTGGTTGATGCCACGAACAAGACGCTCGGTCGCCTGTCGACTGAAATCGCTCGTCGTCTGCGCGGCAAGCACAAGCCGGAATACACCCCGCATTGCGACACCGGCGATTATATCGTGGTGATCAATGCGCAGAAGGTGGCCGTCACCGGTGCCAAGCTGGACGACAAGAAGTACCACCGCTTCACCGGTTACATCGGCAACCTGAAGACGACCAGTCTGAAGGACCTGCTGGCGACCTACCCGGAGCGCGTGATCGAGATCGCCGTCAAGGGCATGCTGCCGAAGAACCCGCTGGGCCGCGAGATGTACCGCAAGCTCAAGGTCTACGGCGGTGCCGAGCATCCGCATACCGCACAGCAGCCGCAGGCGCTGGAGTTGTAATACGCAGTCCCTGCGTGTGAAAGCGGCCATCCGTGGTCGCACTCTTAAATAAACAGGCAACATCATGACGATCCAGCAGAATTACGGCACCGGCCGCCGCAAGACCTCCGCCGCCCGCGTGTTCCTGCGCAAGGGCAAGGGCGCGATCGAAGTCAACGGCAAGTCGCTCGAGGCCTTCTTTGGCCGCGAGACCTCGTGCATGATCGTGCGCCAGCCACTTGAGCTGACCCAGAGCACCGACAAGTTCGACATCAAGGTGACGGTCGCCGGCGGCGGCATCACCGGTCAGGCCGGCGCGATCCGCCTGGGCATCGCCCGCGCGCTGATCGAGTACGACGAAAGCCTGAAGTCGCCGCTGCGCAAGGCCGGTTTCGTGACCCGTGACGCCCGCGAAGTCGAGCGCAAGAAGGTCGGTCTGCACAAGGCACGTCGCGCCACCCAGTTCTCGAAGCGCTAAACTCAGCTTCATAGCCCCGTCGCCAAGCGGTAAGGCACCTGACTCTGACTCAGGCATCGGTGGTTCGAATCCATCCGGGGCTGCCATATCCCGATACCGCCACCACGCAGTGATGCATGGTGATACGGCAAAAAGCCCGCCTTCAGGCGGGCTTTTTCGTTTCCACCGCTGGATATGTGATTGCAAGATGTTTCGCGTTGAATCGGGGTCTTCAGCTCTTCGGTTCTGCACCGCAGCAGCGTAAAATTTCCGCCTTTGACCCGTCGGATGGATCGATGACTGCTGCGAACGAGAACGAACCCGGTCATCCCGGCGTGCGCACCGAGGGCAGTACGGATGCACTGCCGCTGGCACCTTCGATGAGCGCGAGCCTGGACGCGGCACGCATGCCGCGCCGCTCGACCCTGGTGGACAAGCGTGTGTTGCGGATCACCGCCGTCTCGGTCGTGCTGGGCGCGCTGGCGGCCGTGATCGCGAAGCTGCTGACCGCGCTGATCGGTCTGGTGACGAACCTGGCGTTCTACGGCCGCTGGTCCACCGCGTTCTCGTCGCCGGCCGATGCGGTGCCGCACCTGGGCTGGTGGGTGGTAGTCATTCCGGCGGTCGGTGGCGTGATCGTGGGCGTGATGGCGCGCTGGGGTTCGCGTGCGATCCGTGGCCACGGCATTCCCGAGGCGATGGAGCAGGTGCTGCTCAACGAATCGAAGATCCCGCCGCGGATCACCTTCCTGAAGCCGATCTCCTCGGCGATCGCAATCGGCACCGGTGGCCCGTTCGGCGCCGAGGGCCCGATCATCGCCACCGGCGGTGCGCTGGGCTCGTTTGTTGGCCAGGTGGTGAAAGTGACCGGCAGCGAGCGAAAGGTGCTGCTGGCGGCCGGTGCCGCGGCCGGCATGGCGGCGGTGTTCTCCGCGCCGATCGCGGCGGTGGTGCTGGCGGTCGAGTTGCTGCTGTTCGAGCTGCGTCCGCGCTCGCTGATTCCGGTGGCGTTGGCCTGCGTCGCGGCCACCGGCGTGCGCTACGCGCTGCAGGGATCGGCGCCGGTGTTCCAGATGCCGGTGCTGGCTGCACCCGGCGGCATGGCGCTGTTCCTCTACGTGATCATTGGCGCAATCATCGGCGTGGTCAGCGTGTGGACCACGCGGATCGTCTACGGTATCGAGGATCTGTTCGAGAAACTGCCGATCCACTGGATGTGGTGGCCGGCGCTCGGTGGTCTGGTGGTTGGCCTGATCGGCTATTACGCACCGCTGACGCTGGGCGTGGGCTATACCAATATCGAGAACATCATCAATGGCCGGATGACGCTGGCAGCGCTGGCCTTCCTGTGCGTGATGAAGTTCGTGTCGTGGTCGATCGCGCTGGGCAGCGGTACTTCCGGCGGCACACTGGCGCCGTTGTTCACCATCGGCGGTGCGCTGGGCGCACTGATTGGCCTGGGCATCGTGGCGGTGGCGCCGCAGTTCGGCGTGGATCCTCGCATCGCTGCGCTGGTCGGCATGGCGGCGATCTTCGCCGGCGCCTCGCGTGCGCTGCTCACGGCAGTCGTGTTCGCGTTCGAGACCACCGGCCAGCCGGCCGGCCTGCTGCCGCTGCTCGGTGGCTGCACCGCGGCCTATCTGATCTCGGCGCTGATGATGCGCAACACCATCATGACCGAGAAGATCGTCCGTCGCGGTGTGCGCGTGCCATCCGAGTACGTGGCGGACTATCTCGATCAGGTGGGCGTGGGCGAAGCCTGCACGCGCGAGGTGGTGACCCTGCACACCGCGCAGGCGCTGGCCGAAGTGCGCCGCTGGCTGGCCGAAGGCATGCCGGAGACGCAACACCAGGGCTATCCGGTGCTGGACGAAAACGGTCGTGTGCGTGGCGTGCTGACGCGTCGCACCCTGCTCGATCCGCAATGGCATTACACGTTGTCGCTGGGCGAGTTGCTGACGCGGCCACCGATCGCGGTGAACGAAAGCCACTCGCTGCGCGAGGCCGCCGATCACATGGTGGCCGAGAGCGTGGGGCGCCTGATCGTGGTGAGCAAGGACGATCCGCACAAGCTGGTCGGCATCATCACCCGCGGCGATCTGCTCTCCGCGCATGGGCGCCGGTTGCGCGAGGCGCGCAAGTCTTCCCGCCATCTGCGCTTCCGTGACGGATTGAAACCACGTCCCGCCGCGTAATTCATGCGAAACGAAAAACGGCCCGCATGGGCCGTTTTTCATCAAGGTTCGAGCATGCGTGGCCGGGTTACATCAGCTGGTCGCCGATCAGCACCACATCGGCCGGCCGACGCGCGAACAGGCCGACCGTGACGATCCCGGGCAGCTGGTTGAGCTCGCTCTCCAGCGCGGCAGGGTCGACGATCTGCCAACCGTGCACGTCGATGATCCAGTTGCCGTTGTCGGTGACCACGCCGTCGCGCCATACCGGCTGACCGCCGCGCTTGACGATCTCGCGACCGATCAGGCTGCGCGCCATCGGGATCACCTCGATCGGCACCGGGAACTTGCCGAGCAGGTCGACGCGCTTGCTGGAGTCGATGATGCAGACGAACTTCTCGCTCGCCGCGGCGACGATCTTCTCGCGGGTCAGCGCGGCACCGCCACCCTTGATCAGGCGCTTGTACGGGTCGCACTCATCGGCACCGTCGATGTAGATCGTCAGCGGACCGGCGCTGTTGAGGTCGAGTACCGGAATGCCCAGCCGCTTCAGCTGCGCGGTGGACTGTTCCGAGCTGGAGACCGCGCCCTGGATGCGGTCCTTCAGGTCGGCCAGCGCATCGATGAAGAACGCCACGGTGGAACCGGTACCGACGCCGACGATGGCGCCATCCTCGACGTAGCGGATCGCGGCCTCACCGGCCTGGCGTTTTTCGTTCGGATTGCTCATGAGATTGCCGTCTTGAATGAATGTCGCATTATGGCGGTCGGTCGGCTTATGGGCGAGCATCTGCCTGTAGTCCTGAGGTTGCTGCCCAGGCGCACTTGATGTGCTCCCTCCCCTGCTCGCAGGGGAGGGTTGGGG
>NZ_MUNQ01000021.1 GCF_002001165.1 Rhodanobacter sp. C05 | reverse complement strand
GGATAAAGCCCCTGGCGGTGACCTGTTGCGGGAGGCGCCGAGGCGCCTAAAAGAACAAACCCCCGTAGCGTGAGCTACGAGGGTTTGGGGATAAAGCCCCTGGCGGTGACCTACTCTTGCATGGCAAAGCCACACTACCATCGGCGCATGCGCGTTTCACTTCTGAGTTCGGGATGGGATCAGGTGGTACCACGCCGCTATGGCCGCCAGGGAAGGGGTGGGAGCAGCGCTGACGCGCCGGCTCCACATTCTTCTGAAGTGTCCGGTCAAAAGACTCTGACCAGACGCTTCCGTGAGAGGGATCTCACGTGGATAAATCGTAAACGAGTGACAAGCGTCGAGGTGAATTCGAATGTTCGAGACGTCGCTAAGGAACGAAGCGTCTTGGGGTTATATGGTCAAGCCTCACGGCTCATTAGTATCAGTTAGCTCCATGCATTGCTGCACTTCCACACCTGACCTATCAACCACCTGGTCTTGATGGTGCCTTAAGGAGAGTCAAGCTCTCGGGAGATCTCATCTTGGGGCGTGCTTCCCGCTTAGATGCTTTCAGCGGTTATCACTTCCGTTCGTAGCTACCGGGCAATGCCATGGGCATGACAACCCGAACACCAGCGGAACGTCCACTCCGGTCCTCTCGTACTAGGAGCAGCCCCCCTCAAATCTCCAACGCCCACGACAGATAGGGACCGAACTGTCTCACGACGTTCTGAACCCAGCTCGCGTACCACTTTAAATGGCGAACAGCCATACCCTTGGGACCGGCTACAGCCCCAGGATGTGATGAGCCGACATCGAGGTGCCAAACACCGCCGTCGATATGAACTCTTGGGCGGTATCAGCCTGTTATCCCCGGAGTACCTTTTATCCGTTGAGCGATGGCCCTTCCATACAGAACCACCGGATCACTATGACCTACTTTCGTACCTGCTTGATCCGTCGATCTCGCAGTCAAGCACGCTTATGCCATTGCACACAGTGCGCGATGTCCGACCGCGCTGAGCGTACCTTCGTGCTCCTCCGTTACTCTTTGGGAGGAGACCGCCCCAGTCAAACTACCCACCATACACGGTCCCTGACCCGGATTACGGGCCTAGGTTAGAACGTCAAGCACTTCAGGGTGGTATTTCAAGGATGGCTCCACGCAAACTGGCGTCTGCGCTTCAAAGCCTCCCACCTATCCTACACAGAAGAACTCAACGTTCAGTGTAAAGCTATAGTAAAGGTTCACGGGGTCTTTCCGTCTTGCCGCGGGAACGCTGCATCTTCACAGCGAATTCAATTTCACTGAGTCTCGGGTGGAGACAGCGCCGCTGTCGTTACGCCATTCGTGCAGGTCGGAACTTACCCGACAAGGAATTTCGCTACCTTAGGACCGTTATAGTTACGGCCGCCGTTTACTGGGGCTTCGATCAAGAGCTTCGCCTTGCGGCTGACCCCATCAATTAACCTTCCAGCACCGGGCAGGCGTCACACCCTATACGTCCACTTTCGTGTTTGCAGAGTGCTGTGTTTTTGATAAACAGTCGCAGCGGCCAGGTTACTGCGACCCATCGACGCTCAGTCACGCACGTGACCACGTCAATGGGCGCACCTTCTCCCGAAGTTACGGTGCCATTTTGCCTAGTTCCTTCACCCGAGTTCTCTCAAGCGCCTTGGGATTCTCACCCTGCCTACCAGTGTCGGTTTACGGTACGGTTTTTCCATAGCTGAAGCTTAGTGGCTTTTCCTGGAAGCGTGGTGTCAGTCACTTCGCCCAATAGGGCTCGTCTCGGTGCTCGGCATAAAGAATCCCGGATTTGCCTAAGATTCATGCCTACCTCCTTTCCCCGGGACAACCAACGCCCGGTAGACCTAACCTTCTCCGTCCCCACATCGCACTATGGAAAAGTGCAGGAATATTAACCTGCTTCCCATCGACTACGCATTTCTGCCTCGCCTTAGGGGCCGACTCACCCTGCGCCGATTAACGTTGCGCGAGGAAACCTTGGGCTTTCGGCGTGGGGGCTTTTCACCCCCATTATCGTTACTCATGTCAGCATTCGCACTTCCGATACCTCCAGCAGACTTTACAATCCACCTTCACAGGCTTACGGAACGCTCCTCTACCGCGTACACATAAATGTGCACACCCCGAGCTTCGGTGCATAGCTTAGCCCCGTTAAATCTTCCGCGCAGACCGACTCGACCAGTGAGCTATTACGCTTTCTTTAAAGGGTGGCTGCTTCTAAGCCAACCTCCTGGCTGTCTATGCCTTTCCACATCGTTTTCCACTTAGCTATGACTTTGGGACCTTAGCTGCGGGTCTGGGTTGTTTCCCTTTTCACGACGGACGTTAGCACCCGCCGTGTGTCTCCCGTGTAGTACGTGTTGGTATTCGGAGTTTGCCATGGTTTGGTAAGTCGCGATGACCCCCTAGCCATAACAGTGCTCTACCCCCAACAGTATTCGCACGAGGCGCTACCTAAATAGCTTTCGAGGAGAACCAGCTATCTCCGAGTTTGTTTAGCCTTTCACTCCTATCCTCAGCTCATCCCCATCTATTGCAACAGATGTGGGTTCGGTCCTCCAGTGCGTGTTACCGCACCTTCAACCTGGCCAAGGATAGATCACTCGGTTTCGGGTCTACTGCCAGAGACTATGCGCCCTATTCAGACTCGATTTCTCTTCGCCTCCCCTATACGGTTAAGCTTGCCACTGACAGTAAGTCGCTGACCCATTATACAAAAGGTACGCAGTTACCCTTACGGGCTTCCACTGCTTGTACGTATACGGTTTCAGGGTCTATTTCACTCCCCTCTCCGGGGTTCTTTTCGCCTTTCCCTCACGGTACTAGTTCGCTATCGGTCAGTCAGTAGTATTTAGCCTTGGAGGATGGTCCCCCCATGTTCAGACAAGGTTTCTCGTGCCCCGCCTTACTCAATTTCACACAAAATGTCTTTTCGTCGACTGGGCTATCACCATCTATGGCCGGGCTTTCCATCCCGTTTGACTAAAACATAATGTGCTTTTGGGCTAGTCCCCGTTCGCTCGTCGCTACTCAGGGAATCTCGGTTGATTTCTTTTCCTCCGGGTACTTAGATATTTCAGTTCCCCGGGTTCGCCCTGCATGGCTATGTATTCACCATGCAGTACTCCTTGCGGAGTGGGTTTCCCCATTCGGACATTGCCGGATCAAAGCTTGTTGCCAGCTCCCCGACACTTTTCGCAGGCTGCCACGTCCTTCATCGCCTCTGACTGCCAAGGCATCCACCGTATACGCTTAGTCGCTTGACCATATAACCCCAAGTCGCCTCGGAATTACACATCCAAACCACTTCGTTACTTGCCTTAACACTTGTCTCGGTTCGGTTCGAACCAAGACGCTTGTCACTCGTTTACTTGTTTTCAAAGAACATCACGCCGGCCTCAATGCCGGATGATTTCAAATCTTGTGTGTGCTGGTTATCTCACGCGTCGTTCAGTCCATGGTGGAGCCTGTCGGGATCGAACCGACGACCCCCTGCTTGCAAAGCAGGTGCTCTCCCAGCTGAGCTAAGGCCCCAAGGATTCCTTGGAATAATGGTGGGTCTGGGTGGACTCGAACCACCGGCCTCACCCTTATCAGGGGTGCGCTCTAACCACCTGAGCTACAGACCCAGAGATCGAGCCCCAGAACCTACGTCAGCCTGCCTGGAAACGGGTCCGAAGCGGCTTTTGTTGAAGAGTCCGTCCATGAATGGACGGTCTTCGCAAAAGGGACTTTGCGTGAAATACAGGTGTCTTGTGTGGACGTCTTGCGAGAAGGGCTACGCCGTCTATCTCGAAAGGAGGTGATCCAGCCGCACCTTCCGATACGGCTACCTTGTTACGACTTCACCCCAGTCATGAACCACTCCGTGGTCGTCGTCCCCCTTGCGGTTAGACTAACGGCTTCTGGAGCAACTCACTCCCATGGTGTGACGGGCGGTGTGTACAAGGCCCGGGAACGTATTCACCGCGGCATAGCTGATCCGCGATTACTAGCGATTCCGACTTCACGAAGTCGAGTTGCAGACTTCGATCCGGACTGGGATCGGCTTTCTGGGATTGGCTCCACCTCGCGGTATTGCAACCCTCTGTACCGACCATTGTAGTACGTGTGTAGCCCTGGCCGTAAGGGCCATGAGGACTTGACGTCATCCCCACCTTCCTCCGGTTTGTCACCGGCAGTCTCCTTAGAGTTCCCGACATTACTCGCTGGCAACTAAGGACAAGGGTTGCGCTCGTTGCGGGACTTAACCCAACATCTCACGACACGAGCTGACGACAGCCATGCAGCACCTGTGTTCCGATTCCCGAAGGCACTCCCGCATCTCTGCAGGATTCCGGACATGTCAAGGCCAGGTAAGGTTCTTCGCGTTGCATCGAATTAAACCACATACTCCACCGCTTGTGCGGGCCCCCGTCAATTCCTTTGAGTTTCAGTCTTGCGACCGTACTCCCCAGGCGGCGAACTTAACGCGTTAGCTTCGACACTGATCTCCGAGTTGAGACCAACATCCAGTTCGCATCGTTTAGGGCGTGGACTACCAGGGTATCTAATCCTGTTTGCTCCCCACGCTTTCGTGCTTCAGCGTCAGTGTTGTCCCAGATGGCCGCCTTCGCCACTGATGTTCCTCCCGATCTCTACGCATTTCACCGCTACACCGGGAATTCCACCATCCTCTGACACACTCTAGCTAGCCAGTATCCATTGCCATTCCCAGGTTGAGCCCGGGGATTTCACAACAGACTTAACTAACCGCCTACGCACCCTTTACGCCCAGTAATTCCGATTAACGCTTGCACCCTTCGTATTACCGCGGCTGCTGGCACGAAGTTAGCCGGTGCTTATTCCTCAGGTACCGTCAGCCCCGCCGGTTATTAACCGACAGTATTTCGCTCCTGATAAAAGTGCTTTACAACCCGAAGGCCTTCTTCACACACGCGGCATTGCTGGATCAGGCTTGCGCCCATTGTCCAATATTCCCCACTGCTGCCTCCCGTAGGAGTCTGGACCGTGTCTCAGTTCCAGTGTGGCTGATCATCCTCTCAGACCAGCTATCGATCGTCGCCTTGGTAGGCCATTACCCTACCAACTAGCTAATCGAACATCGGTCCGTCTGACCGCGCGAGGCCCGAAGGTCCCCCGCTTTCTCCCGTAGGACGTATGCGGTATTAGCGTAAGTTTCCCTACGTTATCCCCCACGTTCAGGTAGGTCCCGATGCATTACTCACCCGTCCGCCACTCGCCACCCACAGTATTGCTACTGCTGTGCTGCCGTTCGACTTGCATGTGTTAGGCATGCCGCCAGCGTTCAATCTGAGCCAGGATCAAACTCTTCACTTAAGTTTTCGACAACCTCACCCTTGCGAGCTCAGTCATCTATCTTTCTGAAGCGTTAGTTCCCAACCAATCAAAACTCATTACTGACTTTTTACTTGGTGGGACGCTTGCATTGCTTGGACAGGTCGTAACCCTCCACCGCAAGGCGTCCACACAATTCACCTGCGCACACTGTCAAAGATCTTTTCGCTTGCATCCCGTTGCCGGTTTGCGCCCCAAGACGTTTCGTCCTAGGTGAGCCGCCCATTCTACATCGCTTTTGGAGACCGTCAACACCC
>NZ_MUNQ01000027.1 GCF_002001165.1 Rhodanobacter sp. C05 | reverse complement strand
TCCACACCCAGGGTTATAGTGCTCATGGAGACTTCCTCTTCTGCTGACGGTTGTTTCGCAACACCATCATGGCCTTCGAGGCCGTAAGGGGAGGAAGTCTCTTTTTACTCGTTCAAGGCGGACGGCTTCGCCGCCGCTTAACTCCAGCGTTAGGCCGCATGCATGCCCTTAAAGAATCCGGTCATATTTACGGTTTTGGTTATTGCTGTTCTAGTTGCCGCGGCAATCGTCACGTATGTCTATGGGGTGCCGTTGTTGCAGGCTGCGCACATGGGTTGTCGGTTTGGCGGCGGCACCAAAACGCTCGGTTGCTCTACGTCGTTCGGTCTGTTCATGACATGGGTTGGGTTCGCGGTTGCCGTTGCAATTTTCGCGGTCTGGAGCAAATTTGGTCGGCAGTAAACAGCCGTTTGGCCCAACAATTTTCGCGTTGCGGCCTAACATCTCGTTCAAGGCGGACGGCTTCGCCGCCGCTTAACTCAAGCGTTAGCCTTAAGGGGGCGTTCGTGAAATTCACACAGAAAGCGTTTGTGTTTGCCTCAATTGTCTCGGCATCGTTCGGTGTGTCTGCAGAGCAGTACACCAATGGGTGGACAGAGGGCACGTTCAAAAGCACAGTGAACGGCTGCGTAGCTACGGCCGTATCCAAACAAATGCAATTCATGTCCAGCAGCGGGCAAATCAAGCCGGGAGCATCACCTTCTCAAATGGCTGCAGCTCAAGCTCAGGTCACCAGCATCGAAACAACCATATGCACGTGTGTACAGCAACAGATCATGCGGGATATTAAATTTGAAGACGTCCAATCTATCCGGCAACGCCCTGACTATGTGCGCCAAGTTGGGATGCGCTGTTCAAATGAAGCAATGAAGAATCGGAATTGATCGCGACTAACAGTTCGCTCAAGGCGAACGCCGCCTCTTAACTCCAGCGTTAGCTTCCACAGGAAATATGCACATGCCGCGTATCGAACCAACAATTGGCGCCACTCCGACACCAAGTGACTTGCTACCTGAGCTTCCACCAGCAGGGAAGCGAACCGCAGAAAAGCCAAGTATTCGTCGATCCAATCAATTCAAGCTGGCAGTTTCCGCTACAACTCTTTACGCAATTGTGGTTGGCGTCGTCGCCTTCCTTTCGCATCCTCAGCCCACAGTAAATGCCAGCGCTTTGAGCTACAGGCTTGGTGAGGTTGCATCATATTTCCTTATCGCAACAATCCTTGGTCTAGGCTGCACACTTGTGAGTAAGAAGCCATGGACTTGGGGCTTCGCTGTCTTCCTGTTTATCGTATTCCTTGTCCCGATTTGGTTGGTGGGCACGCACAGCTAACTACTCGTTCAAGGCGGACGGCTTCGCCGCCGCTTAACTCCAGCGTTAGGCGTCAGAGCATCTTTCCTTCGCAGTCGCTTCGCGTGCGTGTCGCGTTCCGGCTTCGCATCAGCTGCATGCATTCTGTCGTTTCGGGCTGGCCTGCGTTGTCGTCTGTCGCACGCTTGGTCGTTCGCCGTGTCTTGCGCGCGTTGGCGCATCTCGTATCTTCATACTTCGCGGTGCGCGCGGTTTGGCTCAACGTGTCTTCTTTCGTCAGCGGCTCGTTCGTCGCTCGCAGGCCACAAGCTTCGCGGCATTGCCGGGCTTCCAGAGCAGCGCTATCGTGCAAGCATCCGACGGCGTAGCGTGCTGCCGTCTAACCCGTCATTCAAGCGGACGGCTTCGCCGCCGCTTAATTCCAGCGTTAGGCGGCAGAGCAATTCCTTTGCCGGTTCCCCGCGTTTTCGCCTTCCAGGCTTCGCATCGGCTGCGCTGGTTATGTTGCTTCGGGCTGGCCTGCGTTGCAGTCTTTCGTGCGCTTGGTCGTGCGTCGCAAGTCGCGCGCGTTGTCGTGTTTCGTATCTTCGTGCCGCACGACGCGCGCGGTTCGCCGCAGCGTGGCGTTTGTCGTCAGCGGTTCGTTCTTCGCGCGCAGGCCACAAGTTGCGCGGCATTGCCGGCCATTCAAAGCAGCGTTATCGTGCAAGTCACCGACGGCGTAGCGTGCTGCCGTCTAACCAGTCATTCAAGCGGACGGCTTCGCCGCCGCTTAACTCCAGCGTTAGGCTAATGACAGGAGGCGCAATGTTTTGCTCTCAATGTGGCACAGAGGTAGCGCGTGACGCGAAGTTCTGTAACGCGTGCGGCACAGTGATCTCTAGCGTGCAAAGCCACGTGCTACGCACAGGCACAATCTCGGCGTCCACGTCTAGCATTCCTTCTTCTGGTTCTGCGCCTGTTCAAGAGTCGGCGCATAACGAGTGGTTCCTCGCCCGGCTACTACATGGAGGCTACGGGCTTCCTATAACCTTCTGGCTGGCCGGCATCTTGGTCTGGGCCATTTATGTTGCAATAGAAACAAGCCTCGTCGTCTCGCAAAATTACAAACCCACGACCATGAGCATGGTAGTAGCACTGATATTCATAGCGTATTTGTTCGTACTGATACCTGGGGTCTGGAACGCCGCTGATAAGTACCGCGGTATAAAACTTTGGGCAATACTAGCGAAGATCGTATGCGGATTCTGGGTATTTCAATTGGGCTCGGTTGTTATCAGGTTTGTAGGTTTCACGTAATGCCGCCTAACAATCCGTTCAAGGCGGACGGCTTCGCCGCCGCTTAACTCCAGCGTTAGCCGGCAGGGGGAGCCATGAATGCAATTGGGAGTTTATTGAAAGGCGCTGGGATGGTCGTTTGGTTTGTTGCAGGGCTCTGGGGCTTTTTCCTGTGCCTTGGCATCATTTCCCACGTCGCCGGCTTTTGGGGCATCGTGGCTGGGCTTTTTCTTGCACCCATCACATTCGTAGCAGCACCTTTATACGCCGGGTTTGAGCATGGCAACTGGTTTCCACTCATCCTCAACTACGGCGGCGGCGTGGTAGCCATGGTACTCATGGGTATTGGTGGAGCCATGCGCGGCGATGATTAACGAGTCATCGTGCACGGCTAACAGTTCGTTCAAGGCGGACGGCTTCGCCGCCGCTTAACTCCAGCGTTAGCGCCCATGAAGATATACGGCCTACTAGCATTGCTCCTTATGAGCTCCGTGACTGCGCGAGACCTTGTCTTGGATCCGCATCCCGATCTCCATGCGATGAATATGGCTGGCTACGAGCACTATCTTGGCCATCCTGTCGTTTCTGGGACGTACCGAATTGGCGGTGAAGGTGAGTTGTACATCGCACTAGATCGTCAAGCTTCTCAGTCGTTTCCCCATGCCGATGGCCAGGCTATAGATATTTACATCGGTGATGCTGCCGCCTTGGGCATATCGCAAGCGGTCAAAGCAATCGACATGACTCATATCTGCGGCTTGAACGGACATGCAACTGTTGAGCTGTCTGGCGTTTGGACCGGAATCGTTGAGGACCGTCGCGAGTACAGTTCCGATCTTGTTCGGGTAATCACTAGAACCCCCGCACACCTCGAGGACTGTTCTGGGGTGGTACCGTAAGCGCTAACCAATCGTCCAAGCGGACGCCTCCGGCGCCGCTTAACTCAAGCGTTATGCCTCAAAGGGAGCATCCTCGTGAGTTGGGACATAAGCATTCAACGCTTCAGTCGCGTCTACACTTCGATTCAACAAATTCCCAACGATGAGCGTTGCGTTCCTCTTGGCTCGCAAGCCGAGGTGCGAGCTGCCATTTCTGAGGTTTTTCACGGCACCGATTGGAGCGATCCGACTTGGGGCAACTACGATTTCCTAGGCGGCTCGATCGAGTTCAACATGGGCAAGCCCGAATCAAACAACGGCTTCATGCTCCATGTCCGCGCATCGGAGCAAGTCGTCCCTCTTATTGTTACTCTGTGTATTCAAAACGGCTGGCAAGCTTTGGACTGTGGCAGCGGTGAGTTTCTCGAGCAGTCCAATGAGCCGGCATCGGGTCAAGATGCTTGGCTCGCTTATCGCAATCAAATTCTCGGCAAGGCATAACTATTCGTCCAAGCGGACGGCTTCGCCGCCGCTTAACTCCAGCGTTAGGCGGCAGAGCATTTTTCGTCGTAGTGCTTCGCGCGTTTCACGTCTTGGCTTCGTGTGGCAAAGCGGCGTTTGCTGTTCCTGGCTGGCCTGCGTTGTTGTCTTTCGTGCGCTTGGTCGTCTGTCGTGTCTTGCGCGCGTTGGCGCATGTCACATCTTCGTACTCTGTCGTGCGCGCGGTTCGCTGCAACGTGGCGCTCGTTGCCAGCGGCTCGTTCCTCGCGCGCAGGCCGCAAGCTTCGCGGCATTGCCGGGCTTTCAAAGCAGCGCTATCGTGTTCGCACACGGCGGGGTAACCGTGCTGCCGTCTAACATCTCGTTCAAGGCGGACGGCTTCGCCGCCGCTTAACTCCAGCGTTAGGCGGCAGAGCGTTTATCCTTCGTAGTGCTTCGCGTGTTTCATGTCTTGGCTTCGTGTTGGCAAAGCGGCTTTTGCTGTTCCGGGCTGGCCTGCGTTGTTGTCTTTCTTGCGCTTTGTCGTCTGTCACGCCTTGCGCGCGCTGACGCACATCGCATCTTCGTACACCTTCCTGCGCGCGGTTCGTCGCAACCTGGCCTTCGTCGTCAGCGGTTCGTTCTTCGCACGCAGGCCGCAAGTTACGCGGCATTGCCGGGCATCCAAAGCAGCGTTATCGTGCAGCTCACCGACGGCGTGGCGTGCTGCCGTCTAACAGGTCATTCAAGGCGGACGGCTTCGCCGCCGCTTAATTCCAGCGTTAGGCTTCACAAGCGCTTTCGGATCGTTGCCAGGTCAGCGCCAATGTCTCGGTCACGCTCCGCATCAGCATCGTTTCTTCGTTGTGCATCCGGCCGGCCGGCGTGTGTTGTACGCGGGCGCTGGGGCAGTTCTTCGCAACTTGCGCGCGTGTTCGTTCGCGCATCCATTGCGTCTGTCGCACGCGCGATGTGTCGCAACGTCACCACTTCGCAAGCGGGTTGTCTGTCGCACGCAGGCCCTCACCATCTCGCGTTCTTGCAGTGCGTTTGGTGTGGCACTATCGTCCATCAAAGGTCGTGCTTCGGTGCCGCCTAACAGGTCGTTCAAGGCGGACGGCTACGCCGCCGCTTAACTCTAGCGTTAGCCACCACAGGAAGTCTCATGCGTGCTGTCGTTATGTTGTTACTGGCTCTCGCTTGCAGTTCTTCACTGGCGCAGGAGCGCGAGACACTGACATTCAAAAAAACTAGGATGACTGTCCCGTCTTGTGGCAGACAACTGGTGGAACCTCAATCAGCCGGCGCGATCACGCTGTTGCCGAATCAAGTCGCATGCTTCGCCTTGAAAGTGACAGATGCAAGAATTCAACTCATCGAGCCGCCCAAAGGTGCGGCCCCCGAGAGTCTGCTGGTTCTCAAACTCTGGTATGAGCCGAAGACCGGGAAATCGTTCCTTAGTATCCACAACCCGCTCAGCCTATTTCTGACCTACAAGGCCCATATCCTTCGGACAGGGGCCAAGTCCCTTGAGTACACGACTACGTGCCCAGTCTTGTCGCATCGCGACGGTCTTGAGTTTTGGACATATGAAATTTCGGAAATAACCATTTCTGATCTCGCTCTGGTGCCAGAGTCAAAGACAATCGAGTGCCACTGAGGTGGTGGCTAACATCTCGTTCGAGGCGGACGGCTCCGCCGCCGCTCAACTCCAGCGTTAGGCCATCTGCCATGAAAGTACCACTCACTTTGATCTTGATTGCTTTTTCCTTCACTGGCAGCGCCTGGGCCACTCAACCGGCTGTGCCACGGGCTGCAAAGCCATCAATTTCGGTCCCACAAACCGAAGTGGAGTGCAAAGCCCACGGCGGCAACTGGGGCGCACTTGGTTTATTTTCCGTGGGCTGTAATGTTAAGACAACAGACTCAGGCAAGATTTGCTCCAACTCCAACGACTGCCAAGGCGTATGCCTTGCTCCAGCTGGCTCTGGGAATGGCGATAAAGCAAAGGGCACCTGCTCCGCATATACAGCCGATTTCGGCCGCACGAGCCGGGTCGAACATGGCAAGGCGGTATGGCTCAACGTAGAGTGACGCCCTAACTACTCCGTAAGAGACTTCCGATCAAGCCCAGACGCATGATGCTTTTGCCCTGAGCTTTCGGGCCGCTGCTGGTTACCGTGTTGTCCTGTTTGTTGCGTCGTGCGTGTCAATGCTATGCGGG
>NZ_MUNQ01000025.1 GCF_002001165.1 Rhodanobacter sp. C05 | reverse complement strand
ACGCGATCTTCGCCAAGTCCACACCCAGGGTTATAGTGCTCATGGAGACTTCCTCTTCTGCTGACGGTTGTGTCGCAACACCATCATGGCCCTCGAGGCCGTAAGGGGAGGAAGTCTCTTTTTACTCGTTCAAGGCGGACGGCTTCGCCGCCGCTTAACTCCGGCGTTAGGCATCATGAGCAGAGTCTTTCTCATCCTCCACGCAGTAGGCACGCTGGCGGTCTTGGCGGTCTGTCTCATTGCTGCATCAGAATCTGTGTCGTACTACGGCGCTGAGCCTTTCGCCTTTACATACGATCGCAGCGCCGTAGCTTTGCTTTGTGGCTCGTTTGCAGTTGCGCACCTCTATCTACTTGCTTCAAAACGCCTTACTTATGTAGCTGCTCTGCTCTTCTATCCCTTCTGTTTTCTGCTCGGCCTGACAACGGAAATTGTGGCAAGGGGTAGCGCCAAGGGTTGGGCGCCAGGCACCGCCACTGAGGCAGTCTATGCAAACTTTATCGGGTACATTGTGCTGGTCGCATTGGTCTCTATCTGCGCAGCCTCATGCTATTGGTCGTTCACTCGTGGCCGCCGCGCCAATGCCTAACATTTCGTTCAAGGCGGACGGCTTCGCCGCCGCTTAACTCCAGCGTTAGCGCCCATGAGATCACTACAATTTTGCGTTGCGCTCTGGCTGCTTCTGAATCTCAGCGGCTGCGCTTCCCAGACTGGCCCTTGGCAGCAACTAGTAACACGTAACACTACGACGACGGCTAAGGTTGTTAGCACTGATTGCTCGAATCATGGAAGCGTTACATATAGCTTCAATGTCGATGGCCATGACTATACGAATGTGTCGTATTGGATCGATCGACCATGCGACAAAATCAAGCGTGGAGACCTTGTCTTGGTCTACTACGACCCAGTTGTCCCAAGCACGAATACAACAATGAGTCCAGCAGACGCTTTGTGCCACTATCAAGTTCAGGCGGCTACTCCATTTATGTTCGTGGCCTTTTTGCTGGTCGTGGGCGGGATCCAACTCGCTCGCAAGTCGCGCTAACCATTCGTTCAAGGCGGACGGCTTCGCCGCCGCTTAACTCCGGCGTTAGGCCTCAGAGCATGGACCTTCCGATCTACCAGTGGCTTCGCACAGAGGAATACGCGCGTTGGGTGTGCCCACACATGGAGCGCCTGCTCGCTGAGCTTGCGAAACACGGAAGCATCATTCAAGCAGTCGGCCTCGTTAACTACAAAGCACCGGAGGCTGTGGTTCTCTTGAGCGGTTCGCTACCCGAGCACATTGCAGCGGGTGTCGTTAAGGTCAATCCAACTTTACAGTTACACCACAACGGCATGGGCGCGCTTCACAGCGTCGAGTGTGCAGAGCACTATGTAAGTGCTCGCTGCTCATCGGGGCAGGCGTGAGGTTTCGGCCTAACATTTCGTTCAAGGCGGACGGCTTCGCCGCCGCTTAACTCCAGCGTTAGGCCTCATGCAGGAATTTTCATCCTACCGAGCTAATTGGGCAGACTACCGCCATCGTCGATGGCTGGCGGTGCTAGTACCTTTGGTCTTAGCACCGGTTGCGGCTTTAGCGGGCTCGGCAGCTACAAACCCGACGCTTTCGCTTATTCCAGCAATCATTTGGTTTGTGTCCAGTTTTTTGGCCGTGTCGTGGTTCATATGGTTTCGTTGTCCTCGTTGCGGTCATCGTTTCCACATCAACGAGCATCTCAGTCTTACACTCGGCAAAGCGTGTCCGCATTGTGGGTTGGCTCTCTACGAGGCGGCCTAACATCTCGTTCAAGGCGGACGGCTTCGCCGCCGCTTAACTCCAGCGTTAGGCGCAAGCAAACCTCATCGCATATGAAGCATCTAATCGCCATAGCCTGCATCCTGCTTTCACTTACCGCAGCCGCAGAGCCCGCGCCTCCCGCCCTCATTGCGGCGGTGCGCACTTTTACTGGCACGCAGGGAGACCAGCCCTTTCGCTACTCTGTCATCGACTTGGACGGCGACCACAGTTCTGACGCGCTAGTTCTTATGTCAGGTCAAAACTGGTGTGGCTCCGGCGGCTGCACTCTGCTTGTCTTTAGGGAAGTGCGCGGCAACTTTAGGTTGGTCTCGCGCAGCACGGTGGCAGAGCCCCCAATCCGGGTGCTATCCGAGGTATCACACGGTTGGAAAACCCTGGTCGTCTATTCCAAGGGGCGCGGTAATGTGCTGCTCCGATTTGACGGTAGTCGCTATCCCCTAAACCCGTCCTTGCAGCCGCTTGCTACTCAAACACAGGTTCAAGCATCTACCGTGGCACTGAAATAGTGTCGGCATTTGCGCCTAACATTTCGTTCAAGGCGGACGGCTTCGCCGCCGCTTAACTCTAGCGTTAGGTGTCGAGGTGGCCCTTGCCATGAAAGAAACCGAATACAACGATTTCATCGTCAATGGCTATCAAGATACTTTGTCATGCTTGGCAATGGAGTTCCGTAGCTCTCGCTCTGACCATGAGAAGCAGGCAAAGGTCGTGCTTGCTTACAACTCCATCCTTGATCTTCTGCTCTCTTTAGGTTGGTCAGCAGGCTTAGACCCTGACTCAGAGCTGCCCAATGGTCTTATCCTCAATCGGTACATTGAAATTACACGTAGCAGGCCGCTGTCGTATGTCTCACAAGAATCCGGCAACACCTAACTACTCGTTCAAGGCGGACGGCTTCGCCGCCGCTTAACTCCAGCGTTAGAGCGCATATGAAACATTCCAGAACACTTGTCGCAATTACAGCCGGGATACTGTTCTACGTCCTTTTCGATTATTCGGCTTATGCGTTGCTACAGCACATGTCGTCACCTGGGCTCGTCACGTTCTGGACGGTTCTTTCAACGCCGTTAGGTATGCTGGCTACTCTGCTTCCGGGCTTCATGGCTGGCTGGCTCTCGCGCAACCACGGCATCATTTCTGGCTTCCTCGTCGGCTTAATCGGGTCGGGAGCACATTCTGTGCTGGCCGGCAGCGCCGCCCAATACTTTCAAGTCAGCGACAGCCAAGTGGCCGTTTCTGTAGCTTGGTTCTTGGTCATGTGTATCGTCCAGGGCGTGTATAGCGCGGCGGCAGGTGGGTCTGCTCAGCTGGTGCGCTCTAACATTTCGTTCAAGGCGGACGGCTTCGCCGCCGCTTAACTCAAGCGTTAGGCTTCATGAGCAAAACGGCAAAACTTGCAGGTGTAGCTCATAGCATCGCTCACCACGCTGGTAGCGGGCTTAGCTGCATTTCGCCTCATCTTGCCGAAGCCCTTAGGGCTGTCGGTGCAAGCACTACTGACATCGACTTGTTGGCTTTTGCTCCGTACCCACCCGGAGCTGCTGAGCTCAAACCGCTGCGTTTGGCACTGGGTGCTCTCCAGGTAAAGAGCAAGTCCATTCTGCTCAAGCACGGCTTCTCCGACACTGACGTTACGTCAATCGTCTTGCGCGCCACGCCGGCACCTTGGGACAAAGATGGGTATTCTTTGCACACGCGGGCTGTTGTCACTTCACGCACGGGCCACGTCTATGACTCGGGCTGGCTGCAATGAGGGGCACGCCTAACATTTCGTTCAAGGCGGACGGCTTCGCCGCCGCTTAACTCCAGCGTTAGCGCCCATAATGAGACTTCTCTACCTCCTCATGTTTGTACCCTTCGCAGCCACGGCTAGTGAGCACTATTCGACGAGCGCTGGGCCTCAGGTGGCGATTCAGGCCTACTCTCGTGCGGCGCATCTGTCGCCGCTGAGCGCATCTGGCGAAGACACGTTGCGTGTCTGGACGCGTGACTCCATGCTCGGGCAAGTCCACGGGTACATCATTACCAAGACCACCGCGAAATCATGCAGCGCTCCTTCCAGCTACTCGGATGGGTCGATCACCGTAGGGCGCGTTAGATGCAGTCCATCTCCAAGGTCGGCGTCAGTGGACAAGGCCATCCGCGCGCTGCCGTCGTTTAGCCGTCAAGAATGGAATTGTCCCGCATTTGATGGCGGCGTGGTGTTTATTGAGGGCGTACGTCAGCACAAGTATTTCGCGGTCCGAGTTGGGAACCCGCAAGTTTGCGATGACCCTGAATCGAAGGCTATCGTTGAGCTTCTCGGAAAGCTTGGGTGACCGCCGGTGTGCGCTAACAATTCGTTCGAGGCGGACGGCTACGCCGCCGCTCAACTCCAGCGTTAGACTCAATCCAGAATTTTGTGCCGGGCGGATTCCAAGGGGTTTTCATGGGCATCCAAAAGAAGTACGAGGCTCTCGTGAAAGAGTGGGGTCGTGAGCTAGCCAACGAAATCATGGCCAAACGTGCATCAAAGCGCCCAGCCAAAAAGGGTAAGAGCAAGGCGCAACATTGGTCGCCGGTGCTGCCCGGGTCCTTCGAGTCCGGAAAGCATCGCTAGCAGCACAAACTCGCATAGATGGTCCTCGTCGCGACCGTCTAACATCTCATTCAAGCGGACGTGGCTTCGCCACGCGGCTTATTTCTAGCGTTAGGCTTGCAACAAACGGTTCAGCAATCTTGACGCCAAAGTAGAAAACTATTTGCTATACAACCGCAGAGAAAAGTCATGCCTATTCCAGAGACCGTAGGCGCCTTTGCCATAGTTCCAAGCAACGATCTTTCAGCCGCAATTCCGTTCTGGGAGCGATTGGGCTTCGCTCGAACTGGCGGTGACGCTGCGTACATAATCATGACCGGCTGGGACTGCGAGGTACACCTTACTCAGGCAGGTTCAGGCCCTTGGCAAGTCCCAGTTGAACACAATCCTTTTGGCGTTTTCATACGCACTCCGAAAGTCGACGCCGTCGCTGCGCTTGTTGACGACCTAATCATCCGACCAGGCGGCATACTTCGCCATCGTGAGTGGGGGCTTTATGAGGTCGGCATTGCGGGGCCAGACGGTATGCTTATCCGCATAGGCTGGCCTTCCAAACTAATGCAACAACCCTAACTATGCGCTCAAGCGGACCGTGCGGGATGAAGTTTCCGGTGCAATCATGCGTTGCGGCCCGCACGGCCGCTTAGCTTAGGCGTTAGCGCTCATGAAAATATACGGCCTACTTGCATTGCTCCTTATGAGCTCCGTGACTGCGCGGGACCTTGTCCTGGATCCGCATCCCGATCCCCATGCGATGAATATGGCTGGCTATGAGCACTATCTTGGCCATCCTGTCGTTTCTGGGATGTATCGAATTGGTGGTGAGGGTGAGTTGTACATCGCACTAGATCGTCAAGCTTCTCAGTCATTTCCCCATGCCGATGGCCAAGCTATAGATATTTATATCGGTGATACTGCCGCTGTCACCTTGGGCATATCGCAAGCGGTCAAAGCAATCGACATGACTCATATCTGCGGCTTAAACGGACATGCAACTGTTGAACTGTCTGGCGTTTGGACCGGAATCGTTGAGGACCGTTGCGAGTACAGTTCCGATCTTGTTCGGGTAATCACTAGAACCCCCGCACACCTCGAGGACTGTTCTGGGGTGGTACCGTAAGCGCTAACCAATCGTCCAAGCGGATGCCTCCGGCGCCGCTTAACTCCAGCGTTAGACGGCACATGTGAGGTCACTACAATGCGAGAACTTCCATTACCGCCAATTGCGCAGCAGGTAGGAGCGTGTGAGGTCCTTCGCGCCTGGTCCGGCGACAACCTGCAAGTTGTCCTGGAAACAACTTGGCAGGATCCTGCCGCATGGGGTTTGCTGCTCGTGGACATAGCTCGTCACGTAGCACGCGCTTATGCTGATGCCGGTAACATCTCAGAGGCTGCCGCACTCACCTGCGTCAAAGCAGGCTTTGATGCTGAGTGGAGTGAGGCCACAGACTTGGGCACTCGGGTCCATGGGTGAGCCGTCTAACATTTCGTTCAAGGCGGCTTCGCCGCCGCTTAACTCCAGCGTTAGGCAGCGCAATGAAACGACTCTGGCCATGGATATATTTAGCGTTGTTTGCAGCCGCCTTCCTTGGCGGCCTGTTGGTCTTTGGCAAATCTCAAGGCCACACCAACGTTGACTGGGTTTTTGTGACCGTCTCTTTCTTAGGCCTCCTCGTCTTTCCGTCCTTGGCGGTCGGGTATGCGTTCACGCACAACAACTCCTCTTCCTGCTGCTTCGTTTTCGCGAGGGTTTCGTGGTGGGTGGTGGGCTGACCCGTTACAGTGCTTTCGCCTAACTAGCCTGTTGCTTAGCGGAATGTTCCTTGGTTCACTGTTTACGTTGCCTCATGCCACATCGCAGGGCGTCATGATTGTGTGGTGGCACGCTGCTATGGCGTTCGGCTCAACAGCAGGCGAGCTTGTAGCGCTTAAGACGTTTCGCGGCAGCGTTGCCTAACATCTCGTTCAAGGCGGACGCCTCCGGTGCCGCTTAACTCCAGCGTTAGGCGCCGTAAGAGTGGTTACGTTCAAGCTAAAAATCGTGGAGGTTGACCCACAGGGAGCTGATGCTCTGGTTCTGTTGAACGAGGCAGCAGCCGAAGCCCGTGCGCTCTATCCCGATTTTATCGGAGTGGGCGCACCGTGGCCCACGAATCCACCAACGCCAAAGGGTGGCACATACCTCGTCGCCTATGCAGACAGCAATCCGGTGGCGTGTGGAGCATTCCGTCCTATTGATGACGCAGCCGTCGAAATACGCAGGGTGTTTGTCACCCACATGGCTCGCGGGCAAGGCTTGGCGCGGGCAATCCTCACAGACCTTGAGGTGCGCGCGCGAAAACTCGGCTACGCTGCCATGCGGCTGGAAACCGGCAATCGTCAAATATCAGCCGTCGCGTTGTATGAATCGTTCGGCTTCAAGCGAATTCCTCCTTTTGGGGAGTATGCGAATGACCCGACAAGCATTTGCTTTGAAAAAGCCGTTAGGGGAGCAATGGAGAGGAGTGCCTAACCCGTTCAAGGTGGACGGCTTCGTCGCCGCTTTACTCCAACGTTAGGCCTCAGAAGACAGTCCTTCACGAAGGAGGCAAAATGCCCCGTCATATCGTGTTCACACCAAAGGCGGCCAAGCCGCCGTCGACGTATAGTCAGGCGGTCAAAGCTGCCGGTCTGATCTTCGTTTCAGGCACGGCTCCAACTGATCCAGCCACAGGTGCAATCAAGGGCGCAACCATTCAGGAGCAGACTCGGCAGTGCCTGGTCAACATACAGGCCATCCTGGAGGAAGCAGGCAGTTCCCTGGACAAGATCGTCAGCGTCACTGTCGTGTTGGCGGACGAAGACGACTTCGCTGGCATGAATGAGGAGTGGCTCAAGTGGTTCCCTGCCAATCCCCCCGCTCGTCAGGGTGCCAAGTTGCCTGCGCGCATCCCTGGGCTCAAGATCTCCATTGCGGCAATCGCTGAGGCCTGACAATTCATTCATGGCGGACGGCTACATCGCCGCTTAACTCCAGTGTTAGACCACATCTCAACGATCAGGTCGCCATGTCAAATCAACGCATTCCCACCCTCTACGAATGGCTTGGCGGCATTGATGCACTTACTCGCCTGACCACACGGTTCTACGAACACGTCAAGGCTGACTCCTTGTTAGGGCCGGTCTTCGCGCACATGGGCGCAGATCATCCGAGTCACCTCGCCGCTTTTCTAGCAGAGGTCTTTGGCGGTCCAAACACGTACTCCACGCAGCATGGCGGTCATCCGCACATGATTCAGCAGCATCTCAACCGTCATCTGAGTCAAGATCAGAGGCGACGCTGGGTGGGTCTGCTGCTGGAAACAGCAGACGAGCTTGGCATGCCGGATGACCCTGAATTCCGCTCTGCGTTGGTCGGTTATTTAGAGTGGGGTTCTCGCTTGGCCGTGATCAATTCGCAGCCGGGTGCTACAGCGGACCAGGATGCACCAATGCCAAAATGGGGTTGGGGCGAGGTCAAAGGGCCGTATACGGGCTGAGTACGCATATGTGGTCTCACAATTCGTTCAAGGCGGACGCCTCCAACGCCGCTTAACTCAAGCGTCAGGCATAACATGCTCCCCAACTACAAACGAGGGCAACTTTCGAAACTCTTGATGTTTTGGGGCGTCTTTGTATTCGTAATTTTCTGCATTTTTTTGGAGGTCGGCAAGTTTGAAATGCGGAGCGGATCGATACACGGCCGCCACCAAATCTTGAGAGTTATCTCGCGCCAGGATAATCCGCTGATTTACTGGGGCACTGAGTTCGCTATTCTGGTCGTGGCTGTGCTTCTTGTTGCTTTAGGTGTCTATCGAGCACGAAAGGATTCAGATGACGACGCCTAGCATTTCGTTCAAGGCGGACGGCTGCGCCGCCTCTCAACTCCAGCGTTAGGCCGAAATCCAGAATCATGAGAGAGGAATCATGAGCAAGGTGTTTGTGAACATCGGACTTAGCCTTGATGGCTACATGGCGCCGGAAGGGATGAGCATCGAGAATTGGGATAGGCCTGATTACAAGAACTGGGGTGCCAAGTGGGGCACGCTGATGAGCTGGATCCTCAAACAGCAATATTTCCGCGAGAGCCTCAAGTTCGGTCCGGGAGGAGAGACCGGTCCGGTCAACGACATGCTCCGCAACACCATGGAGCGTAGCGGTGCCGGCATCATGGGCAAGCGAATGTTTGACGCAGGCGAGCGTAGCTGGCCGGAGGAGGCCCCGTTTCACACCCCGGTGTACGTGCTCACCCACGAGAAGCGTGAACCATGGGTCCGGCCGGGCGGGACGACGTTCCATTTTTTCAACGATGGGCCAGCGAGTGCACTTGAGAAGGCCCGAGAGTCTGCAGGCGGTCGTGACATTCGCATCTCGGGCGGAGCGGATGTGATACAGCAGTACTTGAACATGGGTGTCATTGACGAACTGGAAATTGCCCTGGCTCCAGTGCTGTTCGGCAGTGGAAGGCGCCTGTTCGAGAATCTGCACGAGGCCGTGCCGCAGTTTCGAGTCGACAAGGTGCTCAATACTCCAGATGCCACACACTTGCGCTATGTGCGTGCGTAAAAAGCGGCCTTGCAATACGTTGCATGTGACATTTGACCCACTCGTACCTTTGCTGCTGCAAAGGCGCACATCGCCTCAAACGCACCTGCAGCGTGAGCGTTAGGCCTCATTGAATTGATAGCGCAATCTGCAGTCAACAATGAACTCGGCGACCGCCTTTTTAAGGCGATTGTCCCGAACTTGGGTGACAACAAGAGAGGCAGGAGAGCCTTCCGAGACCTTGGCCAAAGAAAAACCGCGCCGTAGCGCGGTTTCCGGGGTCTTGCGTGACACTGGTGAAACTATCCGTGGTGGGCGGATGTCTATCGAACAACCGCTGGCAAGCCTTGTGCTGCAATGGTTTCGGCAGTTCGTCTTTTCAAGCTACCGCCAAAGTTACCGCCAACTTGACGTGACGCCCGCGTGCGAATAGAGGGCGTTGATTTGTCTTGGCGTTGGGCGGAGTGTGGGTCACAGGTCTGACGCTGAAGGTAGGCACTGGACGCCACATGACACCTAACGCCGCTTTTGATCTTGCTCCGAACGCGTGATGCACGTGAGAGCATCTTTTGCGTCTGCGTCAGACTGAGGTTGGCGCATCGCGTACGTGTGCACCTTGTCGCGATAGTTTGCCTCCGCACAGAACTGACGAGTGCACTCGCGTGCTCTAGCCGATGGGCCAACACCGATACTAATGGGGCCAGGATCAAGGCATTGCTTGAGGATGCTCGCAGGCCCGATGCCAATTGTGGAGTCAGTAATCGTCTGCTGAGAATACGCTGGCCCAGCGGCGAAAACTGAGCCGGCGACCACTGCGAAAAGAAGTCCCACAATCTTCACTGTTGAGCTCCCGACGGCCGCGTCTAACGCTGGAGTTAAGCGGCGGCGAAGCCGTCCGCCTTGAACGAATTGTTACGTGCCTTAGAACCTTGGCCCACGTTTGACCATGGCTTCTTCGGCACCACGGAGATAGCTGCCGTTCGGGCCGCTGTTGGAAAATTGCCAATGACTGCCATCCCAGACCACATCTTCTTTGATGGCCTTAAGCTGGTTCTGGTAATAGCCAACGCCTAGCGAGCCATCATTGTGGATATCGAGTACGAGGCCATCGAGCCCGTTGGAGCCAAGCCTGATCCATTCACCTTTTTGGACTTGCGGGGCATTCATCGTGGCACCTATCGCTGGAGTTAAGCGGCAGCGAAGCCGTCCGCCTTGAACGAATGATTAGGTTTGCTGTGCATAGGAAAGTAGCCTCTTAACCACCGCGTGAAATTCCTCTTTTGACGCCTTTGCGACGAGTGAGCCACCCCCGTAAAGAAGCTCTGCTGCGGAAAGGGCCTTCGGGATCTTTTCTTCTTGAGCTTTCAAAGCATGCCACTGCGACTCGAAACTTGAAGCGGTCTCACCTGGGAGGAATGGCTTGAACTCAGCGACGGCGATTCCAAGCTTTTGAAGCATTGAAGGAAACGCGATAAGCACTTCATTGCTCCAATGCTTATCCGCCGGAGGCACGTCAGCCAACGACGCTTCGACGCTCCCACGAAACTTTGCACCTGCCATTGCAGCCCGCGCGACTGACTCGCGGCGCTTGGAAAGGTGGTGGTTTATCACAGCAACAATTAAGGCGCCGACAACACCGATTGAGGCAACTGCCACGGGCATGTAGTTGACTGAGCCTTGCTCGCAAGGATGCACAGGTAAGGGGCTCGTGGTGGTTGGCATAAAAACCTAACTACCTAATAGACGGACTCACTGGTCCCGTTATACATCTTTGGCCACGTTCGGAAGTCCCGACGCAACATCCTGATTCAGCAGGAGCTTATCCGTGCTGGGACCGGCTAACAACCGGATGTATAACCGGACCCAGCGGACTGGCGAGTGCGATGTGGGTGGTCATGGCGGGTCCTTCGCAGTTGAAGGCTTGGCGCGATCAGGAAAATTTCGCAGGTAGAACACCTGCATGTGGCAGGCGGATTGCCAGCAAACCTAAATTCATAGGCTAAACCGTCTTTATCCGTATCGCTCAAATAGCCCAACCAGACGCAACAAGTAGCCGATTTCGCGTTCGGCTAGTTCGGCGTCACGTTCGGCATAGCGTTCAAAGGTGCGCCAGCGCATCCCTTTGGGCTTGTAGGGTTCGCCGAACAGATCGCTGAGGGTATCGCCCATCTTTCGCCGGATTGCCCAGCGCTGCGCCATGATGCGATTACTACCACTCACCCGCTGACTGGCGTAGGTGGGTCGGGGGCGGATGGCTGTGCGATGGCAGAACAGGTCGATGCTGTTCCACTTGTGCAGCGTCTGGACTCGCCGGCCAGTAACCGGGCAGTGCATGTACCAGCGACGCCCTCCGAAGTGCAGCGGGATGGATGACAGCGGAATGCGGCACACCACGTCTTCGCGCTTACGCTGGAGTTAAGCGGCGGCGAAGCCGTCCGCCTTGAACGAGTTGTTAGCCCCGGGGGTGTTGCTAAAGGCCATAAGAACCCTATTGAACGCTTCCGGGGTAGGCATGAACGCCTCCGCTATTCCGAGCCTTCCGTCTTTGTAGTAAATATTTAAATAGCGACGGCCGTCCTGAAGCGTGTCAAGCGAAACTCTTGTAACAGTGCTCAATTGAACATGGGTGCTGCGTAGCGAGAACATGGAATGTGGTGCAGAAATTTCAGTTGCGGTTAGCTTCAAGGTGCGAATGACAAACAGAGTGACTATTGAGCTTGCACCGAAAACGTATGCGGGAAAGGAAACAAAAGCGAACATAACCCACAGAATAACTCGGGTCGAGAACGACGCGTCAGGGTCATTGGTTGCGGCAAAAGCCATAAGAGCCATGCTTGAACACATAAATACAAAAAGGACCCAACCAACCCAAGCTTTTCCACCGTAAGGAACTTCAAAAGCATCCATTGCTGATCACCAAAGTAAGTTCGAGGGCTAACGCTAGAGTTAAGCGGCGGCGTAGCCGTCCGCCTTGAACGAAATGTTAGAGCGCAAACTCGCCGTCGTACGTTGCTGGACGGACGACTTGGTAGCGCTCGGTTTTGCCTTGGAATTTGACGATGACGGCTTCTTCCAAGACGCCACGCAACTTGAGAAATGCCTCTACTCGCTCAAGGACCGAAGCCCACGAGCTTTGGACGTGGATGAAGATGTTGAACTTACCTTGCCCGATGTCATGACCGTCCACGAAACCGTCGTTGCATTGAGAGAATGCTTGAAACAACGTCTCCTCGACATGGAAGAGACGATCAAGATCGCTTGACGCGTCCGTTTTGAACTGCACGATTACCTTATTGGCCATCATTGCGCTCTAACGCTGGAGTTAAGCGGCGGCGTAGCCGTCCGCCTTGAACGAGTGGTTAGGCGACGCCTCCGCTGCCGAAGACACCCGCATACCAATACGTGCCTTTGACCTTGAACCATGACTCGTTTGAGGGATGGGAAAATTGAGCTAGCTCGTGCATGTTGCCACCATAGCGCGCGTATAGAGCAATAAGCTCACGCAAGCTGGAAGCAGAAAGGCGCTTGGACCGAAGGCGGATGTGTAACTCGCGCCCGTGACCGCCCACCGAGGCAACCCCCGGAATTGATTGCAGCCAAGTGAAGAACGCGGTCTCGTCGCCTTGCGACCCATAGCGTATTGGAGCTTGCCAAGTGAGGGTGGGCATCTAAAGCCTAACGCTGGAGTTAAGCGGCGCGCGCCTTTCGCGCGTCCGCCTTGAACGACCTGTTAGACCGCCGCACGATGCTAAAGAAGAACAGCGCTAAACAGAGGCCGCCGGATACTGCACTTGCTACGAGCATGGCGAGGTAGCTGAAAACTTGCCAGCGTGATGTGAGGGTGGTGGCGCCGATGGTGAGCCAAAAGACCAACCCAAAGCATGCGGCACCCAAGAAACTACCAACTACGAACGCGAAGGCTGCCGCGAAAGCTGCGAGTGGAGGATGCCAGACACGTGCGACGCCGAAAACAACGCCAAGGACCAAGAGGCCGACGAGAACTGAAACAGCAATTGAGAAGAGTGGGCCCATAGGTCTAACGCTGGAGTTAAGCGGCGGCGTAGCCGTCCGCCTTGAACGAATTGTTAGGCGAGCTCAATGCGCCACATGCCACGCTCGCCGCTGAATACCCAGGCGCCTTCAAGTAGATGACTGTTTGGGAACTGGTGGAGCGTAGCTTGGCCGCTGCTGTCGGAGGTACGCAACTCAAAGTGACCACTTCCGTTGTTTTTCCCGACGAATTGGCAGAGGCCATCATCCTCGTAGTACTCGACCAATATTTCGTCATCAGTGATTTTAACGACACATGGTGACCCCCAAGCCTCATCTTTCGAGTAGTAAAGAGACTCCAATTTGCTGTTGTTCCAAATCATCGCAGGCTCTCCTTGAACGCCTAACGCTGGAATTAAGCGGCGGCGGAGCCGTCCGCTTGAATGACTGGTTAGGGATTTGCAGCCCGAGCGCGACAAGGCGAACTACACGACGCCGTGCAACATCAACGAGCCACAAACCCCACGCTTTGAAACTTGACGGCTTGCCGCAAACCCCAAATAGACTTGCCGAAGCGAAACACTACACGGCAACAGGCTGACGAACGAAACCAACCTGGCCGAACTGCCCCACAAGCAAAGACCTAACGCTAGAGTTAAGCGGCGGCGAAGCCGTCCGCCTTGAACGAACTGTTAGGCGGAACCGAGGCCCGACCTTTGATGGACGATAGCGCCACACCAAACGCACTACAAGAACGCGAGGTGGTGATGGCCTGCGTGCGACAGACGAACCGCTTGCGAAGTGGTGACGTTGCGACATATCGCGCGTGCGACAGACGCGATGGAGGCGCGAACGAACACGCGCGCAAGTTGCGAAAGACAACAAAGCGCCGACAGGCAACACGCGCAGGCCAGCCGGATGCACAACGAAGAAACGATGCTGATGCGAAGCGCGACCAAGACGCTGGCGTTGACTTGCCATTGACCCGAAAGCTCTTGAAGCCTAACGCTTGAGTTAAGCGGCGGCGAAGCCGTCCGCCTTGAACGAGTAAAAAGAGACTTCCTCCCCTTACGGCCTCGAGGGCCATGATGGTGTTGCGACACAACCGTCAGCAGAAGAGGAAGTCTCCATGAGCACTATAACCCTGGGTGTGGACTTGGCGAAGATCGCGT
>NZ_MUNQ01000017.1 GCF_002001165.1 Rhodanobacter sp. C05 | reverse complement strand
GAGGCGGTGGAGGTGACAACGCCGACTTCCGCGCGGCAGACGTCTGACGCAAACGATACATCGCAAGATGGTCACGCAATCGTTGCAAGTTCGGCGACTGTCCACCTTCAATCCGGGTCATGTCGGTCAGAGCCCGCTGCTCGATCGCCAGAGCCTGATCGAACTGGCCCTGCGCGGCGTAGCAGGCGGCGACTGTATCGCGACCGGCCGGGTCGAGGTCGCCACGCAATTCCATCGAGCGCGCGTAGCTCATGCCGAGCGACGGATTGTGCAGCACCGGATCGCGCGACGTGCAGGACCACCAGGCCAGGTCGTTGATCGCGGCGAAATTGCCCTTCGTCGCGGCCTCGCGCCACAGGGCCAGCGCCCCTGGCAAATCCTTGTGCCCACCGGCACCGTCAGCATAAACCTTGCCCAGTGCGGCCATCGCATCGGCATCGTGACCGGCCGCCGCCTGACGCAGCCAGCGCAATCCCTCTGCCGGATCGCGCTGCGGATTGTTGGCGTTGGTCAGCAACAGGCCGAGACGGCTCTGTGAGCTGACATCTCCAGCTTTGGCATCACCCGTCAACAGGGAACGCGCCTCGATGAAATCCTTGGGGACATGGTCGCCGTCGGTCAGCAGCCCTGCGAGAAAGCGACGCGCTTCGGCGCCGTCCGGGGCGGCGGCAAGCGAGCGCAAGTACTGCAGCCCCTGCGCCGGCGTGCCGTCCAGCCCCTGGCCACCGACTATGTAGAGATACGCCAGACTCGGCGCCGCCTGCTTGTCCTTTACCAGCACGGCGCTCTGAAGCCAGCGTTCCGCCACGACGAGGTGATCTGGCGCAGTGTCGACGTACTGGTGCCAGTAGCCGAGGTATTTCATCGCCGCGGCATTGCCCTGCGTGGCGGCACGCTCGTACCAGCCGAGCGCCTGCACCATATCCCTTGGCTCGCCCAGTCCGAACCGGTAAGCGTTGGCCAGATCCACCTGGGCCATGGCCAGCCCGGCGTGGGCAGCCTTTTGCAGCCAGCCCAGCCCCGCTGCGGTTTGCCCCTGTTGGCGGAGCACCAACGAATAGAAATACTGGGCATCGCCATAACCGGCCTGGGCAGCGCGCTCGAGCGCTGCACGCTGGACTGTATCAGTCGAGCTATTGTGCTCATGCCACTGGTGTGCAATCACCAGCAACAGTGCCGGCACGTCGTCGCCTGCCGCACGGGTCTGCAGACGCTGCCAGACCTCCGCATCGATCGAGCTGGCCACGTTGCCGCTGGCCAGGTTCTGCGCGTACCAGCGCAGGCCGCGACCATCACCCAGCCGCGCATCGGCCGCCAGCAACAGCTTCATGGCGGCGTCCCGATCCGCCTTTACTCCGTTGCCGGTGGCATAGGCGCGGGCGAGGAACAGCATGGCCTGGGCGGAATGGTGCTCGGCCCAGAGCAACAGGGCATCGACGGCCTGACTGCCGCAATCGTGACCCGCCCCTGCCAGGCACAGGTAGCCCAGCGCATAGGCACCCTCGTAGTTGCCGCGGCGCGACTCATCCTGGTAACCGTTGATCACGGTGGCATCAATCGGTTTGAGATGCAGCTGGTAAGTACGCAGTGCGCTGGCGGAATACGATTGCGGCTCTTTCGCTGCAGCCAGCTTGAGCAGTTGCAGGCCCAAGCTTTGCCGGGCGATCGGGTAGCGCAGCTTCGGATCACCCGACAGTTGTGCGAGGCTGTCGCTCACGTCGAAGCTCAGCCAGCGTTCGCGTTGCGCACTCGCGTCCCACATGGCCGCATGCAACGTCATCGGCGGTGTGTTGGAAAACACGTCGTAGTAGACGTACAGCAGTTGTTGACCCGAATGACGGATCAACGTGAAGGCATCGGAATTGGTGCTGATGCGGATCGGCGTGTTTTCCTCGCCGAGCGGGCGCGCGTCCAGGCTCTGCTTCAGCAGTGCAGCCATCGCCTGCCCACGCTGCGCGGCCAGCGCATCGTCGCCAACCGCTGCGGCGCAACGGTAGGCGATGTCCCACAACACCAGAGAGACCGGATCGTCCCGCAAGGACTGCTGCAGCGCCTGATCGCGCTGACGGCAAAGTCCGGCATCGATGGCCTCGCCGTTGCCATACAGCTCGGACGACAGTTTGTTGGCGGCCTGCCATGCCGGCAGGTCGTGCCGCTCGAACATTCTCTGCCACAGCACCGTTACCGGCGTATCAAGCGGCGTGGCAGCGGCCGCAACCGGCCGCTCCAGCGCACCGGCCTGCCATGCTGGTGCGACCAGCATGGCAGCGAACGCGGCACGGACCCATTTCCGCGACATTGGCTCAGCTCCCATGTGCATCCCCCTGCTCCATCACGCCGCGCAGCAGCTTGTCCAGCCGCTGGTCGCGATCCTGCGTGTCACCCGCGCCGGCTGGCGCCCGGAAACTCAGACGCGTGAAGATCTGTTCGCGCGTCTTGCGCATCAGCTCGAAATGCGCCGGAAAGTCGGCTGCAGACACGTCTTCGGTCAGCCCGCTGTAATGGTTGACGAGCACGACATGGTTGCCGTCGATCTCGAGGCGGTGCTCGAATTTCATCGCCGTATCCCCCAGCTGCTGGGACGCCGGCAGGTTGATCGACGACCAGCCGCTGGGCACATCGAAGCGTATCGTCTGCTCCACCTCGACAGGCACGCCGATCGCGTACGGTGCGCTGCGCCTGGCCACCTGCGGCAGGTTCATCAAACCGCCGATGGCATCGGCGTTCAGATCAATGGCACGGCCAGCGTGTTCCACCCAAGGGTCGGCAAGGTGATATTGCGCGGTGATGACCAGCGCCCCGGTATCGGCATTGTCGTGGATCGCCGGTGCGGCACCCTCCAGCTCGCCGAAGCGACGACGGTAGTAGTCGGAATAGCTGCGCGCGAGTTCGTCGGCGGACTTGACCTGCAGCTGCTGCCGCATGCCCTCGGCGACACTGCCGCGGAATTCGCTGCGAAGCTCGAGCCGCACGCCGCGCCCCTGCGGATCGGGCACATAGTGCTCGTCGACGCTGATGTGGTCGACCGCGCTCGACTGGCGCTGGATGTCCACCAGATCGTGGCTGTCCGGCGATACCGGCAACGCGGTCCCGAGCAGGTCGCGCGACAGGCTGCGAACCGGACCGCGCTGCTGGGTCTGGGTGGCATCCAGCCACAGCACGGTATCCGGCAGGCGTACCTGCACGATCACGTGGTCGAAGGCATTCGGACTGGCCGGCCAGTCGTGCACGCCACGACTCTCGGCGGCAGAGACCATTGCCGGATAGGCTTCGATGCCCATCGCACGAAGGATCGTGGCGAGCAGGCGCGCCTTGTCCTTGCAATCACCGTAACGACGCGTCCAGGTTTCGGCGGGCTCGGCCGGGCGGTGCGAGTTCTCGCCCAGCTCGACACCGAAGTAACGCACCTCCTCCTGTACGCTGCGCAAGGCCGCGGCAATCCGCTGATCCACGTCAGGCAAAGCCTGCCACTGACGAATCCGCTGCTGCAGGTCGGCCGGCAGCGGCTGGGGTGTCGGATAAAGCTTGCGCGCCCATGCCGCCACATCGCTCCAGCTGCGCTTGACCGAAACATTGAGACTACCTGTGGGCGAGTACCAGCGGGGGTAAGAACCCTCGTTATAGACCGCCGGAAGCTTCGCCAGGTCCAGCGATACCGACTCGCTGTCGCCCTGGTTGACTACGGTCGGTGGAGCCAATCCCTTCGAGGTGCGCACGTCCAGCGGCAAACCTGCGTCCCACCAGACCCGTGCATGGCGCTCCAGAATCGGCTCGAACCAGTCGGAGAAGAATTGCTCGGCCTCCATGCCGCCCAGGATCGGATTGGAGCCGCTGATCGTGTAGCTGATTCTCACCACATCGCCGGCACGCACATCGTCCAGCACGATCAGCGCGCTGACCTCACCGGTGGCCATGTCGCTGCTGTCGAAGCTGCTTTCACGCCGCGCCAGGGTCACCGTGTCCGGATTCAGGCGCTGTTGCCACACGCCGTCCCGGCGCAACTCGACCCGGTGCAGGGTGAGCGTCTCGAAATCGGGATTGAAATTGATCGCGAACTTGCCGGCTTCGCGCACCATCTCTTGGCTGACCGGCTCGTAGACCCTGTCGACATAGACATCGCGATGGCCATGGCGCCGATCGATCTGGGTGTCCATCAGCCAGAAACGCCAGCGCTCCCCGTTGGCACCAGGCGCGTCCGTCGGCCAGCGATCGGCCACCTTGCGCACTTGGACCCAGGCAGGCGCCGGCGCAACGTCGAAGTGATACCCACCATGCTGGTAGCTCTTGCCGTACGACGGCGCCCCCACCAGCAGTAACAGCATGCCCAGCCATAGCCACACGCGGCGTACGCGGAAGTGGCCGCGCACCGTTTCCCTGTCCTGCATGAATCCCCCGATTCCCGCCCAGCGCGGCTTCCTGATTAGAGCCGGGAAAACCCGGTTTAGACAAGCCCTCGGCGATCTGCAGGCCGGCAGCGATGCCACTGCGTTTGCCGCAGTGATCAGCGGACTGCCCTTGCTGTCGATGCCAGCAAGCCAGGTCGCGGCGGTTATCCAGGGCGTGTTCGAGCGGCAACTGCATGCGGACGGAGCGTTCTACCAGTTCACCTATGGCCCGCGCTGCCCGTTGCCACGTCGTCTGCTGCAACGGCTGGATCTCGAGGCGGTGCGCATCGGCAGCGTGTTGTTCAATCTGCCACCGACTGCGGTGTATCGCATCGGTCGACGCCAGCGCAACCGCGTTGCGACGTAATGCCGTTGACATGAATCCCTGCTGAGTCTTTCGCGGGCTTCCACACATAACCTTGTCATTGGCTGCGCTATCAGTGGGAGCCAGAGCTCGCTGTTGCAGGGCGTCGCGCGGGAAACAACCGATGAAACGCAGCCGCAAGGTATTGAGCCGGATCGTGGGTGCACTGCTGGTATTGATCGTCGTGGTGGTCATCGTCATCGCCACTTTCGACTGGAACCGTCTCAAGCCCTACCTCAACGAGAAAGTCAGCCACGCCATCGGTCGCCCGTTCGCGATCAATGGCGATCTGAGTGTGGCGTGGCAACGCGAACCGGCCGAGGGCGGACTGGCTGCATTGTTGCCATGGCCCGAATTCACCGCGCGCGATATCCAGATTGCCAATCCGTCCTGGGCAAATCAGCCGCAGTTCGCGCATCTGGATGGCCTGCGTTTTCGTTTGTCGCCACTGGGGCTGCTCGTCCATCACATCAGCATTCCGTCAGTGCAGCTGGTACAGCCGAGCATCGATCTCGAACGCAACAAGCAAGGACAGGCCACGTGGGACTTCAGCCCGCCGCAAAGTGGTGCACCGTCGGCGTGGGCGCTCGACCTTGGCGCGATCGGTTTCGATCGCGGCCAGATCGCACTGGACGATGCCGCCAGCCGGGTGAAGCTCCAGCTCAGCGTCGAACCGTTGCAGCAGGCGATCCCCTACGACCAGATCGTGGCGCAGGAATCGGCTGATGCACGTGCGCAGGCCGGCAAGACGGCCGGCACGGCCGCAGGCAAGGCGGTGACCAACGCCGGAAATAACGATACGGACAGCGAAAACCATGCCGCCAGCAAGACGAGCTACCAGTTCGCGTGGAAGGCCGATGGCACGTATCAGGGTGTGCCAGCCAGCGGCAGCGGCCGGATCGGTGCGGTGCTGGCCTTGCAGCAGAACGGCCAACCGTTTCCGGTGCAGGCCAAGCTGCATATCGGCGACAGCCATATCGCCCTGGTCGGTACGCTGACCGATCCGGCGCATCTGGCCGCACTCGATCTCAAACTGTGGTTCACCGGCTCCAGCATGGCCAAGCTGTATCCGATCATCGGCGTCACCTTGCCGGACACTCCGCCATATGCCACCGAAGGGCGCCTCACCGCCGAGCTCCATCGCAACGGCAGTCATTTCAGCTATCAACATTTCCGCGGACGCGTCGGTGGCAGCGACCTGGCTGGCGATCTCGATTACACCACGGGCAGCGCGCGGCCCAAGTTGAGCGGCACGGTAAAATCGCAACTGCTGCAATTTGCCGATCTGGCACCGCTGATCGGGGCCGACTCCAACGCTGAAAAACAGCAACGTGGCGACGCCACCGCCCAGCCTTCCGACAAGGTGCTGCCCGTCGAGCCCTTCCGCACCGATCGCTGGCAGGCAATGGATGCGGACGTGCAATTCAGCGCCGCGCGCATCGTGCACGGGCCGAGTCTCCCGATCGAATCGTTGAGCACCCATCTGATCATGAGCGATGGCTTGCTGCAGCTGGACCCACTGAACTTCGGGCTGGCCAGCGGCACCATCAGCAGTCATATCCGCCTGGATGGCGGCAACTCACCCATGCAGGGCACGCTGAAACTGGCCGCGCGTCATCTCAAGCTCAAGCAGCTGTTCCCGGAATTCGCACCGATGCAGACCAGCTTCGGCGAGATCAATGGCGACGCGGATCTCGGTGTGCGCGGCAACTCGGTGGCTGCACTCCTGGCGCATGCCAACGGCGAACTGAAGCTGCTGATGAACGACGGCGCGATCAGCAAGACTTTGCTGGAAACCGCCGGCCTCAACGTCGGCAACATCGTCATCGGAAAACTGTTCGGCGACAAGACCGTGAGGATCAACTGCGCCGCTTCGGATCTGGTCGCCACCGACGGCTCGTTCGATGCTCGCTTGTTCGTGTTCGATACGGAAGACGCGACCATCAATGTCAGTGGCACTGCCAACATGGCCAGCGAACAGCTCAACCTCGAGGTCACGCCCCATACCAAGGGACTGCGCATCTTCTCGTTGCGCTCGCCGCTTTATGTCAAAGGCATGCTGAAGAATCCCGACGTCGGCGTGCAGAAGGGGCCATTGCTGATCCGCGGTGCCGGCGCCATTGCACTCGGTGTATTCGCCGCTCCGGCCGCTGCGCTGCTCGCCCTGGTCGCGCCCAGCCACGACACCGGCAACGACAACACCTGCCGCATCGTGCTGCAGCAGTTGCGCAGCTCCGGCCGGATGATGCCGTCGAACAAGGCACCGGCAGGCAGCAAGTAGCTGCATCGCAGTGCACTGCGCGCGGATGCCGGCGCTAGAATGCTGGCACTCCTCCGCGCGAACTCCCCATGCAACCCGTCAACCAGGCCCGTTTGCAGATTCATTTCTGCGTGTTGCTGTGGGGCTTCACTGCGATCCTCGGCAAGCTGATTACGCTGCCGGCGTTGCCGCTGGTGTGGTGGCGCATGCTTCTGGTGGTTACTGCGTTGCTATTGATGCCGAAGGTCTGGCGCGGATTGCGCGCGATGCCGGCCCGACTGATCTGGGCGTACGCGGGTATCGGCGTGCTGGTGTCACTTCATTGGCTGAGCTTCTATGCGGCGATCAAGCTGTCGAACGCCTCGGTCGGTGCCACCTGCATCGCGCTAGGACCGGTGTTCCTCGCCTTCATCGAACCGTGGATCGCCAAACGCAAATTCGATCCGCGCGAACTGATGATCGGTGTAGCCGTGGTGCCGGGTGTGATGATGGTGGTCGGCGGCGTGCCACATGACATGCGCCTGGGCATCGCGGTAGGCGTGCTGTCGGCGCTGTTCGTGGCGCTGTTCGGCTCGCTCAACAAGCGGCTGGTCGAACACGGCGATCCGCTCACGGTCACCTGCATCGAGCTGGGCACCGGCACGATCTTCCTCACCGCGCTGGCGCCGCTGCTTCCGCATGCCGACCCAGCTTTCGTGTTGCCTGACATGCACGATGCACTGCTGCTGCTCGCGCTCTCATTCGGCTGCACCTTGTTGCCGTTCACGCTGGCGCTGGTGGCACTGCGCCACATGAGCGCGTTCGGTACGCAGATGGTGACAAATCTTGAGCCGGTCTACGCGATCGTGCTGGCGATCGTGCTGCTGGGCGAGCAGCACGAACTGGACCGCTGGTTCTACGCTGGTGTGGCGGTGATTCTCGCGGCAGTATTCGTGCATCCGCTGCTGAATCGTCGGCAGCGCGGCACGAAGCAGCCCGAACTGCTCGGCACCACCGAAAGCCACAGCATCGTCGACTGACTGTTGCCGGATGACTTACGCGCCGGCGAGTCGTCCGCGCAGATGGTCGATGAAGCTGCGCACTTTTGCCGGTGGCTGCCGCCCCGGATAAACCGCGTGGATGCCGCCTTCGGGCAACCGATACTGCGCCAGCAACACCACCAGCCGGCCGGCGCGGATGTCTTCTTCGGCCAGGTAATCCGGCAGCACCGCCACGCCGGCACCGGCCAGCACCATCGCACGCACCGCTGCCGCGTTGTTGGCCTGGGCCACCGGCTTCATGCGCACCGTGCGCCGGCTGCCACCACTGCTGACGAAGGTCCAGCGCAGTGGCGTCGCCAGCACCGACATCGCGATCCAGCCATGCATCGCCAGTTGTTCCGGACGACGCGGCGTACCGTGGGCAGCCAGATACGCGGGTGTAGCCACCACCATCTGACGGAAACTGCCCAGACGGACGGCATGCAGGCTCGAGTCACGCAGCCAGCCCACGCGTATCGCCAGGTCGAAGCGCTCGGCTATCAGGTCGTTGATCCGGTCGCCGATCACCAGATCGACCAGCACCTGTGGATGCAGCTGGCAGAAACTCGCCAGTGCCGGCGCCACCACCGCCATGCCGTAGTCGGTCGAGGTGGTGAGGCGCAAGGTGCCACTGGGTGTATCGCGATTGCCGCCCACCCGCGCGATCGCCACCTCGGCATCGGCGAGCAGGCGTACGCAATCGGCATGGAAGACCGTGCCCGCCTCGGTCAACGACATGCGTCGGGTACTGCGCAGCAGCATCGTGGTGCCCAGCTCCTGTTCCAGCCGGGCCAGATGCTGGCTGACCATCGCCTTGGTCAGTCCCAGCTGCTCGGCCGCCGCGGTGAACGAGCCGGCGCGCACCAGCGCCACGAACACGGCCAGCCGGTTGAGATTGACTTCGTTGGCCACAGGCTCACCACTGTCAACTATAGGTTTACAGTGAATTATGCATCGGGCGGTTTATCAAACCAATCATGGCGCGCATGCTTTGCCCTCATCGCCGCCGACGATCCACTGCGCGGCACCTACCGGAGCCACCCATGAAAATCGCACTGTTCGGCGCCACCGGCCATCTCGGCCAGGGCATCCTCCATGAAGCGCTGTCGCGCGGTTATGACGTCGTCGCCGTAGTGCGCGACCCGAGCCGCCTCACCCAGCGCAACGACAAGCTGAAGGTCGTCACCGGCGATGTCGCCCAGCCGGCAAGCTGGCTCGATGCCGTGCGCGGTGCTGATGCTGTGGTAGCCAGCCTGTCCGCGCGTCGCGACAGCAACCCCGACAGCGTGCCTGCGAATGCCGGCGTGTTGCTGGACAACCTGCCGAAGGCAGGCGTGAAGCGCCTGTTGTGGGTCGGTGGCGCCGGCTCGCTGGAAGTGGCGCCGGGCGTCAAGGTTATCGACGATCCGCATTTCCCTGAAGCCTGGAAACCGGAAGCGATGGCACAGAGCAAGGCGCTCGACATGTTCCGTGCCAGCTACGCCGACGTGGACTGGACCTATATCAGCCCGGCCGCCCTGATCGAGGACGGCGAGCGCAGCGGCAAGTATCGCATCGACGGCGACCAGTTGCTGGTCGACGCCAACGGCGTCAGCCGCATCACCGTTCCCGATTACGCGGTCGCCCTGCTCGATCGCATCGAAAAGCACGACGCCCTGCGCCAGCGCATCACCGTCGCCTATTGAGCGGACCTGCACTTAGGAATGGTCTGAATAAGTTTTGGTCCGTCATTCCAGCGAAAGCTGGAATCCAGCGTCTTCAGTGACTTGCAGTGGCGCTGGATCCCAGCCTTCGCCGGGATGACGAGTTATTCAGACCATCCCAGGTAACTGCGCAGGATCGACAGCACGAGTTTCGGCCCGGTGCCGCTGCTCCTGGCCGCCAGCGGCACCGGGCTCCTGCCGGATCAATGACCGCAGCAAGATGTCTGCAACTGTACCGGCGGACACGGCGCGTTGCCGTAGGAGCAGAACACGCAACAGTCACCGGATTTGGGTCGCAGCATTTCGCCACACCCCGTGCAGTCGTAAAAGAACTGGCAGGCGTCGGTCGGCATCGTCTCGGTGACCTGATGGCCGCAATGCGGACAGGTCAACGTACTCTGCAAGATCATTTCAGTGGCCGTGCCGCGTGTGCCTGTCATCGGTGGTGGCATCGCGAGTGGAATCCTTGACTACCGGTTTGGCGGACATCTGCATGTCTTGCATGTCCGCCGCACCATGCGCACCTGCATCGCCGTGGTCGCTGGCTTCATCCATATCTTCGTCCGGCGGCGCCCTGGCCACAATGTCCTTGTACTGCGTCGGCGAGAGATCGGGCAACTTCTGCAGGAACGCCACCATGCTCCAGATGGTGGCGTCGTCGTGACTGGAGCCCCATGCCGGCATAGCGCTCATCTTGATGCCGTGCTTGATCACCCAGAACGCTTCGCGCGGACCGGATTTGAACTTCGACAGTTCGGGTGGTTGCGGATACAGCCCTGGCCGAATTTCGGAATCGGCCATGCCTGGTGCCCGATGGCAACCGGTGCACATCGCCGCGTATTGGCCTGCACCCTTGAGAATCAATTGCGGATCGTCGAGGTTCGGCACTGTGAGATCCTTGGCGTGCCACGCGATCGAGCGCTCGCGCAGCGTCTGCATCAGCGCATAGACCGGCCGCGTGTGATGATCGTCGGCGCCGATGTTGTAGATGCCGGAGTAGACGAACGCGCCGATTCCGACCATACCGATGACAATCAGGGCTGCGGTAGTTGTGATGATAGTCGTGAAGTGTTTCATGGACTGTCCTTAGAACCAGATGCGCAGGCCAGCCACCCACTGCCGATCCATCGACGGCTGACCATCCAGCCATGCGTAATCAGCTGTCGCGCCATGGCGATGTATCCACACGATGCCGATGTAGGGCGCGAACTGCCGACTGACTTCGTAGCGCAGGCGCAGGCCCAACTGGGTATCTGAGAGGCCGCTGCCGACACGGTTGGCCGGATCGTCGCTGCCGTAGAGATTGAGCTCGAACTCCGGCTGCAGGATCAGCCGCTGCGTGAACAGCAACTCGTATTCCGCGCGGAAGCGTGCGGCGGTGCGGCCTGATGGCCCAAGGTAGCCGGTCGCTTCCAGCTCGAACCAGTACGGCGCCAGCCCCTGTATCCCGAATGCAGCCCACTGGCGATGCAGACCCTCACCCACGTCCTGTCGCACGCCGAACTGGATGTTCCAGAACGCAGCGACTGCATGACTCCACAACGCCTCGACCTGGCCCTCCTCGATGCGGCCATGTTCGGCATCGCCCTCGCTGCGCAGCCACAGCTTGTCGCTGTCGTAGCCGTACCAGCCCTCCACGTCCCACGCCTGGCCGTTGGTGTAACGGCCGTCGGTGAACTCGAGCTGGTCGATCTTCAGCATGCCCAGCGGCTGATGGTCGAGCATGTCCATGCCCGGCATGCTGCCTCGGGCGGTGCCATCGGAATAATCCGGGCTGCGCGTATCTTTTGTTGAGGTGCTGCTGCCGTGATTCATGCCCGGCTTCGCGGCAGGTTTCGTCGCCGGCATCGCGTCGTGCTTCGCCTCCGGCTTCGTGTCGTGGCTCATGCCTGGTATGGCCATCTGGTCCATCGGCATAGGCGGATTCGCTGGCATATCGGCACTACTTTGCGCGATCGCGGCCAGCGGCCATGCCAGTGACAGGCTGGCTGCCAGCAGAAGGCGACGCCAGCGAAGCGAAGTGGATGTCTGTCTGCGCATGCTCATGACACCACCACCTCGCGCATCATGCCCGCCTCCATGTGGTAGAGCATGTGGCAGTGATATGCCCAGCGCCCAGGCGCATTGGCAGTCACCGCGTAACTGATGCGCTGCGCCGGCTGCACGTTGATGGTGTGCTTGCGCACCTGGAATTCACCGTCGGCATCCTCCAGCTCGCTCCACATGCCATGCAGGTGGATCGGGTGATTCATCATGGTGTCGTTGACCAGCACGATGCGCAGCCGTTCGCCGGTGTTGAAATGCAAGGGTTTGGCATCGGAGAACTTCACCCCATCGAACGACCACATGTAGCGTTCCATGCTGCCGGTGAGGTGCAGTTCGATCTCGCGGCCGGGTTCGCGCGTATCGATCGGGCCGCCGATCGTGTGCAGGTCGGCGTAGGTCAGCACACGCCGGCCGTTGTCGCGCAGACCGACGCCGGGGTCGTCGAGGTTCGTGCGCGGTGTGTTCACGCGCATGTCGACAGCAGGCCCCACTTCCGTGCGCGCATGGCGCACCGCCGGTGCCGCGCCCATGTCCATGCCTGCCATATCACCTTGATCCATGCCGGCCATGTCATGCGACGCATGTGCGCCACCCATATCACCCATCATGTCCTGCATGCCAAGCCAGACGCGTGCATCCATCGCAGGCACCTCAGCCTCCATGCCTGGCCGCGACGCCAGCGTGCCGCGTGCATAGCCGCTGCGGTCGATCGACTGCGCGAACAGCGTGTAGGCACGCTCGTCCTGCGGCTCCACGATGACGTCATAGGTCTCGGCGACCGCGATGCGGAATTCGTCGATCGCCACCGGTTCCACGTCCTGGCCATCGGCACTGACCACAGTCATCTTCAGACCCGGAATGCGCACGTCGAAAATCGTCGCGGCCGAACCATTGATGAAGCGCAGGCGGATCTTCTCGCCGGCGCGAAATATCCCGGTCCAGTTGCCGGCCGGCGTGGTGCCGTTCATCAGATAGGTATAGGTACTGCCCGACACGTCGCTCAGGTCGGTCGGATTCATGCGCATCGCATTCCACATGCGCCGCCGTGCCAGCGCCGGCGCGAGTCCCTCGCGATGCACGTCGCGCATGAAATCGCCGACGGTGGGCTGGGCCCGGTTGTAGTAGTCGCTCTGCTTCTTCAGCTTCGCGTAGACATGCTCGGGGTTTTCATCGGTCCAGTCGTTGAGCATCACCACGTAGTCGCGATCGGCGGGATGGCGCTCGGGGCCGTCCGGCTCGACCACCAGCGCGCCGTAGAGTCCGGTCTGCTCCTGGAAGCCCGAGTGCGAGTGATACCAGTAGGTGCCGGACTGGCGCAGCGTGAACCGGTAGACGAAGGTCTCACCCGGCGCGATGCCGGGAAAACTGATCCCCGGCACGCCATCCATCTGGAACGGCAGCACGATGCCGTGCCAGTGGATCGAGGTAGGCACGCGCAACCGGTTGGTGACGCGCAGGGTGACGGTCGAGCCCTGGCGCATGCGCAGCACCGGTCCCGGCACGCTGCCGTTCACCGTGGTGGCGAGCCGAGCCACTCCGGTGTAGTTCACCGGCGCCTCGATCACATCGAGTGAAAAATCGGTGCCGCCCGGCACGATCGGCTGGCCCGCGCTGGTCAGTGCCCAGACCGGCGACGAGCGCCATAGTCCGATGCCGGCAAAGGCGCCGCCCAGCGCCAGGCCCTGCACGAAACGACGACGGGAGTAGCTCGGCTGTGCGTCTGCCGAGGGATAAACAGGTTTCATGGTGCAGCTCCACATAGCGTGCTCCGGCGTGGCCGGAGTCGGTCATGGCCAGCGTCGCGCAGTGAAGCGCGACAGGTCAGGTCAGCTTGGGGAGCACGACCAGTGGAGGTCGCAGAGGTGGTGCATGCATGAGCTTGGGCGCGACCACCAAGCCTGGTGGAACAGGCATCGCCGTCGGTGCCACCGGGAAAAGCGCTGCCATGGCCATGACCGGCAACGCCGTGCCGCACGTCGCTGCACAGTGACAGGTATTCGTCGTGCCGTGACCGGCATGGTCCTGACCGTCGCAACACTCGGCCTTGGCCGGCACGGTGTGATGCATCTGATCGGACATCTGCGCCAGATGCATGCCGTGATCGACAGCAGGCACGATGCCCTTCATCCCGCCTGGCGCCGCATGCACCGGCGCCACCGCAAGCATCAGCCACGCCAGCCATGCCATTACCCGAAGGTGCGGCAAGCGTGCGAGGTGGCGAAGCGTATGGTGCATCGGTGCAGCTTAGGCGCTGCGCTGTCCTGCCTCAACTCTGGACCTGCATCCATCAGGCTTCGCGCCCGGTGATCGAAGCCTCACGACGGGAACCGCACACCTGCCCGTCTATACTTGGCCACCCTGCCCGCCGTGACCGCCATGAATTACCGCCACGCCTACCACGCCGGCAACTTCGCCGATGTCCTGAAGCACACCGTGCTGCTCGCGCTGATCGAGGCGATGCAGGCCAAGCCGACGCCGTTCTGCTACATCGACACACATGCCGGCAGCGGCCGCTACGCACTGGACGGTTTCGAGGCAAAGAAGACCGGCGAGCACAAGGACGGCATCACGCGCCTGCATCCGGCCGAGAAGGTACCGCCACTGCTGCAACGCTGGCGCAGCCTGATCCTCTCCGGCGAAGGCAACGAACAGGGCCTGAAACACTACCCCGGCTCGCCACTGCAGGTCGCCCGCCTGCTGCGCCCGGACGACAGCGCGCAGCTGTGCGAACTGCATGCGGATGAAGCCGCCAAACTGCGCGAACTGCTGCATCGCGACCCGCGCATGCATGTGCACCAGCGCGATGGTTACGAGGCGTTGAAGGCACTCGTGCCGCCGAAGGAAAAGCGCGGCCTGGTACTGATCGACCCTCCGTACGAAGCGCAGGAAGCCGAGTACAGACAGATCGAGAAGACCCTGAAGGAAGCACTGCAGCGCTGGCCCACCGGCGTCTACGCCGTGTGGTATCCGATCAAGCTGCGCAGCCAGGTGCAGCCCTTCCTGCGCGGCCTGCAGCGCAGCAGCGCAAAACGCGTGCTGCGCGCCGAACTTCTGGTGCATCCGGATGATTCACCGCTGCGCCTCAACGGCTCCGGCATGGTGATCCTCAACGCACCGTGGAACCTCGACGATGTGCTGCGCGAACCGCTGCGTGCACTGGCCAGCCTGCTGTCGCAGGATCGTCCAGCCGAATGGAAGCTGGACTGGCTGCTGCAGGAAGGCGCGGAGCCACCCGCGCCGAGCCCGTTGCCGCCATCGCGACTGGCGGCAGCACGACCACCGTTGCGCGGCGGTCCCGCGCGCAAGCGTTGACGGTAGCTAGTAGCTATACGAAAGCCCTCCCAATTTCGTCATTCCGGCGAAGGCCGGAATCGCTTTATCGACAGCAAACCTGGTCGCTCACTTTGCCTCTCGCAAGATCAACAGCGATTCCGGCCTTCGCTGGAATGACGGCAAAAATGCAGATCGTCCAGTTTCTATACATTCCGCTTCCGGCATCGCTACACAACTCGCCCACGCAGCTTGTTGTAGCGTAGACAACCATCCATCATCCCTTTCATGCAGACCGTTCTCGCTCAGTCGTCCACTGGAGTTTTGACCATGTCCGTCGCTGCCCGCCACCTAGCCGCCCCGTTGCTCGCGCTGGCCCTGGCCGCCTGCGCACCGGCGCCGATCTACCAGAACGTGCCGAACGCCGTCGTCGCTGTGCCGTCCCAGGTGGCCCAGTCTCCCGAGCATTTCGCCGGCAATGAAGTGATCTGGGGCGGCCGCATCGTGCAGGTACAGAATTTTGCCGACCACAGCGAGGTCGAGTTGCTGGCCTATCCGCTGGACTCCTCCCAGCGGCCGAAGGCGAATGACAGTGGCAATGGCCGCTTCATCGCAGTGATGCCCGGTTACGTGGAACCGCTCAGCTATCCGCCGGGCGCGTTGATGACGGTCAGCGGCAAGCTCAACGGCAGTCGTGCCGGCAAGGTCGGTGAGGCCAGCTACGTGTTTCCGCTGGTGATTGCGGCGCAATCGCACGTCTGGACACCTGCGGAAATGGAAAAGGGCCGCAACAACATCCACTTCGGCGTTGGCGTGGGCGTCGGCATCCGCTGAGTCTTCCCGCAAAATTCTGCGACACCGCTAGACTGCGTGATCACCTCACAAGGATCGACACCGCATGTCCGGTCACGCCAATTCGCTGAAAGCGATCCTGCTCGCGCTCGGCGCCAATTTCGCGATCTTCGTCACCAAGCTGTTTGCGGCCGTCATCACCGGCTCCGGCGCGATGATGGCCGAAGCGGTGCACTCGCTCGCCGACTGCGGCAACCAGGGCCTGCTGCTGCTCGGCATGCGCCAGGCCAGACGGCCAGCCTCGGACGAATATCCGCTGGGCTGGGGCCGCGCACTGTATTTCTGGTCCTTCCTCGTGGCGATCCTGCTGTTCAGTGTCGGCGGCATGTTCTCGGTCTACGAGGGCATCCACAAACTCACGAATCCCGAGCCGCTGAAGTGGCCGTGGCTGGCGCTCGGCGTGCTGGTGTTCGGCATCGTCGCCGAAAGTTTCTCGATGCGCGGTTGCATGCAGGAGGTCAACAAGGCACGCGGCACGCAGAACCTGTGGACGTGGTTCCGCGGAACACGCTCCAGCGAACTGCTGGTGATCTTCGGCGAAGACCTGGCCGCCCTGATCGGCCTGTGCCTGGCCACGCTGGCGATCGGCCTGACCATGCTCACCGGCAACCTGATGTTCGATGCGATCGGCACCATCGCCATTGGTGTCCTGTTGCTTGTCGTGGCCGTGCTGGTGGCCATCGAGGTCAAGGCACTGCTGATCGGCCAAGGCGTCGAACCCCGTCGCCGCGCCGAACTGCTCGCCTTCCTCAACGCTCGCACGGAAGTCGCCGAGGTACTGAACCTGATCACCCTGCAGATGGGCCCCGACGTGATGGTCGCGGTGAAGGCACGCATGCAGCCGGTGGCCAGCGATCGCGAACTGATAGACGCGATCAACACCGTCGAGTCAGCGATGAAGGCGGAGTTCAGCGACGTGATGTGGAGCTTTTTCGAGCCGGACAATGCGGATTGAATGCCGGATGGGAATGGCTCCCGCCTGACCCTCCGTCCGGCAGATGGGCGCGGATGCCCGCGCTACAATCCCCGTTCGTTACTCAAGACAAACCATAGTCATCCCCATGCGCAATCCCCTGCAAGAACAACTGCTCAAGGCCGGTCTGGTCAACAAGGCCAAGGCCGCTCAAGTGGTGCGCGAACAGGCGAAGAATCACAAGGGCAAGACGCCCGCGCCACCTAGTGCCGAGCAGATGGAAGTAAAGCGGCTTCAGGCCGAGAAGGCCGAACGCGATCGGGTACTAGCGGCGGAGCGCAATGCGCAGGCACGTGCCAACGAAGCGCACGCGCAAGTTCGGCAGATCGTCATGGATCACAAGGTGAAGCGCGAGGGCGAGATTGCCTATCGATTCACCGACGGCGACACGATCCGGGATGTACTGGTCAACGAGGCATTGCGTGCGCAGCTGGCCAGCGGCACGCTGGTGATCGTGCGCCACGACCAGGGTTACGAGCTGCTGCCCCGCATCGCGGCCGACAAGGTGTATGCCCGCCATGCCGAGATGATCGTGCTTGATCACGGCCGCACGGAGGCCGGTAGCGATAATGGCGAGGACGACGAGTACTACCGGCAGTTCCAGGTGCCGGACGATCTGACCTGGTAGCGCGTCAGCGCTTCAATTCCAGCAGGTCCCAGCCATTGCCGTAGAGGTCATCGAACACCGCCACTGTGCCGTAGGCCTCGTAACGCGGCTCCTCGCGGAAGTGCACGCCTTCGGCACGCATGTGCTGCCAGTCGCGCTGGAAATCGTCGGTGTTGAGCAACAGGAAGACACGGCCACCGGTCTGGTTGCCGATGCGCGAAACCTGTTCGTCACCCTTCGCCTTGGCCAGCAACAGGCGGGTTTCGCTGGAACCGGGCGGTGCCAGCAGCACCCAGCGCTTGCCGCCGCCCATGTCGGTGTCCTCGATCAGCTCAAAGCCTAGCGCGCGGGTGTACCAGGCGATTGCCTCGTCGTAGTCGGCGACCAGCAGCGCCAATGCGCCGAGATGCTGCTTCATTTTTTTGCCTTCAAGGTCGGTGACTCGCCCAGCTGCGCCTGCAGTTTCTTCGTCAGCCTGGCGCGTACCAGGGTGTATGCGTCGCGGACGAACAACTCCAGTTCGCCGGTGCTGTAGCGTTGTGGTTCGATGACTGAAATCCAGTGTGCGCGTGCCATGTACGGCGCCGGGATGATGCCCGGCTGATCGGTCAGCTCCAGGAAGCGCTCGTCGGCCACCTTGAACGAGAGCCGGCCGCCCTCGCTGCCATCCGACGGCGTCACCACGAACATCTTGCCGCCGACGCTGAACACCAGATCCGCACCCCATTTGATGTCGCGTGTTACGCCAGGCCACTTGCCGCACAAGGCCTCCAGTTGAAGGGGTGTGAGGCCACTAGCCCGCTTGCTGGTCATGCCGCTGCTCCACTGGAATCCGGTGCACATTGTGCAACTCACAGCCAAAACCTGTCTGCGCAAAGACTGTATGCGGTGCCGCAGCATGATGGTGCTCACTACCGGCACCAAGCTGGGTGGCCCATGTATCCACGACCACCGCCCGTCATTGCAAATTCATGTTGCGTTGCACACAATACGCAAAAGTATGGAGCTGCCATGATCCCTGCCATCGACTTTGTTGCCCCCAACCGATTTGCGCCCCTGCCGCCGCGCAGCCGCGAACGCTTCGCCCGTCCATGCGTGGCGCCATCAAGTGCGGGTGAAACGGTGCGTACCCACGACGGCCGTGAACTGGTGCTGCGTGCCATCGAACCCGGCGACGTGGCGGCGATGCAGCGCTGCTTCACCCGGCTGTCGCCGGAGGACATCCGCCGCCGCTTCCTGCACGCGATGTCCGAACTGCCGGCGCCGATGGCGCAGCGGTTGTGCCGCATCGACCCGACGCTGGAAACCGCCTTCGTACTGATGGACGAGACGGTGACGCCAGCCGAGATGCGCGGCGTCGGCCGCATCTTCGTCGACGAGGCCATCGACAGCGCCGAGTTCTCGGTGCTGGTGGAGCAGGACTGGACCCGCATCGGCCTCGGTGCGCTGCTGATGCAGCGGCTGGTCGATGATTGCCGCCGCCGCGGCCTCGCCGAACTGTGGGGCTACGTGCTGCTGGAAAACCGGCCGATGCTGGAGCTGTGCAAGGAGCTTGGCTTCAGCCAGCGCCTGATCCCGGATGAGCCGGGTACGGCGCAAATCACGCTGAAGCTCTGATTTGACACTTCGCCCTGCCGAAAAGCTCGAACGGCTAGTCTTTCTGCCGTCATTTCGGCGAACCCCACAAAAGGGGGCAAGGGCCGGAGAAGTTTTTCAACAGCGCAGCTGGTCATCCCGGACTTCACGAGAATCAAGATGGATTCCGACCGTTGCCCCCTTTTGTGGGGTTCGCCGGAATGACGAAGTTATGGTGTTCTTCGACACCTCTGCGCGATAGAGAGGGAGCAGCAGCGCATCGCGTTACACTTGCCCGCTTTCCCCGGCGCGGCTCGATGGCGGCGCCTTGAACTTGCGTCCCCCTATGTCCAGCCTGATCAAGCATCCACCACTTCCCAGCACCCCCAAGCAACGCCGCTACTGGACGCCCCCCCACGGCTCCGCGCGGGCGCTGCTGATCGCGGAGGCGACACGCACACACGACGGCCTGCTGGTGGCGGTAACCCGCGACACCCAGCGTGCGCAGGCGCTGGAAGCCGAGCTGAAGATCTTCGCCGGTGGTCTGCCGGTGCTGCATTTCCCCGACTGGGAAACCCTGCCCTACGACGTTTTCAGCCCGCATCCGGAGATCGTCTCGCAGCGCATCGCCACGCTGTACCAGCTGCCGAGCGTGAAGCGCGGCGTGCTGGTGGTACCGGTGGCCACGCTGATGCAGCGCATCGCACCGCGCGCGCACATCACCGGCTCCGGACTGGTACTGGCCAAACGCCAGAAACTCGACCTGGTCAGCGAGCAACGCCGACTCGAGGCCTCCGGCTATCGCAACGTGCCGCAGGTGGCCGAGCCCGGCGATTTCGCGGTGCGCGGCGCCCTGCTCGACATCTTCCCGATGGGCACCGCCGAGCCGTATCGCATCGAACTGTTCGACGACGAGGTCGAATCGATCCGCAGCTTCGATCCGGAAACCCAGCGCTCGCAGCACCAGGTGGAGAAGATCGAGCTGTTGCCTGCACGCGAGTTCCCGCTCACCGAAGAAGCGGCGAAGGAGTTCCGCGGCAACCTGCGCGAACGCTTCCCGATCGACGTGCGCCGTTGCCCGCTGTATCAGGACATGAAGGAAGGCGTGACGCCCGGCGGCATCGAGTACTACCTGCCGCTGTTCTTCCGCGAGACCGCCACGCTGTTCGACTACCTCGCCGACGACGCGCTGTTCGTGCTCGGCGAAGGCGCGGGCGATGCCGCCGACCAGTTCTGGACGCAGACCGCCGAGCGCTACGACCAGCGCGCGCACGACATCGAACGCCCGGTGCTGCCGCCGGCCGAGCTGTACCTGCCGCCGGAACAATTGCGCGAGCAGCTCAACAAGCGGCTGCGCGTGGAAGTGGCCGACAGCGGTCACGAACATGTCGTCGACAGCGGCACGCAGCCTGCACCGGAGCTACCGCTCAACCGCAAGGGCGAGGAGCCGGGCACGTCGCTGCGACATTTCCTCGCCAGCTATCCGGGCCGCGTGCTGATCGCAGCGGATTCGGCGGGACGGCGCGAGGCGCTGAATGAGACGCTGGCCGGCGCCGGATTGAAACCGCAGAACGTAGAGGGCTGGCAAGCCTTTCTCGGCCGTCATCCCGGCGAAAGCCGGGATCCAGTGACTTCGCCGTTGCAGGCACTGGATTCCAGCCTTCGCTGGAATGACGAGCAGAAGAGCAGCGACGAATCAGTAAAGTTCGCCATCACCATCGCCAGCCTGGAACAGGGCTTCGCGCTCACCAAACCCGCGATCACCGTGCTCACCGAGCGCGAGCTGTACGGCGAGCGCGTGCGCAGCGAGCGCGACCGCAAGCGTCGCCGCGGCACCGCGCGCGATCCGGAAGCGATCATCCGCGATCTCACCGAGCTCACCCTCGGCGCCCCGATCGTGCATGTCGATCACGGCGTGGGCCGCTACCAGGGCCTCGTCTCGATGGACGTCGGCGGCATGGATGGCGAATTCCTCACCATCGAATACGCCAAGGGCGACAAGCTTTACGTGCCCGTGGCGCAGCTCGGCCTGGTCAGCCGCTACTCGGGTACCGCGCCGGAACTCGCGCCACTGCATTCGTTGGGTGGCGATGCATGGGAACGCGCGCGGAAGAAAGCAGCCGAGAAGGTACGCGACGTCGCCGCCGAACTGCTGGCGATCTACGCGCAACGCGAAGCCCGCGGCGGCGAGTCGATGCCGATCGACCGCCAGCTGGTGGAGGAATTCGGCAGCACGTTCCCGTTCGAGGAAACCCCCGACCAGGAAACCGCAATCGAAGCCGTACTCGCCGATCTGGCTGCAGCGCGCGCGATGGACCGAGTGATCTGCGGCGACGTCGGCTTCGGCAAGACCGAAGTCGCCTTGCGCGCCGCCTTCGCCACCGCCACCGCCGGCAAACAGGTCGCCGTGCTGGTGCCGACCACCCTGCTCGCCCAGCAGCACTACCGCAACTTCGCCGACCGCTTCGCCGACTGGCCGGTGCGCGTCGACGTGCTGTCCCGCTTCAAGTCCACCAAGGAAGTGAACGAGGCATTGAAGCGCCTCGCCGATGGTCAGATCGATGTGATCGTGGGCACGCACAAGCTGCTGCAGCCGGATATCAAGTTCAAGAATCTCGGACTGGTGATCGTCGACGAGGAACAGCGCTTCGGCGTGCGCCAGAAGGAGCAGCTGAAGAAGCTGCGCGCCGAGGTGGATCTGCTGACGATGACCGCCACGCCGATTCCGCGCACCTTGAACATGGCGATGGCCGGCCTGCGCGATCTCTCACTGATTGCCACACCGCCGGCACATCGTTCGGCCGTGCGTACTTTCATCTCGGCATGGGACCCGGCGACGATCCGCGAGGCATTGCAACGCGAGCTGTCGCGCGGCGGCCAGGTGTATTTCCTGCACAATGAGGTGCAGAGCATCGATCGTACCGTACGTGAACTTGAAGAACTGGTACCCGAGGCGCGCATCCGCATCGCCCACGGTCAGATGCCCGAACGCGAACTGGAAGGCGTGATGGCCGACTTCCACCGCCAGCGCTTCAACGTGCTGGTGTGCACCACGATCATCGAAACCGGCATCGACATCCCCAGCGCCAACACCATCATCATCAACCGCGCCGACCGTTTCGGCCTGGCACAGCTGCACCAGCTGCGCGGCCGCGTCGGCCGCTCGCATCACCGTGCGTATGCCTATCTCGTGGTGCCCGACCGCAAGTCGATCACCGCCGATGCGCAGAAGCGGCTGGAAGCACTCGCCTCGCTGGAAGAACTCGGTGCCGGTTTCACCCTCGCCACGCACGACCTGGAAATCCGCGGCGCCGGCGAACTGCTCGGCGACGAACAGTCCGGCCAGATCCAGGAGATCGGCTTCGGTCTCTACACCGAACTGCTGGACCGCGCAGTGCGTGCGCTGAAGTCCGGCAAGATCCCCGACTTCGACCTCAGCAGCGAACACGAAACCGAAGTCGAACTGCACCTGCCCGCGTTGATTCCCGACGATTACCTCGGCGACGTGCATGCGCGCCTGACCTTGTACAAACGCATCGCCAGCGCGCGCAGCGAGGACGACCTGCGCGACCTGCAGGTGGAGATGATCGATCGATTTGGCCTGCTGCCGGACAGCACCAAGCAATTGTTCGCCGTGGCCAGCCTGAAACTGATGGCTACCCCGCTCGGCATCCGAAAACTCGACTTCGGCGCCAACGGCGGGCGCATCGTGTTCCGTGAAAAGCCCGACGTCGATCCGATGCTGATCATCAAGTTGATCCAGCAACTGCCGCGCGTGTACAAACTGGATGGCCAGGACAAGCTGAAGATCACTCTCGACCTGCCCGGCGCCACCGAACGCATCCGCAGCGCGCAGGAAGTGCTGATCCTGCTCGGTGCACGTCGACCGGGCTGACGACATATGCAGGGGCGCACCCTGTGCGCCAATGCTTTTTTGCAAGATCACTACAGAGCATTCGCGCACAGGGCGCGCTCCTACAGCCGGCAACGCGGGTTGAGCCTCAACGATCCAGCGGACTCAGCACACCGTGCCCGCCGCGATTGAGCACATGCGTGTAGATCTGCGTGGTGGCCACATCCTTGTGGCCAAGCAGTTCCTGGATCGTACGGATGTCCTGCCCAGCCTCCAGCAAGTGGGTGGCAAAGGAGTGTCGCAGGGTATGGCAAGTGGCTGGCTTGACGATGCCGCCCCTGAGCCGCGCCGCGCGCACCGCGCGTTGCAGCCCCGCCTCGTCGAGGTGATGACGGCGCAACTCGCCGCCACGCGGGTCACGCGAAAGCTGGCCCGAGGGAAACACATATTGCCAACCCGGTTCGCGCGGCGCCGACGGATACTTGCGCGCCAACGCATGCGGCAACCACACCGCGCCATGGCCGGCAGCCAGATCCTGCTGATGGATCAGGTGCGTCCGTTCGATCTGGGCGGCCAGCGCCGCGCGCAATCGCTGCGGCAACGGCACATGCCGATCCTTGCCGCCCTTGCCGTCCCGAACACAAATCTGGTTGAGTCCGAAATCCACATCCTTGATGCGCAGACGCACGCACTCCATCAGGCGCATGCCCGACCCGTACAGCAACGACGCCATCAACGCGAAGCAACCATCCATCATCGCCAGCAACCGGGTCACCTCGTCGCGCGAAAGCACAACCGGCACCCGTTGCGGGCGCTTGGCCCGCACGATCGTCTCCATCCATGGCAATTCGATCGACAACACTTCCCGATACAGAAACAGCAACGCCGAAAGCGCCTGATTCTGGGTACCTGCCGCCACCCGCCCCTGCGTCGCCAACGTGCTGAGAAAACCCTCCACCTCGGCAGCGCCCATGTCACGCGGATGCCGTTTGTCGTTGGACAGAATGAACCGCCTGATCCAGCCAACATACGCCTGCTCAGTACGCAGGCTGTAATGCTTCAGGCGCAACCGCGCACGCACCTGATCCAGCAGCCGCGGCGTTTTCGCCTCCGTTACACCCGCACTTTCGCCTGCGTAACTCATACACCCTCAAAAGTGTCTGATAACACCGACATCCTGCAGCCATAGCCACGATGAAGCTGCAGTGCAAGCGCATGATTTAATGTAGGAGTTCGCCGCTTGAACGATCAGGAACGGAACTGCATACTCGGCGCAACACCTCACTTTTGGGGTCTACTAAGCGTTAGACCGCATGAACTACTCCCTTAGCTATCGCTCATCTCGATCCGAAGTCTGGCGCTTTTACTGGGACGCTTGGAGAGCGCGTCTTTGGCGCGTGCATCTGCTTGTCGCCGCTGTACTCGCGTTTGTGCTGCCCGACATACTTGGTGTTCCTCCTGCAATCCGCTCCTACGTGCTGTACTTCTTTGGTGCTTTGCCAGCTGTAACGCTCTTCTTTGCTCTGTGGCCGCAAGTCATGTTCAAGAGCAAAGAACGCACTCTTCTTGTCGGGCCGGATGGCTGGTCAACCAAAATTGGCAACAAATCTGGCTCACGACGCTGGGCGGAGATTGCATCGGTTCAAGAAGCAAGAGACTCTGTGGTAATCACCAGCACTACGGGCAATGCTCTAATCGTTCCTGCACGCGCGTTCGTGGACGACGCGTTCAAGGGTCAGTTCGTCAAAGACTCGCAAGCATGGCACCGCGCGCATGCGGTCTAACATTTCGTTCAAGGCGGACGGCTACGCCGCCGCTTAACTCCAGCGTTAGCTTCTATGAGCCTTGCCGAACTAAAAACTGACGGATGGGAATTGGAGGATGGCGAAGCTCGTCATGCAGAGGCTCCTACTACCTTCGAAATTCCTCCTGCCGTAGAGAGAAATTCGCTGCAACCTGGTCAAATCGTCAAGCTCATGTTCCGCATCGCACTAAGTGACGCGAACGGCGAAGAGTCTGAACATACAGAGCGCATGTGGGTAATAGTTGGCGGCCGGGTCGGAACGTTCTACGTCGGCACTCTGGACAATGATGCCGGCTGCACCAATGAGTTCAAAGCAGGACTAAAAGTCGTGTTTGCTCCGCGCCACGTTATCCAGATCTGGCGCGAAAGCTAACATCTCGTTCAAGGCGGACGGCTGCGCCGCCGCTTAACTCAAGCGTTAGAGCGCAATGATGGCCAATAAGGTAATCGTGCAGTTCAAAACGGACGCGTCAAGCGATCTTGATCGTCTCTTCCATGTCGAGGAGACGTTGTTTCAAGCATTCTCTCAATGCAACGACGGTTTCGTGGACGGTCATGACATCGGGCAAGGTAAGTTCAACATCTTCATCCACGTCCAAAGCTCGTGGGCTTCGGTCCTTGAGCGAGTAGAGGCATTTCTCAAGTTGCGTGGCGTCTTGGAAGAAGCCGTCATCGTCAAATTCCAAGGCAAAACCGAGCGCTACCAAGTCGTCCGTCCAGCAACGTACGACGGCGAGTTTGCGCTCTAACATTTCGTTCAAGGCGGACGGCTACGCCGCCGCTTAACTCTAGCGTTAGGCCGTCATGCAATTGAGCATTCGAAAAGTACTACTTGTGGCATTTCTTCTGGCATGCCCACTTGCGCAGACCAGCGCTGGTGACCTGAAGCAATGTCGTGGCAACGCCGTAGTAGCAGGCTCCTGCTTTGCGGTACATGGACGCATCGGGCGCTATTTTGGAAATCCCGAATGGCGTATATGGCCTGTCGGCACGCAACGACTGCTTGGTGTAGTGCCGGATCCCGTGGAGTCTGGAAATTCAGAAGTCGTAGCGCTGGGAAGAAAACTGCAGGAAGATCGAGTTTATGTGGCATTTGCCGACTTCCAAGTTTGCCCGCTTGAAAAAGAGGTTCTGGGTTCGCTGCAAGATGTATGTATCGAGAAAATCCAGAAAATTTCAATAAAAGTCTGCAAGCCTGACGCCAAGAATTGTCACATTGAGCGCTGGCATGATGTCGAGCGTTAGGGCTGCCTAACATTTCGTTCAAGGCGTACGGCTACGCCGCCGCTTAACTCCAGCGTTAGGCCTGCTCATGAAACTTGTCACTACGTTGATGGAAACTGCCGCAGCTGACACGGACGTACTTCGGTCGCTTGATCGCAACGGTGATCGCTTTTCCGTATTCCGTAACGTAGATTTTCTTCTGGTGGCAACCGATGCAGAAAAGGCTGATCTCGTCGCGTCTTTCATTAACGATCACGGCTATGGCAAGGCCGTCCTTCAAGAGCCTGCGTCCATTCTCGTCACCATCAACATGCCCGTTGAGCAACCCGTAGTTTTATGTGTATCCGGCTTTTTTGCTTGTCTCGCACAGCTATTCGGCGTCGAGTACGATGGCTGGGGGTGTGTTGCACAGGCGCAAGCCTAACTACTCCGTAAGAGACTTCCGATCAAGCCCAGACGCATGATGCTTTTGCCCTGAGCTTTCGGGCCGCTGCTGGTTACCGTGTTGTCCTGTTTGTTGCGTCGTGCGTGTCAATGCTATGCGGGG
>NZ_MUNQ01000024.1 GCF_002001165.1 Rhodanobacter sp. C05 | reverse complement strand
CGCCGCGTCGGCTTCTTCTTCGACTCGAAACTCAACGACGCAAACGAACGCTGTTTCATGGGGGAGGCGCTTCCTGGAGACTGGTCGCTATGATGCCTGAGGCGAGGAATAAATCAGAGCATCCCTAAAAGATAATCAACATTCTCGACTGAAAAAGCGGGAAGATGAAATTATTTGAAATCAATTATCGCCATCAACTTTGATTATCCACCAGTGCGAAATTCACCGCGGGCGACCATGACCGTGAGCAGCAAGAACGGCTGTACAAACTGCCTTAGTGACAATGTCCAAGACCGAACCTGATACCACCTTGGCGTGTTTATGTACGTAACTTGGGTCAAATGGACTTCCAAGTCGTACTCCGTCGGAGGCTCGATAATCTTCGTGGCTAAAATCTAGGAACTGGGCAGGAACCCCGCTTTGATGGTCACAGTGAACCTGTCCATCATCGAAAACCACGATAGCGTATCGCCCATACTCGCCGCGAATTCCGAACTTCACGCTATACGTCGCGACGTAGTCTGTTGCTTTGTAGGTGTAGTACGAATCACTTTGATAATCGTGAAAAAAGAGAATCCAGCGAGCGCTGCTCCAACGTACCGGCGAAAAAGACTCGACATTCAGCTGAGATGGGAGCGTAGAACTTTTGCTCGCCAAGACTTGTGCCAACACTGAGTTGACCATAATAAACCCGAGCAATATACCTGTGATTGGTGGTATCAGCCTCATAGGCTTCCCCTGTCCCCAAAAAAGGCAGCATCACTGCTGCCTTTTTCTCCAGCGCTATTAACCAGCAATGTTTAACCGCACTTCGAATACCCACAATTCAAACATGTCTGACACCCATCCATCAGCACCAGCGCCTGCGTATTGCACTTCACGCACAGCGTGGCACCGGGCGGGAAGCCCGAATCGTTGATCTCGCCCTTGGCGCCGGCAGCCGCGCCTACATCAGAGTTTTTTTTTGCCCCGGCCGCCTCGTAGGCAGCGCGCTTGTCAGCAATCAGCTGGCGCGTGGCCGCATCCATCTCCGGATCATGGATCAGCCCGATGTTCTTCATGTGCTGCTCGATCACCGCGCCGATCTCGGCGACGATCGACGGCATGTACACGCCACCGGACTTGAAATAGCCGCCGCGCGGGTCGAACACGGCCTTCAGCTCTTCCACGATGAAGGTGACGTCGCCGCCCTTGCGGAACACGGCGGAGAGGATGCGGGTGAGCGCCACGATCCACTGGAAGTGGTCCATGTTCTTCGAGTTGATGAAGATCTCGAACGGGCGGCGCTGCTCGTGCGGAGTGCCTGCGTTGAGCACGATGTCGTTGATGGTGACGTACAGCGCGTGCTCGAACAGCGGTGACTTGACCTTGAAGGTGGAGCCGATCAGCGTTTCGGGACGCTCCACGCTTTCGTGCATCTGGATCACTTCGGCCATCGGCGGCTCTTTCGGCGCGCTGGCTGTGACCGTGGGGGCGGCAACCTTGTCTTCGGGTTTGACCACGTTGTAGCCGGTGATCTTCTTTTCGATCTTGATTGCCATGGATTCGCTTCTTCTTGTTGATGGACGCGCGGCGGCTGGAGCGGCCGGCATCTTGGTGCGCGTCACGCGCCAGCTGGCGCGGAGAAAAACATCCGGCCCGGCGCGAGGCCGGGCCGGATGCGGTGTGGCTTACTTCTTTTTACCGGCGGCTTTCTTGGCAGCAGGTTTCTTGGCCGACTTGACGCTCGCCTTCTTGCTGGCAGTGGACCTCTTGGCCGTCTTGGCGACGGCTTTCTTGCTTGCACCTTTCTTGGTGCTGGCGGACTTCTTCGTTGCCGCCTTCTTGGGTGCGGCCTTCTTACTGGCCGACTTCTTGCTGCTGACCTTCTTTGCGACCTTGGCGACCTTCTTCTTGGCTACCTTGGCGACTTTCTTGGCCACCTTCTTCACCGCTTTCTTCGCGGCTGAGGCTTTCTTGGCAACCTTCTTGACAGCCTTCTTCACGGCTTTCTTGGCAGCAGCCTTTTTCGCCGGAGCTTTCTTGGCGGCCGCCTTCTTGGCGGTTTTCTTTGCAGCCGCCTTCTTCGGCGCAGCTTTCTTGGCGGCGGCTTTCTTCGGTGCAGCCTTCTTGGCAGCGGCCTTCTTCGGCGCCGCCTTCTTTGCTGCAGCTTTTTTCGGCGCTGCCTTCTTCCTGGCTGCCGGCTTTTTCTTGGCCGGTGCAGGCGCGGCAGCCACCGGCGCCACGTCCGGCAGAACCGGCAGGGCGACGGCAGGTGCTTCGGTGACAACCGGTGTGATGCTGCTCACTTCAATTTCGTTATCGATGGACATGCTGGTGTTCCCCTCCGATGAATGTCAGAACTTGCCGAGACCCTGCGGGAATGTACGCGTTTCTGGAATGTGTCGTGACCTTTCGGAATGTACGCGCTCCTAGAACTTGCCGTAATACCCTTCCTTCAAGGCATCGAAGAGATTGGCGGCGGAGTGCATTTCGCCGTCGTACTCCACCTGCTCGTTGCCTTTCAGTTCGACAACACTACCGTCCTCAAGCTCGAAGCGGTAGAGGGTATTTTCAAGGTCGGCTTCTTTCACCAGTACACCCTGGAACGCGGCGGGGTTGAAGCGGAACGTGGTGCATCCCTTCAGGCCCTGCTTGTAGGCGTAGAAATAGATGTCCTTGAAGTCTTCGTAGGGGTAATCGGTGGGCACGTTTGCGGTCTTGGAGATCGACGAATCGATCCACTTCTGCGAGGCGGCTTGGATGTCGACGTGCTCTTTCGGGCTGATGTCGTCGGCGGAGACGAAGTAATCCGGCAGCTTGCTGGCGGCCTCGTCAGTGAACACCTTGGCGTCAGCATTGATCAGTGCGCGGTAAGCGAGCAGCTCATAGCTGAGCACCTCGACCTTTTCCTTGGACTTCTTGCCTTCGCGGATCACGTTGCGCGAGTAGCTGTGCGCGAAGCTCGGCTCGATGCCGTTGCTGGCGTTGTTGGCGAGCGACAGCGAGATCGTGCCGGTGGGCGCGATCGAGCTGTGGTGGGTGAAGCGCGCGCCGGTTTCGGCGAGCTGCTCGACCAGGTTCGGCGCCACGCTGGCGATGCGCTGCATGTAACGGCTGTACTTGGCGTGCAGCACGCGGCCGGGGATGGAGTCGCCGACCTTGTAGCCGTCGCTGACCATTTCCGGGCGCTTGCGCAGCATGTCGCCGGTGACGGTGAAGTCGCGCAGCAGGATCGGTGCGGCGCCCTTCTCCTTGGCCAGATCCAGCGCCATTTCCCAGCCGGCGACGGCCATCTCGCGCGAGACTTCCTCGGTGAACGCGACGGCCTCTTCGCTGCCGTAGCGGTGCTTGAGCATGGTCACGGTGGAGCCGAGGCCGAGGAAGCCCATGCCGTGACGGCGCTTGGACATGATCTCGTTGCGCTGCTGCTCCAGCGGCAGGCCGTTGATCTCGACCACGTTGTCGAGCATGCGGGTGAACACCTTCACCACCTCGCGGTACTCGTCCCAGTCGAAACGTGCCTTGGGACCGAACGGATCGCGCACGAAGGTGGTGAGGTTGATCGAGCCGAGCAGACAGGAACCGTACGGCGGAAGCGGTTGTTCACCACAGTTGTGTGCGTGCAGGCCGTTGCCGTCGAAGGTGTTGATGCCGGGTACCTGCACGTCGTAGACGTCCTCGACGCCATCGGCCTGCAGCGACGCCACGGTGGCGACGAAACGCTCGCGGTTGAGGCTGCGCTGGTAGCCGGACAGGGCGCCCTTGAGGCGGGTCGCCTTGTCGGTATCGGCAAAGCCGATCAGTTCGGCGAAACGCGGCAGCGACTCGCCAGTGATGACCAGCTCGTGCTGAGCCTGGGTGGCATACGCTCGCGTGCCACCGTGACCGTCCGGCAGCAGGCTTTCGCCAGCGGCGCGGCGATCGCGATAGATGCGCGACGGCATGCCCAGACGCAGCAGCATGCGTTGCACCGCTTCCAGCCGCGACAGGTCCGATTGTGCCAGGCGCACGGACACACCCTTGGCCTGGCTGCCCTGCACCGAGCCGTCGGCATCGAAGAAGCCACGCAGGAAGCCGCGGTAGGCGTCGCTCGATGCCTGTTCCAGCGCCGGGGTGATGGCCTTGTCGCCGATGCCCATGCCGAACTCGAAGGCGAGATCGCGCAGTGCGGCGGATTTCATGCGGAATTCGCCACGACCGCTCACTTCCGACCAGCCGGCGAAGTCGGCACGATGCGGCAGGGTCTGCGCACAGCGCAAGGCTTCGGCCATCAAGGCACGCGCGCCGCCATTCACGGAACCGTTCACGACGGCGGCCTGCGGCCACACGGACAACACCGCAGCCTCGTGTTTGAGCGTGCCGTCACCGACCAGCATGCCGAGCAGATAACCCTGCTCCGCGGTCAGCGCGCCGGACCACTGCGCGTTGGCACGGTGGTCGTTGAGCAGCACGCGGTCACCCGGTTGCAATGCACCGGCGGCGCACCATTCGGTATCCACGCTCCAGCGCGTCATGCGCGAGACGCGGCGCACGCGGTGGTCTTCGGTCAGGCGCAGGCGATGGCCTTCTTCGGTCTGCAAGGCCAGCACTGGCTTGGTCGCGGTGCGGAAGAAACCCTCGGCGCCGGTGACGTGATCCTTGCCATCTACCCGCGCCATGAAGCCGTGGCCGAGCAGGTCGTTGACCTGGCGCGGACCTTCGGATGTCTGCACCCAGGTGTCGGCAGTGACGCACGGATTGGTCGCGCGGATGTGCTCGCACCACCAGTTGTTGTTCATCTCGTTGACCTTGTCGATCAGGATGAAGCCGGGCTCGGCGTAGTCGTACGTCGAGACCATGATCATGTCCCACAGGTGCCGCGCGCGGATGTGGCTGTAGATCTTGCAGGCGACCAGGCCGTCTTCGCGGTCGACGTAGTTCTCGTGGGTCGGCCATTCGCGCCAGACCACCTTGGTCGGATCGTCGACGTCGATCTCGTTCTTTTCCTTGACGTGCACCGGGAACACCAGCGGCCAGTCCTGGTCGTGCTCGACCGCGTCCATGAAGCCGTCGGTGATCAGCAGCGACAGGTTGAACTGGCGCAGGCGGCCGTCCTCGCGCTTGGCGCGGATGAATTCCTTCGCGTCCGGGTGGCTGATGTCGAACGTACCCATCTGCGCGCCGCGGCGACCGCCAGCGGACGACACGGTGAAGCACATCTTGTCGTAGATATCCATGAACGACAGCGGGCCGCTGGTATACGCGCCGGCGCCCGACACGTATGCGCCGCGCGGACGCAGCGTGGAGAATTCGTAGCCGATGCCGCAGCCAGCCTTCAGGGTGAGGCCGGCCTCGTGCACCTTCTCCAGGATGTCGTCCATCGAATCGCGGATGGTGCCGGAGACGGTGCAGTTGATCGTGGAGGTGGCCGGCTTGTGCGCCAGCGCGCCGGCGTTCGAGGTGATGCGGCCGGCGGGAATCGCACCGCGGCGCAGCGCCCACAGGAAACGCTCGTACCAGTGGCCGCGCAACTCGTCGCTGGCTTCCACATCGGACAAGGCACGCGCCACGCGCTGGTAGGTCTCGTCGATGCTGCCATCGACCGGCTCGCCGGACTTCGCCTTCAGGCGGTATTTCTTGTCCCAGATGTCATAGGACGCAGGTTGCAGCGGAATTTCCACGGCGGCATCACGACTCATGACTGGATTCTGGCTCGAACCTGGGGCTGGGTTTGTGGCTGGCGCACGCACTGTGCTCATCGGCTTGCTGACCTCCCGGTGCGGCCTCGCGGCCCCCGTCTTATATTTATTGGATACGACGGCGCTGTTAACGCCGCATGTGTGACTGCCGACAAGCCACGGAGGATTGCCCTCCGGCCCATGCGCCACCTGCTTCCGACGATAACGACTCCCCCTCAAGAGTGCGCCAGTCAGCACCAGCACTTGTCCCAGCGCCAGCACCCAAACACAAGATATTGTGGTTGTGATCGGGTAGGAAAGTTAACCCTGACGCCGCCGGATGTAAAGTACTTACAGCAGGCGGATCGATCAAAAGGCGCTGCGACGCCCGGCACGGGCCGGATGGAACCGTCGCGCCAGGATCGGGTCGAACCAGCGCCGCTTTCATCGTCTATCTGAGGAGGATTCCATGTCGTCGCGCCCTTCCCGTCTTTTGTGCTGGCTGACCGGCCTGCTGGCCACCACCATCATCGGCATCATGCCGGGCACGGCCGCTGCCGCCACCCTGCCCGCGGCCATCGATGGCCAGTCGATGCCGTCGCTGGCGCCGATGCTCGAGCACGTGACGCCGGCGGTGGTGAACATCTCGACCAAGACACGGGTGGCCGTAAACAACCCTTATTTCAACGACCCGGTGTTCCGCCAGTTCTTCGGCCTGCCCGACACCCCGCAGGAACGCACCGAACAGAGCCTGGGCTCGGGCGTGATCGTGGACGCGGCCAAGGGTTACGTGCTGACCAACAATCATGTGGTCGGCGGCGCGGATGACATCACGGTGACCTTGCAGGACGGGCGCACGTTCAAGGCCAAGCTGATCGGCACCGATCCGGACACCGATGTGGCGGTGGTGCAGATTCCCGCGCAGAACCTGCAGGCGCTGCCGCTGGCCGATTCGTCCAAGCTGCGCGTGGGTGATTACGTGGTGGCGGTGGGCAATCCGTTCGGACTCGGTCAGACGGTGACCGCCGGCATCGTTTCCGCGCTGGGCCGCTCCGGCCTTGGCGGATCGAGTTCGGGAGGCACCGGCTACCAGAACTTCATCCAGACCGACGCCTCGATCAACCCCGGCAACTCCGGCGGTGCGCTGGTGAACCTGCGTGGCGAACTGGTCGGCATCAACACGATGATCTTCTCGCCCTCGGGCGGCAACGTCGGCATCGGCTTCGCGATACCCAGCGAGCTCACCAGCGAAGTGATGGGACAGCTGCTGGCGCACGGCAAGGTGCAGCGCGGCAGCCTGGGCGTGCAGACGCAGGTGATCACGCCGCGCATCGCCCAGCTGCTGAAGCTGAAGGACAGCAACGGCGTGGTGGTCACCGGCGTCAGCGCCGGCTCGGCCGCCGAGGATGCCGGACTGCAGCCGGGTGACGTGTTGACCACGCTCAACGGCAAGCCGCTGCACAACGAGCAGGAACTGCGCAATGCCGAAGGCCTGCTGCCACTGGGCAGCACCGTGCAACTGGGCGTGCTGCGCGACGGCCAAACCCGGCTGGTCAGCGCCAACCTGCGGCAGATCAAGCTGGACAGCATCGAGGGCAGCCAGCTGGATGCGCGCCTGAGCGGCGTGCGCTTCAGCGACCTCAGCGACGAGCAGCGTGCGCAAGGCTTGTTCGGCGTGATGATCGGCACAGTGCAGCCGGGCAGCCGCGCCGCGCGCGCGGGTCTGAGTGCTGGCGACCTGCTGATCGGCATCGGCAACCAGCGCCTCACCGGCCTGCGCATGCTGCGCGGCCTGGCCAATGTGCACCTGCGCCAGCTGGTGCTGGTGGTCGCCGATGACGATGGCAGCCATTACGTGGTGATCGACTGAGTGAGGTCGCCAAAAGGCTGGAACGGTCGTTAAAACTCCGTCACTGGTCGTCCGCCAGACGTGTTCCGTTGCACAACCTGGCGTCACATGGGTACGCAAACGCATGAAAGTGCTTGATGTTTTGTATTCAGGTCGATGAAATACCCTGTCTACTTCACCTTGTGACCGCCTGCATGGCGGCATACTCGATCATCACCTTCACTCAAATCACGCCGGGGTTCCCCACCACCATGTCTGTCCGTCTTGCCCGCCTGCTGTCCATCGCCCTGATCGGAACCTGTTTCGTCACTGCGCCTGCGTTCGCCAAAACACATGCACGCACGCCTGCCAAATCCACGGCACCGGCGAAAACCACCCTGATCTGGCGCGGCGACGTCGCCACCGCCACCGGCGTCGTCAACGAGGTGGCGCTCGCCTGGCAGAAGACCGGGCACGGCAGCATCGAACTGCAGCCGTTCAACACGGCCTCGGGCATCGATGCGGTGGCCGTCGGTGCCGCGGATCTGGCCGGCAGTGCGCGTGCCAGTGACGGCAGCGCGCAGAACACCAACCTCACGTTCACCCCGGTGGCCTGGGATGCGCTGGTCATCATCACCCACTCGTCCAACCCGGTCAGCAACCTCACGCTGAAGCAGGTGCACGACATCTATTACGGCAAGATCCACAACTGGAGCGAAGTCGGCGGCAACAACGCGCCGATCGACGTCTATGCCGTGGCCAGTCCCGGCGACGGTGTGGAATACAGCCTGCGCGACCTGCTGTTCGGTCGCGGCAACCAGCCGGTCGCCGCACCGCGTCTGTACGTCAACACGCACAAGCTCGAGGAAGGCGTGGAGCTCAATCCGAACGGCTTCGGCGTCGCCACGATGGCCGACATCTACGGCAATCCCAAGCTCAAGGCCGTCGCGATCAATGGCAAGACCGCCAGCAGCGCCAACCTGGCGAACGGCAGCTATGTGCTGTTCACTCCGATCTACCTGGTGACCAATCCGCGCAGCCCGAAGGCAGCGGAAGTGCAGGCCTTCATCGACTTCCTGCAAACCGAACCCGCCAAGGCGGCGATGCGCAAGCACGACGTACTGCCGTACCAGGATGGCCTCGCGCTGGTCTCGATGCAGGATGCGCGCCGTGACGAGATCTTTGCCGAACTGGGTGTGCGCCCAAGCCGTCTTGAAACGACACCGAACGCCGGCGTGCGTGCCGACAATTCGATCGCCGCGGTGAACGCCCTGGCCGCCGCGCAGCAGCGCACCTCCACCATGAGCAAGCAGTCGACGGCTGCCCCGGTCAGCGCACCGAGCGCCGCCAGCGAGGCGCCGAGCCAGCCCAGCATCGACATGGCCCCGACCAGCACCACTTACACGGTGACCAAGGGCGATACCTTGTCCTCGATCGCGAAAAAGAATTCCGTCAGCGTGGCCCAGCTGCGCGACTGGAACCACCTCAAGAACGATCAGATCAAGCTCGGCCAGACCCTGCAAGTCAGCGACCGCTGAGTTCGCGACAGCGTGCGGATACTCGCGCTGACGCTGGATCTGGACGATACCCTGTGGCCGGTGCAGCCGGCCCTGGTACGTGCCGATCTCGCGGTTGACGCATGGTTGCAGCAGCACTACCCGGACGTCGCACGCGCATGGCCGATCACGGCCATGCGCGAATTGCGCAACCAGGTCGCCAGCGAGCGACTCGACCTCGCGCACGACTTCACCACCCAGCGCCAGCTCACCTTGCAACACGCCTTCGCCGCCTGCGGCATCTCCCCTGCACCGGTCGATGCGCTGTGGGAAATCTATTTCGCCGCGCGCAACAGCGTCGAGCTGTATCCCGACAGCCTCCCGGCACTGCGACGGATCACCGCCCGCTGGCCGCTGGCGAGCCTGACCAACGGCAATGCCGATTTGCAACGCATCGGCATCCACGCACACTTCACCCATCACATCTGCGCCCGCGACAGCGGTGTGGCCAAGCCGGATCCGCGGATCTTCCGGGCAGCTGCCGAACGGCTCGGTGTGGCACCTGCACAGATCCTGCACGTCGGCGATGATCCGGCGATGGACATGGTCGGCGCCCGCGAAGCCGGCCTGCGCACGGCATGGATCAATCGTGCCGGCGCACCCTGGCCACTCGAACTGGGACCTGCACCCGAGCTCGACCTGCGTGACATGAATGCGCTGGCCGACTGGCTCGAGGCACAGCACGCCGCACCATAGGCAGCGCCCCGCAAATCACGCATCATTGGAAATTGATTGTCACGCCGTTGGTACCACGCGTCGTGCCCCGCAAGTCCGAAGGATTCCGCATGTCCGCCCTGATCGAACGCCAGTCCGGCAACCGCCACAGCATCGCCATCGAGACCACCGATACCGCGCATTACGCGGCCAGCCGCCGCCGGATCACTGCAGCACAACGGCGCTGGTTGAGCGACAGCGGCTTCGCGGCCGCGCCGGGCACGTTTGCGTTGCTGACCGATCCGACCGGCAAGCTGGTGCGTGTACTGGCGGGTGTCGATGCACAGGATGCACTCGGCGCATTGGCCGCGCTGCCCACCGCGTTGCCCGAAGCGAATTACCACCTCGCCGCCGAAGGCGTGCTGGCCGATACGAACCAGGCCGCCCTGGGCTGGGCGCTGGGTGCCTATCAGTTCACCCGCTATCGCCAGCCGAAGCGCGCGCCGGCACGACTCGTCGTGTCCGCTGCCGAGCTGCAGCAGCTGGCGCCGCTGGTGGAGGCGACCAACCAGGTGCGCGACCTGGTCAACACGCCAACCGAGGACATGGGACCGCAGCAGCTCGCCCATGCGATCAAGCAACTCGGCAAGACATACAAGGCGAAGGTGCGCGAGTGGGTCGGCGACGAACTGCTCAAGGCCAACTTCCCGACCATCCATGCCGTCGGCCGCGCCAGCCATCGCGCGCCGCGACTGATCGAACTGAACTGGGGCAAGTCCAGCCATCCCAAGCTGGTGGTGGTCGGCAAGGGCGTGTGCTTCGACACCGGCGGTCTCGATCTGAAAACGTCCGACGGCATGCGCTGGATGAAGAAGGACATGGGCGGTGCCGCGCACGCGATCGCACTGGCCAGCCTGATCATGCAGGCGAAGCTGCCGGTCTGCCTGACCCTGCTGATTCCGGCGGTGGAGAATGCCGTAGCCGGCAACGCGATGCGTCCGGGCGAAGTGATCACCACCCGCGCCGGCCACACCGTCGAGATCGACAATACCGACGCCGAGGGCCGGCTGGTGCTGTGCGATGCGCTGGCCTACGGCGTCGAGCAGCAGCCCGAACTGATCGTCGATTTCGCCACCCTCACCGGCGCCGCACGGGTGGCGCTGGGGCCGGATCTGCCGGCGCTGTTCGCCAACGACGAAGCCGCCGCCGCCGCCGTGCTGGCCGCCGGTCACACGGTCAACGATCCGCTGTGGCGGCTGCCGCTGTGGCGGCCGTACCGCCGGATGCTCGACTCGTATCTGGCCGACTTCGCCAACGCCGGCCCGTCACGCCATGCCGGCGCGATCACTGCCGCGCTGTATCTGGAGCGCTTCGTGCCGGACAGCACGCCATGGCTGCATCTGGACACCTACGCGTGGAACGACAGCGATCGTCCGGGTCGGCCGCGTGGTGGCGAGGCGATGGGCTTGCGCGCACTGTTCGTGTTCCTGCAGCAGCGCTATCGCGGCTGAGCGGAGCCGGACAGGGTCGAGCCGAGTCGCTGCAGGCGCTGTCGCAAGGCGCGCAGGCCACGCACGATCCGCGGCAGCATCCAGCACATCAGCAGCACGAACAGGCCGAGCAGGATCAGCAGCACCAGCGGGTGCCGCCACATCAGGTACAACCCGCCCAGCCAGCTGACGTCTTCGCCGACGCTGGCGCCCCAGTTGCTGAAGGGCTCCGGTGAGGTATTGATCAGCGCGCGCGTGCCGGCCTTGGTGAAATGCGTACCGGCGACCAGCGCCCCGCCGAGCAGGGCCGCTGCCAGTTGTACCCCGGCACCGGAATCCCTGAACACGCCCCAGGCCAGCAAGGTGCCGATCGGGATGCGGATGAAGGTATGCACCGCATCCCAGGCGCTGTCGAACGCCGGTACCTTGTCGGCGAGGAATTCGCACAGCATCAGTACGCCGGACACGGCCAGCACCCAGGTATCGGTCAGCGGCAGCAGGCCGTCCGGCAGGTGCACATAGCCGAACCGGCCCAGCATGCCGGCCACGAAAATCGTGGCATACAGCCGGATACCGCTGGCCCAGGCCAGGCCACCGGCAAGCGCGACGTTCGGCAACAGGTCCATGCGGATCCTCGGGAGGGGACGGCTGCAAACCGTGTTTACGCGTGATGCCGCGGCCTGTCCAGCCTTGACGCAAGTCCTTGCCGACGGGGTGCCTTGGCCGGGTGGTCGGCAAGAGAACCTTGCCATGGACTGCTTTTCCGAACATTCATGCGATCACGATGACCGCACCGGCACCTCTGGACACCTGTGTTCGATGTGGCGCCCATCGGGGCCATGACCAAGGCGAAGGCCGGGCGAGATCCGCGGTGATTGAAGCCGGCCCTATCGCCTGGCCGTCCAAAAAAGTGTCATGACGCTGTTTTTTTTTGTGGTCCCGTGTGATCCTGAAGCCGATCTGCATTTTCCTCCGACTGCGTCAACAAACCCGCAGGATCAAGCAGCTAACTTGCCGTTGGGGAATGGCAGATCAACGCGTTTGCAATTGCAATGGATCACATGAACCGGATCATGGTGGCAAGCGTGCCCTTGGGAGAGGACCCGCATTGAGGCGCTCGTTTGGATGTGCCTGCCGAGAAGCGTCGCCACCATGAATATCCCGCCACCAACAACCAGAAATCGGGGAGAACTTCATGCATCGTGTATTGCCTTACAACCGGCTCTCACTGGCGCTGTCCAGCGCGCTATTCGCCACCATGTCCCTGGGCACGTCCGTGGCATTTGCCCAGGATCAGACTGCCGGCACCACGACGGCGACGTCGAATTCCCCAGCCGCAAATCAAGCCGCGTCTGAACCGGCAACCAAGGGCAAGACAAAAAACCTCGAGGCAGTTGTGGTCACCGGCTCGCTGATCCGGCGCGTCGACGCCGAGACGTCCAGCCCGGTAACGACGGTGGATCGCGCCGCGATCACCAATGCCGGCAATCCGACCATGGGCAACGTGCTGCAGGCACTCCCCAGCATCTCCGGCAACGCGACCAACACCCAGAACAACACCAACGGTGGCGGCGTCGCCAGCCCGTCACTGGAAGGCGGCGACGGTGCCGCACGCATCTCGTTGCGCGGCTTGGGCACCGACCGTACCCTGGTCTTGATCGACGGCCAGCGCATGGCCAATACCGATGTCAACATGATCCCGCAGAACATGATCGAGCGGGTCGACGTGCTGGCTGAGGGCGCCTCGACGGTGTATGGCTCCGACGCGATCGGCGGCGTGGTCAACTTCATCCTGCGCAAGGACTATACGGGCGTCGAAGCCAGCATCAACGATGGCATTTCCAGCCACGGCGATGGTCAGCGACACGGCTTCAGCCTGACCGGCGGCATGAGCGGCGACAACTACAACATCGTCGGCGGCCTCGATTACAACAAGTACGACGCCGCGCTGGCCAGCCAGCGCAAGTTCTCCTCGCACCCGCTGTACCTGTCCAGTGGCGCGCTCACCGCCTCCGGTTCCAGCACCATTCCGACCGGCAAAATCCAGCTGCCCGCATCGTTTGCCAGCCAATACGGTTGCACGGTCAAGAACAACAGCATCCTGGTCACCAAGGCACAGGGCAACGGATCGAGCCAGGCCGATTACCGCTGTGACAATTACCCCGCGGATTCGTACAACTACAACACGTACAACTACATCCAGACCCAGCAACAGCGCACCGATGCCTTCGTGCTTGGCAGCTACAAGCTGGCGGACAACGTGACCTTCTTCGCGAATGCGTTCTTCAACCACACCCAGTCGAGCGGCCAGGACGCGCCCTCACCGACCTCGGTCAGTGACGGCTGGTACGTGGCGGCCAGCAACCCGATCAACCCGTTCGGCGTCACCTTCGGCACCGATCCGGCAAACCCGAACGATCCGAACAGCGGCTATGGTTTGAATATCCGGCTGACCGGAGCCGGTAACCGCCTGCACACCTACGACACCCAGAACGTGCAGGTCAACACCGGCCTGCGAGGCATGTTCGGGCAGAGCAGCTGGAACTGGGACGCCTCGATCGATTATGGCCATGCCAATCGCACGCAGCGCGATTACAACGAGCTCAACATCGCCGAGTTCCAGACGGCGATCAACAGTGGCGTGAATATCTTCGATCAGGCCAACCAGACGTCCGCGTTGAAAGGCCTCGTGGACAATCCGGTGTACGTGTTCACCAATGCCACGAAGCAGCTTCAGTTCGACGCCAACGGCGAACTGTGGGATCTGCCGGCAGGTTCCATGCAACTGGCCGTCGGTGCCCTGTACCGCGAGCAGACGATGAATTACACGGTTACCCCCGACGCCGTGCTCGACCTGGCCACCGGCACGTGCCAGATACTGCAGGAAGGTTGTGGTTCGCCCGGGCGTGGCAATGACAACGTCAAGGAGCTCTATGCCGAATCGCTGATCCCGCTGCTGTCGCAGCAACCGGGAGCGTATTCGTTGAACCTTGACCTGGGGGTACGCTACTCGGACTACGACACCAGCGGCTCGACCACCAACGGCAAGATCGCAGTCGAATGGAAACCGATTGCCGACCTGCTGGTCCGCGGCACGGTGTCCCAGGTATTCCGCGCCCCCAACCTGGATGAACTCTATGACGGCATCACCCTGGTTCAGCCGAACTTGAACGATCCCTGCGTCGGCCTCTCGGCTGCCCAGCTCGCGCAGCATGCCGCCGCATGCCAGTCCGTTCCCGTCGGCTGGGTGAACACCAATCAACAGGTCAACACGTATTACTCGGGTGCCAGCACGGTCGGTCAGTCGCTCAAGCCGGAACAGGGCAAATCGATCGATTTCGGTCTGGTCTACAACCCCAGCTGGGCAGATGGCCTGTCCTCCAGCGTCGACCTCTGGCACATCTACCTGAGCGATCTGCTGACACCGATTTCCGCCTCGACGGTGGTCAACAGCTGCTTTGCCAACAACAACAGCCCGTATTGCTCGTTGATCAGCCGCTACGGCACGAACACCCAGAAGGCGGGCCAGATCAATGTGATCGACACGCCAGTGGTCAACCTGGGCAACCTCAGCACCAGCGGCGTCGACTTCACGCTGGACTACAAGATCCCGCATTTCGACCTGGGCAGCGTGAATCCGGGTGACTTCAAGGCAGCCTTCGCCAGCACCTATCTCTCCACCTACAAGAACGACGCCACGCCCGGTCAACCAGGTGCAAAGACGGTCGACTACGCCGGCACCTTCACCCCGCAATTCGGCAACATGACGCGCTGGCGCGGCACGCTCACGTTCAACTGGACGCTGGGCAACTGGAGTGCGCAGTGGCAGACGCGCTACATCAACCATCTGACCAACGTGAATGCGGATGCCGCCATTCCCGGCGTCAACCTTCCGATGGCCTCGGTGCTGTATCACTCGATCCAGCTTGGCTATGCGATCCCGTCGTGGCATACCCGGATCGACGTCGGCGTGGACAACCTCAGCGACAAGATACCGCCGCTGGTCTATCAGAATGGCACGAACTACAACGTGGACGCCGCCACCTACGACACGATCGGCCGCTACTACTGGGCTCGCGCCACGGTGAAGTTCTGATCGCCTGAGCTGGCTGAAAAGTTCCACGGCAACCCGGAGGGGGCGCGAGATATTCTCGCGCCCCCTCTTGCATAATGAAGACCAGCAGACAACCGATCGGAAAGGCATGCCCGCACGCACCCACAGCCTCGCCGAGGCGATGAGCAGCGCCTACGACGCTGGCGACATGGAGCGAGTCATCGCCCTCGGCGAAGGTGCGGCTGAAGCGGACGAACCCGCCCTGCTGTGGCTGGGTCTCGCCCGATACGCCTGCGCGCGCTACCGGCAGGCAGCAAGCGCGTTCGTGTCACTGACGCGCATGCGGCCACAGGTGTCCGCGTACTGGAACAATCTCGGGCTCGCCTGCCGCCAGGACGGTGACATGGCGGGGGCCGAACACGCGTTCCTGACGGCGCTCTCGCTGGCACCGGACGATGCCGAGCTGCACTACAACCTCGGCCTGCTGCATCTGCAGCAACGGCATTGGGTGCTGGCGAGGCAGGCACTGATGGATGCGGTGCGTCTGTCGCCACAGTTTATCGAAGCGCGCCTGCAGGCTGCGCATGCCTGCTACGTCGGTGGTGACAACGATGGTCAGCAGGCCATGCTGGCCGGCGCCGCCGGCTGGCCAGCCCAGTCGGGTGAACTGGCGCTCACTCTTGCCGCGATGCTGTCCGCACAGGGCGAACTTGAAATCGCGCTCGGCACGCTGGCCAGGGCACAACTACCCGATGGATCGGCAGCCGGAATCATGCGGCTGCGCATCGCCGCCCAGCGGTCGGCGCTATACGAACGCAGCAACCAGCTCGATCGCGCGCGCCAGGAGCTGCAGCAGTTGCCACTGGAAGTCCTCGACCGGCTGCCGCCGGACGACGATGCCCGCGCCGAAGGCTGGAGCGCACATGCTGCACTGGCCATGCGCGACGCCGACTACGCCGCAGCCGCGGTGCTATATCGTCGGATGCTTGCGCTGGCCCTCGATGACCAGCACCGCGCCAGCGCCGCCTTTGGCCTGGCCGCGGCCAGCAGCCGGATGAGTCAACATGACGAGGTATGGCCGGCGTTGCAAACCGCACACGCCGCCCAGCTGAATATTGCACAAGGCGTCGTACCGGAGCTGATGCAGCCGGACAGCGAGCCCTTGCAGATGACCCATCACCTGGTTGACCACACGGCCTACCAGGGCTGGAAACCTTTGCCCACCTTGGCTGATCGGCAGCAGCCGGTTTTCGTGGTCGGCTTTCCGCGCTCTGGCACGACCCTGCTGGAGCAGATGCTGGATGCGCATCCCGATTTCCGCTCGATGGACGAGCGCGCCTTCATCCATGACCTGATCGAAGGTGTGGAAATAACCGGCCAGCACTATCCCGACGACCTGGCCAACCTCACCGCGAGCGAAGCGGATCAACTGCGCGCCGTGTACTTCCGCCGGGTCGCACAGATCGTGCCCGATCTCGGCCAGCGCCGGCTGGTGGACAAGAATCCGCTCAACATGCTGTGCCTGCCGATGATCATGCGGCTGTTTCCGCAGGCGCGCATCATCCTGTGCCTGCGCCATCCGTGCGACGTGCTGCTCAGCTGTTACATGCAACCGTTCCGCTCACCGGCCTTCATGGTGCTGTGCTCGTCACTGCAACGCCTGGCACGCGGCTATGTACGCGCCTTCGAGCACTGGTACCGGCATGTGGAAGTGTTCGCGCCACGCGTGCTGGAGTGGCGCTACGAATCTGTCGTCGACCGGTTTGATGAGCAAGTCACGCAGCTGGGGCAATTCCTCGAGGTCGCCGACGCGTCGCCCATGGCGCGCTTCGCCGAACACGCTCGGAGCAAGCGGTTCATCAGCACGCCAAGCTATGCCCAGGTGACCCAGGGCATCAACCCCAAGGCGGTCAATCGCTGGCACGCCTATCGCGAACAGTTCGAACCTGTCCTTCCCCTGCTGCGTCCCTTGATCGAACGCCTCGGCTACACCACATAAAAAAAGGCAGCGCCAATGCGCTGCCTTTCCTGTTTACCCGGGCGACTCAATGCGTCGCTGTCGACGCCGCGCTAGCCGGCACTGCTGCGATCACCGGCATGCTGAACCTGCCACCGTACGGCAGCACTTCGGCTGCCAGTTTCGGGTCGGCCTTGATCAGGCCAACCGCGTCGAACAGGATGTGCGCGGTTTCGTTGAGCTCCACGTCCTTCGCCTTCTTCGCATCCTTTTCTTCCTTGAGCTCGCTCTTCAGACTGCGCTCGTTCGCATCGAGGCCGTCATCCAGCGCATTGCCCTCATCGGCCAGCACGGCATCGGTACCATCGATGGCCTTGTGCCGGTTGCGGAACTCGGTCTGCAACGCATCCTGCTGCTTGCGCTCGGCTTCGCGTGTAGTGAAGTTCAGTGAGATCGAGGTCTTGTCGCGCATCATCTTGAACTGCGCCAGCTCGTCGAGCATCAGCTTCCATGCCGGCGACTTCGACACGCGCGTGTCATGCAGCTGCTGCAGTTGTGGAAGATAGGCATTGAGGTCGGCCACCGGCCGGTAGTCGGCAGGCGCGATCTGCGTCCACTTCAGGGCGTTGTCATAGGTGGATTCGCCGAAGTCCTTGTCATCGCCGTTCTTCGGGAACTCGATATCCGGCGTCACCCCTTTCAATTGGGTGGAGCCGCCATTGATGCGGAAGAACTCCTGGATGGTCATCTTCAGTTCGCCGAACTGTCGCTTCTCGCTGTCGTTGTTGGCAATGTGGTCAAGATCAACCAGCCTCTGCACAGTACCCTTGCCGAAGCTAGGCTCGCCGATGATTAGCCCGCGATGATAGTCCTGGATCGCTGCCGCAAAGATCTCCGAGGCCGAAGCCGAACTGCGATTGACCAGCACGGCCAGCGGGCCACTCCATGCCATTCCCGAATCGTCGTTGCCCTGCACATCAACATGTCCGTTGGAGTCGCGTACTTGCACGACAGGGCCCTTCTCGATGAACAACCCGGCCATCGAAATGGCTTCGTCCAGCGAACCACCACCATTGTTGCGCAGGTCCACCACCACGCCCTGCACGCCGGCCGCCTTCAGTTCGCCGAGCAGCTTGGCCACATCGCGGGTGGTGCTCTTGAAGTCCTTGTCGCCTTCGCTGCGCGCACCGAAGTCGGAATAGAACGAGGGCAGGCTGATCACGCCGATCTTGCGGGTGACGTCACCATCCTTGATGTCGATGATCTTCTTGCTCGCCGCGGCATCCTCAAGGCTGATCTTGTCGCGCACGAGGGTGATCAGCTCGTGCTTGCCATCCTGCCCGACATCAGCCGGAAGAATCTCCAACCGCACAACGGTACCCTTCTTGCCGCGGATCAGCTTGGTCACGTCGTCGATACGCTGGCCGACCACATCGACCAGCGGGCCATCACCCTGGCCCACCGCGAGAATGCGATCACCGGGCTTGAACTTGTTTGACTTGAGCGCCGGACCACCCGGCACCAGCTTGGCGATCATCGTGTAGTCGTCACGCGATTCCAGCTGCGCACCGATGCCTTCCAGCGACAGCTTCATGGCGATTTCGAAGTTCTCTGCCGCTTGCGGCCCGAAGTAATCAGTATGCGGGTCGGTAGTTTCGGCATAAGCGGTCATGAAGGTCTGGAACGCATCCTCGCCGTTAACCTGCCTGACCCGCTCGATGTAGCCGGCATAGCGCTTGTCCAGCGTCTTGCGGATATCGGCGTCGTTCTTGCCGGCCAACTTCAAGCGTAGCCAGTCGTTCATCGTGCGCTTGCGCCACAGATCATCCAGCGCAGCCTGATCCTTCGGCCAGTCGGCATCCTTGCGATCAAACGTGTAGTTCTCGTCGGCGGAGAAATCGAAGCCCTGCTTGAGCAGGCTGCGCGCATAATTCATGCGCTCCACGGCACGCTGCACGTAGAGGTTGAAGATCGAGAACGGCGCGGACAAGTCCTTGTTCCAGATGGCATCGTCGAGCTGAGTCTTCAGCGGGGCGAACCTGGCCATGTCGACCTGGGTGAAGAACACCTTCTCGCTATCGAACAACTTGAAGTAGGCCTTGTAGATCCGCGCCGACATCGCATCGTCGAGTGGCTGCGCATCGTAATGGTAGCGGGTCAGGAAGCTCGCCGACATCCACGCGGCTTCCGTTTCGATGGCAGTGGGCTTGAGTGGCCAGCTGGCGACCTTGCGGGCGCCGCTACCATCACCGAGATCGGCCGCCGACTGTGCGAAGACACAGGTCGCGGTGAAAGCAAGCAGAAAAACCAGCGCGGGGCGAAATTTCATGTAGGTTCTCAGACTGACTCGGTGACACCGGCTGCATGGGCCTGCAGGTCGGCGTGATAGGACGAACGCACCAGCGGGCCGGAGGCGACGTGATGGAAACCCATCGCCTCACCGGCTTCGCGCAATGCCTCAAATTCTTCCGGTGTCCAGTAACGCACTACCGGGTGATGGTGCGGCGTGGGCTGCAGGTACTGGCCAATGGTGATCATCTCGACGTCATGGGCGCGTAAATCACCCATCGTCTCGATCACCTGCTCCCAGGTCTCGCCCAGACCGAGCATGATGCCGGACTTGGTCGGCACCTCCGGATGCTGTGCCTTGAAGCGCTTGAGCAGGTCCAGCGACCACTGGTAGTCCGCGCCCGGACGCACTTCGCGATACAGGTGCGGCACGGTTTCCAGATTGTGGTTGAACACGTCCGGCGGGAAGTCCTTCAGCACTTCCAGCGCGCGCTCCATGCGGCCCTTGCCGCGGAAGTCGGGGGTGAGGATCTCGATCTTGATATTCGGGCTGGCGTGACGTGTCGCGCGAATGCAGGCGGCGAAATGCTCGGCACCACCGTCGCGCAGATCGTCGCGATCGACCGAGGTGATCACCACGTAACGCAGGCGCATGTCGCGGATCGTCTCGGCCAGCCGCGCCGGCTCCAGCGGGTCGGGCGCGGCCGGTCGGCCATGCGCCACATCGCAGAACGAGCAACGGCGCGTGCATACCTCGCCGAGGATCATGAAGGTCGCGGTGCCCTTGCTGAAGCACTCGTGGATGTTCGGGCAAGAGGCTTCTTCGCACACCGTCACCAGCGCGTTCTCGCGCAGGCGCGCCTTCAACTGCTGCACGGCATTGCCCTGCGGCAGGCGCACGCGGATCCAGCTGGGCTTGCGCAGCACGGGAACGGCGCTGTCGAAACCCGCACGGTTCAACGCGATCTTGTCGTTGCCCAGCTGCTTTTCGGGCGTACCGGCGACGACGCTGATCGGAATGTTGCGGGACGGAGAGGTGGAGGTATCGCTCATCAGGAAGCCTGGATCGCTGCGCGGGCGGGGAGTTCGGGTAGGACAGCGGCGGCCGGCTCGGCATCGAAGCCAAACTGCCGGCAGAATTCACCGATCAGCACATCCTCGACCTCCGCCAGTCGCGACGGACCGCCCAAGTCTAACACTTGCGTGACCGCCAAACCCTTGTAGCCGCAGGGGTTGATGCGGTGGTACGGCTCCAGGTCCATGTCCACGTTGAAGGCCAGACCATGGAAACTGCAGCCCCGGCGCACGCGCAGACCCAGGGCAGCCACCTTGGCCTCACCTACGTAGACGCCAGGCGCACCTGCCAGCCGCTCGGCGACGATATGCCAGTGCGCCAGCGTGTCGATGATCGACTGCTCGATCTTGTTGACCAGCTCGCGTACTCCGACGCCGACCCGACGCAGGTCGATCAGCGGATAACCGACGACCTGACCGGGGCCGTGATAGGTCACCTGACCGCCACGATCCACCGGCACCACCGGAATGTCACCCGGCGCCAGCACGTGCTCCATCTTGCCGGCCTGACCGAGCGTGAACACCGGGTCGTGCTCCAGCAACCACAACTCGTCGACCGTATCCGCCGTGCGGTTGTCGGTGAACGCGCTCATCGCCTGCCATACCGGCTCATACGGCTGGCGACCAAGGCGACGGATCTTCAACGGCAGTGACATGGAGAAACCTTGAGAAGGAGACGGCTGCAGCTCGCCTGCAAGCACGGAGCTACATCGTGTAGCGGATATCCGGATCGGCGCGCAGCGCGGCATGCGCAGCGTCGTACTGCTCACGCGCGTCGCAATGGAAACTCACCGTGACCGAAACGAAGTTGCCGGCCGTGGAGTGGCGATGCCGCACGCTCTCGTGCAGCACGCGCAGACCGGCCCGCTCCAGCAGCTGCGGCACGTGCACCGGCAGATTGGCACTGCTTGGCCCGACCGCGGTGATCTCGAAGTCGCCGGGGAACTGGAAGCCCTTGCCTTCCTGCTTGGCCTTGCTGAAGTCGATCTCGTGCATCACTTCGCGTCCGCGTCAGCCTTCTTGTCGCTGTGGAACCACAGCATGATGGAATCCCACAGGCGCGAGAAGAAGCCACCCTGCGGTGCTTCGTTCAGCGCGATCAGCGGCACGGTCTGCACCGGCAGGCCTGCCAGCGTGATGCGCAACGTGCCCACCTGCTGGCCCTTCTTGAACGGCGCAATCAGCGTAGCCGGGATATCCATGGTGGCCTTGAGCTTGTCGTAGTCGCCGCGCTTGACCGTGATCTGCACGTCGTCGGCGACCCCGATCGGCAATTGGTTGGCCGCACCCTTCCACAACTTCGGCGTGGCCAGCGGCTTGCTGGCGTCATACAGCTTGTGTGTCTCGTAAAAACGGAACCCGTAGTTGAGCAGCGCCATCGCCGAATCGGCACGCGCCTTCTCGCTGCTGGCACCCATCACGATGGCGATCATGCGCGAGTCGCCCTGCTTGGCCGAGGCCGCCAGGCAGAAACCAGCCGCCGCGGTATGGCCGGTCTTGATACCGTCCACACTCGGGTCACGCCACAGCAGGGTGTTGCGGTTGTGCTGCTTGATGCCGTTCCACTCGAACTCCTTGATCGCGGAGATCGCGTAGTCCTCGGGGAAATCATGGATCAACGCACGCGACAGGATCGCCACGTCGTGTGCGGTGGTGTAGTGATTGGCAATCGGGTAGCCGGAGGCATTCTCGAAGTTCGAGTTGACCATGCCGAGCTGCTTGGCATACGCGTTCATCAGGCCGGAAAACGCCTGCTCCGAGCCGGCGGAGTGTTCGGCCAGCGCAATCGCGGCATCGTTGCCGGACTGGATGATCAGCCCGTACAGCAGATCCTTCAGCGGCACCTGGCTATTGAGCTTGAGGAAACTGGTGGAGCCGTCAGTGCCCGCGCCGCCGCCACGCCAGGCGTTCTCGCTGATGGTGACCGGGTCGGTCATGTGGATCTTGCCGTTGGCGACCTCGGCCGAGACCACGTAGTCGGTCATGATCTTGGTGATCGAGGCCGGCTCCACGCGCAAGTCGGGATCCTTGCTGGCAAGGATCTGTCCAGTGGCGTAATCCATCAACACCCACGCCTTGCCGTCGACATCCGGCGGCGGCGGTACTGGCGCGTCAGGCACCACCGGACGGGGCACCGGCGATGGATGCGGCGGTGCCGGCTGTGGTGTCTGGGCGACGGCAACACCGAGCAGCAGGGCCGCTGCGGCAAACGGAATCAGGGTGCGGCGGAAAAAATTCATCGTGGTCTTCAGTCCAGTCTTGATGCCGGCATGCAGCTGCCCGCTAGATGTCAATGTTGAAACAAACCCGCTCAGTCTACCGCGACCTGCGGCCTGGGCAGGCCCATGCCCTCGATCTGGGCACTGACCCGGTCGGCGCTGTCGACATCCGCCAGCGGCCCGACCCGTACACGGCGCACGCGACGACCGTTGACTTCGGTCTCGGTCACCCGCACGTCACCAAGCTGGGCCTGGCGCAGGCGCTGGGCCACCCGCTCGGCATTGTCCGCATCGGAAAACGCGCCTACCTGCAGATAGATTCCGGGGTGTCCGGTTGAGACCACCGCCGGCGGCGGCAGTTCCTGTCCAGGCTCGCCGGGGTCAATCCCGCGCACCTCGACCAGCCCGGTACCCTTGGGCCAGACACCGATCTTCACCGCCGCCGCATAGGACAGGTCGATCACCCGATCCTCATGGAACGGGCCACGGTCGTTGATCCGCACGATCACGCTCTTGCCGTTCTGCAGGTTGGTGACCCTGGCATAACTGGGCAGCGGCAAGGTCTTGCTGGCGGCGGTGAACGCGTACATGTCGTAGGTTTCCAGGCTGGATGTCTTGTAGCCGTGGAACTTGTTGCCGTAGAACGAGGCGATCCCGCGCTCGTCGTAGCCGCGCGCGCTAGGCAGCACGCGATACGTCTGCCCGAGCACGGTGTAAGGCGACTTGTTGCCGTACAGCGAATGTGGTTCGACCTTCGGCACCGGCTCGACCAGCTTGCTGATGTCCGGTGGGGGGCCACCCGGCACACTGTCGCTGCTGTCGCGATAGCGGCTGCCCTGCGGCTGGCTGAGATCGTCGTTGAGACTGTCGCCGTGACCGGAAGCCGTCGTCCGATACGACGCCTGCGCGCTGCCGCCACGCGATGGTTTCGGCTTCGCACCACCGCAGCCTGCCAGCAGCAACACTGCCGTCAGCATCGCCGCTGCGCGCAGCGCCCTCATCGCGCCGCATCCGCCTGGTCCACGCCGGCAGCAATCGCCTGCGCCAACTGATTGACCGCCATCGCGTAGAGCGGACTGCGGTTGTAACGGGTGATCACGTAGAAATTCTGGAAGGTGAGCCAGTACTCCCGCCCGTTCGCGCCTTCAAGCGTCTGCAGGCTGCTCAGCCGTCCAGGATCCATCGCCTGCAGCGGCGCATAACCCCATACCTCAAGTTGTTCCAGTGGCCACTGCGGAGAGGCGTCCTGCACGACAACCTCTGCGGCGGCCGCATCCGGTTGCGCACGGATCGCCACCGGATCGCCGCTGACCCAGCCGTGCTTCACGAAATAGTTCGCCACGCTGGCGAAGATATCCGGCAGCGAATTCTGCAGGTCGATATGGCCATCGCCGTCCGCGTCCACCGCGAAGTCACGGATGCTCGAAGGCATGAACTGGCCCCAGCCCTGCGCACCGGCATAGGAGCCGGTGAGCGTGTCGATCGACCCGGCCAGATGGTTGTCCGGCAGTTCCAGCAGCGTCTTCAGCTCACCGCGGAAGAAAGTCGCACGTGGCGGGTAGTACAGGCCCAGCGTGACCAGTGCGTCGAGCACTTTGTATTTGCCGGTGTTGCGGCCGTAACTGGTTTCCACACCGACGATCGCCACCAGATATTCCGGCGCCACACCGTACTGCCGTCCGATCTGCTCCAGCAGGGCACGGTGCTCACGATAGAACGCGATGCCGTCGTTGATGCGCTTGTCGGTCAGGAAGATCGGTCGGTAATCCTTCCAAGGCTTGCCCTCGGCCGGCCGGCTGATCGCATCGAGGATGCTCTGCTGCATCTTCGCGCCATCAAGCAGTGCATTCAGTGTCTGCGGGCTCTTGCCGGTATCGCGTGCCACTTCACTCACCAGTTCGGCCTGACCGGGGTGTTCCGTCGCCTGCGCCGGAGCCGGCACGCCCATCCAGAACAGGCTCAGGACAGCGAGGAAACGAACCGGGCGCGACGCGAAAAGAACGGTCATGAAGTGTGCTTCGCAAGACAGGTGTGATGACTTCGTCGAAAGCCTAACACGCACGCCACGGCAAGCCTGTCCTGCCGCGGGCCATTCACTGAACAGCAGGTGGCAACGCGTTCATTCGTGCATTTTGCGGTTGGCGTGGATCGACATCAGCACACCGAAGCCGACCAGCAACGACACCGCCGAAGTGCCGCCGTAACTGATCATCGGCATCGGTACACCGACCACCGGCAGCATGCCGGCGACCATGCCGCCATTGACGAACACATAGACGAAGAAGCTCATGCCGATCGCGCCGGCAAGCAGGCGCGAGTAGGTATCGCGCGCTTCCATCGCGATCCACAGGCAACGGCCGATGATGAAGGCGTACAGCAGCATGATCCCGATCACGCCGATCAGGCCGAACTCCTCGGAGAACACCGCAAAGATGAAGTCGGTGGTGTGCTCGGGCAGGAAATCCAGCCGCGATTGCGTACTGTGCTGCCAGCCCTTGCCGAACATGCCGCCGGAGCCCACCGCGATCTGCGACTGGATGATGTGCCAGCCATTGCCGAGCGGGTCGGATTCCGGGTTGAGCAGGGTCAGTACGCGATCGCGCTGGTATTGATGCAGGAAATGCCAGCCCACCGGAATCATGCCGCCAAGCCCACCGATCAACAGACCGATGCGCCACCACGCCATGCCGGACAGGAACAGCGCGAACGCACCGGCGGCGGTCACCAGCAAGGCCGTGCCAAGATCCGGTTGCTTGGCGATCAGCCCGGCGGGAATCGCGATCAGCAGACCGACTACCGCCATGTCTTTCCAGCTCGGCGGCAGCTGGCGCGGATGCAGATACCAGGCAACCATCATCGGCATGGTCAGCTTGAGCAGTTCGGACGGCTGAAAGCGCATCACGCCCAGGTTCAACCAGCGATTGGCACCGCGTCCCTCGCCGAGAACCGCCACCACCACCAGCAAGGCGGTGCTGCCGGCATAAAGCCAAGGCGTCCAGCTGCGCAAGGTCGATGGCGGGATGCGCGAGATCAGCAGCAGCAGCACGCCACCCAGCACGAAGCGACCAGCCTGGCCAGTGACCAGCGCCATGCTTTCATCCCCAGCGCTGTAAAGCGTGACCAGGCCGACCGTCGCCAGCGCGAACAGGCCGACGGCCAGCGGCAAGTCGATCCGCGGCCGGGTCAGGGTGCGGCTCAGGAATCGACTCAGGCGTGCCTGGATGGTCTCGATCATGGTGTCGCCCCGTCGCTGCTGGATGCGTCTGCCGGAACGTCTTCGACAGGAACTGCTTGATCGGGCACTACTTCATTGCCCGGCGCCGCTGGTGGCTTGGGCAAGGGCGCATCCACCGGCGGTGTGCCTCCCTTGGCAAACACCACCCACGCATCGAAAATCTTGCGCACGATCGGCCCGGCATCCTGGGCGCCCCAGGCACCTGACTCAAGCACGACGGCAGCGGCGATTTGCGGATCATCCGTCGGGGTGTAGGCCTCGAACCATGCGCGATGGCGCGCCGCCAGATAAGCGGAGTTCTTGTTGGTGTTGTACGCCTCCGACGTGCGCGAGAAGCGCTCGGCGGTACCGCTCTTGCCGGCGATCAAATACGGGAAGCCGTCGTTCAGTCCCTTGCCGGTGCCGCCGGTAATCACCGCGCGCATGCCTTCGTTGATCACGTCCCAGTTGGAAGCCTTGCTGATCAGCGACGGACCCGTAGCCGGATTGGCCAGCGGCTGCGGCTGCGCTTCGGCAACGGCCTTGGTGGCCATCACCAGCCGCGGCTGATAGGGCACGCCATGCCCGGCCAGGGTAGCCACGGCATGACCGAGCTGCAGTGGCGTCACCGCCCAGAAACCCTGGCCGATACCTGAAATGACGGTATCGCCAGGGAACCAGCCTGCCTTGAAGTGGGCAGCCTTCCATTCACGCGAAGGCAGCACGCCTTCGGATTCACCGACCAGGTCGATGCCGGTCTTGCCACCGAAACTGAAGCGACTCATCCAGGCACTCAACCGGTCGATGCCCAGATCCAGTGCCAGCTTGTAGAAATAGGTATTGGTCGACAACTCGATCGCCCGCACCATGTTCACCGTGCCATTGCCATAGCGCTCGTCGTCGCGATAGCAGCGCGCATGTCCGGGCAGGCAGAACTGGCCGGTGGACAGCACCGTGTCCTCGGGCCGACGCACACCATCTTCGAGTCCGCCCAGCGCGAGCAGCGGCTTCACCGTCGAGCCGGGCGGATAGACGCCTTTCATTGCACGATTGACCAACGGCTTGGCCGGGTCGTTGGTCAGTGCACTGTAATCAGCCTGACTGATGCCATTGACGAACAGGTTGGGATCGAAGCTGGGAATGCTGACCATCGCCAGCACCTGGCCATTGCGTGGATCGATCGCCACCGCAGCACCAAGCCGGTCGTCGAACGCCGCCTCCGCGGCCTTCTGGATGCGCGCGTCGATACTCAGGTACAGATTCCTGCCGGGTACCGGCGGATGCGTTTCCAGCACCTGCTGGATGCGCCCATCGGCATTCACCTCGTCCAGCTCGTAGCCCGGCGTGCCATGCAACACATCCTCGTAGGATCGCTCGATGCCGGTGCGGCCCACATGGCTGGTGCCCTGGTAGAGCTTGGGATCGAGCCGGGCAAGATCATCGGCATCGATGCGGCTGACATAGCCCACGACATGCGCAAACAACGCGCCCAACGGATAACGTCGGGTCAGGTAAGGCACCACATCCACACCCGGGAAACGCCAGCGGTTCACCGCGAAGCGATCGATCTCGTCTTCGCTCAGGCGCATCTTCAGCGGCACACTGTCGAAGCGCCGACTCTGCTGGAGCTGCTTCTTGAACGCGTCCAGGTCGTCCTGACCCAGCGGCACCACCTTGCCAAGCTCGGTCAGCAGGGCAGGCATGTCGTTGATCTTGTCGGGTACCACTTCGAGCCGGAACGCCGGCACGTTGTCGGCCAGCAGCACACCGTTGCGGTCGTAGATCAATCCGCGCGCCGGCGGAATCACCCGTGGCTTGACGCTGTTGTTGGTCGAACGGGTGGCGAACTCGTCGTAGCGTGTCACCTGCAGCAACATGTAACGGCTGACCAGCAGGCACAGACCCAGCAGGATCAGCACGAAACCCGCCAGCGCGCGACGCCGGAACAAGGCGCTTTCGCCGCGGGTATCCTTGATCGATCGACGGATCTTCATCGGTCTACTGAATGCGCAGGCGGGCGCGCAGGTCGTCGAGCAACAGGAACAGGAACGGCCACAGCGCGGCGCCGACAAACGGCGATATCCACCAGCTGGCCGGCGGCAGCGTTCCACCCGCCAGCATGCGCACGATCAGCAGCAGGATGCGGTCGTTCACCAGCAATGCCAGCACGGCAAGGGTCTGCTGCCACATCGGGAAGAAACGCAGGCGCGACCGGAAGCGCAGTGCAATGAAGACCAGCGCGCACAAGCGCAAGGCCTGTTCACCCAGCACCACGCCATTGAGCAGATCCGCAGCCAGCCCGATGCCGAAGGCCAGCCCCAGGCTGACCCGGTCCTCGGACTCCAGCGACCAGTACAGCAGGAACAGCGCCGGCCAGTACGGCTTGAACGGTTCCAGCACGCCTGGCAGCGGTACCAGCATCGACAGCAGCGCAAACAGCAGCGTGCCGACAAACCACCACAGGCTCAGGCGTTGCCGGTTCATCGCTGCGCTCCATGCGTCGTGACTGGTGTTGCCGGTTTGGCAGCAGCAGGCGCACCGATCTGACTCGCTGACGTAGCTGGCGCATCGCCAGCCGCCGGCGTCAGATCACGCGGTGGCCCCATCGGTTTCACCGGCGCCGGTGGCCCGTCAGGTTCGGCCTGATCATGCAGCAGCAACACGTCCTCGCTGCGATCGATATCCGCCGCCGGCTGTGCCTGTGCCACCTGGAACATGCCGGTGCTGGCCGGAGCCACCGAACGGATCTCACCCACCGGAAAACCCGGCGGGAAGCGTCCACCAAGACCGGAGGTCAGCAGGCGATCACCGGCACGCACATCAGCTGCCAGCGGTATGTTCGGCAAGGTCAGCTGATTGCCGTCACGCGAACCGTAAGCCACCGTGCGCAGGCCGGAACGCTCGATCACGACTGGAATCGCATGCGCCGGATCGGTCACAAGCATCACCACAGCGGTGGTCGGCAGCACTTCCTTCACCTGCCCCATCACGCCGTGCGCATCGATCACCGGCTGGCCTGGCTTTACGCCGTCGCGCGCACCCACGTTCAGGGTCAACTGATAACGATACGCTCCGATGTCCACACCGATCACCCGTGCCAGCTGCACGTTCAGTTCGAGGCTGCGCTGGGTGTCGAGCAATTCCTTCAGGCGCTGGTTCTGTTCGGCCACCGCGGACATGCGATTGAGCTTGGCATTGGCCAGCAGCAGATCCTCGCGCAGGCGCTGATTCTGCTCGGTGAGGCGTTGGCGATCGGCGAACGCCACACTCATGGTGCGCACACCGGCCGCGGGCAAGCCAGCGAGCCGATACACAGGCTCCACCACGGCAGCCGCGGTATAACGCAGCCGCCACAGCCAGCCGTTGCGCTGGTCGAGCACCATCAGCACCACAGCCAGTGCGAGATAGACAATCAGCCGAAGCGTGCCGGCCGCATTGCCGGCGAACAGCGGCGAGGACTCATCGCGCGCACGCGCCATGGCGGCTAGAGCCTGCTCATGGTTGCTCCACGGCTGCGCCGGGAGCGGTTTGCGCGCAGGCCAAGGAAGAGCGATGGAGTGTATGTCGATACACGACTGAGCGATGACGCCGGCATGTGGGCAAACCGCCCCGGCCCGCAGGGTTGCCGGTGGACGGCCCCCATGCGGCAGCACATCGCTTGACCTGACCGCCAGTCAAGTACAGCGCCATGCACTGCCACCTGACGGCCGCCCACCGACAACGCGCGCTGTGGAGCGACCATGAGCAGGCTCTTCTTATTCGGGGGCGAAGAAATCGCTGCCGTGCTGATCAATCAGCTCCAGCGCCTTGCCACCACCACGTGCCACGCAGGTGAGTGGATCATCTGCCACTTGCACGTGCAGGCCGGTCTCTTCGGAAATCAGGCGATCCAGATCGCGCAGCAGCGCACCGCCACCGGTGAGCACGATGCCGCGTTCGGCGACGTCCGAGCACAGTTCCGGTGGCGTCTGTTCCAGCGCCGACTTGACCGCTGCCACGATGCCGGCAAGCGGCTCGTGCAGCGCCTCGAGAATTTCGTTGGAGTTGATCGTGAACATGCGCGGCACGCCTTCGGCGAGGTTGCGGCCGGAGATCTCGATTTCCTTCACGTTCGCCTGCGGGAAGGCGCAGCCGATCTCGAGCTTGATCCGCTCGGCCGTGGACTCGCCGATCAGGGTGCCGTGGTTACGACGCACGTAGTTGATGATCGCCTCGTCGAAACGATCGCCACCGACGCGCACGGACTGCGAGTAGACGATGCCATTGAGCGAGATCACCGCCACTTCGGAAGTGCCGCCACCGATGTCCAGCACCATCGCGCCGCGCGCCTCGTGCACCGGAATGCCGGCACCGATCGCGGCAGCCATCGGCTCCTCGATCAGGAACACGTCGCGCGCACCGGCACCTTCGGCCGATTCCTTGATCGCGCGACGCTCGACCTGGGTCGAGCCGCACGGCACGCAGACCAGCACGCGTGGACTCGGTCGCAGGAAACGCGTCTTGTGCACCTGCTTGATGAAGTGCTGCAGCATCGCCTCGGTCATCGTGAAGTCGGCGATCACACCGTCCTTCATCGGCCGCACCGTGGCGATATTGCCCGGCGTGCGGCCGAGCATGCGCTTGGCGTCGGTACCAACTGCCGCGATCGTGCGCGGACCACCGGGGCCGCGGTCCTGACGAATCGCCACCACCGACGGCTCATTCAGCACGATGCCCTGACCGCGGACATAGATCAGCGTATTGGCCGTGCCGAGGTCGATGGAGATGTCGTTGGAAAAGATCCCGCGAAACTTCTTGAACATGAGTCCGCCGTAGTCCGGCTTGGCTAAAAAGTAAGCTCGCCAGTCTAGTCAGCGTGGCACACATGCGCAAGGACATTAACGTTAAGAAATCCTTCTACAACACGGCGATATGCGCGTTTTGCACCAGCGAGGATGAACTGCGTACCGGCGCAAGAAGTCGCCAACGCGGCCGGATGACGGTACGATTCCACCCTTTGGCCGGAACTACCGGTTCGGCTTCGGGCCGGACGCGGTTGTCGCGGCCTCTTCACCTTGCCCGGGGGCTCCCGCACATCATGTCAGCCGTCATCTGCGGATCGCTGGCCTATGACACCATCATGGTGTTCCAGGACCAGTTCAAGAACCACATCCTGCCCGATCAGATGCACATCCTGAATGTGTCGTTTCTGGTGCCGCGGATGCGTCGCGAGTTTGGCGGTTGCGCCGGCAACATTGCCTACAACCTCAAGCTGCTCGGCGGCGATCCGCTGCCGGTGGCGGCTGTGGGCCAGGACTTCGCGCCATATCGCAAGCATATGGAGCAATGCGGTATCCGGCTCGAATGCGTGCGCGAATTCGACGACCAGTTCACCCCGCAATGCTTCATCACCACTGACCTGGACAATAACCAGATCACCGCCTTCCATCCTGGCGCCATGTCCAGTGCGCAGGAAAACCATGTGCGCGACATCCCGGACATCGATTTCGCCATCGTTGCGCCCGATGGCCGCGAAGCCATGCTTCAACATGTGGACGAGTTCGCCGCACGCGGCGTGCCGTTCATCTTTGATCCGGGCCAGGCGATGCCGCTGTTCAGCGGTGACGAATTCCGCGCGATGATCGAAAAGTCGACCTATGTGATCGTCAACGACTACGAGTCACAGCTGCTGCAGACCCGCACGGGCTGGAGCGCCGACGAGATCTCGGGACGGGTGAAGGCCTATATCGTGACCCAGGGGCCACGTGGCTCGGTCATTCATGCCGAAGGCGAGACGCATCAGATCCCGCCGGCGCGCGAGCGTCGTATCGTCGACCCCACCGGCTGTGGCGACGCTTATCGCGCCGGCCTGATCTTCGGCATCATGCGCGGCAAGGATTGGCCGACAGTCGGCCGCATGGCCTCGTTGATGGGCGCGCTGAAGGTGGAGCATCCAGGCACCCAGAACCAGCGCTTCAGCTATGCCGAGTTCGCGGCGGAGTTCCTTGACCAGTTCGGCTACGCACTGGATTGATTGCTGCAGCTCAGACCGACATGCAAGGCTCCCTCGATGGGAGCCTTGTTGCATCAGTCGACACGGAAACCGATGGTCGCGCGTACCGCATCCTGCCAGCCGCGGTACAGGCGTTCGCGCACAGCCTCGTCCATCGCGGGCCTGAAGCGGTGATCCATCTGCCAGAGCCCGGCGATCTGGGCGCGACTCTCCCAGAAACCCACGGCCAGCCCCGCCAGATACGCAGCACCCAGTGCGGTGGTTTCCGCTACTCGCGGACGCAGCACTGGCACCCCGAGCATGTCGCTCTGGAACTGCGCCATGAAGTCGTTCGCGATGGCACCACCATCGGCACGCAGTTCCTTCAGGGGAATCCCGGCGTCCGCCTCCATCGCAGCCAGCACGTCGCGCGACTGATAGGCCATCGATTCGAGCGCGGCACGCACCACGTGTTCTTTCCTGGTGCCGCGCGACAGACCAAACATCGCGCCACGCACGTCACTGCGCCAGTACGGCGCACCCAGCCCGACGAATGCCGGCACCAGATACACACCGTCCGTGGACGGCACGCTGTGCGCCATGGTCTGCGAATCACATGCCTGCTCCAGCATGCGCAGACCATCGCGCAGCCATTGCACCACCGAGCCGGCAACGAAGATGCTGCCCTCCAGTGCGTACTCAAGCTTGCCGTCCAGTTCCCATGCAATCGTGGTCAGCAGGCCATGCCGTGAAGGTACCGCCTGCGCGCCGGTGTTCATCAGCATGAAACAGCCGGTGCCATAGGTATTCTTGGCCATGCCGGGCTCGAAGCAGGCCTGGCCGAACAATGCTGCCTGCTGATCGCCGGCCACTCCAGAGATCGGCACCCCGGCGGCCAGACCTGGCAACGCCAATGTGTGCCCGTAAATCTCGCTGCATGAACGCACTTGCGGCAACATGCAACGCGGCACCTCCAGCATGCGCAACAGTTCGTCGTCCCAGCATCGCCGATGAATATCGAACAGCAGCGTGCGGGCGGCATTGCTGACATCCGTGATATGCAGCCGGCCACCGCTGAGATTCCAGATCAACCAGCTGTCGATCGTGCCGAACAGCAGATCCCCACGCTCCGCTCTCGCCTGAGCGCCGTCGACATGATCCAAGATCCAGCGGATCTTGCTACCGGAAAAGTAGGCATCGATCAGCAGCCCGGTTTTCTCACGTACCAGCGGCGCATAGCCGTCCGCTTCGAGTCGTTCGCAGATCGCCAGGCTCTGCCGCGATTGCCACACAATCGCGTTGTATATCGGTTGTCCGCTATGGCGATCCCACACCACCGTGGTTTCGCGCTGATTGGTGATGCCGATCCCGGCCAGCGCGCCGGCATCGATCTTTGCCGACGCCAGAACCTCGGCGATCGTCGTCAGCACGCTGACCAGGATTTCGTGCGGATCGTGCTCCACCCAGCCCGGCTGCGGGAAAATCTGCCTGAACTCGCGTTGCGCCGTTCCGACCACCCCACCGGCACGGTCGAACAGCATCGCACGCGAGCTGGTCGTGCCCTGATCTATCGCCAGTATGTAGCGTTGCTCCATCTGCCGCCCCTATACCGTGCGCAACAAGAATGCGTCCGTACAGAGTAGCAACACGCCGGCGTCACGGACGATCCATGCGCTTCGACGTGCCCGTTTCGAGTCGATATCTGCGCTCGCCCCAGCAAGACGAGGCAAAGAAACCCCCCCGTTTCCGGTGAGGGTTGTTCAGGATAAAGCCCCTGGCGGTGACCTGTTGCGGGAGGCGCCGAGGCGCCTAAAAGAACAAACCCCCGTAGCGTGAGCTACGAGGGTTTGGGGATAAAGCCCCTGGCGGTGACCTACTCTTGCATGGCAA
>NZ_MUNQ01000019.1 GCF_002001165.1 Rhodanobacter sp. C05 | reverse complement strand
AGCCACACCCCCCCCCAACCCTCCCCTGCAAGCAGGGGAGGGAGCCGTGCGCAATCAGCCCTGCAGTGTCGGCACCACTCGCAGGTAGGGTTTCAGCGTATTCCATCTGGCGGGATACGGGTTCTTCGTCTTCTCGTCGCAGACTGAGAGTGCGATGACCTTGATACCGGTTTTGGGGCGGCCAACGCCGCACAGCGCGGCCACTTCCATTCCGAGATGGATCGACAGCGGTTGGTCGTGTTACCGCTGACGTCTGACTCATGAGGCGCTCCCCGTAATGGTGCCCATGGCCAGCATGCGTCCATCTAAGGCATATGGCAAATCGTTATGACAAATAAACATATATGCGTTTAGATGTTTAGACGTCTATTGACACGAAGAAAATAGACGTTCAATATCGCCCCACTCATCGAGACCGGCTGAGGGACAGGCCCTTTGAAGCCGGGGCAACCTGCGGAGCGTTTCCGCCACGGTGCCAACTCCTGCGGAGGTGCTTCGGCACTGACCGGTAGATGGGCGTCATCCGTAGCGCAGCTATCCGCTGCCGCCCCCGGAGTGGCGACCTTTCCGGTACTGCGCAGGGCGATGCCTACCGGAGAGCGAGATGACCTTCCTGCCCGAAAGCCGCTATGTCGAGACCAGCCACGCTGCGTTTGCCGAGGGCCTTGAGCCACGACACGCGCGTCCACTGACTGCCCAGCGCAGCACGCGGCGGCTGCAGCTCACCCCGAAATACGGCAGCGGTCCGCGCGAGGTCGAAGTGCGTTATCTGTGGTGTGGCGCGCCGGATGCGCCGACGCTGATCGTACAGGGCGGCATCTCGGCCAGCCGCGACGTCACCGCACTGGACGGCGACAGTGCTCCGGGCTGGTGGCAGGCGCTGGTGGGCACCGGTGCGGCGATCGATCTGGAGCGCTGGCGTGTGCTGGCGATCGACTGGCTGACCCCGGCCGAGCTGGGCGTCGACTCGGTATCCAGCGAGGATCAGGCCGACGCGCTGGCGGCGCTGCTGCAGGCGCTGGCGATCCCGCAGGCGCATGCCTTCGTCGGCTCCTCGTACGGCGCGATGGTGGCGCTGGCCTTCGCGGCGCGCCATCCGCGTTGCGTCGATCGGCTGCTGCTGCTGGCTGGCGCGCACCGGCCGCATCCGCTGGCCACCGCGCAGCGCAGCGTGCAGCGCGGCATCGTGCGGCTCGGCCAGTCGACCGGTCGGGTTGACGAGGCGCTGGCGTTGGCACGCCAGCTTGCGATCACCACCTACCGCGGCAGCGGTGAATTCGGCCGGCGCTTTGCCGGTGGCCCGGAATGGCGCGACGAGCGCTTCCATTTCCCGGTCGAGGACTATCTGGAGCATCAGGGGCGGCGCTTCGTCGAGCGCTTCGATGCGGATCGTTTCCTCGCGTTGTCCGAATCGATCGACCTGCATGACGTGGCGCCGGAGCAGATCCCGACGCCCGCCACCCTGATCGGCTTCCCGTCCGATCGGCTGGTGCCGCTGGCCGACCTGTGCGAGTTGCAGCGCCGCCTGCATGGCCCGGCCACGCTGGAAGTGGTCGAGTCGCCGTACGGCCACGATGCCTTCCTCAAGGAACCCGAGCAGCTCGCGCCGCTGTTGCGCGAAGCGCTGGCCTGACTTCATCTGATAACTGGCAAGAACCGGAGATCCACCCATGAGCGAATCCGCCCCTTGTACCCGCGCCGTGCGCGCCGGCATCGAAAGCGACACCCAGCACGGCGCGGTGGTGCCGCCGCTGCATCTGTCGAGCAACTACAGTTTCGCCGGCCTCGGCCGCAAGCGCGCCTACGATTATTCGCGCAGCGGCAATCCCACCCGTGACCTGCTCGGCAATGCGCTGGCGGAACTGGAGCAGGGCGCCGGCGCGGTGGTGACGTCCAGCGGGATGTCGGCGGTGGCGCTGGCGCTGGAACTGGTGCCGGCGGGATCGAAAGTCCTCGCGGCGCATGATTGTTACGGTGGCACCTGGCGCTTGCTGGATGCGTGGGCGAAGAAGGGGCGCTTCAGCGTCGATTTCGTCGACCTGACCGACAGCGTGTCGCTCGCCGCGGGCCTGGCGCAGAAACCGGCGCTGGTCTGGGTGGAGACGCCGTCCAATCCCTTGCTGCGAATCACCGACATCCGTCACGTGGCGCAGGCCGCGCATGCGGTCGGTGCGCTGGTAGTGGTCGACAACACCTTCCTGTCGCCGGCACTGCAGCAGCCGTTGCTGCTCGGCGCTGATGTGGTGGTGCACTCCACCACCAAGTACATCAACGGCCACAGCGACGTGGTCGGCGGCGCGGTGGTGGCGCGTGAGCCGGCCGTGTTCGAGCAGCTGAAGTGGTGGGCCAATTGCAACGGTCTCACCGGCGCGCCGTTCGACAGCTATCTGACCTTGCGCGGCCTGCGTACCCTGTCGGTACGCCTGCGCCAGCATCAGGAGAACGCCGAACGCATTGCCGTGCAGCTGGATGCCCACCCCGCCGTACGCAAGGTGTATTACCCCGGTCTTGCCAGTCACGCCGGGCATGCCCTGGCCGCGCGCCAGCAGCAGGGCTTCGGCGCCATGCTCAGTTTCGAGCTGGAAGGCGATGTGACCCAGATCGAAGCGTTCGTCGATGGCTTGCAGTATTTCTCGCTGGCCGAATCGCTGGGCGGCGTGGAGAGCCTGATCGCGCATCCGGCCTCGATGACGCACTCGTCGATGGCGGTGGAGGCGCGTCACGCCGCCGGTATCGCCGACAGCCTGTTGCGGGTGTCCGTGGGCATCGAAGATGGCGACGACCTGCTGCGTGATCTCGATGCGGCGCTGCTGCGTGCCGTCGCCGTGGATAAATCCAAACGCCGGGTGATCGCATGAGCGCGGTACTGGTGGAAGCGGCTGCTGCGGTTGACCGGAAGCTGCCGCGCGCCACCCTTGCAACTGGAACCGCGCCCACGATTGCCATCGTGCTGCTGGGTACCGGCGTGGTCGGTGGCGCGTTGTTGAAGCTGCTCAATACGTCGGCTGCGGTCAGCGTACGGCTGGTCGGTGCGGCCAACTCGCGTCGCCAGCAGACCGATCCGGTCCATCTGGCCCATCGCAGCCTGCGCGAGCAGCTGAACAGTCAGGGCGATACGCGTGACAACGCCCACCTGCTCAAGGTGCTGGATGCCAGCGGTGCGGCGGTGAAGGTGATCGTCGACGCCACCGCCAGCGTGTCCCTGGCCTCACGCCACGCTGAATGGCTGGCGCGTGGTTGTCACGTGGTCACCGCGAACAAGGCGCTGGCGGGCGGCGAACTGCCCGGCTGGCGTGCGCTGCAGGCGGCGGTCGCGAATGGCGGTTGTTATGGCGATTCGGCCACTGTTGGAGCCGGCCTGCCGGTGCTGTCCACGCTACGCCGTTTGCGCACTTGCGGTGACAGCCTGCTCACGCTGGAAGGTGTGTTCTCCGGTTCGCTGTCGTGGCTGTTCAACCAGTACGACGGCAGCCAGCCATTCTCTGCCTTGCTGCGCGAGGCGCGTCGACTGGGCTACACCGAGCCCGATCCGCGCTCGGATCTTTCTGGCGAGGACGTGGCGCGCAAGCTGCTGATCATCGCCCGCAATGCCGGTTTCTCGCTCGGCACCGACGAGGTGGATGTACAGGGTCTGGTACCCGAGCCGTTGCGTGCGCTGGATACCGAGTCCTTTCTCGCACGGCTGGAGGAACTGGACGAGCCGCTGGCGAAGCTGCATGCCGACGCGAAGTCACGCGGTTGCGTGCTGCGCTTCCTCGCCCGCCTGAACCAGCGCGGCCGCGCCCGTGTCGGTCTGGTCGAAGTGCCGCTGACTCATCCGGCTGCGCGCCTGTACGGCACCGACAACCAGTTCGCCCTTACTACTACCCGCTACAACACCCAGCCGCTGGTGATCCAGGGGCCGGGCGCGGGGCCGGAAGTGACCGCACAGGCGTTGTTGGGAGATGTACTGGCGCTGGCCTGATGCTGCTTGGTCAGCGCACTCATTCGCTGTCGCTGAATCCCATGGATGCATGTGTGCCGTCGCAGAACGGCTTGTTCTGCGACTCGCCGCAGCGGCACAGGGTCATGCGGTTGCGCACCTCGTATTCGAAGCCGTCGGCACCGATCAATTGCACGCCGCCACGCAACCAGATCGGTCCGGAACAGTTCTGCGCAGGATCCTCGATCAGGCCGATCGATGGTTCAAGCGCGGGCTCGATCGGTTTGCCGGTCGCATTGTCCCAGGCCACCAGTCGCCCCGACGGACAGGCACAAGTCTGGCTGACGAAATGCTTGGCGGCGGAGGGATCGTCGGTCTGGTTGACCAGATTCCATACCTGGCCATGCGGATCGCAAAAGCGTGCGAACGCGCACAGGCCCTCGACATCGGTCAGCGACATGGTCGGACCGCGGATGACCTGAGCCTGTTCGAGATATGGCTGGCGACTCGCGGTTTCGCTGCCGTCAAAATCGACCTTCGCATGCGTGCCGTCGCAGAACGGTTTGTTCGCGCTATGGCCGCAGCGACACAGTGCGTATTGCTCATCCGCAGCATACTGCTGCCCCTTTTCCCACTTTGTCGACTCGGCATCCTCGTTCGTGCCGATAGTCTCCTTGTGCAGAGGAAGGCCGCCCGAAACGAGATAGGGGCCGTTCTTCGAAATCTTGACTCGCGCACCGACTGGCTTCTGCGGATTCATCTGACGTCCCTCGGTTGAGCAACGTGAAGGCCACGATCCAAGTGTTTACTTTACAACTAAGGACGGTATGAATAAGTCTTTGCTGGTCAGTCCAGCGTTCGCTGGAGGCGCTTTTAGACAGCCAAACCAGTCATCCAGCGCCTTCCGTGTTTTGCAACGGCACTGGATCCCAGCGTTCGCTGGGATGACGAGTTATTGAGACTATCCCTGATACTGCTGTTGTCAGGCGGGGATGAAGTCGGACGGAGGCATTCCAAACAAAACGCGCGGCGATGAGCCGCGCGTTTTGTTTGGTCAAAAGATAGAAGCTCAGTGCCCGGTGATGCGCTCTGCTGTCACTTCGTCCGGTGGCACCAGCGGCGAGGCCGGATCACTCTGAGCCTCCAGCTGTGCCGCTTCCACCGACGGCGTGCGCCAGCCGGACTTCACACCCCACAGATAGAACACCAGGCCGATCACCGCGACCACCGCGAGATCCACGCCGTAGGACAGATAGCCCTGGCCGCCGAACGTGGTGCTGCCGGCCCACGACACGAAGGCCAGCGTGGGCAGGTAGAACACCAGCCACCACGCACCCCTCATCTGACGTGCGAAGTCGTGCCAGCCACTCTTCGCCTGGTAATACAGATACACCGGGAGTGCCACCACCATCAGCAGGATGATCTCGCCGGTCAGTGGCCACTTCGCCCAGTACAGCAGCTCGGTCGACATGATGAAGGCGATGCCGGCGAGCACCGGCAGGCCACGCAGGCGCAACGGGCGATGCAGCTCTGGCGCGGTGCGGCGCAGCGTCATCACGCTGACCGGGCCGGTGAGGTAGGAGATGATCGTGGCTACCGAAATCACCGCCGCCAGCGTGCCCCAGCCGCGGAAGAAGAACAGGAACAGGAACGACACCACCAGGTTCAGCCACATCGCCGGGCGTGGCACGCCCGACTTCGGGTCCACCAGGCCGAGGATCTTCGGCAGCGTGCCGTTGCGCTCCATGCCGTAGATCATCCGCGCAGTGGTGGCGGTGTAGGTCATGCCGGTGCCGCTGGGGCTGATGAATGCATCGAGGAACAGCAGGTTAGCCAGCCAGAACAGGCCGAGAATCTTCGCCAGGTCCGCGAACGGCGAGCTGAAATCGAGGCCGTGCCAGCCGGCCTTGGCCAGCAGATCCGGTGGTACCGCGCCGATGTAGGCGACCTGCAGGATCACGTAGACGACGGTGGCGATCCCGATCGAGCCGACGATCGCGAACGGGATGCTCCTGCCCGGATTGCGTGCTTCGCCGGCGAGATTCACCGGACTCTGGAAACCGTTGAAGCTGAACACGATGCCGGCGGTAGCCACGGCAGTGAGGATGGCCGCGAAGTCCGTCACATGCGCGCCACCGTGGATGCCGACCGAGAAATTTTCAGGATGAAAGCCGCTGGCGATCAGCAGCAGGCCGGTCGCTGCCGGCACCACCAGCTTGAACACGGTGATCGCGGTATTCGAGTGAGCAAACAGCTTCACGCTCCAGAAGTTCATCAGGAAATAGACGATCACCAGCACCGCAGCGATAGCCAGGCCGATATGGCTCAGCTCTCCTTGTCCGCCCGGCACATGCGCGTAAAGGTCCTTCGCCCATTGCCACTTCCAGCCGGACATGTACTGCACCGAGGCCTCGGCCTCCACCGAGATCACCGACACGATAGCGATCCAGTTCGCCCACGCGCCGATGAAGCCGACCAGCGAGCCATGCGAGTAATGGCTGTAGCGCACCATGCCGCCGGACTCGGGAAACATCGCGCCCAGTTCGGCATAGGTCAGCGCAATCGTCATGATGATCGCAGCACCCAGCACCCACGCCCATACCGCGCCGGGCCCGGCCAGGCCTGCCGCCTTCCATGCGCCGAACAGCCAGCCGGAGCCGATGATCGAGCCCAGGCCGGTAAGCATCAGGGCGAACGGGCCGACGTCGCGGCGGAGAGGGCTGGATGAGGACATGGAAGCTCCTGCGCGGGCGTTGATGCGCTGAAAGAGTCTGATGGTTGCAGAGTGCCCGCCGCCTGTCACCCGTCACAGGTCATCCGAGCGGCCTGGATTTGCAGAAAAGCCGGACGGCGGCGGGTTCAGTGGCTATGCGAAGTGGCGGCTGCCGAGCGCCTACTCGGTAATCATCTGCAGGTTGTCCTGGAACAGGTCGCTGTCGCGATCGCTGGTCAGGTCATACAGGTTGTAGCGCTTGTCCAGGCGTGCGCCGCCATCGCGCAGCAGGGGTTCCCACAGGATATTGGCGCTGCGCACGTGCGAGCCCGGCAGGATCAGGTCGAACGGAATCGACACGTAGATGCCCTTGTCGAAACTGCCTTCGCCGAACTGCGCGGCCGACACGTTGGTGAAGGTGGCATAGGCGCCGATCTGCACACCGTTGCTGAACTTGCGCGAGATGTCGATGGTGGTGCCCCAGTCGCCTGCCAGGTAACGGCCGGCACTGAGCTTGAGCGTGACGTCCTTGTAGCCCAGGTCGAAATAGCCGGTCACCTGGCCGGTGACGACGTGATAGTCGCGGAACGTGAAACCCTGGTCGAAGCCGCGCTGCTTGACCCAGTTGACGTCGGCGCCGATGGCCCAGCGCTCGCCCATCGGACGGTAAAGCACTTCGCCGCCGGCACCGCCGAACATGCTCTCCAGCATGCCCGCATAGGCCATGCCGTAGAGATCGGTGTCCAGGCGCTGGGTCGTGGTCAGCTGGAACACCGGCATGGTGATGGTCGAACTGGTGAGGTACTCGCGGATATAGGTACGCACGCGTGGCAGCTCGCTCGGCGCGTCGTAGGTGAACTTGTCGTAGTTGTTGAGCAGGTTCGCGCTGACGTCGCCGCTCCACCACAGGTTCGGGGTGAAGTGGTAGTCGGCGTCGTAGTCGGCAGACACCTGGTACAGGATGAACGCGTTCGGGCCACCCAGGGACTGGCTGTAGTTGAGCGCCAGGCCGCCATCGAATTTCTTCGGCGTGGCCTGGTACAGCACTTCCTCGTGCTGCGGCAAGGGCGTGTCCTGTTCGACGCTGCGGCGGAACGATTGCAGGTCGATGTTGTAGTCGAGCAGGTCATCGAAGCGCTGCCGATGCACGCTGGTGGCGACCATCGGCATGCCTGCCTGGGTGTCCACCACGGTGAACCAGTCGATGTCCGGTCCGAGCTGGTTGTCCAGCACACGGGCTGCACGCCCCACGCCCTTGGCGGGATAGAAGTAACGCTTCTGCTCGCCCGTGACCACGATTTCGCTGTCGCGGCGGGTGATCTTGGACACCTCGATGCCGGCGTTGCTGCGCAGATCCTTGCTGACCGTCGCCCAATCCACCTGTTCCGGCGACTGCGTGGGCGGGGTCTGCGCGCGCACGGGCGGCGGTGGATCGAGCAGCTTGGCCGGCCCGGTGTCCTGGGCCAGGTTGGTGTGCAAGGTGAAGCCGAACATCGCGGTGGTGCCACGCTCGAAGGCCAGACTCACGTCGATGTTTCGATTGAGCCTGTAAACCGCACCGACGTTGACGGGCGTGCGTTGCTGCTGGTTGTCGTCGTGAGGTTCGTGCTTGTAATTGTTGCCCTCGTATTCCAGCTTCAGGATCAGCGGTTGCCATGGTGTCTGGTAGCTGATGCCGCCGAAGAGGGCGGTGGGACCGCGGAAGTAACGGTTGCCGCTGATCTCGCCGCCGCTGCCCAAGGTGCCGGTGGGGCGGACACTGAATTTGTCGCTGATGATATCGAACGGATTGCCGATATCGCCGCGGGCGCCCATGTAACCCCAGGCCAGGCCCAGGCTCGCATCGACCGGCCCGAAGCGCTTGTTGGCGACGAAATATTCGCTGGAGAACAGGCCGGTACCGCCCAGATCGCGAATGCCGACCGCGAACGCCGGCAGGTAGCGACTTTCCTGCCACAGCCGCACCTTGGCGTCGATCGACTTGTCTTTGAGGCTCTGAGTACCACTCAGCGATTCAGGCCCATAGGGGATATTGGAGATGTCCACATAGCGGAAAACTCCCTCCAGCCATGGCAGCGGCTGCAGAGTGAAGTTGTAGCGGGTATACGGCGAGGTGCGGTCGGCGGTGAACGCCACCTCGCCTTCATCAGCCATCCGCGCGGTCGGTGTTTGCCATAGCCCGGCACCACCCCAGTCGCTCTGCGTAGGTGCGTTTTGCGCATGTACAGAACAAGCCATCAACCAGCCGGCCAGCGGCAGCAGGCAAGTGCAGCGACGACGGATAAGTTGGAGCCTGGTGTTCAAACCCACGGGTTCCTGTAGTGGTTTCTCAAGAGAGCGTCAGAAAGCCGTGGTGAACGCCATCCGCAAACAGGTGAAGGACAAGATCCCAAATCAGCACGCTGCGGCTTCAGCTCCTCCCCCTGCTTGCAGGGGGAGGTAGGGAGGGGGTGAAGCTCTTGCCAGAAATCCATCATTCCACCCCCGGCCCCGGCAACAACTGTGTCGCCAGAAACGCAGCCAGGTCGTCGTTCAATGACGGGTCAACCGGCTTGATCGCGTGAGTATTCAGCGGCACGTAGATCAAGGCGCCCGGCGCCAGCATCTTCGGCACGGTCCGGTTCCACAGGGCGACATCCTCTACGAACATACGGCCATCCGGTTCGATCACATAGATCGTGTCCCGATCGGCCTGGTCGGCCATTGGGCATGACGCCAGATAGAGACGGGCATCCTGCAGCGGCACCAATGGCAGGGAACACGCCTGTCGCACGGCACCGACCACGCGGATGGTGTCCGGGCGCAACGGGTAATACAGGCGATCGCCATCGGCGAGCGGATGGTTCTCCGGCGCATCCACCTCCACCGCGCGCGGATCGAGCAAGGCCGGCTGCCTCCCGGTGACCGGCATCGGCTTGATCCAGTCCAGCAGGTTGCCGGCGAGCGTGGCCAGCTCCGGCTTGTCCTTGCTGATGGCGCGCTGCTGCAGGCTGGTCAAGTCAAACAATATGCCTGCCTTCAATCGCTGCTGCGATTCCCGCAGGCTCGGGCGAAGCCATGCTGCTCCAAGCATGTAGGCCGTTGGAAGCGGCCGGGCGGCGAGTGCGGCATCGCTGAGGCGGGCGTGATCCTTCAGCATGGCCGTTCCCTCCGTGGTCACGGCGCCGCCCACTTGCACCTGCATGGCTGCAGCAAATCCCGCTGTCGACGTCGCCAGCAAGGCCAGCGCATACGCGCAACGCAGCGCGCGCCTCATCCCTGCTTCTCCCGGTACGGGCGCAGTTGCAGCAGTTGCAGGATCAGACCTGGAGCCACCTGCTGCTCGCTCTTCCAGATGAAGCCATCCTGGGGATCGACCCAGTAGTGATTGATGGCGCGGTCATGCGCGGCCGGCGCATTGATCCGCTCATCCACGCGCAATACCTGATGGGTGGTGCCGAGAATGCTGATCTGTTCAGTGCCGGCCGGTATCAGTCTGGCGTCAACATGCACGCCATAGCGGTAGCCGGGCGACCAGTCCTTCGCGTAGCTGTAATCCACCGGCGCGGTGAGCGTCTGCAGTCCACGCGCGAAGGGATCATTGGCAGGCAGCTGCAGTCCATCCAGGTTCTGATGCAGGCCGGCAGTCTGCACGATCCGACCATGCTCAAGGAACACCACGACCTGATGGGTGCCGTACCACGCCTGGCGCTGACCATCCAGGTTGCCGAGAATCAGGACCGCACTACCGTCAGGACTGGTCGCCTGCATCTGGTAATACGGTTTGGCAGCTACCTCGGCGGCGGTAGGTTCGACGTGGGGGTGACGCTGCACTGCCAGCTTCATGGTGTCGACCGACGAGCGCGACAAGTCCGTGCAACCATGCAAGCTCAGTAGCAGCAAAGAACCTGCAAGCAAGGAACGAGGCCAGCATCGCGTTGGCGTCGCGTACCTCGCAGCTGAGCATGCTTTCGACGTCGTTGTGCATGCAGTGTTCGTCAGCTGATCCGGTTGCAAGCCTGGGTCCTCATGTTCTTATCTGGCACAGTATTGAACTGTTTAAAAGGGCATTGTCTACGCGATTGCCAAAACTTGTGGAAGCGATTTCCATCGCGACAGCCTCGAAATTCGACGAGATGCACAAGCATTGCGACTCAAGTCAAACCCCACAGGCGTTTTCACGCTCCAACGAGGATCAATGGCCCAGTTCGTAATTTGCACTGGCCGCGCTGCTGATCAGGCCTGATACCGGTAACAACTGGCTCAGTAGGCGATTCCAGCGAGTAACGCCAGCAGGGCCAACGAATACAACATCACCTGGTTTCACCTTGAACTGGCTGGCCAAGGCAAATGCTACTGGCGATCGCGCATCGAGCTGGAACACTTTGGCTGGCGCTTGTTCGAGATCTTCCACACCACGGATCACATAAACCGCCTTGCCCTTGGATGTAGTCTCGTTGAGACCACCAGCACGGCCCAGCGCTTGGTTCAGCGTAAGATCGGAAGTCTTGAAGCGGATGGCCAAGGGATGATTCACCTCACCCACGACATAGGCTTCTTGGCGATCGTTGTAAGGCAGGAATAGACGATCACCCGGCTTCAGATAAATATCTCTCGCCACATTTCTATCGCTGTTCAGCGCATCTAAATCCAAGTGGTAATCATGTCCATCCCTGCTCAGTACCAAGCCAGACAGATTGGCTTGCTCGGTGTTGATGGTGGCTATGCCTAACGCCAGCGTCAGCGTCAGCGGTACCGCTGTGATCGGTTGAGGGTCGGTTTTCATGAAGGCACCCTGCAACAGCACGCGTTGGCTTCCATAACCGACAACACTGACATCAACCTGTGGCTTCGCAACGTAGGTGGCGAGCTTTTTGGTTATTGCTTCGCGCAGTTCCTCGATCGTCATGCCGGCAACCCTCAAGGGGCCGCCAATATATGGATAAAACAGCGTGCCATCCGAGCGCACGAGACGGCCATTGGCAATGGTTGCCTGCTGTGGGCCAGCTGGCGAGGTCAGCTCCGGATGATCCCAGACGGTGATGTAGAGGCTGTCGCCTGGACCAATACGATAGGGCTCAGGCTGGTACGTCAGCAGCGCATCTGGAATGGCAATTGCTTGTGCCGAAGCGCGGTTCATCGCCAGCAACTTCGGGGTGATCGGTATCAGCTCCACATGGCTATTGTCGGCAGAATCACCACGGACAAGACTGCTGGTAGACATGTGCTGTCCCGGCGCCCACATGCAGCCATGCAGAAGTGCCGTGAGGGCAATAAGGGTCAAGGAGGATAATTTTTTCACGATCAGGTGTGGCTCATCGATGTTCAGGAAGGCGAACGGCAGGCACAAAAAACGTGCCGAATGGGTCGGCACGTTTTTGACACCGTAAGGCGGAGACTTAATGAGTCCCGGTAGTGCCGCTGGTATGCCCGTTGCGGTGCGCGCCGACGGCGATAAGGGCAACAGCGGCAACAACAATGCCGACACCTACAACAGTAGCAGCGGTGACGCCGCCGGAAGACGCCGAGCTGGCGGCAGCTGCGCCAGCAACTGCCGGCTGCGATGATTGGTTCTGGCCATTGGGCTGAGGTGCGGCGGCGGCCTGTGCAAATCCCGAGACCATCATGCTGGAAGCAAGAAGGGTGGCAAGCATCTTCTTCATAAAATAGCTCCTTGTGACCAGGGTCCAGAGGTGGACGTGCAAGAGTATACCCGCACTCTACGTGAAGGAAGCATCGTGGCTACTCTCATGCCCTTACCTGACTAGGCAGCGTTTGCTATCTAAAATTCTGTCCAGAATGCTTTGGAATAGCTCCTCTCGATAGGCACAAAAAAGCCGTGCCGGGCGTACCCGGCACGGCTTTTGAACGAAGACGCCTGTCAGTGCGTCCCGGTAGTTGCGGCCTTTTTCCCGCCGCTACTCCCGCTGGCGACGACAATCACGCCGACGGCTGCGATACCTGCCACGACATAAAACGGGGTCAGATCACCCAGAGACTCCGTGCTGGCAGTCTTTGCACCAGGTACGGACGGTGCGGGGCTAGCGGGTGGAGGCGGTGCAGATTGCGGGCCACCTTGCGGCGAAGCCGGCTGAGCAAATGCAGAGCCCATCAGGCCTGCGGCCAGAAGCGCAACGATCAACTTCTTCATGGATAAGATCCCCGGTAACTGCGCTTTCACAAATTGTAGGCGCGTCTGCACCGAGTATAACTGCAATGAAGCTGAAGGGTCCATACGTATGAAATCTTGGATAAGCCTTTCATGTGCATGGTATTGGCTATACTACTCGGCCGCCCGGAAGGCATGACTATACATACCGAAATGGGCATGGCATGCGGCGTACGGGGAAGTGACGTTGGGAGGAGCCGCCGGCTCGGCGGAATGTACCTGCAACGGCGAGATCACCGGCGATTGTCCCGATCCTTCGCGGGGCTTGAGGAGTATTTTAGTACAGTGTTCAAACGGATATTGATTGTTTGTATAGGCAACATCTGCCGTAGTCCAACAGCCGAATACCTGTTACGTCAACATCTGGTACCGCGTGATATCCAGCTTGGTAGTGCAGGTCTAGGTGCGCTGGTAGGGAGCAGGATGGATGCGGCTGCGTTACACCTACTAGCGGAGCATGGCATAGATGGCACGGCGCATCGTGCGCGCCAGCTTACCCCGGCTATGTTGCGCGAGGCTGATCTAGTACTCGGCATGGAAAAAGGTCATGTGGACGCCATGACGCGGTTGGCGCCCGAAACTAGCGGCAAGATCTTTTTGCTGGATAAATGGTTGTTGGGACGCGATATTCCCGACCCATATCGTCAGCAGCGAGAAGCTTTCGATCATGTGTACGGCATGATCAGGCAAGGCGTTGATAGCTGGCTGCGTTACCTCTAAGCATCACTAATAAACTAAGGGACAACCACCTCGATGGCCGCCACACAAGACCTATCGCAGCGCGATGACGAAATTGATCTGGGTGCGTTGCTAGGCACGCTAAATGACCATAAATGGTTGATCGGTATTGTCACTGGCATATTTTTCATGATCAGCACTGCATATGCCTTGCTGGCCACTTCGATCTATCAGGCTAATGCAGTCGTGCAAGTTGAGCAGAAGGTACCGGATCTACCGGGCTTAAGCGCGATCACGCAAACGCTTGGTGCTTCCAACTCGGAGGCAACTACCGAGATTGCATTGATTACTTCGCGGACTGTGATTGGCAAGGCAGTTAATAACTTAAATCTGACGATGGAGGTTAGTCCGCAGAGATTTCCACTAATCGGAAATTTTATTGCGAGACATTATTCGCCTGAGCAAACCGGTGCAGTGGCTTCAGCTAAATTGGGACTAAGTCGCTATGACTGGGGTGGGGCAAGGCTGGGTATCTTCCAGATGGATGTCTCTGACACTTTGTTAGACAAACCATTAGTCCTGATCGCGGGTGAACGCGGAACTTACACGCTGCTGGACAATGATGGCGGAACCTTGGTCAATGGCCAAGTAGGACAGTACGTCAATGGTCATGGCGTGACCATGCAGGTTAAAAGCCTGGCCGCCAATCCCGGGACGCATTTTAATGTCGTCCGGCATCGTGAGTTGGCTGTCATCAATAACTTACAGCAGAGCATCAATGCTAGTGAGCAGGGCAAGGATTCCGGCATTATTGCGTTGACTTACGAAAGTGCAGATCCTGAGTTGGCTTCTCAGCTACTTGACCAAGTCAGTGAAATTTATGTGCGACAGAATGTGGATCGCAATTCTGCTGAGGCGGCGAACAGTCTGAAATTTGTCAAAGAGCAACTGCCCAACGTGCGTCGTGATCTGGAAAAAGCCACTGCAGCTTTGAATGCGTTCCAGATTCGCGCAAATTCCGTAGATATTACGATGCAGACCAAGGCGCTGCTGACCCAAGAGGTTGCGGTTGAAACCAGCATCCAGCAGTTGCGTATGCAGCTAGCTGACATCGAACGTAGATTTACTCCCCAACATCCAGCTTACCAGGCGCTGATGCAGCAGATCGGCCAGCTGCAGGCGCAAAAGGATGGCATAGACAAGCAGGTCGGCAACCTGCCGGATACCCAACAAGAACTGCTCCGGTTGACCCGCGATGTCCAAATGAGCAATCAAACCTATACGGGGCTGCTTAATCAGGCCCAGCAGCTGGATATTGGTCGCGCTGGCACGGTTGGTAATGTGCGTATTGTCGATAAGGCGGCAGTGGACATTACTCAGCCGGTCAGACCGAAAAAGCTGGTTGTTATATTCGGAGGTACGTTCCTCGGTGGCTTTCTGGCGATTGCTCTAGTGTTCCTCCGCCAGATGCTTAATCGTGGCGTCGAAGATCCCTCTGCTATTGAACAACTCGGGCTACCTGTATACGCCTCGATTCCAATCAGCTTGGAGGAGCAATCGATCTCAACGCACGGTAAACATTTACACCGAGATGGCAAACAGCACTTGTTGGTGATAAATGCTCCAGCAGACCTCGCTACCGAGGCCTTGCGTAGTCTGCGTACCAGCTTACATTTTGCCCGTTTAGAGGCCAAAAATAATGTTCTGATGATTTCCGGTTCCAGCCCAGAGGCAGGTAAGACCTTCGTCTCTGCGAACTTGGCGGCTGTGGTTGCACAGAGCGGTCAGCGGGTGTTGCTGATTGACGGTGATATGCGCAAGGGCGCATTGCATAAGGTGGTAGGTGGCAACGCCGAGAATGGTCTTTCAGAGCTAGTTTCAGGCCAGATTGATCTAGTAGCTGCGACCCGTGTTGTCGCACCACTAGATAGTCTGTACTTCATTGCACGCGGCCAAATACCGCCTAATCCTTCCGAACTGCTGATGAATTCCAAATTCACGGCCTTGTTGGATCAATTGAAGCCACTATATGACCTGATCATCATTGACACTCCACCGATTCTGGCTGTAACCGATGCCGCCATCATCGGCCATCAAGCTGGCACTAGCCTACTGGTGGTGCGTTTTGGTCTAAATCAGCCGCGTGAAATTGCACTAGCCAAACAGCGCTTTGAGCAGAACGGTGTTGAGGTCAGGGGCGCCATCTTCAACGCTGTAGAAAAACGCAGCGCAGGCTATTACTCCTATGGTTACTACGACTACAAAACTACCAAGTGAGATTGTTACTCAATTTGGTTTGCGCCCATCTGTCATCACAGCCTGGATTTCTAAGGATGGCAGGTTGGTGCGTGATCTGAGCAACGCATCGGGACATAAAGCAACCGCTTGATACCGCATCAAGCCTCTCCTGTTGCCCGGTTCATATTGAAAAAAACAGCAGTCTCCCACAATCAAGGTCATACGGAAGCACCATGCAGCAACTGGACAAAGTGAAGATCGCCATCATTGGCTTGGGTTATGTGGGGCTGCCGCTGGCGGTGGAATTTGGTAAGCAGTTCGACACGGTTGGCTTTGATATTCGTGCTGCCCGCGTGGATGAATTGCGTGCAGGCCGCGACAGCACACTGGAAGTGGGTGCCGATGAGCTGTCTGCAGTCACCCGTTTGCGTTACAGCGCGGAGTTGGAGGATATCCGCAAGTGCAATGTCTATATTGTCACCGTACCTACTCCGATTGATGCCGCCAAGCGGCCCGACCTTACTCCCTTGATCAAGGCCAGCCAGAGCATCGGCAAAGTGCTCAAACTTGGCGACGTCGTGGTCTACGAGTCCACCGTGTATCCCGGTTGCACTGAAGAGGTTTGTGTTCCGGTTCTTGAACAGGTATCCGGATTGCAATTCAACCAGGATTTCTTCGTCGGATACAGTCCCGAACGGATCAACCCAGGCGACAAGCAGCACAGGGTCACGACTATTCTCAAGGTTACGTCGGGCTCTACCGCTGAAACAGCCGAGTTCGTCGATAGCCTGTACTCCAGCATCATCACTGCTGGCACGCACAAGGCCAGTTCGATCAAGGTGGCCGAGGCTGCCAAAGTTATCGAGAATACCCAGCGCGATCTCAATATTGCCTTGGTCAACGATTTGGCCATGCTGTTCAACAAGCTCGGCATCGACACATTGGAAGTGCTGCAGGCAGCAGGAACCAAATGGAACTTCCTCCCATTTCGTCCGGGCCTGGTTGGCGGCCACTGCATTAGCGTGGATCCGTACTACCTGACCCATAAGGCGCAGGAAGTGGGCCATCACCCAGATGTCATTCTGGCGGGGCGCCGCACCAACGACGGAATGGGGCCGTACATTGCCAACGAAGTCATAAGGCTGATGGTGCGCAAAGGCATCAACCCGGTGGATGCGCGCATTCTCGTGCTCGGTCTGGCGTTCAAGGAGAACTGTCCCGATCTGCGCAATACGCGGGTGGTGGACATCGTGGAGGCACTACACGGTTACAACGCGACGGTGGATATCCATGATCCTTGGGTGGATGCTGTCGAGGCGGCACATGAATACGGGCTCACACTTGTTGCTCAGCCAGCCCAAGGTTCATACGACGCGGTGATTGTGGCAGTTGGCCATCAAGAGTTCGCAAGCATGGGAGCCAAGGGCATTCGTGCGTTCGGTAAATCAGGATGTGTGATTTATGACGTGAAATACGTGCTGCCCCGTGAGGCGGTAGATGGGAGGCTGTGAGCATGAAGGTGCTGGTTACAGGTACGGCGGGCTTCATCGGCTCGCACGTCGCCTTGAAGCTGCTTGAGCGCGGTGACGAAATTGTCGGTTTCGACAATCTCAACGATTACTACGATGTCAACTTGAAGAAGGCGCGCTTGGCGCGTCTCAAGAATCATTCGGGATACACGCATGTAAATGGTGACCTGGCTGATCGCGCTGCAGTGGAGATGGCATTCCAAACGCATAAGCCACAGCGCGTGATCAATCTGGCGGCGCAGGCTGGTGTGCGTTATGCCGCACAGAATCCTCACGTGTATGTCAGCAGCAACGTTACCGGATTCCTGCATATCCTTGAGGGCTGCCGTCATCACGGCGTGGAGCATCTGGTATTTGCTTCCACCAGCTCGGTCTACGGAGCCAACACCAAGATGCCGTTCTCGGAGCATCAACCCACCGAGCATCCGTTGACGCTATATGCCGCAACCAAGAAAGCCAACGAGCAGATGGCGCACAGTTATGCGCATCTCTATGGTATTTCCAGCACCGGTTTGCGTTTCTTCACCGTATACGGACCGTGGGGCCGGCCGGACATGGCGCTGTTCCTGTTCACCAAGGCGATCCTTGCCGGTGAACCGATCAAGGTTTTCAACCACGGCCAGCACAAGCGCAGCTTCACCTACATCGACGACATCGTGGAGGGTGTGGTCCGGATACTCGACAAGGTGCCTGGCAAGAATCCAGATTGGGATGGCAACGCGCCAGATTCAGCCAGTAGCGGCGTGTCGCCGTACCGCATCTACAACATAGGCAACGAACAGCCGGTGGAGTTGTTGCGTTACATCGAGGTTCTGGAGGAATGCCTTGGCCGCAGGGCACACATGGATATGCTGCCCTTGCAGGTTGGCGATGTGCCGGATACCGAAGCTGATGTTTCGGAACTTGCCTTGGCCATTGGATATCGGCCAAGGGTATCGGTGGAAGAAGGCGTGGCGAATTTCGTCGACTGGTACAAAAACTATTACTCTTGATCGAAAGTAGGCACACAGACTTCATGAAGAACTTTGCCCTCATTGGTGCAGCCGGGTATATCGCCCCACGGCACATGCAAGCGATCAAAGATACGGGCAACCAACTGGTTGCTGCCTATGACCCGAACGATTCAGTCGGCATTATCGACAGTCACTTCCCAGATGCCGACTTCTTCACCGAGTTCGAACGCTTTGACCGGCATGTGGACAAACTGCGTCGTGCCAGACACAACAATAAGATTGATTACATATCGATCTGTTCACCGAATTACTTGCACGACTCGCACATGCGCTTTGCACTGCGTTCCGGTGCGGATGTGATTTGTGAGAAGCCTTTGGTGCTAAACCCGTGGAATATCGATGGCCTGCAGGAGATCGAGAAGGACACTGGTTGCAAGGTCAATACGATCCTGCAACTTCGCTTGCATCCAGCGATCATCGGGCTGCGCGAGAAAGTGCGGAATGGCAAACATGATCGTAAGCACGAAGTAGACTTGGCCTACATTACCTCGCGTGGCCACTGGTACCTGCAGTCGTGGAAGGGTGATGTCAAGAAGTCCGGTGGCATCGCCACCAATATTGGTGTGCATTTCTTCGACATGCTGCACTTCATCTTTGGCGAGCTGCAGGACAATGTCGTACATCACGTCAGCGACACCAAGGCCGCTGGCTTCCTGGAATACGAGCATGCCCGCGTGCGCTGGTTCCTCTCCGTGGATGTGGAAGACGTGCCCGACGCGCTGCGCGCTGCCGGTCAACGCACATTCCGTTCGATCACCGTGGACGCCGAGGAGATCGAGTTCTCAGGTGGTTTTACCGATCTGCATACGCGCAGCTATCAGGAAATCCTTGCCGGCCACGGCTATGGACTGGAGGCGAACCGCACCGCTATCACAACGGTGGCGACGATTCGCAATGCGCAGCCCATAGGCATGCAGGGAAGCTACCATCCGTTCCTCAACCGTTGCCGCTGAGCATGCCTTCATGAGTTTCTACCAACATCCCAGCGCTATCGTTGACGACGGCGCGCAAATTGGCGAAGGCTCACGCATCTGGCACTTCGTCCATATCTGCGGCGGAGCGCGTATCGGCAGAGGTGTATCACTCGGGCAGAATGTATTCGTCGGCAGCAAAGTGGTGATCGGAGACCACTGCAAGATCCAGAACAACGTATCCGTGTACGACAACGTCACCCTGGAAGAAGGCGTCTTCTGCGGACCAAGCATGGTATTCACCAATGTATATAACCCGCGGTCACTGATCGAACGCAAGGACCAGTACCGCGACACCCTGGTGAAGAAAGGTGCCACGCTAGGCGCCAACTGCACCATCGTTTGTGGGATCACTGTTGGTGAATTCGCCTTCGTCGGTGCGGGCGCGATGGTCAACAAGGACGTGCCGGCCTATGCCTTAACCGTGGGTGTGCCGGCGCGACAGATTGGCTGGATGAGCGAATTCGGAGAACAGCTCGAGTTGCCGCTGCAAGGCAATGGCGAAGTCGTGTGCGAGCACACTGCCGCACGCTATGTGCTCAATGGTCATCAGCTGGTCAAATTGGATGCAACAGCATGATCGAGTTCAATGACCTGAAGGCCCAGCAGGCACGTATCAAGGACAAGATCGATGCGGGCATCCAGCGTGTACTGGCACACGGCCAGTACATCCTGGGACCTGAAGTGGCCGAGCTGGAGGAAAAACTGGCTGCGTTTGTCGGTGCCAAGCACTGCATCAGCTGTGCTAATGGCACCGATGCGCTACAGATTGCCTTGATGGCATTGGGTATCGGTCGGGATGACGAAGTCATCACACCGGGCTTCAGTTACATCGCAACCGCCGAGACAGTCGCGCTGCTTGGCGCAAAGCCGGTGTATGTAGATATCGATCCGCGTACTTACAATATGGATCCACCGCTGCTGGAGGCCGCGATCACGTCGAAGACTCGCGCCATCATTCCCGTTTCGCTGTATGGGCAGTGTGCGGATTTCGACGCCATCAACGCCATCGCCGGACGGCATGGCATTCCAGTGATCGAGGACGCGGCACAGAGTTTCGGTGCCAGTTACAAGGGGCGCCATTCGTGCAACTTGAGCACGATTGCCTGCACCAGCTTTTTTCCGAGCAAGCCATTGGGCTGCTACGGAGACGGTGGCGCCATGTTTACGAACAATGATGAGCTGGCTGTCGTACTGCGCCAGATCGCCCGCCATGGCCAGGATCGTCGATATCACCATATACGTGTCGGGGTGAATAGCCGACTGGACACTTTGCAGGCAGCAATTTTGCTGCCCAAGTTGGAAATCCTGGATGAAGAAATCGAACTTCGCCGCCAGGTAGCGAATAGCTATCACCATCTGTTGGGCGAAGTGGGCATTAACAGCACCCCACACATCGAGCCGGGCAACCAAAGTGTGTACGCGCAATACACCATTCGTGTAGACCACCGAGAGCAAGTGCAAGCTAGATTGAAGGAGGCGGGAATTCCCACTGCAGTGCATTACCCTTTGCCGCTGAACAAGCAGCCCGCTGTTAGCAACGACAGCAGCAATCTCCCGGTGGGTGATCTGGCTGCTAAACATGTGCTGAGCCTGCCGATGGATGCATATTTATCTTTAGACAAGATGAAAGTGATAGCGGCTGAGCTTCACCATGTCTGCTCGGGCGTCTGCGAAGAACAGTGAAATGCCTGTAGCGCCGTGGCGCCGATATATTATGTATCAAGATCAAAAGTATTTCGTTCAAGATTTTCGGGTGCTCGATTAACAATAAGCATTGTCTCAATCGGAAAGGTCGATATGAAAAATCTGATCAAAAAGATACCTGTGATTGGGCCATTCGCTCGAAGCGTATACAAAAAATGGCTAAAGCCATCCAAGCCATTCCAAGACTCTGAGAGTTACTGGGTCGATCGATATAAGTCCGGAGGCAATTCCGGCGCTGGTTCATATAATCGACTGGCCGACTTCAAGGCAGATGTGTTGAACGGCTACGTGGCGAAAAATAATATCCGTAGTGTCATAGAATTTGGCTGTGGAGATGGCAATCAACTGAAGCTGGCACGTTATCCGTCATACGTCGGATTTGATGTGAGTCCCGATATCGTGGCCACATGCGGAAAGATTTTTGAAACGGATACAACAAAAACATTCAAGCTGGTCAAGGATTATGCTGGAGAGACCGCTCAGCTAGCGTTGTCACTCGATGTTATCTATCATCTTATCGAAGATAATGTGTTTGAAAAATATATGGAAACACTATTCGATTCGGCACAAAGCTATGTGATTGTTTATTCATCCGATAAGAGTGACAAGCAGACATCTCATGTCAGGCATCGCAATTTCACCAAGTGGGTGGCTGAAAATCGGCGAGAATGGGAAATGCTTGAGCACGTACCCAATCGTTATCCGTACGCTGGAGACAATGCGACTGGATCGCTCGCAGACTTTTTTATATATGGGAAAATGCCGTCGGCATAGCATTTTTGAAAGTTTTTGTTCCAAGCAATACCGATGGACCAGCTTATTGTGCATGTTTTGATCATTCCATCGTGGTATCCCGATAAGCCGGGAGATATTACCGGAAGCTTCTTCCGAGAGCAGGCAATGGCTCTGCAACGATCCGGGTGCGTCGTGGGTGTGATTTATCCGCAGCTGAAATCGTTGCGGAATTGGCGTTCGGCTGCATCTGCAGCTTGCCGGACGCTGGAATTTGACGGAGCAATCCCGACACTTCGATCTCGCGGAGTGAACTGGTTTCCGCTCTTGCATGGTGCTGCATCGAGACTATGGTCACGACATGGGCTTGAGCTGTACAAAAACTATGTCAGCCAGTTCGGCAAGCCGGACATCATTCATGCGCATTCGGCACTTTACGCGGGCGAGCTTGCGAGGTTGCTATCGCAGCATGAATCCGTTCCCTTTGTGATTACCGAGCATAGCTCATCATTCTCCCGTGGCAGGGTAAGCAAGACACAGGCAAGGATCGCCAAGCAGGTATTCAATGAGGCGCACAGGAAATTTGCCGTGAGCGAACGGTTTGCATCTTTTCTCGACAATTATTTTGATGAAGAACCGTCGAGCTGGGAGGTGATGCCGAATATAGTCGACGGCATATTCCAGAACGTAATTGTGGAGAAGAGCCTCATCGACAAACATTTTGTGTTTGTAAGTATCGCGATGCTTGTTGAAGGCAAGGGTATTCACCATTTGATCACTGCCTTTGCCAAGGCGTTCTCGTCTGACCCCCAAGTGGTTTTGAAAATTGGCGGCGACGGACCAGAACGGTCTCGTCTTGAACGCTTGGCCGAAACATTGGGGGTGTACAACCGGGTGGATTTTCTCGGCTCACTTACCCGGGCAGATGTGGTGCGTGAGATATCCAGTGCGGATGTCTTGGTTCACCCCAGCAGTTACGAAACTTTCGGTGTCGTCCTGATCGAGGCGCTTGCCTTAGGCAAGCCGGTAGTAGCAACCCGATGCGGCGGCCCAGATTCCATTGTGAGGGATCGTGACGGCATGCTTGTTCCAGTAAATGATGATGCCAGTTTGGCCATGTCAATGTCTGCAATTCGAGACAGGATCAGCGAATACGACCCCGAAGAGATTCGCCAATCATGTCTAGCGAGATTTGGCGAGCATGCGATCGTGGAGCGCCTCAAGAAGGTGTACACCGAAGTACTGGATAAGCTATCTACCGATGGAGTAAATCAAGTGCCTGGGCTAATTCACTAATGCTATCCGCATGAGCAAGATGAAAGTTGCGGGCTTTGCGCTCGGTCCCCTGGGTTCAGCCCTGATCGGTTTTGTGACTCTTCCGATGCTTGCGTGGTTCTTTACCGCTGAAGATATCGGTCGCATATCCATGCTTCAGGTGGCAACAAATTTTGCGGTCATACTTTTCACATTTGGTCTTGATCAAGGCTATGCACGCGAATATCACGAAGTCAGTGACAAGTCTGCTCTATTGAAAGCAGCGGTGGCGCCTGGGTTGCTTGCGTTGCTGATGCTCATGGTGGCTCTGTTGAGCTTTGATCCAGCCCTGCTTTCCAGATGGCTATTTGTTCTGAACGAACCAATGTTCAGCGCAGTAGCTGCATTCACGATTGTGGCAACCTTTGTTTCCAAGTTTTTTTCGATTATTTTGCGCATGGAAGAAAAAGGCTTCGCATTTTCCATAAGCCAGATTCTGCCCAAGGCACTCTTTTTGGCCATTGTTGCAGCGTATGCGCTATTCGGTGCGAAATACAATTTCTCCAAATTGCTGCTTGCCAATGCAGCTGCAGCTGCAGCAGTGACACTGATATATGGTTGGAACACAAGGCATGCGTGGATTCCGGCCCTTTCCTCATCAATCGACAGGGCGCAGGCAGGCCGTTTGCTGAACTTTGGCTTTCCACTGATTTTTGGCGGTCTTGCCTCATGGGCATTCATGGCAATGGATCGGTTGTTTCTGCGCGATATGTCCACTCTGACAGAGCTCGGCATTTTTTCGGTCTCGGCCAGCGTCGCCGCGGCGGCGGGCATTGTCTCGGGAATTTTCACCACGATCTGGGCACCGACCGTCTATCGGTGGGCGGCTGCGGGTGCTGCCAGACAGAAAATCGAGAATGTAACTACGCATCTGTTGGCGGCCATTCTTTCGATCTTTGTAATTACCGGATTGTTCTCGTGGGTGATATCTTATTTACTTCCGCATGCCTATGACCGAGTTCAATATTTGGTGGTAGCCAGTCTGGCACCGCCATTGCTTTATGCGCTGTCCGAATGCACGGCGATTGGCATTGCATTGGCCCGAAAAAGCATATATTCCATGCTGGCATCATTTATTTCAGCAGCCGTAAATTTTCTGGGAAATTATTTACTTGTGCCGAGATTTGGTGCGAGCGGAGCAGTGATTTCAACGGCTGTTTCCTTTATGGTTTTCCTTATCGTAAAAACAGAATTTTCTTGCCACGTCTGGCACGCTGTGCCGCGAACTCGGCTGTACAGCACGATGGCGTTGGTCACAAGCGCTGCGATCTGTTTTGTCCTGTTCGGCGAGAATAATAGATTATTATTCACGAGTATCTGGGTGGGTATTGGATCGATAGTTTTTGTCTGGTTTCGATCATCTATGCGGTTGGCTATGCATGCATGTGCGCACATTTTTCTTGAAGTGCGACGAAAGATTTTTAGTCGTGCAAATGAATATCGATAGTATGGTGAGACGGGTCGAAAATACGTTGTTTACGCTCTCTCCTTTCACTTACTTGAGGTCGATTATGAAATAAGCCTATCGATGGTATTTAGTGATTTTAACCGTGCTTGCAAAATTTATTGGGTAGCAACGTGAAAATTATCACCATAGTCGGTGCAAGGCCTCAATTTATTAAGGCTGCCGTTGTATCGCGTGCATTTGCCAATCAACGCTCTGATGTTCAGGAATTGATAGTGCACACGGGACAACATTATGACGCCAACATGTCGGATGTGTTTTTTGATGAACTGGACATTCCGCGACCAAAACATCATCTAGGGATTGGCGGTGGCACGCATGGTCAGAATACTGGGCGCATGATTGAGAAGATCGAAGCGCTATTGCTGACTGAACAACCTGACTGGATGTTGGTTTACGGTGATACTGATAGCACGCTTGCAGGTGCGCTTGCGGCGTGCAAGCTGCATGTCCCTGTTGCGCATGTTGAAGCCGGACTACGCTCTTATAATCGACGCATGCCTGAAGAAATCAACCGACTCCTGACTGATCATGTCGCCAGTCTATTGCTGGTGCCCAGTGAGCGAGCGCGTTGCAATCTACATAACGAAGGAATCAGCGGACCGAAAGTACAGGTGGTCGGCGACGTGATGTACGACGCCGCGCTTTATTATCTTAAAAAAGCCCGAAGACCTACTGTGCCGGTGCTAGATAACCTCGTCGAAAATGAGTTCGTGCTCTGTACCATTCATCGCGCCGAAAACACTGACGATGTCACGAGACTGACGAACATTCTTAGCGGTCTTGCTGCGCTGCCCACAGCGGTAATCCTGCCACTACATCCGCGAACGCGCGCGCGGATGACTAGTTCCGGGATCGAGTTTCCTGCCAACGTTCGCGTAATCGAGCCAGTGGGCTATCTGGAAATGGTCTGGCTGGAAGCACACTGCAGACTGGTACTCACTGATTCCGGCGGTGTACAGAAGGAAGCTTATTTTCACGGCAAACCCTGCATCACACTTCGCGATGAAACAGAGTGGGTTGAACTAGTGGAGATAGGAGCGAATTGCATCGTTGGTGCTTCTGCAGCGGCGCTGGAAGCGGCTTACGAGCGAATGCTATCAGGCCATATCTCTACAACCGTACAGCCTTACGGTCAGGGGCGCGCCGCCGAGCTCGTCGTAAAAGCGCTGTGAGTGCCATTGTAGACATGCTATACGGCAATTTCAGTGACCGTATCCAGGACAAACAAGTTGAGAGCCCATGGTGAGAAAGATTAATTTGTTCATCTTCGCGACCCATCACTCGTCCAACAACATTGCTTCGCAGCGGTTCAAGGGGCTGGTGAAATATCTGGATTTTCAGAAATATCGGGTCTTCATTTTTTCTCGCGAACCTAAAGAGGAAGCTAGTGCCCATACATTTCACAGTGATGCTGATATCACTGTGATGAACTTTCCAGGACATTGCGTCGGCAATGAATCTTCGGCATTGGGCTCGCTTCTGGCTTTGTTATCGGCGTTCTTTTCTTTTGCCCCGTTCCTCGTCAACCGGTTGTTCGGACGTAGTAATAGGGCATGGTTGATACATGCGTTGGTTGCGGCAGACACATTGTGTCGCGAGCGGCTGAAGAATGGTGAGCCATGCATTGCCATCGGTACTTACTCACCGATCGATGCGCTGGTTGCCGCGCGTTGTCTTTCCGTCAGGCATCAGATCCCTTGTCAGCAGGATTTCAGAGATGGGCTGACGTTCGAAGCACTCGGCAAACAGGGTAGGTTCAGGTCATTGATGAAGGCCCTCGTCGAGGAAAGAGTGGTCAGTGAATCCATATTGGTCACATCCGTGAGCAGGGCGCTGGTGGATGATTTCGAGCGACGCTACGCAGGCAAGAAAGTCGGTTTGATGCCGAATGGCTACGATCCAGCTGATTTTATCGTGCAAGAAGATGCAAACAGTGTTGCCGCCACTAATCTCGTGGCGCAAAAAGTTCCGCCAGATAAGCATTTGATCGGCCATTTCGGCCGCATTAGCGCGAGTGACCAGACCCGTATTGGAAGTCTGGAGTGCTTCGTGCGTTCGATGAACGCAAGTGCGGGTGCACGGCAGTACGCTCACGCACTTTTTGTCGGAGAATTGACAGCGCCAGAACACGATATTATCAGTCGACTGGAATGCACGTATAGCACGGTCGACTCGGTGGCGCGTCCGGTTGCGTTGCGACTGATGAAGCATTGCGAAATATTGCTGCTGATCACCGGTGATGGCACAGGTTGCGCGACAGGTAAATTGTTCGAGTATCTCGCAGCTGGTTCAGAAGTAATCTGCTTCTCCGGCGTCGTGAATGAGGCATCCCATATTCTTTCCGAGACAGGCGCCGGCGAGACCGTGCTGAAAACCGAAGATGCGAAGGCACAAGAACTGCTCAACAATGTGTTCACAGCGTCGCGACATACAATCGTGCGGCGGAAAATTGGTGTTTACAGCAAGGTCGAGCAGGTCAAACAGTTCGACCGATGGCTGACTGGCATGGTGGCTTGATGCGTCGCGAGCTTGTATGTCGGACACAACGCTCGACGATTTCCGTCGGGCGAGACGATGCGGGGGAGCGATATGACCACTGACGTGGGTTTGCCGGCGCCCGCCGGACGTGTCATGTCACGGCAAGGGCACGTGCCGCGGTCGAGTAGCCCGTGGCAACGCGTGTTGACTCAAGGCAGCATGTTCGTTGGCGCCGCCATGCTATTGCTGTTCCTGTCGGTGGTCATTCCGAATTCGCTGCAGATACCCACTGCCGTCATGCTGGCAATCTGCTTTCTACTGTGCCTGCCCGGCTTCAGGATGGTGCGCGGGCTAAAGACGGTCTTCATTTTCTATACGTGTTCGGCGACGGTGACGGTTCTCTTCATGGCCGTGGGCTTCTTGAGCGCAGCGCCGTTGATGGCCGCGGTACAGATTCCGGCGATTTACCTTGTCTCGCCATTTCTGTGGATCGTCATTGCTGCGCGGCTATTCAATCAGCTGGGTGAGGATCGGCTGGTCGAATGGCTTGTCTGGCTGGCCATCTTGTGTTGTTGCAGCGTGGCGATGTACTTCTATCTGTATAACACCCGTGGAGCAGATGCGGTTTCGTTCTTTACAGAATCGGCGAATGTAAATACGAAAGACGGCTATGCCGGTGCAGTAATGCATGTCTATGGATCGTTGATCTTCCTATGCGGTGGATTTTTCAGTTCGCCAGAACTGATCCGCAACAGGTTGCTGCGGCTGGTTCTGCTGGCATCGTTGCTTGTATGTGCGATCACGTCGGGGCGTGCGGCGCTCATCTTGTCAGTGCCGCTTGGATTGCTGTTGGGCATGGTACTCACGCCGCGCACAATCGGCAGTCAGGGGCGTCGATCGGTGATTACACAGGTCATGAAATACGGCTTGCCGGTGGCTTTTGCAGTCATCCTGGTCATGCTGGCGCTCAGTCAGTTCACCAAGATCAATCTGTCGCTTATTCTTGGTGGCGTCGCGAATAAGGTTGCGTCTGGTGGTGGCGACGAACGTGTAGGGCAGGCGCATGCTCTTTACGAAGGTATCCTGAATAGCGGTGGGATGGGCGTCGGACACGGCATCGGCGTGTCTTTCATTCGTAGCTCGGATTATCCGTGGCGCTACGAACTGGTATGGTTGGCGACTGTGCTACGAGTTGGCATCCTTGGTGCCCTCGTATATGCCGCGTTGTTTTTCGTGTATATCGCCAAGGTGCTGAAGATCGCGCTACAGCGTCGTCTCACGCCAGGCATGAAGTTTATGTTCTGTGGCTTCATCTGCGCATTCATTGCGTCCAGCACGAATCCATATATCGAAGCTTTCGCATTTCAGTGGATGTACGTACTCCCTGTGGTGGGTTTCTTTGTGGAACATTCGGCCGCACGGATGTCGGCTCCGAAATGAAGCAGCTCAAGGTAACCCTGTACTCGAAGTATTCGCGTATGGGCGCGAGTTCACGCCTGCGCAGCCTGCAGTACGTGCCGGTACTTGAGCAGCAAGGTATCGAAGTGCAAGTGCGCGAGCGTTTTTCGGATGCCTATCTGAAAGCTCGCTACGGCGGCAACCTGCTTGCGCTTGGCAAACAGGTCTGGAGGAGCTATTGGCAGCGCATCGTGCAACTTTCCCGCAAGGATGAGTACGATGTGGTGTGGCTTGAGGGTGAGCTTTTCCCGAAATTGCCATATTGGTTCGAATCAATGCTTCGTCGAACGGCTACGCCATACGTGGCTGACTACGACGATGCGCTATTCCACAACTACGATATGGCACGAAATCCGCTGGTCAGGTACGCACTCGGTCGCAAGATCGACAAAGTCATGCAGCACGCAGCCTGCGTGATCGCCGGTAACGGTTATCTCGCTGCACGCGCTACCCAAGCGGGCGCGAAACGGGTCGAGATCATCCCCACGGTGGTAGATCACCGACGTTATGCGGTAGTGACACATGGGGAGCGGGCGCAGCCTGTGATCGGCTGGATTGGTTCACCGAGCACGCAGAAGTACCTGCTTGATATCCGCGATGCACTGCGGCAGGTATGCGCAAAGCATGATGCGCGATTGCTGCTGGTCGGTGCCAGTGCGCAGATGGGCGAGCAGCTGGCGGGAATACCCATCGAGATTGTGCCCTGGAGTGAAGCAAGTGAGGCGGCCAGCATCGCCCGCATGGATATCGGTGTCATGCCGCTGATTGATGGTCCGTGGGAGCGAGGCAAGTGCGGCTACAAGCTGATCCAATACATGGCCTGCGGATTACCTGTCGTGGCATCGCCAGTGGGAGTCAATACGGACATCGTGCAGCACGGCACCAGCGGTTTTCTGGCTGCGGACACTATTGCCTGGCAAGAGAGCCTGGCTCGACTGGTACTGGATGTCTCCTTGCGCCGGCGCATGGGTCGCTCCGGACGTGAGCGGGTCGAGCACGAATATTGCCTTGAGGTACAGGCTCCACGACTGGCAGAAGTGCTGCGCAGTGTGGGTATCGGTGGAGTATCGCGACGCGATGGTGCCGCTATGGCATGACAGAATTGGACCAGGCGCCATGGGAGATGGGCGCATAACGCAATGGTTTCCAGAGCTCGCTTGAATGACCTTTCTTTTAATCGCCAGCTTCGCCGACTCGGTCCTGCATTTTCGCGGACCACTGATCGATGCACTGCAGGCGCGCGGCCTCGTCGTGCATGTGGCAGCCCCGGATCTGGCGCAAGGTTCGATGATGCGTACGCAGTTGCAGGCACGAGGCGTCATGGTGCACGACATCCCATTGCAGCGCACCGGCATGAATCCATTGGCAGACTTGCGTACGCTATTCCATCTGAAGAGGTTGATGCGCACGATAGGCCCCGACATCGCTCTGGCCTACACGATCAAGCCGGTAATCTATGGCTCGCTTGCGGCACGGTTGGCTCGCGTGCCGCGACGTTACGCGCTGATCACCGGGCTGGGTTATGCATTCACTGGCAATGACTCAAGCGACAGGAGCCGGCGTGGTCTGTTGCGTTCCCTGGCGCAGCGCCTGTACAGGCTGGCATTGGGAGGTGTGCACAAGGTGTTGTTTCAGAATCCGGACGACGAAGCTCTATTTCGAAAACTCGGTATCTTGCCATCGACAACGCCATCGTTCGTGGTCAATGGCTCCGGCGTCGACGTGGCAGCGTACAACGTGACGCCGCTGCCTACATCGCCGAGCTTTCTGCTCATCGGACGCCTGCTCGGCGACAAGGGTGTGCGCGAATACGTCGAGGCTGCGCGACGCATCCACGCAATGCATCCGCAGGTGCGTTTTACACTGGTCGGATGGATCGATGAGAACCCGGACGCGATTACGCAGCAGGAACTTGCCCAATGGATAGCTGAAGGCACGCTCGAGTTCGCTGGGCGCCTGAGTGACGTACGGCCAGCCATTGCTGCATGCAGTGTGTATGTACTGCCCTCGTACCGCGAGGGCACACCGCGCACCGTTCTGGAAGCGATGGCGATGGGCCGCGCGGTGATTACCACGGATGCTCCAGGTTGTCGCGAGACAGTGACCGATGGCGACAACGGTTTTCTGGTGCCGGTGAAATCGGTAGATGCGCTGGTGGCAACGATGCGCCGCCTCATCGACGAACCTGCGTTGATAGAGCGCATGGGTCGGCGCTCGCGTGAAATTGCCGAATACAAATATGACGTGCACAAGGTCAATCAATCAATGCTCGTGCAGATGGGTATCGCTTGAGCAGCCAGTTGCGAGGAAAAAATATGCAGGCAATACAGGAAACAGACGCCCGTTTTGACGCGGTGCTTGGCGTCGTGCGGAGCATTTATGGCGATGGGCCGATTCCGCTGCATCGGCCAGTGTTCGAAGGTAACGAGAAGCGGTACCTTTTAGATTGCATCGAATCGAACTTCGTATCCTCAGTCGGCAAGAAGGTGGTGGAATTCGAGCAGCAACTTGCCACATTCACCGGCGCAAAGCATGCCATTGCCACTGTCAATGGCACCGCGGCATTGCATGTGGCAATGCAACTGACCGGGGTGGATCGCGATAGTGAGGTCATTACCCAGGCATTGACCTTCATCGCGACCTGCAACGCGATTGCGTACTGCGGTGCGCATCCCGTGTTCGTCGATGTGGATCGAGAGACGATGGGCCTGAGTCCGGATGCTCTAGGAGCGTTTCTGGCCACGAAGGTCGTTCGTCGCGATGGCAATGCATTCAACATGGCGACTGGTCGTCGGATCGCCGCCTGCGTGCCGATGCATACGTTTGGCCATCCGTGCCGGATCCAGGAGATCGTTGCGCTATGCGACGAATACGGCATCCCTGTGATCGAAGACGCTGCCGAGTCGCTTGGAAGCTACCGCGATGGCCGTCATACCGGCACTTTCGGCAAGCTGGCAACGCTGAGCTTCAATGGCAACAAGGTGATCACTACCGGTGCTGGCGGCATGATCCTCACGGACGATAGCGAACTGGCAAAGCGCGCAAAGCACATCACCACTACCGCGAAGGTGCCGCATCCGTATGAGTTCGTGCACGACGAGACTGGCTACAACTATCGTCTGCCGAACTTGAATGCTGCGCTCGGCTGCGCGCAGATGGAGCGGTTGCCGGAATTTCTCGAAATCAAAGCGGCCGTTGCCGCTCGTTACGCGGCATTCTTCGCAGGACAGGGCATGCACTTTGTGCACTCGCCTGTTGGTGCTATTTCCAACTACTGGCTCAATGCACTCGTGCTAGATTCGCTGGCCGAGCGTGAGGCGTTTCTCGAATACAGCAACAGCCGCGGTGTGATGGTCCGGCCGATCTGGCGGCTGATGACGCGGCTGCCCATGTTCAGTGACTGCGAGCATGATGGTCTGGAAAATTCGCGCTGGCTGGAGGATCGCGTCGTCAATATTCCATCCAGTGTCCCCGATCATGCTTTGAAGGTGGTGAATCCATGAATCTGCTTGAGATGATCGGTCGTGAGCGCCAGCTATTCGATCTGGACGTGCAGCGAGAGGAAAAGTTGCTGTCAGAAAAGGTGGCTGCAGGGCGCTTCCTGGTGATCGGTGGCGCTGGCTCAATCGGACAGGCGGTAACGCGCGAAATCTTCAAGCGAAAACCGCGGGCGCTGCACGTGGTGGATATCAGCGAGAACAACATGGTCGAGCTGGTACGCGACATTCGCAGCACGCTTGGCTATATCGACGGCGATTTCCGCACTTTCGCGATCGACTGTGGTGGCCGGGAGTTCGATGCGTTGATGCGCAGCGAGGGTGGTTACGACTATGTGCTCAACCTCTCTGCACTCAAGCATGTGCGCAGCGAGAAGGACCCGTTCACCCTGATGCGGTTGATCGAGGTAAACGTGCTCAACACGATCCGCACGATAAAGCAGGCGCACGAACACGGAGCCAGGAAATATTTCTGCGTGTCCACCGACAAGGCAGCAAACCCGGTCAACATGATGGGCGCGAGCAAGCGCATCATGGAAATGTTCCTGATGCGCGCGAGCGCACAATTGCCGATCTCCACCGCGCGCTTCGCCAACGTGGCATTTTCTGACGGCTCCTTGCTGCACGGCTTCAACCAGCGCTTTGCCAAACGTCAGCCGATCTCCGCGCCGAACGATGTGCGTCGCTACTTCGTCACGCCACAGGAATCCGGTGAGCTATGCCTTCTGTCGTGCCTGCTCGGTGACAACCGCGACATTTTCTTTCCCAAGCTCAGCGAGCATCTGCACCTCACCCGTTTCTCCGACATCGCGGTACGCTATCTGCAAAACCTCGGTTATGAGGCTTATGAATGTGCCAGCGAGGACGAGGCACGTTTGCGTACCGGCGAACTCATCGCGCAACGCAAGTGGCCTTGCTATTTTTTCGCCAGCGACACTACCGGCGAAAAGGACTTCGAGGAATTCTTCACCCATGCCGAAACTCTGGACATGGCACGCTTTGAAAGTATCGGTGTGATCAAGAACGAACCGGTATACGACGAGGCACGGCTGGAGCACTTTCTCATCACGATCAGCTCGATCCGTTCAGGCGCAAGCTGGGACAAGCGTGAGATTGTCGATCTCTTCAATCACATGATTCCGGATTTCGCGCACAAGGAAACCGGCAAGTACCTCGACAGCAGGATGTGAGCATGCAACGTTTCTTCGACATAGCTTTATCCCTGCTTGCGTTGCTGGTGCTCTCGCCGCTGTTGATCCCAGTATTGATCATCCTGCGCCTTAGCGGTGAAGGCGAGATCTTTTACGTGCAGCAACGGGTTGGTCGTAGTGGCAAACTGTTCGGGCTGCTCAAGTTGGCAACCATGCTGAAGAACAGCCCGAACCTCGCCACCGGTACGGTCACCGTGAAGGACGATCCACGTGTACTGCCCATAGGCAGGTTCCTGCGCAAGACGAAACTCAACGAGCTGCCGCAGCTGATCAATATCCTCAAGGGCGACATGAGCATCATCGGGCCGCGCCCGCAGACCCAGCGCTGCTTCGATGCATTTTCCGAGGCGGTACAGGAGCAGGTCATCAAGGTGCGGCCGGGCCTGTCCGGCATCGGGTCGATCGTGTTTCGCGACGAGGAAAATCTGATGCATGGTCATGTCGAGCAAGAGCGCTATTACGATGAAGTGATTGCCCCGTATAAGGGGGTGCTTGAAGAGTGGTATGTGGCCAATCAGGGGCTGCGCAGCTACTTCATGCTGATCGTAATAACCGCCTGGGTCGTGATCTCCCCGAGGTCGTCGATTGTCTGGCAAGCCTTCGATAACTTGCCTCGCCCACCCGCTGGGTTGGCTGAAGTGCTTGGTACGTGATGTGAACACGCATGCCATGAGCAAGCGTGAACTGTATCGTCAAGTCGCGGCCCTGCATGTCGCGAACATTGATCAGGGTTTCTTGTCGCTGCTTGGTGTGCGCTTCGTGTCGCTGATGTATCAGGCGATCGACGAGGGCGAGGAAAGCGTGTTGCTGGTTATTGAGCGTGATGATCGTGTGATCGGTTTTGTTGCCGGTGGCAGCGGCATGAGGCCGATCTATCGCCGGATGTTGCGTCATGCTCCACGGGTGATGCTCGCGTTACTGCCCTCGCTGTTCTCGCTGCGCCGGGTTAGACGAATGCTTGAGATACTGCGTTATAGCCACAGAAATGATCGGTCGGTGCACCTGCCACGTGCCGAGCTGTTGAGCATCGCGGTGGATCCGGCCTATCGGGGCCAGCAGCACGCCGAAACACTCTATCGAAAGCTGACAGAAATTTTCAGCCGCCAAGGTATCGATGAGTTCAAGATCATAGTGGGCACGGCATTGGCGCCGGCACACAGGTTCTATCGGCGCATGGGTGCACTGCCGATTGCGGAGATCGAGGTCCATCAGAACGAAGCATCGACGATTTATAGCCAGCGGTTGTCAATGACTATCGATGCGGCAGAATGAACCACCAATACGCCGGCGATTGCAGGCAGTGTATCGGTCAGCATCAGAACCGGAGTAAGCATCGTGACGAAGCAAGTGAGCGTGCTCGATTTTTTGCCGGTGGCTGAGCATGCCGCCATCCATGCTGGTACCAGTAATTACGACTGCACCGCCGGCATCCAGAAGGCAATCGACACGGGGGATCGTGTGTATGTACCGCCTGGGGTATATCTCACCAAGCAGCTGAACCTGAAATCCGGCATCGAATTCTATGGTGCGGGTCCATCCAGCGAACTGAGGGTGTATGACGCGACGACCGCATGCCAATTTCTGCTGGCTACCCATGTACGTGATGGGGGTACCGAAAACACTGCAGACAATCTGCGCAATATCCATATCCATGGGCTCAAACTCAATGGGCGTGTGGCGGAATTGGGCTATTCGCCATTCTTTTTTCTACTGGCTGTTAACGCCACGTCAGACATGAAGGTAGAGCAGGTCACGTTCTATGGCTTCCGTGGTGATGGCATGTACGTTGGTTCCGGGACACTGAACACGACCAAACGATTCAACCAGCGCATCCTGGTGCGCGATTGCTTGTTCGACGGTGCAGTCAAGAACAATCGCAACGGTTTGTCGGTTATCGACTGTGACGGCCTGATCGTCGACAGCTGCATATTTCAAAATATTGGCAACTCCAAGCTGTCGGCATCAGTCGGTGGCATCGACTTCGAGCCTGATCACAACTGGAGTATCTATCGCGACGTCAGCGTCAGAGACTGCAAGTTCCGCAACATCGACTCCACCAACACAGCGGGCATCACATTCCACAATGCCTATCAAGTCGGGCAAAACATGCACGACTGGGAGGTGATTGGTTGCCAGTTCGACAACTGTTACTGGGGTATCGCATCCTCGGCAAAACCGAAGAATGTCGGTGATGTCGAAGACAATCTTACGATCAGTCACTGCCACTTCCTGAATTCTGTCCGCACAGATGTAGCGGTGAATGGTCTCAATGGCACGCGAATCATGGCGTGCATCTTCGAACGGTTACCGCCCGGAGCCGGGAAAGGTGGTGATGCGATCCGCCTAGGCACGTCCACCTCCGCTCGCAGCAGCAGCGCTCTCAATGCGGTCATCACTGGCAACATGTTCAGCGGCATTCACCCACAACTCGGTGTGATCGGCGTAATCGGTGTAAATGGGCTGGTGTGCGCCGGAAACAGTTTCACCGACATTGTGGGTACCTGCATCAGCTTCCCGACAGAGGATATGGCCAATACTGCAGGACATATTGAGTCGGTAATCATTTCGGGAAATGTGGTGCAACATAGTGCGCGCCTGGTTGCTGGTCGGCCTATAAATACGGTTTTTCTGGCCGTGAGCAAGAGTGTGAATGGAGGTGCCAGCAGCGTTGTTCTCGACGAATCTTGCTTTGAGTACAATAACCAGCTGGGTAGCGGCGTACGTCCGGTCGCTAGCGGTGAAACGGTCCAGTTCCGTGGACGAGTCACTCCCTGAAATGCGATGACGCTTATGTCGAGTGCGGAAGTTTAGGCGAGGCCACGAAGCTTGTAGATCCACAGGCCAAGGTATTCATGCAAAATATGCGAGCAACGCCACAGCTCCGCACGCTGTGGTCGCCATCGATGGTTATCTCGAAAGGGACTATTTAGCTGAGAGCTAAACGCTGGCGCGGGTACTACGTCCATTCCCTGTTTACGGAAGCTGGCGACTGCTCGCGGCATGTGTAGAGCCGAGGTCACCAGCAGAATGCGCTGTATGCCTTGGTGTCTGAGTATGGCTGCCGAGTAAAGCGCGTTTTCATAGGTGGTTTTACTGCGATCCTCGATCAATAGCGCCGTGGATGGGACACCTTGCTGCTCAAGCATGCGAGCCATGTCCTGTGCGCCGCCATCACCTGCTGAAAGCAGAACGAGTGGCGCGCGCTGGGCCCTGAAGAGCAGATAGCCGAAGCCGGCACGAGTGGCTGCCGTAATGTTCGTATCGTCGTTCCAATCGCTGTTTTCATGTGGCGGTATATCACCACCGAGTACGACGATAGCACCCTCGTTAGGGTAGGTTGAGGCCGGCTTGATGGCGTATTGGTCTTCGAGGCCGCGCTGCAAGTGATCGACAAATACTGGCATGGCGCAGAAGGTGACCCATAGAGCTCCAAGAGTTACGATACCCAAGCCGATGCGACGGTGACGCGTCAGTACGAAGATCAACCCGATAAGGCATATAACCACTGCATGCGTAATCGGGTGGCTGTACCCGTAAAAGAAGGGCGGGAAGTACATATCGTGTGATTAACCGGAGCGCTGAAACTTGGTGGCTCGAAGATAGTTCACACTATAGTTTCTGTATACATAGAAATATCCGCGCTTAGTCAGTGCTAATTTCCTCTTGGCATGGGAGCGGTATGCAGCTCTTGATGGCGCTAATATGGGCAATTTCGATGCATTTGTAGGCATAATCATGCATGCCGCACATCCAGTGGGGCTGTTATTTAGCTAATGACTACTGACGAGATGGAGCTTGATCAGCCCCTATCTGATGGCCTTGCCATAGGTTCGAAAGCTATTAATCGGCAGGACGCGCTGCTTTAATCATTGCAACTTTGTTCGTAATGCGGTCGTCATTGGCTGCATTAATCCGAGTCGAGGCGCTGATTGGTTGTGCATTCTGACGAACCCAGATTCGTGTAACAGTCATTATGTAGACGCCGCCAAAGATGCAAAATATCGCCAGATTGGAGCCAGCTCCGGCACCGAGTGAGCGAGCTACGCTACCCACGAAAGCAATGGAAGCGGCTAGCGCAACGAGAGCAATTAGCGTTGCACGTGAACTTAGGCCAGCGCGAAGCAGGATGTGGTGAATGTGCCCGCGATCCGGCTTAAATGGCGACTTCCCTTGGCGTAACCGGCGGTACATCACAGCAAAGGTATCAAGTACAGGCAAAGCCACGCACCACAGGACATTGACTGGCGACAGACGTGTTCCTGGCTCTTGGCTCATGTGGATCAAGGCCCAAGCCAATAGATAGCCAACGAACATGCTGCCAGCATCACCCATAAAAATTTTGCGGCCCATAAAGCCTAGATTCGCAGCTAGATATGGAATTACTGCAGCGGCCAATAGCGTCATGAGTGCCATGCCGCTGTGCAATGGAAGTGGTCCCGCAAACATGACGATCGCAGCGATGCTTACCAGCGCCAGACTGCCAGCGAGGCCATCGATGCCATCCATCATGTTGAAGGCGTTCAACAGACCGATCACGGCGACCACGGTCAACGGTATGCCCAACCAGCCGAGCTCCAGCTCGTAACCGTAGATGTGCCCCAAGGTGTGGACATACACGCCCGTGCTGGCGATGACGGCCAGGATCGCAATGGTCTGAACCAGCAAGCGAACCCGTACGCTCAGGTCGAATCGATCATCCAATGCACCAAGCAAGGCAAGTACGGCAGCAGTGCTCAGCAGAGAGTTCAGAAACGTATGGAACCGGCCATAGCAGAGCGCACCAGCGAGCACACCCATGAAAATGGCCAAGCCGCCAACCAATGGGACGCTGCCTACGTGATGTTTGCGCTCGTTCGGATGATCGACCAGGCCCAGTGGGATGGCGAATCGGCGCAGAACCGCTATCGCCAATGCTGAGGTGCATGCGGCGACCAGGCAAGCAAGGAGCATCCGTGTGTCCTGCATAGGAGGTCTTAGTGTCCTAATTGAATCATGTCAAAAAGAATGCTTCCGGAATTCCGGAGACGGTTTTTGGCGCGTGTCGCAATAGATCAGGGCAACGAGATGTGCTGGTGGTCGAATTTCGCCGTTTGTTCCGGAATCACTGCCATGAACAGCATGCGTGTCGCAGCAGCATGCCGATCGTGCCCCTCAGTGATGGTTCGTGTTTAGCGATATCAGTAGATGCGAAGCCCGATTTTATCATGCAGGAGCAGACGATATCTGCAGTACCTTGCAAGCGTTCAGCCAGTGGCTGTGTAGGTGAATGGAGTGTCAAGGTTGATAGTCGAATTGAGCTCGCATGTGTTCTTGCGGTCTTTGCTTATGCATCTCGCTGCGTATTGAGTATGTGATGTCGAGATGATCATTCGTTACGCACGTGCCTGGATCGATCTTTCAATTCGCTCCGATCGAGGGACATGCTCTCTGCTTTTAGTGCATGAGCCATGTCGCTATTTCTTGCGAATGGCGTTGGCTCTGAATAAAAAAACGGGCCGTTTGAGTCGGCCCGTTCTTGTCAGCACATCACAGCAATGTTACCGGCTTACTTCAGCCCGGCATCCTTGCGCAGCGCTTCGGCGCGATCGGTCTTTTCCCACGAGAACGCGGTGAAGGTGTTGCCGCTGGCATCCTTCATCTCGTACGGGGTACGGCCGAAGTGACCGTAGCTGGCGGTCTGCTGGTACATCGGATGGACCAGGTCGAGCATCTTGAGGATGCCATAAGGGCGCAGGTCGAAATGCTTGCGGATCAGCTTCTCGATCTTCTCGTCGCTGATCTTGCCGGTACCGAAGGTGGTCACCGAGATCGAGGTCGGATGCGCCACACCGATCGCGTAGCTCACCTGCACTTCGCAGCGGTCGGCAATGCCGGCGGCCACGATGTTCTTGGCCACGTAACGCGCGGCGTAGGCGGCCGAGCGGTCGACCTTGGACGGATCCTTGCCCGAGAACGCACCGCCACCGTGACGGGCCCAGCCGCCGTAGGTGTCGACGATGATCTTGCGGCCGGTCAGGCCGCAGTCGCCCACCGGGCCACCGATGACGAACTTGCCGGTCGGATTGATGTGGAACTTGGTGCCCTTGTGCAGCAGCTTGGCCGGCAGCACGGGCTTGAGGATGTGCTCGCGCACGGCCTCGATCAGGTCCTTCTGCTTCACGCTCGGATCGTGCTGGGTCGACAGCACCACGGCGTCGATCGCGGTCGCCACGCCATTCTCGTAGCGCAGGGTGACTTGGCTCTTGGCATCCGGGCGCAGCCATGGCAGCGGCGAGTTCTTCTTCTTGCGGACCTTGGCCTGCTGCTCGACCAGGCGGTGCGAGTAGTAGATCGCCGCCGGCATCATGTCCTTCGTCTCGTTCGTCGCATAGCCGAACATAAGGCCCTGGTCGCCGGCACCCTGGTCTTCCGGGTTCTTGCGGTCCACGCCCTGGTTGATGTCCGGCGACTGCTTGCCGATCAGGTTCAGCACGCCGCAGGTCTCGCCGTCGAAACCGACTTCGCTGGAGTTGTAGCCGATGTCGACGATGACCTTGCGGGTCAGCGCCTCCAGATCGATCCAGGCACTCGTGGTGACCTCGCCGGCGACGATCGCCACGCCGGTCTTGACCATGGTTTCGCAAGCGACGCGGGCGCGCGGGTCCTGCGCGAGGATCGCGTCGAGCACGGCGTCGGAGATCTGGTCGGCGACTTTGTCCGGATGGCCTTCGGAGACCGATTCGGAGGTGAACAGGTAGTTGGACATCGCGGTATATATCCTTTCGTGCGGATAGAGAGATAAAGAAGCCCGACATGATACATCGACGCTCCCGGTTTTGCAGCCCGGGCTGATTTTGGTGGCTGCGGGGTTAGGCGCATGTTCAGTCGCCCTTGGTGCTCCCTCCCCTGTGCGCAGGGGAGGGCCGGGGAAGGGTGCTTTTGATCTCTGTCGCAAGGCCGGGTAACCCCCTCCCAGCCTCCCCCTGCGAGCAGGGGGAGGAGCCTATGAGCAGGAGGAGGGTTAAAAGTCGCATACCAGCAGTTTGAGTTCGCTTCGCAACTGCTGCGCGGTACCAACCATGTGGCGCAGTGCCAGCTCCACCTCGGGCCAGCCTCGGGTCTTCAGCCCGCAATCGGGATTGATCCAGAGCTGGTCCGGTTGCAGCACGTCGAGCGCCTTGTGCAGCAGGTCGAGCATTTCCGCCGGTTCGGGCACGCGCGGTGAGTGGATGTCGTACACGCCCGGGCCGATGCCGTTGGGGTAGCGAAAGCGCACGAACGCGTCGAGCAGTTCCATCCGCGAGCGGCTGGTCTCGATCGAGATCACATCGGCATCCATCGCGGCCACCGCATCGATGATGTCGTTGAACTCCGAGTAGCACATATGCGTGTGGATCTGCGTCGCGTCGCGCACGCCGCCGGCGGTGATGCGGAAGCATTCCACGGCCCATGCCAGATACGCAGGCCACTCGCTGCGGCGCAGTGGCAGGCCTTCGCGCAGCGCCGGCTCGTCGATCTGGATCACATGGATACCGGCGGCTTCCAGGTCATGCACTTCGTCGCGCAAGGCCAGCGCGATCTGCCGGCAGACAGTCTCGCGCGGCAGATCGTCGCGCACGAACGACCATTGCAACATCGTCACCGGGCCGGTCAGCATGCCCTTCATCGGCTTTTCGGTCAGCGATTGCGCGTAGCTCGACCAATGCACGGTCATCGGTGCGCGACGGGCGATATCGCCATAGATCACCGGTGGCTTCACGCAGCGCGAACCGTAGCTCTGCACCCAACCAAGCTTGGTGAACAGATAGCCATCCAGTTGTTCGCCGAAGTATTCGACCATGTCGTTGCGTTCGGGTTCGCCGTGCACCAGGACGTCCAGACCGATGTGTTCCTGGAAACGCACTACACGTTCGACTTCGGCTTCCAGCAGGGCGTTGTAGGCGGCATCGTCCAGCCTGCCGGCACGATGGGCGGCACGCGCCTTGCGCAACTCGTCGGTTTGCGGGAAGGAGCCGATCGTGGTGGTCGGCAGCGGCGGCAATGCCAAGGTCTCGGACTGTGTCAGCTGGCGTATGGGATAGCCGGAGCGACGCAAGGTCGCCTGCGGGTTGAGTGCGCGCAGGCGGCTGCGAACCCCGGTATCGATGACGCCAGGTGCATGCGCCTGTGCGGTCAACAGGGCCTGCTGCGCCGCCAGTGCGGCGTCGGCTTCCGGCAGGCCGGCGAGCGCATCGGCATACACGCGCAGCTCCTCGATTTTCTGCCGGGCGAAGGCCATGGGGGCAAGGCGCGCTGGATCGAGTGTGGTTTCCGCCGCGAGATCGATCGGCACGTGCAGCAACGAGCAGGATGGTGCGAGCCACAGGCGTTCACTGCCGATGCGCGCCCGAGCCTTGTGCAACAGCGGCAGCACGCGCTCGGGCTGGCTGCGCCAGATGTTGCGCCCATCGACCACGCCGACACTGAGGATATGGCTGGGCGGCAGCGCGTCCAGCACACTGTCGAGCTGTTCCGGCGCACGCACCAGATCGATGTGCAGCCCATCCACCGGCAGCGCAGTCGCCAGCTTCAGGTTGTCGCCCAAGGCGCCGAAGTAACTCGCCAGCAGCAGTCGTGGTGTGCGCGCCCTGGCCAGTGCAGCGTAGGCACGCCGATAAGCGGCGTGGTCATCGTCATCCTGATCGAGCGCAAGACAGGGCTCGTCAAGTTGCACCCAGTCGGCACCGGCGTCCGCCAGTTGTTCGAGCAGCTCGACGTAGACGGGCAGCAGATTGTCCAGCAACGCCAGGCGGTCGCTGCCGTCGACAGCCTTGGAGAGCAGCAGGAACGAAACCGGGCCGAGCAGTATGGGGCGTGCCCGATGACCTTGTGCCTGCGCTTCGCGGAATTCAGCGAGTGGCTTGTCGCCGCTGAGCGCAAAACGTTGACCAGCCTCCAGTTCGGGCACCAGGTAGTGGTAGTTGGTGTCGAACCACTTGGTCATTTCCAGCGCATGCAGGTCATGGCCGTCGCGCTTGTGGCCGCGGGCCATCGCGAAATAGCCGTCCAGGGGGGTTTCGGCGAACACCGGCCGATAGCGCGAGGGAATGGCGTCAAACAGCACGGCTGTGTCGAGTACATGGTCATACAGGCTGAAGTCGTTGCACGGCACGACATCGGCACCGGCGTCCGCGGCCAGCTGCCAATGCCGATGACGCAACATGCTGGCGGTGTCGGACAGCGCCTCTGCACTGATTTCACCGCGCCAGTGTGATTCAAGCGAGCGCTTGAGTTCACGCTTGAGGCCGATGCGCGGAAAGCCTGAATAGGTAACGAGTGACATTGGATTTCCTCTTGCAATGGGCAAAGAGGAACGAAGGATGACCAGCATGATCGCTGTGCCTTTGACCTTCGCCCCCGCGGGCGAGCCGGCACTGCCGCGGGATGAGAGAAGCCAGCGCATCATCCGCATATGACGGAGGGCGCACGGGCTCCGGTGTTCCCCCGCGGAAACGCCAGGTCGGACAGAAGCGCGCATGCACGCTTCCGGCTGAGGCAGGTATTCGGGCTCGTGGACGTACGGCTCAACCTACTGTCCGTCGCTTCCCGGACGCATCGCGTCCAGTGCATGTAACGGAGGTCGTTTCCACATACCGCTGCGGGGCAGCGCCGGATTCACACCGGCTTCCCTTGAGTTATCTCTTTATTCGCATGAAGAGATAGTTACCATCAGCGTCGCAAAAATTAGCCGTATGGACGTCCGAAGTCAAACCATGCATCGGGTGATGCAGGAACGACAGGCTGGCTTGCCGCCAATCGACCAATCGTTTTCGTCGAATCGACCGGGGCCAGACACGGGGATCGTGGTTCAGGCTGCCAAGCGTTCGCCGGCAGCGAGTGCAGCGAAATACTCGCGGGTCAGGCGCAACTGCGTATCGGCCGATTCGGCGCGATTGACCACCTGCCGGAATGCGGCATTCTCCGGCCGATCCTTGGCGTACCAGCCCAGGTGCTTGCGCGCGATGCGCACGCCCTGCAATTCACCGTAGAACGCGTAGAGCTGTTCGAGATGGCCGAGCAGGATCGTGGCGACTTCGGCCGGCTCGGGCTCGGGCAGCAGTTGGCCGGTGGCCAGGTAGTGCGCGATCTCGCGGAAGATCCACGGCCGACCCTGTGCGCCGCGACCAATCATCAGCGCATCGGCGCCGGTGATGTCGAGTACATGCCGCGCCTGCTGCGGCGTACTGACATCACCGTTCGCGAGCACCGGGATGCGCACGGCTGCCTTCACCGCCGTGATGGTGTCGTACTCGGCTTCGCCTTCGTATTTGTCGGCGCGGGTGCGGCCATGCACGGCCAGCGCGGCGATGCCGTTGTCCTCGGCAAGGTGCGCGATGTTCAGTGCGTTCTTGTTCTGCCGGTCCCAACCGGTGCGGATCTTCAGCGTTACCGGTATCTCGACGGCATCGACCACGGCCTTGACGATGCGCGCCACCAGCGGTTCGTCCTGCAGCAGGGCCGATCCCGACCATACGTTACAGACCTTCTTCGCGGGGCAGCCCATGTTGATGTCGATGATCTGCGCGCCGTTGGCGACATTGAAGCGCGCCGCCTCGGCCAGCATCGCCGGGTCGTAGCCGGCGATCTGCACGCTGACCGGTTCGGGTTCGCCGACGTGATCCATCCGCTGCAACGACTTGCGTGTATGCCACAGACGCGGATCGGCATTGGTCATTTCCGACACGGCCAGACCTGCGCCCAGCCGCTTGCATAGCAGGCGGAACGGCTTGTCGGTGACGCCCGCCATCGGGGCGAGCACCACGGGTGGGTCGATGAGGTAAGGACCAATGCGCATCCGCACATTGTAGCCGGCCGGGCCGCCGCGAGCCCGGGCGTCAGTGGGTCGGCAGGACTTGGAGCGGCTGCGCCTGATGCTTGTGCCTGAACAGCGGTACGAACAGGAGCGCCATGACCAGCGAATAGCCGGCAAAGGCCAGCCAGATGCCGTGCCAGTCCTTGCAGATGGCGACGGTGTCGTCGCAGGTGTGGCTGGTGAAGAAGCGGTCGATCATCCAGCCCGCGATCAAGCTGCCCAGCACGGCGCCCACGCCATTGGTCATCAGCATGAAAAGGCCCTGCGCGCTGGCGCGGATCTTCGGGTCGGCCTGGCTCTCCACGAACAGCGAGCCGGAGATGTTGAAGAAGTCGAACGCCATGCCGTAGATGATGCAGGAGAGCACGATCATCCACAGGCCGTCGGCCGGGTTGCCAAAGCCGAACAGGCCGAAGCGCAGCACCCAGGCCAACATGCTCATCGTCATCACTGCCTTGATGCCGAAGCGCTTGAGGAAGAACGGGATGGTGAGGATGAACGCGGTTTCGGAGAACTGCGAGATGGAGATGATGATGGTGGAGTATTTCACCGTCAGCAGGTTGGCGTAGGCCGGCACCTTGACGAAGTCGCTGAGGAAGGCGTCGCCGTAGGCGTTGGTGAGTTGCAGCGCCGCGCCCAGCAGCATCGCGAAGATGAAGAACACCGCCATGTTGCGGTTCTTGAACAGCACGAACGAGGTGAGGCCGAGCCGATCCATCACGCTGCGGCTGTGCGAGGCATCGAGCTTGGGCGGGCACTTGGGCAGTGTGAAGGCGTACAGGCCCAGCAGCAGTGAAGCGCCCGCGGCCACGTGGAACTGCGCGGCAGATGCCTTGAGGCCCAGCAGGCTGGTCGTCCACGTGGCGGCGATGAAACCGACGGTGCCCCACACGCGAATCGGCGGATAGGTGCTCACCACGTCCAGCCCCTCCTGCTTCAGCGCGTTGTACGCCACCGCGATGGCGAGCGAGATGGTGGGCATGTAGAAACACATGTACAGCAGCACTACCCAGAACATCTGCTGCGGATTGCCCGCATGCGGAATCGCGAGCAGCACCGCCGCGCCAAGGATGTGGAACAGGCCGTACAGACGTTCGGCGTTGACCCACTTGTCCGCCACGATGCCCGCCAGCGAAGGCATGAACAACGAGGCGATGCCCATCGTCGAGAAGATCGCGCCGAAACTGGTGCCCGACCAGTGCAAGGTCTGGAACCACCACGTGCCGATGGTCAGCAGCCAGGCACCCCAGATGTAGTACTGGAGAAAATTCATGACGACAAGGCGGAGCTTCAAATTCACGGGCAGGTATCCGGCATGTGTGTCCCCTGACGCAGCCGAGGGAAATGCCCCGTGGCCACCAGCCGAGGCAGGTTAGAGGAAGCTGCGGGGAAGCGGCAAGGCGCGCTGCAGCGACCGCGCGAGCCGGCGAAAAGCAGTGGCTTGCGAAAATCGTCGGCTGTCCCGCTCACGAGCCTTCCGAATTTGCAGGAGCGCATCCTGTGTGCGACGCCCTGGTGTCGATCGAGCGAAGAGCATCGCGCACAGGATGTGCTCCTACTGGCGAGCTTTCAGGCTGCCGCATGCAGGACGGCAGCCACGCGCTCGCGCAGCAGCGGCAGCAACTCGGTCTCGAACCACGGATTGCGCACCAGCCACAGCCGGTTGCGCGGGCTGGGATGCGGCAGCGGCAAGTGCCCGTGCGCGAGATGTTCACGCCAGGCCTGCACCGTGTCGGTGAGGCGCGTGCCGCGCGGCACACCGAGGATACCGCCCTGCGCATACTGGCCAATCACCAGCGTCAACCGGACCTGTTTCAGCAACGGCAACAGTCGCGGATGCCAGGTCGGTGCGCATTCCGGCCGTGGTGGCAGATCGCCACTACGGCTGGTACCGGGGAAGCAGAAGCCCATCGGCACGATCGCGATGCGACTGGCATCGTAGAACGTGTCGCGATCGATGCTCAGCCATGTACGCAACCGATCGCCACTAACGTCGTTGAACGGGATACCGGTGTCGTGCACCTTGCGTCCCGGTGCCTGACTGACAATCAGTAATCGTGCGGTCGACGAAGCCTGCAGCACGGGCCGTGGACCCAGCGGCAGGTGCACATCGCAGATCCGGCAGGCGCGGATTTCGCTCAGTAGCTTGTCCACAGTGTCAGTCATGGAATATCGCCGTCATTGCGGCCTGTGCCGGAATGACAAGAACAAAAGCGTTGTCTCTTGCCATTCAAGGCAGCAGCTTGCCCGGATTGAGGATGCCGTCTGGATCGAACGCGCTCTTGATGTTGCGCATCAGCTCGAGTGTATTCGGCGATAGCGCCAGCGGCATGAATTCGCGCTTGATCATGCCGATGCCATGCTCGCCCGATAGCGTGCCTTCCAGCCGGATCACCAGCGTGAACACCTCGGCGAGGCAGGCATGCGCACGCGTGCGCTCGGCCTCGTCGCGAGGCAGGAGGTTGACGTGCAGGTTGCCGTTGCCGGCATGGCCGAAGGTGACGATCAGTACATCGTGTTTAGCCGAAAGCTGCTTGATGCCGTCGACCAGTTCGGGCAGGTGGCTGACCGGCACGACCACGTCCTCGTTGATCTTGTTCGGCGAGATCGTGCGCTGCGCTGGTGAGAGTGCCTTGCGGGCCGACCATAGCGCGCGGGTTTCCTCGGCGGTTTCCGCCAGGCGCAGCTCTTCCAGCCCGTCGCCACGGGCAGCGCGCGAGACGGCTTCAACCGAGGATGGCAGGCTGTCCGGCTCGCCATCGACCTCGATCATCAGCATCGCGCCAGCCAGCGGCACGCTGTCGCCGCCGTGCGCGTGCGCCAGCTTCAGCGCCACGTCGTCGATGAATTCCAGCGCGCAAGGCGTCACCGGCTGCGCCATGATCCGCGCCACCGCACGGGCGGCCGCACCGACGTTGCGGTAGGTGGCACGCAAGGTACGCACGGCGGACGGTTTCGGGGTGAGTTTGAGCGTGGCTTCGGTGATCAATGCCAGCGTGCCTTCCGAGCCGATCAGCAATCGGGTCAGGTCGTAGCCGGTTGCGCCCTTGCTGGTATAGGTGCCGCAGCGAAATCCTGTGCCGATGCCGGAGACGGCCCGCAACCCCAGTGTGTTCTCGCGCGGGCTGCCGTACTTCACCGTGCGCGGGCCGGCCGAATTGCAGGCGAGGTTGCCACCGATGCTGCACCAGGGTGCGGAGGATGGATCGGGTGGCCAGAAGAAACCGTGCGGCAGCAGCGCCTGTTGCAGATCACCGTTCAACACGCCCGGCTCGACCACTGCGAGGCGGTTGTCCGGGTCGATGCGCAGGATCCGGTTCATCCGCTCGAAGCTCACCACCACGCCGCCGTCCACCGGTACGGTGGCACCGGTGGTGTTGCTGCCGCGGCCGCGTGCGATCACGGGCATCCTGTGTGCGCGACATGCCTGCACCAGCGCTTCGACCTGGGCGTGTTCGGTGGGGAACGCCACGGCATCCGGCAGTGCGTGCTGGCGCGAGTTGTCGTACGAATAGGCGATACGCTCGGCCTCGCCGCTGGCAAGCGCATTGGCGGGGAAAATTTCGTGCAGGCGGGCGAGCAGTTCGGTGGAGAGCGGCATGCGTGAAGCGTAATCCACTCGCAGGGGAATTTCGGCGTGCACGGGTTTCGCTGCCGTCACGACCATGCGCAGGAGCTCACATTGGGGAATCTCGAAAAACCAGGCTTTTGCTCGTCATCCCTGCGAAAGCAGGGATCCAGTGCCTTGGGATTCAGTCGCTTGAAGTCGCTGGATTCCTGCTTTCGCAGGAATGACGATGGTTTTTCGAGATCCCCATTGGGCGCTCCTGCAGATTCGGCGGAAGGTCGTTTGGTCAACCAGCCTCGAATGCGCCACGCAGCCAGTCGCGACGGATGGCGTCGGCTGGCCCGTCGTAGCTGACCACGTCGAAGCGACAGGTGCTCCGCGCATGCTGTGGATGTGCGGCCAGCCAGTGCTGCGCAGCGAGGATCAACCTGGCCTGCTTGCTGGCGGTGACCGAGCTGGCGGCGTCGCCGTGACTGGCGCTGCGGCGATAGCGCACTTCGACGAAGACCACGATATCGCCTTCGCGCATCACCAGATCCAGCTCGCCATGACGGGTGCTGTAGTTGCGTGCCAGCAGGGTCAGTCCGGCGCGCTCCAGTTCGCTGCAGGCGCGCGCTTCGAACGGGTCGCCGGCGGCGCGCATCAGCCCGGCATGGGTGAGCTGGGACCGGTCGACGACGGACTTGCCGGCATGGACCCGGCCGGTGCCGGTGCGGTATCGGCGGGTGGCGCGCTGGAGGGCACGTCATCCGTCTGCAGGCTGCCGCTCAAGGGCCGCGCCAGGCCATCCTGGAACCTGGCCCAGATCAGCACGCGGCGGATGCGGCCAAACTGGTCGGCGGCAAGCTGGCCGCTGGCACCGGGCATGTAACTGCCCGGATGCGTACGCAGCCAGTCGAGGTACGGCACCAGATTCCATGCATCCATGCCGAAGGCAAACAGTCGTGCGGCGCTGCCGCGGGCGGACGGCAGTTGGGCCGCGATATCGTCATGGTTGGGCAGGCCCGGCTGGGCGTTGAACAGCCATGGTGAGTCGCAGAACTCCACGCCATCGAGGTCGCGGTTCGCAGTTGCGTCGTCGCTGCCGTCATAGACGTGCGAGGTGGCGAACACCGGCAAATGGATGTTGGCGATCAGCAGTTGCGGTATCAGCATGCGTGCCTGGTTCGGCCGCATGCTGATGAAGATGCCCGTATCGTTGCCGGCGCTGTTATCCGTCTCCGTCGGTGCGACGTCGGCGCTGCTGGCAGTGCTGGAACTGGCTGCGGGAGCTGTAGCCGGGCTGGCATGCGGAATATTCAGTCCGCTGACCGCATCGGTGAAGCTGGTCAGGGTCAGCATGTTGTCGAGCTGGCCGCCGCGAGCGGCGAGCTCCGCCTTGAAGGCACCGGCCGCGCGCTGGGCGAAATCATCGTTGGAGACCAGTACGTAGGCATGGTGCAGCCCACGCTCGATCATGTGGTCGGCGGCCTGGGCACCTTCGGTTTCCGGCAACAGGCCGAATTCGCTGGTGTCGCCGGCTGGCAGCTGGCGGTCATCCGGATGGTTGAGTGCGAGCAGCGGTACTGGCAGCTGTGCCTGCCCGAACACCGCGGAGACTTCGCCGCGGGTCAGCGGGCCGACCACCAGGGTGGCGCCGTCGCTGACCGCCTGCTGGTAAGCCTTGATGGCGCCATCGGCGGTGCCGTGGCTGTCATACACGCGCACGATCGGACGTGGTGCATGGTTGTGGCCGGCATCGAGATAGGCGGCGAAGAAACCTTCACGGATCGGTGTGCTGGCCGCGGCGTAGTTGCCGTCGCTGGGCAGCAGCAGGGCCAGTTGCGTGGGCGCCTTGTAGCCTTCGCGCACGTTCGCGTTGGCGCCCGGCAGCAAGGTGCCGACCGGCTGCTGCAGCTCCGGCTGTGGACGAGCCACGACCACGCCACGACGGCTCAGTGCCTCATTGGCCCACGACAGCATGCGGTCGCCCGGGCTCATCGCGGCGGTACGCTGCTTGAGCGAATCGACGTCCACCTTGCCGAGCAGATCCAGGATCTGTCGACGGTTCTGGGTGTGGTCGAAGCCGCTCAGCCGGTCGTCCATCTGCACGCGGGTGCGCGCGGCGCCCCAGTTGTCACCGCTGGCCTGCATGGCACGGGCGCGCAGTTCCAGCAGGCGCAGTTGCATGGCGGCCGGCACGGTGACATTCGGCTGGGTGGTGAGCTGCAACGCGGTCTGCGCATCGTGCCGGCTCAAGGCCAGTTCGGCGCGCAACAGGTCGAGGCGCAGCGGCTCGTCACCGCCCAGGCGCTGGCGCTTGATGCTGTCCAGGGTAGGGGCGGCGCGTTCGATCTGACCTTCCTCGCGCCAGGCCTCGGCGGCCAGCAGGCGGTAGCTGTCGGCGTGACCTGGCGATTGCGTGGCCAGCGTGAGATACGCCTGCGCGGCCTGGTCGAACTGACCTTGCTGTGCCAGCGCGGCGGCACTCTGTGCAGCGGCGATTTCCGCCGGCGAGCGCTGGACGTTGGTCGGTACGCAGGCGGCAAGGGCGAGCGAAAACACCAGTCCGATCGCAGCGGTGCGCGAGAGGCGCATGAAGCGCATGGGAGATCCCTTGTTCGTCATGGTCATCAATGCGCGATCATAGCCGATCGGATTGCCGGCAAAGAGGCTGTCTAAAGTCTCCCCGCAGCTCGCGTTTCCGTTGAGTGGCCGTCAGGTGATAGTGCGTGGCGCAGCGCCTGACTGGCCGTCAAGTCAAGCCGCGCGCTACCGCATGGCGGCCACTCAAAGGCAACCCTTCGGGCCGGGTCTGTTTGCCCACATGCCAGCGTCATCACTCGGTCGTGTACCGACGTACACTCCCTCGTTCTTCCTTGGCCTGCGCGCAAACAGCTCCCGGCGCGGGCTACGGGGAGACTTTAGACAGCCTCTTACGGCGCAGGAGTTCTCAGATGTCATCAGTTCAGCCAGGCTGCCTGTGGGTGGTCGCCACGCCGATCGGCCACCGCGACGATTTGTCCACACGTGCCATCGAAACCTTGCGTGCGGTGGCAGTGATTGCCGCCGAGGACACTCGCCACAGTCGCCCCTTGCTGGTGCATCACAACGTCGACACACCACTGATCGCCTTGCACGAGCACAACGAGCGCGATGCGGTGGACGCGATCGTGAGGCGGCTGCAAGGTGGCGACTCGGTGGCGTTGATTTCTGATGCCGGCACGCCGCTGATCAGCGATCCCGGTTTTCGCCTGGTGCGTGCTGCGCGTGCCGCCGGCATTCGCTGTATTCCCGTGCCGGGCGCCTGCGCGGCGATTGCCGCGCTGTCGGTGGCGGGACTGCCCAGCGACCGCTTCGTGTTCGAGGGTTTCCTGCCGCCGAAGGTCGCGGCACGGCGCAGCCGTCTGCAGGAGCTGGCCGGCGATGCGCGCACGCTCATCTTCTATGAGTCGTCGCATCGTGTGGCAGAGAGTCTGGCCGATATGCGCGATGTTTTCGGCGCCGCGCGCGAGGCGGTGCTGGCGCGCGAGCTGACCAAGATGTTCGAGACGGTGCTGGGCGAGCCGCTGGCCGAACTGGCTGCACGGGTCGCGGCCGATCCCGACCAGCAGCGCGGCGAGTGCGTGATCCTGGTCGCCGGTCGCGGCGAAGAGACGGATGCGAAGCTCGCCGAGGGCCAGCGTATCTTCGCGATACTGCGCGAGGAGTTGCCGCCGGCGAAGGCGGCGAAGATGGCCGCAGCGATCACCGGTGCACCGCGTAAGCTGCTCTACGAAGGCTGAGGCCTCGCGTGGAGTACAATTCCCGGTGGAGTCGGCCGGGCAGTCGCGTCGCACGCAAGTGCATCGAGGAAAGTCCGGGCTCCACAGGGCAGAGTGCCAGGTAACTCCTGGGCAGCGTGAGCTGACGGCCAGTGCAACAGAGAGCAGACCGCCGAACGGCATCTTCGGATGTGCGTGGTAAGGGTGAAAGGGTGCGGTAAGAGCGCACCGCGTACGGGGCTAACGTCGTACGGCACGGTAAACCCCACTCGGAGCAAGACCAAATAGGGGAACGATAACGCGGCCCGCGTTGTTCCCGGGTAGGTTGCTGGAGCCAGACGGCGACGTCTGGCCGAGAGGAATGACTGTCGCGTCGCAAGACGTACAGAACCCGGCTTACAGGCCGACTCCACCTCTTCCCGAATGCTTCCGGCGCGGCTTGTCCGCGCCGGAAGCTCGTGTGGCGTCTGGTACTGAACGCCGGTTCATCCCGGACCGGCCTGAAACATCGAATCAAGCCTGATTTGACGCCATCGGGCAGCAAGTCGCGAAATAAAAAATCCCCTGCTTTCAAGCACCTTGCACAGGTTCATGAGAAAGCGCTGGAAATACCGTCACAACTTCGCCTTTCTCTTTGATTCTCAAGCGAATTTCCCTTGACAGTCTCATGGGGCGAGATTATCGTGGGTTCCAGTGTGAAATCGTGGGTTTTAGTGGAGTCTAGACACTGTGTTCCAGGGCGAAACCGCCATCACTGTAGACGACAAGGGCCGCCTGGCCATCCCGACTGCATATCGCGATCTGGTGACGGGCGAGTGCGGCAACCGTCTGGTGATCACCTACAACCCGTTCGAACCGGGCTGCCTGTGGCTGTTCCCGCATGCCGAATGGGAACAGGTGCGAGATCAGGTGAATGCACTGCCCAAGGTCAAGGCGGCGCATCGCGACATGCAGATGAAGCTGGTCGGTGCCGCGGCCGTGGTCGAGCCTGATGGCGCGGCGCGAGTGTTGTTGCCAGCCAGTCAACGTGCGGCGGCGGGCATCGAGAAGAAGGCAGTGCTGCTGGGCATGGGCAACAAGTTCGAGCTTTGGAGCGAGCAGGCCCATCTGGCCAAGATCCGCCAGAGCATCGGCGAAGACGACATCACAGACGAAATGGCAGTTCTGCGCCTGTAACCGAAAACGGTGGGTGCAGTGGAATCGCGTTGTTGGACGGGGCGGGAGTGCGGCATGGCCGAGCAGTGGCGGCACATCCCGGTGATGCTGGGTGAAGCGGTGGAGGGTCTGTCCGTGCAGTCTGACGGGCGTTATCTCGATGGTACGTTCGGACGCGGTGGCCATGCTCGCGCCGTACTGTCGCGCCTTGGCCCCGCCGGTCGGCTGTTGCTGATGGATCGTGATCCCGTCGCGATCGCCGCCGCCCAGGCCGAGTTCGCTGGCGATCCGCGCGTGGCGATCCGGCATGCCAATTTCTCCAGCCTGGCCGAGTGGGACGAAACGGCGGACGGTCTGGATGGCGTGCTGCTCGATCTGGGCGTGTCCTCCCCGCAGCTGGACGAGGCCGCCCGCGGCTTCAGCTTCATGGCCGATGCGCCGCTGGACATGCGCATGGACACCACGCAGGGCGATAGCGCTGCGGATTTCCTGGCGCATGCCGATGAGCGCGAGATTGCCGACGTGCTGTGGATGTATGGCGAGGAGCGCCATAGCCGGCGCATTGCCCGCGCCATCGTCGAAGATCGTGCGGCCACGCCGTTCACCCGCACCGGCCAGCTGGCCGCGCTGATCGAACGCATCGTCGGTCGCCGCGAACCGGGCAAGCATCCGGCCACGCGCAGCTTCCAGGCACTGCGCATTCGCGTGAACGGCGAGCTGGACGCCTTGCAGCAAGGCCTGAATGCTGCGCTGGAACGGCTCAAGCCGGGTGGCCGGTTGTCGGTGATCAGTTTCCATTCGCTGGAAGACCGTGCGGTGAAGCTGTTCATCCGCGATCACTCCGGCCGCGTGCAGAACAGCCGGCGCGGTCCGCCGGTGCAGGCGATGGCGGCACGGCTGGCAGCGGTCAGCAAGGCGCAGTTCCCGTCGGATGCGGAGATCGCGGTGAATCCGCGTTCGCGTTCGGCCGTGCTGCGCGTGGCGGAGAAATTGGCCGACCAGGCGCAGTCGCAGGGAGGGCGCGCATGAAGGCGATCGGCGGTCTGTTCATGCTGATGCTGCTGGCGGCGGTGCTGGCCAGTGCACTCGGCGTGGTTTGGACGCGCCACGAGAGCCGTGTGCTGTTCGTCAATCTGACCGCGCTGCAGAATCAGCGGGACGAACTGAACATCGAATACGGCAAGCTCGAACTCGAGCAGGCCACCTATGCCGAGCCGCGTCGCATCAATGACGAGGCACGGCAGCGGCTGGGCATGCTCGACCCGCCCCCGCAAGACATCCGGTTGCTGCACTGATGGGCTGGCGCGATCACACCGCACCCTCCCGGCAAGGTCGCCGCCACGGCACGGGTCCCAGCGCACGTCGGCGCATGACGGTCGTGGTCGGCCTGCTGGGTCTGGCCTCGATCGGACTGGTCGCGCGCGCCTTCGACCTGCAGGTGGTGCGCAAGCAGTTCTATCAGAGCCAGGGCGACGCGCGGTTCCTGCGCGAAATGAAGATTCCGGTGTCGCGCGGCACCATCTTCGACCGCAACGGCGAGCCGCTGGCGGTATCGACGCCGGTGATGTCGATCTGGGCGAACCCCTCCGAAGTGCTGGACAACGCGGACCGCATTCCTGCGCTGGCCAAGGCACTGAACGACGACCCGGACACCATCAAGCAGTATCTCGAACAACGTGCGGATCGCGAGTTCGTCTATCTGCGTCGCCAGATGGCGCCCGAGGCGGCGCAATCCGTGCTCGATCTGGACATTCCCGGCATCAACGGTCAGCGCGAATTCAAGCGTTACTACCCGTCAGGCGAAGTGACTGCGCACGTCCTTGGTTTCACCAATATCGACGACCACGGCCAGGAAGGACTGGAGCTGGCCTACGACGACTGGTTGTCCGGCAAGCCGGGCATCAAGCGTGTGATCAGGGATGGCAAGGGTCACATCGTCGAGGATCTGGAGCAGGTGCGTGCCCCGCAGCCTGGGCGTGATCTCACGCTGAGCATTGATCGGCGCATCCAGTTCCTTGCCTACAGCGAACTGAAGAGCACGCTGGAAAAGTCCCAGGCCGACTCCGGTTCGATGGTGATACTGGACGCGAAAACCGGCGAAGTGCTCGCAATGGTCAACCTGCCGACCTACAACCCGAATGCGGTAGGCAGCACATCGGCGTCGAATCGCCGCAACCGCGCCATGACCGACGTACTCGAGCCAGGCTCCACGATCAAGCCGGTGCTGATGGCTGCGGCGCTGTCCAGCGGCAAATTCACGCCGACCGGTCCGGCGATCGACACCACGGGAGGTCACTGGTATTTCCAGGGCCACGACATCCACGACACGCACAATTACGGACTGCTGACGCCGACCGGCGTGATCACCAAGTCGAGCAACGTTGGCGCCGCGCATATCGCCATGCAGCTCGATACCGGACTGATGTACGACACCTATCGCGCGTTCGGCTTTGGCAACAGTACAAATAGCGGGTTTCCCGGTGAGGCGTCCGGTTATCTGAAGATCGGACGCGACTGGCGGCCGCTGGAAAAGGCCATCCTGGGCTATGGCTATGGCCTCAACGTGACCGTGCTGCAGTTGGCCAATGCCTACGCGACGATTGCCGACGGCGGCGTCATGCACTCGCCGACCTTCATCAAGGGCAACGACAGCGATGCCAAGGCGATCATCGAGCCGCAGATAGCCCAGCAACTGGTGAACATGCTGGAAACCACCACCCAGCCGGGCGGTACGGCGGCACCGTATGCCTGGATTGCCAATTACACGGTGGCCGGCAAGACCGGCACGGCGCACAAGGCCGTGGCGGGCGGCTATTCGAAGGACAACTACGGTGCTGCATTTGCCGGCATGGTGCCGGCAACCAACCCGCGGTTGGTGGCAGCCGTGGTGGTCGACAATCCCAGAAAGGGCAGCTACTACGGCGGCCTGGTCTCGGCCCCGGTGTTTGCCACGGTCATGGCGGGTGCGCTGCGCCTGCTCGACATCCCGCCCGACAATATCGGTCGCTGGTACGTTGGCGGCCCCTTGCAGGTTCAGAACGGGCTGACCGGCAACCAGCCACCCGTCGCGCCGAACATCGAAGAAGCGCCAGCCGAAGAGGCGACGCCATGAGCATCGGCCATCTCGATCAGCTGTTGCTGGGGATTGCCGACGCGCAGGTTGCGGCGACGTCGGGTGCTGGCCGCATCGTGGTGTCCGGGCTTGCGCTCGACTCGCGCAAGGTGCATCGCGGTCATGCGTTTTTCGCATTGCGCGGCAGCCAGGGCCACGGCATCGAATTTGCCGCCAATGCGGTGCAGCGTGGTGCCCAGGTCGTGTTGGCCGAGGCTCCGGCAGTCGAAGTGGCGGCGCTGGATGTGCCGCTGCTGTGGATCGACGGCCTGCACGATCAGGTCAGCGAAATCGCCGCACGCTTCTACGATCGCCCGACCGAGGCGCTGCGTGTGGTCGGCATCACCGGCACCAACGGCAAGACTTCCTGCGTGCAGCTGCTGGCACAGGCGCTGACTTTCCTCGGTCGTCGCGCGGCGACCATCGGCACGCTGGGCGCGGGCATGCACGGCCAACTGCGCGAGGGTGAGCGCACGACACCCGACGCGATCAGTGTGCAGGGCCTGCTGGCGGAATTTCGTGAAGCCAGCGTCAGTCATGTGGCGATGGAAGTGTCGTCGCACGCGCTGGAGCAGGGGCGTGTCGCCGCGGTGGATTTTGAGGTGGCTGCCTTCACCAATCTCACCCGCGACCATCTGGACTATCACGGCAGCATGGAGGCGTACGGCGCGGCCAAGGCGAAGCTGTTCGCATGGCCGGGTCTGCAGAGCGCGGTGATCAATGCCGACGATGCGTTCGGTCGAGAGCTGGCGGCGCAACTGCCTGCCGGTGTGAAGCCATTGCGCTTCAGCATGATCGATGATGTCGAGGCCGAGATCACCGCCAGCGCGATTGTCACGACGGCTGAAGGTCTGGCGTTCCGGCTGCGTACGCCGTGGGGATCGCGCGCGCTGAACAGCCATTTGCTGGGCCGCTTCAATGTGGCGAACCTGCTCATCGTGGTGGCCTGTCTTGGCGCGCTGGGCGAATCGTTCGGGCACATCGTGGCGGCGGTCGAGCAACTGCAACCGGTCAACGGTCGCATGAGTCGGCTCGGTGGCCTGCATGGCCTGCCGCTGGTGGTGGTGGATTACGCACATACACCGGATGCACTGGAGCAGGCATTGAACGCGGTACGTGCGCATTGCGCCGGCCGGCTGATCTGCGTGTTCGGTTGCGGCGGTGAGCGCGATGCCGGCAAGCGTCCGTTGATGGGCGCGATCGCCGCACGGCTGGCGGATGTCGCGATCGTCACCGACGACAATCCGCGTGGCGAAGACGGTGATGCGATTGTGGAGCAGATCGTCGCCGGCATGGCCGCGGCACGCGCGATGACGGTCGAGCGTGATCGCGCGATGGCAATCGGTCAGGCCCTGCAGCTGGCACAGCCCGGCGACGTGGTGCTGATTGCCGGCAAGGGGCATGAAACCTATCAGGAAGGTGCGGCCGGCAAGCGTCCGTTCGACGATCTGGCGGTCGCGCATGCGGCGCTGGAACGGATCAGCCGGGAGCCGCGCGCATGATGCCGCTGAGCGCCGTCGCCGTGTGGACCCATGGGCAGCTGTCCGGTACCGATGTCGAAGTCACCGGTGTCGCGATCGATACCCGCAAGCTCGAGCCGGGCGACCTGTTCGCGGCGTTCAAGGGCGAGCACGTGGATGGGCATGACTATCTTGCTCAGGCGGCTGCGCACGGTGCTGTCGCAGCGCTGGTGGAGCGCAAGGTCGACAGCGAGTTGCCGCAGGTGCTGGTGGACAACGTGGAACTGGCACTGGGTGACCTGGCCAGCGCGGTGCGTGCGCAGCGCAGCGCGCGGGTGATCGGCATCACCGGTTCCAACGGCAAGACCACGGTGAAGACGCTGACTGCAGCGATCCTTTCGCTGCATGGCCGCACCCATGTGAATGCCGGCAGCTACAACAACGAGATCGGCCTGCCGTTGACCTTGCTGGCGATGCCGGCCGACGCCGAATACGCCGTGCTGGAAATGGGTGCCGGCAAGCCGGGTGACATCGCGTATCTCGCCGCCATCGCGCGGCCAGATATAGGCCTCGTCAACATCATTGCGCCGGCGCATCTTGAGCGGATGGGCAGCGTGGAAGGCGTCGCCGAGACCAAGGGCGCGCTGTATCAGGCGCTACCAGCCGACGGTGTGGCGATCATCAATGCGGACGATGCGTTCGCCAGCTTCTTCAGCGGCCTGGCTGGCACGCGTCGCGTGCTGCGCTTTGGTCTCGACCACAAGGCGGATGTGGGCGCCGACATCATCGAGCAGCGCGTGGACGGATCGCGCTTCGTACTGAGCACGCCGGCAGGCGACGCCGAGGTGTCGTTGCCGTTGCCGGGACGACACAACGTAGCCAACGCGCTGGCGGCTGCGGCGATCGCACTGGCGCTGGACGTGCCGCTGACGACGATCGTCGCCGGACTTGAGCAGGCGACCGCTGTCGCAGGCCGGCTCAAGCGTAAGGCGATGGCTGGTGGCTGGACACTGATCGATGACAGCTACAACGCCAACCCCAGTTCGATGGCGGCTGCGATCGACACGCTGGCACTGGCGCATGGCGAGCGCTGGCTGGTGTTGGGCGACATGGCGGAACTGGGCACGGATGCACGTGCGCTGCATGCGGAGGTCGGTGTCCGTGCACGCAAACACGGCATCGAGCGCCTGCTCGCGGTCGGCCCCTTGGGCACTGCCACGGTCGAGGCATTCGGCGTGCAGGGTGAACATTTCGATGACAAGGCGGCACTGATCGCTGCCTTGCAGTCACGCCTGCATGGCGGCGTGACGTGTCTGGTCAAGGGCTCGCATTCGGCGGGCATGGAACAGGTGGTTGCCGCATTGCAAAACCTTGAGCAAGGGGAGGGCACCTCCGATGCTGCTTGAACTGGCGGACTGGATGGCACGGCATTTCACCGCACTGCATCTGTTCCAGTACATCACCTTCCGCACGATCATGGCTGCGCTCACCGCATTGGCGATGTCGCTGCTGTGCGGGCCATGGCTGATCAACCGGCTGGCGGCGCTGAAGGCAGGCCAGGTGGTGCGCAGCGACGGTCCGCAGACGCATCTGGTCAAGGCCGGCACGCCGACCATGGGCGGCGTGATGATCCTGCTTTCGGTCAGCGTGGCCACCTTGCTGTGGGCCGACCTGCATAACCGCTATGTGTGGATCGTCCTGACCGTGCTGATCAGTTTCGGCGTGATCGGTTTCTACGACGACTACAAGAAACTGGTGTTGAAGGACAGTCGCGGTCTGGCCAGTCGCTGGAAATATTTCTGGCAGTCGGTGTTCGGCCTCGGAGCAGCGCTGTTCCTGTATTACAGCGCACCAGCAGCGGTTGCCGGCCTGCCGGTGGCGGAGACCGCGCTGTACGTGCCGCTGTTCAAGCATGTGGTGTTGCCACTCGGGCTGCTGTTCGTGTTGGTGACCTATTTCATGATCGTCGGTTTCTCCAACGCGGTGAACCTCACCGACGGGCTGGATGGCCTGGCGATCATGCCGACCGTGCTGGTCTCCGGTGCACTGGGCGTGTTTGCGTACCTGGCCGGCAACAAGCTGTTTTCCGAATACCTTGGCATTCCCTCGATCCCAGGTGCCGGTGAACTGGCGATCTTCTGCGGCGCGCTGGCCGGTTCGGGGCTGGGTTTCCTGTGGTTCAACACCTATCCGGCACAGGTGTTCATGGGCGATGTCGGCGCGCTGGCGATGGGTGCCGCGCTCGGTTGCGTGGCGGTGATCGTGCGCCAGGAAATCGTGTTGCTGGTGATGGGTGGCGTGTTCGTGATGGAAACCGCCTCGGTGATGATCCAGGTCGCCAGCTTCAAGCTGACTGGCAAGCGCGTGTTCCGGATGGCGCCGATCCACCATCACTTCGAGTTGAAGGGCTGGCCGGAGCCGCGGGTGATCGTGCGTTTCTGGATCATCAGCGTGGTGCTGGTGCTGGTCGGTCTTGCCACGTTGAAGGTGCGCTGATGTTCGGCTTCGATACAACCCAGGCAAAACGCCGGCAGGGTCCGCGCGGCAGCTTCGATCTGTGGCTGCTGGTCGCGCTGGTCGGGCTGATCAGCGTCGGTGTGGTGATGGTGACCTCGAGCTCGATTGCCGTGGCCGACAGCCAGCACCTGGGCGCGTTCTATTTCCTGAAGAAGCATCTGCTCTTTCTTGGCCTCGGTCTGGTTGCCGCCGGCATGGCGATGCGCACCGAGCTGAAACTGCTGGAGAAGCACGCGTTCCCGCTGTTGGCGGTGGCGTTCGTGCTGCTGCTGGCGGTGTTCGTACCGCATTTCGGCATGCGCATCAACGGCGCGCGGCGCTGGCTGAACCTGCTGGTGACCAGCTTCCAGCCGGTCGAGGCGGTGAAGCTCATTCTGGTGATTTATATCGCCAGTTATCTGGTGCGTCATCGCGAGAGTGTCGAGACACGCTTCCTCGGCCTGATCAAGCCGATCTTCGTTGCCGGGATGATCGTGCTGTTGCTGCTGGCGCAGCCGGACTTCGGCTCGGCCACGCTGGTGATCGCAGTGAGCATCGCGATGGTCTGGCTGGGTGGTGCGCGGCCGATCTTCCTGTTCATCATGGGTCTGCCGCTGATGCCGCTGCTGTACATCGCGGCGACCGGCGAAAGCTACCGCATGAAGCGGCTGACCTCGTTCATGGATCCGTGGAAGGATCCGTTCAACGACGGCTTCCAGCTGACCCAGTCGCTGATGGCGATCGGTCGCGGTGAATGGGATGGCGTGGGGCTGGGTTCCAGCGTGCTGAAGCTGTCCTATCTGCCGGAGGCGCACACCGATTTCATCTTCGCGGTGATCGGCGAGGAACTCGGTCTGGCCGGGGTACTGCTGGTGATCGGCCTGTTCGCGCTGGCGGTCGGGCGTGGCCTGTATCTGGGTCTGAAAGGCGTCGAGATTGGTCAGCGCTTCGCCGGTTACGTCGCGTTCGGCAGTTCGCTGATGCTGGCGATGCAGGCGATCGTGTCGGTCGGCGTGAATCTCGGTGCACTGCCGACCAAGGGCCTGACCCTGCCGCTGATCAGCTATGGCGGCTCGTCGATGGTGCTGACCTGTGCCATGGTCGGTGTGCTGTTGCGCGCCACGTTCGAGGTGAATCGCGCGCTGGATGCACGGCAGATGGCTACGCGCATGCCGGCTGCTGTCGCAGCAGTCGATGCGAATGTCGCGGCGCCATCACGCGAGGCGGTGGCCGCATGACCGCGTCGTCGCCCGTGCTGATCATGGCCGGTGGTACCGGTGGCCACATCTTCCCCGGTCTGGCCGTGGCCGACTGCCTGCGTGCGCAAGGTGTGCCGGTGGTGTGGCTGGGCGCGGCCGGCGGCATGGAAACGAAAGTGGTGCCTGCGCATCAGATCGAGTTGCATACGGTGGTGGTGGGCGGTCTGCGTGGCAAGGGTTTCAAGACCCGCTTGCTGGCACCGTGGATGCTGTTGCGTTCATTGCTCGCATCGCTGGCTGTGCTGCGCAAGGTGAAGCCACGCAGCGTGCTGTCGATGGGTGGGTACGTGGCTGGCCCTGGTGGTCTCGCTGCATGGTTGCTGCGTCGCCCGCTGCTGGTGCATGAGCAGAATCGCGTGGTTGGCTTTACCAATCGTCGGCTGGCTGGGTTCGCAAAGCGCGTGCTGGCTGGATTTGCCGATGCGTTGCCGCAGGCCGAGTGGGTCGGCAACCCCGTGCGCACGACCATCGCGTCGTTACCCGCGCCGGCCCAGCGCATGGCCGCACGCACCGGAAAGTCGCGTTTGCTGGTTCTGGGCGGCAGCCTCGGTGCGCGCGCCTTGAATCTCGCTGTGCCGCAGGCGCTGGCCCAGCTGAAGCCGGAGCAGCGTCCCGACGTGCTGCATCAATCCGGCAATCGCGGTCTCGACGAAGCGCGTGAGGCCTATGCGCAGGCAGGGGTCGAGGCGCAGGTGGTGCCGTTCATCGATGACATGGCGGCCAGCTATGGCTGGGCCGATCTCGCAGTCTGTCGCGCGGGTGCGCTGACCCTGGCCGAGCTGACCGCTGCCGGGCTCGGCGCGGTGCTGGTGCCGTTCCCGCATGCGGTGGACGACCACCAGACACGCAATGCCGAAGTACTGGTGGCCGCAGGTGCCGCCGTGGTGATCCAGGAGTCCGATCTGAACGTACAGGTTCTCGCCCAGCAGTTGGGCACGCTGTTGAATACTCCAGCACAACTCGTCGGCATGGCGACCGCTGCGCGCACGCTGGCCAAGCCCGATGCGGCCGAGGTGATTGCCCGCGCCTGCCTGGAGGTGGCTGCATGACGCCCCGTCGCCTGCATGCGCATGAAGATCTGATGAGCACGTTCCGCCGCGTGCACTTCATCGGCATCGGTGGTGTCGGCATGAGCGGTATCGCCGAAGTGCTGCACAACCTCGGTTATGCGGTGTCCGGTTCCGACCGGGCCAATTCGTCGACCGCGCAGCGGCTGCAGCAGCTGGGTATCGACGTGCATGTCGGGCATGCCGCCGAGCACATTGGCGATGCCGACGTGGTGGTGACTTCGAGTGCGATCAGGCAGGACAATCCGGAACTGGTAGCCGCGCGTACCGCGCGCATCCCGGTGATCCCCCGAGCGGAGATGCTCGGTGAACTGATGCGCTTCCGCCGTGGCGTGGCGATCGCCGGCACCCACGGCAAGACCACCACCACCAGCCTCACCGCCAGCGTGCTGGCCGAGGCCGGCTATGACCCGACCTTCGTGATCGGTGGCCAGCTGAATGCTGCCGGCGCGAATGCGCGACTGGGTACCGGCCAGTATCTGGTCGCGGAAGCCGATGAATCCGATGGATCGTTCCTGCTGCTGTCGCCGGTGATCGCCGCGGTCACCAATATCGACGCCGATCACCTGGAGAACTACGGCGGGGATTTCGCCCAGGTCAAGAAGGCGTTCGCCGATTTCCTGCACCGGCTGCCGTTCTATGGCCTGGCCGTGCTGTGCGTGGATGATCCGGAAGTCGCCGCACTGGCGAAGTCGACCACGCGCCGCGTGATGACCTACGGCATCGACACGCCGGATGCCGATGTGCGCGCAGTGAACCTTATCCAGCACGGCTTCGAGATGCACTTCGACCTGCTGCTGCCGAACCGTGGCGATGCACTGCCGGTGAAGTTGAACCTGCCGGGGCGGCACAACGTGCTGAATGCCCTGGCCGCGGCCACGATCGGCTGGCAGCTCGGTGTCGAGGCCGGTGCGCTGGCACATGCGCTGGAACACTTCCAGGGTGTCGGTCGACGCTTCCATCGGCGCGGCGAGATTGCGCTCGATCATGGCAGCGTGCTGCTGGTCGACGATTACGGCCACCACCCGCGTGAATTGGCTGCAGTGTTTGCCGCTGCCCGCGGCGGGTGGCCGGAGCGTCGGCTGGTGGTCGGCTTCCAGCCGCATCGCTACAGCCGCACGCGAGACCTGCTCGACGATTTTGCCAATGTGCTGGCCGAGGCCGATGTGCTGGTGCTGACCGATGTCTACCCGGCCGGCGAAGCGCCGATTGCCGGTGCCGACGGCCGTGCGCTGGCGCGCGCGGTGCGCGCGCGCGGCAAGGTCGACCCGGTGCTGATCGAACATCCCCGCGATCTGAAGGAAACGCTGCCGGCGTTGCTGCGCGACGGCGATCTGTTGCTGCTGCTCGGTGCCGGCGACATCGGCACGGCGGCGGTGGAACTGGCCCATGCGGGTCATCTGAGGACAAGCAAGTGAGCTACATGATGAGCGCGAACAAGATCAGCGTGAACAGAATCAGTGATCCAGCCCAGTTTGGCCGCGTTGCCGTGGTGATGGGCGGGAGTTCGGCCGAGCGCGAAGTGTCGCTCGATTCGGGTCGCAACGTGCTGGAGGCACTGCTGGCCCGTGGTGTCGACGCACACGCGATCGATGGCATTCCGGCGCTGCTCGATGCGCTGCGTGCCGGCCATTTCACTCGCGTGTTCAACATCCTGCATGGTCAGCACGGCGGCGGTGAGGACGGGGTGCTGCAAGGTGCGCTGGAATCGCTCCATGTGCCTTACACCGGTTCGGGCGTGCTCGGTTCGGCGCTGTCGATGGACAAGACGCGCTCCAAACGGGTGTGGCAGTCGCTTGGCGTGTCTACGCCGAAGTTTGTCGCGCTGCCGCGTGGTGCGGACGTGCATGCAGCAGCACGTCAGGTCGGTTTCCCGTTGATCGTGAAACCCGCTTGCGAAGGCTCCAGCGTCGGCGTCACGCGGGTGTTCGCGGAGAAGGACCTGGACGAGGCGGTCAAGCTGGCTGCGCAGTATCCGGGCGACCTGCTGATGGAAACCCTGATCGAGGGCGATGAACTCACCGTCGCGATCCTTGGCCGCCAGGTGCTGCCCAGCATCCATATCGTGCCCAAGGGTGCGTTCTACGACTACAACGCGAAGTATGTGGCCGAGGATACCCAATACATCTGTCCCGGTCTGGAAGGCGTGGCCGGCGAGGAACTGCGTGCGCTGTCGCTGGCCGCGTTCGACGCGCTGGGTTGCTCGGGCTGGGGTCGCGTCGATGTGATGCGCGACCGCAGCGGCCGCAACTGGCTGCTGGAAGTGAACACCGCGCCCGGCATGACCTCGCACTCGCTGGTGCCGAAAGCAGCCAAGGTCGCCGGCATCGATTACCAGGAGCTGTGCTGGCGCGTGCTGGAAACCAGTTTGCGGGAGGATGCGTGAAGGGAGCCCTTCGCCTCGTTGCCTGGTGTCTGGCCATCGCGCTGGTGGCGCTGCCGATCGTCGGCGTGCTGCGCGGATGGTTTGCGGCCAACCGCTGGCCGGTGACCCAGCTGACGGTGCAGGCCGAGTTCAAGCACGTCAGCCCGGACGAGATCCGGGCGGCCGTGTTGCCGCGGCTGGGCAAGGGCTTTTTCGCGCTGGACCTCGATACCGTGCAAAAAGCGGTGGCGGCGTTGCCGTGGGTGGAATCGGCAGAGGCGCGCAAGCGCTGGCCGGACACCTTGCTGCTGCGCATCTACGAACGCCAACCGTTTGCCCGCTGGAACGACAAGCAGCTGATCAGCAGGCAAGGCCTGGTGTTCGACGCACCGGGCATGGATGGCATCAATGCGTTGCCGGATCTGCATGGCCCGGATGCGCGGCTGGCCGAGGTGGTGAGCTTCTACGCCGACACGCAGAAGGCGTTCGCCGGCACCCATCTGCAGATCACCGGCGTCGCGCTGACCGAGCGCGGCAGCTGGAGCGTTACCACCGCCAGCGGTGCGCAGATCGCGATCGGGGATCGCGCGCAGGCCGGGCGCCGGCTGCGCCGTTTCCTCGATGTCTATCCGCAGCTGATGGCCGGCCACACCGATGGCTTCGCCTACGCCGATCTTCGCTACACCAATGGATTTGCCGTGCGCTGGCCGCAAGCGGCCGCCGCCAACGCTGGAGGTTCGCCCCGCACATGACTATCTCACTATGAAGCCACGCAACGACAAGCAATTGGTGGTCGGCCTCGATATCGGCACCTCGAAGGTGGTGGCGATCGTCGGCGAGTACGAACCGGGCGAGCCGATCACCGTGATCGGCATCGGTACCCATGTATCGCGCGGCATGAAGCGCGGCTCGGTAGTCGACATCGAATCGACCGTGCACTCGATCCAGCGGGCCGTGGAAGAGGCCGAGCTGATGGCTGGCTGCGACATCCGCTCGGTGTATGCGTCGATCTCCGGCAGCCATCTGGAAACCCGCAACTCGCACGGCAACGCGGCGATCCGCGACCGTGAGGTGACCGCGGGCGATCTGGAGCAGGTGCTGGAAGCAGCCAGTGCGGTGGCGATCCCGGCCGACCGCAAGGTGCTCTACAAGGAGTCGCAGGAATACCGCATCGATGGTCAGGACGGCATCCGCTCGCCGGTCGGCATGAGCGGTGTGCGGCTGGAGGCGAACGTGCATCTGGTCACCGGTGCGGCCGCGGCGGTGCAGAACATCACCAAATGCATCCAGCGCTGCGGGCTGTCGGTGGACGAACTGGTGCCATCGGCCTTGGCCAGCGCCAAGGCCGTGCTGACCGACGACGAGCGCGAGCTGGGTGTGTGCCTGGTCGACATCGGCGCCGGCACCACCGACATCGCGATCTACACCCAGGGTTCGATCCGCTACACCGCCTCATTGCCGGTCGGTGGCGACCAGGTCACCAGCGACATCGCGTACGGCGTGCACACGCCGACTGCGCATGCCGAGGAAATCAAGATCAAGTACGCCTGCGCGCAGACCGGGCTGGCACATGCCGAAGAAACCATCCAGGTGCCCAGCGTCGGCGATCGCCCACCGCGCCGGCTCGCGCGGCAGTCGCTCGCGCAGAGCGTGCAGGCGCGCTACGAGGAAATCTTCGAGATGGTGCAGGACCAGCTGCGTCGGTCCGGCTACGAAAGTCTGGTCGCGGCGGGCGTGGTGCTGACCGGCGGCGCTTCGAAGATGGAAGGCGCGCTGGAGCTGGCCGAGGAGATCTTCCACAAGATGGTGCGCATCGGCGTGCCGCAGCAGATCGAGGGTCTCGGCGAGGTTGTCTCCAGTCCGCTGCATGCCACCGGTGTCGGCCTGTTGTTGCACGGCGCACGCGCTGGCGGCATGCGCGCAAGCGGTCCGGTCGGCGGCAGCGTCGGCGGTCTGGTCGGCAAGTTGCGGGGCTGGCTCACCAAGAATTTCTGATGGTCGGTTTTTGATTTTTGGGTGACGCACGAAGCGTCGCTCCGGGCGGAAGGATATCCGCCCACCACCAAGGACCGACAGGAGTCGCGATCCCTGGTTACAACGACAACAACTCTACGGAGGACGGGAAATGTTTGAACTTATTGATAAACTCGCACCCAATGCAGTGATTAAAGTGATCGGCGTGGGCGGTGGCGGCGGCAATGCCGTGGCGCACATGCTCAACTCCAACATCGAAGGCGTCGAATTCATCGTCGCCAATACCGATGCCCAGGCGATGACCAGCTGCAGCTCGCGCACCCACCTGCAGTTGGGCGGCAACGTGACCAAGGGTCTCGGCGCCGGCGCCAACCCGGAAGTGGGCCGTCAGGCGGCGCTGGAAGATCGTGAACGCATCGAGGCGATGCTCGAAGGCGCCGACATGGTGTTCATCACTGCCGGCATGGGCGGTGGCACCGGTACCGGCGCGGCGCCGGTGGTGGCGCAGCTGGCCAAGGAAAAGGGCATCCTTACCGTGGCGGTGGTCACCAAGCCGTTCCCGTTCGAGGGTCGCCGGCGCATGCAGGTCGCCCTCAAGGGCATCGAGGACCTGTCGCAGCACGTCGATTCGCTGATCACGGTGCCGAACGAGAAGCTGCTCAGCGTGCTCGGCCGCGATGTCACCCTGCTGAATGCGTTCAAGGCTGCCAACGACGTGCTGCAGGGCGCCGTGCAGGGTATCGCCGACCTGATCACCGCCCCGGGCCTGATCAACGTCGACTTTGCCGACGTGCGCACCGTGATGTCGGAGATGGGCCTGGCGATGATGGGCTCGGGCACCGCCCGTGGCGACGACCGCGCCCAGGCGGCGGCCGAAGCGGCGATCAAGAATCCGCTGCTGGAAGACGTCAACCTCAACGGTGCCTGCGGCATCCTGGTCAACGTCACTGCCGGTCCGAACCTGACCATGCGTGAATTCGACGAAATCGGTCGTATCATTCATGACTTCGCCAGCGAAGACGCTACCGTGGTGATCGGCACCTCGCTCGACCCGGAAATGAAGGACGACGTGCGCGTCACCGTGGTGGCCACCGGCCTCAACCGTGCCGCCGCCTCGCGTCAGCAGCCGCCCATGCGCATGGTCGAGACACAGCAGATGCAGATGCGCCCGCGTCCTGTAGTGCTGCGTACCGGCACCGGCAACGAAGTGGTCGACTACGCGAGTCCGGAGATGATGATCAACGGCTCCAGTCGTGCGGAATCCGCGGCACCGGCCAAGAATGCCGATCCGGGCTTCGATTACCTGGATATTCCTGCGTTTTTGCGGCGTCAGGCCGACTGAGGTCGAATCGTCCAGGTTAAGGAGATGCGAAAAAATTGAACGAACGTCCGTTGTGCCTGTCAGTTCACCAACGTGTCCGTGTCGGCTGTTCGCAGTTGGGGGTGACGTTATCCAGGGTCAGGTTCCGGCCTGGATTGCAGGTGTGGGTTGATGGCCATCGGATCGCTGTTCTTAGGTAAAGGCAGCAAGACTGTGCGTAGGGATGACGCATGACCAGTCGCTCGGGTTGCCCGTGTCGGCTGGTTCGACGCCCCGTGCCGGACTCCCGTCCCTGGCACGGGGCGTCGTGTCGATCCGCGGGATGGCGGAAGAAACAGGCCTGAAAGTCAACGTTCACCAGGCATGAAAGTTATATGAAGACTTAATCAGACTGTACGGTGCGGTTTGCTTTTGCCACAGGTTAAAACTGTGTTAGCATCCGTCTCCGATTGGCTGCTGCCTCCACGGGTACCAACAACAATGATCAAGCAGCGTACGCTCAAAAACATCATCCGGGCCACCGGCGTTGGGTTGCACACCGGTGACAAGGTGTACATGACGCTGCGACCGGCAGCACCCAACACTGGCATCGTGTTTCGTCGCACCGACCTCAGTCCGCCGGTGGACATTCGCGCGCGTCAGGACAACGTCGGTGACACGCGATTGTCGACCACGCTGGTGAATGGCGATGCGCGTGTTTCCACAGTCGAGCATCTGCTCTCGGCGATGGCGGGCCTGGGCATCGACAATGCGTACGTGGATCTGTCGGCACCGGAAGTGCCGATCATGGATGGCAGTGCCGGTCCGTTCGTGTTCCTGCTGCAATCCGCCGGTATTGAAGAACAAAACGTCGCCAAGCGCTTCATCCGCATCCGCAAGCCGGTGAAGGTGCAGGAAGGCGACAAATGGGCCAGCTTCGAGCCGTTCGAGGGTTTCAAGGTCGGCTTCTCGATCGACTTCAATCACCCGATCATCAGCAAGCGCACCTCGCGCGCCGAGATCGATTTCTCCACCACTTCCTTTGTCAAGGAAGTGAGTCGGGCCCGCACGTTCGGCTTCATGCGCGACATCGAGATGCTGCGCGAACACAACCTCGCGCTGGGCGGCTCGATGGACAACGCCGTGGTGCTGGATGACTACCGCGTGCTGAACGAGGACGGCCTCCGTTACGAAGACGAATTCGTCAAGCACAAGATCCTCGATGCGATCGGTGATCTGTACCTGCTCGGTCACAGCCTGATCGGCGCCTATCACGCGCACAAGTCCGGTCACGAGCTCAACAACAAGTTGCTGCGCACGCTGATGGCCGATGCCACGGCATGGGAAGAGGTCAGCTATCAGGACGATCCGGCCACATCGCCGATCTCCTACGCGCATCCTGCCCAGGCAGTCTGACCCTGCCGCAAGCTTCAGGCGCAAGTTCCAAACGAAACGGCCGTGTCTTGCGACACGGCCGTTTCACTTTTGTGAACCCGGTTGCCGGTAAGCGATTCAGTTTCATGTAAAGACAGCGCTCGACGCTGTCCGCGGGCGAGAGTGCGTGGTATAAACCCAAGCTTCATGATCTACGCGTGGCAGGTTTCGGCCTGACCATGTGCGGCAAGCAAGACGATGCCAGGGGCTCAGGTCGCCCCATCGGCCCCGGAATCAGCGGTTTCGGCGAGGGACGCCAACTCAAGGAACAGTACCCGCAATTCGGGGTCTGAAATTGACGCCGCGGCGGCCCGAAGATGGGTGGCTGCGGCAGGCGAAAGCGGTTTCGACCGATCCGGCTCCGTTGTGACCGGTGGTTGGGGGGCCACTTTCACGGTGACTGAACTGGCGCAGGTGCCAATGGCGCGTGCGGTGGCAAGGATCTGTGTTTGCATCAAACGCAGGCGCGATGCCCAGGCCGGTGAAGACGCCAGAAAGACGAGGCGGTCGTTGCGCAGGTCGGCGAATCTCACCTGCTCGCGCAACGGCGATGGCAACGTCTGGCGCAGTGCACGATCCAGCGCTTCCAGCGCGCCGGCCCTTTTGGCCAGTGTCGCGAAGGAGCCACATTCAGCAAGGGATTTCGGTCCGTTGCCGGTGCGGCGGGAAAGAACTGGAGCGGCGTGCTGCATGGTGCCGGAATTCGATGTTGGAAAGACATGCAAATCATACTCGTATCACACGCCAGGAAATTGCCGAAAACCCTTGATCTGGCTGACCGGCGCCTGCGCTGGAAACTGTTTTCGGCGCTGGCCGTGGCGGTGCTCGGCTGCGTAAGTATCGGCGTCGTGCTGGCCTTGACGGTCGCCAGCCCGCGCGATCGGGCGCTGGCGGAAATCCGGGAGCTCCAGCAGCAGATCAAGCAGCAGCACGCACAGTTGGGCGGAGTGCGCGAGGATGCGCAGCGCGGACTGGATGCCTTGGCGGTCAAGCTGGGTCAGCTGCAGGCGCAGTCGACCCGATTGAATGCACTCGGTGAGCGTCTGGTGCAGGTCGGCAAGCTCGACGATGGCGAGTTCAATTTCGACCAGTCCCCCGCGATTGGCGGTGTCGAGGATGTCGGTGGCAGCGCCTATGCATTGCCGCCGGCGCTCGACAGCAGCATCAACCAGCTGGCCAGTCAGCTGGACATCCAGCAGGCGCAGCTGTCGGCCCTGCAGAGCTTGTTGCTGGATGCACGCATCGAGTCGAACCTGAAGCCGACCGGGATGCCGGTGCCAGGTTATATCTCGTCCTATTTCGGCGCGCGCCCCGATCCGTTCGACGGCCATTCTGCGCGCCATACCGGTATCGACATCTCGACCCCGTTCGGCACGCCTGTGCATGCCGTGGCCGAGGGCATGGTGACCTTTGCCGGTGTGCGCAGTGGATATGGCAACGTGGTCGAGATCGATCATGGCAATGGCTACATGACACGCTATGCGCACAACAGTGCGCTGGACGTGCATCCTGGCCAGCATGTGCAGGTCGGTGATGTGATTGCCCAGGCCGGCTCCACCGGGCGTTCGACTGGCTCGCATGTGCATTTCGAGGTCTGGTATGGAGGTCGCGTGGTCAATCCGCTGGCCTTTGTGCGTAATCACCGCTAAGGCGAAGAGCCCGCTGCGCCTCCCTTGAATCCTGCTGCGGCTGGCGCCATTCATCATCCCGCTTGGATTGGCGGCTGTGTGGCTCCGGATGGCCCGTGTCACGGTGGCCATGCCGCGGCAAGTCTCTCGTTAGTAGGCCGGTCGAAGTGGGCCGGCCGTAGTAGGCATGTAGTAAGATGCCCGATTGGCCCGTGACCGCAGCGGGTAACCTGTTTCCCTATCCGGAAGATCGATGTTCAATCGTGCCCTGACGAGCCTGTTCGGTAGCCGCAACGATCGCGTACTGCGTCAGCTCTCCCGATCCGTTACCCGTATCAACGCGCTGGAAGCCGAGTTCGAGAAACTCGGTGACGATGCCTTGCGCGGCAAGACCACCGAGTTCAAGCAGCGGATCGCCGACGGCGAATCATTGGACAAGCTGCTGCCGGAGGCGTTTGCGGTAGTGCGCGAGGCGGCCAGGCGCACACTTGGCATGCGCCATTACGACGTGCAGATGATCGGTGGCATGGTGCTGCACTCGGGCAAGATCGCCGAGATGCGCACCGGCGAGGGCAAGACCCTGGTTGGCACCTTGCCGGTCTACCTCAATGCGCTCGCCGGCAAGGGTGTGCACGTAGTCACCGTCAATGACTATCTGGCTCGCCGTGACTCGGCGCAGATGGGCAAGCTGTACAACTTCCTCGGCCTGAACGTGGGCGTGGTGTATCCGGGCATGGATCACGCCGACAAGCACGCGGCGTATGCAGCCGACATTACGTACGGCACCAACAACGAGTTCGGTTTCGATTATCTGCGCGACAACATGGCGTTGAGCAAGGAACAGCGCTACCAGCGCGGCCTGCACTACGCGATCGTCGATGAGGTCGACTCGATCCTGATCGATGAGGCGCGCACGCCGTTGATCATCTCCGGGCCGGCCGAGGATTCCCCGCAGCTGTATCTCGCGGTGAACAAGATCGTGCCGCAGATGGTCCGGCAGACCGAGGAAGAAGGCGACGGCGACTACTGGGTCGACGAAAAGCAGAAGCAGGTGCATCTGTCCGAAGCGGGCATGCAGCATGCAGACGAACTGCTGCGCGCGGCTGGCGTGATCGAACAGGACAGCGGCCTGTACGATTCGAAGAACCTGGCGGTAGTGCATCACCTCAATGCCGCGTTGCGCGCCAATGGCATCTACCAGCGCGATGTCGATTACATCGTGCGCGACGGTGAAGTGATCATCGTCGACGAGTTCACCGGCCGCACCCTGCCGGGCCGCCGCTGGTCCGACGGTCTGCATCAGGCGGTCGAGGCGAAGGAAGGCGTGTCGATCCAGCGCGAGAACCAGACGCTGGCCACGGTGACGTTCCAGAACCTGTTCCGCATGTACAAGAAGCTGGCCGGCATGACCGGCACGGCCGACACCGAGGCGTTCGAGTTCCAGAGCATCTACGGCCTCGAGGTGGTGGTGATCCCCACCCACATGCCGATGATCCGCAAGGACAACTCGGACATGATCTTCCTCGCGCAGGAGCCGAAGTACCGCTCGGTGATCGAGGACATCAAGGACTGCCACAAGCGCGGGCAACCGGTGCTGGTCGGCACCACCTCGATCGAGGTGTCCGAACTGTTGTCCGGCATGCTGACCAAGGCCAAGGTGCCGCACGAGGTGCTCAACGCCAAGCAGCATGAGCGTGAGGCACACATCGTCGCGCAGGCCGGTGCACCGGGCCAGGTCACCATCGCCACCAACATGGCCGGTCGCGGCACCGATATCGTGCTTGGCGGCAGCCTGGACGCGGCCATGACGGCGCTGCCGGCGGACGCCAGCGAAATGGATCGCCAGCGCGTCAAGACCGAATGGAAGAAGCTGCACGAACAGGTGCTCGCTGCCGGTGGCCTGCACATCATCGGTACCGAGCGGCACGAATCGCGGCGTATCGACAACCAGCTGCGTGGCCGCTCCGGCCGTCAGGGCGACCCGGGTTCCTCGCGTTTCTACCTGTCGCTGGAAGACAACCTGCTGCGCATCTTCGGTGGCGAAGGCCTGATCCGCTGGATGAAGCGCTTCGGCATGAAGGACGACGACGCGCTGGAAGATCGCATGATCAGCCGGCAGATCGAGAAGGCCCAGCGCAAGGTCGAGCAGCACAACTTCGACATCCGCAAGCACCTGCTGGAATTCGACGACGTCGCCAACGACCAGCGCAAGGTGATCTATCGCCAGCGCGACGAGTTGCTCGAGGGCGACGATGTGTCGGCGACCGTTGCCGATATCCGCGAGGACGTGGCGCAATCGATGACGCGTGCCCATGTGCCTGCCGAGAGCATTGACGAACAGTGGGATCTGGCCGGCCTCGACCGTGAGCTGGAAGGTGCATTCGGCCTCTCGCTTGATCTCCGGCACTGGGTCGAGCAGCAGCACGAGGTGGATGCCGAGATGATCCTCGGGCATGTGCGCGACGCGGTGAACGAGCTGTTCCAGGCGAAGGAGACCCAGATCGGCGCCGAGACCATGCGCCAGCTGGAAAAGCACATCATGCTGACGGTGGTCGACAACGCCTGGAAGGATCACCTGTCCAACATGGATTACCTGCGTCAGGGCATCTATCTGGTCGGCTATGCACAGCAGGATCCGAAGCAGGCGTTCAAGCGCGAATCGTTCCGGCTGTTCTCCGAAATGCTCGACCGCATCAAGGCCGAGGTGGTGCAGATGCTGGCGCGGATCCGCATTCGCAGCGAGGAGGAAGTCGCTGCGATGGAGGCCGAGCAGCAGCGCATCGCCGAGCGCCTGCAGAAACAGATGCTGGCTACCGGCGGCGGTGCCCCGGTGGATGCGTTCGGTGGTGGAGATGCGCTGGAGGGGCAGGCTGGCGCGCCGCGACCGACCCAGCAGGATGGTCCGAAGATTGGTCGCAACGATCCGTGTCCGTGCGGTTCCGGCAAGAAGTACAAGCATTGCCATGGCCAGCTGGCCTGAGTCGGCGTGACACCCAGGAAAAACCCCGCCGCGGCGGGGTTTTTCCTGGGTGACGGATCAGTCCTCGACGCCCGGCGGTCGTTTGCGATGCGGTTCGGCGTTGACCGCGATGTACTGCGGCTCCTCGCCATCCAGGCGCAGCGCGGTGAGCTGACCACCCCACACGCAGCCGGTGTCGATCGCGTGCACGCCGAGCCCCGCGAAACGGCCGAGTGCCGACCAGTGCCCGCACACGATGCGGGTATCGCGACGACGCATGCCAGGCACTTCGTACCACGGGTAGAGGCCAGGCTTCTGTGTACCGGGAATGTCCTTGGCCTCGAAATCGATACGGCCATTGACGTCGCAGTAGCGCATCCGGGTCATCGTGTTGATCGTCGCGCGCTGGCGCTCCAGGCCTTGCAGGCGGCTTGACCAGACTGCCGGACGGTTGCCGAACAGGTTGCGCAGCAGGCGCGGATGCCGCGGACTGGAGAGCTCGCGCTCGACATCCTGGGCGGAGCGCTGGGCTTGACGCAGTGTCCACATCGGTGCCAAGCCCGCATGCACCATCGTCCAGTTGAGCTGTTCGTCGTGGTGCAGCAGTTTCTGCGAACGCAGCCATTCGAACAGTACCGGTGCGTCCTCGGCAAACAGCACTTCACGCAGCTCGGGGTTCACCCGCGCCTGGGCATCCTGGCGTCGTTGAGCGATCGCGAGCAGGCTCAGGTCATGGTTGCCGAGCGTGACCACGCTGTGCTCGCGCAGGCCGTGGATCAGCCGCAGCGTTTCCAGCGATTGGCCGCCTCGATTGACCAGGTCGCCGCAAAACCACAGTTGATCCTGTGCCGTATCAAAACGCAGCTTGTCCAGCAGGCGTTGCAGTTCGGGATAGCAGCCCTGCACGTCGCCGATCGCATAGGTGGCCATCTAGAGCAGGGCCATCAGTGCAGGGTACGCGGGATGGACAGGGTGAAGGTCGGAATCGGCGCATCGAACTGCGTGCCGTCGTCGGCCAGCATCTGGTAGCTGCCACCCATGGTACCGACCGGAGTTTCCAGCACGGCACCCGAGGTGTACTCGTAATCATCGCCGGGACGCATCCATGGCTGCTCGCCAACCACGCCATCGCCACGCACTTCCTCCACCTTGCCGTTGGCGTCGGTGATCATCCAGTGGCGGGTGAGCAGGCGCGCCGGCATGTCGCCGGCATTGCGCAGGGTGACGGTGTAGGCGAAAACGTAGCGATTGTCACCGGGCTTCGACTGGTCGGGAACGAAGCGGGTTTCGACCTGCACGTCGATCGTGTAGGAAGGTTTTTCAGTCATGGACCGATTGTAAGGCCTGCCGTCACGAATGGGGCGATGCAGCCGCAATCCGCTGCGGGCATGCGCGGAAATCAGAGACTGCCGTAGACCTTGGCCAGGCGCACGAAGTCAGCTGGGGCAAGCGTCTCGGCACGGGCCTTGGGGTCGACGTCGGCGCGACGGATGGCATCACCATCCATCAGTTGCCTGAGCGCATTCGCAAGCGTCTTGCGCCGCTGTCCGAACGCCGCCTTGACCACCGCATAAACGTGCCCGGGCTGGGCGTCATGCAGCTCGTCGGTCGGCAGCGGCAGCAGCCGCACCACGGCGGACTCCACCTTCGGTGGCGGTCGAAAGGCCTCCGGCGGCACATCGAAAAGCGGTTCGACCCGGCATGCCAGCTGCAACATCACGGACAACCGGCCGTACACCTTGCTGCCCGGCTCGGCGGCCATCCGCTCGACCACTTCCTTCTGCAACATGAAGTGCATATCCTGGATTGCCGCAGCGTGTTCGACGCAGTGGAACAGGATCGGACTGGAGATGTAGTAAGGCAGGTTGCCGGCGATGCGCAGGCGCGGTACGCCATGACTGTGCGCCATCGCGGTGAAGTTCACCTTCAGCACGTCAGCGTGGATGATATGCAGCTCACCCGCCGTGGCAGCGCGTGCCTGCAGGCCGGGAATCAGGTCGGTGTCCAGCTCGATCGCGGTGAGTTTGCCGGCGGCGGCCAGCAGCGGCAGCGTCAACGCACCTTCGCCGGGACCGATCTCGACCACGAAATCCTCCGCTCGTGGCGCAACTGCACTGACGATGCGATCGATGTAGCGCCGGTCGTGCAGGAAATGCTGGCCAAAGCTTTTTTTGGGGCGGGCGTTCATGCGGCGTGCTCCCTGCGTGCAACAAGATCCATGGCCATGCGTGTTGCTGCCATCAGGCTGGCCGGGTCGGCCTTGCCGCTGCCAGCCAGATCCAGCGCAGTACCGTGATCGACCGAGGTGCGGATGAACGGCAGGCCGAGGGTGAGGTTGACGGTGCGGTCGAACGCTTCGCTCTTCAGCACCGGCAGCGCCTGGTCGTGGTACATCGCCAGCACCGCATCGTAGTGCAGACGTTGCGCCGGCACGAACGCGGTGTCGGCCGGCAGCGGGCCGAGCAGATGCATGCCTTCGCCGCGCAATGTGTCCAGTACCGGAATCAGCGTGTCGATTTCCTCGTGACCGAGATGACCGCTTTCGCCTGCGTGGGGATTGAGACCCAGCACAGCCACGCGTGGTTCGGCGATGCCGAACTTGAGACGCAGCTCGGCGTGCACGATGCGCAGCGTGCGGGTCAGCGATTCGCGGGTAATGGCTGCCGATACCGCCGCCAGCGGCAGATGGGTCGTCGCCAGTGCCACCCGCAGTTCCGGGCTGGCCAGCATCATCACCACGTCGGCGTGCGCGCGTTCGGCAAAGAATTCGGTGTGCCCGCTGAAGCGGATGCCGGCCTCGTTGATCGAGGATTTCTGCAGTGGTGCGGTGACCACGGCATCGTAGCGCCCGGCCATGCATCCATCGGCGGCTTCGGCAAGCGTGGCCAGCACATGACGGGCGTTGCGCGGATCGGGCTGGCCGGGTACCTCGGCAACCGCCAGCGGTATATGGTGAAGACGCAGCGTGCCTGGGCGACGCTGCGTCTGCATGCTGCCGTCATCGTCGGTCAATTCGATCAGGGTGCCGCAGCGAGCAGCGGCACGCTCCAGCAAGGTGCGATCAGTGATTGCGACCAGATCGACCGCCAGCGTACTGGCGGCCAGACGGATCAGCAGTTCCGCACCGATGCCCGCCGGCTCGCCGGCAGTGACCGCGAGCCGGGGAAGGTGGGCGCCCAAACCGGCTTACGGTGACGCGTCGGCGGCAGCCTGGTTGCCGGCCTCACGCAGCTCGGGTACCAGGATGTTGATGTAGGCGTTGGCGCGCAGGTCACGCAGATAATCGTCGTAGACCTGATCGGACTTGCGGTTGCCAATCGCCTCGCGTGCCTGATTGCGCGCGAGCTGCACAGTCTTGTCGCTCTGACGGGTGCCGAGACGCTGCAGGATGTGCCAGCCGGCCTCGCTCTGGAACGGGTGCGAGACTTCGTTGTCCTTCAGGTCGTCCAGTTGCTTGGCGATGATCGAACCCCACTGGTCCTGCGGGAACCAGCCCATGTCGCCGCCGAGATTGGCGGTGGTGTCGTCCTTGGAATGTTCCTTGGCCAGTGCGGCGAAGTCTTCATGCTTGTTGACGATACGGCTGTACAGATCCTGCGCCTGCTGCTGGGCCTGTGCGGGAGTCACCAGTTCGCTCGGCTTGATCAGGATCTGCCGGGCATGGAATTCGGTGACCATCGAACGGTCGTTCTTGCGCTGATCGATCAGCTTGATGATATGGAAGCCGGTCGGGCCGCGCAGGGCCGCGCTGACATCGCCTGACTTCATCGACTCGACCGTGTCCGCGAAGGCCGGCGGAATCTCGTCCATGCGACGCCAGCCGAGGTCCCCGCCGTCCAGCGCATCGGGCGCATCGGAGTAGCGGATCGCCGCGGCATGGAAATCCATCCCGCCCTTGATCGCGGCGAGTGCTTGCTCGGCCTTGGTCTGACTGGTCTGGATCGCGGCTGCGTCGGCGCCGCCGGGAATGCTGATCTGGATGTGTGCCAGATGCACTTCCCCCGCCTTGTAGGTCGGGCTGTTCAGCAGGTTGTCGATCTCGCTGTCAGTGACCGTGACTGAATCGTGCACCACGCTCTCATGCAGGCGTTGCACCGTGATCTGGTCCGACAGCTGCTCGCGGAAGGCTGCAAAGCTGGCGCCTGACTGCTCCACGGCCGCACGCAGCTGATCGGGGGTGAGCTTGTTCTGCTGGGCGACGCTGGCCACGGCCTGATCGACATCGTCGTTGGAGACGTGTACGCCCTGGTCACCCGCCTTCTGCAACTGCAGTCGCATCAGCACCAGTCGATCGAGCACCTGTTGCTGCAGTACGTTCATCGGCGGCAGCTGTTCGGTGTGGCCCGCGTACTGTTGCTGGATCGAGCGCACGGCGCTGTCCAGATCACTCTGCAGGATCACGTCATCGTTGACAACGGCCACAATGCGATCAATCGGCTGGCTGGCCGGCACGTTTGCCGTCAGCAGTTGGGCATGAGCGGGGAGCGTGATCGCGAGTGCGAACAGGAGAAGTGCAATGAGTTGCTTCATCAGTGAAAGCCGGTGACTACGGTGATTATTGATAGCCGAGAATATCACGGCGTAGCAGGTTATCGATTTTACCGCCCGACGAGCCCAGTCCCTTGAAGACCATCTCGAACATGACGGCGTTATCGCGACGATTGATATTGCTGCCTGTGGGGACCGGAATCAGTCCGTAATAAGCCTGATTTACATAACTGCGATCGACCAGCCGCAGAGTGACGCAGCAGCTGTCGTATTCCACGCCGGCCATGGCATCGACCGTACCGGTGGGTGCCTCGACCATGTTCTTGATGGGAACCGCGTAAGTCCAGGATCCGAGCAGGCGCCAGCGATCAGACAGCGGGTAGACCGCGGATACGCTGTATTGTTCCATCAGGTCGCGGCGATAGTGATACGAGAAATTGAGGACGCCGTCGCTGCCCAGCCGGTGCTGCAGTTCCAGCGAGGCCATGTCGGTGCCGCGGCTGTTCGGGTTCCACTGATATTCGCTGCTCAGGCGCCAGCGATCGCTGAGCTGCAGGTCCAGCTCGGTGACATAGTCCGAGCCGGACCAGTCGGTGACGGCGGGAATGGTGTTCGATCCGTTGGGCAACTGCACCCGCTGCGGCGTGAAATAGCGGATCTGCCCGAAACTGGCCGACAGGCGTTCGACGCCATCTTCGTCCAGCAGACGGCTGGTGATAGCCCCGGTGAGGTTGTTCGCGTTCATCTGGCGATCCGCGCCGGCGAACTGGTTTGGCGAGAACAGCTGCCAGTAGTCGAATGACATCAGGCTGCTGTCGAACAGCGGCAGGTCGTTCTGGTTGCGGTAGGGAACGTAGAGGTAATACAGCCGCGGTTCCAGGGTCTGCGTGTAGCTGTCGCCGAACAGCGAGGTGCTGCGGTCGAATACCAGGCCGCTGTCGAGGCTGACGATGGGCAGCGAGCGGCTTGGCGATTGCTGCGTGAACGGTGATGTGGTGCCGCTGCTGAGTAGTCCGTAGTAACCGTAGTTCTGGTAGTCGCCATCCAGTTGGTAGGCGGTGTAGCGATAGGCCAGCTTCGGTCGCACGAACCAGGCCGAGGTGCCGAAATCGGCGGCAAGATAGGGGTAGATGTCAGCGCGCTGGCCGTCGACGTTGTCGTCCTTGCGGAATTCCGCCACCGAGCTGTTCATGCCGAATTCCAGCCAGTGGTTCAGCGGCACGTCCATGCTGAAATTTGCATAGGGCAGCTGCTCATAGGGCAGCGAGGAGTCGGTGGCGAACGGATTGGTGTTCTGGTAGATCGTGCCGCCGAACGAGGCATTCCACCACTTGCCGCCACCAACGATCGCGGCATTGGAGGCAAAGGCATAGATCACCGTATGCGACAGCGCATTGCCGTAGTCGTACAGGTAACTGCTGTCCGAGGCATGATTGTAGGAGCCGACGAAGGCCCAGCCTTGCCACAGCTGCGTGCGATCCGTGTAGCTGACCAGATACCGGGATGTGCCCTGGGTATCGGCCAGCCCGTCGCTGGGGCCATGATCGTTCGGTACATATTCCAGGTTGAGCTGGCCGTTGCTGCCGGGTACCAGATAGCGGAATTCGCCGGCCAGCATCGATCCGCGCAGGGTATAGATGCGCGGATCCAGGGTGGCGTCGTAGTTCGGCGCCAGATTCAGGTAGTACGGCGTGCTGATCTCGAAGCCGGAACGGCTGCTTCGACCAAAGCTCGGATACAGAAAACCGCTCTTGCGCTGGTGATCGACCGGGAAGCTGAAGTACGGCAGGTAAAGGAACGGCACGTTGCCGATGCGCATGGTGGCATCGCGTGCCACGCCGACACCGGTTGCCTTGTCGATGGTGATCGTCTTGCCACGGAACTCCCACGCGTGATGGCCGAGGTCGCAGGTGGAATAGGTGGCCATGGAATAACGGGTGTGCTGGGCATCCAGCATCTGTCCCTGCTTGGCCACGCCGTTGCCGCGCTCATCCAGCATCTGGTAGCGCACGTCGTCGGCAATGCCGCGGTTGGCATCGGTGTTGCCGCGCATGTGGGAACCCGCCATCAGCTGGCCGGCCTCCTGGTAACGGACGTTGCCGCGGGCATCGTAGTCGGTGGTGTCGTCGTTGTAATCGATCGTGTCGGCCTGTACGCGCTGATCCGCCCGCGTCAGCCAGGCGTCGCCAGCCAGGTGATAAATCGTCTGGTTCGAGCTGTCCACCAACTTTGCCCTGGCATACGCCGGGCTGGTATCACGCAGATCGGAGTCCTTGCTCAGGGTCGGGTCGTAGAACTCCAGCATGGCGTTGGGTCGGCACATCGCGTAGTTGTAGGGCCGCGGCGTACAGTGAAACGAACCCAGTGGGCATACCTGTTCGGAGCCGTCCAGCGAGCTCTTGGGACGGTTCTGGTCACCCTTGGCTTCGGCTTGTCCGCCGACCAGGGCAAGAGCTGCGGCAACCGCCAGCAGGCGGCGTGGGGGGAACTTGGACATCACAGTGGAAGTCTGCCGACGTTGAAGGCTGGTTAAGCTAGCAGAAAGCCCCATCTGGCGGCAGGCAAACCTTTATCGGGGCAGTGCGAAGATTCAGCATGAGTGGGCACAAATCGAGCAGGACCGATGCCTGATGGCACGTCGGGCTGGCTCAGAAGCAACATGCGATCCGCCGCTGTTTGGCCATCGAACCACCTTTCAGCGGACAGTGACACCATCATCATGAGGCGGGTGCCTATACCTGTGCGCCCGTGGCGCGAAGCAAGTACGACGTGGGTACCCAAACCGCCAGGTTAAGGAGGGCTAGTCGGCAAGCGTGCCCGCATGCGCGCTTGCGCAGGCGGCCAGTGCAGCGAGGTCGTAGCCGCCTTCCAGCGTGGAGACCAGCCGGCCACCGGCATATGTTCGGGCCAGTGTCGCCAGGCGCTCGGTGATCCAGACGTAGTCTTCCTGGCCCAGCCTGATGTCCGCCAGCGGGTCGTTGCGATGCGCGTCGAAGCCGGCCGAGACCAGTACCAATTGTGGCTTGAAGGCCTGCAACCGTGGCAGCAGCACGCTGTCCCACAACTCGCGGAACTCATGCGAGCCGGCACCGGGCGACAGGATGCCGTTGACGATGTTGCCGACACCGCGTTCGTCTTCGCGCCCGCTGTCCGGGTACAGCGGCGACTGGTGACTGGATGCGAACAGCACGCGCGGTTCGCGCTCGAAGATGGCCTGCGTGCCGTTGCCGTGGTGCACGTCGAAGTCGGCGATGGCGATGCGCTTCAGGCCATGCGCATCCAGCGCATGCGCCGCGGCCACGGCGATGTTGTTGAACAGGCAGAAGCCCATCGCCTGGTCGCGCGTGGCATGGTGGCCAGGCGGACGCACAGCGCAGAACGCGTGCGTGGTCGCGCTGGTCATGACGGCGTCGACCGCCGCCACGGCGGCGCCGGCGGCGCGCAGGGCCGCCTCGATCGATCCCGGCGACATCGCCGTGTCCGCATCCAGCCATTGCCTGCCTTCGTGCGCAGTACAGGCCAGGATCCGGTCGACATGGGCGGCGCCATGCACCCGCAACAGCTGCTCACGGGTGGCTTGAGGCGCCTCGACGCGGTCGAGCGCGGCGTAGCGATCGTGATCCAGTGCCTGCAACACGGCACGCAGTCGCGCCGGCTGTTCGGCATGTCCCGGGCCGGGATCATGCAGCAGACAGGCGGGATGGGTGTACAGCCGCTGCATGCGGTGGCTTATCCGGCAGACTGGGGCTTGCGACGCCGCTCGTGCTGCCACAGCACCTCGCCATGGCCGCTGGTACGCGCCAGAACACGCGAAATCACGAATAGCAGGTCGGACAATCGGTTGAGGTAACGCTGTACCTGCGGACGCACGGTCTCGACCCGCGCCAGGGTGATCACCTCGCGCTCGGCGCGGCGGCACACGGTACGTGCCAGGTGGCAGCAGGCCGCTGCCATGCCGCCACCGGGCAGGATGAAATCCTTCAGCGGCGGCAGTGGATCGTTGAAGCCATCGAGCACCTGCTCCAGCCGTTCGATGTCGGCATCCTCGATCAGCGCCATGCCCGGGATGCACAGCTCGCCGCCGAGGTCGAACAGGGCGTGCTGCACCTGGCCGAGCACGTCGCTTATCGTGGCATCGACACCGTCGGCAGCCAGCACCATGCCGATCGTGCTGTTGAGCTCGTCCACCGTGCCGTAGGCATTGACCCGCAGCGAATCCTTGCCCACGCGCGAGCCGTCGCCGAGGCCGGTACTGCCGTCGTCGCCGGTACGCGTATAGATCTTCGAAAGGCGGTTGCCCATGGCGATTTGCTGCGCTGACTCAGCGCGGCAGATTCGGCTGGTCAGCCTGCTTCAGTGCACGCGTCAGCTGGATCGCCAGGACGTGCAAGAAAGCACCTACGCCGACATACAGCGCCGTGGTCTGCAGGAACGGCAGATACCAGTCGCCCAGATTGGCGAACCATGCCGCAAAGCTGCGCGGCAGCGGCACGCTGCTGCTGAGCCAGTAGAAGCTGCCATTGGACAGCAGATAACACACCGCCCAGCTGACCAGCAGGGCCACGACGGCCATGCCCAGAGTCTGCAAACGCAAGCCGATCTGGTGACGTGCCAACCAGCTGCCACCCAGCCACAGGCTGAAATACGACGGAATCAGGAACCAGTAGGCTGCCGATACGCAGTAGTGGCTCCAGAAATCGATGCCCTGGTTGGTGATGACCAGATAGTCGATCAGCACTGCTTCGGCCATCAGCAGCGGAAATGCCCAACGAAAGCCGGCCCAGCGACCGGTGCCGCGCAGCCAGAAGCCGGCAAGGAAGAAAATGCCCCACGAGGCGTCCGGCAGCGCATCGAAGTGATGCAGGAAGGAGTGGTGCACGCGGGTGGCCGCCATCACCAGGGCGAGTACCAGCAAGATGCCGAGGCGTTGGGTCAGTGTCTTGACCATGGAGGTGCTCCGTATAGGCGTCTGTATAAACCGCTAGTCTAGCCCAATGCACGAGGACGCAGGCAGCCTCACCGCGTATCATCGGCCCATGAATGACCTCGCTTCTTCCGCCATGAACGAGCCTGGCGTCCTGATCATCGGTGGTGGCCTGGTGGGCGCCAGCCTGGCGATCGCGCTGGATGCCGCAGGTGTCGCCACCACCCTGGTCGAAACCGCCGCGCCGCGCGCCGATGCCCAGCCCAGCTACGACGAACGCAACCTGGCACTGGCACGGGCCACCGTCAACGGGCTCGATGCGATCGGTGTATGGCGGCATGCCGCGGCGCGTGCCACACCGATCAGGCATATCCATGTAAGCCGTGCCGGTGAATTCGGCAGTGCACGCATCGATGCGGATCGGCACGGTGTCGATGCGCTGGGCTGGACGCTGCCAGCGCGCGAACTCGGCGCGGCCCTGCTGCAGCGGCTGGACGAATGCACCCGGCTGACCCGGCTCGCACCTGCGACCTTGTCCGCGCTGCAGCCGCTGGCTGATGGCTGGCGTGCGCAGATCAGTACCGCCGATGGCGTGCGCAGCATCGACACGCGGCTGCTGGTCGGTGCTGACGGTACCAACTCGTTCGTGCGCGCACAGCTCGGCATCGATGCCGAGCGGCATGATTATCGGCAAACGCTGTTCGTCTGCACGGTCACGCCAGAGCGCGAGCATGCCAATCGTGCCTACGAGCGTTTCGCCGATGATGGCCCGATCGCGCTGCTGCCGCTGGCCGAGCGTCGCTGCGGGTTGGTGCTGACCGTCGCTGCCGACGAGACGGATGCGGTCGCCGCACTCGATGATGCAGGCTTCATCGAACTGGCGCAGCGTCGATTCGGCTGGCGTCTCGGTCGCCTGACGCGGCCCGGCCGGCGTCATCCGTATCCGATCCATCGCGTCGCCGCGGCGCAGTTGACCGGGCCGCGTGCGGTACTGGTCGGGAATGCCGCACAGACCGTGCATCCGATCGGTGCGCAGGGTTTCAATCTGGGTCTGCGTGACGCGCTGACGCTGGCCGAGCTGGTGGCGGCAGCACCGGATCCGGGTGCTGTCGATCTGCTGGAGCGCTATGCCGCACGCCGTGCACCGGATCGCGGCGGCACCATGGCGATGAGTCACGGCCTGGTGCGGCTGGCCTGCCTGCCACAACCCATGCTGGCGCCGCTACGCTCGCTGGCCTTGTTGGCCTGCGACCGTGTGCCACCGCTGCAACGCGCATTGGCACGGCGTGGCATGGGGTTCAGGGGTGAATCGCCGCTGGCAGTACTGGAGCGGCTTTCATGAATACGCCACTGCAGGAGGTTTCGATGCGCCGCCGTGCACCGGCACTGGATGTCGCCGTCGTCGGCGGCGGCATGGTTGGTGCCGCCGCTGCGCTGGCGTTGGCACGTGCAGGCTTCAGTACTGCGCTGCTGGAGGCGCGTGCACCGACAGCGTGGAGCATGGACGACGAAGTGGACCTGCGCGTGGTTGGCCTGGCGCCATCCTCGCTGGCGCTACTGAAGGATCTGGGCGTCTGGACGTCCATTCGTGATGCCCGTGTTGGTCCGTATGCACACATGCATGTATGGGATGCCGAGAGCGGTGCGGCGATCGACTTCGATGCAGCCAGCGAAGGGCACGACCTGCTCGGCTATATCGTCGAAAATAGTCTGGTGCAGTGGACACTGTGGCAGGCACTCGAAGCCGCCGGCGTGCGTCGCCTGTGCCCGGCCGAGGTGAAGGGTTTCGAGGCACGCGAGGATCGCATCCAGCTGGAGCTTGCGGATGGTGAAACGCTGGCTGCGGGATTGCTCGTGGCCGCCGACGGCGCCGCCTCGCCGCTGCGTCAGCTGGCAGGCATCGGGACGCGTGGTCGCGACTATGCGCAGCGCGCGGTGGTGGCCCATGTCCGCACGGAGCGGCCGCACGAGAACACCGCGTGGCAACGCTTCCTGCCGAGCGGGCCGCTGGCCTTGCTGCCGTTGGCGGATGGTCGCAGCTCGATCGTGTGGTCGTTGCCTGAGGCTGAGGCACAGCGTGTGCTGGCACTGGACGAGCAGGCTTTTCTGGACGAACTTGGCTTGGCCAGCGATTTCCGGCTGGGGCGGATCCTTGCCGCGACAAGGCGTGCGGCGTTTCCGCTGAAGCTGCAACTTGCCGAAAGCTATCAGGCCGATCGTTTCGTGTTGCTTGGCGATGCCGCGCATGCAGTGCATCCGCTGGCCGGCCAGGGTGTCAATCTCGGGTTGCGCGACGTGGCCGAGTTGCGTGATACGTTGCTCGCAGCACGCAACGCCGGCCGCGACATCGGCGCCAGGCATGTACTGCGCCGTTACGCACGTCGCCGGCGCAGTGCCGACACGCTCGATGCACTGGGCTTCGATGCGCTGGCACGTATCTATGCGTGGCAATCGCCGGCGCTGGTCGCCGCACGCGGACTCGGCGTGCGCCTGCTCGATCACCTTGCGCCGCTGAAGCGGCGCATCGCCGGGCATGCCGCCGGATTCTGAACTTTTCTCCTCCCTCTGCCTGCAGAGGGAGGTGGGAGGAGTAAAGCTTTTGACCTTGTGACGAAGAGCACCCCGCCCCGACCCTCCCCTGCGAGCAGGGG
>NZ_MUNQ01000013.1 GCF_002001165.1 Rhodanobacter sp. C05 | reverse complement strand
ACACAATTCACCTGCGCACACTGTCAAAGATCTTTTCGCTTGCATCCCGTTGCCGGTTTGCGCCCCAAGACGTTTCGTCCTAGGTGAGCCGCCCATTCTACATCGCTTTTGGAGACCGTCAACACCCTCGTTGAAGCTTTTTTCGAGGTCCCGTCGGTCCGTCTTGCGACGTCTGGGCGACTGCGGGCCGCGAATAATACGATCTGTAATTTTTTTAGCAAGCGTTTCTTGAGGCCGGTTTTGCAGATGTGCTGCAAACGGCTGTGCTGGCATGCAATTTTCTTTTCCAGAGCCCTGTCTGACGCTGTCATGCGGGGCCGAACCACACCTCGGATCACGCCGATACGAGCTTCACGCGCGCAAAGTTGCGCTTGCCTACCTGCAGCACGCCCTCGAACCCGACACTGAATACACGCTGCGCATCCTCCACGACTTCGGCGTCGATGCGCACGGCCCGCTCTTTCAGCTTGCGGCTGGCTTCGGAATTGCTCGCGGTCAGCCCGGCCGCCGTCAGCAAGGCACCGAGCCGCAGACCCTCGGTGGGCACGACGATGTCAGTCTGCGGCAACAGCGAAGTATCGCCTTCACCGCGCACGACCGCATGCCAACCGGCAATCGCCAATTCGGCCGCCGCCGCGTCGTGGAAGCGCGTGGTCAGTTCGCGCGCGAGGCGCAGCTTGGCATCGCGCGGGTTGAGCACACCGCTGGCAATGTCTTTCTTCATCTGCGCCAGCTCGTCCAGCGACACCTCGAAGCTGAGCAGCTCGAACCAACGCCACATCAGCTCGTCACCGATCTTCATGGTCTTGGTGACGATGTCGATCGCCGGCTCGTTGATGCCGATGTAGTTGCCGAGCGACTTGGACATCTTGTTGACGCCATCCAGCCCCTCCAGCAACGGCATGGTCAGCACGACCTGCGGCGGCTGGCCGTGATGCTCCTGCAGGCCGCGACCCATCAGCAAGTTGAATTTCTGGTCGGTGCCGCCGAGCTCGACGTCGCACTTCAGTGCCACCGAGTCGTAGCCCTGCACCAGCGGATACAGGAATTCGTGGATCGCGATCGGCTGCTGCGCGGCATAGCGTTTGGCGAAGTCGTCGCGCTCGAGCATGCGCGCCACGGTGTGCTGGGCGGCCAGCTTGATCATGTCGGCGGCCGTCATCTGGCCGAACCACTCGGAGTTGAAGCGCAGCTCGGTCTTCTCGCGATCGAGCACCTTGAACACCTGCTCGGCATAGGTTTCGGCATTGGCCAGCACATCCTCGCGAGTAAGCGGCTTGCGGGTAACGTTCTTGCCGGTGGGGTCGCCGATCATGCCGGTGAAGTCGCCGATCAGGAAGATCACCTGATGACCGAGATCCTGGAACTGGCGCATCTTGTTCAGCAATACGGTATGGCCGAGATGCAGATCCGGTGCGGTCGGGTCAAAACCGGCCTTGATCCGCAAGGGGCGGCCACTTTTCAGACGTTCAGCCAGATCCTCCCGCTTGATGATTTCGTCGGCGCCGCGCGCAATCGTGGCCAGCGCCTGGTCAAGCTCGCTCATGCATTTCTCTCTCAAGGTGATAGTGACGGACCGCATCGGAGCAACGCGCCCGTGCGCTTGACGTTAATTGTGCGTTAACCAGGAATGTCGCGCAAACCCTTGATGGAAAAGGCGTTGACGCCATTTACACATGACCGTTATGGTACGCGGAGTTTGTTACTTTGTACCGCGGGGCGCGCACGGCATGGCTGATGAAAAAAAGAGTGCGCGGCATGCGCGCAAGCAGGCGATCAGTCGCAAGGCGCAGCGTCGGCATTCTCACTTCTATGAACGCTTCGCACACTGGTCGTTCAACCGCTCGCCTGAAGTCGAACCGATTCACTGGCACCGTGAGCATCTGGTGCTCGCCGGCACTGCTTTACTGATCACCCTTTTGTCCGGTTTCATCATGCCCGTCTGGGCCAGTGCGATGCGTCCCGCGCCGTTACCGGAAGTGCACGCCCTGTTGCCGCTGGCGCTGCCCAAGGTCGCACCGGCCAGTGCCGTGGTACCCACCGTGGATGACTGGCAGGTAGTACGGGTAGAACCGGGCCAGACCTTGTCGGACATCTTCACCGGTCGTGGCCTCGGCATGGCCGATCTGCAGAAGGTGATGGATGTTGCCGGCACTGCCACACCTGCGTTGCACAATATCCGTCCAGGCGAGGAATTCGATTTTCTGCTCGGCAGCGATGGCAGCCTCAGGGGTTTCCGTTTCGACCAGGATCAGGCCAGCCGCGCCACGGTGCGGCTCGATGGTGCACATCCCAGCATCATCACCCAGCAGCGTGACATGGATCTGCGCGAACAGGTGGCGCATGGCGTGATTCGCAGCAGCCTCTATGCCGCCGGAGACCAGGCTGGCATGAACGCGGCGATGGTCGGCAAGCTGGCCGACCTGTTCAAGTACGACATCGACTTTGTGCAGGATCTGCGTATCGGTGACAGTTTCACGGTGATCTATGACGATCTCTACCGTGACGGTGTGCGCTATGGCGAAGGTGACATCGTCGCCGCCGAGTTCATCAACCAGGGGCAGCGCTACACCGCCTATCGCTTCAAGAAGACCGACGGCAGCTACGGCTGGTTCAGCGAGGACGGACGGCCGATCCAGAAATCCTTCCTGCGCATTCCGGTCGACTTTACCCGCATCTCCTCAACCTTCAGCGCAGCGCGCCTGCATCCCATCCTGGGCCTGATGCGCGCTCACAAGGGCGTCGATTACGCTGCACCCACCGGCACCCCGATCCATGCCGCCGGCGACGGTACGATCAAGTTCCGCGGCTGGATGAATGGCTATGGCAATTTCGTGATCATCCAGCACAACAGCACGATCAGCACTGCCTACGGTCACATGTCGCGTTTCGCCAACGAAAAAATCGGCCAGCACGTAAGCCAAGGGCAGGTGATCGGCTTTGTCGGCATGACCGGCCTCGCCACCGGCCCACATCTGCATTACGAATTCCGCGTCAATGGCGTGCAGCGCAATCCACAGACGGTCACCTTGCCGCGGCCGGAGCCGCTGCCGGCCGCCCAGCTGGCCCAGTTCAAGGCCCGGGTCGTGCAGCCCCAGCTCGCCCGGCTGACCGAGCTTGATGCGCGCATCAAGCTGGCACGTGCGAACGCTCCCGCCAACAACGACAACTGAGTGCGCGACGCGCGTGGATGACGCCTCGGCGCTTTATCTCGGCTTGATCTCCGGCACCAGCGCGGACAGCATCGATGCCGCCCTGGTCAGTTTCAGCCGCGGCGTACCGCAATTGCTGGCTGCGCACAGTCATCCATGGCCGGCAGCCTTGCGCGAACGCATGCTGGCGCTGGCACAAGACGAAGCCTCGCTGGATCTGGACGGGTTTGGACGCCTGGATGTCGAAATCGGCCATCACTTCGCCGATGCCGCGCTGCACTTGCTTGAACACAACGGCACATCCGCACAGGCAGTACGGGCGATCGGCTCGCATGGACAGACCGTACGCCATCGACCCTCCGGCGATCATCCATTCACGCTGCAGCTGGGGGACCCTAATGTGATCGCTGAACGCTGCGGTATTGACGTGGTGGCAGATTTTCGCCGCGCCGACATCGCCGCTGGCGGGCAGGGTGCACCACTGTTGCCGGCAGTGCACGCCATGCTGCTGGGCCGCCCGGGCCATGCACGGGTCGTGCTCAATCTCGGTGGCATTGCCAATATCACGGTGCTCGGTGCCGACGGCAGCGTGCACGGTTTTGACACCGGCCCGGCGAACGGCTTGCTGGATGCCTGGTGCCTGCGCCATCGCGGCGAGGCATTTGATCGCGACGGCGCATTCGCCGCCAGCGGCCGGATCGATTCCGTCCTGCTCGATGCCTTGCTGGCCGACCCTTATTTTGCGCTGCCACCACCGAAGAGCACCGGTCGCGAACACTTCCATCTGGGCTGGCTCGCCACGCATCCGCGACTGACATCGCTGAGCCCAGCCGACGTGCAAACCACCCTGCTGGAGCTTACTGTACGCAGCGTCGCCGGAGCGATTGCACAATACGCACCGGACGCGGAGGAAGTGCTGGTTTGCGGTGGTGGCGTGCACAACGGTGCACTGATGCGACGGCTGGGTGAACTGCTGGTCCCGCACATCCTGTGCAGCACAGCCCGCCACGGCATCGATCCTGACTTTCTCGAAGCCACCGCGTTCGCGTGGTTGGCGCGCCAGCGGCTGCTCGGTCTGCCCGGAAATCTGCCGGCTGTGACCGGCGCGCGAGGCGCGCGCGTGCTGGGCGCGATCTACTCGGCTCCCAGTGCAGACTCCCCGCCGCGGATATTCTCCGGCGCCAGTTGAGTCGCACTGCGCTGCGCCAGTGCGCGCAATGCTTCCTGGAATACACCCTTTTCATTGGCCGCCCAGTCGCCGCCAATCTCGGTCAGCGCATGGGGATCAAGCATCGATTCACTGAACGGCTGTGCGGTCGAGATGCCCATGCCTTTGCGCAAGGCATACAACAAGACTTCATTGACCGACCACTGCCGCGCCTTGGCCAGCGAATGAATGCGCTCGACCAGCAAGCCATCGACGTGCTGCAAGATCATGTCCGGCACAAGCGCCACTCCTTAAGTTCCGCAGGAACTGGAGATTCCCATTCCGCTGACCCGGATTCTGACGAATCCGGCAATCACTTCCGTGCCCTGGTTGGCAATCTCACCAGGCTGGCCGGAGCCCGCGTGACCGGGGTCACGAATGCCGCCAGCCAATGACTGGTGCCATCGTGCAAGAGTGCCGGCAAAGCGGATTCGTGCATTTTCTAGAACCACCCGGCCCAACGTGCGCTTGATGCGCATGCGCCATCCATGGATTCATGACCAGGATGTTCTCGCCGTCCTGCTAGGGCTCGCCCTGAGCAACTTCACTTGCACGTTCAGCGGCACGAAAATACGACCACAGGTAAGCGAACAAGGCCATCGCCGGCAGGATCGACACCACGGTAATGGCGAAATAGCCGCCATATCCCAACACCGTGACAATGCCGCCGGCAAAAAAGCCCAGCACCTTGCCGGGCAAGTTCACCAGCGAACTCAGCAGCGCGTATTGCGTCGCCGTGTGCTGACGATTGACCAGCAACGACAGGAACGCCACCGTCGGCGGCCCGAGCAGACCCTCGGCGAAATTCTGGCCGGAGATCGCCACGGTGAGCATCGGCAGGCTGCCGTGATGATTCAGCAACAGCAGGTAGAACAGGTTGCTGCAACTCTCCAGCACGATCGCCACACCCAGCGTGCGCCACGCGCCCCAGCGCGCCACCGACGCGCCACCGACGAAGGCGCCGGCGATGCCGATCCACACGCCGTAGATCTTGGTGACTGCGCCGATTTCGGTCTTGTTGAAGCCCATGTCACGCATGAACGGATTGAAGATGGTGCCAATGGACTGCTCGGGCAACTTGAACAGCAGGATGAACAACAGCGTCACCCCGGCGAGGGCCCAGCCATAGCGGCGAAAGAAATCCGCAAACGGGTCGATCACGCCGTCGCGCATCGCTGCATGCCAGGTGGCAGGCACCGCTCGATACACGTCCGGCTCGCGCATGGTGAGTGTGGTGGCGACCGGCAACAGCATCGCCACCGCCATCAGCGCATAGACCCAGGCCCAAGCGATGTGGTCGGCCAGGATCAGCGCCAGCGCACCGGCCACCAACAGGCCCAGCCGGTAACCCAGCGAATAGGTAGCCACCAGCGCACCCTGCGCGGAAGGCGGTGCGATCTCGATGCGGTACGCATCCACCGCAATGTCCTGGGTGGCACCCATGAAGGCCACCAACAGGGTTGCCACAACGAACAGTTGCAGCCGATGCGGCGTCAGCAGGGCCATTGCCAACAGTCCGGCGATCACGCCCAGCTGCGCGAACAACAGCCAGCCACGGCGCTGGCCCAGCCGCGCGAACAGCGGCAGCCGCCAGTGATCGAGCAGCGGCGCCCACACGAACTTGAAGGCATAGGTCATGCCGGCGCTGGCGATCATCGTGACGTCCTTCAGCGCGATGCCGCTTTCCTTCAGCCACAGTGCCAGCGTGACGGATACCAGCAGAAACGGCAGGCCGGAGGAGAACCCCAGCAGGCACATCGTCCATGCAGCGGGCTGCGAGAACGCCCGCCAGATCGATGGCTTGCGCGCCGTCGACGCGCGCGGTTCAATCGGCATAGTCGACGGTATACGGTGCGTGATCGGAGAAGCGCTGGTCGCGATAGATCGAACAGTGCTTGAGGCGCTCGCACAGCGACGGCGACACCACCTGGTAATCGATGCGCCATCCCACGTTGTTCGCACGCGCCTGGCCGCGATTCGACCACCAGGTGTATTCGACCGCTTCGGGCTTGATCGCACGGAAGCTGTCGACCCAGCCGCGCTGCTGGAACAGCAGGTCCAGCCACGCGCGTTCCTCCGGCAGGCAACCGGAGTTCTTCTGGTTCGAGCTCCAGTTCTTGATGTCATTCTTCGTGTGCACGATGTTCCAGTCACCGCAGATCACGTAATCGCGACCGCTCTTCAGCCACTGGTCGAAGATAGGCGTGATCCATTCCATCGCCTTGAACTTGAACTGCTGGCGCTCGTCACCGGAGGAGCCGGACGGGAAGTACAGCGATACCACCGAAAGGTTGCCGAAGCGCGCCTCGATGTAGCGACCCTCGTTGTCGAATTCGTCCCAGCCCAGCTCGGTCAGCACCTGGTCGGGCTCACGCTTCGCATAGATCGCCACGCCGCTGTAGCCCTTCTTGCTGCTGGCGTCGCGATAGAAGCAATGATGACCATCCGGACGAAACATCGGATCGCTGAGCTGATCCTCCTGCGCCTTGGTTTCCTGCAGGCAGACCACGTCAGCGTTCTGCAAACGCAACCAGTCGAACACCCCCTTGGTCGCAGCCGAACGGATGCCGTTGGCGTTGAGGCTGATGATGCGCATGGCGTCTCCCGATTGCTGATGGACGATCATAACAACCACAGACCACGACTAACGCGTTCGCCTCATCGACATGAACCCGTCCGTCTGCGTGTCGCGCCTGCTGCGACCTCGCTGCTTCCGTGCGCGCTACCATGGCAACTGTTCCGGGAAGCCATATCGGCTGCCCTCTGACTTTCATCCCACGAGACAACTCCGTGCACGACTACCAGCGCGACTTCATCGAACTCACCCTCCAGCGCGAAGTTCTCCGCTTCGGCGAGTTCACCCTGAAATCCGGCCGGCAAAGTCCCTATTTTTTCAACATGGGGCGAATCGATTCCGGTGCCGCATTGGCCCAGCTCGGGCGCGCCTACGCGGCGGCCGTGGTCAACGCCGGGATCAACGTCGACATGCTGTTCGGCCCTGCCTACAAGGGCATTGCATTGGCTGCGGCCACCGCGATCGCATTGGCCGATCAGCACCAGCGCGACCTGCCATGGGCATACAACCGCAAGGAAGCGAAGGATCACGGCGAGGGCGGGGTGCTGGTTGGTGCGCCGTTGAAGGGCCGCGTGCTGATTGTCGACGACGTGATGACGGCTGGCACGGCCGTGCGTGAATCACTGGCCTTGATCCGCGCGCATGGCGCCGAGCCGGCCGGTGTGCTGATCGCGCTGGACCGGCAGGAACGTGGGCAGGGCGAACTCTCGGCTGCACAGGAAGTCACCACAGATTACGGCATCCCGGTGATCGCGATTACGGGTCTCGACGACGTGCTGGCCTACGCCGGTGAACAACCGCTGCTGGCCGCTGAACATGCCCGGCTGCTGGCTTACCGCGAGCGCTATGGTGTTTCCCGCTGAGCCCATCCGCGAACCACCAGGATCGAATGCTCTTGATCACAGTAAATCGCGTTGCCATTACCGCCCACCTACGCGGCGCAATCGTGATGGCTATACTGAAAGACAAAGGGGAATGTTCATGCGCAAGTTACTGACTGTCGTAGTCGTCACCATGCTACTCGCGAGCTTGCCGGTGCACGCTCAACAGACCATGGGTGGCGGCATCCGTTATAAATGGCACGACGGCCAGGGGTTGCTGCATTTCAGCGACAGCTTGAGCGCCGAAGCCATGAAGTATGGCTACGACCTGGTCAACGACCAGGGTCTGGTCATCCAGCACGTAGCGCGCCAGCTCAATCCGGAAGAGCGCGCCGCCGCCAACAAGCTGGCCGAGGAAGAAGCCGCCAAGCGGCGCGCAGCGCAGGAGGTGGCCAATGCCGAAGCGCAGATGCTGTCGGCATATCCGGATGAGGACTCCTACAAGATTTCGCAGCAACAGCAGCTGGACACCATCGATCAGCAGATGCATACCACTCAGATCAACCTGCGCAGCCAGGAAAAGGCGTTGACGGACCTGCTCGCTCGGGCGGCTGACATCGAGCGTACCAAGTCACCGGTACCGAAATTCCTCAGCGACAGCATCGCCAGCCAGCGTGATGTCGTCACTGGACAGCGCAGCACATTGCAACATCAGCAGGCGTTGCGCGCCCAGACCGTGCAGCAGCAGGTCAAGGATCTGGCGCGCTATCGCCAGCTCAAGGCGGCGCAAGCCCAAGGCCAACCTTAGTCGACATGGACTCGGAATATCGCAGGGCCTGGGTGACGCCCTCCCATGCCAGCGACCACTAGACGCTCAAAACGGCATTTTTAGCCTGTAGTCCACGGCCAGCAACTGTTTGCGGAACACTTGCTGGATGCGCTTCAACGCTACCGGATTGTCCGCCTCGAAGCGCAACACCAGTACCGGCGTGGTGTTGGAGGCGCGCACAAGACCCCAGCCATCCGGCCAGTCCGCGCGCACACCGTCAATCGTGATCAGCGTGGCTTCATCGAAGCTGGCCTGCTGGCGCAGCTTGTCCATGAAGCGGTAGTGCTCGCCCTCATCCATCTCGATCTTCAATTCGGGCGTGGAAACACTCTTCGGCAAGGTGGCGAAGATTTCCTCCGGCGTACGTCCCTGCAGGTCGCCGGCGAGGATCTCCAATAGTCGCGCGGCAGCGTAGATGCCGTCATCGAAACCGTACCAGCGCTCCTTGAAGAAGAAATGCCCGCTCATCTCGCCGGCCAGTTCCGCAGCGGTCTCACGCATCTTGGCCTTGATCAGCGAATGGCCGGTGCGCCACATCAACGGGCTGCCGCCAGCGTCCAGGATCTGGCCTTTCAGATGGTTGGTGCACTTGACGTCGTAGATGATCGTGGCACCTGGCTGGCGCGACAACACGTCGCGCGCAAACAGCATCAGCAACCGGTCCGGGTAGATGATCTCGCCGGACTGGGTGACCACGCCAAGGCGATCGCCGTCGCCATCGAAGGCCAGTCCCAGATCGGCACCGGTCCGCTTCACCGAAAGAATCAGGTCCTCCAGATTGTGGGGATCCGACGGGTCCGGATGATGGTTCGGGAAGTTGCCATCGACATCGCAGTACAGCGGGATTACTTCACAACCGACCCCTTCCAGTACCTGTGGCGCGATCGCACCTGGAATGCCGTTGCCGCAGTCGACGACGACCTTCAGATGGCGCTCGGCAAGCACATCGGAAACGATCTTCTCGATGTAATCGGGTGCCACGTCGACCTGGCGCAGGCTGCCCTGGCCGTCGCTGGCCAGCGCGCCGCTGGCAATGCGCTGGTACAGATCCTGTATCGCGCCTTCGGACAAGGTCTCGCCGCCGACCACGATCTTGAATCCGTTGTAGTCCGGCGGATTGTGGCTGCCGGTGACGGCCACGCCGCAACCGGTATTGAAGCGGTAGGCCGCGTAGTACACCACCGGCGTCGGTACCGCGCCAACATCGATCACATCGATACCGGCAGCGCGCAGGCCATCGGCCAGCGCACCGACCAGCTCCGGTCCGGACAGACGGCCATCCCGCCCCACCACGATCTCGCGCAAACCCTTCTCGCCCATCAGGGTACCGATCGACTGACCGAGCGCGTGCGCGACCTCCTTGTTCAGCGTCTTGCCGACCACGCCTCGCACGTCATAGGCGCGAAAGATGCTCGGATCCACACTGACCGCCAGCACAGGTGCCGGGGCAGGTACCGGGGTTGCAGGCATGACAGGTGCGGTAGCGGCTCTTTCGATTCTTGCGGGCAAATCAATTTCCTCGGGTTCGGACGCCGAAACGTCATGCAATCGCAGGCGCAGGCGCAGCAGGAAGAACCCGCCGCCGAGGCCCAGCAAGGTCAGCAAACCGCTCAGAAACCATGAGTGCGGCAATACGATGAAGGCACCGGGCAAACCGACCCCCACGCTGAATGCGCTGCCGGGCACCGGTTTGCCGGTCGGCTCGGTTTCGGCCGAAGTACCTCCATTCGAAAGCAGCGCCATGTCACCGTGCTCGTCGCCCTGACGCAAATCAAGCCGGCCACCGGCCGGCGAGATCGACTCAAAGTGCTGGCGCAACGGCGTGAACGGCAACTCGACCCAGGCCCAGGCCTGTACCTGCTGCGGCAGTCCCAGCGGGATCACCAGACTCAGTCGGCGATCATTGCCGCCATAGGAGACACTCTGCGCCAACGGCGTCCCTTCAGCACCTTGCGCGGCCATCAACTGGGCTGCCTTGGCATAGCCGAATTCACGGTAATTGGCCTTCAGCACTTCGTGCAGGTCGCCGCTGTACAGCTCCAGCTTCTGCACCTGTGGCAACTGCTTGCGCAGGGCGATGGCCGATTGCACAGGATCGCTCATCAAGGTGGCAGGATCGGCCGCCGCCAGCACTTTCTCGACCTTGCCACGCTGCATGGCAATCTCATCGGCCAAGGCATGCACGACTTGATCCTGGGCAACATGCACCCGTTCGATGGCATTGCCTTCATCGGCAATCAGCCAGGTTTGCCAGGCGCAGAACAGCCCCAGCACCAGCAGCAGCGTGCCGCCGATCAATGGCAGCAAATTGCGCCAGTCGACCTGCAGTTGTCGCAACCGTTCCCTTGCGATGTCTATCGCCATGTCCCGCCCCGCAGGTTGTGCCCGGTGAATCGGTCCGGCGCGTACTCCATACCGACCCAGCCTGTCATTTGATACCGGTCGAGCCGAATCCGCCGCCGCCGCGTTCGCTTGGCGCGAAATCGGTCACGATGTTCAGTCGTGCCTGCGCCACCGGCACCAGCAGCAGCTGCGCAATGCGGTCGCCCACGCCGATGGTGTACGACTGCACGCCGCGATTCCAGCATGAAATCATCAGCGGGCCCTGATAGTCGGCATCGATCACCCCGACCAGATTGCCCATCACCAGGCCATGCTTGTGACCCAACCCCGAGCGCGGAACGATCAGTGCGCACCAGCCCGGATCACCGATGTGGATCGCAATGCCACTGGGCACCAGTGCGCTCTCACCCGGCGCCAGCGTCAGCGGCATCTCCAGCGCAGCGCGCAGATCCATCCCGGCACTCCCTGCCGTGGCGGCCTCAGGCAACGGGATGCTTTCACCCAGGCGCGCATCGAGGAGCTTCAGCTCGACATCGACCCTCATGCGCGGGACACCCGGTAGCGCTCGGCCACGTGGGCGATCAGCTGCCGGGCCAGCTCGGGCTTGGCTGCCCGTGGCAGCTCGACCGCACCGTTGGCCCAATAGAGGCTCAAGGCATTGTCGGCCGCCTCGAAACCGAGACCCTCACCGACCTGGTTGGCAGCAATCATGTCCAGCCCCTTGCGTTGCAGTTTGCCCTGCGCGTAGCTCGCCACATCATGCGTTTCGGCAGCAAAGCCGACCAGGAAGGGATGCACGACTTGTGCCGACAGGCTAGCCAGGATGTCCGGATTCTCGCCAAGCTGCAGTGTCAAGGGCGCCCCAGCGCGCTTTTTCAGCTTGTGCGTAGATACCTCCAGCGGTCGGTAGTCGCCGACAGCAGCGGCACCGATATAGATGTTCGACTGCGAAGCAGCCGCCAGCACCGCCGCATGCATCTGCGCCGCACTGCGCACATCGATACGATGAGCAACGCCAACCGGCGTGGCCAGGCTCACCGGTCCGGCGACCAGAGTCACCACCGCACCTGCCTGCGCAGCCGCTTCGGCCACCGCAAAACCCATCCGACCGGAGCTGCGGTTGCCGATGAAACGTACCGGATCGATATCCTCGTAGGTCGGGCCCGCGCTGACCAGCACATTCAGGCCGGCCAGTACCTGACTGCCGAACGAAGCCACCAGCGCATCACGCAGTTCATGCGGCTCCAGCATGCGGCCACTGCCGATATCGCCGCAGGCCTGCTCGCCGGCTGCTGGACCGAGCAATTGCACGCCACGCTGGCGCAACGTGCCGATGTTCGCCTGTACCGCTGGATGCGCCCACATCTGCTGGTTCATCGCCGGCGCCACGTAAAGCGGAGCGGCGCTGGCGAGGCATAAGGTGGTCAGCAGGTCATCGGCCAGCCCATGTGCCAGACGTGCCAGCAGGTCCGCACTGGCTGGCGCGATCAGGATGCGTTCGGCCCAGCGCGCCAGTTCGATATGGCCCATCGCCGCTTCGGCGCCTTCATCCCATAGCGAGACGCGGACCGGCTGCCCGGACAACGCCTGGAACGTGGTCGGGCCGATGAATCGAGTGGCTCCTTCGGTCATCACCACGCGCACCTCGGCGCCAAGCTCGCGCAGGCGGCGAACCAGTTCGCAGGACTTGTAGGCGGCGATGCCGCCGGATACTCCCAGCAGGATGCGGCGTTGGGCAAGACTCATGTAAGGCGGGCCTGACAATCGGGCAGACCTGTAGCTTACCGGATTCATTCACGTCAGCCGCTGCCCGTCCTGGGTGTCGTCCGGCAAGTTGTAAGCATGAGTATCCGTGACTGGCCCGAAAGCGAACGTCCTCGCGAAAAATTGCTGGCACGTGGCAGCGCCGCGCTATCCGACGCCGAGTTGCTGGCCGTGCTGCTGGGCAGCGGAAGCAGCGGCAAGGATGCCATTGCGCTGGGCCGCGAACTGCTGGCCAGCGCCGGTAGTCTGGGGGCGTTGCTCGGTCGGCCTGAGCAGCCGATTCGTGTCGGCGGACTGGGACCGGCCAAACAAGCACGGATTACCGCCGCACTCGAACTGGCCCGACGCAGCCTGGCCGAGCAGCTGCAGCAGCAACCCCGTTTGGGTAACCCGCGAGATAGCGCCGACTTCCTGCGCGCGCAATTGCGCCACCTTCCGTACGAAGTATTCGGCTGCCTGTATTTGGACAACCGTCACCGCGTACTGGGATTCGAGGAATTGTTCCGCGGTACCGTCGATGGTGCCAGCGTGCATCCGCGCGAGGTGGTACGAGCCTGTCTCAAGCACAACGCCTGCGCGGTGATCTTTGCGCACAACCACCCCTCCGGTGTCGCCGAGCCAAGTGCCGCCGATCGGGCGATCACTCATGAGCTGCGCGATGCCCTGCGGTTGGTAGGTGTGCGGGTACTTGATCATCTGGTGATCGGCACCGGCGAGCCGATATCGATGGCCGCCCGCGGCCTGCTCTGATCCGGTATGCGGCCACAAAAAAAACGGCGTGGAATGAACCACGCCGCCAGGGCCGCTTTGGGAGGGGAGAGTGCGGCGTCTCCAGATGCCTGTCATGGAGGGGAGTCGTGTCAGGCACCCAAGAAGTGTCGCAGCGCCGCATGACAGGTTGATGACGTGGAAACCTCCCGTCGGAAATGCCATCGAGTCAACAAAACTTATGCACAAACCGCCTATATCGGCACTTGCGAGAGCAATCACGCCTTTCGCTCTAATTTCATCGTATAAACAATTGATATTCAAAAGATATTTGTTTTCAATTTTTGATTTTTGTGGAATTGCAGCGGTTTTCTGGCCCCGACATGCTGCTTTCCCCACAGACTTATCCACAGGATGACAACCGCAGTGCATCAAACTCCTGAACGGCCGGGCAATTCATGGACACCGGCATGATCTGGCACCGGCAAACCCGGTCCGTGCTCATGGCGGTCTGTTAGGATTGGCGGTTCCATCACGAAACCGATCCCACCCGTGAAAGAACAGCTGCGCGAACTGGTGCTGCAGGCGATCCAGGCCCTGCAAGCCGATACCACCCTGCCTGCCGACCTCGCCTTGCCGGGCTTCGTGATCGAACGCGCACGCAGCCGCGAACATGGAGATTTCGCCTGCAACGCCGCCATGCTGCTGGCCAAGCCGGCGCGTGCGAAGCCTCGCGAACTGGCCGAAAAACTGGTGGCGGCACTCCCCGCCAATGCACTGGTGCAAAAAATCGAGATCGCCGGGCCCGGCTTCATCAATTTTTATCTGGCCGCCGCTGCGTACCACGCCGAAGTGCGCCAGATCATGGCGACAGGCGACGCCTACGGCCGCAATGACCGTGGCGCCGGCAAGACGGTCGGCGTGGAATTCGTCTCGGCCAATCCGACTGGCCCGCTGCATGTCGGCCATGGCCGCAACGCAGCTATCGGCGACTGCCTGAGCCGGCTACTGGACGCCAGCGGCTGGAATGTGAAGCGCGAGTTCTACTACAACGACGCCGGCGTGCAGATCGCCAACCTGGCGATCTCGGTGCAGGCGCGCGCGCGCGGCATCACCCCGGAAGACAGCGGCTGGCCTGAGAACGGCTACCGTGGCGACTACATCGCCGACGTGGCACGCGCTTACCTCGACCGCGAATCCGTGGTGGCCGATGGCGAAACCGTCACCGGCAGTGGTTACGTGGACGACCTCGACGCGATCCGCCGCTTCGCCGTGGCCAGCCTGCGACACGAGCAGGATCTGGATCTGCAGGCGTTCGGCGTCGGCTTCGACACCTATTTCCTGGAGTCATCGCTGTACAGCGACAGCAAGGTGGAGGAGACCGTGCGCGAGCTGGTCGCCCACGGCCACACCTACGAGGAGGGTGGCGCGCTGTGGCTGCGCACCACCGACTACGGTGACGACAAGGATCGGGTGATGCGCAAGTCCGACGGCACCTATACGTATTTCGTGCCGGACGTGGCCTACCACCTGTCGAAATGGCAGCGCGGCTACGGCAAGGCCATCACCGTGCTGGGCTCGGATCACCATGGCTCGCTGGCACGGGTGAAGGCCGGTCTGCAGGCGCTGGATTGCGGCATTCCCAAGGGTTACCCCGACTACATGCTGTATCAGATGGTGACGGTGATGCGTGGCGGCGAAGAGGTGAAGCTTGGCAAGCGGGCGGGTAGCTATCTGACTCTTCGCGATCTGATCGATGATGTCGGCCGCGACGCCACACGTTATTTCCTAATCGCGCGCAAGTCTGACTCACAGTTGTTGTTCGACGTCGACCTGGCGCGTTCGCAGAGCAACGACAACCCGGTTTACTACATCCAGTATGCCCATGCGCGCGTATGCAGCGTGCTGCGCCAGGCGCCCGAGAAGGGTTTCACGTTCGACCTGCAGGACGGCCTCGCCAACCTGGCCCGGCTGGACAACGAGCACGAACAGATCCTGCTGACCGAACTGTCGAAGTATCCCGAACTGGTCGAGGCCGCCGCGACAAACCTGGAGCCGCACCTGGTGGCCGCATGGCTGCGCGAACTGGCCAACGCGTTCCACACTTACTACAACTCGTACCAGTTCCTGGTCGAGGACGCTGCGCTGCGCAACGCGCGTCTCGCGCTGGTGGTGGCAACGCGGCAGGTGTTGAAGAATGGTCTGAATTTGCTGGGCCTGGGCGCCCCGGAGAGCATGTAATGGCAGCACGCAAGGGCAAGGGTCGGCAGGCCGTGCGCAACAACAGCGGCGGTTTTCCGGGTTGGGGTTACGCGGTCATCGGCGTCCTGATCGGCGCCATCCTGATGGCGGTGATGATGCGCGGCAGTCTGCTGACCAGCCTGCGCCAGCCGGTGGGCCCGCAAGCGAATCCGCAGGCGACTGCACAGAGCGGCAGTGATGCCGGCCTCGCGCCAGCCCCCAGCGAGAGCGCACCGAAGAAGCCGCAGTACGACTTCTACTCGGTACTGTCGGAGAAGGAAGTCCGTATCCCGGACGCCGTGATCAGCGCGCAGGCACGTGCCGAACAGCAGCAGAAGCAGCTCGCCGCCCAGCAGCAGGCCGCAGCCCAACCGCAGGTCGCCACCGAACAGGCGCCCCCGCCGGCGAATGCACCCGCCGCGGTCAGCCAGAACATCACTGCCGCTCCCGCCAGCGCGGTGTCGCCGCCCAGCACGACCGGCAGCGGTTACCTGCTGCAAGTCGGTGCGTTCCCGAATGCCGCCGATGCGGAAACCCTGAAGGCGAAGATGGCCCTGCAAGGCTTCATCGCCAACGTGCAATCGGTCGACATCAATGGCCAGACCTACCATCGCGTCCGCCTCGGCCCGTTCCATTCGGCCACCGAGCTTGAGTCGACCAAGCAGCGACTGGCGTCGGCGGGAATCAACGCCATCGCCTTGAAGGAGGGCAAATAGCGCGCAGCGAACCCCAGCCGCGCAAGCGGCCCTGTTGACCTCCATGTCACGACCCGCCTGGCTGGACTCTCACGCATGACGACCAAGACTGCATGGATAACCGGCGCCACCTCCGGGTTCGGCGCAGCCGCCGTGGAACGTTTCGTGGCCGGTGGCTGGCGGGTGATCGCCAGCGGCCGCCGCGCCGAGCGGCTGCAACGTCTGGCGACACAGCACGGTGCCGAGCGCGTGCATGCGACGGCGTTCGACGTCCGCGACGAGACGGCGATGCGTGCGGCGCACGCGGCCCTGCCACCTGAGTTCGCCGGTATCGACCTGCTGGTCAACAACGCCGGCCTGGCGCTGGGCACTGCGCCGGCGCAGCAGGCGGACCTGACGCAGTGGAAGCAGATGATCGACACCAACATCACCGCGCTGGTGTCGCTGACCCATCTGCTGCTGCCGCAACTGATCGAGCGCCGCGGCACGATCGTCAACATCAGCTCGATCGCGGGCAGCTACGCCTACCGCGGCGGCAACGTATACGGCGGCACCAAGGCCTTCGTCACCCAGTTCTCGCAGAACCTGCGCAGCGATCTGCACGGCACTGGTGTGCGGGTGAGTTCGATCGAGCCGGGCATGGCCGAAACCGAGTTCACCCTGGTGCGCACTGGCGGCGACCAGGCCGCATCAGAGAATCTCTACGCCGGCGCGCACCCGATCACCGCCGGCGATATTGCCGACACGATCTGGTGGGTCGCCAATCAGCCGCCGCACCTGAACATCAACCGCATCGAGGTGATGCCGGTCAGCCAGTCAGCGGCCGGGCTGCAGGTTGCCCGCGACAGCTGAACGGATGCGCCCGCTGGACGGGCAATACGCTTTCACCAACCCCGTACTTCCCAGGCAAGCACGCGCAAAGCAATCAGCTGGCCTCGCCGCGATGCGCGTCATGCGTCACGAACGGACGCGCGGGATCGGGCAGGTCGAGCCAGTGCGCGTGCCCCAGCGTATGCCGCATGTCGTCCACGCCGCTGCGCCAATGTTCCTGCATGGTCGCCGCGCTGAACTCGTAGTCCTTGTAGTTGCCTTCGTACGGCTTGTCGCGATAGATCAGGTGCACCACGTTGACCAGCGCGCCGTTGGCGCGCGCTTCGGCGCGACGGAACGCCGGATCGCCGCGCCGATCCGGCGGCACCAGCGCCATCAGATCGTGCAGCAGGCGTTGCTGCTCCTGCGCGGTGCGCATGTATTCGGTGACGAGCCGTGTGCGGCTGGAGAACTGGATCTCCTTGCTGCGTTCGGCGACCTGCAGCATGTCCTGCGGCAGCGCTCCGGCGGCGCTCCACAGGTCGACCTGGAACACCAGCGTGTCGCGCCGCGGCTGTTCGGTCAGCACCCGGTACAGCGGCGTGTTGGAGACCATGCCGCCATCCCAGTAGAACTCGCCGTCGATCTCCACCGCGGGAAAGCCCGGCGGCAGCGCGCCGGAGGCCATGAAATGCTCCGGCCGCAGGCGCTGGTGTGCACTGTCGAAATAGGCGAAGTTGCCGGTGCGCACGTTCACCGCGCCGACCGACACGCGCAAGGTGCGCGGGTCGTTGATCCGGTCGAAATCGGCGAGCCGCTCCAGCGTGCCGCGCAGTGGCGCGGTGTCGTAGTAGCTGGCGCTGGCTGGTCTGTCCGGAGCCTGCAGGTAGGGCGGCGGCAACCGCGGCGTGAAGAAGCCGGCCTGACCTTCGGTAAGTGCGCGCCAGGCAGCCCAGCCGCTCATAGCACTCAACGTGGATGCCGGCCAGCCATGCCCGTCCGGCAACGCCGGCAGTCCCAGCGCCGGCAGCAGCGGAGGCTGGCAGATGGTCTGCCAGAATTCGCGCAGCCGCTCGACCCGCCGCTCCGGCGGATTGCCGGCAATGATCGCCGCGTTCAACGCGCCGATCGAGATACCGGCCACCCAGTTCGGATGGCGACCGGCCTCGGCCATCGCTTCGTAGACGCCAGCCTGATAGGCGCCCAGCGCACCTCCTCCCTGAAGGACCAGGGCGGTGGTGTGGTACTCCTGCGCCGGCTTGGCGGCAGCGGACTTGCCGCCACCGTTGGCGGGCGGACTGGGTTTGCGAGAATTCACGCGCTGGCTCCGTTCATCCGGTGAGGCGGTTCAATCAGCAAGGTAGTCATGCACGACCTCGCCCAAATCGAGGGTGAGGTCGGTGATGTAATGCAGCGCCGACTCCACCTTCAACACTGGCAGATCAGCCACCGGCGCCAAGGCATGCGGGTGCAGCTCGAGCGAACCCGGTCCGCTCCATGCACCCTTCAGCGTGACGTTGGTGGTGTAGTAACGGACCAGCTCGCAGATGCGCGGCGTGCCGTCCACGTGCGGAATGATCTTCAGCAAGAACCCCGGTGCCGCGAGCCCGGCCAGCACCGCAGCATGGTCGGCCTCGCGATGCTTGAAACCCATCGTGGCCTTGGCGACCCGCACCTTGCCGTAGTCGAGCGTACCGACCAGGGTGTCGATCTCGGTCTCCAGTACCGGGCTGGCCAGCTTCTTGGGGAAACCCCAAAGTTCGCGACCGCCGGCAATCGGCGGGTGGTCGTTCAAGTACATGGAATGCACGTAGCCGCCACGTTGTCCGCGGAAACTCACCGGGATCACCTGACCCGATTCGGTGTAGTCACCAAAGCCGGTGGAATCCGGCATCCGGATGAATTCGTATTTGACCAGCGGCTCGGTGACTTCCAGCGGTTCGGGTACCACCGCACGCAACGCATCCATGTCGGTGCGGTAGGTGATCACCAGGAATTCGCGGTTGATGAAGCGATACGGCCCGGGTGGAAACGCCGGGCTGGTCAGCGGCATGGCGAACGCATTCGCCTTCACGTCGGCAATCTTCATGGGGACATGTCCTGGCACGGCATGACAATGGAGACGGCGCGATCGCTGCGACCACGCCGCCACGGAATGCAGCTGCTACGTGGCTACTGCATGTACCAGCCGTGGCTGACCACAAACGACTGTCCGGTCAACGCGGCGCTGGGGAAGGTGGCCAGATACAGCGCGGTCTGCGCGATATCCTCGACTGTGGTGAACACGCCGTCGACGGTGTCCTTCAGCATCACGTTCTTGATCACCTCCGCTTCGCTGATGCCCAGCTCCTTCGCCTGCTCGGGAATCTGCTTCTCGACCAGCGGCGTGCGCACGAAGCCCGGGCAGATCACGTGCGAGCGCACGTTGTGTGCGGCGCCTTCCTTCGCCAGCGTGCGCGCCAGGCCGAGCAGGCCATGCTTGGCGGCGACGTAGGCCGACTTCAGCTTGGATGCTTCATGCGAATGCACCGAGCCCATGTAGATCACGATGCCGCCCTGGTCGCCCTTGTACATGTGCTGCAGCGCGGCCTTGGTGGTGAGGAAACCGCCATCGAGGTGGATAGCCAGCATCTTCTTCCAGTCGGCGAAGGCGAACTGGTCGATCGGGTTGATGATCTGCACGCCGGCATTGGAGATCAGGATGTCCAGACGTCCAAACGCGGCCACCACCTTGTCGGTACCCGCGTTGACAGCATCCTCGTTGCTGACGTCCATCGCCACACCGATTGCCTTGCCACCGGCGGCCGTGATCTCGGCCGCCGCCGCATCGGCGGCCTGCTGGTTGATGTCGGCAATGCCCACCGCCGCACCATTTTTTGCATACAGCTCGGCGATCGCCTTGCCGATACCACTGGCCGCACCAGTGATCAATGCCACCTTGCCATCAAGACTTGCCATGAGTTGCTCCTGGATCGATGTGGGGGATTTTTTGCAGTGCACCATTGAACCCCGGCCGGGCCAGGAAGGGAAGACCGGCTTGCGGATCAGTGTGTTTCTTCCGCCAGATAGGTGTAGGCCGTCAGACCGCCATCGAGCGTGCCATACAGCTGCTCGGCCTCGAGTCCGGTCACGCCCGCACTGGCGATGCGCTCGCGGTAGCTCCGGCGCAGCGCTTCGAGGTCGTAGCCCACGTAGTCGAGCATGAGATCGGTGGTATCGCCGCGGCGCTTGTGTGCGAACACATAACCCTCGCCATCGACGCGCACGTTCACCGCGTCGGTGTCGCCGAACAGGTTGTGGATGTCGCCCAGCGTCTCCTGGTACGCACCGACCATGAAGATGCCGAGCCGGTAGCTCTCGTCCTCCTTCAAGGCATGCAGCGGCAGGCTCACGTCGATGCCATCGGCATCGACGTAGTGGTCGATGCGGCCGTCCGAATCACAGGTGAGGTCGACGATCACGCCGCGACGGGTCGGCTCCTCGTCGAGCCGCGCGATCGGCGTGATCGGGAAGATCTGCTTGATCGCCCAGATGTCCGGCACCGACTCGAACACCGAGAAGTTGACGAAGTACTTGTCGACCAGCTTCTCGTCCAGATCGTCCAATGCCGGCCGGTGCGAGCGTTCGGCCGGCAGCAGGCGTGCGCGCACCGCGTTGGCGATCGCGTAGTACATCTCGTCCAGTCGCGCGCGATCGGCCAGCGCGAGCTGGCCCAGCGCGTACAGCGTCTGGCCTTCCTGCAGGTGGTGCTGCGCTTCGTGGAACAGCTCCAGCGCGGGGCGCCGATCCAGTTCCTCATGTGTTTCACGCAACCGGCGCAATACGGCCGGCTCATCCGCGCACGGCGGCGGAATCGCACCAACCGGCACTTCCTCCACCTCGGTCACATTGACCACCATCACCGCGTGGTGCGCGGTCATCGCGCGACCGGCCTCGGTGAGGATATGCGGCGCGTTCAGGCCTTCAGCTTCCACCGCTTCGGCCAGCGACTGCACGATGGTGGCGGCGTATTGCTCGATCGAATAGTTGATCGAATTGTGGCTGCGCGAACGGGTGCCTTCGTAATCCACGCCGAGGCCACCGCCGACGTCGACAATCTCCAGCGGTACACCCATCCGCTTCAGTTCGACGAAATAACGCGTGGCCTCGCGCATGCCGTTGGCGATGTCGCGCACGTTGGAGATCTGCGAGCCCATGTGGAAATGCTGCAACTTCAGCGTGTGCTTGAGCCCGGCCGCATCGAGCCGCTCGATCAGGGTCAGCACCTGGTGCGGCGACAGGCCGAACTTGCCCTTGTCGCCGCCGGTGTTCTGCCACTTGCCGGCGCCGATCGAGGCCAGCCGCACGCGTACGCCGAGCAGCGGTTCGATACCTAGCGCCTTCGCCTCGGTGAATACATGATCCAGCTCGGACAGCTTCTCGATCACGATATGCACGCGCAGGCCGAGCTTCAGCCCGATCAGTGCGAGACGGATGTACTCGCGGTCCTTGTAGCCATTGCAGATCACGATGGAGCCGGGCCGCGCCATCGCCAGGACTGCCATCAGCTCCGGTTTGGAACCCGCTTCCAGGCCGAAACCGTGTTTGCCTGCGGCGACCAGTTCGCCGGCCACGCCGCGCTGCTGGTTCACCTTGATCGGGTAGATCGCGGTATAGCCGCCCGCGTAGTTCCACTCGCCGATGGCCTTGGCGAACGCGCCCTGCAGCCGCGCGAGGCGATCGGCCAGGATGTCCGGGAAGCGCACCAGCAACGGCAACCGCAGCCCCTCGGCGCGGGCGCGCTCGACAATGCCGGGCAGCGACAAGGCCGGGCCGCTGGCGCCGCGCGGGCGCATCACGATCTCACCGGCCGCATTCACGTCCACATAGCCATCGCCCCAATGCGGCACGGCGTAGGTGTGGCGGGCGGAGTCAGTATTCCAAGGATTCGACATCAACGAAGTTCCATTGTGTAAACGGATGATGTCGTCGCAGCGGCGAGCCTTGACGGTGTTGCTCGACGAAGGAGCACGAAGTCCGAGCGACCGGAAGCCTCGCACGCCGCGGGGTCGATCGGGCTTGTCGGCCACCAGGCGCGCTGCGCCGGCGAGGCCGGAGCGCCATTGTAATGGTCTGCTGTGACAATTGGCGCATGACCCCCCGGTGCCACGCCGGGATGTTCACCGCCGTTGCGGCTACAATTGGCGGTCTTTATCTTCCCATCCGGTTCTTCAGGAACACCCGCCATGTCGCAGCAGATCAGCTGGTTCACCGAAGCCCATCAGGCTTCCGGCTCCTCCATCGGTTTCCGCACCGAGCAACTGCTGCATGCGGAGAAGACCCCGTTCCAGACCATCGAGATCTACAAGACCACCGACTGGGGCAACCTGATGGTGATCGATGGCTGCGTGATGCTGACCACCCGCGACAATTTCCTCTATCACGAGATGATGACCCATCCGGCGCTGTTCACCCATGCGCGCGCCAAGCGCGTGGTGATCATCGGCGGCGGCGATTGCGGCACGCTGCGCGAGGTGCTCAAGCACGAGGAAGTGGAGTCCGCGGTGCAGGTGGAGATCGACGAGCGCGTGACCCGGCTGGCCGAGGAGTATTTCCCGGAGCTGTGCGACTCGAACCATGACCCGCGCGCCGAGCTGCTGTTCATCGATGGCATCAAGTACATGGCCGAATGCGAACCCGATTCGCTCGACCTGGTGATCGTCGACTCGACCGACCCGGTTGGCCCGGCCGAAGGCCTGTTCAATGCTGCGTTCTATGCCAGCTGTCACAAGGCGCTGCGTCATGGCGGCCTGCTGGTGCAGCAGAGCGAGTCGCCGCTGGCGCATCTGGACCTGATCAAGTCGATGCGCTCGGCGATGCGCACCTCCGGCTTCAACGCGGTGAAGACACTGCCGTTCCCGCAGCCGTGCTACCCGACCGGCTGGTGGAGCTGCACGATGGCGCGCAAGGGCGGCGACCTGTCCGGCTTCCGCGAGCGCGGCGCGCTCGGCAAGAACTTCCCGACCCGCTACTACAACGCCGACATCCACAAGGCTGCGCTGGCGCAGCCGGAGTTCATGCGCGAGGCACTCGGCGAATAAGCTCCGCCTGCACGCCTCGGATCAGAACAGTGTGCCGCGCACCTTCGGCAGCAGCACCAGCAAAAGCGTGGCGAACGGACCGAACAGCAGCGACAGCAGGAACCACAGCAACCCGCTGCGGTTCTTGCCCTGCGCCAGTGCGGCGTTGATCAAGGCCAGCGTGCCCCAGCCCACGAACCAGGGTGCGCCATCGGCAAGTCTCGACAAATGATCCACTATGCGTCTCCCGGACATGAGGGGCGCGGTTCTGCACCCAGCTGGGCATCGTAGCAAGCCTGGCAACGTTTGCCGGGCACCTCGGACAACCGTGTCAGCCGTGCTTAATCTGCGGGCTGTATGCTCACCTCTTTGACCTCGGACCCAACCCATGATGCGTGGATGGCGTTGCCTTGCCCTGGCATGTGCAGTTTCACTGGTGACCACACCGGCTCTCGCTGGCAAAACCGCGGCCGGCAAGGCCGCCAGTTCACCCAGCAAGGCGGCCAAGGCCCGCGACAAGGCCCAGCTGGCATTCCAGCGTGATCTGATCAGCGTGCTGGCACCCAGCGCCACGGCACAACCCCTGCTTGGTGCCGCCCTGCTGGCGCGGCCGTTGTTCAACCAACCGGAGACCGGCAGTTTCCATACCCTGATCGGGCGTGCCGCGATGGCTGAAGATGCCGATGCGGCGGTGAGCTGGGTCCGCCTGGCTGACTGTGATGCCAAGGCCGATGCCTGCCCCAATCCCGCCGCACTGGAGTTGCTGCAAACGCAGGCAGCGGACAACGCTGCGGTATGGCTGCTCAAGCTGGCCGAAGACACCCGCAACCTGAAGTCGGATGCCGCCCGCGAGGATCTGGGCAGGGCTGCCGCAGCCAAGCTGTATGACGATTACACCGGTGCAAGCCTGAAGGCGCTGGCCAGCGCGGTCGGTACGTTGCCACCACCGGCCGGCACGTTCGATCCGGCGCATGCAGCCGGCGCGGTCGGCATGCAGACAATGCTGGTCTACGGCATCGGCAGCAGCCAGCCGCAACCGGGTCTGCAGCTCACCGCCAAGCTGTGCGAAAACGCCGGCGACGATGCCTCGATCAAGGCCGACTGCCTGAAACTCGGCAAGACTCTCGAATGGGGATCCAGCCCGCTGGCTCGCTCGCTCGGCCTGCACCTGCGCGAAGTGCTGGCGGATGACCCGGCCCAGCAGGAAGATGCCAAACGCACCCGGCTCAGCCTGATCTGGCAGGTACAGAGCTTCGCCCAGCTGCTCGCCCGTGCGCCGGACGACAAGGCGCTGGCCCAGCACCTGCTGGCGCTGGCCCGCAACGGCGGCACCGAGATGAGTCTGGTTCTGGCGGCCCTTCGCGACAACAACCTCCCGACTGATCCCCCGACAGACTGGAAGCCACAGTAACCTGACGCAACGCCGCTTTGCGCGGCATCCGCAGCCGTGTAGGCTTGGACCACCTTCCGCGACAAGGGTGAGTCGATGCTTACGACGCTGGTGGCAAGCAGCAAGGGCGGATGCGGCAAGAGCACACTGGTAACCCAGCTGGCCTCGCACTGGGCACAGGCCGGGCAACACACCGCCATCATCGACGCCGACCGGCAGGGTTCCAGCTTCCGCTGGGCCAGCCTGCGACCGGATAACGTGCCTGGCGTGCTGGCCCTCGAAGGCAGCCGCAAATCTCTGCAGAAATTGCCACCGGATACCCAGCAGGTTCTGATCGACACGCCGGCCGGCTCCGGCGAGCGCGAGTTGGAACCGTATCTGGAACAAGCCCATGTGCTGCTGGTGCCGGTACTGCCGTCCTCGTTCGATCTGCACGCCACGCTCGGCTTCATCGAGGAGCTGCGCGCAATCAACCGCATCCACCGCGGCAAGCTGCCGGTGGGACTGGTCGCCAACCGGCTCAAGCCGTGGACGCACGCCAGCCAGGACGCGATCGCCCAGCTTGCCGAACAATCACCCTTCCCGATCGTCGCGCAGCTGCGTGACAGTCAGGCCTATGTGCTGCTGAGTGCATTGGGCAAGGGCATCTTCGATTACCAGTCCGAACAGGTACGCAGTCACCAGCAGGACTGGAAGGCCCTGCTGCGCTGGATCAAGCGGCAGCATTGAGGCCGCTGCGCCTGTTGTGAAGCCATCCTCGCGCGTCCTCATCCATCGGAGTCCCCCATGCACGAATTGATCCTGTTGCGACACGCCGAAGCCGTGCCGATCGAAACTTCCGGTGATGACCAGCAGCGACCGCTGAGCGCGCGCGGCCAGCAGGAAGCACAGGCCGCCGGACGATGGCTGGCCTCGCACGGCGTGCGACCCGGACGTGCGCTGTGTTCGCCGGCCCGGCGCGCCGATGAAACCGCACGGCTCGCGCTGGCCGCGATCACCGACGCCCCCACGCTGCAACTGGCACCGGAAATCTACGATGCTTCACCAGGTGAGTTGCTGGCCCTGCTCGATCAATACGGCGAGCCCGGCACGGTGATGCTGATCGGCCACAACCCCGGCATCGAGCGGCTGGTGGCACTGCTGGTCGAGGGCCGCTCCGACGAATTCCGCGGCATGCCGCCCGGCGCGCTGGCCGTGCTGCATCTGGATGGCGCACTCGAACCGGGCAATGCCCGGCTGGATGCCTTCTGGTCACCGTGAGACGACGCTTCACTGCCTGTCTGCTGGCCGCCCTGGCCCTCGCTGCGCCAGCGGCACGATCCACCGACTACCGTATCGCTGCAGACCGTTCGCACGCGGATTTCGCCGTGCGCCTGCTCTGGCTGCACACGATCAGTGGCCGCTTCATGCAGATCAACGGTCAGATACGGCTTGATCCGCACGGCCTGGCAACGGTCGATGCGCGCATTGCCGTGGACAGTGTGGCGATGGATTCAGCGCGCTTCCGCCGCTGGGTACTGGCACCGGAATTCTTCGATGCCGCACAGTATCCGGCCATCCATTTCATCTCCGAGCCGATCCCGCTGGCTCTTTTGAGCACGGGCGGCACGCTCAACGGCAGGCTAAGCCTGCGCGGCATGACCCAGCCGATCCGCTTCGAGCTGCAACCCGCCGCCTGCGGCGCAATCACCACGGCAGGCTGCGTGATCGAGGCGCATGGCACGCTGTCGCGCAACGCGTTCGGCATGAGCACCCATCGCACCGCGCTTTCCGACCAGGTGCAACTGGGTCTGTGGATTGCGCTTGGCCCCGCCGTGGAATGAGCCTGTCCCCGTATCATGGGCGCATGCCCCAGCCGCACCAGATCGCCCGGATCGCCCGCATCATCCTGCTCGGCCTGTTCGCCACGGCCTTGCTGCAAGGCTGCACGTTGTCGCGGGCGCAAATCCGTCGTGCCGATGCGGTAGTCGCCGCCACGACCGACCGGCAGACGAGCTGCACGCGCGACGATCACTGCGCGCTGCCGTCGCCGCTGCTGGATGCGGCAACCCAGGCACTCACGGCATCCACCGCCGACCAACCGGTACATGTGGTGACCCTGCTCGACGACAGCGAGCCGGCCCTGGTCGCGCGCGTCAACCTGATCCGCGCAGCTCGGCACTCGATCGACGTGCAGACCTATATCTGGGACCAGGACGACACCGGCCAGCTGATGCTGGACGAACTGGTCCAGGCGGCGCGGCGCGGCGTGCAGGTACGCATCCTCGCCGACCAGCTGTTCTCGTTCAACGACCCGGCCCTGCTCGATCGGCTGGCACGGGTCAGCCCGAACCTGCAGGTGCGCCTGTACAACCCCACCTTCCACAAGGCCCGCACCGAGCCCGTGGAGTTCGCCGCCGGCCTGCTGTGCTGCTTCGTGCAGTTCAACCAGCGCATGCACAACAAGCTGCTGCTGGTCGACGACAGCATCGGCATCACCGGTGGGCGCAATTACCAGGATCGCTACTTCAACTGGGACGACAGCTTCGACTATATCGACCGCGACGTGATGGTCGGCGGGCCGGCCGCGCAGCAGATGGCCGCCAGCTTCGAGCTGTTCTGGCAGCACAAGCGCGCGGTCGCACTGACCCATCTGCGCGACGTCAACCAGCGCATGCTGGCCGACAGCAGTCCGATCACCTGGCCGGCGCCGCACTACCGACAGCCGCTGCGGGTGGCCCAGGTGCAGCAAGCCGCCGGGGATGTCGCATGGCTGCAGGCGTGGCTGGTCGAACCGACCCTGCATGTCGGCAAGGTCGAATACTTCAGCGACCTGCCGTCGAAGACCGATCAGCCGGAAAAGAAACGCGCGCAGGACTTCACCCGCAACATCATGGCGATGGTCGGCGACGCCAAGCACGAGGTATTGCTGCAGACCCCGTACCTGGTGATGAGCCGTCGTGCGCAGCGCATCTTCAAGCGCCTGCACCGCAACGCCGATCCGCCCCAGGTGACGGTGTCCACCAATTCACTCGCCTCGACCGATGCGTTCGCCGTTTATGCGCTGTCATACAAGCACCGCAAACGCTACCTGGAAACGTTCGGCTTCGAGATCCACGAACTCAAGCCGCATGCGCCCGGCCCCGCCGTGGATTACGAACTGGCCAACCTCGGCGCCGATACATCGACCCTGCCGCCGGAAACCGCCAGCCCGGCCAGTGCCACCCGTACCCGCTTCCATCTGCTGGGCGGCCGCGGCAGCGGCAGCCGACCGGCACCGTTGCGCAGCGAAGGCCGTCGCTTCGGCCTGCACGCGAAGTCGATCGTGATCGATGACCTGTTCGCGATGGTCGGCTCGCACAACTTCGACCCGCGTTCGGACCACTACAACACCGAGGCCGGGGTGATCGTCTACGACGCACGCTTCGCCGACCAGCTGCGACACAGCATCCTGCGCGATACCGAGCCGGAAAACGCGTGGGTGGTCGCGCCGCGGCGTCCGGAAATACCCGTGCTCGGCGATCTCAGCGAAGCCATCGGCAGCGTTTCCGAACAACTGCCGCTGTTTGACCTGTGGCCGTTCCGCTATGCCACCAGCTACGACCTCAATTCCGGCTGCCAGCCGATGCGCGCCAACAATCCGGGTTTCTACGCCTGCTATGCGCCCGTCGGCGATTTTCCCGATGTGGCGCTGTCGCCGAAACTGATCATCACCCGACTGATCACCGCGTTCGGCGCCGGCGTGAAAGGAATTCTCTGACGTCTACGGCAACTGCGCCGTGCGCTGATCGCCGGAAGAGAATCGCATCGGCAGATCGCCACTGATGCCGTCGGCATGATCGGCCGGCACGGCGAAATGCCATCCCTCCACGCTGCGCAGTGCGTGCATGTCGAGTACCGGATCGCCGCTGGACTCGACCAGGCGTGCAGCACGCACGCGGCCGCTTCCATCGATGTCGAGATGTGCCACCACGCGGCCATCGAGATGGCCACGCAGGACCGCCCAGGACTGGGAGGTGTCGTCGGGCATCGTCTGCGGCACCAATTCCGCCGGTGCACTGGATCGCGGCGTTTCGATCCGGTGCTCCGGAACGATGCGCTGCGTCTGCACCGCACTGATCGGGCCAGACCTGCGGACTGGCAAGGGCAGGGCATGACGCCGTGGTGCGTGATGGACCACGCCCAAGCGTGCTGCCGATCCTTGCCAGCCGGCGGTCAGGCTGCTGAGCCAGGCGGTGCCGGCCACACCGACCGCCAATGTCAGCAGGCTCAGGCCGGTGCTCGTGCGCAGGCGCAACATGCGAACCTGGTGGCGGGATTTTTTGCGGAAGCGGCGTTCACGGCCGCTCGAGGATCGCCGTGACGCCCATGCCACCAGCGGTGCAGATCGAAATCAGGCCACGGCCGGAGCCTTTCTGTTCCAGCATCTTCGCCAGCGTGGCGACGATGCGTGCGCCGGTGGCAGCAAACGGATGGCCGACCGCCAGGCTGGAACCGTGCACATTGAGCTTTGCCGGATCGATCGATCCCAGCGGTGCATCCAGGCCGAGCCGGTTCTTGCAGTAGTCGGCCGATTCCCATGCGCGCAGCGTGCACAGCACCTGGGCCGCGAACGCCTCGTGGATCTCGTAGTAGTCGAAGTCCTGCAGGGTCAGGCCCTGTCGCGCCAGCATGCGCGGCACCGCCACGGTCGGCGCCATCAGCAGGCCTTCGCCGTGCACGAAATCGACCGCGGCCACTTCGGCATCGCGCAGGTAGGCCTGGATCTTCAGGCCACGCTGCGCGGCCCATTCATCGCTGCCCAGCAACACCGCGGCGGCGCCATCGGACAGACCGGTGGAATTGCCTGCGGTGAGTGTGCCGTGGCCGGACGTCTTGTCGAACGCGGGCTTCAGCGTAGCCAGCTTCTCCATGGTTGAATCCGGCCGCAGGAAGCCATCGCGCTTGAGGCCGCGGAACGGCACCAGCAGTTCGTCAAAAAAACCGTCCGCATACGCTGCGGCGAGCTTGTGATGGCTGTCCACTGACAGCTGGTCCTGCGCTTCGCGCGAGATCTGCCACTCCTTCGCCATCTGCTCGCAGTGGTCGCCCATCGACTTGCCGGTGCGCGGTTCGGCCACGCCGGGGAACGAAGGCTTCAGCTCGCGGAAGGCGAATCCGCGCAGCGCGGCCTTCAGCTTGTCCAGCGGCGTCTTGGCGCGGTTCATTGCCAGCAGGCGCTTGCGCAGGCGTGCGCCGTAGACGATCGGCACATCGGAGGTGGTATCCGAGCCACCGGCGATACCGGCGTCGATCTGCCCGACGGCAATCTTGTTGGCGATGATGATCGTGTTGTCCAGCGAGGTGCCGCAGGCACGCGCGGTGGTGATGCCCGGTGTGGTCGGTGCCAGCCCGGAACTGAGCAGCGCCTCGCGCGCCAGGTTCCAGTCCGACGAGTGCTTGATCACCGCACCCATCGCCACTTCGCCCAGTTCCACGCCATGCAGGCCGAACCGCTCGACCAGCGCGCCGAGCACCTTCACCGACATGCCGAAGTTGCCGACATCGGCATACGCGGTGTTGTTGCGGCAGAACGGGATGCGTACGCCGCCGATCACTCCGACGCGCCTTTGCGTGTTTTCCATGCTCAAAACAGTCCCGAACTCAAGTCGCCCAAGGCTAACCCGCCATGCCGTGCGGCGAAAGCCCAAAACGCTGAATGGTAGAATTGATTCCCTTTGCCATTCGGAATTGCTGCCTGTGGAAGCGCAAACGCTGCTCGCCCTGCCTGTGGTGCTGGCACTGGAACCGGTCGCCGGCGAAACCGCAGCGCGTGTGACGCTGAGCCGCGACGAAGCCGCCGAACTGGTCGAGCTGATTGCCGCCGACCTGCATGCGCTGGTGCCGCAGGTCGATGCCGCGCGACTGGCGCTGGCCGGGGCACTGTTCGACCAGGTCGAGCTGTTGCGACCGGGCTTCCCGGTATGGGCGACGCTGGATGAACTGGCCCGGCGCGTGCCGCGCGCCCAGCTGGGCAACGTGGTCGCGTTCGGCAGCCACGAAGGCCACATGCCGGCGCACCCGCTGGAACCCTCGCCAGTGCTCGCCGATGGCCCGATGCGATTGCTGCCGCTGAGCCTGCTGGCGCCACCGGAACTGGCCGAGGCGCTGTCCGACCAGCTGGAGATCCAGCTGGTCGGCCGAGGCGAAGCCGGCGCGCGTACGGCTGACTGGCTGATGCGTACGCTCGGCATCCGGCTGGAGCACGTGCGTTACCTCAGCCGCAACGACCTGCTCGCACTGACCTGCGTGCAGTACGAGCACGTCAATCTGGCCTCGCTGTGGACCCTGCTGGAAGCCGCGCTGCTGACACCTTACCGCGCCGAGTCCACGCTCAGTGCACGCGGCCTGACCCTGCACTACGCCGACGGCATGGTGGAAGCGCAGTCGCCTTCACAGTGGCTGGTCACCCAGCGCGGCGAAACCGCCCAGCGCGTGCACGCGTTTGCCGGCATCGTGTTCGAATTGCGCCAGTACGCCGCCTTGCTCGACGCCCATCAGCTGCCGTTGCGCCTGCAGGCCGTTGCCGGGCAGGAAACCCTGGCCGCGGCCGGCTATCTGTTGGAAACCCTGGCCGCAGCCGAGCCCGGCTACGATCCACCGACCCTGTTCGCACACGAGGCACCGGGTCTCGGCGTGGTTGCAGTCAGCGTGGCCCAGCGCAGCGCAGCCGGCGTGGCACGGGTGCTGGCGCACGCCTATCCGCTGCAGCCACAGGCATTGGGACCATTGCTGGCGCTGTTGGCCGAGCGCTACCACACCGCCGCTGACCTGCATGCGCTGGGCCGGATCGTGCTTGACGAGCACGGCCGGCTTGGTGCGCCGGCGATTGCCCTGCATTGAGCCGATCACAGTTTCCCGCCGTGGCATTTGTGCCGCAGCAGACACCGGGTGCATGATGGGTTTGCGCCGACAGGGGGCGCTCCAGCTGACGGAATGACCATGCGGCCGCACAAGTCTGCCGAGGTATTGCCATCGCTTCTCCACGGACCGGACTGGCCCGCACGTATTGTGCGCAGTGCGCCCGTGCTGCTTGCCTATCTCGATATCGACCAGCGATTCCTCTATGCCAACGAGGTCCATCGCAGCTGGCTCGGCATCGATCCGCAGACCCTGCTGGGCCGCCGCCTGATCGAGGTGATCGGCAAGCGCAACCACCAGCTTGCCAATGCCGCCCTGGAAAAGGCATATGCCGGCCAGATGGCCAGCTACGAAGGCGAGCTCTACAACGGCAGCGAACGGCGTTACGCGCACGGCAACTTCCAGCCGGATTTCGATACGGCCGGCCACGTGCGTGGCGTGTTCACCGCGCTGGTCGACATTACCGAACGGCGCACGCTGGAATTGCAGCTGCACGAGAGCGAGCAGCGCTTCTTCGGCGCGTTCCAGCACGCCGCGATCGGCATGGCGCTGGTTCACCCGGATGGCCGTTTCCTGCGCGTCAACACCGCGGTATGCCAGATGCTCGGCTACCGCGAGGAGGAAATGCTGGCACTGAACATCACCGAGATCACCCATCCGGATGACATGGCCGCCGACATGGCGCTGCTGGCGCAACTGCTGGCCGGTCAGCGGGAGTCGTACCAGCTGGAGAAGCGCAATTTCCACAAGGACGGCCACACCGTCTACATCCAGCTCAGCGTGTCGCTGGTGCGCGACGACCAGGGCACGCCGCTGTACTTCGTCTCGCAGGCGCAGGACATCAGCGAACGCAAGGCCTTCGAGGACGCGCTGCATCGCGAGCGCGAACTGGCCGAGGTGACCCTGCGTTCGATTGGCGACGCCGTGATCACCACCGATCCGCAGCTGCACGTCACCTCGCTCAATCCGATCGCCGAGGCAATGACCGGCTGGACCGACAGCGAAGCCCAGGGCCGACCGATCGAGGAGATCTTCCAGCTGTTCGATGCGCAGCAGATCCAGCCGGTGGCCAACCCGCTGCGCGCGGCGATCGAACACAACACCATCGTCGATCTCGCCGGCAAGACCCTGTTGCGGCACCGGCATGGTTTCGACACGCCGGTGGAGGATTCCTCGGCACCGATCCACGACCATGCCGGCAACGTGATCGGCGGCGTGCTGGTATTCCACGATGTCAGCGAGACCCGTTCGCTGGCGCTGAAGATGATTCACCTGACCCAGCACGACACGCTCACCGGCCTGCCCAACCGCAGCCAGCTGCAGGCACATATTGGCCAGGCGTTGGTCACGGCTGAGCGGCGCCAGCAGCGCGCCGCGCTGCTTTATCTCGACATCGACAACTTCAAGCAGATCAATGAACAGCACGGGCACGCCGACGGTGACCGCGTGCTGCGCGCGCTCGTCGCACAGATCCAGCGCTGCCTGCCTGGCGACGAACTGCTGAGCCGCTACGGTGGCGACGAGTTCATCGTGATACTGCCGCATCTGGACAGCGTGGGCGAGGCGGCCAACCTGGGCCAGATCCTGATCAACCACTGCGAACAGATCCGCGTCGACGGTCTGCCGGAACTGGCCTTGCGCGTCAGCATCGGCATCAGCGTCTATCCGGACGATGCGACCGAACCGGAAAGCCTGTTGCAGCACGCCGAAACCGCCCTGGTCGCTGCCAAGGCGCAAGGCCAGCACGGCTACCGCTTCTTCACACCGGCCATGAATGAACGCGCGCAGGCGCGGCGCCGCATCGAGAGCGCCCTGCGCCAGGCACTGCCGCGCCACGAACTGAGCCTGCATTACCAGCCCAAGGTGGATGCCCAGGATGGCCGGATTGTCGGTGCCGAGGCCTTGCTGCGCTGGCACGTGAACGGGCAGGAGCTGCACAAGCCGGACCAGTTCATCCCGGTCGCCGAGGACAGCGGGCTGATCCTGCCGATCGGTGCCTGGGTGCTGCGCCAGGCCTGCAAGCAGGCGCGGTTGTGGCAGCAGCAGGGACATCGCATGCCGGTTTCGGTGAACGTGTCGCCGCTGCAGTTCCAGCACGCCGATTTCTATACCTGGCTCGACGACGTCCTCAGCGAGAGCGGTCTCGAGGGTCACCTGCTCGAACTGGAGCTGACCGAGCGCATGGTGATGTCAGGTGGCGAGAGCACCGCCAATCTGTTGCGGCGGATCAAGCAGCGCGGTGTGCGGCTGTCGCTGGATGATTTCGGCACCGGCTACTGCAGCCTGTCCTACCTGAAGCATTTCCCGATCGACGCGCTGAAGATCGATCGCGCGTTCGTGCGCGACCTCACCACCGACCGCGACACCGCCACGATCACCCGCGCGATCATCGCGATGGCGCGCAGCCTCAACAAGGACGTGATCGCCGAAGGCGTGGAAACCCCGGAGCAGGGCGCGTTCCTGCGCCATGCCGGCTGCTCGCAGCTGCAGGGCTTCCTGTATGGCGTGCCGATGCCGGCCACGGAATTCCAGCAGCTGCTCGCCGATACCGCCGGCCACGCCCCGGCGCGGACTACTCCGCTGTCTTGAGCGGGTTGCCACCGAGCAGGCTTTCATACATCCAGTAGTGGCAACGCTGCATGCCCAGTCCGGCATAGGTGGTCTGCGCACGCTGGTTCTCGGTCTCCACATACAGCCGCAGACCAACCGCGCCGGCCGCGGCGGCGCGCTGCACGACATCCGCATACAAGGCACGGAACACACCGCCGCGACGTGCCTCGGATACCACGTACACGCTCTGGATCCACCAGTAGTCACCGCAGCGCCAGTCGCTCCATTCGTACGTCACCAGCAGGCTGCCCGCGGCCACGCCATCGCGCTCGGCAATCAGGTAGAAGCCCCGCTGCGATTGCGCGAACACGCCGGCGATGCCGCGTTCCAGCACCGCCGGATCGAGGCGTTTCCGCTCGGTTTCCCACGCCATCGCGGCGTTCCATGCGAGCAGGTCGGGAATATCGGCAGGTGTGGCAGTGCGAATCAGCAGCGACGGCACGGAGCAACTCCAGTGAACAGGACGATGTTGCACATCCTAGCGTGCGTCGCCTTCACACGATGTCGCGTAGGGTCGGGGCCGGTGCCTGTAGACGCGGGATGCCATGAACGCATCGGCAAGCAAGCCGGCACCGGCCTTTCCGCGATGTGATCGCGTGCAAATCGAAGGAAAGCTCGAATTTTGAATATTGGAAGCACACTCGACCTGCTCAAGCTGCGCCGGCTGCGCGCCTTCCGTCGGCGCCGTGCAGCCGCACGCACGAAACCGGAGCAGGAGCCTGCACTGCGCGCGGAGCTATTCAGCGCCGACCAGATGGAGCGTCACGGCCAGACCCTGGCCGACCAGCACCGGCTGAGCACGCGTGCCAGCGCAAACCTGCTGCTGGCGCGGCTGGCCGACAACGAAGCGGTACTGATCCATGCCTGCGAACGGCTCACCGCGGCGACCCGGCTGCGTCGACGCATCACCCCGGCCGGTGAATGGCTGCTCGACAACTTCTACCTGATCGAGGAACAGATCCGCATCGCCCGTCGACATCTGCCGAAAGGCTATAGCCGCGAACTGCCGCGACTGCAGAACGGCCCATCGATCGATCTGCCGCGCGTTTACGACATCGCGCTGGAAATCATTTCGCATGGCGACGGCCGCGTCGACATCAACAGCCTCAGCCGCTTCGTCAACGCCTACCAGACCGTCACCCCGCTCAAGCTGGGCGAGCTGTGGGCGATCCCGATCATGCTGCGGCTGGCATTGATCGAGAACCTGCGCCGGGTCGCCGCACGGGTGATCGCGGACTGGCGCTATCGCGGCAAGGCGGCGCGCTGGGCCGACGCGATGACCAGCACCGCCGAGCGCGATCCGAAGAGCGTGGTGCTGGTGGTCGCCGACATGGCGCGTTCGAACCCGCCGATGACCAGCCCGTTCGTCGCCGAAATGGCGCGCCGGCTGCAGGGGCAGAGTCCCGCGCTGGCATTGCCGTTGAGCTGGATCGAGCAACGCCTGTCCGAGTCGGGCCAGAGCATCGAGCACCTGGTGCAGCTGGAGGCACAGCAGCAGGCCGCCCATCAGGTGTCGGTTGGCAACAGCATCGGCAGCCTGCGCGCACTGTCGGCGATCGACTGGCGCGACTTCGTCGAGCACACCAGCCTCGTCGAGCAGCGGCTGCGCGAGGATCCGGCCGGTGTCTACGCCACGATGGATTTCGCCACCCGTGATCATTATCGCCATGTGATCGAAGCGCTGGCGCGCAAGCAGGTGCCGAGCGAGCAGCAGGTGGCCGACGCGGCGGTCGAACTGTGTCAGGACGACGCACTGACGGGAGACCCGGCATCGCTGCAACGGCATGTCGGCTTCTATCTGATTGACCAGGGTCGTCGTGTACTGGAGCAAAGACTCGGCATACGCCCGCCGCTCGCCGAAACGCTGCGCCGGCTGCTCGACCGGGCGCCGCTGCCGATCTACCTCGGCCTGCTGGTCTTGCTCACCTTCCTGTTTGCGCGCCCACTGGTACAGGCGGCCGCGCACGATCAGCTGCCACTGTGGACGCTGGTCGCGATCGCGATACCTGCGACGATCCTCGCCAGCCAGCTGGGGCTGAGCCTGCTCAACTGGCTGGCCACATTGACGGTGGCACCGCAGCGGTTGCCGCGGATGGATTATTCGAAGGGCATTCCGGCCAGCGCGCGCACGCTGGTGGTGATCCCGAGCATGATCGCCAGCGCGCAGGACATCGAGGATCTGGTGGAGTCACTGGAGGTGCGCTTTCTCGCCAACCGCGACGAACACCTGCACTTCGCCCTGCTCACCGATTTCACCGATGCCGCCAGTGAAACCCTGCCCGAGGATGCGGTGCTGCTGCGACTGGCGCGGCGGCGTATCGAGGCGCTGAACGATCAATACGGCACCGCGCAAGCCGACCGCTTCTTCCTGTTCCACCGGCCACGCCTGTGGAACGCGGCCGAGCAGTGCTGGATGGGTCACGAGCGCAAGCGCGGCAAGCTGGCCGATCTCAATGGACTTCTGCGCGGCCACGGACGCGAGCGCTTCCTGCTGATCGCTGGCGATATCGCGACACTGCCACCGGTGCAGTACGTCATCACGCTGGACACCGACACCCAACTGCCGCGCGATTCCGCGCACAAGTTCGTCGGCGCCATCGATCACCCGCTCAATCGCGCGGTGTACGACCCCGAACTGCGGCGCGTGGTGGCCGGCTACGCGATCCTGCAGCCACGCGTGGGCATCAGCCTGCCCAGCACCGCGCGGTCACGTTATGCGCAGCTGTACGGCAGCGACGCCGGCATCGATCCGTATACGCAGATGGTCTCGGACGTCTATCAGGACGTATTCCACGAAGGCTCGTTCATCGGCAAGGGCATCTATGCCATCGATGCCTTCGAGCGCACCCTGGATGGTCGCTTCCCGGAAAACCGCATCCTCAGCCACGACCTGGTCGAAGGCTGTCACGCTCGCGCGGGCCTGCTCAGCGATGTGCAGCTGTACGAGGAATATCCGGCCCGCTACAGCGCCGACGTGAAGCGCCGCCATCGCTGGATCCGTGGCGACTGGCAGCTGATGCCGTGGCTGCTGCCGTGGGCGCCGACTGCGCACGACGGCTGGCGTCGCAATGCACTGACCGCATTGTCGCGCTGGAAGATTCTCGACAACCTGCGCCGCAGCCTGGTGCCCACCTCAATGCTGCTGTTGCTGATGCTTGGCTGGCTGGTGATGTCGCCCGCGCTGTCGTGGATGCTTGCGGTACTGGCGATGGTGCTGATTCCACCGCTGCTGTCAGCCTTGCTGGATCTGGTGCAGAAGCCGACCGAGGTGCAACTGGATCAGCATCTGCGCGCCGCGCTGCGCGCCATGGGCCAGCACTTTGCGCGGATGGCGCTGGCGCTCGCGTGGCTGCCGCACGAAGTGCTGTACAGCCTCGATGCGATCGTGCGCACGCTGTGGCGGATGCTGGTCAGTGGACGCCTGCTGCTGCAATGGCAGACCTCCAGCGACGTGGAACGGCACAGCAACAACGCGCCCGGTACGCTGTGGCGCCTGATGTGGGTCGGCCCGCTGCTGGCGGTTTTGCTGGCCGTGGCGCTGGCGCTGCAACGTCCACTGGTGCTGATCCTCGCTGCGCCACTGCTGGTGCTGTGGCTGCTGTCGCCCACGATCGCCTGGTGGATCAGCAAACCGCGCGTGCCCACCACGTTTGCGCCGACGGTCGTGCAGTTGCGCTTCCTGCGCACGCTGGCGCGCCGGACCTGGGCGTTCTTCGACGCCCATGTCGGACCGGACGATCACTGGCTGCCGCCGGACAATCTGCAGGAACAGCCCGCGCCCGCGATCGCCCACCGCACCTCGCCGACGAATATCGGGCTGGCCCTGCTGGCCAATCTGGCCGGTCATGACTTCGGTTTCCTGAGCACTGGCCGGCTGCTTGAACGCACGCGCCAGACGCTGACCACGATGCGCACGCTGCCGCGCCATCGCGGCCACTTCTACAACTGGTACGACACGCTGAGCCTGCAGCCGCTGGCGCCGCTGTATATCTCGGCGGTGGACAGCGGCAACCTCGCCGGCCACCTGCTGACCTTGCGACCGGGCCTGCTGGGGCTGCTCGATGAACCGGTGTTTCAACCAAGTGCGCTGCAAGGCCTGCTCGATACGCTCGGCGTGCTGCACGATACGCTCGACCGCGCCGGACTCGATGCGTTGAAGCCGATGCAGCAGGCACTGGAAACTGCGCTGGCCACGCCACCGGCCACCACCAGTGCGGCCGTGGCCTTGCTGCAACGACAACTCGACGAGGCCCATGCGCTGGCGCAGACACTCACCGTCGAACCCGGCAGCGATGCGGAATTCTGGCTCGACGCACTGCTTGTCCAGTGCAGCGACCTGTATGACGAAGCAATCGCGTTCAATCTCGATCCGCCATCCGATGATGACGGCGGCTTCAGCGGCATCCCCACGCTGCTGCAGCTGGCACGGATCGAACCGCTGTGCTGGCCATCTACGCATGACGCCGACGCCCTGCGCGAACGCGCGAACGCACGCATCGCGGTAATCGAACAACTGGCGCAGCAGGCCGGCGAACTCGCACTGATGGATTACCGTTTCCTGTACGACAGCGCACGCGACCTGCTGGCGATCGGCTACAACGTCGACGAGCGCCGGCTCGATGCGGGCTTTTACGACCTGCTGGCCTCGGAGGCGCGGCTGGCCAGCTTCGTGGCGATCGCGCAGGGTCAGCTGCCGCAGGACAACTGGTTCTCGCTGGGCCGCTTGCTGACCACCAGCGGTGGCGAACCGGTGCTGCTGTCATGGACTGGCTCGATGTTCGAATACCTGATGCCGATGCTGGTGATGCCGAGCTACGAAGGCACCTTGCTCGACCAGACCTGCCGCGCCGCGGTGGCGCGGCAGATCGAATACGGCAACCAGCTGAACCTGCCGTGGGGCGTTTCCGAATCCGGTTACAACACGCTCGATGCGCACTTCACCTACCAGTACCGCGCGTTCGGCGTACCCGGCTTGGGCCTGAAACGCGGACTCGGCGACGACGTGGTGATCGCGCCGTATGCCAGCGTCATGGCGATGATGGTGGCACCAGCCGCCGCCACCCGGAACCTGCAGCGACTGGCAGAAGGAGGCGTGCAAGGGCGCTTCGGCCTGTACGAAGCGATCGACTACACGCCGGCACGGCTGCCGCTGGGGCAGACCTCGGCGCTGGTGCGCTCGTTCATGGTGCATCACCAGGGCATGAGCCTGCTGGCGCTGGACTACGCGCTGCTGGGCAAGCCGATGCAGCGGCGTTTCGAATCCGACCCGCAGTTCCAGGCCACCAGCCTGTTGCTGCAGGAACGCATTCCACGCACGGCCGCTGAATACATACACACGTCCGGCGTCCCAGAAACGGACAGCCATTCGCGCGCCGCCGAAGCACGACTGCGCGTGTTCGCCGATCCGGACCGGTCGCGCCCGGCGGTGCAGCTGCTGTCGAACGGCCATTACCACGTGATGCTCAGCAGCGCCGGCGGCGGCTACAGCCGTTGCGGCGAGCTGGCAGTGACGCGCTGGCGCGAGGACATCACGCGCGACCACTGGGGCATGTTCTGCTACCTGCGCGATGTCGCCAGCGGCGAGTACTGGTCCACCACCTATCAGCCCACGCTGAAGAAGACCGAGCTGTTCGAAGCGATCTTCTCCGATGCGCGCGCCGAGTTCCGCGTGCGCGAACGCGACTTCGATGCACACACCGAGATCGTGGTGTCGCCGGAAGACGACATCGAACTGCGCCGCACCCGCATCACCAACCGCAGCCGCACGCGGCGCACGATCGAGCTGACCAGCTATGCCGAAGTGGTGCTGGCGCCGGCCCTGGCCGATGCGCTGCATCCGGCCTTCAGCAAGCTGTTCGTGCAGACCGAACTGGTGCGCGAGCTGCAGGCAATCGTATGCACTCGCCGGCCGCGCGCGCACGACGAAGCGGTGCCGTGGATGTGCCACCTGCTGGCCGTGCACGACGCCGACATCGACGAGATCTCGTATGAAACCGATCGCGCGCGTTTCATCGGCCGTGGCCGCAGCGCAGCGCAACCGCTCGCACTGGATCGCGAGCAGACGCAGCTGTCCAATAGCGCCGGTTCGGTACTCGATCCGGTGGTGGCGATCCGCTGCCGCATCACGCTGGAACCGGAGCAGTCGGCCACGATTGATCTGGTCACCGGCATGGCCCCCAGCCGCGACGCCTGCGTGCAGTTGATCGGCAAATACCGCGACCGCCATCTCGCCGACCGCGTGTTCGACCTGGCCTGGACGCACAGCCAGGTGCTGCTGCGCCAGCTCAACGCCAGCCTCGCCGATGCGCAGCTGTACGAGCACATGGCCACCTCGATCATCTACCCGAATGCGAACCTGCGTGCCGAAGCCGCGGTCCTGCGCGGCAACCGCCGCGGCCAGTCCGGCCTGTGGGGGCAGGCGATCTCCGGCGACCTGCCGATCGTGCTGCTGCAGATCAGCGACCCCGCGCGGATCGAACTGGTGCGCCAGCTGGTGCAGGCGCATGCGTACTGGCGGCTGAAAGGGCTGGCGGTCGACCTGGTGATCTGGAACGAGGATCGCGCCGGCTACCGGCAGGAGTTGCAGGACGCGATCATGGGTCTGATCGCCTCCGGCAGCGAGGCCAGCCTGCTCGATCGTCCCGGCGGCATCTTCGTGCGCCCCGCGCAGCAGTTATCCAGCGAGGACCGGATGGTGGTGCTAGCCAGCGCACGCATCATCCTGGCCGACAACCGCGGTAGCCTGGCCGAGCAGATCAGCCGGCGCCTGGTCGAGACGCATGCGCCGCGCTTCGAACCGAGCCGGCCGAAGCGTATCGCCAGCACCCTCGCACCGGCCGCATCCACGCTGCCCGTGCTGCAGCTGGCCAATCCGCATGGCGGCTTCACCGCCGACGGTCGCGAATACGTGGTCGTGCTGGCCGATGGCGACAGCACGCCCGCACCGTGGTCGAACGTGCTGGCCAACCCGCACTTCGGCACGGTGATCTCCGAGAGCGGCAGTGCGTATACCTGGGCCGAGAACGCGCACGAGTTCCGATTGACGCCGTGGCACAACGATCCGGTCGGCGATGCCGGCGGCGAGGCGCTGTACCTGCGTGACGAGGAAACCGGCCAGGTGTGGTCGCCAACGCCGCTGCCGTGCCGTGGCAGCGGTGAATACATCACCCGCCACGGCTTCGGCTACAGCGTGTTCGAGCATGTCGAGGACGGCATCCACTCCGAGTTGTGGGTGTACGTGGCGCTGGACGCCTCGGTGAAATTCTCGGTGCTGAAGCTGCGCAACGACTCCGGCCAGTCGCGCAAGCTCAGCGTCACCGGCTACGTCGAATGGCTGCTGGGCGATCTGCGCGAGAAGACCGCAATGCACGTGGTCACCGAATCGGACGCAGCCAGCGGTGCGCTGTTCGCGCGCAATGCGTACAACAGCGAGTTCCCGAACCGGGTGGCGTTCTTCGACCTCGAAGATCCCGCGCGCACCATCGACGGCGACCGCAGCGAATTCCTCGGCCGCAACGGCAGCATGGGCGCACCTGCTGCACTGGGCCGCACGCATCTGTCCGGCCGCCTCGGCACCGGACTCGATCCCTGCGCGGCGCTGCAGTCGAACCTGACACTTAATGACGGCGAGCAGCGGCAGGTGATCTTCCGGCTCGGGCTGGGCCGCAATGCCACCGACGCCGGTGCGCTGGTGCAGCGTTTCCGCGGCAACGGCTCGGCCGCCGACGCGCTGGCCAAGGTTCGTGCGCACTGGGCGCGCACGCTGGGTGCGGTGCAGGTCCGCACGCCGGAACCCGCGCTCGATGTGCTGGCCAACGGCTGGCTGCTGTACCAGACCATCGCCTGCCGGCTGTGGGCGCGCAGCGGCTACTACCAGTCCGGCGGCGCATTCGGCTTCCGCGACCAGCTGCAGGATTCGATGGCGGTGATCCACGCCGCACCCGAACTGGCCCGCGCGCAAGTGCTGCTGTGCGCGGCACACCAATTCCCCGAAGGCGACGTGCAGCACTGGTGGCATCCGCCGCTGGATCGCGGCGTACGCACCACCTGTTCCGACGACTACCTGTGGCTGCCACTGGCCACCAGTCGTTACGTGCTGGCCACCGCCGACACCGGCGTGCTGGACGAGAAGGTCGGCTACATCGAAGGTCGACCGCTGCATCCGGGCGAAGAGTCGTATTACGACCTGCCGCAACATTCCGGGCTGCGCGAAACGCTGTACCAGCATTGCGTGCGCGCGATCGAACACAGCCTGCCGCGCGGCACGCACGGGCTGCCGCTGATCGGCAGCGGCGACTGGAACGACGGCATGAACCGGGTCGGCGAGAAGGGCTTCGGCGAAAGCGTATGGCTGGGCTTCTTCTCCTGCGAAGTGCTGACGCGTTTCGCCGAAGTGGCGCGGCTGCATGCAGACGAAATTTTCGCGCTGCGCTGCGAGGATGAAGTCGCCAAGCTGCGCAGCGCGCTGGAACAGCACGCCTGGGATGGCGCCTGGTACCGCCGCGCCTACTTCGACGACGGCACGCCGCTCGGCTCCAGTAGCAACGACGAATGCCGCATCGACTCGATCGCGCAGAGCTGGTCGGTACTGTCCCATTCGGGCTCGCCCGAACGCCAGCAGCAGGCGATGACCTCGCTCGACCAGCATCTGGTGCGTCGCGACGCCGGCCTGGTGCAACTGCTCGATCCGCCATTCGACAAGTCGCCACTCGATCCCGGCTACATCAAGGGCTATGTCCCCGGCGTGCGCGAAAACGGCGGCCAATACACGCACGCCGCGATCTGGGCCACGATGGCCTTCGCCGAACTCGGCGACAGCGCCCGTGCGTGGGAACTGCTGCGCATGATCAACCCGGTCAGCCACGGCAGCGACGCGACAGAAATGGACGTCTACAAGGTCGAGCCCTACGTGGTCAGCGCCGATGTCTACGCGGTCGAGCCACACGTCGGCCGCGGCGGCTGGAGCTGGTACACCGGCTCCGCCGGTTGGATGTACCGGTTGATCGTCGAGTCGCTACTCGGCCTGCGGCTGGAAGCCGCCCGCCTGCGCTTCGCGCCGGTGCTGCCCGCGGAGTGGGAAGGGTTCTCGCTGGACTACCGCCATCACGACACGCTGTACCGGATCAATCTGCGGCAGAGCGATGTCGGCACGGTGAGTACGGTGTGGCTGGATGGGGTGGCGCAGGCGGATGGATGCATTGCGCTGGTCGATGATGGGGTGGAGCACAGCGTGGAGCTCAATCATCCGCGTACGCAGTGATCGGCGTCTCTCGCTCATGAAGATCGGTCATTTCCGACCGATGAACACTGCGAGATTAGGTTGCAGGATTAGGCTGCGACTAAGAAAGCAAATAGCTGATTTCCTTGCACTGCCACCCACTATCTACATCGTGTGCAGGGATTAGGCTGCAGGGATTAGACTGCACTTTGAAATCTACTTAGCGTTAGATCAGTTCAGGGAGTTCGCGGAATGCCATTATTCGGTATCGTCTTCGCCTTGGCCACGGGGAGCAGTGCCGTGGCTCAGGTACCAACGCCAAAATTGGTTCAAGTCTTAGCGTCATATACCGCACCAGCAACGTTTGAGACTTGCAAGCGAATCAACCCATCTCACACTAGCACCTACGATGCATCTCTAAAGGCTTGGCAGCGCCGCACTCGTCAAGCGATTGATCAAATAACCTCAGTGTTGGCAAAACAACACGAGGCAAATGGGGTGTCCACGTTAGAGCAAGCCAAGATTGACGCTGCCGTCGACGTTGCTGATTTTAATAGGATGGCTCCTAGCGAGCAGATCATTGGCTGCCGCAGCATGTTGGAATATCTCACCAGCAACTGATCTAACCATTCGTTCAAGGCGGACGGCTTCGCCGCCGCTTAACTCCAGCGTTAGATGTTCCGTGGCATGAGGCTAGAGAACTATGGCAGCACCCCCCAAACTCAAACGGGCAATCTCCTTTATCTTGCAAGCGTTGTTGTTGGCTTTTGCAGCGGTCTGCATGCTTGTCTATGGGCAACACAACTTCGCAATTCGGTCCGTTGGGCTGCTTGCACTATTCGGAGGCCTTGTCCTAGTCCGCAATTCGCGTCAGTCAAGTTCGGCTGTTCGTATCCAAAACAAGCCCGCGTTCTCCGTCAAGCCTAGGCAGTGGTTAGTCGGGCTTGCTCTTGTTGTAGCGTTGGCTGCCGCACTAGCGTGGCTTTTCTACGACGCCGCGACGGGGTATCGGAGTGGCGTCGCTCCCCTTTTTACGTTCATTGCCGCTGGTCTATCTTGTAGCTTGTGGTGGGGCGGCTTGTTTGTGCGGTGGTTCATGTGGTGGTTCTAGCAACTTCACAGGCACCATCTAACTACTCGTTCAAGGCGGACGGCTACGCCGCCGCTTAACTCCAGCGCTGGGCACCAAACATGCAGATGTCGGACATCCCCTTCGGCACGACTGACTGGTCGACGGTCGAACGGACTGAACACAAAGGCGTCAGCGGCATCGCCTTCTGGCGAATACAGCAGTTTGGAAGCATCCGCGTTCGGATGGTCGAGTACACGCCTGGCTACTTCGCGGATCACTGGTGCGTCAAGGGGCACGTACTTCTGTGTGTCGAGGGAGAACTTCACACCGAACTGGAAGACGGTCGCAAGTTCACCCTGACCGCGGGCATGAGCTATCAAGTCGCCGACAATGCGGAACCACATCGATCGTTCACCGAAGTCGGGGCCAAGCTGTTCATTGTCGATTGAAGCCCAAGCAACGGACTCACCACACCCATGACCCTCATTCGTCCCTTCCAGCAAACCGACTGGTCCGCCGTCTGGTCGATCCTGCACGCGACCTTCCAGTCCGGCGACACACTCGCCAACTCGCCGCAAAGTACCGAGGCCGAAACACACCAGGCCTGGGTCGAGCTTCCGGCCGCGACTTTCGTGGCCTGTGCGCCGGACGGGCAGGTGGTGGGCAGCTATATCCTCAAACCCAACCAGCCGGGTCTCGGCGGACACGTCTGCAACTGTGGCTACGTGGTCGCCGCTGAGGCACAGGGTCAGGGCATTGCATCGGTGATGTGCGTGCACTCGCAAGTGGAAGCGCTGTCGATGGGCTTTCTCGCGATGCAGTTCAACCTGGTCGTATCGACCAACGAGCGCGCCGTGCGCCTGTGGAAGAAGCTTGGCTTCAGCGTGGTCGGCACGCTGCCGCGCGCTTTCCGGCACCAGCGCCTTGGCCTGGTCGATGCCCTGGTGATGTTCAAGGAACTGGCGAACTGACTGCAATTTCCCCGCGTCAGGAAACCTGCTTCTTGAGCTTCTTGCTAGCAGGCAGCTGTGGCCCCACGCCGTGCATCAGCAATGCGAGCGCATGCCGCGCGATCTCCTTGGCACCCAGCTCGCGGCGCAGCGGGTCATCGCGCCACATCTTCACCGCGGTGAGCGGCAGCATGGTCAGCCCGAGCAGGGACATGAACACCAGCGCAGGTTCCAGATCCGCGTTCAAGCGTCCTTCGGCCTGCCAGCGCACGATGCACTGAAACGCGGATTTCTGGTGGGCGTCGCCGAAGCGCTCGCGGATCCGATCCTTGAGCAGGCTGCCTTCGCTGAGCACGCCGCGCATCCATATCGAGGCAAACCACGGGTATTCCTCCGCGATGCTCATGAAGCGTTGCACCAGCAGGGTGATCGCCGCCACCGGGTCGTCCGCGTTGGCCTCGAACACCTCCTCGATGGATTTCCGGACCGGCAGGAAGCGTTCATCGATCAGCACATCGAGCAACTGCTCGCGCGTCTTGAAGTAGTAGTGCAGCATCGCCGGCGTTACCCCGGCTGCCTTGGCAATCGCGGCGAGCGAGGTATCGGCGATGCCTTGCTGCGCAAACAGGGTCAAGGCGGTGTCGATCAGCCGGTTGCGCTGATCGACGGCGCTGGCGCCGCCGCTCGGTCGGCCGGGACGGCGTGGCGCGGCGCTTCGTTTCTTCGCTGCTTTCGGCTCGCGTGCCGCCGGCTTGTCGGGATTTCGCGCTGCCATCTTGAGCTGGCCTGTTGACTGATCGGGATACTCCCACGTATATTAATTATCTAGTTAATTAATATCAAGACCAGGCACATCCATGAGCGCCGATATTTCCGCACCCGTCGAGGCCGTAGACACGGCTTCGCCGCACGCACCCGCACGCGAGCACCCGCCGATCCGGCTGCTGTTCTCGGCCTTGCTGCTGGTGATGCTGCTTGCTGCGCTCGATCAGACGATCGTGTCCACCGCCTTGCCGACGATCGTCGGCGAGCTGGGTGGTCTGGAAAGTCTGTCGTGGGTCGTCACGTCCTACCTGCTGGCGTCGACGATCGTGGTGCCGCTGTACGGCAAGCTGGGTGACCTGTTCGGCCGCAAGATCGTCCTGCAGGTAGCCATCGTGCTGTTCCTGCTCGGCTCGGCCCTGTGCGGGCTGGCGCAGAACATGGCCGAGCTCATCTTCATGCGCGCCCTGCAGGGCCTGGGCGGCGGTGGCTTGCTGGTGGTGACCATGGCGGCGATCGGCGATGTGATACCGCCGGCCGAGCGTGGCCGTTACCAGGGCCTGTTCGGTGGCGTGTTCGGGCTGGCCACGGTAATCGGGCCGCTGATCGGCGGCTTTCTGGTCGAGCATTTCTCGTGGCGCTGGATCTTCTACATCAACCTGCCGCTCGGCGTCATCGCGTTGCTGGTGATCGGGGCGGTCTTCAAGCCGCACGTCGCCCACGTGAAGCACAAGATCGACTACCCGGGTGCCGCCTACCTCGCGCTGGCACTGACCTGCATCGTGCTGTTCACGACCCAGGGCGGCACCATCCTGCCGTGGTCGTCGGCGCAACTGTGGTGCACGCTCGCGTTCGGCCTGATCTCGATCGTGGGCTTCATCTATGAGGAAAGCATCGCGGCCGAGCCGATCATTCCGCTCGAACTGTTCCGCGAACGCACCTTTCTGCTGAGCTGCCTGATCGGGCTGGTGATCGGCATGTCGTTGTTCGGTTCGATGACCTTCCTGCCGCTCTATCTGCAGGTGGTCAAGGGCTCCACGCCTTCGCAAGCCGGCATGCAGCTGTTGCCACTGATGGGCGGCGTCATGGTGAGCTCGATCATCAGCGGCCGGATCATCAGCAGGATCGGCAAATATCGTTTCTTCCCGATCGCGGGGACCGGCGTTGCGTTTGTCGCGATGGCGCTGCTCAGCACCCTGCAGAACTCGACGCCGGTCGAGGTGATGTACGTATATATAAGCATGCTGGGCCTCGGGTTGGGCATGGTGATGCAGGTGCTCATCCTTGCCGTGCAGAACAGCGTGCATTTCAGGCACATGGGCGTGGCGACCTCCGGCGCGACGCTGTTCCGCTCGATCGGCGGCTCGATCGGCGTGGCGGCGTTCGGCGCGATCTTCACCAACGGGCTGCATGCGCGGCTGGACCAGCTCATTCCCGCCGGAACCGAATTGCCCCGCACACTCGGACCGACCACGGTTCATCAGCTGCCGCCAGTGTTGCGCGCGGACTACCTGCAGGCCTTCGGTGGCGCGCTGCACATGGTCTACCTGGTGGCCGCCGGCATCATCGTGCTGGCCTTCGCGCTGACGTGGTTCCTCGAGGATGTGCCGCTGAAGAAGCGTTGACGGGTCATGGGGCTGCAGAGGGGTTCACGGCCATCAAGCCAATCCTTGCGATAGTCCCATGCCGGGACTATGATTCGTCCCATGCGCATCATTGCCCTGTCGACACTAAAGGCATTCTGGACGAACACACCGGCCTATCGGGATACTGAAGAGCCGACACTGGCGTGGTACCGGCAAGCCGTTGCCGCCGATTGGTCACAGCCTGCGGACGTCAAGGCCGCATTTGGCACGGCCAGCATCCTCCAGGACGGTCGCGTCGTGTTCAACCTTGCCGGCAACAAATACCGGCTGGTCGTATGGATCAACTACGACTACCGCGTTGTCTATGTGCGCTTCATCGGTACGCACAAGCAGTACGACAAGATTGACGCTCAAAACATCTGAGGTGCCCCATGAACATCAAACCCATCAAGACCAAAGCAGACTACAAGGCAGCCCTTGCTGTGGTTGACGGATTGATGAGCGCCAAACTCGGCACTCCCGAGGGCGACAAGCTCGACGTACTCGTGACTCTCATCGAAGCCTACGAATCGCGGCATTTCCCGATGAGCCCGCCCGATCCGATCGAAGCCATCAAGTTCTGCATGGAACAATCCGGCTTGACCGTGAAAGACCTTGAACCTGCCATCGGCCGCTCGAACCGGGTTTACGAGGTACTCAGCGGCAAACGGTCATTGACACTGCCCATGATCTGGAAGCTGCACGACATGTTCGGCATCCCGGCCGAGAGTCTTATCCGGCCAGCAACCCACACTCACGTAGCGTAACCACGATCCGCGAGATCCCTTGGAGAATCTGTCCACATCGTTCGCCAGTGGCAGGGCCTCCCCCTGACACAGCTTTCTGATCTGTTCCGCATCGTCCAGATCACAATATCTCCGGTATCGAGGCAAGGCATGTAACCGTCAGTGTTGGGCGTGCAAGCATGCTGGCGACTGCTCTTAATTGCATCCTGCTGTATTCAGTTTCCCAAGATGGCCGCTCGGGTCCGCAGCCTGACCGTTCGCGCGGCCAGCGACGCAGCTTCCTGCGACCACCGCGTCACGCCGTACACGAGCAGGCTTATGCATCGCTTTAACCTCGCTGCGTGCAGGCTGGAAAGTAGACCCGATGTCCGGCATCTTGGGCGACCAAGTGACCGCTGCATCGTCTGCCCCTTGCGCCGTGTTTTTTGACGGCGCCCGCCAGCTCCATGGAGAGAGCAATCGTTATGCCGATACCCCGTTCGGATGCCCTGGTCTTTTTCGGCGCCACTGGCGACCTCGCCTACAAGCAGATCTACCCCGCCCTGCAGGCGATGATGCTGCGCGATGGGCTGGATCTGCCGATCATCGGCGTGGCGCATTCCGGCTGGAACGTCGAAAAGCTGCGCCAGCGCGCCCACGACAGCCTGACGCAGGCGGCGAAGCAGCATGGCGGCGACGTCGATGAGGCCGCGTTCGCGAAGTTCTCGGCACGCCTGCAATACGTCGATGGCGACTACAACGATCCGGCCACGTTCACCCACTTGAAACAGGTGCTCGGTAGCGCCAAGGCGCCGCTGCATTACCTGGCGATTCCGCCGAGTCTGTTCGGCGTGGTGGTGAAGAACCTGCAGCAGGCCGGCTGTGCCGACAACGCGCGGGTGGTGGTGGAAAAGCCCTTTGGTCGCGACCTGGCCTCGGCGCAGGCCCTCAACCGCACCCTGCATGAGGTGTTCCCGGAATCGGCGATCTTCCGCATCGACCATTACCTGGGCAAGGAGCCGGTGCAGAACCTGCTGTATTTCCGCTTCGCCAACAGTGTGCTCGAGCCGGTGTGGAACAACCGCTATGTCGACAGCGTGCAGATCACCATGGCCGAGCAGTTCGGCGTGGATGGCCGTGGCAGCTTCTACGAAGGCGTCGGCGCGATCCGCGACGTGCTGCAGAACCACCTGCTGCAGGTGACCTCGCTGCTGGCGATGGATGCGCCGATCGGCAACGATCCCGTCTCGCTGAATGCGGAAAAGCTGCGACTGTTCCGCGCGATGCGCCCGCTCGATCCGAAGGAAGTGGTGCGCGGCCAGTTCAACGGCTATCGCCAGGTCGACGGCGTGGCGCCGGATTCCAACGTGGAGACGTTCGTCGCTCTGCGCCTGCACATCGACACCTGGCGCTGGGCCGGCGTGCCGTTCTACATCCGTACCGGCAAGAACCTGCCGATCACCACTACCGAGGTGATCGTCGACATGAAGACGCCGCCGCTGTCGGTGTTCGACGAGATCACGCCACCGCAATCGAACTACTTCCGCTTCCGGCTCAGTCCCGAGGTGATCATTGCCGAAGGCATGCGGGTGAAGAAGCCGGGCGAGGCGATGCAGGGCGAACCGGTGGAGCTGGTCGCGCATCACCATGCCGCGGTGGAGAAGCCACCCTACGAGCGGCTGCTCGCCGACGCGATGCGCGGCGACAACGCGTTGTTCACCAGCGATGAATGCGTCGAGGCCGCGTGGGCCGTGGTCGACCAGGTACTGCAGCACGAGGGCCGCGTGAGCTTCTACGAGCCGGGCAGCTGGGGGCCGGCCGAGGCGGCGAAGATCGTCAGCGGTACCGAGGGCTGGCACGATCCCGTTGCCGAAGCGAGCGAACCATGCTGAGCGACAACGCCAGTAGTGTCGCCTCCGTCGTCTTCCTGCTCGACGTCGACAACACTCTGCTCGACAACGACCGCTTTGCCGCCGACCTCGGTGACACGCTGGAGCAGGCGTTCGGCACCACCGAGCGCGACCGTTACTGGGCGATCTATGCGCAGCTGCGCGACGAGCTGGGATATGCCGATTACCTCGGCGCGCTGCAGCGCTTCCGCACCGGTCTCGACAACGATCCGTCGCTGCTGCAGATGTCGGCCTACCTGCTGGAGTATCCGTTTGCCGAGCGGCTGTATCCGCACGCGCTGGACACCGTGGCGCACCTGCGCACGCTCGGCCCGACGGCGATCCTGTCCGATGGCGACGTGGTGTTCCAGCCGCGCAAGATCCAGCACGCGGGCCTGTGGAAAGCACTGCGCGGCGAGGTGCTGATCTACCTGCACAAGCAGCAGATGTTGGTGGCGATGCAACAGCGTTACCCGGCCGCGCATTACGTGATGGTCGACGACAAGCCGCAGATCCTCGCCGAGATGAAGCAACGCCTCGGCCACAAGCTGACCACGGTGTTCGTGCGCCAAGGCCATTACGCGGCCGCTGCACCGGCCGACCTGCAGCCCACGCCGGACCTCACGATCGCGTGCATCGGTGATCTGCGCGGGCGTAAGCTGGAAGACTTCCTGCCAGACACGCCCGTCATCAGCCTTAGGGCAGACTGAAACAATCCGTATTGAACTGAAGTCATGGAGCAAGCATGAAAGCGACCCAGCAATTGCACGAACTCGGCCAGAGCCTGTGGCTGGACAACATCACCCGCACCCTGCTCGATGACGGCACGCTGGCGCGCTACATCGCGGATATCTCGGTTACCGGGCTGACTTCGAATCCGAGCATCTTCGACGCCGCGATCGGCGACGGCGACGCCTACGACGCCGGCGTGCACGCCAAGACGCTGGCCGGCTTGTCGGGTGAGGAGCTGTTCACCGAGCTGGCGCTGGAAGACCTGCGTCGCGCCGCCGATTTGTTCCGACCGATCTTCGATGACACCGACCACGTCGATGGCTGGGTCTCGATGGAAGTCTCGCCGCTGCTCGCCGCCGACACCGCCGGCTCGATCGCTGCGGCCAAGCAGATCCACAGCCAGGCGCAGCGCGACAACCTGTTCGTGAAGATCCCCGGCACGCCGGAAGGCCTGCCGGCGATCGAGGAGGCGATCTTCCTCGGCATCCCGATCAACGTGACCCTGCTGTTTTCCTGCGCGCAGTATGTGGCCGTCGCCGAGGCTTATATGCGCGGCATCGAGCGGCGCATCGCCGCCGGACTCGGTTCGCGCGTGGGCTCGGTCGCCTCGCTGTTCATCAGCCGATGGGATGTCGCCAGCAATCCGCAGCTGCCGGCCGAACTGCACAACAAGCTCGGCATCGCGGTGGGCCAGCAGACCTATCGCGCCTACCGTGAAATGCTCGCCTCGCCGCGCTGGCAGAAGCTCGAAGCTGCCGGCGCGCAGCCGCAGCGTCTGCTGTGGGCCAGCACCGGGGTCAAGGATCCGTCCGCGACGGACACGATGTACATCAGCGCGTTCGCCGCGCCCGACACCATCGACACGATGCCGGAGAAAACTCTGTTGGCATTCGCCGACCACGGCCAACTGCACGGTGTGATGGCGACCGACGGTGGCGACGCCGATGCGGTGCTGGCGCAGATCAGCAAGGCTGGCGTGGATATCGATGCGCTGGCGCTGAAGCTGCAGCAGGATGGCGCCGCGGCGTTCGTCAAATCCTGGCACCAGCTGCTGCAGCGGATCGCCGACAAGGCCAGCGCACTGGCCGACAAATCGAAAGGACCCGCCCTGCGATGAGCCACGCCCCTCTCACCACACTCCCGCAATGGCAGGCGCTCAAGCAGCACTTCGCCACGATCGGCACCAAGCATCTGCGCGAGCTGTTCGCTGCGGACGCTCAACGCGGCAAGCAACTGACTGTCGAGGACGTCGGGCTGTATCTGGATTATTCCAAGCAGCGCGTCGACGCCGACACGCTGCGCTTGCTGCGCGAATTGGCCGAGGCTTGCGAGCTGCCGCAGCGGATCGAGGCGATGTTCCGCGGCGACAAGATCAACAGCACCGAAGGTCGTGCGGTACTGCACGTGGCGCTGCGCGCACCGACCACGGAAAAGATCCTGGTCGATGGCCATGACGTGGAACCAGACGTGCATGAAGTGCTCGACCGCATGGCCGCGTTTTCCGAACGGGTGCGCAGTGGCGCGTGGGTGGGCCATACCGGCAAGCGCATCCGCAACGTGATCAGCATCGGCATCGGTGGCTCCGATCTGGGCCCGGTGATGGCGTATGAAGCTTTGCGTGATTACAGCCGGCGCGACATGACGTTCCGTTTCGTCTCGAACGTGGACGGCACCGACTTTGCCGAGGCCGTGCGCGACCTCGACGCGGCCGAGACGATGTTCATCATCTGTTCGAAGACGTTCACCACGCTGGAAACGTTGACCAACGCGCACGCTGCGCGTGCGTGGAGCGTGGCGGCGTTGGGTGACGAGAGTGCCGTCGCCAAACATTTCGTTGCCGTCTCCACCAACGCCGAAGGCGTGGCGAAGTTTGGCATCGACACCGCGAACATGTTCGGCTTCTGGGACTGGGTCGGCGGGCGCTACTCGATGGATTCGTCGATCGGCCTGTCGACCATGCTGGCGATCGGTGCAGACGGTTTCCGCGAGATGCTGGCCGGCTTCCATGCGATGGACGAGCATTTCCGTCATACGTCGCTGGAACGCAACCTGCCCGCGCTGATGGGCCTGCTGGCGATCTGGAACAACAACTTCCTCGATGCCGCCACGGTCGCGGTGTTGCCGTACGAGCAATATCTGAAGCGTTTCCCCGCCTACCTGCAGCAGCTGACGATGGAGAGCAACGGCAAGCACGTGACGCTCGACGGCAAGATGGTGGACTACAACACCGGCCCGATCTACTGGGGCGAACCGGGCACCAATGGCCAGCACTCGTTCTACCAATTGATCCATCAGGGCACGCGGATCGTGCCGTGCGATTTCATCGGCTTCGGTCAGACCTTGAACCCACTGCCTGCGCAAGGTGGCGGCGATCAACACGATTTGCTGATGGCGAACCTGATCGCGCAGGGCGAAGCGCTGGCGTTCGGCAAGACGGCGGAAGAAGTGCGCGCCGAAGGTACGCCGGAAGCGCTGGTGCCGCATCGCACCTTCGAGGGCAACCGGCCCAGCAACACCATTCTCGCCGCGAAACTGACGCCGCATGTGCTGGGCACCCTGATCGCACTGTACGAGCACAGCGTCTTCGTGCAGGGCACGATCTGGGACATCGACTCGTTCGACCAGTGGGGCGTGGAACTGGGCAAGCAGCTGGCGAAGACCACCATCGTCGAACTGACCGCGAAGGACGAACCGAAACTCTCGCACGACAGTTCGACCAACGCCTTGATCCATCGCTATCGCCAATTGCGCGATGGCAAAATCCCGGAAAGCTCATGACTCGGACCAAGTGATGGCTTCGCTGAAAATTTCCAAATGGCGTCATTCCGGCGAAAGCCGGAATCCATTGGCCTTGCGCCATAGCAACATGGATCCCGGCTTTCGCCGGGATGACGGCAAAAACAAGTCATTCGAGGTCACATGAGTCAGCAAATCAGTCCACTTGCCGGCAAACCGGCACCGACGTCGATCCTGGTCGATATCCCCAAGCTGCTGGCCGCCTACAGCGACCTGAAACCCGATCCGTCGGTACCCGCGCAACGCGTCGCCTTCGGCACCTCCGGCCATCGCGGCAGCTCGTTCGATCGCAGCTTCAACGAGTGGCACATCCTGGCGATCAGCCAGGCGATCTGCGAGTACCGCAAGAGCAAGGGCATCGATGGTCCGCTGTTCATCGGCTTCGATACCCATGCGCTATCGCAACCCGCGTTCGAGAATGCGCTGGAAGTGCTGGCGGCGAACGGTGTCGAAACGATGATCGCCACCGGTGGTGAGTTCACCCCGACGCCGGCAATCTCGCACGCGATCCTGGTGTACAACAAGGGTCGCACCAGCGGCCTCGCCGACGGTATCGTGATCACGCCATCGCACAACCCGCCGGACAACGGCGGCTTCAAGTACAACCCGACGAATGGCGGTCCGGCCGACACCGACATTACCAACTGGGTGCAGAATCGCGCGAATGCCTTGCTCGAAGGTGGCCTGAAGGACGTGAAGCGCATGCCGTTCGCGCAGGCGCGCAAGGCCGCCACGACACACGAACACGATTACCTCAACCATTACGTCGCTGATCTCGCCAATATCATCGACTTCGATGTGATCCGCAGCGCCGGCGTGCACATGGGCGTCGATCCACTGGGCGGTGCCGGCGTACACTACTGGGCGCCGATTGCCGAGCACTACAAGCTCGACCTCACCGTGGTCAGCGACGTGGTCGATCCGCAGTTCGCCTTCATGACAGTGGACTGGGACGGCAAGATCCGCATGGACCCGTCGTCGAAGTACGCGATGCAGCGGCTGATTGGCCTGAAGGACCAATACGACGTCGCGTTCGCCTGCGATACCGACCACGACCGCCACGGCATCGTCACCCGCAGCAGCGGCCTGATGGTGCCTAACCACTACCTGTCCGTGCTGATCGACTACCTGTTCAAGCACCGGCCGCAATGGAACGCCAATGCCGCGATCGGCAAGACCGTGGTCAGCACGGCACTGATTGATCGCGTGGCGAAGCGGCTCGGTCGCAAGCTGTATGAAGTGCCGGTCGGCTTCAAGTGGTTTTCCGATGGCCTGTTCGATGGCTCGCTCGGCTTCGGTTGCGAGGAAAGCGCCGGCGCGTCGCTGCTGCGCCACGACGGCTCGGTATGGACCACCGACAAGGACGGCCTGGTGCCGGCCTTGCTGTCGGCCGAGATCACCGCGCGCGAGGGCAGGGATCCGGGCGAGCTGTACGCGCAGCTGACCCGGGATCTCGGCAAACCGTTCGCCGACCGTGTCGACGCGGCCGCCACCCCGGCGCAACAGGCGAAGCTGGCCAAGCTCTCACCCGATCAACTGAAGAGCGACCAGCTGGCCGGCGAGAAGATCGAACAGGTGCTCGACAAGGCACCCGGCAACGGCGCCGCGATCGGCGGCATCAAGGTTGTCGCCGCCAGCGGCTGGTTCGCCGCGCGACCGTCCGGCACCGAAGCGATCTACAAGATCTACGCGGAAAGCTTCAAGAGCCCGGACCATCTGCAGAGCCTGCTCGCCGAAGCACAGAAGATCGTCGACGCCGCGCTCGCCTGAGCCACGCTTTCCACCTTACGTCATCCAGGGAACCACCATGTCCAGCGCACTCGACCAGCAATGCATCAACACACTTCGCTTCCTGTCGGTGGACATGGTGCAGAAGGCCAACAGCGGCCATCCCGGGCTGCCACTCGGTGCCGCGCCGATGGCGTACACGTTGTGGACCAAGCAGCTGAAGCATCACCCGGCGAATCCGCACTGGCCCGACCGCGACCGCTTCGTGCTTTCCGCCGGCCACGGCTCGGCCCTGCTGTACAGCCTGCTGCACGTCACCGGTTACGCGCTGTCGCTGGACGACCTCAAGCAGTTCCGCCAGTGGGGCAGCAAGACACCGGGACATCCCGAATACGGCCACACGTCCGGTGTCGAAGTGACCACCGGGCCGCTCGGCCAGGGCCTGGCGAATGCAGTCGGCATGGCGATCGGCGAGGCGCATCTGGCTGCGCGTTACAACCGCGATGGCCATGACGTGATCGATCACCGCACCTGGGCGATCGTCAGCGATGGCGACCTGATGGAAGGCGTCGCCAGCGAAGCCGCCTCGCTGGCCGGGCATCTGAAACTGGGCAAGTTGGTCTGCCTGTACGACGACAACTACGTCACTCTCGCCGCCGGCACAGACATCACGTTTTCCGAGGATCGCGCGAAGCGCTTCGAGGCCTATGGCTGGCAGATCATCCACGTGGCCGACGGCAATGATGTGGATGCGATCAGCGCCGCGCTGGACGCCGCCCGCGCCGACACTGCGCGGCCGTCGCTGATCCTGGTGCGCACGCATATCGGTTTCGGTTCGCCCGAGCAGGACAGTTTCAAGGCGCATGGTTCGCCGCTCGGTGTCGAGGATACGAAGAAGACCAAGCAGAACCTCGGCTGGCCGCTCGAACCCGATTTCCTGGAACCGGAGCCCGCGCTGGCACATTTCCGCGAGGCACTCGAACAGGGCGCCAAGGCGGAAGCCGAATGGAATGGACGTCTGGACGCCTATGCCAAGGCGTTCCCCGATCTTGCGAAAGAATTGCAGGGTCGCCTGCGCGGTGAACTACCGGCAGGCTGGGACGCGGACATTCCCGTGTTCCCCGCCGATGCCAAGGGCCTCGCCACCCGCGTCGCCAGCGGCAAGGTGATGAATGCGCTTGCAGCGAAACTACCTGCGCTGTTTGGCGGTTCCGCCGACCTCGACTCCTCGACGCATACCAATCTGAAAGGGTTCGGCGACTTCAACCCGGCTCCTACGCCGGGACAAGATACGCAAGGTTCCGATAGCGCCGGCTGGAGCTATGCCGGCCGCAACCTGCATTTCGGCGTGCGTGAGCACGCGATGGGCGCGATCAGCAATGGGCTGGCCGTGCACGGCGGCTTCCTGCCGTACGGCTCGACCTTCCTGATCTTCTCCGACTACATGCGCCCGGCGATCCGCCTCGCCGCGCTGATGGGCGTGCACGTGGTGCACGTGTTCACCCACGACAGCATCGCGGTAGGCGAGGACGGCCCCACGCATGAACCGGTGGAACAGCTGGCCAGCCTGCGCGCCATCCCCAACCTCACCGTGATCCGTCCCGCCGACGCGAATGAAACCGCAGAGGCGTGGAAGGTGGCGGCGCAATCGGAGAAGCATCCGGTATTGCTGGCGCTGACCCGACAGGATCTCCCCACGCTCGACCGCACGCGCTACGCCAGTGCCGACGGCGTGCGACAGGGCGCCTATGTGCTGAGCGACGCGAAGGACGGCAAGCCCACGTTGATCCTGCTCGCCAGCGGTTCCGAAGTCGCCCTGATCCTCGCCGCTGCCGACCAGCTGCAGGCCGAAGGCGTCGCGGTGCGCTGCGTGTCGATGCCAAGTTGGGAATTGTTCGATGCGCAGCCGCAGAGCTACCGCGATCAGGTGCTGCCGCCGAATGTCTCCGCACGACTCGCTGTGGAGCTGGGCGTCTCGCAGGGCTGGGATCGCTACGTTGGCGCAAAGGGCGACATGCTCGGCGTCAACCGCTTCGGCGCCTCCGCGCCGGCCAGCGTGTTGCTGCGTGAGTACGGCTTCACGGTGGACAACGTGGTTACGCGGGCGAAGGCGCTGCTGGCACGGTAACCCATCGCCGCCGAGGGCGACCTCGGCGGCAGCGGCATGCTTAGTTGCGCGACTGAAGCTTCGACAGCAGCCGCAGCAGTTCCAGGTACAGCCAGACCAGGGTGACTACCAGCGCGAACGCGCCATACCATTCCATGTACTTCGGTGCGCCGGCGTTGACGCCGGATTCGATGAAGTCGAAGTCGAGTACCAGGTTCAGTGCGGCGATCACCACCACGACCACACTGAATGCGATACCGATACCGCTATGGCCGTTGATGAAGCCCATCGAATGGCCGAAGAAGCCCATCGCGAAATTCGCCAGGTACAGCAGCATCACGCCACCGGTGGCAGCGACGATACCTAGCTTGAATTTCTCGGTGACCCGGATCAGTCCACTGCGATAGGCCAGCAGCAGCGCGGCCATGGTGCCGAAGGTCAGCCCCACCGCCTGGATCACGATGCCCGGATAGCGCATCTCGAAGATCGCCGACAGCGCGCCGATGAAGACACCTTCCACCAGCGCATACAGTGGTGCGGTGATAGGCGCCCAGGTCTTCTTGAACGAGGTGATCAGGGCCAGGATCAAACCGCCGATCGCACCACCGAGCACCAGCGGGAACATCGCCGGCATGCTGGCCGGGCCGCTGAACTGACTCCAGCTGTACATCGCGCCGACCAGCACCAGGATCAGCAGCAAACCGGTCTTGTTGACCGTGCCATTCAGCGTCATCGCCTCGTCGCCGCGCGAAACGACTGCACCGCTGGCCGCATCGAGGAAGGTGTTCTTGTTGAGTGCCGGATTGCCGCTTTGCATGTTCGTCTCCCATGAGATGCCCACCATCGTAGCCGTCCCGCTACCGGCTTGACAGCGATGCTGCGCCGATACGCCGCGCATGTCGCTGCACTGCTACGCGGAAACTACGCGACAATGCGACCATCTCGAATGTCGCGGAGTTCCAATGAATCCCCCCACCCTGCGTATTGCCACCCGCAAGAGCGCGCTGGCGCTATGGCAGGCCGAGCACGTCGCCGCCCTGCTGCGTGCGGCGCATTCGGGACTGACCGTGGAACTGGTGCCGATGAGCACACGCGGCGACGAGATCCTCGATCAGCCACTGGCGACGATCGGCGGCAAGGGACTGTTCCTGAAGGAACTCGAGGTGGCGATGCTGGAAGGCCGTGCCGATCTGGCGGTGCATTCGCTGAAGGACGTGCCGACCCAGCTGGAGCCGGGTTTCGTGTTGCCGGCGATCCTGCCGCGCGCAGATGCGGCCGATGCGTTTGTCAGTAATGACTACACGGATCTCGACGCGCTGCCCCATGGCGCACGGGTCGGCACTTCGTCCCTGCGGCGGCAGGCGCAACTGCGCGCGTTGCGGCCGGACCTGGTACTGCTCGACCTGCGCGGCAATGTCGGCACCCGGTTGGGCAAGCTCGATGCCGGCCACTACGACGCCATCGTGCTGGCCTGCGCCGGACTGGAACGGCTCGGACTGGCTGCACGCATCCGTGCCCGGCTGGCCGCGCCGGACTGGCTGCCGGCGCCCGGCCAGGCGGCGATTGCGATCGAGGCACGCGACAACCAGCCCGCTGTACTTGCCCTGCTGGCTGCGCTGGACGATGCCGACACCCGACTGACGATCAGTGCCGAGCGGGCGATGAACCAGGCATTGGGTGGCAGTTGCACGGTGCCGGTCGGTGCCTGGTGCGTGCTGGGCGAACACGGCCTGCATCTGCGTGGCATGGTCGGCGATGCGACAAACGGCCGGCTGTTGCATGCCGAGGCCAGCAGCGCAGGCGATCAGGCGATCGCGCTGGGCCAGCAGGTGGCCGCGACCCTGCTGGCGCAAGGCGCCGACAAGCTGCTCGGCCTCTGAACCGGACACCATGAAGAAAACGGCCCTGCCGCATGCGCGGGAGGGCCGTCGATGTGATCAGCCTTGGGCTGGATCAACTCAGAAGCTGTAGACCAGGTTGGTGGTGGCCAGCGTATCCATCTTCTTGATGCCCGGCAGCACGTCGCTGTTGTGGCGCACCTCGAAACCCACCTTCAGCGCCAGCTTCTTGGTCATGCTGACCGCCAGGCCGGCATCGTTCTGCAGGTAGGTGTTCTTCGAGCCCGCTTCCATCAGGAACGTATCCTCGAACGAGGTGTTGTCCGAGATCTTCAGCTTGTAGTTGACCAGACCACGGGCAACCACTTCATTCAGGGTCGACTGCTGCTGTGGCACCAGCACGCCGCCCACCAGCACGTCGACGTTGGCCGGGCGGTATTCCTTGTAACCCGGACCGATTTCGAACGACAGCTCGTTGCGCTCGTCCTTCAGGGCGATGTAGCCGTAACCGAGCGAAATCACGCCCTGCCACAGGTTGGCGCCGAATTCGTCGTGCTCATAACGGGCGGCACCGACAATGTAGCTGCGCTGATCGAACTTGTAGCCGACCGAGGCGCCGGTGTCATAACGGTTCGCAGTGGTATTGAATTCGTTGATTGTATTGCCGGAGGTGTCGACCACCTTAAGCTGGCTCTTGGTACGCAGCGCGTCGAGGAAGAAGTTGTTCTTCCACTGATCGTTTTCCTGGCTCAGACCAAGCTTGGCGTTGATGTTCTGCGAACGCGTGTTGCCGGTGGCAGAGGCGAAGCCGAACTCGCCGGAACCGGTCCAGCCACCATTGTTGCTGGCGGTGCTGGCATTGGTGCTGTCCTGGGCCTGCACGGCAAAGGTCGTGAGAGCCGTCAGCAGCAGGCCGGCGATCAAGGTCTTTTTCATCGGGGCAGTCCATTTGTTAATTAATAGTGATGCGTACCTTAACGATTTGGCTTGAACACCCAATGAACGCTTGGCGGCGCGGTTCAGGCTGTTCTGTGATTTCAGCTTGGTCGGCAACGCCATTGGCAGTGTGCTCGATGCAAGCATTGTTCCGGCACCAGCGATGCACACACACGACAGCCCAATACTTGTGGCGCAATGCACGGCTTGCGGCCACCACGGCTCGCCACCATGCTACATAACGCCCTTCCCCACGATATGCCGCCGAATCCATGGATCGTTACGAACGCATACTGACCCTGCACCGCCTGCTGAAATCAGCGCACTACCCGGTTCCGCTGTCGCGCCTGCTCGGTGAACTGGAGTGCTCGCGCGCCACGCTGTATCGCGACATCGCGTTTCTGCGCGATGCATTGCGCGCACCCATCGAAAGCGCCGGTGGTGACCAGGCCGCGTTCCGCTACGAGGTCGGCGAGGGCGAACGCTTCGAATTGCCAGGACTGTGGCTGACCTCCGACGAGCTGTCCGCGCTGCTGGCCCTGAACGAGCTGATCAGCCGCTCCGGTCCCGGCGTGCTGGCCGGTGCACTGGCTCCGTTCAAGGCGCGCATCGAGGGGCTACTGTCCGATCAGGGCAGTGGCAAGGCATTGCCGATCGAACGCATCCGGGTAATCCCTTGGGGCGAGCGCAAGCTCGACCAGCAAGTATTCCGCATTGCCGCCGGCGCAGTGCTGGAGCGGAAGCAGCTGCGTTTCCGCTACCGCGCACGCACCACCAATATCGACAGCCACCGCACCGTATCGCCGCAACGGCTGACCCATTACCGCGACAACTGGTATCTGGACGTGTGGGATCACGACCGCGAGGCATTGCGCAGCTTCGCGGTGGATCGCATCGCCGAAGCGCATGCGCTGGATGCCGCGGCCACCGATGTCGCGGAAGGCGATCTCAACGAACTGCTCGCCTCCAGCTACGGCATTTTCGCCGGCAAGCCCAAAGCGTGGGCAACCATTCGCTTCTCCTCGCACGCCGCACGCTGGGTTGCCGACGAACACTGGCATTCGCAGCAGAAGGGCGAATGGCTGCCCGATGGCCGCTACGAATTGAAGGTGCCCTACTCCAACTCCAGGGAGCTGCTGATGGACGTGCTGAAGTACGGCCCGGATGCAGAGGTCACGGCGCCGCTGCCGTTGCGCGAGGAAATGAAGATCATGTTGCAGCTGGCACTGGGCGGTTACCAGCAATCGCAGGCATGAGCGAGGCGCCGCGATGAGTCACACCGATATCGCCGATCCCAGCGCGGCACCGGCCGATGCCGTGGTACCGCGCAAGCCCACCATCGCGCTGGCGCTCGGTGCCGGTGGTGCGAAGGGCCTGGCGCATATCGGCGTGATCGAAGAGATCGAGGCGCAGGGATTCCAGATCACCGCGATTGCCGGCACCTCGATGGGCGCCTTGATCGGTGGCGTATATGCGATGGGCAAGCTCGATGTCTATCGCGACTGGGTCTGCACGCTGGCCAGGCTCGACGTGTTCAAGCTGCTCGACTGGACGTTCTCCGGCGGCGGCCTGATCAAGGGCGAGCGGATCATCGGCACGCTGCGCGAAATGATCGGTGACGTCTGCATCGAGGAACTGCCGCTCGCTTTTACCGCGGTCGCCACCGATCTCGATCGCGAACGCGAAGTGTGGCTGACCCGCGGCTCGCTATTCGACGCGATCCGCGCCTCGATCTCGATTCCAACAGTGTTCCGGCCTTACACGATTGGCGAGCGCCGCCTGCTTGACGGCGCCTTGCTCAATCCCGTGCCGGTCACGCCGCTGATCCGCGACCCAGCCGACTACCTGTTCGCCGTCAGCATGGATGGTCCGGCGGAGCTGGCGTCCGTGGTGACTCCAGCCGATGATCCCGTCGACGAGACCAGTTACCGCCACCGCCTCGGCGAATTCTTCGGCCGACTGCTGCCGCACAGCGAAGGCAAGCCACGCGAGCCCGGCGCCTGGGATCTGCTCAATCAGTCGATGGACCTGATGCAGGCGAACCTCTCTCGCTTGCGCCTGGCTGCCTACGAGCCGGATCTGCTGATCCAGCTGCCGCGCAACGTATCGACTGCGTATGAGTTCTACCGCGCCCGCGAACTGATCGAACGTGGTCGCGCGCAGACGCGCGAGGCGCTGGCGCACTGGTCGAAAGCGGCGACACCACAGCGCCAGCCCTGAACGCTTTCTCCGAATTCAGCTGCGTCAACGCGGGCCGTGCGTGCGCAACCAGTTTTCCAGATAAGACTTCAACGCCACCGCGTTGTTGTGCTCCTCATCGCGCGCGCCGTAGAGCAGGGTGACCACATGCCGTGCCGCACGCTCGGCCAGCGGCCGCCAGTGCTCGGCCGCAGCATCCAGCTCGGTGGCGTAGCGATGGCGAAAGCCGTCCCAGCGTGCCGGTTCATGCCCAAACCACTGGCGCAATGCGGTGGAGGGCGCCAGCTCCTTCGCCCATTGATCCAGCGACACGTCTTCCTTCTTCAACCCACGTGGCCACAGCCTATCGACCAGCACGCGATACCCATCGGCTTTCGCGGCCGGTTCGTAGACACGTTTGACGGCAATGCTCACGGGCGATCTCCCGAACGGAAGATTCCCAGCATACGACGGCCGGATCAGCCCGGCGTGATCCGGATCAGAGTTCTTCGACCCTGGTCACCTTGCCGCGCCGCATCAGCCACGCCACGCCACGCAGGTCGGCCAGGCCGACCCAGAGCCGATCCAGCATGCCGTACTTGGACACGCCAGCCGTGCGCGGGCGATGGCTGACCGGCACGCTCTGGCTCTGGAAGCCGGCGCGTTTGACCAGTGCTGGCAGATAACGATGCATGTGGTCGAAGTAGGGCAGGCGCAGGAACACCTCGCGCTCGAACAGCTTCAGCCCGCAACCGGTATCCGGCGTGGCGTCCCTGAGCATGCGCGAGCGCACCGCGTTGGCGATCTTCGAGGAGATGCGCTTGTTGAAGCTGTCGCGGCGGGTGGTACGCCAGCCGGCAAACAGCCGTGTCTCGGCGGCAGCCTTGTCGCGCGCGGCGAGCAGGTTGGGAATGTCGGCCGGGTCGTTCTGGCCGTCACCATCCAGCGTGGCGATCCACGGCGACTGCGCCGCACGCACGCCGTTCCACACCGCCGTGCTCTGCCCACTGCGGGTGACGTGGTGCAGCACGCGCAGCTCGGGATGCGCGACCTTTTGCGCAGCCAGCACGGCACGGCTGTCGTCGCTGGAATCGTCATCGATGTAGATGACTTCGTAATCGACCTTGCCGCGCAGCGCAGCAGCGATTTCGGCGAGCAACGGCGGAATGTTGTCGCGTTCGTTGAAGACGGGGACGACGACGGAAAGTTGCGGCATGGGGAAAGCCTTTCAGCTGGGGCAGCTGCTGCGTCTGGTGCAGCAGCGGGGCAGTTTAATGCCAAGTGGCAGAGCGCGCCTCCTCCCATAGCCTTGACTGTTCCCCCCCCCGCAAGTAGGAGGAGGTTGGGAGGGGGTAAAGCTTTTGACCTTGCGTGGCGGAGAGCAACCCCTCCCCAACCCTCCCCTGCGAGCAGGGGAGGGAGCAAAAGCAAAACCTCAGCGGATCTTGCCGAGGATGCCTTCCAGCTCGTCGTTGCTGTGGTAATGGATCACCAGCTTGCCGCGGCTACCGCGGCCCTGGGTCAGCTCGACGCGAGTGGCGAAGCGTTCGCTGAGTTGACGCTCCAGGTCGGCGATGTTGGCATCACGCGGCGGCGCACTCTTCGCCTTGCCCTTCGGCGCCTGCTGCGCACGTCGGGCCGCCTCTTCCAGCTCGCGCACGCTCCAGCCGTTGCGCGCCGCTTCGAGCGCCAGACCCTCGGCTTCGCGCTCGGGCAAGGTCAGCAGGCAGCGGGCGTGGCCCATCTCCAGCTTGCCCTCATCCAGCAGCTTCTTGATCGAGGCGGGCAGTTCGGTCAGCCGCAACAGGTTGGACACGGCCGCGCGCGAACGGCCGACGGCGTCGGCAGCTTGCTGATGGGTGAGATCGAAATCGTCGATCAGCCGCTTCAGCGCGTCGGCTTCTTCCAGCGGAGTAAGGTCCTGGCGCTGGATGTTCTCGATCAGCGCCATCGCCGGTACCGCGGCCTCCGGCACCACCTTCACCAGTGCCGGCAGCTCGGCCAGCTGGGCACGCTGGGCGGCGCGCCAGCGACGTTCGCCGGCGATCAGCTCGTAACTGTTCTTGCCGATGGAGCGCACCACCACCGGCTGGATCAGGCCCTGCGCCTTGATCGACGCGGCCAGCTCGTCCAGCGCCTCGTCGTTCCAGTGCCGGCGCGGCTGGTACTTGCCCGGCTGGATCTGCTGGATCGGCAGCATGCGCAGCTCGCCTTCCTGCCCGATCACCGACGGCGCAGCTTCGCCGTCGCCACCGAGCAGGGCATCGAGCCCGCGTCCCAATCCACGTTTTTTCGCAGCAGCCATGCTTTATTCCTGATGGTTGGCGAGCGGCGTCTCGAGGATCGCGTCGCCGTCGTCATGCCTTGATGATTCGATGTCATCGACCGGATCGGCGTGCTCGACCGAGTCAGCGCGTGGCGGCAGTCCGCGCTCGCGCCGGATCATTTCGCCGGCCAGGCCGATGTAGGCGATCGCGCCGCGCGAACTGCGGTCGTACAGATGGATCGGCTGTCCATGGCTGGGCGCCTCGGCCAGCCGCACGTTGCGCGGGATGATCGAGCGCAGCACCTTGTCGCCGAAATGCTGGGTGAGCTGGGCGGAAACCTCGTTGCCGAGGTTGTTGCGCACGTCGTACATGGTGCGCAGCAGGCCTTCGATCTCCAGTGTCGGATTCAATCGATGGCGCACCGCCTTGATCGTGTCCAGCAGGCTGGACAGACCCTCCAGCGCGAAATACTCGCATTGCACCGGAATCAGCACGCCGTCGGCGGCGGTCAGTGCATTCAGCGTGAGCAGGTTCAGCGACGGCGGGCAGTCGATCAGGATGGTGTCGTATTTCGCGCCGATCTTCGCCAGTTGCTCCTTCAGCCGATGCTCGCGCGCCAGCGCATCCATCAACTTCAGCTCGGCGGCGGTGAGGTCGCCATTGCCCGGCAACAAGTCGTAGTGACCCTCGGTCGGCACCACCGCCGCAGCGATCTCGACCTCTTCCAGCAATACCTCGCAGCCGCCCGGCTTGGCGTCGCGCTTGTTGATGCCCGAAGCCATGGTCGCATTGCCCTGCGGATCCAGGTCGACCAGCAACACCTTGCGCTTCGCGGCAGCCAGCGCAGCGGCAAGATTGACGGCAGTGGTGGTCTTGCCGACGCCGCCTTTCTGGTTGGCGACAGCGATGATGCGAGCCATGGATGGATAGCTACCGTACGCGGGAGAGGGTTAGTGTAATGCCTACCCCTGCCGAGCGCTTCCCGCCCGATGGGTGCACCTCAGGCATCGATGCGTACACCGCTGGCGCCATCAAACAGATGCAGCCGCTCCATCACCAGGCCCAGCGCCACCGTGCTGCCCGGTTCGGGCAGGACCTGCGGCGCCACACGCGAAACCAGCGGCTGGGTGCCATGGCGCAGGTTGAGGAAGATCTCGTTGCCGACCGGTTCGAGCACTTCCAGCCGGGCGCTCAATGCGGTCGGGCCGGTGGCCTGCGGTTGCAGATGTTCCGGGCGGATCCCCAGGACCACCTCGCGATCGCGCCACGACTGCCACATGGCAGCCTGCGGTGGATCACCCAGGGCGATGTCGCCATGGTCAGTGGTCAGCATCCAGCCGTGATCGCTGCGCAGGGTGCCGCGCAGCAGGTTCATCGCCGGACTGCCGACAAAACCGGCGACGAACAGGTTGGCCGGCCGTTCGTACAGGTTCATCGGCGTGTCGATCTGCTGGATCACCCCGCCATCGAGCACCACGATGCGCTGGCCCAGCGTCATCGCCTCGATCTGGTCATGGGTGACGTAGATCATGGTGGCCTTCAGCTGCCGGTGCAGCCGCGCGATCTCCACCCGCATCGACAACCGCAGCTTGGCGTCGAGATTGGACAGCGGCTCGTCGAGCAGAAACACCCTCGGATCGCGCACCAGCGCACGACCCAAGGCTACCCGCTGGCGCTGGCCCCCGGACAGCGCGCCCGGGCGCGCGGCCAGTCGTGAATCCAGCTCCAGCGTCTTGGCCGCCGCGGTCACGCGGCGGTCGATCTCGGCCTGCTTGTGCCCACGCAGGCGCAGGCCGAAGCCGAGGTTTTCCGCCACGGTCATGTGCGGATACAGCGCGTAGTTCTGGAACACCATCGCGATGTCGCGATCCTTCGGCGCCACCTCGTTGACCACGCGGGCGTCGATGCTGAGGGTGCCGCTGCTGATCGATTCCAGCCCGGCGATCATCCGCAGCAAGGTGGTCTTGCCGCAGCCCGAAGGCCCCACCAGTACCAGCAGCTCGCCATCGGCGATGTCGAAGCTGGCGCCGGCCACGCCGACGTGGCCGTTCGGGTAGACCTTGCGCAGCTGATCCAGATGTACGGCGGCCATCGACATCTCCGGTGCAGTTGGCCACGATGGCCCGTCCCGCCAGAGCATGCGCTTGTCTGCACTTCGGCGGGACGTTGGGCTATTCTGCCCATGTAATCGTTTACATCAAGCGTATCGAGTCGCAGGGAGCCCCATGACACGCCGCAGTTTCCGCTTTCCCGACGGTTTCCACTGGGGAGCCGCCACTTCGGCCTACCAGATCGAGGGCTCACCGCTGGCCGATGGCGCCGGCCCCAGTATCTGGCAGCGTTTCGCGCACACGCCGGGGATGATGCACAACAACGACAACGGTGATGTCGCCTGCGATCACTACCGTCGCTACAAGGACGACGTGCAATTGATGAAGGCGCTGGGCCTGCAGGGTTACCGCTTCAGCATCAACTGGGCGCGCGTGCTGCCCGAGGGTATCGGGCGGGTCAATGCGAAAGGGCTGGATTTCTATTCGCGGCTGGTCGACGAACTGCTGGAGAACGGCATTGTGCCGAATGCCACGCTGTTCCACTGGGACCTGCCGGCCGCACTCGATGACCGCGGCGGCTGGCTCAACCGCGACATCGCGCACTGGTTCGCCGATTACGCCGAAGTGATGTTCAAGGCGCTGGACGATCGCGTACCGCGCTGGTCCACCCTCAACGAGCCGTGGGTGGTCACCGATGGCGGCTACCTGCACGGCGCGCTGGCGCCCGGCCATCGCAACAAGTTCGAGGCACCGATCGCCGCGCACAATCTGATGCGCGCCAGCGGTGCCGGCATCCAGGCGTATCGCGCGCACGGCAGACACGAGATCGGTGTGGTGTTCAACATCGAGCCGAAATACCCGCATTCGGACAGCGCCGAAGATCTCGCCGCGACCCGTCGAGCGCATGCGTACATGAATCAGCAGTTCGCCGATCCGGCGCTGCTCGGCAGCTACCCGCCCGAGCTGCAGGAAATCTTCGGTGAGGCGTGGCCGGATTTTCCGCAGGAAGATTTCAAATTGACCCACCAGCCGGTCGATTTCGTCGGCATCAACTACTACACCCGTGCGGTTGTGAAGCACGATCCAGACGCTTATCCACTGAAAGCGGTGCCGGTGCGCCAACCGAACAGGACCTATACCGAGACCGGCTGGGAAGTGTTCGAGCAGGGCCTCACCGACACGCTGACCTGGTTCAAGGGTCGCTACGGCGATATCCCGCTGTACATCACCGAAAACGGTTCCGCTTTCTACGATCCGCCGGTGGCCGAAAATGCCGTACTCGACGATCCGCTGCGCACCGGCTATCTGCGCAAGCACCTCCAGGCACTGCACCGCGCGATCGAGGCCGGGGTGAATCTGAAGGGCTATTACGCCTGGTCGCTGATGGACAACCTGGAGTGGTCGCTGGGTTTCTCCAAGCGGTTCGGGCTGTACCACGTCGACTTCGCCACCCAGCAGCGCACGCCCAAGGCCACCGCGAAGCTGTATGCGCAGGTGATCGAAAGCAACGGCAGCGTGCTGGACGACTAAGCGCCTTCGGATCAGACGCGGCCGAGTACCAGCAGATGACGCTCGGCCGGCAGTCCCGGCACGCTCAGTTCATGCGTGCCGCGCACCACAAAGCCGGCCGGTATGCCAGGCAACTCTTCATCTGGCCGCTTGCCCTTCATCGCCAGCCAGATTCCGTTCGGTGCAAGCAGATGGCCGCCCCAGCCGAGCATGTCGGCGAGACTGGCGAAGGCACGCGCGGTGATGCAGTCGTACTGGCCTTCGACCTCTTCCACCCGCGACTGCACGGCGCGTACGCCGTCCAGCTTCAGTGCGCGGATCGCTTCGCGCAGGAAGCGGACCTTCTTGCCATTGGAATCGACCAGCAGGATGTCGCGCCCGGGTGCGGCGATCGCCAGCGGAATGCCGGGCAGGCCCGGCCCGGTGCCCAGGTCGGCCAGTGTATTGCCCTGCACATACGGGAGGATCGCCAGCGAATCGAGCAGGTGGCGGGTGATCATCTCCGCCGGATCACGCACGGCAGTGAGGTTGTAGGCGGCGTTCCAGCGCTCCAGCAACGCCTGATAGTCGAGCAGCCGCGATACCGCATCGGCCGACAAGGTCAGCCCCAGTGCGGCGATGCCTTGTTCCAGCCGGGCCTGCAAGGCGTCGCGTGCTGCCATGGTGCTTTCCTGTACGTGTTCGAGGTCGGCAGTATCGGGGCCGGATGGCGACGATGCCAGCGGGTCATGCCTGAAGCAAGCCGGCAAAAGAAAACCCGCCGTAGCGGGTTTCAAGGTTTACAAATCCCCTGTGGCGCGGACGCTCTCGGGCGCCCTGGCGCGATTCACTACTCAGGCTACATCCAGCTCGACCCGGGTCACCATCATGCCGCGTTCGCGCAATGCATGGTTCAACGACTGCTTCAGGCGCGCCCCCAAATCACGGCGATCGGCGCGATCGACCTCAGGTTCATCGCGCAAAGCTTCCTGTGCGCCACGACGGATCAACTGGTCGACCTGTTCGAATACCGCATCGGCGCGCTCCGGCTCCAGCACCTGCCAGTACACCGTACCGCGCACGTCATGTGCATCGGCGCGGGACTCCTCGAAGTGCAGCGTCTGTCCAGCCAGATTGATCTTGTGTTCCACCCGGTCCAGCAACGGCAGCACCAGATGCGTGCCCGCCTGCAGCAGGCGCACCGGCTTGCCATGCCGATACAGGCTGTAGACCTGACCGACCGGCACGCGTTTGACCGCTGCGCTGGCGATCAGCGCGGCAGGCAACATAAGCAGCAAGGTCAGTAGAGTCATCATGGTATTTAAAAACAACAACTTGTCAGTGATTTGTTCAACTGTCGCAACAGCTTAAGTGTACAGTCGGTTGAGCCAGCAAAGATTAACCTACATTTAACAGCGAAAATATCTTTTTAACAAGTGACTGAACCCGTTGAAAGTGCGATGCCGTCCTCAATGACGGATGTTGGTAACGGCCCTGTCGATGCCAGTTCTGCCCCAGCGTGTCAGTCCCAGACCGGAAACCGGGCTGCCTTCGCGTACCTCTCGACGCTTGCTGATTTGAAAGCATCAACCTTGCCAAAGCGCTACAGAAAACTTGCTGCTGACCAGGTCGTTGGCGGAAAAGGAGGATGCGTCCTCACCAATCCGGCAACACCGACCCAACAATTCCTGATGGGTTCCACGCCTTCGTTGTTGCGTTGCCATAAGCATGTTCATCCATGACGACGCGTGGCACGACGCGTGGATGTTGGTTTGTCTATCGGTATCGAAATGGTGCAGGCAAAAACCTGCCGCGGCGCAACAGAAATGCTCGTTTACGAGCGCTTTACAAAACTCCATGAAAACGATTACGTTGGCGCCGCGGCAGGGTTTCGGCATCTTCGGACTACCCCATATGGCGGCAACAACCATCAAAGACGTGGCGCGCGAGGCCGGGGTTTCCGTGGCCTCCGTTTCACGCGCCCTGAATGGCGGCAGCGGTGTCACTGCGGAAACCGGTCAGCACATCCGCGAGGTCGCCAGCCGCCTGCGCTATGTGCCGCACGCAGCGGCACGCACGCTGATCACCCGGCGCACGCATACCATCGGCGCCCTGCTGCCGGATCTGTATGGCGAATTCTTTTCCGAGTTGATTCGCGGCATCGATCTGGCAGCGCGGGCACGCGGCCTGCACCTGCTGGTTTCCAGCTCGCATGAAGGTGCCGATGATGCAGCGGCGGCCTTGCGCGCGATGCAGGGTCGTGTCGACGGCATGCTGATCCTTTCGACGCAAGTGGACGCCGCCTTCCTGCGGGCCAACTTGTCCGCCAGCGTACCGGCGGTGCTGCTCAACAGTGCGGTGAAGAGCAAGACGTATCCCGTCCTCAACATAGACAACCATGGCGGCGCTTACGCGATGGTGCGGCACCTGCTCGGCAGCGGCCACACCCGCGTGGCCCACATCGCCGGCCCAGTCGGCAATTTCGATGCGCAGCAACGCGACGAGGGTTATCGCGCGGCGATGGCCGAACACGCACCAGCCATGCCGCCGCATGTCGTGGCCGGCGACTTCACCGAAGAATCCGGCTACCGGGCCGGCCAGCTGTTGCTGGCGCAGAAGACACGCCCGCATGCCGTGTTCGCCGCCAACGACATGATGGCGGTCGGTTGCCTGTACGCATTCCGGGATGCCGGCCTGAAGGTGCCGCAGGACATCGCACTGGCCGGGTTCGACGACATTCCCATCGCACGCTACATCACGCCGGCACTCAGCACGGTGCGCGTGCGTATCGCGGATCTAGGCCGAAGCGCGCTCGATCATCTCGCCGAACTGTTTGAAGCACCGGAGCAGTCGATCCCGTCCGCGCAAACGCTTGGTTGCGAAATCGTGATCCGCGAAAGCTGCGGGGCAAATCTCACCAGAGCGCCATCCACATAAATGCCCCGTTCGCGAAGAACGTAGCGACCTAAAACAAGTTCAGCAGGTATATCCGGGAGGGGAACCATGAAAGCGCCCACGAACTTCAAGAAGAAACTGCTCGCGAATCTCATCAAGGCCTCGGTGGCTACGTTTGCCGTCGGCACATCATCGCTGGCCATGGCTGCAAGCGCCGATGCCGCTCTCCGCGGCCACGCTGCCGCTGGAGCAGTCGTGACCGCGAAAGCCGTGGACACGGGCGCCGTGCGCCGCACCAAGGCGGACACCGACGGCAGTTACGCCCTGGTTGGCCTGCCGCCAGGCACCTATCAGGTGGATGCCGGTCCGGGTACCGAGCATACGGTCACACTCAGCGTGGCCGCCACCGCCACACTTGATCTGCTCAGCGCGCCGCCGGCCGGCAGCCCCACCACTCTCGGCGCAGTGACGGTTACCGGCGCTGCCTTGCAGGAAGTCAAGACATCCGAAGTGGGCACCCTGGTGTCGCTACGCCAGATCAACGCCACGCCGGAAGCCTCGCGCAATTTCCTTGAGTTCGCCGACACCGTGCCGGGCATGGTGTTCACGCGGGATGCAAGCGGCAATACCAGCATCCGCTCCGGTGCCCAAGCTAGCAGCGCGGTCAATGTCTACATCGACGGTGTCGGTCAGAAGAACTATGTGCTGCAAGGTGGCGTCACCGGCCAGACCGGCAGCCAGGGCAACCCGTTCCCGCAGCTGGCAATCGCCGAGTACAAGGTCATCACCTCCAATTACAAGGCGGAATACGACCAGATCTCCAGTGCCGCAGTCACCGCCGAAACCAAGTCCGGAACCAACGAGTTTCACGGCGATGTATTCGGCAGCTTCACCAACACTCGCCTGCGCGCCGAGACTCCCTCCGAGGAGGCTAACGACTTCAAGACTCCGTCGCACGAAAAGGACTACGGTTTCGACCTCGGCGGCCCGATCGTGCAGGACAAGGCACACTTCTTTATCGCCTACGAAGGCAAGGAATTCGACACTCCGGTCGCCGTGGTGCCGGGCGGTGAAGCCATATACGCGACCCAGCTGCCACAAAGCGCTCAGGCACAGATCGGACCGGCCAGCCTGCCGTTCAAGGAAAACGACTGGTTCGGCAAGATCGACTGGGAACCGACCGACAGCGACCGACTGGAGATGAGCGGAAAATACCGTGACGAAAACGCGCTCAGCGGTATCGGCGGCATCACCACCGCTTCGGCCGCGCTCAACCTGGTCAACACCGACAAACGTTTCGACATCCGCTGGGATCACAGCACGGATAGCTGGTTCAACCGCCTGCAAGCCACCTACGAAAACGCGTTCTACACGCCGACTCCGGTGATCAAGGGCGATGGTGCGCTTTATGTCGAAGCCAGCGACCTGAACCAGAACATCCTGCAAACGGGCAATTCACCGTTGGCACAGCAGAACAAGGGCCAGAAGGGTCCGTCCCTGCAGGACGACCTGACCTTCAACGACTTCGAATGGCATGGCGACCATGTCATCAAGATGGGCGTCAAGTACAAGGCCGTGAAACTGACCGCGCAAGATGCGGGCGACAGCAATGCGCTCTACAGCTATGCGGTGACCCCCACAAACGGTACGGAAGCGATTCCGTACCAGGTGCAGTTCGGCTCGCCGACACCGGGACAAAGTCCGGTCGCCACCAGTACGGACAAGCAGTTCGGCACCTATATCCAGGACGACTGGGCAGTCAACGACCACCTGACCCTGAACCTCGGCATCCGCTGGGATTACGAGGAAACCCCCTCGTACCTCAACTATGTCACCCCGGCCAACGTGATTGCCGCGTTCAACAGCCAGGACCCGAATGCACCGGCCGGACAGACCTATGCGCAGACGCTGGCCAAGGGCGGCGTCAACATCAACGACTACATCAGTACCGGCAACAACCGCAAGGCGCCGAAGAACGAGTTCCAGCCACGCTTTGGCTTCTCCTACGACCTCAACGGCGACCAGGACCACGTGATCTTCGGCGGCATCGGCCGCTCCTACGATCGCGACTTGTACGAGTCGCTGCAGGTCGAGCAGACCAAGTCGGTGCTGTCGCAGCCCACGCTCCTTTTCAATACACCGCTTGAGCCCTGCAACCTTGGTCCAAGCTGCCTGACGTGGGACCCGAAATATCTGGATATCAGCACCCTGCAGGCGCTGGTGGCCGGTACCACGGCCGGCAAGGAAGTTGACATGGTCAACAACAACCTGAAGGCGCCGTACTCCGACCAGTTCAGCATCGGCATGCGCAACAAGATCGGCGACTGGAACACCAGCGCCACGGTGGCTGTCGTTCGCAGCTATGACGGTCTTGTCTACACCCTTGGCAACCGCTATCCGAATGGTGATTTCTGGGAGAACGGCAGCCAGCCCTGGGGCAACGGCATTCCTGGCTTCGGAAGCCTGATCATCGGCAACAACGGCCTGGAAACGCGCACCACACAGTTGCTGCTGTACGCCGAAAAGCCGTATACCACGGAATCTCATTGGGGTACGACGATCGCCTATACCTACACCCATGCACGGCAGAACAACGACAACCAGGATCCGACCGATCAGTACGCTTTCGACGAGGAAACGATCGGCGACTATCCCTTCACCGGCGCTGCGGTCGCCAAGCATCGCCTCGTTGCCACTGGCACGCTGGATGGGCCATGGGGCTTCGTGATGGGTGCCAAGCTGACTTTGGCCACGCCGATTCCTGACCTCAATCTGGCCTGCTACGGTGCGGACACGGCGAGCGGGTGCCGCTCGGTATCGATCGCGCCGCCAGGCAACGGTCGCTTCCTGCTTGGCGGAAAGATCTACGGCTATCGCGATTTCGACTTCCAGGCCACCAAGAACTTCAAGATCTATGGCGGCCTCAACGCCTATGTCCGCTTCGACCTGCTCAATGCATTCAACTGGAACAATTACGTCAACTACCTGGAAAGCTGGGGCTCGAACGGTGTGCTCAACAAGACGCCGGTCATCTACAACCCGACCGGCGATATCACCGGGTATACACGCACCGTGAAAGTCTCGATGGGCATAAGTTTCTAGGATCACGTTTGCAGGCCACCACTCGCAACGATATACCGGCCTCACTCAAAGCCCGCAGCGTGCGGGCTTTGTTTTGCAGTACCTCGTCATGATTACCTTCTTGCTACTGGCAGACTTCCCATGACCGACTCTCGCATCAAGAACATTGTCATCGTCGGCGGTGGCACCGCGGGCTGGATGGCCGCAGCGGCGTTCTCCAAGGTCCTCGGTGCCGAGTATTCGATCCGGCTGGTGGAATCCGAAGAGATCGGTACGGTCGGTGTCGGTGAGGGTACGGTGCCTCACCTCAAGCTGTTCAACGATCTGCTCGGCATCCACGATATCGAGTTCATGCAGAACACCCAGGGCACGTTCAAGCTCGGTGTGCAGTTCAATGACTGGAGTCGCCTCGGTGATTCGTACATCCATGGCTTCGGCACGATAGGCCACAACGTGAGCCTGCTGCCGTTCCACCAGTTCTGGATCAAGGCCATGCAGAAGGGCGTGGCTTCGGATATCGGCGCCTACTGCATCAACACGCTGGCGGCGCCGCGCGGCAAATTCATGACCTCGGCCACCGACGTACCTGCCAGTTCGCCGCTGGCTGATATCGCCTACTCCTATCAGTTCGACGCGACCCTGTATGCGAAATTCCTGCGTGGCTACGCCGAGAAGCGTGGCGTGCGCCGCACCGAGGGCAAGGTCGCGCAGACCGTGCTGCGGCCAGATGACGGCTTCGTCGAGGCGGTGGTGCTGGAGAGCGGCGAACGCGTCGAAGGCGAGCTGTTCATCGACTGCTCCGGCTTCCGCGGCCTGCTTATCGAACAGGCGCTGCACACTGGCTATATCGATTTCACCCACTGGTTGCCATGCGACCGAGCGCTGGCCGTCGCCTGCGAGAAGGTCGAGCCACCCACGCCTTATACGCGCGCCTCCGCGCGCCCGGCCGGCTGGCAGTGGCGCATTCCGCTGCAGCACCGAACCGGTAACGGCTACGTGTATTCGAGTGCGCATGTCAGCGACGACGAGGCGGCGGCGACCTTGCTCAAGCATCTCGACGGCAAACCGATGGGCGACCCGCGCCTGCTGCGCTTCACCACCGGCGTGCGCAAGAAATCCTGGAACAGGAACGTGGTGGCGCTGGGTCTGGCCAGCGGTTTCCTGGAACCGCTTGAGTCGACGAGCATCTACATGATCCAGTCGGGTATTGCGCGGCTGCTCAACCTGTTTCCGCAGCGCGATTTCAGCGAAATCGTGATCGATCGCTACAACGCGCAGGCGACGTTCGAGTACGAGCACATCCGCGATTTCCTGATCCTGCACTACCACGCCACCGAGCGCGACGACACGCCGTTCTGGAACCAGTGCCGCACCATGTCGATCCCGGCGCAGCTGCAGGACAACATCCGCTTGTTCAAGGACAGTGGTCGCTTCTTCCGCGATGCCGAGGAAATGTTCGCGACCACGAGCTGGGTACAGGTGATGTTAGGTCAGCGCATCATGCCGCAGAGCTACCATCCGTTGGTCGACCAGATGCCCGACAAGGAGCTGGTCGGGTTCATGGCCAGCGTCGGCCAGGTGGTCGCCAGCTGCGTCGATGCGATGCCGTCGCATCAGGCGTTCATCGATCGCCACTGCATTGCACCGAGTGTAGTGGCTTGACCATTCCCCCGAGCCGCCTGACGGACAACCGCCACACGGCTCTGCATGACTCCCCATTGTGAGATCGAGCACTTCATCATGCACGACAAGCTTTTCCGGACCCTGCAAGCAACCGTACTCACCACTCTGCTCGTGCTTGGCGCGGGCTGGCAATCGCCGCTCGCCGCCAGGACACCCGACCATGGCTACGCTGCGATGCCCAGGCAGCAACAGCAGCTGGTCGACGATCTGGAGCAGCGCACATTCGAGTGGTTCTGGCAAAGCGCGAATCCGAAGACCGGTTTGGTACCCGACTCGTACCCTGGCCATTCGTTCTCCAGCATCGCGGCGGTCGGCTTCGGTCTGACCGCTTACGGCGTCGGCGCTGAGCGCGGCTACATCACACGCGAGCAGGCGATCGAGCGCACCCTCGCGACCTTGCGCTTCTTCAGGCATGCGCCGCAGAACGACAGCGAGGACGATGCCGCCGGCTACCACGGTTTCTACTACCACTTCCTCGACATGCAGACCGGCAAGCGGGCGATGCGCTCTGTCGAACTTTCCAGTGTCGACACTACCCTGCTGCTCGGCGGCGTACTGTTCGCCGAGTCGTACTACGACCGCGACACGCCGCAAGAGAAGGAGATCCGGCAACTCGCCGATGCGATCTACCGCGATGTCGACTGGACCTGGATGCAGCCGCGCAAGCCGCTGATCAGCATGGGCTGGACGCCGGGCGGCAAGTTCATTCCGGCCGACTGGAAAGGTTACGACGAGGGCATGCTGGTCTATATCCTCGCGCTCGGCTCGCCAACCCATCCAGTCGAACCCGATGCGTGGGCGGCGTGGCTGTCCACCAACCCGCGGACCTGGGGCAAGTTCTACGGCCAGACCTTTCTGAACTTCGCTCCGCTGTTCGGCCACCAGTACACCGAGGTCTGGGTCGACTTCCGCGGTATCCGCGATGCCTGGAGCCGCGAGCACGATCTCGACTACTTCGAGAACAGCCGCCGCGCAACTTATGCGCAGCGCGCCTACGCGATTGCCAATTCCGGTGGCTGGACCGGTTACGGCGCCAATATGTGGGGCCTCACCGCCAGCAATGGTCCGGGCGACTTCGTCGTGAAAAGCGCGACGGGTGAACACCATTTCGACGGATACACCGCACGCGGCGCTGGCCTGGATTACATTTCCGACGACGGCACCATCGCACCGACCGCGGCTGGGGGCTCGATCGCGTTCGCACCGGAGATCGTGATACCCGCATTGCAGGAAATGAAGCGACGATACGGCATGTCCATCTACAACCGGTACGGCTTCGTCGATGCATTCAATCCGAGCTTCCATGCGAAGACCGAACTGCGCACCGGCAAGCTGGTGCCCGAGCTGGGCTGGGTCGACACCCTGCAGCTGGGTATCGACCAGGGGCCGATCGTGCTGATGATCGAGAACTGGCGCAGCGATTTCGTGTGGAAGGTGATGAAGAAGAATCCGTATATGCGCAAGGGGCTCGAGCGCGCCGGTTTCAGCGGCAGCTGGCTGGGCGCAGAAACACCGACGAAATGAATCTCGGCGGCCGCCCGCATCGATCGCTTCATTTACGCTCGATACGGTGCGGCCTGCGGCTGGCGTGCGTTTTCCTTTGCGCTCCGCTGATCAGTGGTTGTGGACATGCCTCGGCAGAAAACCATGAACTCACGTTCTGGACAATCGGCCGCGAAGGCGAGGCGATCATCAAGTTGCTGCCGGATTTTGAACGCGCACATCCCGATATCCACGTGAACGTGCAGCAGCTGCCGATGTCGGCGGCACACCAGAAGCTGCTCACCGCCTTCGCCGGTGGTTCGATGCCGGACATGACCCAGCTGGGCAACACCTGGCTGCCGGAAATGGTGGCGCTGGATGCACTGGAGCCGCTGCAGCCGCTCGTCGACCATTCGACGGTGATCAAGCCGGACGATTATTTCGCCAGCATCTGGGCGACCAATGTGGTCGGCGGCAAGCTGTACGGTGTGCCGTGGTACGTCGATACGCGACTGCTGTTCTATCGCAAGGATCTGCTCAAGGCCGCCGGCTTCGATGCACCACCGCGCGACTGGGCCGAATGGCGGCGCATGCTCGCCGCCCTGAGCGATCTGCAGCAGCATACCTACGGCATCCTGTTGCCGACCAACGAATACGAACAACTGATGTCGCTGGCGCTGCAGGAGCCCGATCCGCTGCTGCGCGACGGCGGCCGCTACGGCAATTTCGAGAGTACGGGCTTCAAACGCGCGCTGACGTTCTACGTGGACACTTTTCGCCTGCATCAGGCCCCGCCGATCACCAATGTGGAAGCCGGCAATCCGTGGTCGGAATTCGGTCGCGGTGTCTACGCGTTCTATCTGTCCGGCCCATGGAATATCGGAGAGTTCCGCAAGCGTCTGCCTGCCGCACAGCAGGACGACTGGTCGACCGCGCCACTGCCAGGACCGGACGATGCCGGCATCGGCGCGGCTGGCGGCTCCAGCCTGGTGATTTTCCGCACGGCGAAGCACAAGGATGCAGCCTGGCAGTTGATCGAATACCTGTCGCAACCGCAGGTGCAGCAGCGCTTCTATGATCTGCTCGGCGACATGCCACCGCGGCGCGCATCGTGGGCGGGTGGTTCCTTGCATGACGACCCGAAGGCACGTGCGTTCCGCGAACAGCTGGAACGTGTAAGGCCGACACCGGCGGTACCGGAATGGGAGCGCATCGCCAACGAGATGCAGCTGGTCGCCGCGCAGGCGATTGCCGGGGAGTTGACGATCGACCAGGCCACCACGGAGATGGATCGCCGCACCGACCGCATCCTGGAGAAGCGGCGCTGGATCCTCGATCACACGCATCCATCGGCGGAAGCGAACCGATGAATTCGTCACGCACCGCATGGCTGTTCCTCACGCCCGCCCTGCTGGTGCTGGGTGTGTTCTTCCTGCTGCCGGTGATCGCCGCGCTGGTGCTGAGCCTCACCGACTACGATCTCTACGCGCTGGCGAATATCCACAACCTGCGCTTCGTGGCTCTGCAGAATTACTGGGCGTTGCTGCACCAACCACTGTTCTGGTCGGCGCTGGGGCATACGGTGTACTTCGTGGCGGTCGGCGTGCCGCTGTCGATGGGAACGTCGCTCGGCGCCGCGTTGCTGCTCAATTCACCGCTGGCGCGGTGCAAGCCGTTCTTCCGCACCGCGCTGTTCGCGCCTGTGGTGACCACGGTGGTGGCGGTGGCGGTGATCTGGCGTTACCTGTTCAACACCAAGTACGGCATGGCGAACTTCGTGCTCGGCCATCTCGGCATCCATCCGGTCGACTGGCTGGGCGATCCGCACTGGGCGATGCCGACGATCATCCTGTTCGCGGTGTGGAAGAACTTCGGCTACAACATGATCATCTTCCTCGCCGGCCTGCAGGCGATCCCGCTCGATCTGTACGAGGCCGCACGCATCGACGGCGCCTCGGCATGGCGGCAGTTCCGCCACATCACCTTGCCGATGCTCGGGCCCACGCTGTTGATGGTCAGCATCCTCACCGTGTCGGGTTATTTCCAGCTATTTGCCGAACCCTACGTGATGACCGAGGGTGGTCCGCTGCAGAGCACCACCAGTGTGCTGTACCTGATGTACGACGAAGGCTTCAAGTGGTGGAACCTCGGCTCCGCCTCGGCGGTGGCGTTCCTGCTGTTCCTGATCATGTTCGCGGTGACCGCGCTGATGCTGAAGCTGGCGCGGCGCGGACACGATGGAGAACCGGCATGAACCCGCGCCTGGCGAAAGCCCTGATCAACGGTCTGCTGATCGGGGGCGCGGTGGTGGCGCTGTTCCCGTTGCTGTGGATGCTGTCGGTGTCGTTCATGCAGCCGGGCGAAGCCAGTGCGTTGCCGCCGCCCTTGCTGCCGGCGCACGCCACCTTGGGCAACTACCGCGAGCTGTTCGTGCATGCCGGCATGGGCCGCTACCTGCTCAACAGCCTCGCAGTATCGAGTGTGATCACCGCGCTGTCGCTGGCGTTCAATCTGATGGCCGGCTACGCCTTCGCCAAGCTGCGCTTCGCCGGTCGCGAGCGGCTGTTCCAGGCATTGATCGGCGCGCTGGTGATACCCGCCCAGGTAGCAATGCTGCCGCTGTTCCTGCTGCTGAAGTACATCGGCCTGGTCAACAGCTACGCAGGCGTGATCGTGCCGGCGATGGCCACCGTGTTCGGCATTTTCCTGGTGCGCCAGTACGCCCGCGGCATTCCGGATGAGCTGCTGGAGGCCGCGCGCATCGACGGTGCCGGCGAGTGGCGCATCTTCGGGCAGATCGTGTTGCCGTTGCTGAAGCCGATCATGGTGACGCTGGCGATCTTCAGCTTCCTCGCCGCGTGGAACGACTTCATGTGGCCGCTGATCGTGCTGACCGGGCAGGAGCACTACACCTTGCCGATCGGACTGGCTTCGCTCGCACGCGAGCACGCGCAGGACAGCGAACTGATGATGGCCGGTTCCGTCATCACCGTGCTGCCGGTGATCGTGCTGTTCCTGGCGATGCAACGCTATTACCTGGAAGGGTTGCTGCTGGGGAGTGTGAAGGGCTGAGCGGTTCTTTCGAGTTTTCCTGCGAGTACCCGCCTCTCACCCTCCCAAAAGGGGATTCCCCCCGGTCACAGCCCTCTCCCCAAGTTAAATAAGAGCTGGGGGAGAGGGAGCAAAGCTTCAGAACTTGCCGGCGCGGAAGTCGGCGATCGCCTCGTGGATCTGCTCGGGCGTGTTCATCACGAACGGCCCGTAGCGTGCCACGCTTTCCTTCAGCGGTTTGCCGGCTACCACCAGCACGCGCGATGGCTTGTCGCCACCGGCCAGTTGCAGTTGCTCGCCTTCGGACAACACGCCGAGCTCGCTGCGTTGCAGTGACTCGCCACCGACCAGCGCCGATTCGCCCTCGAACACATAGGCGAAACCGTGATGCCCGGTCGGCAGATCCAGCGTCAACGACGCGCCGGGCTGCAGGCTGATGTCCAGATACACCGGTGCGGTGACGATGCCTTCAACCGGACCGGTCGCGCCGGCCAGTTCGCCGGCGATCACCTTCACCTCCACACCTTCGGCCGGATGCACCACCGGAATCCGTTCGGGACCGATGTCCTGGTAGCGCGGCGCGGTCATCTTGTCCTTCGCCGGCAGATTCACCCACAGCTGGAAACCCCACATCAGGCCATTTTCCTGCTGCGGCATCTCCGAATGCAGGATGCCGCGTCCGGCGGTCATCCACTGCACGCTGCCCGGGGTGAGGTCGCCGCGGTTGCCATGGTTGTCGCCGTGCTGCATATGCCCGGCCAGCATGTAGGTGACCGTTTCGAAGCCGCGATGCGGATGCTCGGGGAAGCCGGCGATGTAGTCGCCTGCGTCGTCGGAACGGAACTCGTCCAGCAGCAGGAACGGATCGAGCATGTCGAGTCCGGGCTGGCCGATGATGCGCTTCAGCTTCACGCCGGCGCCGTCGGACGTGTCGGTGCCGCGGATGCGGCGGGTGATGTGGCGATCGCTCATGGGTGGCTCCAGTCTGAGATGTCTGACCGCCAAGATGGCGCTGTTGCCAGGTTTATCCAAGCGCCATGGCCGGAACGGATCGTTCACGCAGATCGAGAAATGAGGGAAGAGGAGTGAGAGAAGGCACTTGGTGTGCCCAAGCTTTTCTCTCACTTCTCACTTCTCACTTCTCACTTCTCACTTCTCTCCACTCAACTCCTGTTTTTCAATGCACCCAGTGCCCGCTGCGCTGACGCGGCGGTGAGTTGTCGTCCTCGTCGCCCGGCTTCTGCTGATGCACCATCGCCTCGACCTCGGCTTCGGTGACGGGCTTGGCCTGCCAGTACTGATTGACCGCACCGAGTACGGCCGGCACCTGCGACAGGCACTCGTCGTATTCGTCGTCACTGAGTTTCTCGAACTCGGTGTCGGCGCTGAGGATGCCTTCATCCACCGCCAGCGCCATTACCGGGCCGAGCAGTTCCATCAGCTGCGGATCCTCGGCCAGGCGGGTTTCCCACAGGCTCGCGCGCAGATCGATGCCGCGGCTGAAACCCTCGCACCAGCCGGCCGCCGACAGCATCGGGCCGGTTTCCTGCTCGACCTCGCCGAGAATCGGCTCATAGGCATCGACGTCGAGCTCGGCACTGATCGAATCGTTGAGCTTGGCCAGCAGCGCCAGCACACGGTTGCCTTCGTCCTCGTCGGCGAACGGCTCGTGCAGCACCTCGTGCAGCCATTCGTCCGGCAGCACCAGCAGCGGACCGACCGCCAGCGCGCTGAGCAGGCCGTGCACGCCGTCGAGCAGCAGATCGCCCTCGCCGGTGTGCGCACGCAGGTAGCGATCCAGCTCATCCAGTTCGTTGTCGTCCAGCGAGCTGGGCCATTCGGTTTTTGTGGTCATATATCCAGTTCCAGCGTCACCGGCGTGTGGTCGGAAGGACGCTCCCAACGACGCGGTTCGCGGTCGATTGCCGCCGCCGTGGCTGCGGATTTCAATGCCTCGCCGATCAGGATCAGATCGATGCGCAGGCCCATGTTGCGACGGAACGCAGCTTGCCGGTAGTCCCACCAGCTGTAATGTTGCGCACCCGGCTCGAACAGCCGGAAGCTGTCGTGCAGGCCGAGGTCGGTGATCGCCTTGAGTCCGGCGCGCTCCGGCGGCGAGCACAGGATGTCTTCGCCCCAGGCGACCGGATCGTAGACGTCGCGATCGTCCGGGCAGATGTTGAAATCGCCCAGCACAACCAGGTTCGGATGGCGCTCCAGCTCGCGTGCCAGGAACTCGCGAACCTTGGCCAGCCAGTCCAGCTTGTAGGCGTATTTCTCGTCGCCGACTGCCTTGCCGTTGACCACGTACAGATCCACCACGCGCAGCTTGCCGATGCTGGCCGCGAGAATCCGCCGCTGCGGATCGTCCAGCCCGGGGATGTCGGTGATGACATCGGTGGGCTGTTTGCGTGCCAGGATCGCCACGCCGTTGTAGGTCTTCTGACCCGAATACACCGCGCGATAACCGGCCGCGGCCAGCTCGTCGACCGGGAATTTGGCGTCTTCCAGCTTGGTTTCCTGCAGCGCCACGATGTCCGGCTGCGCGTCGGCCAGCCACTGGGTCAGATGCGGTAGCCGCACGTTCAGCGAGTTGACGTTCCAGGAGGCGATCTTCATCGCGGCATTGTAAGGGATGCATGGACATGAACCGGTCGAAACGGCGGCATGGTTCCAGATCGTTACCAGGAAACCACGGGGACAAACCCGTTCGGCGACAACCTCACGGCGGTCGGATTGGCTGCCGTGTCGGATCGCAAAACCGGCAAGAAACGGGTGTTTGGCAACCCCAGCCAATCAATTTCCATGAATTTGCAAGCAAAACCACCGAAACCTTGCATTACGGTGTATGCTGAGCAGGCAAGAGTCCGGGGTAACCCCGATTTCCTGCTCCTATTGCGGTCAAGTGCTACTCGCTCCGAGCCGCAAACCATCCATGCTTCAAAGGTAATGTTACATGTCGGATCGTCAGAGCGGTACAGTCAAGTGGTTCAACGACGCCAAGGGTTTTGGCTTCATCACGCCGGAAAGCGGTGATGACCTGTTCGTGCATTTCCGCGCGATCCAGGGCACGGGCTTCAAGTCCTTGCAGGAAGGTCAGCGCGTCACGTTCATCGTCACCAAGGGCCAGAAGGGCCTGCAGGCTGAGGAAGTCCAGGCTGCCTGAAGTCCTTCGGACTTGAGCGCCTCGAAAAAACCCGCTTCGGCGGGTTTTTTTGTGCCCTGAAGCCATCGCGGCCTGCCCGCACGATGGCAGGACAGGCCGCGCGGCTATCGATCAGACCAGCCCGTGGCTGCGCAGCAGCGCCTCTGGCTCGGGCTTGCGGCCACGGAAGGCGACGAAGCTTTCCAGCGCAGGACGACTGGCGCCGACCGACAGCACTTCCTGGCGGAAACGCTCGCCGGTGGCACGATCGATCACGCCATGTGCCTCGAATTCGCCAAACGCATCGGCTGACAGCAGCTCGGCCCACAGATAGCTGTAATAGCCGGCAGCGTAGCCGCCCGCAAATATGTGGCTGAAGCCGTGCGGGAAACGCTGCCAGGCGGGTGGATACAGCACGGCGACCTGCTTGCGCGCCTGTTCCAGCACGGCCAGCGTGCGGGCACCCTCGGCAGGGTCATATTCCAGGTGCAGCAGGAAATCGAACAGCGCGAATTCCAGCTGGCGCACCAGGAACAGGCCGGCATGGAAATACCGCGCGGTAAGCATGCGCTGGAACAGTTCATCCGGCAGCCGCTCGCCGGTCTGGTAATGCCGCGCAAACAGATCCAGCGCCTCACGATTCCAACCGAAGTTCTCCATGAACTGGCTGGGCAGCTCCACCGCGTCCCATTCGACGCCGTCGATGCCGCCGATCGAAGGCAGCGCGATTTCTGTCAGCAAATGGTGCAGGCCGTGGCCGAACTCATGGAACAGGGTGAGCACGTCGTCGTGAGTGAGCAGCGCCGGCCGGCCTTCGGTGGGCGGCGCGAAGTTGCAGGTGAGAAAGGCCACCGGCAATTGCGACTGCTCGCCATCGTCGAAGCGCGAGCGACAGACGTCCATCCACGCGCCGCCACGCTTGCCGTTGCGGGCATACAGATCGACATAGGCACCGGCGAACACGCGACCGCCGGCATCGCGTACATCGTAATAGCGCACATCCGGATGCCATACGTCGACGCCATCGCGGGCGGCGAGGGTGATGCCGTACAGCTTCGAGGTGAGGCCGAACAGGCCGTCGATCACGGCCGGCAGCGGGAAGTAGGGTTTGAGCTGTTCTTGATCCAGGTCGTACTGCTGCTGGCGCAGCTTCTCCGAGGCATAGCCGACATCCCAGGATTCGAGGTTGTCGAGCTTCAGCTCGGCATGCGCAAATTCGCGCAGTCGCGCCAGCTCCTGCTGCGCCACCGGTTTCGCGCGCACGGCCAGGTCGCGCAGGAATTCGAGCACTTCACTTGGCGAGCCGGCCATCTTGGTGGCCAGCGATTCTTCCGCGGCGTTGGCGAAACCGAGCAGCTGCGCGGCCTCGTGACGCAGCGCCATGATCTGCTCGATGCGCGCGCTGTTGTCGAACTTGCCCGCATTCGGACCCTGGTCCGATGCACGGGTCTGGTACGCCCAATACACCCGCTCGCGCAGGCCGCGGTTGTCGGCATAAGTCAGCACAGCCTGCACACTGGGCTGCTTCAGCGTCACCAGATAGCCATCCAGATCCTGATCCTCGGCGTACCGGCGCAGCACGGCGCGGCCGGATTCGGGAATGCCGGCGAGATCGCGCTCGTCGGTGATGTGCTCGTGCCAAGCCTCGCTGGCATCGAGTACGGCGTTGGAGAATTCGGTGGAGAGTTTCGACAGTTCCACGCCGATCTCGCGAAAGCGCGAGCGCGCCGGTTCCTCCAGTGCGACGCCCGAAAGCCTGAAATCGCGCAGCGCATGTTCGACCAGTGCACGCTCGGGACGTGGCAGCGTGCTGAAGTCCGGCGCATCGGCCAGCGCCTGCACCGCGGCATACAGGTCACGGTTCTGACCAAGTTCGATCGCGTGCTCGGTGAGTTTTTCCTCGGACGGTCCGTAGACCTTGCGCAGGGCCTCGTTGTCGGCCACCGAATGCAGATGGGAAACCGGAGCCCACGCGCGGGCAAGCCGCTGCTCCAGCCGTTCCTGGGTCAGCATTACGGTGGTGAAATCACGCGGTGCGCCGGGCGCGATGAGCGCGTCGATGCCGGCACGGTAATCGGCGAGGATCGCGTCGACCGCTGGCTCGACGTGTTCAGGGTGGATCTGCGAGAACACCGGCAGGGTGTCGTCGGCCAGCAGCGGATTGTCTTGGTTCATGGGATCTCCTTGAGGCCACCAGCGTGGCGATCGCGCCAGCTGAAATCAAGCACGCCGCGCGACCCGGTACCGACCTTGGCACAGCCCCGCGACTGGCACGGTGATGCCGTTTTGTCATGGATCGCACCGTAACCTTGCTGCCATGTCGCCATCGGATGTCACCGAGCTGCTTGCGCGCAGCGGAATGTTTGCTCAACTGGATGCACCTGCGCGTGAAGCGCTGGCCCACGAGCTGGTGTGGCTGGGCCTGCCCGGCGGACGGCCGTTGTTCAAACCCGGTGAACCGGCTGATTCGCTGTATTTGCTGAAAAGCGGCAGCCTTGGCGTGTTCGACGACCGTTCGCCGGAGGATAACGCCGAGCTGACCCAGCTGATCGCCGCCGGTGAATGCGTGGGCGCAGCCAGCCTGCTCGGCGGTGAACAGCGCATTCGCACGGTACGTGCGCTGCGCGATTCCGAGCTGCTGCGGCTCGATCGCGACGCCTTCGAGCGACTGCTCGGACGGCATCCGCAAGCCATGCTGGGTGTGGCGCGAATGGCGATCGAACGGCTCCAACAGCGCGACCGAGGTGCGGATCAACCCGGCGCACCACGTACATTCGCGATCCTGCCAATCGATCAGTCGGTACCGGCGCGCGTGCTGGCGATGCAACTGGCGCAGGCACTGGGGGCTTATGGCAGCTGCGCCGTGATCGATGGCGAGCTGGGTGCCGGGCGCAGCGGCGACTGGTTTGCCGAACGCGAGGCGAAGTTGCGCTTCGTGATCTATCTGGATGCGAGCGGCGACCCGCTGTGGCGCCAGCGCTGCCTGCGCCAGGCCGACGTGCTGCTGTTGCCGGCACTGGCCGCGCAACCGGCGCACGCTTGGCCGGAAGCCGCCTTGCTGGATCCGAAACGCACCGGTCACCGCACGCGCCATCTGGTCCTGCTGCATGCCGGCCACCAGGTCAGCCTCGGCACGGCGCAGCGCTGGCGGACGCCGTTCACTGGCGAGCTGCGGCACCACCACATCTGCCACGACGGCGATATCGCACGGCTGGCGCGACTGGTCAGCGGACATGGCCGCGGCCTGGTGCTGGCCGGCGGCGGCGCACGCGGTGTGGCGCACCTTGGCGTATTGCGCGCGCTCCACGAAGCAGGCCACGCCTTCGACGCAGTGGGCGGCACCAGCATCGGCGCAATCATCGGTGCCGGCGTTGCCTGTGGCTGGGAACTGCAGGCGATGACGGAAACCTTGCGCCACGCCTTCGTGCAGGGTCGCCCGCTGTCGGACTGGACGCTGCCGCTGGTGGCGATGACCCGTGGCCGGCGCGCTTCGCTGATGCTGCAGCGCGCCTTCGGCGCACTCGAGATCGAGGATCTGCCGCTGCCGTATTTCTGCATCTCCACCCGCCTGTCCGGCGGCGGCATGGCGGTGCATCGGCGCGGCCCGCTGTGGCTGTGGTTGCGTGCCTCCAGCGCAATTCCCGGCGTACTGCCGCCCGTGCTGCATCAGGGCCGCGTCCATGTCGACGGCGCGCTGGTCAACAACCTGCCGACCGATGTGATGGCTGCCGATGGCATCGCGCACATCACCGCGCTGGACATCCGCGCCGATATCGCCCTGCTCACCACCGCCGAAGAATCCGCCACACCGCCGCTGTGGCGCTTGCTGCTGCAGCGGCGCCAGGACATCCGCCGGCCGGGCCTGGTATCGACCCTGGTACGCGCCGGCATGGTCAACGGCGAGACAGCAAGCGAACAGCGGCGCGAACGCGCCGATCTGCTGATCACGCCACCGCTTGAACACATCGGCATGCTCGACTGGAAGGATTGGCAGCGTGCGATCGATGCCGGTTACCGGCATACGATCGAGGTACTCGAAGCCCGTGCACGCAACGGCACGACGACGGTTACCATGCACCCATGAATTCTCTACGCAGCTACAAGGGCATCACGCCGACCCTCGGTGATCGTGTGTATGTCGACCCCGCCGCCAGCGTGATCGGCGACGTGGTGCTCGGTGACGATGTATCGATCTGGCCTGGCGTGGTGCTGCGCGGCGACGTGAACTACATCCGCGTCGGCGCACGTACCAGCATCCAGGACGGCAGCGTCGTGCACGTCGCGCATGCCGGTCCGTACGGCCCGGGCTTTCCCTGCCTGATCGGCGAAGGTGTTACCGTCGGTCACGCTGCGGTGGTGCATGCCTGCAGCATCGGCGACTACTGTCTGATCGGCATGCACGCCAGCGTGCTCGATGGCGCGGTGGTGAAGAAGTACGGCTTCGTCGGCGCCGGTGCGTTGATTCCGCCGGGCAAGGTGGTGGGTGAGCGTGAGCTGTGGCTGGGCAATCCGGCGAAGTTCGTGCGCCTGCTCAGCGACCGTCAGGTCGAGCAGTTGCATTACTCAGCCGACCATTACGTGCGGTTGAAAGACGAGTATCTGGCTTCGGCCTGATGGCCACGCGCCGCGTACTGTTCCTGTGCAGCCGCAACCGCCTGCGCAGTCCCACCGCTGAACAGGTGTTCGGTGCATGGCCAGGACTGGAAGTGGATTCCGCCGGTCTGGCCGATGATGCCGAGGTGGTGCTGACGGCCGAGCAGCTCGACTGGGCCGAACTCATCGTGGTGATGGAATCCAGCCACCGGCGGCGCCTGCACGCGCGACATCGTGCCAGGCTCAAGGGCAAACGAGTGATCTGTCTGGATATCCCCGACCGCTACGAATTCATGCAGCCGGAGCTGGTCCGCTTGTTGCTGGAAAAAGCCGGCCCGCTATTGCGCTGACGCTGAACGCGCTCACATCCCCGCAGAGTGCCCGGTGTTCGTCTGCTGGATGCGCTCGGCTTCCGCTTCATGTCGCTTGGTTTCGATGTTGCGTGCTGCGGAAAGTTTCCCGCCGAGCAACGCCAGCGTGAAGTTGTTGCTGTCGAATTCGCGCAGCAGGTCGATCTCGCGCCGCGCCTCGTCCAGATCGTTCTGGTTGATCGTTCGCTCGATCTCTTCGGAGGCGCGCGGGAAGGACTCGCGCAATGCTTCCTGCGCCGTGCGGTTCTGCGGCTCAAGCTGCAGCACGCTGAGATAGAACTCGTAGGCATTGCTGCCCGCCGGTGCCACCAGGCGGCCGTCATGGATGGCATCGCGGGCCAGCCCGAGCAGGATCTGACTACCGCTCTGTGCGTCGCTGCCGGATGCAGTCGACGCGCCGGCAGGCGCCGTCCCGGCATCGACGACCGACGCTTCGGTGGTGGCATGGTTGTACCAGAACACCCCGCCAACCAGCACCATCAGCGACAGCACGGAAACGAGGACCATCGTATGGCGACGCGCCAGGAGGGAAAGTGAGCGAAACATGACGCCTGCTGCGTAGAAAATGGCCGCGCGCGGAAGTTGCCGCCGTCGGCACGCTCCCGGCGGCTGGCGCCACCATAGTGTTCAAGTGTTTCAGCGATATGGCGGCACCGCTTCCGTGCATTGCCGTGGCCGCTTTCGGTCGCGTCAGCGGCATGGCTCAGATCCGGCGGCCCAGCACACTCAGGCCATATGTCGGCGCAGCAACTGGTACACCGGCTCGGTCTCCGGCCGCTGGCCATGCCACAGCTCGAACGCATCGGCGGCGGTTTCCACCAGCATGCCGAGGCCGTCGAACGCGTAGCGCGCACCAGCCGTCTTCGCCCAGCTCAGGAAGCCGCTGGCCGCGATGCCATAGGACAAGTCGTAGCAGAGCGCGCGTGCACCGACCAACGAGAACGGCAGCTGCAGCGACGCGCCCAGCACGCCGGCCGAGGTGGCCTGGACAATCAGGTCGTAGCTGCCGATGTCGGCCAGATCCTCCCAGTAGCGCGTATGTGCACGCGCCGGTTCGCCGATCGCACCGGCCAGCGCATCGCCCGCGGCGGGCGAGCGATTGACGATGGTCAGCGTGTCCACGCCGGCATCCAGCAGGTTCCACGCTACGCCATGCGCAGCGCCACCGGCACCCAGCAGCAACGCGGTATGGCCGCGCAGATCGACGCCGTGGCGTTCGGTGATGTCGCGCACCATGCCGTCACCGTCGGTGTTGTGCGCGGCCAGTCTTCCGTCCGCCAGCCGGGTCAGCACATTCGCGCTGCCGGCACGTGTAGCTGCCTCGCTACGCTGGTCAGCCAATGCGAAGGCCGCCGCCTTGTGCGGCAGCGTGACATTCGCGCCGCGTCCGCCGTCAGCAAAGAAACGCCGCACCGCCTCAGCGAAGTCGGCCGGTGCCGCGTCGATCGTGCGGTACTCCAACGCGATACCGAACTGCTGCGCGAACGCCTGATGGATCTGCGGCGACAGGCTGTGGCTGATCGGATGGCCGAACACGGCAAACTGGGCTGGATCCACGTGGTTTCCCTGGCTGATGGCGGACGCCGTGGCGGCGTACCGGTACGCATTCTACAAGCCATGACGGCCGTGACCTTCATCCGCACGCCGGTCGCAGCCCGTGAGATGAGCGCCGCGCAGGATGCCGTCATCCCTCACCGAACGGATACGCCCGATGCGCCCGCAGACACATCCCTCACGTCACTCGCACCTGCCTGCCGCCGCCATGCTGTGGCTGCTCGGCGGCAGTGCTCTCCTGCTGACTACGTTGGTCCCGGTGCGCACCGACCTGCTCGGCTGGACACCGGCGTTCTGGCTGGTCGGTGCACCGCTGGCCGTCTTGCTGGTGCTGGAACCGTCGCTGCCGCGTCAGTTGCTGGCGCTTTGCCGGCCGCGGCGCCACACATCGCATCGCGCGGTGTGGCATTGAGCCTTTTGCGGCCTCCGATTCAGCTGGTAATACCCTGTCGCTTGCGTTCCATCCGGCGCAGGAACTCCTGCATGACACGCAGGTACAAGGCATCGCCGAGATGGGCATCTTCCACACCGGCATCGATCGACGGATTGTCGTTGACTTCGATCACCACCGGCTTGTTGCCGACCTGCTTGAGGTCGACACCATAGAATCCGTCGCCGATCGGCTGGGTTGCCTTCAGCGCCAGCTTGATCACCTCCGCTGGCGCCTCGCTCACCGCGACCGTCTCGAAACCGCCGGATTTCGCGGTGCCCTTGGCGCCATGGTTGTAGATCTGCCAGTGACCGCGTGACATGTAGTACTTGCAGGCGTACAGCGGCTCGCGGTTGAGCACGCCGACGCGCCAGTCGAACTCGGTATAGACGTATTCCTGCGCCAGCAGCAGCGCGCTGTGCTGGAACAGTTCGCCCGCAGCCTTCTCCAGCGCCGCCTCGCTTTCCACCTTGACCACACCGCGCGAGAACGAACCGTCGGGAATCTTCAGCACCAGTGGAAAGCCGAGTTTGGCGACGACCTCCTTCATGCCCTTGCTGTCGTCGCGGTAGAGGATCTCGGTGCGCGGCACCGCGAGCTTGCGCGACACCATCAGGTCGTTGAGGAAGATCTTGTTCGTGCAGCGCAAAATTGAGGTCGGGTCGTCGATCACCACCATGCCTTCCTTCTCCGCACGATGGGCGAAGCGATAGGTGTGGTTGTCGCTGGCGGTGGTTTCGCGGATGAACAGGCCGTCGTATTCGGCGAGACGCTGGTAGTCGTTCTTGCCGATCGGATCGACCTCGATGCCGAGCTGCTTGCCGGCGGCGATGAAGGCCTTCAGCGCCTTCTTGTTCGACGGCGGCATCTGCTCGGCCGGATCGACCAGCATCGCGATGTCGTAGCGATACAGCTTGCGCGCGCGCGGCTTGCGCCACAGTTTCTTGGAGAAGCGGTCGAGCTCCTCGGCGAACGCGTCTTCCTGCGCATCGTCCAGCGTCTGCAGGCCGACCGGCTTGATCGAGCTGACCTGCCACACGCGATCGCGCTCGAACTCGATGCGCAGCAGCGGGCAGGGGAACGATTCGAACACCTGGCGCGACAGATCCTGCAGCGCCGGATAGGCGGTCTCGCCGAAGTAGACCAGGATGCCGAAGTCGGTGGTGTCGCGGCCGCCGGCCGGCAGGAAGTGGGTCAGCTTCTGGTTGAGGTCGTTGATGTCCACGCCGTACAGCGAGCGCCGGCGCAGGTCGTTCACCGTGCGCACCGACGGCATCACCTTGTGTCCGCGTGCCTCGGCCAGCAGCGACACGTAGTAGCCGGTACCCAGGTATTTGTAGCTGCGGCACAGGTTGATCACATGGGTGCGTTCGTCGTCACCACCGACTGGCTCGCGCAGGTAATCCATCGCGCTCATGACGTCGACGGAGGGGTAGTACGAACTCCAGTCGGAAGCTTTTTCGACAACGATGACCAGACGGGTCATGGCACCACTCAGGTGATCCAGCTATGGCGGAGATGCCCTGCGCCTGGCGCGGCGGGACACATAAGGCGCGCAGTTTGGCACAGGGACGCCGTGGCACAAGCGAAAGCCCTGAAGCATGAATAAACAGCATCCCGCACGACCTGATCGGACCTGGAAAGCACGCGTCCGCGGACCCCGCCTGCTAGAGTCCGCGCAGCCGATCCTCCTACCTGCCGTACCGCCCTCACCGGAAGACACCCGCAAGCATGCATGCCTCCCCTGCCAGTGCCAGCGTGCGCGTGCGCCGCGCCGAATCGTCCGATCTCGATGACCTGGTGGCGCTGGAGGAAGGGACTTTCGACAGCGATCGACTCAGCCGCACGCAATACCGCCGCCATCTGGACAGCGACTCCGCGCTGGTGCTGGTAGCCAGCGCCAATCACCGCAACTTCCTCGGCACCGCCGTGGTGTTCTTCCGCAAGGGCAGTCGGGTGGCGCGGCTGTACTCGATCGCCAGCAAACCCGAAGCGCGCGGCAAGGGTGTCGGTACCGCGCTGCTGGACGCCGTGGAAGCGGCCGCACGGCAACGCCGCTGCCACGCCGTGCGACTGGAAGTGCGTGACGACAACGCCAGTGCAGTGCGCCTGTACGAACGACATGGTTACCGGCATATCGGCCACTACCCGCAGTACTACCAGGATGGCACGCACGCCTGGCGTTACGAGAAATCGCTGGACTGATTCGCTAGGCTGCGTGACCCGACAAGTCGCCGCGCAACCTGCAGCGTGGGTTTATCATGTCGCCGCGATCGAGGGGATATAGGGAACGTCGCGACACCGCGAGCAGCGGTGAGTCCAATCGTCGTGCCTCATGAGATTTCCCGATGTCCATGCGTATCCTGACTCTTGCCACCGCGCTTACCCTGGCGCTCGCCGGCTGCGCGAGCAGTCGCGGCCTGCACCCCGACGGCCAGCTGACCGATCCGCAAAACCTCACCATGGAGCGCAGCCTCGCTGACGTGAAGCTCACTCCAGCGGCATGGCCGGCGCAGGACTGGTGGGTTGGCCTGGGCGATCCGCAGCTGTCGGCGCTGATCGATGAAGCGCTGAAGAACAATCCCGGTCTGGCCGCTGCCGACGCGGCAGCCAGACTGGCGCAAGCCCAGGTGCAGGGTGCCCGCGCGGCCCGTGGCCCGCAGGTGGCTCTGGACGCTGCGGCGCCCGGGGTCCGGCTGTCGAGCAAGGACTACAGCTATCCGGTGGAGGACCTGGGCACGTTTGCCTGGGCCAAGTCGGCCACACTCGATTTTTCCTGGGGACTGGATCTGTGGGGCGGCAAGCGCGCCGCGTGGGAGGCAGCGCTGGGTCGCAGCCGTGCGGCCGAGATTGATGCGCATGCGGCGCGCCTCCAGTTGTCGGTGAACGTCGCGCGCGCGTATATCCAGCTCGGCTATGCCTTCGCCCAGCAGGACGTCGCCGACGCCGAGCTGCAGCGCACCGGCAAGGTACTCGAACTCGCCCGCCGTTACGTGACAGCCGGTCTGGGCACGCCGCAGCAACTGCATCAGGCCGACTTCGCAGTGGCCAGCGCACAGCAGCAGAAGGCCCAGGTCGAACACGCCATCGATGCCGTGCGCAGCAGCCTGTCCGTGTTGCTCGGCCAAGGGCCCGATCGCGGCCTGCAGATTGCGCGACCGCGCGTGTTGAAGCCGGCCGATCTCGCACTGCCGGACAACCTGCCGGTGGAGCTGATCGGCCGTCGCGCCGATCTGGTCGCCGCGCGCTGGCGTGTCGAAGCGGCTGGCAAGGAGATCAAGGCGGCGAAGACTGAATTCCTGCCGAACATCAGCATCAGCGCAATGGCTGGTTTCGTCGCGGTGGGCGACAGCAGCGGCCTGTTCCAGCTGCCGGCTCGCACCTATGGCATCACCCCTGCGCTGAGCCTGCCGATCTTCGACGGCGGGCGGCGGCGAGCTCATCTGGCGGCAACCGACGCCAGCTATGACGGGCTGGTGGCGCAATACGACACAACCCTGGTGCGCGCGGTCAATGAGGTCACCGACAACTACGCCGCACTCAAGTCGATGCAAACCCAGATCGCCGCCGAGCAGCGCGCGCAGCAGGACGCGCAGCAGGCTTGGGACGATGCATTGAAACTCTACAAGGGCGGCCTCGGCAGCTCACTGGAAACGCTGATCGCGCGCCAGCAATTGCTGGCCGCGCAGCAGCGGATGGCGGCGCTGGACAGCCAGCAGATGGATCTCTCGGTGCAGCTGATCCAGGCGCTAGGTGGCGGTTACCGCACAGAAAACCCGTCGCCGTCGCCAAGTGTCGATGCCTTCAAGACGAGTTCCAACAGCAGCTCTCCGGTTCGCTGAGACAGTCGATCCCGCCTGAAGCAGGCGGGATCGACGACACACCTCTGCACTGCCTGGCCACCTCCTCAACGAAGGTGACCCGAGGTCATTCAGTGGCGGTTCGCTGCCTCAGCCGCCTGCTTGAGTTCACGGCTGGCCTGGTCGAGCAGGTCCTTGGCCTTCGCCGCATGACCGTCCATGTCCCATTCGTTGGCCTGCTGCGCGTCGGTAATGCGCTTGAACGCCTGATCGGTCAGCCGCTGTGCCGCGGCAATGTTCGGATGGCGCTTCGCGCTGACATCGCGCACGGGTGGTGCGGCGAGTACAGCGGTGGTGGCGAGGGCAAGACCTGCGATCAGTGCGAAGGACTGTGTGCGCTTCATGTTTCTCTCCTGACAGGGATATGACTCGATGAACCCGCCTCGCTAATCCGCCATGTGCGAACCCCACGGATCCACATGCGGCATGCCAGCCAGCGGGCAGGTGGCGCAAATCTAGCAGCGTGGTGCGCAGGCACGCGGACTCAAGTTCCTGCGATCTATCCGCAGCTGGTCGGCATCGACCGAATCCAGCCGACGCCGACCTCAACCGCCGAGGGGCGAACCGATCCGCTGCGCCGTGGCGTCATCCGGGCGCGCCACCAGTGCGCCGGTGCGCATCAGGCTGATGCTGTAGTGGCCCTGATCGACCAAGGGCAGGAACGCACCGCTGCCGTAGAGCGTGTCGACTTCGGGCAGCCATTGTGGATACTGCTTCTTGAGATTGAGCAGATCGAATGTATCAGCCTCGCCCAGGCTGATCACGGTGCGTGGCGCATTTGCCTCCTGCGCGGGATCGTCATAGCGGCCAGACAGACGGTCGAGCCGATACAGCGGCGGCAACCCGGCCAGCAGCGCCGGCAGTTTCCACTTCAGCACCACCGCCTCGACGCGCCAGTCGTCCCCGGACAGTTGCGCCTGCCGCGTGCTGCCATCGGGCCAACTCAAGGTGAGCGCCCAACGCTGCGGCGACAGGATGTGGGCGTCGATATCGACTACCGGTGTTTCTTCGGCCAGCAGCCGGTAACCACGCAGCGCGACACCGGTACCGGCCAGCAGGAGGGTCAGTGCGAAACAGAGCAGACACAGCAGGGCACGCCAACTGGCCGCCAGCCGTCGACCGTTGTGCAGGTGCCGGCGCAATACCACCAGCTGCATTAGTGTCACCAGCAGAAAGACCGCCGCCAACACCAGCAGCACCGTCATCGGCATGCGCAGCAACGTGCTCCAGTCCATCGGGTCTCTCCTCGTCGCCTCGGTGTGCGCTCTGGCGTGCATCATAACGGCGATGACCCGGCACTGCGGCTGGTTCAGCGAGCCTCGCTATACTGCGACCGTCCACAGGAAACTCGCCATGCATCGATCCTTCTTGCTGCTGCCGCTCTGCCTTGTTGTCGCCCTGCTTGCCGGCTGTGGCCAGAAAGGCCCGCTGGTGCTGCCGCCGACCAAGCCGGTGTCGGCATCGAGTACGGCGAAGCCCCGCATGCCGGCCCCGGCGGCAAGCGTGGAAACGCAAGACAGCGACCAGTACTGACCTCGGCCAAACCATGCAACTGCATTTCTCGAAAATGCATGGCATCGGCAACGACTTTGTCGTGCTGGATTGCCGGCAACGTCATTTCCCGCTGAACGCCACGCAAATCCGCGCGCTGGCCGACCGGCATACCGGTGTGGGTTTCGACCAGCTGCTGAGCGTGGAGCCGGCACGTGATCCGTCCTGCGCGTTCTATTACGGCATCTGGAACGCCGACGGCTCGCCCTCGGGCCAGTGCGGCAACGGTGTGCGCTGCGTAGCGGCGTGGCTGCATCGCGAAGGCGCCCTGACGCTTGGCGAGAATGTCTTGATCGAGAGTCCGTCCGGCCGGGTGACGGTGCGCCTGCTCGGTGCCCACGAAGTCACCGTGGACATGGGCGAGCCGGTGTTTGAACCGGCCCGGATCCCGTTGACGGCAGCGTCGGCCGCCGATCACTACTTGATCGAGACAGGTGACCACACGCTGGAAATCGGTGCGGTGTCGATGGGCAATCCGCATGTGGTGGTGACCGTGCCCGACCTGCACGCACCCGAGCTGCAGCGGCTTGGGCCGCTGCTGTCCGGCCACAGTCGCTTTGGGCAGGGTGCCAACGCGGGTTTTGTGCAGCGCGTCGACCGCGGCCACCTGCGCCTGCGCGTGCACGAGCGCGGCGCCGGCTGGACGCTGGCCTGCGGCACCGGAGCCTGCGCCGCAATGGCCGTGCTGCATCAGCGTGCCGAAGTCGACGACCGGGTCCTGGTGGAACTGCCCGGCGGCACCCTGCGGATCGACTGGGCCGGCCCTGGTCATGCCCTCTGGATGACCGGCCCGGCCGCGTTCGCTTTCGAGGGCGAATGGACGGTTCCCGCCCTCACCGCTTGACGCAGCGGTTGAAGCGCGCCCGCGTCCATCGCACACTCCAGCCTGACGGCATGCCTTCCCAGCTTGCTCCGCACCGGTTCGAGGACATTCGCGCATGACCGCAACCCTGCTTGATGACGCCACCCAGGCTCGCGTGGTCGCGGCCTATCTGAAGCGTCACCCGGAGTTCCTCAGCGAATACCCTGATCTGGCAGCGAAGCTGACGATGCCGCGCGAGCAGGGTGCGGTGTCGTCGCTGGCGGTGTACCAGCTGCAAAGCCTGCGCGACAAGAATTCCGAACTGGAACGCCGGTTGGCCGAACTCATCGAGATCGCCGCCGAGAACGAGAAGCTGATGGAACGTGTGCATGCGCTCACCGTGGCTCTGCTGCGCGCGAACACGCTGGAGGTGACCGCGCGCACCGTGATGGCCAAGCTCAGCGCGGATTTCCACACCGAACAGGTGAGCTTGATGCTGTTCGGTGACGAGCCGCAGTTGCCGCGCGCCGACTGGCTGCAACAAGTGGCCGGCGGCGCCACCGCGCTGCCGGAGTTTGCCGACTTCCTGCAGCACAACGAACCCGTCTCCGGGCGCCTGTCCAACGAAAAGCTCAACCGGCTGTTCGGTGCCGATGCCGGGCAGATCCGCTCGGTCGCGATGATGCGGCTGGGCGACGCCGGCATCCTGGCGATCGGCAGCCACAGCCCGGACCGCTTCCAGCCGGGCATGGGCACACTGTTCCTGAAGATGATCGCCGCCACCATCACCGCCGCCCTGGCACGTGCGCGGGATGTCTCCTGAGACGCGATGACGCCTGAGCAACAGGTCGAGCACTGGCTCGCCCGTCTCGCCGGCGAGCGGCAGGCCTCGCCACACACCGTCGACGGTTACCGGCGTGACCTGGCCAAGCTGCTGCGTTTCATGCAGGCCCAGCAGCTGGCTTCGTTCGATGTACTCGACCCGAACCGGATGCGCAGCTTCGTCGCCGGCGAACACCGCGGCGGACTGGCGCCGAAGAGTCTGCAGCGCCTGCTGTCGTCCTGCCGCAGCCTGTTCCGCCAGCTCAGCCGCGAGGGCCTGCTGGCCAGCGATCCGCTGCTCGGTGTGCGCGGTCCCAAGGTGCGCCGCAAGCTGCCGCAGGTGCTCGACGTGGACGAAGCCGGTGCGTTGGTCGAAACGGACAGCGGCGGCAAACTGGCCGTTCGCGACCGCGCGATGCTGGAGCTGTTCTATTCAAGCGGCCTGCGCCTATCCGAACTGGTAAGCCTGCGCTGGGCCGACCTCAAGCTGGATGACGGCGAAGTGCGTGTACTTGGCAAGGGCAGCAAGACCCGCATCGTCCCGGTCGGCCGGCACGCGATCGCCGCGTTGCGCGCACTCGGTGCGGAGCAAGGCATGCCGGCAGACGGCGCGGTCTTCCGCGGTCGCGGCGGCGCGCCGATCAACCCGCGCACGGTACAGCTGCGCATGAACAAGCTGGCGCTGCAGCAGGGCATCCCGAAGCACATCCATCCGCATCTGCTGCGTCACACTTTCGCCAGCCACATGCTGGAATCCTCCGGTGATCTGCGCGCGGTGCAGGAACTGCTCGGCCACGCCGACATCGCCACTACGCAGATCTACACCCACCTGGACTTCCAGCATCTGGCCAAGGTGTACGACGCAGCGCATCCCCGCGCACGACGCAAATGATCGCCATCGGACCGGCCCGCGCATGAGCCTGCTGATCAAATCACTGATTGGCGCACTGATGGTGCTGCTGATCGGCCTGCTGGCACGCACCCGCAACTACTACATTGCCGGCCTGCTGCCGCTGTTCCCCACCTTCGCGCTGATGGCCCATTACGTAGTGGGCAGCGAGCGCGGCAACGCCGAGCTCAAGGCCACCATCGTGTTCGGCCTGTGGGCGATAGTGCCTTATGTGGCTTACCTGCTGGCGCTGTACTGGCTGGTCGACCGCATGCGCCTGTTGCCGGCGCTCGCCGGCGCCCTGCTGGTGTGGTGCATCTTCGCAGCGGTTGCCGTGTTGTTGTGGAACCGTCGCTGAGCTGCCGCCGCTTGGATTCGCGCCGGCGCAGCCCCACCTCAGCGGAATCGACTTACTGCGGAGTTCTCATGGAATCCTTCCACGCCACCACCATCGTCTGCGTGCGTCGCGAGGGTCGAGTCGTGATCGGCAGCGACGGCCAGGTCACGCTCGGCAATACGGTGATGAAGGGCAACGCGCGCAAGGTGCGCCGGCTCGGCAAGAGCGGTGACGTGGTGGCCGGTTTCGCCGGCGCCACCGCCGATGCATTCACTCTGTTCGAACTGTTCGAGCAGAAACTCGAAAAGCACAACAGCAACCTCACCCGCGCCGCGGTGGAGATGGCCAAGGAATGGCGCACCGACCGCCGCTTCGGTCGGCTCGAGGCGATGCTGGCGGTCGCCGACAAGGAAACCTCGCTGCTGATTTCCGGTAATGGCGACGTGGTGGAGCCCGAACACGGCCTGATCGCGATCGGTTCCGGTGGCCCGTTCGCGCAGTCGGCCGCGCTGGCACTGCTGGAAAACACCGAACTGGATGCACGCACCATCGTCGAGAAGGCGCTGAAGATCGCCGGCGACATCTGCATCTATACCAATCACAACGTCAGTATCGAAGAGCTGTAGCCACACGCGAAAGCCATCTTCATCGTTATCCCGGCGAAAGCCGGGATCCAGCGACTTCAAAGGCAACCACACTGGATTCCGGCTTTCGCCGAAATGACGGCCCAAATACCCATTCCCGGCGAAGACCATGTCCGAACTCACCCCGCGCGAAATCGTCAACGAACTCGACCGCTACATCATCGGCCAGCACGACGCCAAGCGTGCCGTGGCGGTAGCGCTGCGCAGCCGCTGGCGGCGCATGCAGCTTCCGCCGGAAATGCGCAACGAGATCACGCCGAAGAACATCCTGATGATCGGCCCGACCGGCGTGGGCAAGACCGAGATCGCGCGCCGCCTCGCCACGCTGGCAAACGCACCGTTCGTGAAGGTCGAGGCGACCAAATTCACCGAGGTCGGTTACGTCGGCAAGGACGTCGAGTCGATCATCCGTGATCTTGCGGATGTGGCTTACAAACTGACTCGCGAGCATGCGATCAAGCGCGTGCGCACACAAGCCGAGGATCGCGCCGAAGACCGCATCCTCGACGCCCTGCTGCCGCGCCGGCAGACACCGACCGACTGGAGCCACGACACCGCCACACCGGCGATCGACAGCGACACCCGCCAGAAGCTGCGCAAGCAGCTGCGCGAGGGCACGCTGGACGAACGCGAGATCGAGCTGGACTTCGCCATGAACGTGGGCGTCGAGATCATGTCGCCGCCGGGCATGGAGGAGATGGGTGCGCAGCTGCGCCAGATGTTCCAGAACATCGGCGGCGCCAAGACGCAACAACGGAAGTTGGCAATCAAGCTGGCGCGCCCGCTGCTGATCGACGAGGAAGCCGGCAAGCTGCTCAACGACGAGGAAATCCGCGCGCAGGCGATGGAGGCGGCCGAGCAGAATGGCATCGTGTTCATCGACGAGATCGACAAGGTCGCCCAGCGCGGCGACCACGGCCATGCCGGTGTCAGTCGCGAAGGCGTGCAGCGCGACCTGCTGCCGCTGGTGGAAGGTTCCACGGTGTCGACCAAGTATGGTCCGATCAAGACCGACCACATGCTGTTCATCGCTTCGGGTGCATTTTCGCTGGCCAAGCCGTCGGACCTGATTCCGGAGCTGCAGGGCCGGTTGCCGATTCGCGTCGAGTTGTCCGCGCTGTCGGTCGGCGACTTCAAGCGGATCCTGCGCGAACCGCACAATGCGCTGACCAAGCAGTACGTCGCCCTGCTTGGCACCGAAGGGGTGACGATCGAATTCACCGATTCGGGCATCGACCGGCTGGCCGAGGTGGCATTCCAGGTGAACGAGCGCACCGAAAACATCGGCGCGCGCCGGCTGCATACCGTGATGGAACGCTTGCTCGAAAAAATCTCCTACGAAGCTGCAGACAAATCCGGCGAAAGTTACAAGATCGACGCCGAACATGTAGACAACAGCCTCGGTAGCCTGGTCCAGAACGAAGACCTCAGCCGCTACATTCTGTAACGCTACATCCTGTAAACAAGCGAGTCGGACCGATCTGTTAAAATGGCACCGTGACCAACATCATCGAATTGAAAAACACCGGCCAGCGTGCCCAGCTGCGTGAAGCGCAGCAGAAGCAGACGCTGGTGCGGTTGTGGCGCGAGGATCTCGAGCACGGCAGTTTCTGCGGTTACGTGGGCGGTGTCGGGCGCGAGTTCTTCCTGCTGTGGGTAGTCGGCGACGGCATCACCTACGACGGCATGTACGTGATGCGTCACCGTGACATCTCCGAGCTGGAGTCGCCGGACAAGCACCATGTGTTCTTCGAGAAGGCCCTGGCGTTGAAGCACATCCTGCCGCGTCCGCCACGCGGATTCCCGCTGGACAATATCCGCGAAGTGATCCAGGCCGCCGGTGCGCAGGCTCCGGTGATCGGCGTGCACGTGGACAGCGAGGACGAAGCCGAGGTCTGCTACATCGGCCGGCTGGTCAGCGTCGACGACGATGGTTTCTACATGCAGGAACTCAGCCCCGATGCGGAATGGATGCGTGAGGCTTCGTTCTTCAGCTGGGACGAGGTATCCACCGTCAGCATCGAGGACAGCTACGCGCAGTCGCTACTGGCGGTGGCTGGCCCGGCACCGGCCCTGGAACAGGGTGACGACTCCGGGATCGGCCGCGCGCACTGAGCGCGGACTTCCCTTTCCGCACTACCGGTTCGTCCTGTAGCGCTATCTTTGTCCGAACAAAATCCTGCGCGCCTCTTCGTCCGTGCGAAGGTCGGTCTGTTCCTTGACCGTTTCGCCGATCGCATACGCGCGTTGCGTCGCTGCTCGTTCGCGGATCGCCTCGAACCAGATCTTGAGATGCGGGAATTCCACCAGCGTCATGCCCTGCGCCTCATGCGGCACGATCCACGGATAGGCCGCCATGTCGGCAATCGTGTACTCCGTACCAGCAATGAACCTCCGGCCATCCAGACGTCTATTCAATACTCCGTACAAACGATGGGTTTCGTTGACATAGCGTTCGATCGCGTAAGGAATCTTCTCCGGCGCATAACGGTTGAAGTGATGGTTCTGTCCCAGCATCGGACCGAGTCCACCTACCTGCCAGAACAACCATTCCATTGCCGTGGCGCGGCCGCGCGGATCGAGCGGCAGGAAGCGATCGTTCTTCTCCGCCAGATATTGCAGGATCGCGCCAGACTCGAACACGCTGATCGGCGCACCGCCATCCGTCGGCGCACGATCGACGATCGCCGGCATCCGGTTGTTCGGTGATATCCGCAGGAACTCCGGCTTGAACTGCTCCCCCTTGCCGATGTTCACCGGCCTGATCTCATACGGCAGCCCCGCCTCCTCAAGGAACATCGTGATCTTGTGACCGTTCGGGGTTGGCCAGTAATGCAGTTCGATCATCGCTATATCCTCGACAACGGTGGCAGCGAGTAAAGGATCGGGGCGGCACTGCATGTTTCAAGCGCTGATTGCCCGGCTTCATCTCGATATGGTGTGGCCACCGCAAGGCATGGCGATGAAATCGGAAAACCCGGGTCAACGCTTGTGTCTGGTCTCGCGTTCGGGGTTTGTTGCCCACTCATTCTGGAGATCTCGCGATGAAACCTGTTCTTCGCCTTGCCTTGCTCGGCTTCGCCCTGGGTATCGCCGGCACCGGCACCGTCATGGCACAGCCGTTCCAGGACAGCACCGCTTCCACCGACGCGGCATCCATGAAGCCGTCGCACCAGGCACCCGATCCGCAACGCCAGATCGCGCGGCTCAGCCGCAAGCTCCAGCTGACGCCGGCACAGGCGGCCAAGATCGAGCCGATCCTGCAGAACCGGCAGCAGCAGATGCAGCAGTTGCGCGCGGATGACACGCTCGCGCCGCGCGATCGCCGCGCGAAAATGCGCTCGATCATGCAGGACAGCAACACCCAGCTGCAGGCCGTGCTCACCGACAACCAGAAGCAGCAATACCAGCAGATGGAACAACAGGCCATGCAGCGTCGTCAGGACAAGAAGAGTTCGACCGACGACGATTCCGACAAACAGTAAGACAACCCTGCTCGCACCTCCATCGAAGGGCCGGCTCATTGCCGGCCCTTCGCCTTTACTGCACGACGCAATCGCTTATGCTCGACCCTTTCTCGAACAGGTCGGCCTGGGATCTCATGACCCGTATCGTTGTCGTCGGCAGCATCAACATGGATCTGGTCACCCAGGCGCCGCGTTTCGTCGGCCCCGGTGAAACCATTCTCGGCGAACGCTTTCTCACCGTGCCAGGCGGCAAGGGTGCGAACCAGGCGGTGGCCGCGGCTCGACTGGGCGCCGAAGTGGCGCTGGTCGGCGCCACCGGCGCTGACGCGTTCGGTCAACAACTGCGCCAGGGGCTGGTTGCCGAAAGCATTGTTCTTACCCACACCATCCAGCTCGATGATTGCGCCAGCGGTACCGCCTCGATCACCGTCGCCAATGGCGAGAACCAGATCATCGTGGTCCCCGCCGCAAACGCGCGCGTGACTCCGACGCAAGTCGAGCAGGCGCAGGCATTGATCGCCCGCGCCGATGCGGTCTTGGTGCAAATGGAGATTCCACTGGAGACCGTGGAAGCCACCTTGCGGCTCGGCCATCGACTCGGCGTGCCGGTGATCCTCAACCCTGCGCCCGCGCAAAAACTGCCCGTGGATTGGCTGAAGCTCGCTCGCTATGTCACACCGAACCAGCACGAACTCGCCATCTTGCTCGGCGCTGTTCCCACCGAAGATTTCCGTGCATTGATGCGGCGCGCGCCATGCCCTGTCGTGCTCACCCGCGGCGCCGAAGGCGCGTGGTATCGCGAACAGGGCGAACCGATCCATCAATCCGGTTTCCAGGTCGATGTGGTCGACAGCACCGGCGCCGGCGACACCTTCAACGCCGCGCTCGCGGCCTTCCTGCATGAAGGCTTGGCTACAGCCGTGCGCAAGGCCTGCGCTGCCGCCGCACTGTCGGTCGGCAAGCTGGGCGCACAGGGCGGCATGCCACAGCTGCACGAAGTGGAAGACCTGCTGGCCCGTAGTGGCTGATCACTTGCCAATACAGAACGAACCGAAGATCGCTCCAAGCAGATCGTCGCTGCTGTAGCTTCCGGTGATTTCGCCGAGCGCGTGCTGGGCATGGCGAAATTCCTCGGCAGCCAGTTCACCGGCGCGACTACGGGCCAGCACGCTGGCCGCATGATCGAGATGGGCTTGCACTTGTTCGAGTGCCTGCACATGGCGGCGGCGGGCGCTGAACGTGCCTTCGCCGCTACCGGCACCGGCAAGTTGCTTGAGGTGGTCGCGCAGGGTGTCGAGACCTGCGCCGGTTTTTGCCGATGCCCACAGCCATGGCACACCATCACGCGATTCATGATGTGGGCCCGCATGAGCATCGCGGTCGATCTTGTTGATCAGCACCAGCCGTTCGACCGTGGTCGGCAGGGTGCCAAGCAGGGCGAGATCGGAATCAGCGTGTTCGGCGACGGTAACCAGCACGGCCACATCGGCGCGTTGCAGTTCGCCATGTGCGCGGCGTACACCTTCGCGTTCAATTTCGTCGTCGGTCTCACGCAATCCTGCAGTATCGGCCAGTTCCAGCGCGATGCCGTCGAGGCTGAGGCTTTCGCGCAGCACGTCGCGGGTGGTGCCGGCGATCGGCGTGACGATGGCGCGATCGCTGCCGGCCAGGGCATTCAGCAGGCTGGATTTGCCGGCATTGGGACGGCCGATGATCGCCACGCGCAAGCCATCGTTGAGGCGCAGGCCGCGCTGAGCTTCGCGCAGCAGTATGGTCAGTTCCGCGCGCAACGTTTCGAGCTGGCGGCTGATCGCCGGATCAGCGAGGAAGTCGATTTCTTCTTCGGGAAAGTCGATCGCGGCCTCGATATGCACGCGCAGCGTGATCAGCGCCCGCAGGAGTGCCTCGACCTTGCGCGAGAACACGCCTTCCATCGATTGCAACGCGGCGCGTGCGCCAGCCTGCGAGCGCGCGGCGATCAGGTCGGCGACGGCTTCGGCCTGGGCCAGGTCGAGCTTGCCGTTGAGGAAGGCGCGCTCGGTGAATTCGCCGGGTCGCGCCAGTCGCGCGCCGAGTTCGCATACGCGGCGCAACAGCAGATCGAGCAGTACGGCACTGCCGTGACCTTGCAGTTCCAGCACATGTTCGCCGGTATACGAAGCGGGGGCAGGGAAATGCAGCAGCAGACCGCGGTCGAGCAGGGTGCCGGCAGAATCACGGAACGCGGCAAAATGCGCATGGCGCGGTTGCGGTGCACGGCCGAGCAAGACCTGCGCGATCGCCGGCACCTTGGGGCCCGACACGCGCACCACCCCGACACCGGCAGCACCGGGAGCGCTGGCAATCGCGGCAATCGTCTCGGCGGTATGGTCGGACATGATGCGCTGACTCTAAACGAAGTCAGCCGCGACGGTGACCCGATCGCGGCTGACGGTGTGTTGCTTGAACGACGCTCAGACCGCCTTGGCGGTTTCCTCGCGATCGACGTGATGGGTTACCCACCACTGCTGACCCAGACCGACCAGACCGTTGACCGCGTAATACAGGCACAGGCCGGCCGGGAAGAACGCGAACATCACCGTGAACAGCAGCGGCATGACCTTCATCATCTTGGCCTGGGCCGGATCCATGCCCGCAGCAGCCGGGTTCAACCATTGCGTGCCCAGCATCACCAGCGCGTAGATGATCGGCAGGATGTAGAGCGGGTCGTGCGCGCTCAAGTCGGGGATCCACAGGAACGGCGCATGACGCAGTTCCAGGCTGTAGGTCAGTACGTAATACAGGCCATAGAACACCGGCATGGTGATCAGTACCGGCAGGCAGCCGCCCATCGGGTTGACCTTTTCCTTCTTGTACAGCTCCATGGTGGCTTGCTGCATCTTCTGCTTGTCGTCGCCGTAACGCTCCTTGAGCGCCTGGATGCGCGGCGCCAGCTTGCGCATCTTGGCGCTGGACTTGTATTGCACTGCCGTCAGCTTCCAGGTCACGCCCTTGATCAGCAGCACCAGCAGGATGATCGCCACGCCCCAGTTGTGCGCGATCCCATCCAGGAAGGACAACACGCCATGCATCGGCACGGCGATCAGCTTGAACATGCCGTAGTCGATGGTCAGATCCAGCCCCGGCGCGACCGCGTCCAGCGTGCCCTGCACATTCGGACCGAGGTAGAGGCGCGCCTCGCTGGTAGTGCTCTGACCCGGCGCCACGCTGAAGGACGGGCCAACCGCACGGATCAGGTAGCGCGGCTGCGCACTGTCGGGGTTGATCGTGTCGGTGGTGTAGTGATCGGTCTGGTCGGCCGGCGGGATCCACGCGGCAAAGAAGTAGAGCCGCAGCATCGCTGCCCAGCCACCCTTGATCTGGCTGTCGAGTTGATCCTTCGGTTCCTTGAAATCCTTGAACAACAATTTCTGGAATTTCTCGCCGGTGTACCAGGCGGCACCTTGGAAGCTGCGCGACTCCGGGTGGGACATATTGGTCAGCCAGTTGCCGGCCGCCGGAGGCGCGACCCGCAGCAGCTGCTGGTAGGCATTGCCGGTCCACGGCTGGCTGCCACCGTTGTCGATGTGTTGGCTCAAGCCGATCACATAACTGCCGCGCTTGAAGCTGTAGGTCTTGGTGACCTTGAGGCCTGCCGTGTCCTGCCAGGACAGGTCGACCTTCAGTTCGTCCTGTCCCTCGGCCAGCGTGTATGACGTCTTCGCACTCTGGAATACGGCCTGGTGGTTCGGCTGGTCCTGCGCAGCCGTGTCGCTGCTGCTGACCAGACCGTTCTGCGCCACGAAGTATTCTGCCGGGTCGTTATCCAGCAGCACCGTCGGAGCCGGCATTGGCTCCTTGCGGGTACGTGGTGCGTTCGGGTACGCCAGCAGATCCGCATGCACCACGCTGCCGCCACGCGTGTCCACGGTCAGGTGCAGCACGTCGGTGGTGATGGAAACCAGCTGTGCCGGTGTCTGGCTGGCATTGACGGCATCACCGCCGATCGCGGCGACCTTGCCGGATGCCGCACTGGCCGACGGGATGGCGCCCGGCACGCTGCCATCGGCGCTTGCGCTGGACGACGCGCTGGCGACTGCTGCCGGCGGCGGCGGCGCGTAATCCTTCTCCCAGGCCAGGAACAGGAAGTAGGCCGTGGCCATCAGGGCGAACATGAGGAAGGTGCGCGTTTGATTCATCGCGTAGCAAATCCGGGTAACGCCACGACTGTTGAACGCCGCGGAGGGCAAAAGGAAAAGGTCAACGTACGATTGTGGCGGCGGCATCCGCCCGCTTCAATGGCTGGACGGCTCGGGCCGGTTTGCCAGCAGTTTTTTCCACAACCCGTCGAGTTCGATCAGCAGTTGCTGACCCGGTACACCGGCCGCCTGCTCTCGTGCCATCACCATCAGGTCGATCGCCGGCAACTGGTAACGGATGCGTCGGAACGATTCGCGCAGCAGCCGCTTGATGCGGTTGCGCTCCACCGCGCGCTTGGAGACACGCTTGGAGATCGCCAGCCCGAGCCGGGCATGACCCAGTTCGTTATCGCGAAAACGCAAATGAAAACAGCGGCCGCCTGCGCGTCCGCTGCTTGTCCGCAAGGCGGCAAACTCACCAGGCCGACGTAACCGCGCCTCGCGCGGCAACCCGGCGGTTGGCATGTTCGCCAGCCTGTTTACGGGATCAGGCGCTTGCGACCCTTGGCGCGACGCGCGTTGAGGATCTTGCGACCGTCGGCGGTGGCCATGCGGGCACGGAAACCGTGCGTGCGGGCGCGCTTGAGCTTGCTGGGCTGGAAGGTCCGCTTCATGGCTTACTCCGAAGGGAATGTGGATAAAAAGGTCAGAAAGTATGTCCGGTATCCGGCACCGCTGTCAAATGCTGCTTGACATTGTCCTGTGGATACTCATGTGGATATCTCACGGTGACCATGCGGATGCTGCTGCTAGACTAGCCCATTCTCCGCGCGCAAGCGCCAAGCTAAGTGGTTGATTTTACCCATGAGTGATCTGTGGCGGCGCTGCCTTGAGCGTCTCGAAGGCGATTTGAGCGCCGAAGACCTGCATACCTGGCTGATGCCATTGCAGGCGCGTGACGAGGCCGACGGTCTGCAGCTGTTTGCACCGAATTCCTACACCCTGGATACCGTACGCGAGCGCTACTTGCCGCAGATCGAGACCGTGTTGCTGCATCTGACCGGACAAGCGTGGCCGGTGCGGCTGGACGTGGGTTCCAGCTCGGCCCGACCCGCGTCGGTGGCCAAGCCGGCTGCCGCGCCGCGAGCCAGGCCGGAACAGCCGGCAGCGCCCGCCTTCACCCACAATCTGGATCCGCACTACACCTTCGAAACCTTCGTCGAGGGCAAGTCCAACCAGCTGGGCAAGGCCGCCGCGATACAGGTGGCGACAAATCCCGGTCGCGCCTACAACCCGCTATTGCTCTACGGCGGCACCGGCCTGGGCAAGACCCACCTGATGCACGCCGCCGGCAACCTGATGCGCGAGCACAACCCGCACTGCAAGGTGCTGTATCTGCGCTCGGAACAGTTCGTCGGCTCGATGATCGAAGCGCTGCGTACCAAGAGCATGGATGAGTTCAAGCGGCACTTCCGTTCGGTCGACGCGCTGTTGATCGACGACATCCAGTTCTTCGCCGGCAAGGACACCACGCAGGAGGAGTTCTTCCACACCTTCAATGCGTTGTTCGAGTCCAAGCAGCAGATCATCCTCACCTGCGACCGCTATCCGAAGGAAGTGGACAAGCTGGAGCCACGGCTGAAGTCGCGGCTGGGTTGGGGCCTGAGCGTGGCGATCGAGCCGCCGGACTTCGAGACGCGGGCTGCGATCCTGCTGGCCAAGGCGCATGAAAAGGGCGTCGCGGTGGACGAGAACGTGGCGATGCTGCTGGCCAAGCGCATCCGCTCCAACGTGCGCGACCTCGAGGGTGCCCTGAACACGCTGGCGGCGCGGGCGAATTTCTACGGCAAGCCGATCACCACCGATTTTGCCGAGGAAACCCTGCGCGATCTGCTGGCCACGCATGCCCAGGCAATCACCATCCCGAACATCCAGAAGATCACCGCCGAGTATTTCAACGTGCGGCTGCAGGATCTGCTGTCCAAGCGTCGCGTGCGTTCGCTGGCGCGGCCGCGCCAGATTGCGATGACGCTGTCGAAAGAGCTGACCGAGCACAGCCTGCCGGAGATCGGCGAGGCATTCGGCGGTCGCGACCATACGACCGTGATGCACGCCTGCAAGACGATCCGCAAGTTTGTCGAAACCGATGCGCGCATGCGGCAGGACTGGGAACAGTTGATCCGGACCTTGACTGGTTAAATCCGGTTTCCGGATGTTCACGCAAAAATTATGGATAACCGGGAGCCGAAGCTGTGGATAATGGGTGGATGAATTCACCCCTGAAGTTATCCACATATAGCCCACCGCGAGAACACCGCTTCAGACACAGCCTAGTTTTTATTCAAGCAACTGATTTTTAAAGAAATAGTGAAGAAAAAAAGTTACCCACAGCACCTACTACAACCACTAAACTTCTTTTAAAAGACAGAACAGCAGAGAAGGGGAAGCCAAGCCATGCAATTCAGCATCCAACGAGAAGCGCTGCTCAAGCCACTGCAACAGGTGGTGGGCGTCGTCGAACGCCGCCAGACGCTGCCCGTGCTTGCCAACCTGTTGGTCAAGGTAGCCAACAACCGGCTCTCGATGACGGGCACCGATCTCGAGGTCGAGATGGTGGCTACCGCCGACGCCGAGAAACTGGTTGACGGCGAGATCACCATTCCCGCGCGCAAGCTGTTCGATATCGTACGTGCGCTTCCCGATGGCGCCCGTATCGAGCTGAAGCTCAATGGCGACCGGGTGGCATTGAACGCCGGACGCAGCCGCTTCACGTTGACTACGTTACCTGCCAGCGAATTCCCCACCATCGATGAAATCGAGCTGGTCGAGAAGGTCAGCCTGCCCGAGGAAGCCCTGCGCGACCTGATGGAGCGCACGGCTTTCGCGATGGCGAACCAGGACGTGCGCTATTACTTGAACGGCATGCTGCTGGATCTGCAGGAACACACTTTGCGTTGCGTGGCTACCGATGGTCATCGCTTGGCAATGAAACAGACCGAGCTGCAGAGTTCGGTGACTACCCGTCGCCAGATCATCATTCCGCGCAAGGGTGTCAACGAACTGATCGGCCTGCTTGAAACCGGTGATGGTCAGGTCGAGCTGGAGTTTGGTCGCAACCACCTGCGTGTGCGGCGCGGCGATGTGGTGTTTACCTCCAAGCTCATCGACGGCCGTTTCCCCGACTACGAGGCGGTGATCCCGCTGGGTGCCGACAAGAACGCCACGCTGGACCGCGAGGTGCTGCGGGGTGCCCTGCAACGCGCTGCGATTCTCTCCAACGAGAAGTACCGCGGGGTGCGGCTGGAGTTGTCACCGGGCAAGCTGCGCATCGTGGCGCACAATCCGGAACAGGAAGAGGCCGTCGAAGAAGTCGAAGCCGACACCCATGTCTCGGATCTCGCCGTCGGTTTCAACGTGGGCTACCTGCTCGATGCCTTGGCTGCTCTGCGTGGCGACAAGGCCCGACTCAGCCTGCGCGATGCGCAATCCAGCTGCCTGGTGCAGGAACACGACAACGAGCAGGCCCGTCACGTCATCATGCCGTTGCGGCTCTGACACCTGCCGCATGGTAGTCACCATGGGCGACAAAACCAGGCAACGCCGGGGATGCCATCAGGTTCCCCGGCGTTCTTGCTTGTGGTGGTCTCGCAATGCGGTTTGAGCAGTTGCGTATCCGTGGCTTGCGCTGCCTGAGCGATATCAGCATTGCGCTGGATCCCGCCATCAACCTGTTTGTGGGTGCGAACGGCGCCGGCAAGACCAGCGTGCTGGAAGCTGCCTTCCTGCTCTCTCATGCACGCTCGTTTCGCAGCGGCGCACGTGAAGCCTTGTTGCAGCGAGGGACGCCGCAACTTTCGGTGTTCGCTGAACTGTGCCATGCAGACGAACGCACCTGCCGGTTGGGGCTCGGGCGAGACGGAGTCCGTTGGGAAGCCAAGGTGGACGGCGAGAGCGTGACGATCGGACAACTGGTGCACGAATGCGCCGTGGTCTGTTTTGAACCGGGATCGCATGCGCTGATCGCCGGTGCGGCTGAGGAGCGGCGTCGTTATCTCGACTGGGGCGTGTTCCACGTGGAACACGATTTTCTGTCCAGCTGGCGCCGGTACCAGCGTGCACTGAAACAACGAAACAGCCTGCTGCGCTCGACCACGGTCTCCGCGGACGAGTTGTTCGCACCCTGGGAGGCCGAACTCGAGCAATGCGCGCATCAGATCGATCGGCAGCGTCGCGTCTATCTGGACTTGCTGCGTCCGAAGCTGCTTGCCAGCATCGCCGGATTGCTGCCGGAACTGGGCCAGTTGGACCTGCGTTACCGCCGTGGCTGGTCCGAGGATCAGGACCTGGCCCAGCAGCTGCGCGAACAACGGGGCAGGGATCTGGCACGGGGGCACACGACGCTTGGCGCACATCGGGCTGACTGGTCAATCGCGTTTGAACAGGCGCCGCTGCGTGAGCACCTTTCGCGTGGCCAGGAAAAACTCACCGCGCTGGCTTGCATGCTGGCACAGGCCGAGTTGTACGCGGAACACCGCGGCGAATGGCCGGTGGTGTGTCTGGACGATCTCGCCTCCGAGCTCGATCAAGCCCATCAGGTAGCCGTGGTGACGCAATTGACCACGGCGAACGCACAGGTGCTCTTGACCGGAACCGAGATACCGCAGGCTTTGCAGACACTGCCTTCCCGAGTGTTCCACGTGGAACAGGGCAAGCTGACGCGCCTGCTATAATCGGAAGGTTGCATCACTCAAAGATTGCATAACCCTTTGCCCGGCCTTTCACGGCGCCGTGTCGGGCGGGTCGCTGGCGCCAGGAAACGGTCAACGCATGAACGACTCCCTCGACGAATCCCACTACGATTCAAGCAACATCAAGGTCCTGAAGGGTCTGGAAGCGGTGCGCAAGCGCCCAGGTATGTATATCGGCGATACCGATGACGGTACCGGCCTGCACCACATGGTGTTTGAAGTCGTCGACAACGCGATCGATGAGGCGCTGGCCGGCTATTGCGACACCGTGGTGGTCACCATCCTGGAGGACGGTTCGGTCAGCGTCAGCGATAATGGCCGGGGCATTCCGGTCGACACCCATCCGGAAGAGGGTCGTTCCACCGCTGAGGTGGTGATGACGGTGCTGCATGCCGGCGGCAAGTTTGATGCGAATTCGTACAAGGTTTCCGGCGGCCTGCACGGCGTGGGTGTCTCGGTAGTCAATGCGCTGAGCGATCATCTGTGGTTGACGATCTATCGCGACGGTTTTGAGCATCTGCAGGAATACTCACTTGGAGAGCCGCTGTATCCGCTCAAAGTGGTCGGTCCATCGAGCAAGCGCGGCACCCTCGTGCGCTTCCTGCCCAGCCCGGCCACGTTCACCAGCAACATCGAATTCCATTACGACATCCTGGCCAAGCGCCTGCGCGAGCTGGCCTTCCTCAATTCAGGCGTCACCATCGACCTGTATGACGAGCGGGGCGAGGGTCGGCATGACACGTTCGCCTACGAGGGCGGCATCCGCTCGTTCGTGCAGCATCTGGCACAGCTGAAGACCGCGCTGCACCCGAACGTGATCAGTCTGGTCTCCGAACAGGATGGCATCACGGTTGAAGTGGCAATGCAGTGGACCGACTCCTATCAGGAGACGATGTTCTGCTTCACCAACAACATCCCGCAGCGCGACGGTGGTACCCATCTCACCGGTTTCCGCGCCGCACTGACCCGCTCGCTGCAGAGCTACATCGAAAAGTCCGGACTGGCCAAGAACGCCAAAGTCACACTGTCCGGCGACGACATGCGCGAAGGCATGATTGCCGTGCTGTCGGTCAAGGTCCCCGACCCGAAGTTCTCCTCGCAGACCAAGGACAAGCTGGTCTCGTCCGAGGTCAAGACGGTGGTCGAGCAGGTCGTCAACGAGAAACTCGGCGAATTCCTGCTGGAGCATCCGAACGAGGCCAAGGCGATCGCCTCCAAGGTGGTCGACGCCGCGCGTGCCCGTGAAGCGGCCCGCAAAGCGCGCGAGATGACCCGCCGCAAGGGCGCGCTGGACATCGCCGGCCTGCCCGGCAAGCTCGCCGACTGCCAGGAGAAGGATCCGGCACTGTGCGAACTGTTCCTGGTCGAGGGTGATTCCGCCGGCGGCTCGGCCAAGCAAGGCCGCAACCGCAAGACCCAGGCCGTGCTGCCGCTGAAGGGCAAGATCCTCAATGTCGAGAAGGCGCGTTTCGACCGCATGCTGGCCTCGGCCGAGGTCGGCACGTTGATCACCGCGCTCGGCACTGGCATCGGCAAGGACGAGTACAACCCGGACAAGCTGCGCTATCACCGCATCATCCTGATGACCGATGCGGACGTCGACGGCTCGCACATCCGCACCCTGCTGCTGACGTTCTTCTACCGCCAGATGCCCGAGCTGATCGAGCGCGGTCACATCTACATCGGCCTGCCCCCGCTGTACAAGCTCAAGCAGGGCAAGCAGGAGCTGTACCTGAAGGACGACGCGGCGCTCAATACCTACCTGATCTCCAATGCGGTCGACAATGCTGAACTGATCGCCGATCCGAACGCGCCGGCGATCACCGGCGAGGCGCTGGAAAAACTGCTGCGCGATTACCAGAGTGCGCTGGATCAGATCGTCCGCCTCGGCCACCGCTTCGACACCAGCGTGCTCACTGCGCTGATCGAGCACACATCGATCAGCGCGGCGCTGTGGGCTGATCCGGTCGCGATGCAGGCCTGGCTGGACGGTGCCGCGCAGCGGCTGGCTGCCAGCGGACTGGGCAAGCCACGCTACAGACTTTCGCTGCGTCCGGCGCACGGCGAACAACCGGCCGCAATCGAGGTGGTGCGTGACCAGCACGGCCTCAGCCACACGCTGCTGTTGCCACAGCCGTTCTTCGCCGGTGCCGAATTCCGCCCGATCCTCAACGCCAGCCAGCAACTGGCCGGCTTGATCCGGCCCGAGGCGGTGGTGCGCCGGGGCAACGCTTCGCGTGGTGTCACCAGCTTTGCCGAGGTGCGCAGCTGGTTGCTCGACGAAGCCAAGAAGGGCCGCACCATCCAGCGCTTCAAGGGCCTGGGCGAAATGAATCCGGAACAGCTGTGGGAAACCACGGTGAACCCGGAAACCCGGCGCATGCTGCAGGTCGGCATCGAGGATGCCTTCGCTGCCGACCAGATGTTCTCCATGCTGATGGGTGAGGCGGTCGAACCGCGTCGCGATTTCATCGAGGCGAACGCGCTGAAGGTGGCGAATCTGGATATCTGAAGCACTCCTGGGCGTGGGCTGCGCCTGTATCTTGCAGGCGTGGCTGCCGGTGGCCGTGCCGGATGCGCGACGACAGGGCGAAAGCCATCATTCTTGCGCGGGCCTATTTGTAAGTAATTGATTTTTAACAATCTTTTATGCGGCAGTGCGACTTGTTATCGCTTGCCTGCTCGGGTTACGCTCCGTAATCCCCCGCGCCATTGCGCTGCGCGCCGACCGATACGAAGGAATACTTATGAAGCACGCTCGAGGGTTCATGATGCTGGCAGGCGGAGCCTTGCTGCTGCTGCTGGCCGGCAACCCAGTGTTGGCCAGCGACAGTCATTCGTCGAAGGACAAGCAGGAAGCGTTGTATCCGAATGCCACCCGCGTTGCACCCAAGATCGATCTGACCGAAAAAGATCAGAAGCCCCTCAATGCAGGTCTGGAAGCGCTGAACAACGGCGACAAGGCCAAAGCTCAACAGCTCCTGCAGGGGGTTGTTGACAGCAGCAAGAGCAAATATGCCCAGTCCAAGGCATTGCAAGGACTAGGCAACCTTCAGTACGAGAATGGGGACATCAAGGGAGCCATTGTCACCATCCAGAAATCCCTGGCCATCGGAATCTTGCCGAACGATGACTATTTCCAGATCGAATACATGCTGGCAGTGCTGCAGCTGAACGATGAGGAATATCAGCCGGCACTGGATACCGTCACCAAGTGGCGTGCCGAGGGCAAGAGGGAAACCGCCGAATCCTACGCGCTCGAAGGCAATGCCGACTATCGGCTGGGCAAGTACCCCGAAGCGATTGCCGCGATCAAGAAGGCGCAGTCGCTGACGGACAAACCGGAAGCGAGCTGGAACCAGATTCTGATGGCCAGCTATGCCGAGTCCGGGCAGGGTGATCAGGCTGCGCAGGCGGCTCAACAGGCGTATGCCGCCAGTCCGAATGATCCGGAGGCGCTCAATAATGTTGTCGCCGTGCTGATACAGGCACAGAAGAATTCCGAAGCGATCCAGATAATGGAAAAAGCGCGTGCCAACGGCACGCTCAAGACGGAATCGAATTACGTGAATCTGGCCAAGCTGTACTTGATTGAAGGTCAGTCCATGGACGATTCGAAACCGAATGCGCTCAAGGCGATCCAGGTGCTTGATGAAGGCACGAGCAAGGGTGTGATCACCTCCAGCTCGGATAATGAGATGCTGTTCGGGCAGGCCTACGAGATGTCCGACGACACCGGCAAGGCCATCGACGCCTACAGCAAGGCTTCGGCGACAGCCAAGGACGGTGAGGCGGCCGTGCGTGCCGGTCAACTGCTGTTGAGCGAGAACAAGTACAGCCAGGCCAAAAGCATGCTCGAGCAGGGAATTGGCAAGGGTGTGAAGCAGAAGGGTGCTGCGTACATGCAGTTGGCCGAAAGCGAGGTCGGACTGAAAAACAAATCTGCTGCGATTGCTGCCCTGAAGCAGGCCGAACAGCAACCGGATACTGCCGAGAGAGCCAGAGCACGACTCAAGGAAGTCAGTGCCAGCAAATAAGTTCGGGCACTTTGGCTTTGATGGATCAGATGGACGTCCATCTATCTGCCCCGCAGGTGCTATACAAAAGCCATGTGCTGTTGTACCGTTGAAACCTTTCCCTGCGTCTCCCCAGAGGCGAGCTCCGTCAAGGCATCAGACGAGTTCGAGTTACGCCCTGCGGCAACGTTCTCTTCCGATTGATCAGCTCCAGACAGTGACAGATGGCCTCAAGTAACGAAGAAATCGGGCGCGAGCCGTTTAGTTGGAAACGCACCTGGGCATTGGCAGTTGCCATCGGGCTGCATGCGTTTGCGTTTCTGTTGCTGGTGGCGCCTATGGCTCCGCCGCACCAGAACCACAAAGAGAAAGAACACATCGTCCAGGTGAACTTCATCGAGCCGCCGCCACCGCCGCCGCCGCCGCCGCCGCCGCCGCCGGAGCCGCCGA
>NZ_MUNQ01000022.1 GCF_002001165.1 Rhodanobacter sp. C05 | reverse complement strand
CGCCGCGTCGGCTTCTTCTTCGACTCGAAACTCAACGACGCAAACGAACGCTGTTTCATGGGGGAGGCGCTTCCTGGAGACTGGTCGCTATGATGCCTGAGGCGAGGAATAAATCAGAGCATCCCTAGATGCAACTTTGGCGATCGATAGCGGGGGCAGGAATGGAGCCGAATCGAATTGACGTAACAGGGCTTGTTGAGCGGATCGGTGGGAGATACCCAAAGTTTCGACCAACAAGGTCAGAAATTGACGCGTTCATCCATGAAAATTTCGAACAACTCTTACACGCAGGAGAAATCGGAAAGCTGATATTTGATGGCTGGGAGTGGCTGTTTAGAAGAAGACAGGAAAGAGAGAAATTGTGTCGATTCGTGCATCCTAGTCTTGGCGGTGTATGTAACGCACCAGTGCACTTTTTCTATGAACAGTATGTGGGTTTAGTCGCTATGTGCGAGATTGGTCATCGACAGGTCGTAGCCCCGATCGATGTCCATAGAGGGGTTGTCTAACGTCCATGAGAAGTTTTGTCGTTTCCAATCTCTGAGACGCACCAGAAAGTGAATCTGAGTCGTTATTGGCCCTTCTGCGTACATAAAGAAAAGGGATTAGAGACATTTTCCGTGACTGGATATGTCTCTGAGCTGGCCCCTATTCTTCTTTAACGACATCCAAATACGTCCAAGTGACGAACTGCGCCCAGCTTATTCGGACTTTTTCTTCTTCGGCATGTCGTGCTCCAAGTAGTTCAGTCCGTGAACGTTTACTTTGAGGTTGTCCGCGTCGGTCGCGTCGATCCAGTCCTTGTCCTGCTCAGTATCGAGCAGGCTTTGGCGCAAGGCTCCTGGCACCTTGATGCCCGGAATATCGCGGTAGCACGTGAATACGTGGTCCTGCGTGATTCCCTGCTTGATCTCCATCTTGTGCTGCAAGAAGTAGAGGAAGATCAGATTGCGTTCAAAATTGGACTTGACGTCGAACTGATCATAGAAGTCGCGCAGGCGACCACCAGCGCCTTTAGACAAGTCGAGGGTCTTAATAGTGGAGGGTTGCTTTAGCTTTTTCTTCGAAGCCGCGCCTTGTGGTGCAGTGGGTTGGACGCGCTTCTTGGGCGCTTTGCGCGTCCTATCGTTATGTCGCTCTGCGTCTGGCGCGAATGCCGGCGGCGGGGTTTGGCGTACGATTGGCTCCGATGCCAACTTTTCCTTGTAGTCGTCGTACACGCTGCGGACGAACTCCTCAGAGCCCTCGACTTCAAGTAAGCCGTTGGCGAGATCAATCTTGATTTTCGTAGTCATGCGTTTCTACCTTTCAGGAACCAAGTTTCTGGATGAGCGCAACCGCAGCTTGGTGCCCCGGCGTAGACAGCAGGTATCCGGATTTTGTGTCGCCGTGCGCCAGTTTCTTCGCATCGAGTTCTCGTAACCCCTTTCGAACGCTGCTTTCGTCGCGTCGTCTCAAACTCGTCAAGGCGTCCTTCACCGAGAGCAGGTCCGGATAGTGGCTGTGCAAGAGAAGCAGCAGTTCGTCCCTCACCGAAACGTCAGCGTGTACGAGTCGTGTGCCGCCGATCTCTTCGACGAGCGTGCCGACCGGCGCTTGGATAAGGGCGATAAGCGCGCCCGCTTCCTCCATCGTGATGCCGCTGGCGCTGCGGAGGAGTTCGGCGAGGATCCACGCTGCGCTTTGGTGCGCAAATGCCAGGTCATAGGTGTTGGGGTCGACCTCGTTCTTGTGCGCAACGTTCCGTTTGTTGCGAAGCGTGTACATTGCCCGCGCGATTCTCGCAGCACAGATGCGGAGACCGTCAGAAAGTGTGGTCTGCTCAGCTTTCTTGTCGAGGTAGTGATCCACGCTCGGCGCTGTATCGTATGTGTTGGTCGCCATATACTGCAGCGCCTGCACAAACGTCTCGACGAACTTACCAGTCGACGCGCGCTCAAGCGTTCTGGTCGCGTAATCGCGGCGGATTTTCACGAAGTCCACGACGAGTTCGGTCGCGAGCTTCTTCGTAATCAGGCCCTCAATGGCCGCGACAAGTCGCTTCTCATCCAAGGATCATCTCCTCGACGCGACGGATGCCGGCAATGCTTACCTTGTAAGTCTTGCGTGCCTTTGTGATCTGGGTTAGATGTGAGCGCAGAGCATAAGCGGTCTTCGTAATCGGGCTTCCCATAGCAGGACCTGCCAGTGATGCGACCATATCGATACCTGCGCTGGTGAGTTCCCAGCCGTCTTTTGACCGAATTGCCTTACCTTTTGATCGGGACAGCATCAAAGAAACATTCTTCTTTTTGACCGCTCGCCATCCTGCGTCAAACGCTAACTCTACAATGGACTTAATCGGGTGCGGCTTGATTGGCTCCGCCGCAAGGCATATCAATACCCTTTCGGTGTCGCTCAAATTGTCCGCCAACAGTTCCTTTAGTGCATCGTGGTATAGCATTTTTCATACCCTGAGATCGATGAATCGATTTATGCGCTTGTCGCCATTTTCTTTACCAACTCGGCCGCGGCACGGAGGCCAGGAGCCGGCAGGGTGTAGCCGCTTGTCTTGGTACCAGCAACGAGGTTGCCAAGGCTAACGCGGGTCTTCGCATGGTTGGCACTATCGTGACATCCCATATGCTTACAAAGTGATACTGCGTCAGATTCCGAAAATTTGGCCTCGTCTGACTCGAGGAATGAGCGGATTCCGGAAAGAAGGTAGCAATTCTGAGACTTGCCCCTTTTTCCTTCGCCCGGCACGTCATTGACGATAATTTCAACCTCGGTGCCGTCTTTGTGAAATATTTCGCCCAGCACGGATTCGTCAATTCCGTTTTGACTCATCCATCGAGTGGCCTTGGTGCCAAAGGCCCCTCCATTGTCGGCTCCAGAGTCAGAATTCCCGGTAGCAGAGCTCTTAGGCGAATTCGAGTCGTCCCCAAGCAGCGTAAGTGCTGATCTCACAACTTTTGCCCGGTCCGTTGGTTCGAGCGGCTCAAGAAGCTTGTACACGCCACTAACGATGCTGGGGAGATCGATGGAGCTTGCCATTTGGCACCTCGTTCATGACTCAGTGCGCCTGAGTCTCCTGAGCTAAGATCAGGCCATAAGCGATCGGTGTTGTCAATACCGCATCCATGTGATGTGCCGTATATTACGTATTGTTATTAAAAAATATATATAAAGCAGTTAGTTGAAGTAGATGTTTAGGATGATTTGTATGTTACAAAGTACGGCATTGGTATGGGAAGCGGACAAAACGGGGTCAGGTTCGACTTTCCAATGAATCACGAGGTTTCCGTGGCCGCCCGATCTTGAGCGGCGTGGCCGGTGGGGTGAGCTGGGCCTCGATGGCGGCGCGGAAGCGGTCGGATCCGAGCGCATGCTGGCTGGCGTTGAAGGTGTAACCGGATTGCCTCGATGTCCTCGTCGGAGAGTGCTTCCAGCGCGATGGAAAAGGTGTCAGGGGCAATTTTTGATCGTCTACCAAGTCGCTCGAATTATCCCTGACGGTATTCTTTGCATTCTTTGCGTGGGACGGATTAAAGGGGACGTGGCTAATTAATTTCGTCGACCACGTTCACCGCCACGAAAAAGCGCGCCCACGAAGCGTGGGCGCGCCAGGTCTGGACGAGAAACGCGTGGCGCTTACTTCAGGAGCGCATCCCGCAGCGCAGCTGAGAAAAAGGTGTCACGGACAATTATCGGCAGCTCTTGAATCGTCCCTGACACCATTTTTTGTTTTGACGGCCAGCAAGGATTTTGACGCGTCGCTATTACCTCGCACGTCATTGCTGGCGGGCGGCATGTCGCCGATAGTGGCGCCACGCCCGACGAAACGATGCGCATCGACTGACATTCGGGTAACTCCAGGCACCTTGTCGGGTGCCCATCCAGATGCTCAGGAGAGATGCGATGACCACGATGACTTTCACCCGCAAAGACCCGCCTCAGTGGCTGCTCGATTTCTGGAAGGAGATCGACGACAAGACCTTCGGCAAGGGCTTCGACTGCTTCGCGCACGATGCCGTCTGCAACCTCGGCGTGGCCGATTGGCACGGCCGCGACGCCATCCGCGAGAACCTTCGCCAGTTCATCGATCGCGGCTTCACCGCACACCACGATGTCGTGGAGTACTGGGACGGTGGCTCGCTCAAGGTGTTCCATGGCAAGGTGCGGATGACCTTCGACGATCCGGCGCTACCGGTCGTACGGCCTGCGATGGCGCACTTTTTCTACATGGACGAGAAGGATCCCGCCAAGGTCCGTCGCTGGCTCGGTTCGGTCGGTCCGATCGAGTTCTGATGCAACGCGGAGGATCATGCGACGCCAGGATGCGTGCCGGGAACCGAATACACGCCCCCGGGCGTCGCATGATCCTCCGTGTTGATTCCTTTGAACGGACAACCCAGGTGATATCGCATGACCACCCGACCCACTGAAGCTGCCGTCGGCGGCGAACTGGGCGAATTGCTTCGTTACTGGCGCGGCACACGCGGCAAGAGCCAGATCGAATTGTCGCTGGATACCGGCGTGTCACAGCGCCACCTCAGCTTCATCGAGAGCGGCCGCAGCGCGCCGAGCCGGCAGACCCTGATGAATATCGCGCAGGGGCTGGAAGTGCCGTTTCGCGATCGCAATCGCCTGCTGCTGGCCGCGGGTTTCGCGCCGATCTACGGCGAGGATGCCTGGAACGCCGATGAGATGAAGAGCGTGAACGCCGCGCTGGAGCGTGTGCTGCGCCAGCACGAGCCGTTTCCCGCGGTGGTGATGGACCGCTACTGGAACGTGTTCATGACAAACGCGTCGGCACCGCGTTTCTTCAACATGTTCATCGATCTCGAGGCGCGACCGAAGCCACGCAACCTGCTGCAGCTGATGTTCGATCCTGCTGGCTTGCGCCCGTTCATCACGCACTGGGATCGCACCGCGAAGAGCCTGATCCAGCGCGTGCACCGCGAGTCGGTGGGGCAGGTGATCGACGAACGCACCCGGGATCTGCTCACCACGCTGGTGGCCTACCCCGACGTGGAGGATGCCCTGAAGCCGGCCGACGCGGCGATACCGGAACCGACGCTGCCGATGATCCCGCTGAGCTTCGTCAGGGACGGCCGCACGCTCAACTATTTTTCGATGGTGACCACGGTCGGCACGCCACAGACTATCGCGACGCAGGAGTTGCGCATCGAGTGCATGTATCCGGCGGACGATCGGACCGATGCGCAGCATCGCGAGCTGATGGCTGGTGCGAAGAAGCCTCCGGTAATCAAATTCGGGTAATTACCTCCGTCCCTTTTTGGGGTGCGTCGCGCCATCTGTCGGCGATCGGCGACGCGCCGAATCGGCCGGTGCGTCGCGCCGTGCGGGTTTCGCGTCGATAGGCGCGAGGATCCAGTGGAATGCGACGAGCTTGCCGTCCGGCTTTGGGCGCGTGCCAAGCAGCAAGTCGGACAGGCGCTGCAGCAGGCGGTTCACTTCCAGCAGATCGTCGGGATCGGCCCAGCCGCGAAGTCGTGCCACCCATAGTTCGCGTGCTGGCCCTTCGACGATCGTGTCGGAATGGGCCAGCGCCCGCACGAAATCGCGCTGCGCGAGTCGCGACATGCTGGCGGCGACGCGCGCAACGGCTTTCGCATTCGCGGTCGCGCCGGGTTTGTAGCGCAGGCGCATGCGTTCTCCGGGGGGCGTTACCAGGCGATAGCGGCGCGCGTCGGCATCGATGATTTCCTCCAGCAAACCGCCGCGCACAAGCGTGCGCAGATGGTAGTAAAGCCCGTCGGCGGATCGGCCGAGCTGCATCGCGAGCTCAGCCACCGTCGCTACGCCGCCCAACGCCTGGATCGCGGTGACGAGCTCGATGCGGATCGGGGTCGACAGCACCGCGATCCTTTTCGCATCCTCGACGATGCCGCTCGTCGCCTTTTTCTGTGCCATCGGTTGGGTTGTCTTTGTTGAAATTATGATGAATTATTCAATGAAGCCTGCCGCCGCACAAGCGGCCGACCACCCTGTGACGGAGACGGACATGACCAGAAGAATGGTGGTATCGGTGCTGACCGGCGCGATCGCGCTGTTGCTCGCGACAGCGGCGCAGGGCGAGGATGCAAACGCGGTGTTCGCACGTTACAAGGCCGCGAGCGGCGGCGCGCGTTGGGACAGTCTGCATTCGCTGCAAAGCGCAGGCAGCCTCAGCGCGGGTGGCCTCAAGGGCAAATTCCATCAGACCGAGGATCTGCTGACCGGCCGTTCCAGCGACAGCTACACGATCGGCCCGATCGATGGGGCCGATGGCTACGACGGCACACATGCGTGGTCGCGTTCTCCCGGTGGCGAAGTTGCGGTACTCGACGACCCTGATGCCGTACGCAGCGCACATACCGATGCATGGATGAACGCGTCCGCATTCTGGTATCCGAAGCGCGGCCACGCGACGTACGGCAAGGTGGAAACGCATGAGATCAACGGCAAACAGTACAACGTCGTCGACGCGACACCGGATGGTGGCAATCCGGCGATGCTCTGGTTTGCGGCCGACACCGGCCTGCTGGCGCGCAGTGTGCGAAAGATGGGCGGGGACACGCTCACGACGACGTTCGATGACTACCGCAATGTCGACGGCGTCCGCCTGCCATTCCACATCGCCGACGACCAGACCGATGCCGCCGGCCGTACCGATCCGCGCAATCACCACGAAGTGCAGTTCGATCGCATCGACACGAACGTCGCGGTCGCCGACCGCGATTTCGCGGTGCCTTCGATGGCTGCGACTGCGCATATCGACAACGCGAGCGGCATCAGCAAAGTACCGTTCGAGCTGGCCAACAATCACATCTATGTGGATGGGGCTGTCGATGGCAAGCCGGCACGATTCCTCGTCGATACCGGCGGCATCAGCCTGCTGACGCCCGTGGCGGCGAAGAAATTCGGACTCGCCAGCGCCGGCCGCATGGCGGCCAGTGGTGCGGGCGAGAATCCGACGGATCTGGCCTTCGCGCGCGGAAAGCAGGTGCGTGTGGGCGCGGCAACGCTTTCCGATCCGATGTTCTACGTGATCGACCTGGGCAATCTGCCGCAGATCGAGGGCGTGCCGATCGACGGCCTGGTCGGTTACGAGATGTTCCGCCGCTTCGATGTACAGATCGACTATGCGAACAAGGTGCTGACCTTGGTCGATCCGAAGAAATTCAAGCCGCCAGTGGATGCGACAGCGCTGGACTTCAAGCTCGCTGGCACGATCCCGGAGATTTCGGGCGAGCTCGATGGCATGCCTGTCGTGCTCACCGTCGATACCGGCTCGCGCGATTCCCTCACGTTGAGCTCGCCCTTCGTGCGCGCACACGGCCTGGCCGCGAAATATGCCGCCTCGCCCGAAGCGGTCATCGGCTGGGGTGTCGGCGGCGCGGCGCGCGGGCGTCCGGCGCGTTTCGGCACGTTGAAGCTCGGTGCCCTCGCTGTCAAAGACATCGCCGGCGACCTCTCCATCAGCGACAAGGGCGCATTCAGCGATCCGAATGTCGCCGGCAATCTTGGGGGTGGTGTCTTGCATCGCTTCACGGTGACGTTCGATTACGCGAACCGGAAGATGTACCTCTCACCGAACGCCGATTTCGGCAAACCCGACCTTTTCGATCGCAGTGGACTGTGGCTGTTCGCCGATGGTGATGCATTGAAGATTGTTGATGTCGCACAGGGAAGCGCCGCCGAGCATTCTGGCCTGCGTGCGGGTGACCGCGTTACCGCGATCGATCATGCGGCTGTGTCCACAAAATCGTTGACCGACTGGCGTCGGCAATGGCGCGAGCTTCCCTCCGGCACGCATGTCGCTGTCGCATTCCAGCGCAATGGCAAGGTGCTGACCGCGGATTTGGTGCTGGCGGATCGCATGCCCGTTCACGCATTGCGATAAGGGGACGGGGTAATTGGGGAAACGAAAAAAGGTGTCGGGGACCGAGTCAAAACGTGGTCGGGTTCGCTTGGTTAAGGGCGCGAAAGTGAACTCGCCTCCCGCTCCTGGGCGAGGCCCTTTGCGAATCATGTAAACGATCAGCACGCGGCGCGAACACGGATCACGGCGACCGGTGCTACCGTTCCGCCATGGCCAAACCCACCGCGGTGATCAAGTTCAAGGCGAAGCTGTCGCGTCCCGCGACGCCCAAGGGCGCGGCGTGGACCTTCCTGGTGCTGCCTGTGGTTGCGAGCGCGAAGCTGCCGACGCGGAGCATGGTCACCGTCGAGGGCAGCTTTGAAGACCAGCCCTTCCAGGCCACGCTGGAACCGGACGGCCACGGCAGTCACTGGCTCAAGATCGACAAGGCCTTGCGCGAGGCCGCCGGTGTCGCCGCCGGCGACAGCGTCGCGCTGGAGATCGCGCCGGTGGAGAAGGAGCCCGAACCCAAGGTGCCCGTCGATCTGCGCAAGGCGCTGGCGTCCAACGCGGACGCCAAGGCGACATGGGCCGACATCACGCCGGTGGCGCGACGCGACTGGATCCACTGGATCACCTCCGGCAAGAAGGCGGAGACGCGCGGCAAGCGCATCGCCACCGCTTGCGACAAGCTTGCGTGCGGCAAACGCCATGCCTGCTGCTTCGATCGCTCCGGGATGTACAGCAAGGGCAGCATGGGCGCGCCCGAAGCGGCGGAGTAGGGCAACACAGGGGCAAGTTCACTTGGCAACGCGCGGCAGTTGACCCCCGTGTTGGATTCGCTGAATCCAGGCCCGGAGCGGCCCTTTATCAGCCGGTCGAAGGCTGGCCAGTAAACACCGCCCATTGCGCGGCGAAAGCACGCTTGAAGGCGGCCCGCGCTTCGCCGCGGTCGACATGGGCGGCGAGGTTCGGTCAAGCCGATCATCGGTTCCGATCGACCACGATCAGGGTTCCGGCCGTGATCAGTCCCACCGTGTACGTTCCAGTTCCGGCCTCAGACAGCCCGCAAGAACTTGCTCGTTGACAATGGATCCACCTGAGTCGGAATCTCCGACCCACAACCTGAGCGCAATGCCAGGTGAAGGGGAACATGGATGCGTGTTTGGCAAGGGATCTGCCTGTCAGCAATGCTGCTGTTCTCGTTTGGGGCGCTGTGCCGCGCACGGTCGGTCACCCCGGAAGACGAATACAAGAAGCTGATCAAGGTGGATCGGGACATCCAGCAGCTGGGTGCGCATCCGTTCGGCGAGAACATCGGTCTCTCATACGGAAAATCGTTGCCGCAAGGCGCCGCGAGCGATGTTCGATGGCAATAAGCGGGCGACGCAATGTCGCCATATCCGATTATTCGCAAATAGCAAATAAGGGAGTATTTGGCCATGAATAGACTGAAACATGCCTTGACGCCAGCTTCGGTACGATCGCGGTTGGCGGTCGCGTTGATGCTTGCGCTCGGTGCGCAAGCCGTGACGTACGAGGTGTCGGCGCAGGCACCGGGCACGGCCGCATGGGCGACGACGCAAACGCACGCCGTCGCGACCGGCAATGCCACCTTCGGCGGCCTGGCGGCAGATCAGGAACCGGTCTCGATCACGGTGGCACTGAAATTGCGCAACAAGGACGTACTGGACAGCTTCGTTCGCGAGCTGCATCGACCGGGCAGTCCGGCTTATCACCAGTTCCTCAGCAGTGTGCAGACCACCGCCGCATTTGCGCCGACCGAGCCACAGGCCCAAGCGGTGGCGGACTACCTGCGGCAACAGGGCTACACGAACGTCAGGATCGCGCCGAACCGCATGCTGGTCACTGCAGACGGCACCGTCGGCAATGCGCGCTCGGCGTTTCGCACGCAGATCGGCCACTTCAGTCGCGGTGGACGCGCCGGCATCGCCAACATCCTCGATGTACAAGTGCCCACCGCGCTGAGCGATACGGTCGACCGCGTACTTGGCCTGCAGACGCTCGATCATGCGCAGACATTCTCCTGGCATGGCCGGATGCAACCTGTAGCGACTTCGAACCCGCGCCCGGGCTACCACATCGTCACCAGCCCCGACGGCAATCCCAATGCGCACGGCTACTATCCCCAGGAATTCGCCACCGTGTACGACGCGGGTAGCGCATCCGCTGCGACCAATACGACCGCGGCCCTCATTGGCTGGGGCAGCATGACCAATTCGGTCAACGATCTGGCGCAGATGGAGAGCGGCCAAGGCCTTGCCGCTGTGCCGACCCAGGTGGTGATCCTCGGCGGCGACAATGGCGACGATTCCGGCCAGGGCGAGTGGGGCATGGATGCGCAGGCCATCGTCGGCATCAGCGGCGGCGTGCAGAAGCTGATCTTCTACACGGCGGGCGGCGACGAAGACCAGGGCCTGATGCTGCAGACGATCAATCGCGTGATCAGCGACAACACGGCCAAGGTCATCAACATGTCGTGGGGCTGGCCCGGCTGCGAAGACTCCAGCACCGGCTGGGCGGACTCCGCATTTCAGCTGGGCGTCGCCCAGGGCCAGACCTTTTCCGCGGCCAGCGGCGACAACGGCGCCTATGCCTGCGGTGCTTCCAGCAACGGCAGCTATGGCACCACCCTGGGCGTCGGGTATCCGGCTTCTTCGCCCTATGTCGTGACGGTTGGCGGCACGACCTTGAACACCAGCACTGCGGACAGCTACATTTCCGAGTCGTCCTGGGCGTACAGCGGTGGCGGCATCAGCGCGCATGAGGCCAAGCCCACCTGGCAGAGTTCGCTGTCTGGTTCCTATCGGCAATTGCCGGATCTCGCCTTCGACGCGGACTGGACGAATACGCCGATCGTCGCCTACTTCACGGCCAGCTCCGGGTCGGGAATTCCTTCGTCGGGCTACTATGCCAATGGCGGCACCAGCCTGGCCTCACCGTTGTTCGTCGGTGCCTGGGCGCGGCTGGAGACGGCCAACAGCAATGCGCTGGGTTTCGCCCCGCCATCGCTGTACGCGTATGCCAGCACGTTTCCTTTCCACGACGTGACGACCGGCAGCAACGGCTATTACACAGCCGCCGCGGGACGCGACGATGCGACGGGTTGGGGCAGCTTCGACATCCAGGGCGCCAAGGCTTTCATCGCCTCCAATCCGGGCTTCGTTTCGGGCGGCTCCGGCGGTGCTACCCATCTGGGCATGACCTGGACCAGCTTCTTTCCAGCCAACACGGCGGGCCTGGTCCACGTAGGCAACGACAGCACCACCAATCCCTACAGCGGGGATACTGCGACAGGCACGGCGCTGCCTATCATGTGCGTCAGTATTGGCAGCAGCACGCTGCCCTACGGCATCACCACCGATTACTACGATGGCTGGACGGGCGGTACGGTCGCGTTCACCGGGGCGACGCCGGGATCGCAGCTGACCAGCCGGGCGGTGGCGGATGGCAAGTGCGCCAGCGCGTTCGGCAGCGGCTGGCGCATGGCCGAGTTCCACGATGGCGGCGGCGGCTGGAGTTATTGGAGCTACGGCAAGACTCCCGGCGGCCTGGGCCGTTTCTGGGTCGCCATCAACGACCAGCCGGCCAACCCGTGGAATACGACGACTGGAAAGGCGATGACCTGGACGGGGAGGACATCCACGGTGATTCATGTCGGGCGCGACAACACCACCAATCCGTATAGCGGGGATACGTCTCCCAGCGTGTCTTTGCCCATCCTGTGCATCGACGTGACCGGTAGCGCACTTCCTGCCGGCATCACCACCGATTCCTCCGATGGCTGGGCAAGCGGCAATTTGGCGTTCACCGGGGCGGTACCGGGATCGCAACTGACCAGCCGCGCGGTGGCGGACGGCAAATGCTCCGTCACTTTCGGCAGTGGCTGGCGGATGGCGGAGTTCCACGACGGCGGCGGCGGCTGGAGCTATTGGGGCTACGGCGCGATCCCTGCCGGCACCACGCGGTTCTGGACGGCGATCAACGATCAGCCTGCCAATCCCTGGAACTAGCGTAATCAGAAATAAGGGGACGGAGGTAATTGAACGCGGATAACTACCTCCGTCCTCTTTGATTCAAGGCTTTGCGCTCTTCGCTCGCTTCTGCCTCACGCCCGGAAGCCGCTTCGTTGACTCGACTGGAACCCGATTGGCAATCATGACAAAGACCCGGGGTCCGAATTTGCAGTTGCGGCTCGTCGATTTCAGCCGTCCTTAGGTTGGCCAGGGATCAGCCCACGCTGGAATACGCGCCAATGCGTCGAGCCAGCGAACGATATGGGGAAACGCCTCCAGCGGCATTTCCGATTCCCGCCAGTAGGCCGCCATCGAGGCGAGAGCGAAGTCGGCGATCGTGAGCCTTTCACACGCGATAAAGCGGCGGTCCGCCAGGTGGCCATCCAGGACTTTTGCGTATCTCACCAATTCCGGCACGGACGTTTTCAGTAACGCCATGTCCGGTTGCCCGATCCCGAAGGTCGCCTTGACGACATGTTCGAAATAAAACGGCGCGACGGCAGGCGACCAATGGCAATCGCTCCAGGACAGCCAGCGCAACAGCTCGACCTGCTCAGCCGGATGGTGCGCGGGCCACATGTCCGACCCGGTCTTGATGCAGAGATGGGCCATGATGGCCACCGACTCCCACAGCACAAGATCCCCATCGATCAGCGTGGGCGCCTTCATGTTGGGATTGAGCGACGCATAGTCGGGCGTCTTGAGCCCACCCGCCATCAAGTCAACTTCAACACACTCTGCCTCGATGCCGAGATGCTTCACCAGCGCCAGTACACGCCGCGGCGCCTGTGCCTTGATCCAGTAGATTTTCATGCCACTTCCAAATCGATACGGGCCAATGCCTCGGCAATCCGCAGCGGGGCGGTGGGGCGCGCATACATTCTTTCCAGGTAAGCGCGCAGGTTGGGGTGTTCGTCGATCAAATGATATTCGTTGGCCCAATCCATCAGGTAGGCCGTCACGCAATCGGCGATGGTGATGGTGTTGCCGACGATGAACTGCCGTCCTGCCATGTGATCCTCCAAGACGGCCGCCATGGCAACGAACTCCTGGCTCGCGGCAGGAATTTCTGCGGGTATCCGCTTTTCTTCCGGATGCAACCAGCTGTGGCGCGTGATGCGCCATAGCGGCTGCTCAAGCTCCGTCATGGCAAACATGACCCAGCGATACGCCTGGGCCAACTGTTTGCGATCTGCAGGAAGCAGCCCTTTGTCGGGGTATTTTTCGGCCAGGTAGATGACGATCGCTGCGGACTCGCTGAGTACCACATCGCCGTCGACGAGCACCGGCACCTTGCCGGCGGGGTTGATGCGGAGGAATTCCGGGCGATGCTGCTCTCCGGTCAGGAGGTTGATCGGCACGAACTCGAATTCGGCATCGAGTTCGTTCAATGCCCATAACACGCGAAGTGAGCGGGTGGCGGCAAATCCATAGAGTTTCAGCATGATCTTTCCTCTCAGACGAAGGGTGGCTGCTGATAACTAGACGAATGGCGGAGCGCTGAATGGACATCTTCGCGAAATATTTTTTCGGGTGTGAATCGACGCGACTGGCGTGTTTCGACACGGGCCACGCTGCCAGCTCAGGCAGAGCAGGGTCGGGACAAATTTGGTCGTCTGCCAAGTCGCTCGAATTGTCCTTCGCACGAATGGCACTTACTCAAGGATTTAAGCGCCGTCATTCCCGCGCAAGCGGGAATCCAGTGTCTTGTGTGACCTGAAACGGCTGAAGTCGCTGGATTCCCGCTTGACCAGCTTTGCTGTTGAGAAGCTTCTCGCGGGAATGACGAAAAGTTTTTCGCACTGAGGAACAGGTGTCAGGGACAATTTTTGATGGCTATCTCAGCGAGCAAATTGCGCCTGAGACCATTGTTTTCTCGTCAAAGAATGCCCGGGATCAGCGCCTTGGAGTGCTTGCGATAGTCGAGGTAGGCGTCGCCGAACGTCTCGATCATCCAGTGTTCCTCCAGGCGCAGTTTGTAGATGAGCCCGGGCAGTACGATCACGAACGCCAGCAGGCCGAGCCACTGATCCATGGCAATCGCGGTGCCGAGAAAGGCTGCCAGCAAGCCGGTATAGATGGGATGACGCACCCATCGGTACGGGCCGCTGCGCACCAGCACATGTTCAGCCTTGACCTGCACCGAACCGCTCCAGTTCGTGCCGAGGCGGAAACGCGCCCACACCGTAAACGCCAGGCCTCCGAAGGTCAGCGCCAAGCCGATCCAGTAGAAAGCCGCCTGATAAGGCAAAACCTCCTGCTGCAGGAACGGCCACGGCGTCCAGTCGGCTGCAAGCAGTGCGGCCGCGATCGCCAGTGGCAGCATGTGCAGGGCCCACGACGTCAGGTTCTCGCGGCGCGCGGTGCGTTTGTTGCGGAACGCTGCGGCCAGCCAGATCAACAGCCACGCCGTCCAGCACCATGTGAAAGGATTCATGTCACGACTCCTGTGCCAGGCCTGCAGCGTTGCGCCCGGATCGAGGGGCGGCCAGTGCCGATGGTCATTTCAAAAATAGCCGCCGCCGGTGGCCGCGTCATGCTTGCTGCCGCTGGCCGAACCACCCGCGCCGGTGGTGCCGGCGGAAGCGCCAGCCGAGGCGATGAGCGCGATGACCTGGGCGTTGGCCTCGCTGGTGTCGCCCAGTCTGGACTTTCCGCAAGGTCCGTTGTGGGTCGCAAGCGGACTTCGCGAGGTTGCTGCCTGACCGTCCGCTGCGCAATGGCCGCTCGCGGCCAGAAGCGGACAACCACCCCCGTGGACGAGGGACGCCCTGCACCACTGACTCCTGGACGGATCGCTATTCATCCCCGCACCTGCGGCATTGCGCCCGGAGAATCGCAGTGAACCCGCCATACCGATGCAAGGCCGGCGAGTGCTACTTCGTCGCACCTTCCCGTTTGCCCAGATACCAGTCGAACTTCATCGCCTCGTCCCAGCTTCTGCCCATTTTTGCGAGGATGTCTTCCCGCTGGATCGGCAGCAGGAATCGCTTCGCGATCGCGTTGTCGATCGAAGCAGCGGCGGCTTTCATGAAGCCGTCGCGATTGCCGTAACGTTCTTCAATCGACGGCCTTGGGTCGTGTGCGGCCAAGCGCTCGGCACGCGTGCGCGCAAACGGGATATATCCGCCGTTGAGGCCGGAAATGTAGCCAAAACGCGCGAGTTTCGGCGACTTCCAGTTCCAGGCAGTGTAGGTGCCGAGTGGCACCGAAGACATGGCACCGCGCCAACCGCCCAGTTCGTTGCCGTCGCTATCGACGGCAGGCACCAGCAGCGGATATTTGGGGCCGATATGCACCGGCTCGGTGATGATGCCTTCGCGCGCATAGGCGCGACCCATGCCAAGCTGCCACAACGGCGGCGGACTGGTCGGCACACGAATGCCAGGAATCGCCGGGAATTTCAGCTCGGTCGCCGCGATGAGCGTGGAGCCCAGCACCGGTGCAATCGTCGGCGGCGGCGCGATATTGTCGACCACCCACTTGCGCAGGTTTTCAAGCTGGGCATTCATGCCGTCGGCCAGATCGACATTGGCATTGTAGGGATAGGCCGCTTCCTTGCCGGCTTCGGTGAACTGGCCTGGAAACCTCAGCGCGTGCGGCACGCCAGCAAAGTAATAAAGCCGGCTATCCGCTCCCAGCGCGACCTGCTGCTTGCCATCGGTGGTCGTCTGCAGCAGCGACGCGTTGCGCGCCCAGTATTCGGAGCTGCTGATGATGTACATGATCTTGGGTACGGCATTGCCCTGCACTGCACGGTCCAGCAGGCCGGCGTGGCCTTTGCCGTCGATATCCGGCGTCGGAACATCGGCGAATGGATACAAGTCCACTGCGCGCGCATCGCTCATCACCGAGTTGCCCGCCTCGCCAGGCAGCGCGTAACGGTGATTGAAAGAGCCGCGGCCTGCGCCGGCGGTGGCGATGAGCATGCCGTCGAACACGCGTTGCCCGTCCGGGCCCGTGTTGAAGCCACGGTAGACGAAGTCGCGCAGGAAGCGGCTGCCTTGCGAATAGCCGAATGCGAAGACCGCGACGGCATCGCCGGGGCGATCGTTAATCCCGGAAGCCATGCGCCGGGTCTTCAGATGCATCGCGAAATCGCGAAAAGCCGCCTCGCCCAAGCCCATCACCGCCGCATCCTCACCCTCGTAGACGAGGCTGAAATACGTATCCGCTGCCGCAGGTTTGTCCAGCACGATGGCGCAGCGAGCATCGTTTTTCTTTTCGACCGACACTGCCGCAAAATGCCACGACTTGCGCGGTACCACGATGCCTGGATCGTGGAAATCGGCCAGCAATCGAAGCTCCGCTTTGCGCTGTTTTGCATCGTGCGCGCAGTAAAAGCCGTTGTATGCCAAATCGAAGGTCTTGCGGTCTGGCGTCATGTCCTCGGCGGCAAAGGTGGCGCGCGCAGCACTGTGCACGTGCGCAACGGGAACCTGGAGGCCGAACTGATCGGGTTCCTGTCGGGCCTGCCAACCCACCCACGCCAGCGTATAGCCAAGTTTGAAGAAGGTGGGATCCGTCAGCTCTTGCACCTTGTCGGGCGACATCAGGTCCAGCCCGTCCTTGGTTTCGAAGAAAACGCCGTCCATCTCCGTGCGTCCACGGTTTGCTACTTCGATCAGCGTCGTGTGATTGCTGTGCGCGGCATCGACAGGACGAATGAGCACAAATGGGCCGGAATACTCGACCAGGCCGCGCGCATCGACCGGTGCAAAACGAATATCGGTGACATCACGCGCAGCTTTGCTGCGCGGATCGATGGCGTAGTGGACGGTTCCGCGCAGAACTTCGTATGCGCCCACCTGGCCGAAGGTTTTTCCACCGACCCAAGGCTGCCGGCTGGCAACGTCAACGGACAAGACCTCCGCGTGTGCCAGCGGCAACGCGAGAACACAGGCAAGCAGTGCGATACGTTTCAACATGGCGATCTCCTCTTGTTTGAGTGGCGCGCGATTGAGGGCACGCGGAACCCCGGGCGGTGGCCCGTACATGACCTGTTGTGTTGCGCGTTGAGGGGTTGAAGCCCTGAAACCCGCGGGTCGATGCTTGCGTGACCCGGCCAGCGCCAGGTGTACCAAGCCGCTCCAACCACAGCGCGACCCGGGTGGTGATATGAGACGCCTACGGATCCAAGGACGGGCGTGGATCGGACAGGCGCCAGAGGGATCGGCGCCGGCAGCCTCCACCCGATCGCCAACCGATGGGACCATCTCCGTCTTGCGTCATTTCGCCTCCGTTTTGGCCGACGATGACGCAGCCATGCTCGTGTAGTCGCGCTCGGCTAGCGTAATTTCATGCTCGGTCTTGTCGCGGCGCACGCGGATCGCGACCGGCTTGGGCTTACTTGCATCGAGGCGCTCGAGCAGTTCTTGCACCCGGTCTACGGCGTGATCGTCGACGGCCAGGATCACATCGCCCTGTTGCAGTCCCCAGACGCTTGCCGGCTCCGTATGGATTACCTTGATCCCTTCGCCGTGGCCGGATTTCAGGGTGAGGGCATGGTCGGAATCATGCCAGGCGAACGTGGTCGAGCAATCGTCATCACCATGCAAGATGCCGGCAAAGGGTTTGAAGGCACCGAGGCTGGTGGCGAGGCGACCCTGCGCAGCCATGACCTGCTGCAAGTCAAGGCAGATCTTCGACGCTTCCTGATCGACGCGCGAAGTAGCGCCATTGAGCGTGGCGTCGGCCTGCTCACCGTTACCGCCGGTTACGTGCACTGCGGCGCTCTTCAAAGACTGCATCGCGACGGCCACTCCTGCCTTGCCAGTGGCCATGCCGTGTTCACGCACGGAGCGGGCGCCTTGGTAATACCGCTGCAGCTGTTCGCGCTGGCTGGCGTCGACAGTGACGGTGCGGCCGTCGATCACCAGGTTTCCAGCGGCATCGAGGTTGCCCTCGATGCCGCCAGCGCCATGCAGCATCACCCGGTCGCCACGAACCACGATGCCGCCGTTCGCGATGGTGGTCGAACCGCTGGCCAACGAGCCGTTGCTGCAGCCGGCGAGCAGGGTGCCGAGCACCAGGGCGAGGATGGTACGAGGAAACATGCCAGAACTCCTGAAGGCAATCAGCTGTTGTCACGCAAGCGACGGAACGAGACGGTGGTGGCGATCGACCCGGTACCGAGGCCCGCACCACCGTGAGGCTGGTCGAAGCCGGCCATGGTCGACGCTGGCTTGACAAGGTCCCATTCGTCGAGACTTGTGAGACGGTGTTATAGTGAACCATAACACCACACCTGACGACGTCAACGAGTAACAGGCCATGACTGATGACCTACTTGCAAACGGATGCTTGTCCGCCTGCCATGCAGGCCCCGCCGCGCCATATGGCCAAATGAGCCGTATGGCCGGAGCCAATCGGCAAGCGGCATCTTGCATGGCTACGGATGTCCTTTGGGTCGGAACCGGACATTTGATTGGCACCAGCGGACTGCACAGCGTCAACCGGCACAGGCGTTCAGCCGAACCGGAATCCGCACTTATGCCATGGGGGTTTGGCAGAGAAAATCCTGGCCTGAAGCCACTCGCCCGCTCAGGAATCCGATAAGGGGACGGCGGGTAATGACCGTCACCTTGGTCCATCGCGCCATCGCTCAACAACTCGATCGCGCGTCCGAAGATGAGGCGTGATTTATGACGCAGGCAAGATCAGGAGAGAAATTTCACCAGTAGCTGGCGCTTGGGCTCGGGCAGGTTGCGGAAGGCGTCGAGAAGGCGGCTCTCGTCGTCGGTGAGGCGCAGATAGACGGAGGATTTTTCCCCCACGCCCAAGCGGAAATGGCCTCGGCCGGTGGCAAGCCATTCGAAGCTGGCGTTGAAATCCTTGGCCAGTTCGATGATGCGGGCAAGCTCGGGCAGGGCAAGGCCGGTGAGCCATTTGCGGGCTGTCTCACGCGACACGGCGTAGCGGTCTGCCAGGGCGCTCGTTCTTCCGCGTCCTTGCACGAAACGCGTGCGGTCCAGCGTCTGCTGCAGGCGGTCCGCGAAGTCCTCGTAGGGTGCTGTCATCCAGGTTCCTGTTGTTGCATCGTCGCCACGCGCTCACGCGTGGGGACGTTGAGTGGATGCAGCGCATTGTTGCGCACCCGCCTTCGTGGAAATGCAACTTCAAGTTGTTGACATGGCCAATTTGAAGTTGCAACATGCCAGCCATGAATTGCATCGTTGCCGCCGTTGCCTGGCCCGCCGGCCCTGTGCGGTTTCGAACATCCCGACACGCCGTCCGTTGTCATGCCGTGGACGGGTACTTCATGGAACAGGAGGCGACCATGTCGACGTTCGATGCGGATGATCTGGAAACGAAGGGCTATTTCCTGCCGGAGGACAGGCAGCTTCGGCTGAAGAAGCTGCGCGAGTATGTGGAGTTCCTGGCCGACCTCGCGCGACCGCGCATGGCGGACGAGGAAAAGGAGTGGACCGCGGAGATTCGCCCGGGCGAAGGGGCGATCTGTCTGGAGCTGCTGGAGGAGAAGATCGGGCAGGTGCTGGAGGAACTCTCCTGGCCGGCCGAGCGTGGCGAAAGGGCGGCAGCATGCGAGGCCGATGCGCACGCGGACGCGGAGGATGGCACGGAAGCCGCGGAACCGGATGTCGACGAGCCGGTCATGGATGAGGCCGGCAATCGCTGTCTCTTTGGCGTCACCCTGAATCAGCTCGACGAAATCAACCTGCTGCTCGATAGCCTTCGGGCCCATGGCAATGTGGTGACCTGCAGCGATCATGCGGAGTTATCCGACGTCACGCTGTCGATCATGGGCGATGCCATCGTCCGCGACGCGCAGAAGCTGCGCGACATCATCGGCGACGTGAATGCGCAGGAGCTGGAGCCACCGCACCGGACGAAACCCGGTGTGCGCGAAGAGTGGGTCACCTACCTCGCGCTGCCCGCGCGTTCGCCCATGGGCAGCGTGTCGCCCATCGTGCGGCAGCTTCCGACCTATCAGTAGCGGGAGGCGGGGGCATGAGTCTTCAGAGACACTTTCAGCTTGGAAATGTCTCTGATCGCTTTCCTGGCGATCCATGCGAAGACCCGGCGGGAAGTCTCCCGGCCCACGTCATCCGGTTGATCAAGGACAAGATGGTGAAGTCATGAAAAAGCTGAGCAGGCAAATTCTTGAACGCGATGCCAGACGCGATATCGGCGCCGAGGTATTGCAGGCGATTGGCGAGATCAAGGCAGGTGGTGGTCGCCGATTCACCGTGCATGCAAGCCAAGCCACTGAAGCGCGGATCAAGCTTGGTCTGTCGCAAGCCGATTGCGCGGCCATGCTCGGTGTGTCTGTGCGTACGTTGCAGGATGGGGAGCAGGGCAGGCGCGAGCCGGGTGGAGCGGTGAAGGCGCTGCTGAAAGTGACCGTGGCCGCGCCGAAGATGGTGCGCAAGGTGCTTGCGGCGGCTTGATAAGCGAATCACTTGGTAAAGGCACGGAAGTGAATCCGATCCGCCTGGCAACTCGCTTGGTAGCTCAAGAGGCGCCGGTTGCAGCCCGCATCTCCGTCAGCAGTGCTTCGCCCGACCATGAAGGGCGCAGGTCGGCTTGCCCGGCTTCCCGCACGAGTTCGCATAGCCGTTCGTTCACGGGTGCGGTTTGCCCAAGACGTTGGGCGAGGCGCACGACTTCGCCGTTTATCCAGTCGATTTCCGTGGCACGCCCCGCCGCCAGGTCGTCCGACATCGACGAGCGCGCGAGCGGATCGATCGTCAGCATCCTGCGGCCCAGCCGCTCGAACCATGCATCGGGCAAGCCGAGAACACGCGGTATCCAGGAGGCCGGAAGCGGCGTCAGCCTGGCGGCTCGTATGTCGGCCTGCTTCAGAAGTGCCAGCGCTTCTTTCTGCGCCATGCCGAGGCAGATCCGGTAGGCGCGTTGCGAGAGCTCCTCCTTCAAGGGCCGGTTCGCCAGCGCGTTGATGGCATTGTTGAGATTGAGCAGCAACTTCGCCCACTGCACCGGCAACATGTCGGCGTGCTGGATCAGCGGCAGCCCCGCCTGACTGAACGCTTCGACGAATGGCTGCATGGTCGGCGCATGCCTGATCTCCAGCTCGCCCGCCGAGCCTTGGTGAAATACACCGGGACTGCGCTCGACGACATTGAATGGAACCATCCCCTCCAGCACCGTGCTCTGCGGCAGCGCTGCGCGCAGCACATCCGCATTGCCCATGCCGTTCTGGAAACTCACGACGATCGTGCCGGGGCGAAGCACGTCCGCCAGTTCTGCCGCGGCCGTGGCTGTCGCGGCGGACTTGACGGTCACCAGCACGAGATCCGCGCCGGCCGCCGCCGCAGGGTCCGTCGACACCTCGATTCGCTCCGGGGGCACATGCCAGCGGCTTTCGTCGTGCCGCGACAGCGTGAGGCCTTGATGGCGCAACTGGTCGGTGATGCGCGCACGCCCAATGAAACTGACATCGCTGCCCCCGGCAAGCAACCGTCCGCCGACATAGCAACCAACGGAGCCGGCGCCGTAGATAACGATTTTTGCCATGCGGGTTCTCACGCGATGCGTTGGGGGCGGGGCGATCAAGTAACGTCTCTCATCAGATACTGATGTTTTACTTTGACGGGCACACTGGCATTGTGGATGCTGGCTTGTGACTGCGTCGACTTCGCGGCGGCAGATCCCTGCAAGGGGGCATGACCATGCACATTTCCGACACCCTTCGTTACACGACGATTCCTCTTGCCGATGGATCGGGTGCGATTCCTGCGGTTGGCTTTGGCACGTTGATTCCCGATCGTGCCGCTGCCAGACAGGCGATAAAAACCGCCTTGGAGGTGGGGTTCCGGCATCTTGACGGTGCGGAGGCCTACCGCAACGAGGATGTGGTCGGTGATGCGATAAAGGAGGCCATCGCGGAGGGCACGGTTCGGCGCGAAGACCTGTTCATCACCACCAAGTTGTGGAACAACAATCACCGCCCGGAGCGTGTCACACCTGCCGTCGAGGCGAGCCTCGGTCGTCTGCAACTCGACTATCTCGATTGCTATCTGATCCATACGCCTTTCGCTTTCGAACCTGGCGATGAGCAGTATCCAAAGGGCGAAGACGGTCGGCCGGCCTATGACACCGGAGTGACCTTGCTGGAGACGTGGCGAGCGATGGAGCGTCTGGTCGAGGAGGGCAAGTGCAGGTCCATCGGCCTGTCGGATATCCGCCTGGACCAGGTGCGGGAGATCGTCGCCAACGCCCGTATCAAGCCGGCGGTCGTGCAGGTCGAATGCCATCCGTATCTCCCCGAGTGGGAGTTGCTCGACTTCTGTTCGAAGCATGGCATCGTGCTGCTCGCCTTCGCGCCGCTGGGGCATGGCATGGAGCCGAGGCTGACAGACGATCCGGTGCTCAAGGCCATCGCGCAGCGCGTGGGCAAGACGCCTGCGCAGGTCGCGCTCGCCTGGGCAGTCCAGCGTGGCACCGCGTTCCTGACTACGTCGACCCATCCGGACCATATCCGGGAATTTCGACATCGCTGCTCTGCCCGCCGAGGCCTTGCAGGAGATCCGGGAAGGTATCGTGACAAGCATCCGTTTGAACGGCGTCGTGGACACCGGCCTGCCGGGGTTCATTCCGCGGGAGAGATGAAAGGGAAGCCGCAGCTCGGGCCGTGTCGAAACGTGGCCAACTTGGTCAGGTTCACCTTCGAAAAGGATGTAAGTGAATCTACCCCTTTTCTTCGCTGACGTTGCGCAGTTTTGACCTTCCGCAAGGTCCGCTATGGGTGGCGGACATTTCCAGTTTTCCGACGGACCGCTCAAGCTGCAAGGCCCGCAAGCCATGATTTCAATCAGAGGAGATCATTGGCCCATCTATTGGGCTGCATTTTCGATTCGCACAAGATCAGTGACTACGCCATTGGGAAACTCTTCCCGCACCATGAAGCGAGGGCTTTCCTTGCTTGCGAAAACCCTGAAATGCTCGACGCCATTTGCTTTGTGAATGCGGTAGTCGATGGCGTAGGACACAAAGTCGCCGGCGGGAACGTGAACATCGGATAGGGCTCCCACGTCAGCCTGGACATGGCTGACGCCACTTTTCGGGTCATAGACGTTGAATTCGAAATGCCGGCCCACTTCGAGGTCGTTGGCGGTCACTGCTGCCCAATCGATGCGCTGATCAACGGTATCCGCTGGGATGGGATCGTTTACGTAGGCCTTCTTCGAGGCTTCGTTCGATGCCCTTGACACTACAAACCCTTTTGCTCTGCCTGCTCGATAAGCAATGTCGAAGACAGGTGCTGCCTCATTTCCGTTGACGAAAGAGAGGGTCGCGGATTTGGGCTGAAATCGCATGGACGCCACGGTAGTCCAACGCTGGCTGTGAAACCCCAGAAAGCCTGATGCGAAAGTGGCGAGGTTCGAAAATTCGTAACCGCTCTCGTTATCCAGTCGCCGTATCAGGATTCGCGAGCTACCGACGACAGAGCCGCCGTCATGGTTTCGATCTTGGTAGGTGAAAAATCCAGTTTCAAGCCGAGTGGCGTTCGAGCCGAAATCCGCGGGCGGGTTCTGGGCGAATGCGACCCAGGGGGCAAATACGCAAAACAACGCAGGCATCAGGGGGCCAGGACCAAATATCCGCATAATCTTTTCTCTTCAATGCCTATGTTTCGTATGGGTGGTTTCAGTCGTTTGGATGCTTGCAGAGCGCAAATCCCGACAAGCACTCTACCTATCTCGTGTCCGCTTCGGGTTCCCAATACAGAGAGGTACATCCGAGGGCTCTTCACGCTTCTTCTAACGTCTGCCATGGGTCCAGGCTGTGTGAAAGCGCAGAGCTGCCCTCAAGCATGTGCCTGCTACGCGAATTCTGGACAAACTACCGAACGTCAGAGCTTCAGAATTGAATCTACGCGCCATGATTTGAGCAATTCTTGATCAACCTCAAACGCACATTTGCGTTTTCACACAGCCTCGGTCGCAAGCGGACGTTGGCTGAGTCAGATCGATCTGGCCACAAGACTAAGTTCCTGCTGCCGCTCGAATGCCGACGGCTCATAGCGTCCAGATGCCGCCGAGGGCCAAGCCCATGCTCCGATCTCAACTCCGGCCCTCCTTGTCAACCGCTAGGCGTTTCGGGTCCGCGACGTCGCGCACGCGACGTGCCTTGACGTCCCTGAGCAGACCTTTCAGCCAGTCGCGGTCGAGGCGTCGCTGCTGGTCGAGATGACGCAGCAGGTGTTCGCCGCCCGTTGAAAGCACGGGACGAAGTTCCTTGCGGATCGGACCGAGCTTGGCGATCTGTTCGTCGAGGCGCGCAATCCGGTCACGGATGAGATCCTGGACGATGGCAAGATCGCTCAGGTGCAGGAACAGGAGCGCGCCATACAACGTCTGGGATACCGGGCCGTCTTCCTCGAATTGCCGATGCAGCAGGTCCACAAACTCGGTCTTTCCCTTCGCGGTGATCTTGTAGACCGTGCGCATGCCTCCGCGAGCCACGCGCTGGTGGGACACGGTCGAAATCAGGCCCTCTTTATCCATCTGGCGGATCGCATAGTAGAGCGTCCCCACCTCAACGTCGGTGTAGCACTCGACCATCGCGTTCTCGAGTCGGCGCTTGATCTCGTAGGGATGGAAGTTCCCGCGATGCAGCACGCCGAGGATGAGAAGTTTTGCCTTCATGGTGAAATCATATTAGTCTAATTAAACTATAGCAACGGGAGAAGGCGCATGTGGCGTGCTATCGCGGGGGTCGTCGCCGGGCTGGTGGCCTGGGTTGTTGTGGTAACGGTCCTGAACTTTGGTTTGCGATGGTGGTTACCGGGCTATGCGCAGGCCGAGCCGACGATGCTGTTCACGCTCGGCATGAAAATCGCGCGTCTTTCGATCGGGGCGCTCTCGTCCATCGCCGCCGGTGCGGTGGTACGTACCATCACGCGATCAAACCTGGCGCCATGGATCGTCGGATTGGTGCTGCTTGCGCTGTTTGTGCCGGACCACATCCACATCTGGAACACATTTCCGGTTTGGTACCACCTGACATTTCTAGTCACGCTTGCGCCGCTGGTGGCGCTGGGCGCGCGGCTGGTACCGGGTGCCAAAGTCAATCCGGGATAGAACGGCGCGATCAATCCGCGGACAGGCTCAACGTTCCGGAATGGTTGCAGTGGCGAATGGCGCGAGTACGGTCCAGCCAAGGCTCGCATAGAGGTTGCGGCCGTCTTCCGTCGCGACCAGGAGCTGCGGACTGGCGAGAGATTTCCTCGCAGTTCCAAGCGCGATCATCACCGCGATGCCCAATCCCTTTCGCCTGTGATCCTGCGCCGTTTCGATTCGATCATAGATGAAGATGTCTGCAGCTTCTGCCGCGCATCCGCTTGCAGCCAGATCGCCGTCCGGCGCGATGACGCGGGCTCGAGTGACAGGCCCGGCCTGATCAAGCTCCATCCTGTATCCATGCGGCAGGGGCCTTGTATTGAGGATGGTCACTGGCGCCATCATGAAATAGTTTTCTGGCTGGACCTCCCAGTGAACGGGTAGTGCACTACGCAGCTCTTCGTTGGAGCCGCACAGCTTCAGGTAATGTCGTGGAGCCGCAATGTCCTGGGCGACTGCGCGCAGCCCATCACATGGCTGCGGAAATACCCAGCGTTTCAGTTCCTTTTCCGAGTGGGTATCTACCCGGAAGCCCCCGCGATCGTGAACAGGGAGCGGGGATCCCCGCGCGATGGAATGCGCTGTTTGCCAGGCGAAAACGAGCGTTGGATCTATGCGGGAGGTGGTCATGGCTGATCGTATGTGGTGCTCGGATGGGAGGTATGCTCCGGCGACTGCACGCGCTGTGCCCTTGTCGACTCTCAGTCGCAGCGTCCCCGTGACTTTTGACTAGAGCATGGCCCTGTCTCAGTGGCTAAGACGACAACGATGGGGTAGGACGAAAAGAAGGGCCAAGCCAAAAACGGAGGAAGGTCGAGATGGCCGCTTTTGTTTGTTTCGCATGGTGAGGTTTTCAGTGCGCCCAGGATTCGTGCCCGTACACGATTGCCCAACCCTGCGGCCATTTTTTCCAGATCGAGGTCACGACAAGGGTTCCGGTGAGGACCTTGCCATCCGGTGACGTGCGCCGTGATGACAATGCTTGTGTGGTCGCCACGAGGTTCTCATCCAGCGTCAGAAACTCAGCGCTTCCGATGGGTGTGTACACGACATCGGTGTTGCCGTTGCGCCACCATTTCATTTGCTGCGCATGCAAGGCGTCCCAGCCGTGAATGATCCTTCCGTCGATCGCAAACACAAGGGTCGGCTGATGTGCGAAACGTGCCATGTAGCGATCGGTGTCGTGTGCATTCGCGCTCGCCACCATGTCATCGAGCACGCGTTGTATCTGCTGCTGCGCCGATGGCGCATCCGGTTTGACCTGGGCGCATCCGCCAACCAGGATGCAGAAACCAAGCATGGAAAGTAACCGTTTCATCATCTCCCCTCCGCAAAGATCGGTCGCGGCAATCGCAAATAACCGCGTCGGAGTCCGCCACTCTACGCTCACTACCGTCACGCGCACCCGCCCGTGAGATGCACTACGCGGAACCCGTGTTTCACGACCTGGAGCGGACCTTTATCGGCGGGTCGGAGGTTGGTCCGTGAACACTGCCGAGGCGACCCGGCAAACAAAGGGGCAGCGATATTTATTGGAACGAACAATGTCTGCCCACTTATGCTTGCCGGCGTTGGAGGAACTGCCTCTATCCTGACTATCGTCAGCTCGACTGCGCCACCTGCTTTGCCGTGCTGTTCCCGTCTCCCGGCCATGCCAAAACGAGATTTAACCATGGAAGCTTTCACCTATCTCTCCGTATTACTGTCGATCATTCTTGGCCTGGCGATCACCCAGGTATTGCAGGGCTTTCGCGGCTTGATGCTGGCCCGCACCCGCTTGCATACCTACTGGCCGTGCCTGTCGTGGGCAGTTCTGTTGTTGCTGCTCGACGTGCAGGCGTGGTGGGCGATGTACGATTTGCGCTTCCATCATGACTGGAGCTTCGTCGGCTTCGTCGCGGTGCTGGCGCAAACGGTTCCGTTGTACCTGATGGCTGGTTTGGTGTTGCCGGATATCGGTATCGAGGGACAAGTCGACCTGCGCACCCACTACTACGCAAATCATCGCTGGTTCTTCGCCATCCTCGGCCTGATGCTGGTCACGAGCATCGCCAAGCAGGTGGTGCTTTTTGGCAACCTGCCTGCTCCGTTGGATCTCGGCGTCCAGATGATCTTTTTGGTTGTTGCTGTCATCGCCGCCTGGACCCCGCGCGAGTGGTATCACAAGGCACTCATTCCATTCAGCGCGGTCACGATTGCAGCCTATATCACCGTACTGTTTCCCTATCTGCATTGACGACGCATCATCGTCGGAAACCGGGAGCCGGTGTCAGAATGCGCTTTCCTCGAAGGCTAGCAATTGAGCGGCGAAAGCACGTTTGAAGGCGGCTCGCGCTTCGCCACGGGCGACGTAGGCGGCGAGGTTCGGATATTCGTCCAGCAGGCCCGATGCTTTCAACCGGAGCAGCACTCCCACCATCATCAGGTCGCCCGCGCTGAATGCACCGTCGAGCCAGTCGGCATCGCCAAGGCGATCGGAAAGTTCGCCCAGCCGGGTACGGATGCGATCCTTGACGAGAGGCACGCGCTGCTCGGACCAGGGCTTGTCGCCTTCCAGAAACTTGGCGGTTACGAGTTCCAGGATCGGCGGCTCCACCGTGTTGATCGCGGCAAACATCCATGTGATCGCGCGTGCCCGGGCATGGGCATCTTCCGGCAGCAGGCCCGCATGACGCTCCGCGATATGCAACACGATCGCCCCCGACTCGAACAGGGCGAGATCGCCTTCTTCATAGGTGGGAATCTGCCCGAAAGGATGCAGCGCTCGATGCGCGGGTTCCTTCACCGCACCGAACGAAACAAGACGGACCTCGTAAGCTTGGCCCGCTTCTTCAAGCGCCCAGCGGACGCGCATGTCGCGCGCGAGTCCTTTGCCGCGATCGGGCGAATTTTCAAAGGCGGTAATGGTGGGGATCATGGGAAGGCTCCACGTGATGGCATGACGCGATGGAAAACGGAACAGAGTGGAATGGCACTTACTTAAGGCTGATCTTCTGCAGTTCGTCATTCCCGCTTGACCAGCTTCGCGCTGTTGAGAAGCTCCTCGCGGGGATGACGGCGCTCAAGTAAGTGCCATACGGGCCAGTGTGCACTTTCGAACAGACGACTCTGATCCTTGCTTGGCTGCGGTGCGGTGGATGACCGTTGCCATCGTCAACCGCGCCGCGCAGCCTCGATCGCGGCGATGTCGATCTTCGTCATCCCCATCATGGCGTCGAACGCGCGCTTGGCAGCTGCGAGATCAGAGTCGGTGATTGCCGCCATCAGGACGCGCGGGGTGATCTGCCAGGACAGGCCCCACCGATCCTTGCACCAGCCGCAGGCGCTGGCCTGGCCGCCGTTGCCGATGATCGCGTCCCACAGGCGGTCGGTTTCGGCCTGATCGTCGGTGGACACCTGGAACGAGAACGCATCGGTGTGCGGAACCCCGGGACCACCGTTCAAACCCAGGCACGGGATGCCCATCACGGTGAATTCGACCGTCAGTACATCAGCCTGCTTGCCGGCGGGATAGTCACCCGGCGCACGATGGACGGCGCCCACGGCGCTATCCGGGAACGTCTTGGCGTAGAACGTCGCGGCATCCAGCGCGGTGCCGTCATACCAAAGGCAAATCGTGTTCTTGCTGACCATGCGGGTTCTCCTGGTTCGGGGCGGGGAGGGTGCTCTTCATATTCTTCGACGAACGACGGGCGCGCAGATCGACATGCAACTCAGCCCGCTTGTATCACCGGCGATCGACCCGTAGCCGGACGCAGCTCATGAATCAGCTCGATCAGCGCGCGCAATCGCGCGGGCACGAATCGGCGGCCCGGGTAGTAAAGCCTGAGGCCGCCGAACGGCTGACACCAGGGAACGAGCACAGGCACCAGTGCGCCGGATGACAGTTCCTGTTCGATGAACCATTCCGAGATGAAGCCGATGCCGAGCCCCTGCAACACCGCTTGCTTGATGGCCGGCGTCTCGTTGAGAGCCATGCGCACAGGCAGATCCATCTGCAGCTTCTGGCCCTTGCGTTCCAGTTCCCAGTGATAGAGACCGCCGTGCGACATGCGCATGCCGATGCTCTGGTGCTTGAGCAGATCACGCGGATGCCTGGGCGTGCCGTTGCGCTCCAGGTAGTCGGGCGTTGCCACGACGAGCATGCGGGTGTCGCGGGAGAGCGGCACGGCAATCATGTCCTGCGGCACGAATTCGGCCAGACGGATGCCTGCATCGAAGCCCTCGGCAACGATGTCGATCGAGCGTGATTCGCTCACGATGTCGATGCGCATCCGGGGGTAGCGCTGTGCGTACTGGCTGAACAGCGGCTCCAGCAGCAAGGTGGCCACTCCCTGCGGTGCATTGATGCGCAAGGTGCCGCTGGGAGCGTCGGGCTCGCTGGCAGCTTCTTCGTTGGCGCGCTGGATCTCGGCAAGCGCCGGCGTGATGCGCTCCACGTACCGCCGGCCCGCGTCGGTCAGGGCCACGCTGCGCGTCGAACGGTTGAACAGGCGGACCTGCAATCGCGCCTCCAGCCCGGCCACCGCGCTGCTCACGGCGGTGGTGGACATGTTCAGCTCCCGCGCCGCGCCGCGAAAACTGCTGCTGCGTGTAACGGCAAGCACCACTTCGAGTTCGGTCATGCCTGTGCGATGCATAACTATCCTGATTTTCGGGATTACTTATCCGCAATAAGACGGCTTATAAGCACAGTAATGTACTCCTAGACTGCGTCGCACAGCTGCCACAACCGGCGCAAAGAGGAAATCGACATGCAACGCATCGAACACATCTACATCGACGGCGAGTTCGTCATCCCGCACAGCCAGGAATGGTTTGACCTGCATAATCCGAGCACCGAAGAAGTCATCGGCCAGGTACGCCTGGGCGACGAGCACGATGCGCGCCGCGCGATTGCCGCGGCCAAGGCGGCGTTGCCCGGGTGGTCGCGGACCACGCGCGAAGAACGCCTCGCCGCGCTCGGGCGCATGCACAAGGCCATCGCCGCGCGGGAAGACGATCTGATGCAGGCCATCGTGCTCGAATACGGCGCGCCGTCCCAGCGCTCGCGCTGGATGGCCACCTATCCCGCGGATGTCATCGCCCAGGCCATGGCAGCGCTCGAATCCTTCGCGTTCGAAGAGCAGGCCGGCACGGCGCGCGTGATCTTGACGCCGGTTGGTGTCGCGGGCCTGATCACGCCATGGAACAGCAATGCCGGCTTCATCTACAACAAGCTCGCCACGGCGTTGGCTGCGGGCTGCACGGTCGTAGTCAAGCCCAGTGAAATGAGCGCGATGCAGACCCGGGTCGTGGCCGAAGCCTTGCACGCAGCGGGCCTGCCCAAGGGAGTATTCAATATCGTCAACGGGCGCGGCGACGTGGTCGGCGAGGAGATCTCGCGCAACCCGGATATCGCCAAGATTTCATTCACCGGCTCATCCGCGGTGGGGCAGCATCTGGTGAGTGCCGGCGCGGCCACGATGAAGCGCGTGACGCTGGAGCTTGGCGGCAAGTCGCCCACCGTGGTGCTCGACGATGCGGACTTCGCCGGCATCATGCCGCTGGTGCTTATGGCGGGCTTCCTCAACAGCGGGCAAGCCTGCATCGCGGGGACGCGCATCCTGGTGCCGCGCCAACGGCTCGCAGAGTTCGAACAAGTTGCGAAAGACGCTGTCTCGCACATCAAGGCGGGTGATCCGCGTGAAGCCGATACCGACATCGGTCCGATGGTGAGCGCCAGGCAGTGGGAGCGCGTGCAGAACTACATACGCATCGGCCTGGAGGAAGGCGCAACGCTGCTCGCCGGCGGTGAAGGTCGCCCCGAGGGCTTGCATGCGGGCTGGTTCGTCAAGCCCACCATCTTCACCAGGGCCAGCAACCAGATGCGCATTGCGCGCGAGGAAATCTTCGGACCTGTGCTCACCATCATTCCCTACGAGGACGAAGCCGATGCCGTGGCGATCGCCAACGACACGCTGTATGGCTTGAGCGCCGTCGTGTTCGGCAAGGACCTGCAGCGCTGCGAGCGCGTGGCACGCCAGATCGATGCAGGACGGGTGCTGATCAACACGCTCGCCCATGAGCCGCGCGCACCCTTCGGTGGGTTCAAGCATTCAGGGTTGGGACGCGAAATGGGGAAATGGGGCATCGGTGCCTACCTGGAACCCAAGACGCTGCTGATGGAGTCGGGGCAGTCACGCCACTGACGGCGCAGGTCCGCCTCGAAAAGCGGGGCCAGGTTCACTTGCATCCTGCCTGAAGTGAACCTGACCCTGGTTATGCGTCGTTTTTGCTCGTCATCCCGGTGACAGCCGGGATCCAGTGCCTTTGCCTGCAACTACTTGAAGTCACTGGATGACCAGACGTCCGTCTGTTGAAAACCCTGCCTTCGCAGGAATGACGGCGTTTTCCGAGGATCCAGTACGCAACCCCTAAGCAACATATTGCTGCAGCCCCTCGACCAAGGCGTCAAAGGTGGCGCGACAGCGTGGACTGTTGCGCAGGTCTTCATGCATGGTGACCCAGGTCTCGAGTTGCAGCGAAAACTTCTTGGCCAGCACGCGCGTCAGGGCGTCATCCCGCCTGGCGATCGGGACCTGGCAGAAGCCGATGCCGGCACCGCCGCGGATCAAGGCCAGCTGCGCGAGATTGTTGTCAGTGCGCAAAGAGAACATGTCGCGGCTGAAGCCATGCACCGACTTTTCGGTTTTGCGGACGAAGGCCGATCGCTGGTCATAGCCGATCACCGAATGGCTCGTCAGTTCATTGACAGTGCGCGGCTCGCCATGGCGACTCAGATAGTCCTTGCGTGCATACAAGCCGAGTTCAATCCGTCCGATACGCCGCGCGACCAGCTGCCCCTGTTCCGGGCGCATCATGCGCACCGCAATGTCAGCTTCGCGTCGCAACAGGTCATGTATCCGATCGGTCAAGACGAGCTCGACCTTCAGATCGGGATGCTGCTCACGCAGTTGCGCAACGATAGGCGGCAATACCTCCACGCCGATCACGTCACTGGCTGACACGCGGACCACACCCCGCACGCCTTCGCCCTGACTGGTGGCGGTGCGTTCCAGCGATGCGGCGGTGCTTTCCATCGCCTCTGCATATGGGCGCAGTGCCAACGCGATCTCGGTGGGCATCAGGCCCACTTGCGAGCGCGTGAACAACACCACGCCCAGGGCTTCTTCCAGTGCGGCAATGTGCCGTCCTGCCGTGGGCTGTGTGATGCCCAGTGCGCGTGCAGCGCCGGACAGCGAGCCCTCCTTGAGCACGCCAAGGAAGGAACGATAGAACTCCCAGCCGATTGTCGTGTTCATACATAAATGTATAGCAGATAGCTCATGTTAGGCAATTCCATATGAGTGGCCCACGACCCAGAATTTCCCCACCAACAACGGTGAGGACAAGGTCATGGCAACCAACAACAACGCTCTGGTTCTGGGTGCCACCGGTGGCATCGGTGGAGAAGTCGCGCGGCAGCTGCGCGATGCGGGCTGGCAGGTACGCGCACTGAAGCGCGGCGCGGCAAAGTCGGGCGAACGCAAGGACGGCATCACCTGGCTGTCCGGCGACGCGCTGAACCGACAGGACGTGCTGGAGGCAGCGAAGGGCTGCTCGGTCATCGTTCATGCGGTCAATCCACCCGGTTATCGCCAATGGTCGGAACTCGTGCTGCCGATGCTGGACAACACCATCGCCGCCGCCATCGCCCAGGGCGCGACGATCGTGTTGCCCGGCACGGTCTACAACTACGGTCCGGATGCGTTGCCGGTATTGACCGAAAATTCGTTGCAGCATCCGATAACCCGCAAGGGCGCCATTCGGGTGGAGATGGAACAGCATTTGCTCGACGCGAGTCGCCGCGGTGCACGTGTGCTGATCGTCCGGGCCGGTGACTTCTTTGGCCCCAAAACCGGCAGCAGCTGGTTCTCGCAAGGGCTGGTGAAGCCTGCGAAACCGGTCAAGACGGTGAGCTACCCAGGCGCGCGCGGCATCGGCCACCAATGGTCGTATTTGCCGGACGTCGCACGCACCATGGTCGAGCTGCTGGCACGCCGCGAGAAGCTGGACGCTTTCGCCAGTTTCCACATGGCCGGTCACTGGGATGCCGACGGAACACAGATGAGCGCAGCGATCCGTCGCGTGGTGGCCCGTCACACAGGCAGCGAGCCGCGCGTCGTCGCCTTTCCCTGGTGGCTGCTGACGCTGGCGTCGCCCTTTGTCGTGACCTTCCGGGAGATGCGCGAGATGCGCTACCTGTGGCGCACGCCTGTGCAAATGGACAACGCGAAGTTGATCGCCGTGTTGGGACACGAGCCGCATACGCCGCTGGATGAGGCGGTCGAAGCCGCCCTGATCGGCATGGGCAGTCTCCCGCAGGCCAAGTCTCTGCCCGTGGCCGCCTAGCGGCGGTTCTTCGCCAGAACTCCAACGAGGAGATTCAGCATGTCTTTCGTGGACAACGCGGAGGCACGATTTCTGTCAACCAGGCATGCATGTGACGGAGCCACAGGTGGCGCTTCCCGACCATGGGGGAAACCGCCATGCGCCATTGTCCCTGACACGATTCTTCGGTCAGTCTTCGGCTTGTGATTCCTGATGCGCCGCGATCTTGTCCAGAATGCGTTGCATGGTCTTGATGTCGGTGGCCGACAAACTCTGCAGGGCAGGGGGCGTTGTTTCGACAACCCGACGTGTAGCGGCAATGACGCCACGGCCCGCGGCTGTGATCGACACCAGCTTCGCACGCCGGTTTTCAGGATGAGGGTAGCGTTCGACGAGGCCGCGGCTTTCCAGGTCGTTGATGGCGACAGTCGCAGCCGGTGCATCGGTGGACATGGCGTCCGCGAGATCCTTGAGCGTCATCGGGCCAGCGACGAGGCGCTTGAGTGCACGTATCCGGCTGAAGGGCAATCCGGTGGCGTCGGTGACCTTGCGGCGCCAGTCACCGCGGCTGTCCATCACCCATGCGACCAGGGTTTGCCAGATGACGTCGGTGTCACTCGGTTTCGGTACTGCCTTGTTCACACCGTTGCTCCGGAGGACGCCTCTTCCAGCAAGTGTGCCGCGTGGCGCCGGGTGCCGTGGGCCCAGGATGTGCTGGAAAGCCAACCCAGGAATACGACGACCGCTCCGCCCCCGACGACCAGCCACCAGAACGGATGCGTTGCCTGAGGGAAGTTGCGCAGCACGCCCATTGCTCCGGCCATGGTACCGGCAATCGCGACGCCAAGGGATGCACCGACTTGTCGGCTGGTGGAAGCCACCGCAGCGGCCAGTCCGGCTTGCGCCTTCGGCATGCCCGAAACGGCGGTGTTGGTGATGGGGGCGTTCACCATGCCGAAGCCGATGCCGAAGATCACATAGCTCACCAGCAGCAGACCCAGCGGCGTGGTCGCGGTCAGCTGTGTGAGCATCACGGCGCTGATGGCGGTCGCCATGCCGGAGATCAACAGCGACGGCCGCGTACCGTGTGTACCGAGCAGCCTTCCGGACAGAGGTGAGCAAAGGATGGTGGCAAGGGCCATCGGCAGCGTGCACAGCCCGGTTTGAAATGCAGAGTAGCCACGAACTTCCTGCAGGTAGATGGTATTGAGGAACAGAAAGCCGGAGAAGGCGGAGAAGCTGCAGATGGCGATCACGGTGGCGCTGCTGAAGGGGGCGCTGCGGAAGAAGCGCAAGTCGATCAACGGTTCTTTCCGTCGCGGCTCGTAGACCAGCAAAGACACGATGGCAAGCACGACCAAAGTGAACGCGCCTGCGATGACCGGCGTGTTCCAGCCGATATGCGGCCCTTCAATGACGGCATAAGTCAGCATGGCGAGTGCAATAAAGACCAGCGTCTGTCCGACCGGGTCCACCCGTCGCGGCTGCGCCGCTTTCGACTCGGGTATGTAGAGCGTCGCCAGCATCATTGCCGCCGCGCCGATCGGCAGATTGACCCAGAAGATCGAACGCCAGCCGATGCTTTGCGTGAGGACACCGCCGATCAGCGGCCCCAAGGCCATCGAGACACCGGCCACGGCACCCCATATGCCGATCGCGCGGGCGCGTGCCTTTGGCTCGTGAAAGGTATTGACGATGATGGACATCGCCACCGGGTTCAGCATGGTGGCCCCCAGCGCCTGCAATACACGGAAGGCGATCAGGGCGTGGATGTTTGGAGCCAGGCTGCACAGCAGCGAACCGAGCATGAAGATGGCCATGCCCGTCTGGAAGACGCGTCGGCGTCCGAAGCGGTCTGCCATGGAGCCAGCCATCATCAACAAGCTGGCCACTACCATCGTGTAGGCATCGATCACCCACTGCAGTCCGGAGATCGACGCTCGCAGGTCGTGGTGAATCGAGGGAAGCGCGACGTTGACGATCGTGACATCCATCGCAACCATCAGCAGGCTGAGGCAGCAAATGGCAAGGATCAGGCCTGGGCGTGGCTTGATCTGTCGCATGGGCGTATGGGTTGTTTTCATACAATTATTGTATTAGAACAATCATTGTATGTAAACAACTGTAGCTATCGAGACATCTGCGCCCTTTGGGCGCGCCAACCGCAGCCTCTATTCATGCCGCTGGGGTCTTCCGATGTCATCGCTGAAGCGATGGCATCTCATCCGATATCATGCGGATGACTTTTCGGCTGAGCGATCTTCGCGAAGCCATACGCCAGTCGCCAGGGGTAACGACATGAAAGCAAGGGGCCCGATCCTCGGTTGCATGCTGCTGTCGACCGTCGGAAGCGCGAGTGCTGCTGATCTGCAGAGGGGGATCGAGGCATTCCAGCAGCACGACTATGCAGCTGCGCTCGCCGAATTCAGGCCGCTCGCGACGGAGGGAATCACTCTGGCGCAAGACAGACTTTGTCTCATGTATGCCCACGGATGGGGTGTGAAGCAGGACGGGGACCAAGCTCGCACGTGGTGTCTAAAAGCGGTCGCGCAGGGGTTTGTTCCGGCAGAGGCACATCTGGGGCGCCTGTATCTGGATGGCACCGGTGTGGGTCGGGACTACACCAAGGCTTTCGAGTGGCTGGGCAAGGCGGCAGCTGCGGGAGATCCTGCCGCACAGGGCAATCTCGGGTTCCTCTATCTGAATGGCCAGGGCACGCCACAGGATTTTGCCAAGGCCGCCAGCTGGTTCGGTGAAGCTGCCAGTCGTGGCAATGCCTATGCGCAATCCAATCTGGGGTTGATGTATGCCTCCGGTCGCGGCCTGTCCAAGGATTTCGTCGCAGGTTATGCACTGCTTGTCCTCTCGTCGGGCACGCTCGACGCGAATACCGACGTCGCCGGCAAATCGGTCCGAAACCGCAAGATGGTTGCGGATCAAATGACGCCGGTACAGCTCGAGGAAAGCCAGGCGCTGGCCGCTCAGCTGCAGCGTGAAGGCTTGCTGGTGGCGTTCAAGCAGCATGGAATCCCCTTGCCTGAAGCCATGTTGGATCCCGGGTTTACTCCACCGCCGGCGCCCGCACCACCCCCGGGATATTTCCCGGCGGGGCTGGACCTGACCTATCAGCAGGCGCACCCGGCACAATTCCCCAGAGAAGCCATCGCTGCAGGTCATCAGGGCCTTGTCGTCGTGATGGCCCGGGTGCAGGCCAACGGACAGGTTGAGGATGTACAGGTATCCGGGAGCAGTGGATACCCGGAGCTCGACGCCAGCGCCGTCGCTGCGGTCAGCAGCTGGAAGTACACGCCTTGCCACATCAACAAGCAACCGGTCGCCTGTTACGTGCGCACACCGGTGAATTTCGCGCTGAGTGCCAAGCCGGATGCGCATTAGCGTTCCCGGCATGATTCCCGCGGTCATGACAGATCGCTGATCCCCCTTTATCGCGCCCCTTCCATTTTTTCTGTACCTGCCGGAGTGATTTCAGGTGCTCAGATGCATTTTCATGTCGTTGTCGAGTGCTCTTTTTCTTGCCGCATGCTCAACCGCGCCGGCATGGAAACTGACCTGACCATCAGCTTGCGCCGAATCAATGTTATGGCATGATTTGCCCTGAATAGGGGTAGCAAGGAAATCGATTGCAGCGTGGCTCGCTGAAGGGCAAGCCGCGCTGAGTTGATGTGTAAACTCATGCGGAAACCGGGAGAATATCCGTGAAAATAGTTGCGCCGCTTGTTGTCGCCGCATTGCTGCTTTGTGGGTGTTCGGCTGAAACGAAATTCATACCGCGCGGGCAGGACCTGTCACAGGCGGCACACTTCATCGGCGATTCGGACGATGTACACGCCGGTCGTAGCAGTGATGCGCAATACATCTTTTTCATCGACGCCGATGGCAAGCAACTTCACGGCTATTGGGATGTAAGGAAATGGTCGAATGAGCTGTATCTGCTTCCGGGCCATCACACTTTCACGGTGAGGTTTGCACATGCCAGCGTGCATGCGGATGGACGGTTCTCCGTCGATGCAAAAGCAGGTGCGACTTATTACATTCACCACGCGATTGGGGCATACAGCGTCAGGTTATGGGTGACTGAAGGTGCGAATGGGACAAAGCAGGCTGCCACGCCGATTCCGATGACTTGAAGCATTTTCATGAAGTGGCTTCGCATCAATAATAATTTTTCCGGTATCCATAAAATGAAATCAGTCAAACCGTGGGCAGTCATCGCTCTTGCCCTGCTGCTTCCGGCGTGTGCCATGACCAAGGTCGCTTATGTCGCTCCGGGTGCTGTGCGTGGCCAACAGGCACAAATTCTCGCTGAGCCCATCTGTCAGCCCGATTCGTTCGGTTCAGGCCCTGTTGAAATCGTGGCTATCGATGGCTTGAGAACGGCTCAAATGCTCTCCATGCCCAACCCGGTGTCTTATGTGCCGCCGGGTGAACACAAATTCACTATTTTCCATGCAGTGGGCACGGTATCGTTCACCGGTCATTTGAAATTGAACGCGCGACCGAATGTCGGCTATGTACTTCATTGTGCCGGGGGCGGCAGTCGTTTCTGGTTCACAGAGGGCGAAAATGGCCCGGTCGTAGGCGGTATCGATTTCTAGGGACAAGGGAGTCACGGGACCGATGAAACACGCGCGCACCCCATGGCTAGGTAGCCTGGCCCTGGCGAGTCTGGTTGCCTCGGCGCAAACCAATCTGCCTGCGGTCAAGGTCGCTGCGCCAGCGTACTCATCGCAACACGGCGGCTATCTGATCTCCGGCGACTTCAGGGTCGATCCGCGCATGCCTTCGGTGGTGTTCCCGGCGCAGGCGCTGGTGAAGGACGATATCCTCAGCATCGAGCCGATCCATCTGCAGGACAATGAGTACCTCGTGCTGCAGGAATGCGCATCAGCCGACTGCCACAAGGCTTCGCTGGTCCGCTTGTGGAAGTCGGACGATATCGGCGGCGACGATACCCGACGCAATCGGGTCTGGATCACCCACGAGAACAAGTATTTCATCTGGCTCAAGCGCCTGCCGGAAGTATCCGGCGCGAGCTGCGGCCAGGGCTGGCTCAAGTTCGAGTCCAACACAACCAAGTGCGGTGGCCACTTCACCAGCTTCCAGCAGATCAGCCCGCCCCTGATGCTGATTCCGGCAGGCGATCTGGCGGCGTTTCACCAGGACGATCTGCAGAAAGCCATCCAGGCCGACCCCGTGCACGTGGCGCAACAGGCGCATGAAGGCTCCACCTACGTGGTGACCTATGAGGGTGGCAGCACAGTGCGCATCCGCCGCATGCACGCGGCACACGACAACTAGGGATACCTCCAGGAACAAGGGAGAGCAGGTTCATTTACCGCGAATGGATAAATGAACCTGCCCTTGTCAGCTGGGTGACTGGCAGGCTGGTCTGCGCCGACTCCCGTTATTGATACGGCTGTCTCCAGCCGGTAACGGTATCGACAAGGCATGTGAGCATCGACGGTCAGCATGCCGCGGTTCTCCGTAGCGCTGGTCAGTCCGGGATTTCCGGCTCCACCAGCTTGCCGAGCAGTACCAGCGATTCCTGCCAGCCCATGTAGCACAGCTCGACCGGGATCATCTCGGGCAGGCCTTCCTGCACCACGTGCAAGTCGGTGCCGCAGGACACGGCACGCAGAGTGATGGTGGTGGTCATCTCGCCGGGCAGGTTGGGGTCCTCGAAACGATCGTTGTACTGGATGCGCTCGCCCGGCACGAGCTCACGGTAGGTGCCCCCGAAGCTGTGGCCGTTGCCGGTGGAGAAGTTGGTGAACGACATCCGGTAGCTTCCGCCGATGCGTGCGTCGAGCTGATGCACCTTGCAGGTAAAGCCGTTCGGTGGAAGCCACTTGGCGATCGCATCGGCGTCGAGGAAGGCGCGGTAGACGCGTTCGGGCGGAGCGCGCAGCACGCGATGGAGACGGATGGTGTCGGTAGCCATGATGGTTTCCGTTGCAGAGGATCAGCCCTCAGTCTTGCAGGGCGAATGGGTGGATGGAGCGACCTTGCCTAGCTACGCGGGCAGGCTTACCACCGGCACGAAACCGCCGAAGATCATGCGCTTGCCGTCGAAGGGGCAGTCGCTCGCGGCCGCCATGCGCGGATCCTTCATGAATTTCTCCATGCCGGCATCGCGGGTGGCCTTGTCGGGCCATTCCACCCACGAGAACACCACGGATTCGTCTTGCTCTGCCTGCACGGCGCGCCGGAAATCGGTGAGTTTGCCTTCGGGCACGTTGTCGCCCCAGCACTCCACCACGCGTGTGGCGCCGAACTCCATGAAAATGGCGTCAAAGGTGCTGGCGTGCGCAATGAACTGCTCGCGGTTGGCGTTGGGTACGGCGATCACGAAACCATCGATGTAGGACATGGCTGTTTCCTCGGCAGTGGCCGGTATGGCCGCCTTCTTACTTGCGACGAACGAGTGCATGCGGGATCGACATGCCGTCGGGTCCGGCAGCCAAGTTCATCGTGTTGCAGCGGAAACCATCATCGGCTGGCGTACCCCATACATCAGCGTCCGCCACAACCACTCGATGGGCCCAAAGCGGTATCGGCGCAGCCACCAGGCGCTCAGAGCCATCTGGCACGCGTAGAAAATGATGCCGAAGAGCAGGGTCTCGGCCGCACCAAGCCGGCCGAAATAGCCAAGTCCATAGCCAAAAAACACCCAGCCGAAGATCAGGGACTGCATCAGATAGTTGGTGAATGCCATGCGGCCAAGCGGCGCGAATGCCTGAAGGATGCTCCGGGCACGAGTGAACTCGACCAGCGCAATAACCGATGCGCCATAGCCAAGTCCCATGAAGATGCCTGCGGCGTTTTCAAGGCACGGCCTCGTCGCGGGTGGCAGGCCCCAGGATGCAATCGCCTGCGTCAGGGTCGGTGAATTCAATAGCATTCCCAGCAAACCGAGGCCGATCACGACAAGCAGCAGGCCACGGTGCCGACGCGGGTTCCGCAGCACGCCCGAACGCCACGCCAACATGCCAACCAGGAACAGCCCCAAGGTGCGTGGGAACACGAACTCGTGCAGTGGCAGGATGCAAGCCAGTTCGTGCCAGCTGAAACGCAGGATTTGTCCGTACGAACCGGTGGCATAAACGTGATTGGCCTCGGACACATGCTGTTGCAGCCAGACCATGGAAGGCCAGGGGATCGGGAGGGACAGGGCCGGCATGGCGACATAGAACGCGAGCAGCCCGAGTGCGGCCAGTGCCGTGCTCCAGATGGGCAGCCATAGCAACGGCAGCACCACGAATCCGGCCAGGGCGTACTCGGTCAGGATGTCGCCGTTCCAGATCAGCAGCAGATGTACCAGGCCGATCGCGAGCAAGGCCACCAGGCGCCGTACCAGCAGACGCAGTCGACAACCGCTGCGCGCAAGTCGCTCCGACTGGATGGCCAGCCCCACGCCGAACAGCATCGAGAACAGCGCAAACGCCTTCATCTCCAAAAAGATCGAGATGAAGTTCTCTACTGCACCGTCGAGCGACGAGAGGAAGGGCGTTGCGGGAAGAAACTGCTGGAACAGCGATACCCGGAACTCGCCCACCAGATTTACCGCGAGCACGCCGAACAAGGCAATGCCCCTGAGCATGTCGATGGCGTGAATGCGCTCGGCCACAGTGATGGGCTGAACCATTTCATCGGTCGATGAAGGCACTGCAGCAGTCTTGTCGATCAGGCTCATGGTGCAGCGCCTCCCCGGATCGTGAATCCATCGAGCCAGACATGGCTAGTGATGATGGTCGGTATCGTCATCGCCAAGTTGGCTTCCGCCCATACCCATGCCACCCATGCCGCCACCCGATCCGCCGCTGCCCTTTGTGCCACCACCTCCGGCATTGCCCTTGTCACCGTTTTCGCCCTTGCCGCGTGTTGCGGCGACGCGAGTCGGTCCCTGCATGGGAATGGAGAGTTTTGCCGGAATGGGTTCCAGGTCCAGCACCTGGCGGATGAAGTCGCGCAGCGATGTCACCAGTTCAGCGGTGTGGGTAGGGCGCCCTTCGGCCAGTTCGGTGGCAGCCTTTGCGGCAAGGCGCACCTGATCCTCCGTGCCGAGAAGAATGATGTCGGACAGGGCAGCCTCGACAGCGTCGCGTATCCGTCGTGCGCGTTCGCCACCGGACAATGGCGCGGCAGAGGTTGAAGCCGGCATGGCGTTTTCGGTTGAGGCAGGATTGGAAGCGTCGGCAAGTGCCTGTTCGCGACGTTGCCGCAGATCGCGCATGTGGCTGGGGTCGACCGTGAGATTGCCGCTGAACGAACCGCCCAGTGTCTTGTAAGCCGCAATGAGCGTGCGCAGGCGTTCGTTGATCTGGCGGTTCTCGCGTTCACGCCGCTGCTGGATTGCCTGCATCGCCAACAGGCGTATGCCAACGCCAAGCAGCGTGATCACGGACAGTCCGAGCAGGGTCGAAAGAAGCGTATGCCACGAACTGAAGTCCAGGCTGCGCATGCGGAATCTCCAGAGGCTCAGCGGGACAGTCTAAGGCCAGAAACGCTTCCGGACTCGAACGCAGGAAAACACCGCCTGCAACGAACGTGAGGCGGGCGACCAGGCTTGGCCAGCGATGGGCCATGGCTCCGCCATAATCGTGTGCAAGATTGCGCTGGTTCTCCCTCGACAAGGCAACGCCCCATGGACCGCCCAAATACTCGTCGCTCTACCATGGCTGCGGCAATGCTCGCGCTGTCGTTCGCCTGCATGACTCCATCTGCGAAAGCGCTCGATGCTGCCGCGACGAAAACGCCGGATGTCCGGCTGCAGCAGAAACTTGATGCGCTGGCGCAGCGGGCGCGTCCAGGAACATTGGGTGTTGCCGTGCTTGATTTGCAAAGCGGTACCGAAGCTGGCGTCAACGCCGGGCAGGCCTTTCCGATGATGAGCGTGTTCAAGGCGCCGGTGGCCGCTGCGGTGCTATCGCGTGTCGATGCAGGCAAGCTCTCGCTGCAACAGCAGGTGAGTGTGAGCCGTGCGGATGTGCTGAGTGGATCGGCCGTGCCATCGATCGGTGCGCATTTCCGCGGCGAGCGGATGACGTTCACGGTCGAACAGTTGTTGAAAGCCGCGGTCAGCGAAAGCGACAACACGGCCGTGGATGCATTGGTGAAGGTCGTCGGTGGTCCGCAAGTGGTTACTGCGTTCCTGCGCGCGCATGGCATCGATGGCATGCGAGTGGATATGGACGAGGCTGGAGTGGCGCGGATATTTCAGGACCTGGGGCCCGGGCAGGAGATGCCGGTGAAGGAATCCGCACAGGCATCGCTCGAACGCTATCGTCGCGGCTTCAAGGCTTTTCTTGATGCTCCGACCAATCGAAGTACGCCGGATGCCGCTGTCGGGTTCCTGCGCAAGCTGCATGACAATGAGCTGCTGACGCAGGCTTCCACGCAATATCTGCTCGGCCTGATGGCTGCCCAAACCATTCCCAACCGTTTGCGGGCAGGGGTGCCGCAAGGAGTTGGTCTTGCCGACAAGACAGGCACGTCGGGTTCACTGGATGGCCGGACGGCTGCATACAACGACATCGGCATTCTGAGTGGGCCGGACGGTCACACGGTGATCGTTGCTGCCTTCCTCACCGATTCGCATGCTTCGGACGCGCAGCGTGATGCCCTGTTTGCGGATATTGCCCGCGCGGCCGTCGCGTCACTTCATCCTTGAAAGGTATGGCGACCTCTTGTCTTCGGCATGTGGACCGACCAGGTTTCGACCGTAGCCGGCTTGCGCGGTGCTCTCCACTATTTGACGAACTGCCCTCCGCGAAATCAGCATGACGATCAACCGTCTTGTGCTACGCGTGCAGCAATGGCGGCAACTTGTTCCGCGTGCCATGGCGCGGGTCACGCCATGGCACGCATGGCTCATGGACTGGACGGAGGGCGTGCACCTTGCGGTTGCGGTGGTTGCCAGCCTGTCGGCGGATCGAGCGGCCTGCCGGCGTCGGTGAGCATGGCGTCGATGCTGTCGACCTCGCGCTCATGCGCCAGCATGGTGGCGATCTCTTTCGTCGGCGGCAACGCGGGTGTTCCCGCGATCGCGCTGAGCTGATTCATCCGCCACTGCAGGCGGCGGCGCTGCGCCACGGCCTCGGCACGATCGCCGGCGTCGCGTGCGGTCCATTCATGCAGCCGCAGGCCGACCAAGTTCGCAATCATGGTGTCGCCATGCTCCATCGAGGTCGCGATATCACGGCAAGTCTTGTGGCGGGCATCGCCGGCCGTTGAGCCAGGCTGGCAGGCATGCATCAGATCCTGCAATGCCGGCATGGCCAGCGCGGCAACCATGCTCATCGCCTGCTCCTGCCGTCGTGCCTCGGGCGTGCCGGCGCGGTCCGCCGGATCGTCCGGTAGTGTGGGGACACGATTCAACCCGGCAATGAAGCGTCGTCCGAGCGACGCGAAATAGAAATTGAAATGGGTGGAGCGCGCCATGTTCGAGAGAGCCTCGTCGATGCGCGCCAGGTCCGCATGGGTGGAGGCGTCATGCAGCTCGGCCATCCATACATCGCCATTGTGCGGATCGATGCTGCGTACACGTGCCTCCCGCTTCAGCGCGTCGCAGCCAGGGTGTGTACCGCACTGGATCACATCAAGCAGACCGATATCCGCGGCCTGAGGTGCGATGACCGTGGCGCGATCCAGCAGGCTCAGCGATTTGCCTGCGTCACCCGACAGGTTCTGCGCAAGCGCGCCGGCTGTGATCAGGGCATCGGCATCCTGCAGTGCGGAGAGTGATTTGACGGCGCCGATTCGCCACGTGGTTCCGGCTGCAGTGCTGTCGGACTGCGGACCTGGCCGCTGTGGCGTGGTGTTGGCGAGGGCGAACGAACCTGCCAGCAGGCCGGCGGCAAGAATTGATCCGGAAATGGTCCTTGGGTAACGCATCGCGTGATCCTTGCATTCTTCGTGAAACCCAGTGTAGCCATGGACGGGCGGGAGCGAAGCATTCCCCGCTATGGTTGCCCTGGTGGCGCCTGGCATGAAGAACTTAAGGTGTCAGCGTGAGCCGGCCCGGGTTTTGGGTCGGCGGATGGCGGTGATCTTGCCGCTGCGTCCGCCGCCGCAGAAGAAGCGGTCGCTGCCATCGGATTCGAGTCCCGATACCCCCACACCAGCTGGCATCTGCAGGCTCTCGAGCACTTCTCCGGTAGCGGGGTCGATGTGTCGCACATCGCTTTCGTCGCCTTCCCAGGTGCCGTGCCAGAGCTCGCCATCGACCCAGGTGACGCCGGTGACGAAACGGTCGCACGCGATGCTGCGAAGAATCGCTCCTGTTTCGGGATCGACCTGATGGATCTTGCGGTCGCGGTATTGTCCGACCCAGAGCGTACCCTCGGCCCACGCGAGTCCGGAGTCGCCACCCGCGCCTGGCGCCGGGATGGTGGCGAGCACGCGGCCGGTCGTCGGATCGATCTTCTGGATGTCGTTCTCGACGATCTGGAACAGGTGGCGGCCATCGAAGGCCGTACCCGCGTGCGCGGCGACATCGATCGTGCGCGGCGCTTCCTTGCTGGCCGGATCGAACGCGGCCAGTGCATCGCCGGTGGCAAACCAGACGCGCTTGCCGTCATAGGTGACGCCATGCACGTCGTCGATACCCGGGAAGGGACCGTACTCGCTGATGATTTCGGCGTTTGATCGTTTCATGCATCCATCCTAGTCGCCGGGGAAGGGCGCGGGGAGTAACAAGCTTGTCGGGAATCCCGGCACGGGCGGAGTCATCCAGCGGCGGGCGCGGCCGCGACCGAACGCGTCCACCTTGCTTGCGGTGGCCAGCGCATCGAGTGCCCGCTGCACGCTGCGCTGGCTGGTGCCGAGTGCCAGCGCCAGGGCCGAGCTCGACCACGCTTCTCCGTCGGCGAGCAGGGCAAGCACCGCCGCATGCGCGTCGTCGACGGGCCGGGCCAGCACGACGACCTCGCCGGCATGCTGCGGCACCAGGGTGAAGCCTTGCTTCGTCGCACTGATGTCGGCCACCGTGCGAAGCAGCGTGCGCAGACGCCCGATTTCGACCCGCAAGCGCGCGCGATGCGACTCATCGGCATGCCTGGTGCGGAAGGCCCGCGCGATCAGTGTGGCCCTCGGTACATCGCCGGGCCATGCTTCGGCCAGGATCCGTATCAGCATGAACAACACCGGGCGCCGCTCCAGTGAGATGGCCGAACGCGCATCGCGCACCACGTAACGGCACCCATCCACGACGAACGCGGTGGAGGCCAGCAAGGCCTCGACCTCGTCGAGCTGCAGGAGTCGCTCATCGCCTTGGGCGATCAGGCGCGCGGCGGGCAGCTCCAGTACGTGAAAGGCGTTTTGGACTTCCGCCATCAGCGCCGGAATGCCGGCCTGGCGCGCTGCCTTTCCGGCTCGAACCAGTGCGGCACGCGCCGTTGCCGTGCGCAGGCGACGTATTGCGATGCCCGCGACGACCAGTTCGCAGGAGGCGCGCGATGCTGGTGGCAACGTGGCCGGATCGAGTTCGGTGAGCGTGCGCTCGGCGTCGTCGAGACGTCCGATCAACAGCAGGCGTCGGGCCTGGAGATAGCGCGCATGCGCAGCGTTTGCGTGATCGCCGTGGGCTTCCAGCGTGGCTCGCGCGGCATCGAGTGCCTGCGTGGGCTCGCCGAGGTCGCGCGAGACGAGCGCGATCTCGGCTTCGGCGACGGCGCAGCGTGCGCGGGCCATCGTTTCGCGCGGGCCGAAGGCGCGTGCAGCGCGGCGCAGCAGCGCCTTCGCCCGTGCAAAATCGCCGAGCTGGGCCATCGCGATGCCGCGCAGTGCGAGTGCAGGCGCATCGTCGCGCAAGGCGACCCGCTTCAGGGCGCCGAGCGGGTCACCCGCCGCAAGCGCGCGTGCCGCAGCCGTGATCAGCGAGTCCATTTGACCGAGCTCATTTCAGCGAGCCTTTTGAATCCCGCCACACTTGTCACTCCCATCCTTCGATGGCCCGGCTGCAGTCTATCCCACGCTCACCAACCAACGTGCCGGAGACAACCGGCACCGACATGACACGCATGTGAGGAGAAACGAGATGGACAAGATCGCCGTGTGGGGCTTCAGCTGGGTACCGCCTTTTGCACAGGGGCTGGTGCGTGATCTGCGCGTGCGCTGGGCGCTCGAAGAGGCAGGGCTTGCCTATGAAAGCCGATGGGTCGGCATCGAGGAACGGAACTCCGATGCCTATCGGCGCAAACATCCTTTCGGACTGGTGCCCGTTCTCGAATCCAGTGACGGGACCTTGATCGAATCGGGTGCCATCGTCTATGCGATTGCCGAACATTGCGAAGCGCTCATGCCTGCCGGCCGGCGCGCTGAAACGCTCACCTGGATGTTCACGGCGCTCAATACCGTCGAGCTGCCGATCTGGAATCTTTTCGTGTTGGACGTGCTGCACCAGGGCGAAGAATGGGCAAAGCTGCGACGTGCTGGCGCGGTCGACGAGGTGATGGCTCGATTGACCGCGCTTTCCGCATGGCTCGACGGTCGCGATTATCTGCTTGGCTGTTTCACGGCGGCCGACATTCTGATGACTACCGTGCTGAGGTTCATCCGGCATACGGATCTGGTGGCCGGATTCCCGATACTCGATGCCTACGTCAAACGCTGCGAGGCGCGGGCCGCCTTCCAAGCTGCGTTACGCAACCAGACGGCTGGCTACGTGCGCAACGCACCGGTCGCAGCCTGAGTTTGAAAAGGAGAGCAGCGATGACCGAATACAAGACTGGAACACGCGAAGAGTGGATGGCAGCGCGGCTTGAGCTGCTTCAGGCCGAGAAAGAGTTCACACGGCGCGGCGACGAGCTGGCACGGCAGCGGCAGGCGCTGCCATGGGTGCGCGTCGACAAGGATTACCGGTTCGAGACCGAGGAAGGCAGCGTCACGCTGGCCGACCTGTTTCGCGGTTGTTCGCAACTGCTGGTCTATCACTTCATGTTCGGGCCCGACTACAAGGCTGGGTGCCCCTCCTGTTCGTCGATCGCCGACGGCTTCAACGGCATTGCCATCCACCTGATCAACCATGACGTGATGTTCTCGGCGGTTTCGCGCGCGCCGCTGGCAACGCTACAGGCCTACAAGCGTCGAATGGGGTGGACGTTTCCCTGGGCGTCCTCGAACGGCGGCGACTTCAATTTCGACTTCAACGTCTCCTTTACCGAGGAGCAGCAGCGCGAAGGGAGCGTCGAATACAACTATGAGCGCGGCGGCCATGCGATGGACGCGTCGCCGGTCCCGGAGCCCGTCGCCCAGTTTGCCGCCACCTGCGGAACCGATGCAGCCACCTATGCACGCGACCGGCCGGGCATGAGCGCGTTCGTGCTCGAGGATGGCGTCGTGTACCACACCTATTCCACCTACGCGCGCGGAGTGGACGGCGTCTGGGGCATGTATCCATGGCTCGACCGTGCTCCCAGGGGGCGCAACGAGACGGGCATCTGGTGGCGTCGCCACGACGAGTATGGCAAGGGTTGAGCCATGTCCTGGCGGGGTGGAACAGTGCTTCATGACAAGAGAGATGACGTGAGCGATGTACATGCCGGCGCAGATGTCCACGCTGCCTTCGGTCATGAAGGCGGTGATGCGGCATCCCTCCGCGCAGCCGGCTGGCTGGGTCTGGCGGCAGCGCCGACGTTCGCCCTCATGGCATTGCTGACGGGTGTCCTTGGCGGCGGTCCGATGGACATGCTTTGCTCGACCGTGCACGGTGCCTCGTCGCTGAGCAGCATGGTGCTGATGTATGCGCTTATGAGTGCCTTCCATTTGGCACCCTGGCTGAAGTGGATTGCGAGTCACCGACGCGGTATCCGCCGATCCTGATCCGGCATTCACCATATCAAAGAGGTGTCGGGGAGATCGATGCCGGCTTGTTTTGGAACTTCATCAAGGCGAAGGCATACTGGAGGAAATAAATCACAGGGGGTGGATCGTGTCTTCCGTCATTCCGCAGCCGGTTGTTGCCAAGCTGACGAGCGCCGCGATTTTTCTCGTGGTGACGTTGAACCCTGAACCTCAACATGAAGAGCCGGTGCGAGCGCTTTGTGGTGACCTGTCGTCGCTTTTACGCGCCATAGGTTTCCGTGATCCTGACGGTCGCCTGTCCTGCATCATGGGCTTCGGGTTTGACGCATGGGACCGACTTTTCGGACAGCCGCGACCCCGCGATCTGCACCCGTTCCGCGAGATCAAGGGGAAGCACCACGCCGTTTCCACGCCGGGGGACATCCTTTTCCATATCCGTGCCATGCGCATGGACCTGTGCTTCGAGCTGGCGACCCAGATCCTGTCCCGCCTCGGCGACGCCGTTGCAAGGGCAGATGAAGTGCATGGCTTCAAGTACTTCGACGAGCGCGATCTGCTCGGCTTTGTCGATGGCACCGAAAATCCCGTGGACCAGGATGCCATCGACGCCGCGATCATCGGCGACGAGGATCCTCACTTTGCTGGCGGAAGCTATGTCATCGTGCAGAAGTACCTGCACGACTTGAAGGCGTGGAACACGGTGCCGGTCGAGCAGCAGGAAAACATCATCGGCAGGGCGAAACTTTCGGACATCGAACAGACCGATGCTGCGAAGGCTCCCTATGCGCACAATGTCCTGACCAACATCGAGAAGGATGGCGAGCAGTTGCAGATCGTGCGTGACAACATGCCATTCGGCGACGTCAGCAAGGGTGAGTTCGGTACCTACTTCATCGGTTACGCGCGATCCCCGGACCGGACCGAGCAGATGCTCACCAACATGTTTGTCGGCAACCCGCCGGGCAACTACGACCGCCTGCTGGATTTCAGCAAGGCCGTCACCGGATCCCTGTTTTTCGTCCCGTCCGCGACGCTCCTGGACAATGTCTAGGGAAAGGCGTCAGCGACTTTTCTATTGGCAGGAATATCTTTGAGCCTTCCACAATGGTGTCAAGCGCGTTTTATCTAAGGCTGTACTCTGAACCGGTTTAGTGGTTGGCGCCCACACAGCATATTCAGACGGTGAATTGACGAGCTGAAGCACACCAGGGGCGGGCAGGAGCCACGACTTTTCACTTGCCGTAGGCCCCCGGGCAGGGAGTAGGATGCCGCTTCCTTGCGCACGTGGAGAGCGACATGCCTCGATCGAGTGACGAGAAGTTGCATACCTGGGCGACGCGCTGCGTCAGCTAATGAGCCTGGATCGTGTGATGCCATGTCGCGCCGGCTTCATGACACCGTCGTTCGACTGTATCCCGACGCCATTCCAAAAGCCTCCTTGAAGATAGTCATGATCAAGGGCTACCACCAGGACCACAAGGCGGTAAGCCTCAAGTGGTCCGACGAAGAAAATCCGGTGATGGTGGACTCCACCATTGGTCAGTTTTACAAGCCCGGGCGTGACGATGAAAAGCCGCAGATATTTGTCGGAAGCTACGACGAATGGACGGCTGAACTCAGCCGGTTGCACAACGGCGCCACGGTCGAAAAGTACGTGGGAGATGACCGCGCGAGCAGCATCTGGGCCACTCTTGAGGAAGGTCGCGGGGACGGCGCCCTGAAGAAAGAACAGCTCCGACACTCCGGCCGGGTCAACAAGGAAACCCACGAGGCCAAGGTCCTCACCGAGTGTGGGGGCTGCACGCTGTTTTAGCCAGTCAAGAGCGGAAGGTGAAATGTGGTGCCGGGCGCACTTTCGCTAGGTAACCGGATACTTCAGGATCAGAGTTCCTTGTTTTCTGATTTGCGATGGTGAGGACGATTCCTGGGGACGGGGGATTCAAGGGGAGCGGGCACGCGCTTTTACCGGTGAAGCAGGTTTTCTGACGGTGTGCAGCGCCGTAGAGCGATCGAAGCACCAATGTGATCGGGTAGACGGAAAGATCATTCAGCACAGGAGGGATTCGAAATGAGAATCGGAAGCTGCCTGTCCAATGGCAAACAACAGGCGACCCTTGGATGTTTTGTTTTCAAGAGCGGCGGCCCCAAAAAGCTCTACGTGATCGTATCAAGGCATGCCTTCAGAGATGTGGGGGATGCGGTTTTCAAAAAGAACCAGAAAGTCGGATTCGTCCGGGAAGTTACGCCGGACATGCCTCCGGCCAGAAACAATGAAGAGCTCGATGCAGCCTTGGTCGAGCTGGATGACAACGTGGCTCACAAGCTGAAAGATCGGGCCTTTGCTGTTCGCAGGAACGACAAAGATCTGGTTTTCCGGAGCGTGTTTGATCCGTCTTCCTATCGTGCAGTCAAGGCCAGGAATGCTGAGTTGCCGGTACAGCTTAAGGCTATGCATCTTATGGTGTGGCATTGCGGTCAGAAATCCGAGGCTTATTCAAAAATAGATGTTGACAAATTTGCCTACAACCAGCAGTTCGGCGTGATTTCCATCGCGGACATGCTCGACAAAACTTATATTTTCAGCGAGCGGCACAATCGTCCCGGGGACTCGGGCGGTCCCATCTACATGGATTCCGGGGAGCTCGTTGGTTTCGATGGCGGTGGTTCGGGGAATATGTTGCCTACCGAAACATTCGGCAAAGGCACCACCGACAAAGGGTTCTATCGCCTGGCGCATGATGTCTTCACCCATTTCGGCGTCACGCTGGCAACATGGGCCAATCGCGCTGACTGGTTGCCACCGAATCCAGTGGACGAGATTGGCGACGATGAAGACGATGGTCCGTTTGGCAAAGGTGCGAAGATCGGTGTGAGTGGCGCATATATGTAGATGCGCCATGCAACTGCAGCAAAGGGGTTGGAGACATCCTCCATTGCCGTGGAAGGCCTGCTCTTTTTTGCCTACAGGGGGCCGAATTCGCAAGTGGACTAAAGAGTGGAGACGTTCCGAAGACCGATTTTCCAAGTCAGGGACAGAGTCGAATTTCCCTAAAACTGGGCCATGACCAGGGTTTCGGGCTTTCCTTCCGGAAACGTCAAGTCGAAACGTTCAGCTGGAGAGTGACGAAGACTCCGCGTCCATGCGGAGCCTTCACTTTCATCAGTTCTGTCGCGACTTCACCACCGGGGTTGCGGTGAATCCGTGCCGATTGCCGGCATTGTCGAAGTATTCGCCGGCGACCACGCCGAAATTGTTGATCGCGGTCGCAACCGTCGCCGTGGCTCCAGGCACGTCGACATTCTGGAATTGCTGCTGTGTTTTCACGAAGCCATGGAGGGCTCCGGATGCGTCCGAGTAATAGCCGGCAATTTGGCCGAGGTCATTGATCGCGAACGCGACCGTACTGGTTGCATTCGGTACGTCGATCGTCACGAGCTGTCCGTTTGCGCTGCGATAGAAGCCATGGGGCTGGGCCGGATTGGTATCCCAATAGCCCACGATTTCACTGTTGCCGTCGATGCCGAGCGGATAGGTATCGAGCGCGCCAGCAACGTTGATTGGCGTATCGAGCCCTTGGCCGCGGCGCAATACCCCGTGATAGATCCCGTCGGCGTCCCAGTACACGCCGGCTATCGCACCGAACAGGTTGAGGCCGTCTACATTCGAGTTGAGGTGGCCTGGAAAGTCGACCGTTTCGACATGGTTTCCATGGGTCACGAAGCCGTGCTGCAATCCTGACGCATCGGCATAACCACCGTACATCGTGCCGGCATCATTGGGGCCGCCGGCGGCGCTGAAGTACTCGCCCAGCACACTTTTGGGATCGAGCTGCTCGAACCGGCCATGGCGATAAACCATGGCGTGTGATGTACCGCCAGCGATGCTGTATTGACCAGCCAGTTCGCCGAAATCGTTGATCCCCCAGAAGATCGTCAGCGATGCACCGGGGTAGTCGAGCGTTTGATAGGTGTAGGTCCCCGGGCTGCTGGCGGGCCTGGACGCTGCCGTGCCGGGCACCGATGGGGTCGCGCCGGTTCCGGCGTTCGCAACGGCAGCGCCGGCGGAGCCGACGAGGACAAGGGCCCACAGAGCAGCGGCTCTTGTGAGCCGGCCATACGAAGAGCGATGATTTGACATGACTTCAATCCTTGTTTGGATGAGACGGGTGATGGCACTCCGAAAGCCTGCGGCCGTCCTGGACTTCGCCATCTCTCCTTACAGCGCAAAAAGGGCGCCTGTACCGACACGATCGGAATGGCTTCCTCCGCAACACTGCCGGTTGCAGTGGCCAGACCCGCAGTGCGCATGAACGCCGATCCCCAGGTCACGGAAGCCCTCGTGCGCGCCGCGCATGGCGATTCCGCGGCGCTTGACGCACTGATTCCGAAGATCTACGCGACCTTGCGTCGTCTCGCGCGCCGCCAACGGGCGCATGAAGCAGCGCATACGCTCGAGACGACGGCGCTGGTCCACGAGGCCTATCTGAAGCTGGCTGATCAGAGTGAGGCCACGTTTCCCGATCGTGCGCATTTGTATGCGTACATCAGCCAGGTGATGCGCCATATCCTGATCGACCACGCGCGACGGAAGAAGGCGCAGAAACGTCAAGCACCGGAGATGATGGCTGAAGAGGCGAGATCGGACATCATCGACGTACTGGCGATCGACGAGGCTTTGAGCCGGCTCGCCGCCCTGGATCAGCGCCTTGCCCGCGTCGCCGAGCTGCGGTTATTTGCGGATCTTTCGAGCCCGGATATCGCCGAGGTTCTCGGTGTCAATCCACGCACGATCGAGCGTGACTGGCTGAAGGCACGCACGTTCCTGTCCGCCTGCCTGGTCTCGGATGGGTGAGCTCATGTCGGTATTCGCGGTGTGATTACGCTATAGAGGTATCTCAGAACGGGAATGCGTGCTGCCGATGATTCTGGACTTTGCTCAACGATGGCACGAGATCGAACCGCTGATCGATCGACTGTTCGAGGTCCCCGTCGCGGGGCGGGCCGACTGGCTGCGCAGGCATTGCGCAGATGCGACGCTGCGTGCACTCGTTGCGCAGGCGCTCGACAATGCGCCAGGTGTCGAAGCACTCGAGCGCGGCATGCTGCAATGGTTGCCGGCGCCAGTCGACGACCCGTCTGATGCGCTGCCAGCGATCTCAGGCTATCGCGTACTTCGTTTCGTCGGTGCGGGTGGCATGGCCAGCGTATTCGAGGCCGAGCGCGAATTGCCGGGCGGTCCGCAGACGGTCGCGCTCAAGCTGCTGCGCATCGACGTTCATGACGCCGATGAGCGTCGGCGCTTTCTGCGCGAGCAGCGCATTCTTGCGCGGCTGCAGCATCCACATATTGCGCAGCTGCTCGACGCGGGCTTCTCGCCGACGGGCACACCGTTCCTTGCACTCGAATTCGTCGCCGGTGACGACCTCATCACGCATTGCGAACGGCGTGGTCTGGCCATGCGTGAACGTCTTGCATTGTTCATCGACGTGTCTGCGGCGGTCGAGCATGCGCACCGCAGCCTGATCGTGCATCGCGACCTGAAACCGAGCAACGTGCTCGTCGGCGCGGATGGTTGCGTCAAGCTCGTCGATTTCGGCATCGCCAAGCTCCTGACCGGCGAAGGCGAGCAGACGCGCACCGAAGCGCGACGTCTGACTCGCTTGTACGCGGCTCCCGAGCAGTTTGCCGGCGATATCGCGACGACCGCGATTGATGTGTACGCACTCGGTATGCTGCTGGTCCAGTTGCTCTGCGGTCTGCAGCCGCGCCGTATCGACGAACGAACTGATGCGAAAGCACCTGCGTTCGACGACGAGGCGTTGCGGCGAAAACTCGGCATCGATCTTCACGCGATCGTGCAGAAGGCGACACGGCCGGACCCGATCCGCCGCTATGCGAGCGTTGCTGCGCTGCGCGAGGACATCCAGCACTACCTCGACGGCCGGCCGTTGCAGGCCCGAGCGGATACGGTCGCATATCGCATCTTCATGTTCGCCAAACGGCATGCGCTGGCTGTCTCGACCGGCGCCGTGATCGCGACGATCCTCGCCGGTGCGACAGCGGTTGGCCTGCATGAAGCGCATCTTGCGCGTCTCGCGGCGCAGGAGGCACATGCGCAGGCGCTCGCCGCCGTGGGCGAAGCAAAGCGCGCTGATGCACTCAAAGCGTTCCTCGAAGGCCTGTTCGACAGCGCATCGCATGGAACGGAGACGAACGAAACCGCCGAGGAGCTGCTTGCGAACGGACGCGAGCGCGCCGATCGAAATTTCGCGATGCAGCCCGCGTTGCGCGTCGAGATTCTCGCGCTGGTGGGCGATCTTGAGCGCCGCAGCGGCCATCCGGATCGTGCACAGCAGCCGCTCGAAGAAGCTGCTGCGTTGGCGAAGGTCCAGTTCGGCGTGACGGACAGGCGTACGCTGCACGTCGAATACCTGCTCGCGAAAGAGGCCGATGAACTCGGCCGCGTTCGCGATGCGACGTTGCGGCTGCAGGGCGCGATCGAAGCATTCGATTCAGGCCCGAACCGTGATTCACCGGAAGAAGTGCAGGCGCTCGCATGGCTCGCTGGGCTTGACGAGCGAATCGGCGAATCGGCGAAAGCAATCGACATTGGCCGGAAGGCGCTCACGCTCGCACGTCGCGTGCTGCCTGATGACAGCGATGCGCTGACCGAGGCGGTGACGAATCTAGGCTGGATCCTGACGGATGCCGGCCATCCCGGTCTGGCGGAGCCGCTGTTGCGCGAAGCGCTGGCGCGCAAGCGCAGCCACCTTGGCACACGACATGCCGATGTCGCCGACGCAATGACGATCCTGACCTCGGCCTTGATCCAGCTCGGTCACTACAGTGAGAGCGAGCAGCTCATGCGCGACGCACTCGACATCGACGCCAGCGCGTACGCGCGCCCGAATGTTCATGTGGGCTGGCATCTGAACGATCTTGCCAACGTGCTCGTACTCGAAGGCAAGCTGGACGAGGCAGATACGTTCTTGACGAAGGCGATTGCGGTCGATCAGCCGCTTGCGCCGGCCGCATCACTCAACGAGGCGGTGAGCCTCGGCAATCTGGCGCGGATCCGTTTCAGACAGGGCGCTTACGCTGAAGCGGAGGCAGGTTTTCGCAATGCCATCGACCGCAAGCAGCGCCTGCTCGGCACGGATTATGGCGACAACGGCCGCAGCTACGACTACGCATGTCTGGCTGAAATCCTGGTTGCGCGTGGTCGCTTCGACGAAGCTCGAATGATGGCCGACAACGCGCTTGCGGAAGCGCGGCGACTGCATCGTGATGCGCATCCGGATGTAGCTTTCGCGCTCACCGTCGAAGCCGAACTCATGGTTGCAAGCGGTGCCCGCGAGCGCGCAGCTGCACTTGCCGGAGAGGCTGTCGCGATCTACACCGAACTGGCGGACCAGGGTTCCGACAAGGCGATCAGAGCGCGTCTTCTGTTCGGCGACATTCTGCAGACTCTCGGTCGCAGCGATGACGCAAAGCCGCAAATTGAAGGCGCCCTCGCGGCAGCCAATGCGATCATGCCGAACACGACCATGTTGGTTGCGCACGCCGAGGCCGACCTTGCGCGCGTCGACGTTTCGCTTGGCGACCACTCGGCTGCAGATCGGCTTCGTGCCGAGGCGAAAGCATCGCTTGCTGAAGTCGAAGCAGGACCGAACGCCGAGCGCGATGCAACGATACGCTTGCTTGCAAACCTCTAGGTCGGCGAGCCTGTCAATTCGGAATCATCTTCCGGAGGCGTGCTTTGCCTCGTGTCGTGGCGACTTTCCCACGGAAGGGAGGGCGTCGGAACACATCATTCGCAACAGATCATTGCAAGTGTGGAGAATAAAGGGATCATCTCCCTTTTCCTGGGTCGGTCAGTCTTACCATTGGCATGGTCAGGCCTGATCATTGCTCGGGCTGCGTGTTCGCAATCGAAGGTGGAGGAGTCATGACCGCGAAAAAAGCCACGGGGGCCTTCGGTTGGCGTGTCTACGGCCTGGGCGTGATGGCGCTGGGCGTGCTCTGTCTGGCATGGGGAACCTTCGACACGGGGCAGCCGGTACCCAAGGACTTTCCCTGCCGTGACGTGCTGGCCTATGTCGCTGCGGCATTCATGCTCGTTGCAGGCGCGGCCGTCGAGTGGCGTCGGACCGTGGTCTGGGGCGCCGCGGGACTTACCGCCTACTACGCACTCATCGTCGTCATCCTGATGAATGGCCACGCGGCGCTCGGTCATTTCGCCGAATATGGCACTTACGAAAGCCTTGCTGAGCAGGTCGCGATCGCAGCCGGCGGGTTGATCGTCTATGCGGCCAACGCAAGGATCGATGCGGCTCTGGCCGCACGCCTCACACGCGTGGGCCAATTGGCATTCGGGGTTTGTGCACTGGTATTCGGCGGCGCGCATTTTGTCTATATGAATTTCACTGCTCCGCTGGTCCCCAAATGGCTGCCGCCTTCGCAAGTGTTCTGGGCGTATGCGACCGGGCTTGGCCATATCGCTGCGGGTGTTGCGATCCTGACGGGCGTGCGTGCACGCCTTGCTGCGATCATCCTCACCGCGATGTACGCGTCCTTCACCCTGCTGGTGCACGGGCCGATGCTGGCGGCCAATCCCTCAAGTCATTGGATCTTGAGCGAGAACGCGCTGAATATTGCCTTGACTGGCGCAGCCTGGGTGGTGGCGGACTCACTGGCACGATCGAGGCGCCAAGCGCTGTAACAAAGGGGCAAAGACATTCCAGCATTTCCATGCTGGCCATGCCCGAGCCGCACGGGGCATAAGAGGCTTGATTCCCCGCTTCAATCTTGGCCAAGCATGAATGCGCTGATCAATGCCCCAAGCACGATGAGGCCGCCGAACAGCAACGCCATCTTTCGGCCGACGTGAGTGTCGGTCGTGCTGGCGACACCGCCGGGAAGCACGATCAGGGTTTTCGGATCACCCGATCCCAGCCGACTATGCATTTCCTCGATATTGGCAGGCATGGGAAAAACCAGGTCATCATCAGCACGGCGTGTCATGAACAACAGATCGCCAGCCCTTGCGACCAGCGTGCGCGCAGCGATGCTCCAGCCGGTCATCGAGGAGCTGTAACCAGGTCGCCCCTGTGCGAAAGCGATCCGGTGAACCGACTGGCCCTGGTCAGCTCGAAGTTCATCGGGCGTCCAGAGCATGGTCGCCAGCAGGTCGGCTGGACCCAGGTGCAAGCTCTCATCGTTCAGGTCACGGTGCAGCTCGTCTAGCAGCGAGCTGCCATCAGGGTCGTTCGGCTGGGCATGCACGAACCGCTCTTCACGACCGTCGACACGCCAACAGAGCGCGACGGGTTTGAGGTCACCATCGAACATCGCCGCCACCGACACCAGCAGATCGCGGGCCATGCCGAGGTTCAGGACGTCGGGCTTGTCGATCCAGTCGCTCGGAAACTCGATTCCGCGATAGATCTCGGCGACTACGCGCGATGTGACGGTAGGGATTTCCAAATGCGATTCCCCTGATATATGAGCTGCGTAAGTGTCGGGACCTGCTGGCTGACATGCGCGACAACGGATGCTTCGGATAGCGCAGTCACTTTTCCACGAATGCCTTCAGCCGTGCCAGCGAAGCGTCCCATTGCCCGGAAATCTGCTCGACGTAGCTGCGCAGCTCGTCGAGCGCTTGCGGGTTCAGCGCGAACAGGTTTTCCCGTCCCTCGCGCCGGCTGCTGACTACGCCGGCGCTTTCGAGAATGCGCAGATGCTTGCTGATCGCCTGGCGGGTCAACGGTTTGCTTTCGGTGAGCTGGGCAATCGACTGGCGGTTGCCGCGGCTCAGCGCCAGTACAAGCGAGAGACGGGTACTGTCGCCCAATGCGGCAAAGACGGTGGCGGTCGCATCCGATTGACGGGACAGCCTGGCGAGCGGGTTACGCGACATGGTTGCGGATGTTTTCCAGCTGCGCGGTCCAGCCACCCTCGTTCATGCGGAATGCTTCGGCACGACGCCCACAGGGAATCTTGTCGAAACCGGTCTCGGTGATCCGCAGCAGGGTGCCGGTGGTGCTGGGCTCCAGCCTGAACTCCACCAGGGTGGGCGTTTCGGCCTCGTAGTCGACGCTGGCATCGACCGCATACGGATGCCAGGTGAACGAAAACAGGTGCTCGGGCTCGATCGCCTTGATCGTCGCTCGCCAGACGACATGCTCATAGCCCGGGTAGGTGATCTGCCCCCGGGCCACCTTGCCCGGCTCGAATGGTGCGTCCAGCTTTACGCGAAACCACTCGCCAAACTCGCGGTAATCGGTGAGTGCGCGCCACACGCGCGATACCGGTGCCTTCAACTCGATGGATTTCTCGATGCAGTCGTTCATATGCCACCTCCTGGTTGCATATCAGGCTAGGGTCGCCTCGGGATAAATGCAACCATGAAGTTGCTATTCATGTGCAGATCGGGCGATGGTCCTCTGGTTCTCTGACATGAATATAAGTATGCGCTCAGCCGGTACAGGCATAATGAGCCTGCCAAATACCGGGGGATGCACCATTGGTCGATGATCTGACTCCAAGCGCTACGCCGCCCGCATTGCCTGTTGCTCCACGACCGCCGTTGCCAGGCGGTTACTACGCCTTCGGCTGCGCCTCGTTTGTTCCGTTGCTGGGCATCTTCGTCGGTGTCATCGCGATCGCCATCGGGCTCAGTTCGCGGAAGAAGGGCGGTGGGGTACTGGCCTTGCTCGGCGCGGGCGGCATCGCGTTCAGCGTGATCCTGTATGGCAGCCTGTTCTATTTTGGTTTCGTGCAGCGTGGCGGTGTCTACGACGGCCTGCGTGCGCAGATGGCGCAGTCCACCATCAATGCGTTGGTGCCGCAGATCGAGTTCTACCGGTTGCAGCACGGTACCTACCCACCGTCACTGGATGCGCTGCGCAAGGCGTCCTCCGGGCAAAGCATGCTGATGACCTTCGATCCGTCGACGACCATCCCGCGCCCGTTCTATTACGAGCGGATCGGCAACGATCACTACTACCTGCGTGGTGTCGGGCTTGATGGCAAGCCGTTCACCGCCGACGATCTGGTGCCAAATGTGGATGTGCCGGACGGCAGCCGGATCGGCTTGCTCACGCAGAAAGCCCAGTGACATCGGGAGCATTGGAATCAGATCTTCGGCTGCCGGTGCGTTGGGGTTGCTGCAACTGTTCCGCTGATCTCAAGACAGTGGCCGGGTTGCGCTTTTTCGGGACTGCGCTCTCATCCGAATTCCAGATCGCCTGCCATACAAATGGGAAACAGAAAATGTCCGCAAGCATCTTCATGAAGTGCATGGCACTGTTGATGTTGTCCGCGCTGGCCACACCGGTGCTTGCCACCGAGCCGCCTCTGCTGCTGACCCATGCCACGGTCATCGACGGCACCGGCACGCCAGCGCAACCGAACATGACCATCGCGATCGACGGCGAGCGCATTGCGGCGATCTATCCGGACGGTAGCCGCCCGGCAGCAAAGGCGGCGCGCGTGGAAGATCTGAGCGGACACTATGTGATCCCGGGCCTGATCGATGCGCACGTGCATCTCACGGGTGCCGAGCCGGATTTCGTACACTACCAGCCGCACTTGCAGGCGCTCTTGCGTGGCGGTGTTACCGCTATTCGCGACATGGCCGGCGACGACCGCCTGATTGGCTACCTCGCAGGGGAGGCGAATTCGGATGCGCTGCCATCGCCGGACATTTATTACGTGGCGTTGATGGCCGGCCCCACGTTCTTTGTCGAGGATGTACGCGCGCAGGAAGCTTCCGCAGGCGAGCCGTTGGGCTTTGCGCCATGGATGCAGGCGATCACCCCGACCACCGACATCCCGCTTGCTGTCGCTGAAGCCAAGGGCACCGGAGCGACCGCGCTCAAGTTGTATGCCAATTTGCCTGCAAGCCTGGTCACGAAGATCACCGCGGAAGCGCATCGCCAAGGCCTGCGTGTATGGACGCACGCGACAATTTTCCCGGCCACGCCGAGCGATGCGGTGGAGGCTGGCGTCGACACCATTTCACACAGTCCTTATCTGGTCTGGGAGGCGACGCCGAAGGTGCCGGATGACTACAGGGTGCGTGCCATGGGCGATTTCGCACATATCCGGCCGGATGCGCCGCAGATCCTTGCGCTGTTCAAGGCGATGAAGCAGCACGGCACGATACTCGACGCCACGCTGCTGCCGTTCGAGGAGGAGGCACAACATGACTCCAAAAGTGTAGGTGCCGGCATCATGCCGTGGAGCTATGCGGTAACCGAGCTGGCGCACCAGCAAGGCGTACTGATCGATGTCGGCACGGACAGTTCGGGGTTTCCCGCCGATGCGCACGGGCCGAATCTGCACGCTTTACCCCTGGTGCACACGGAAATGGCGCTACTGGTCGAGCATTGCGGTTTCACACCGATCGAGGCGATCCACGCGGCCACGCAAGTCAGTGCAGCCGCGATGGGACAATCGACGCAACGCGGCACGATCAGCTCCGGCAAGCGCGCCGACCTGGTGGTGCTGACGGCCGATCCGACACACGATATCCACAACACCGAAAAAATCGCGTACGTGATCAAGAATGGCCGGATCTACCAGAAGGACGGCGGCTGAGGCTTCCCGTCGAATCAAGATACGGTCACCCTTCATGGGTTTGCGGGACTTTCGTACCCGGCTAGCCAGTGGATCGAATATTGCTCCGCTGCAACCAGCGACGCACTTCCGACATCATTTCATCGATGGTGCGGTTTCCCGACAACATCAGTGCGGCTTCGTCACTGTCCGGCTCTTCCAGGGCCTGTAGTTGGCTGTTGAGCATGGACGCCGGCATGAAGTGGCTGCGCTGCCGCATGCGGCGCTCCAGCTCGCTGCGCTCCACGCGGATATAGACAAAGCGCACCGGCGCGCCGGTCTGGCGTAGCCGGTCGCGATAAATGCGCTTGAGTGCGGAGCAGGTCACTACGCCATCGCGGCCCTGGTGGGCTTCGCGGCTGATCCAGGTGGCGATGTGATCCAGCCATGGGCGGCGATCGTCGTCGTCGAGTGCGATACCGGCGCGCATTTTTTCGACATTCGACGGCGAGTGCATGTCATCGCCTTCGAGGAAATCCCAGCCCAGCGCACTGGCCAGCGCTTGCCCGAAGCTGGATTTGCCGCTGCCTGACACGCCCATCACCACGACCACCATCGACGTTCCTCGTTCAAAGCACATGCTTGTTTTGCAGCGTAGTCCGGTTGCGCTGGATCAGTCGACCGCTTGTTTGGCAATCTCAGCCACGAACACGTCCGAGTCGGTTGTTCCCGTATTGCCAAGCATGATGATCGTGATGTCCTGATCGAGCACATGGAATAACTGGGTCTGGGCACCCATGATCGCACCGGGTCTTTTTACAACCGGATGTTTCGTTCCCTTCAAGGTGGCTTCATACGACCATATTCCGTAGCCATAGTCGTCCAGTCCGGGCTTGATCATGCGGTCAAGCGTAGCCTGCTTGATCAGCTTCAGGCCGAACAGGGCATTGGAGAATTTCATGAGGTCGCCGATTGTGGAATACATCGCTCCGGCGGCATACCAGTTCTCCGGATACACCGGCAGGTCATTGGACAAGACCTTGCGATCGTCGCGATAGAAGTACGTATCGGCCAGGCGGTCGACAATGTCGCCCTGATGCAGAAAGCCCGAGTCATTCATCTTCAGGGGCTGGAGAATTCTTTCCTTCAGTACCTGCTCATACGGCTCGCCATACAGATGCTCGATGATTTTTCCCAGAACGACGTAGTCGGCGTTGTTGTAGTTGAACACCTTGCCGGGGATGCTGATGAGGTGACCGCTGCAGTATTTCGTCAGCAGTTCATCGCTTGTGTGGGGCATCTCGTAGACGGGGATGCCATCGCGAATGGCTGTCGCATGATCAGAGATTCCGTCGAAGCTTGGAAGGCCTGAGGTGTGATTGAGCAACTGGTGGATGGATACCTTGCTCCCCGCCTCGCCCGCGTAGTCGGGCAAATAGGTCTGGATCGGCTTGTTCAGATCAAGCTTGCCCTGTTCGTAGAGCTGCAGAATCAATACTGATGTGAACAGCTTCGTGATGGACGCGATCTTGTATCGGGTCTGCTGTGTGCTGGGAATCCTGAAGGGAATATTGGACAGCCCAAAGCTCTTCGCGTAACGGATCTCACCGTGTTTCTGTACCAGGATCGAGCCGTTGAAATGATGCGCCTTTGCATACGCGTCAATGAATCCGCCCAGGTCTTTTGACTGCGCCATGGCGCCACGGGAGAAGAGCAAGACGACGATCAGGATGAAAAGTTTCATGCAATGCCTCGGCGTGGCCAGTGAGTTGAGTCCGCACAGCGTCAACGGGCGAGGACGGCCATGATTTTCATGGTGGCCATCTCCTGGATGCATGCATGGGTCGTGTACGGGACATTGGATACCAACGGGAAGACATCGGTTGCGATGGCTTGCGCCGCAGTCCCATCTTTCCATCATCGTGCGCAGAGTGCAGGTGCTGGCTGCGCCATCTGCTTCTATCGTGCGATAGTGGTTCTGATCGATCGGCAGGGCCGTGCCTGCCTCGCTACTGGGAGTCCAACCGTGTCTACGAAAGCCTGCCGCTTCGCGTCTGTCCGGCCGCCGATCAGCACTTGCCGGCATACCCTGCTGGCCGTCGCACTGGCGGGGCTCTGCGCTGCCACATCAGCCGGGGCGCAGGCGCCGCAGTTGTCGGCGCAGACGCAGCAGTTCGTGAAGTATGCGCAACCGCTGCTGGCGATCACCCATGTGCGGGTGATCGATGGCAACGGCACGCCGGCACGGGAAAACCGGACGGTGCTGCTGCGCGGCGGCCTCATCGCTGAAGTCGGAAAGCACGTGAAGCTGCCGAAGGATGCGACGGTGATCGACGGCAGTGGGCATACGCTGATCCCGGGCCTGGTCGGCATGCACGACCACATGTTCTATCCGGCGCCGAAGGTGAATCCGGAAGCGAAGGAGGCGATCTATCCCGAGCAGGCCTCGAGCTTTTCCAAGCTCTATCTGGCTGGCGGCGTCACCACCATCCGCACCACCGGCAGCACCGAGCCGTACACCGACCTCGAGCTGAAGAAGGCGATCGACGCCGGCAAGATTCCCGGGCCGAAGATGCATACCACCGGACCGTATCTGGAAGGCAAGGGCAGCTTTACGCCGCAGATGCACGAGCTGGTGGACGCGGCCGACGCCACCGATACGGTCAACTACTGGATCAGCGAGGGCGCGACCTCGTTCAAGGCGTACATGCACATCACCCGCGCCGAACTCTCCGCGGCGATCGCGGCGGCACATGCGAAACAGATCAAGGTGACCGGGCATCTGTGCACGATCGGTTTCACCGAAGCGGCCGACCTCGGCATCGACGACCTGGAGCATGGGCTGCCGGTGGACACCGAATTCACCGCCGGCAAGCAGCCGGATATCTGTCCGGATACCAAGCTCGCCGTGGCCAACCTTGCAACGATGAGCGTCGACGATCCGCGTATCCGGCAGCTGATCAAACACCTGGTGTCGATGCACGTGGCGGTCACCTCGACCCTGCCGGTGTTCGAGACCTTCGTGCCCGGCCGCGCGCCGGTGGATGCACGCGTGCTGGACGCGATGCTGCCGGAAACCCGGGTGGAATACCTCAAGAGCCGCGAACGCATTGCCGGCATGCACGACTCGCCCTGGACGAAGGTGTTCAGGCTGGAAGAGGATTTCGAGCATGCGTTCGTGCAGCAGGGCGGCACGTTGCTGGCCGGACTCGATCCCACCGGTTTTGGCGGCGTCATCGCCGGCTACGGCGACCAGCACGAAGTGGAGCTGCTGGTGGAGGCGGGCTTCACCCCACTGCAGGCGATCCAGATCGCCACCATCAACGGCGCACGCTTCATGGGCGAGGACAAGCGCATCGGTTCCATCGAAGCCGGCAAGGCCGCCGACCTGGTGCTGATCGACGGCAACCCTGTGAAGAACATCAAGGACATCGAAAACGTCGAGCTGGTGTTCAAGGACGGCGTGGGCTACGACCCGGCGAAGCTGGTCAAGGCAGCCAACGGTACCGTAGGACTGCGCTAAGGCTGGTTTGAATTACTCGTCATTCCAGCTTTTGCTGGGACGACGGGCAAAGATTTATTCAGACTATCCCTGACAGAGGCTCGTCGCCGCGGAGCCCTCGGCCGAGGCCGAGCCTGTACGGCGTGCCCACTCCTGCATGTTCACGCCTTTCACCAGCAGCCATAGTGCAAGCGACAGTTCCGCGACGAGGCATGGCATCAGGATGAAGGGAAAGAGTCGCCCCTCGAAGTCGGGGGCGAGCAGCAGTGCAAAGCCGTTGATCAGATAGCACGTACCCGCGATCTGCATCAGCACGCCGAGGAAGCGTGGCAGATATCCCGATTTGCGGATCAGATGGCATTCCACCAGGCACACGAATCCGAAAAAGATCGGTCCGACTCCGAAGCCATATTCGTGCAGCCGGATCGCGACGTACGACCACGCCTGCAGCTGCGCCGGCTCGAAGGCCTTGAGGTAAGGCGCGTCTCCCAGCAGGAACAGCGGCACCAGCAGGTTCGGCTTGTTGGCCACCAGCACGGCCGTCTGGATCAGGTTGAGCAGCTGGTTCAGCAGGGCCACGTTCCAGCTTACCGGTCGCAGCAGGACATAGAGCGCCCACATCACGAAGACATCGCATACGTGCATCACCAGGTCGCCGGCGATGCCCAGACGCCACAGCGTTTCTGAGGCCAGGATGTTGCTGGCGGTGGCCGCCGCATTGCCCGGCACCACCAACTTGCCACGAATGAACAGTTCACCGAGCGCACCGGTCACGATGATGGCGAGATAGAGCAAGCCGCCGAACCTTGCATAGATCTGCGGCGAGGTTGGCTTCGCTGGCACTGTCATGGTGGACTCCGATCCGGAAGCACTCATCTGGTTGCGTGGGCTGCTGGCGAAGCGCTGCACCAAACCACGCCAAACCTTTCGGGATATGGCATCAAGCTATACGACACGCCGTGTGCGCGCCACGTGCCAGACGGCACCGTGACGATGGAATGCTCCGTTGGCTTGAAGGTGATGGTTCTACCCTTGGCCGACTGCCGCACCGGCGGAAATGTTCCCGGACATCGAAATGGGCGAATTCGAGGCCCGGTTCGGGCAGGTATCGCGAATACGCCGCCGAAGGCAACGGCGGGCAATTCGTGATCGTCCTGCCCGAGCTGGACATCACGGTTGTCATCACCCGCCGGCAACTACGGCGATTTCAAACCTGGTACCCGCAGCAGGATCTTGTGGCGAAATACATCATTCCGGTGGCAAATAAGCAGTAGCGCGTTGAGTGCCATCAAGCATAATCGTCAAGGCATGATCTACCATCACGAAAAGGCACCGCATGTCTGATCCAAACAAGCTCTTCGCCCAAGCTACTGCGATGTACAACCAGGGCAAGCATCGTCAGGCATTCGATCAGGCGAAAGCCTTGCTGCCGGTGGCTCCCGATCATGCAGGGCTACATTACCTGATCGGGCTTGCCGCACTCGACCTGAAGGAGATGCCGCAAGCAGTGAAGTACCTGCAAAGGGCTGTGAAACTGGATCCTCTGAAGGGTGAGTACGCGGCGCAATTCGCTAAGGTGCTTTCGCTGCTCAATCAGCAAGCAGTTGCCCTGGCCGTCGTGGATCGGACCCTGACCCTGTCATCGCTCGACGCAACCACGCTTGATACCCTCGGAGTGGTGCTCTCTCGCGCCAATGAACATGAGCGTGCAAAGACTCTTTACGCGCGTGCGGCGGCACAGGAACCATCCCGTGTCGACATTCATTACAACCTTTCCAAATCGTTGATGTGCCTGGGCGAACTGGATGCTGCCGAGCACGAAATGGAAACCTGCCTCGACCTGGCGCCTCAGTCGTGGGGGATCCACCTGACGTTGTCGTATCTGCGCACGCAAACCGCGACGAGCAATCATCTGGAGCGCTTGAAGTCGTTGTTGCCGACGAGTGCAGGCAATCTTGTCGCACAGATACATGTGCATATGGCGCTGTTCAAGGAATACGAAGATCTTGCCGACTATCCCAACGCATTCGAGCACCTTGCCATCGGCAAGGCCGCGGGAAAAGCAGGTCGGGACTATTCACGCGAGCGCCGTGAAGCGCTGTTCGCTGCACTGACTCATGCGCTGCCGAAACCGGAGGCTGCTGTCACCGGCTTTCCCACCGACGAACCCATCTTCGTCATCGGCATGCCGCGTTCGGGCACGACCCTGGTGGAGCGGATCATTTCCAACCACCCGGATGTGCATTCTGCGGGCGAGCTGCATGACTTTCCCGTCACGTTCAAACAACTGTCGGGCAGCCGTACGCGGCCCCTGCTTGATCCGGAAACCATCGACTGCGTACCCAATATGGACTGGCGACGGGTGGGCGAAGCCTATCTCGCGGGTACCCGCCCCGCGACTGGCCACAAGCCCCATTTCATCGACAAGCTTCCGCACAATTTTCTTTATGCGGGCTTTATCACCCAGGCTCTTCCCCAGGCAAAGATCATCTGCCTGCGGCGTGATCCGATGGATACCTGCCTCAGCAATTTCCGCCAGCTTTTCGCGCTGGAGTCGACCAGTTACGACTACTCGTTCGATCTGCTCGACACTGGCCATTACTACGTCCTGTTTGATCGCCTGATGGCGCATTGGCAGAAGCTTTTCCCAGGGCGCATCCTGGAAGTGGATTACGAAACGCTGGTGGAGTCGCAGGAAGCCAGTTCGCGTCAATTGCTGGAGTTTTGCGGCCTGTCCTGGGACGACGCCTGCCTGCGCTTCGAGGACAATCCGGCGCCTGTTGCCACGGCTAGCGTGGTACAGGTACGCAAACCGATGTATCGCAGCTCCATCAGGCGCTGGAAGCACTACGAAGCACAAACGGCCGATTTGCAGAAGCTGCTGATCGAAGCGGGTATTGAACTCAGTCCGTAGCAAGCAAGGCGGCAGGCCCATTTTGGGCCGTGGCCACGCATGGGCGGCGCTGAATCTGAACAACTACCTTGACCATAAGAGGCAGGAATACGACGTGTCCAATTTCTCCGAATTTCCCATAGCCGCTCGCTGGCCTGCGCAGTACCCGGACCGCATCCAGCTCTATTCGCTCAATACGCCCAACGGGGTGAAGGTGTCGATCATGCTGGAGGAGACGGGGTTGCCGTACGAGCCGCATCTCGTCGACATCATGAAGGACGAGAGCCACACGCCCGAGTTCCTGTCACTCAACCCCAACGGCAAGATCCCCGCGATCATCGATCCGGATGGTCCCGGCGGCGAACCGCTCGGCTTGTTCGAGTCGGGCGCGATCCTGCTTTACCTCGCGGACAAGGCAGGCATGTTCATTCCGGCCGATCCGGCGCAGCGCTGGGAGACGATCCAGTGGGTGTTCTTCCAGATGGCATCGATCGGCCCGATGTTCGGCCAGGTCGGCTTCTTCAACAAGTTTGCCGGCAAGGAGATTGCCGACAAGCGACCGCTCGATCGCTACGTCGCCGAATCGAAACGTTTGCTGGGCGTACTCGACATACGGCTTGATGGTCGCAACTGGATCATGGGCGACGACTACACCATCGCTGACATCGCCACGCTGGGCTGGGTCCGCAACCTCATCACGTTCTACGAAGCGCGCGAGCTGGTGGAGTACGACCACTTTGCCAACGTTTCCGCATGGCTGGATCGTGGGCTGGCGCGGCCTGCAGTCAAGCGCGGACTGGAGATTCCCCGCCGCGGCTGAGGGGGAAAGCTGATGCCGACGACAAGTCGTGCCGCGCTGGAGGAATGCGCCGGGCACTAGGGGCTGATCGGCTGCCGCGCAGCGTGGCACCGTATACCATCCATCGGTCGCAAGCCGGTGCTTGCCAGGGGCGTGCCCATGTTTTCAGGTTCAATGCATGACATCGACGGAATCGCGTGGCTGGCTGCCATCGGGATTCTGCTTGGCCTGATCGCCGCGCGTGAGTTCGGCTACTGGATGTATCGGCGAAAAGTCCGTGGCGGCTCGCCTGGGCGGGAAGACGGCTTCACCCTGACCAGCGTACTGGGTCTGCTGGCACTGCTGGTGAGTTTCACGTTCTCGATGAGCCTGAGCCGCTATGACACGCGGCGGGAGCTGGTCGTCGCCGAGGCGAATGCGATCGGTACCACCTCGCTGCGTGTGCAACTGCTGGACGCCAATGCGCGCAATGAACTGAATCCGATCCTGCATGCCTACGTGGCCGAGCGGATCGTCTATGGCAGTGCAAGCAGCGAACAAGAGCAGGATGCCAGCTACGCACGTGCCTCGATATTGCAGAACCGGTTCTGGCAGGCGATGGGCCGCGACATCGAGCCGATCCGCACGACGCCGCTTGCGTCCCTGGTGATATCAGCCACCAACGACATGTTCGACCTGGCCGCGTCGCGCAAGGCGGTGCGAGCCGCGCATATTCCGACGCGCGTGCTGGTGGTGCTGCTCATCTACAGCATGTTCGTGGCCTTCCTCGTGGGCTACGAGAAAGGCCATGCGCGATGGGCCAGCACGATGCTGTTCGTGCTGCTGCTGATCGCGGCCGCGCTCATCCTCGATATCGACCAGCCTGTTCGGGGGGCAGTGCAGGTCTCGCAGCAACCCATGCTGGATGCCCAGGCGGCGATGGGGCCTTCAGGCGGATGATGAGTGCGCTGCAGATGCTGGTCGAGGAGCAGAAGCATTCGCTGGACGAACCGGATCGTTTGCGCGACCGCATCGAGGCGCTCGATCGCCTGGAGACTTATTTTCCGGATGAGCGGGGTGCCGGCGAGACGGATATCCATCGCCGGGCCAGGGCGATCCAGGTGAGGCTGGAGACCCTCAACCACACGCTTTACCAGACCGTGCGTTGCGAGATCCAGCGAGGTGGCGGACGGGATTCGCTGCTCCGTTGGGCAACTGCATCCAATCAGGCTGCGCGTGCAGTCGGTCAGGTGAGCGGCGAGGGATACGACTATCTGGATGAACTGGTCAGCGGAATCCTGCAGTTCGAAAATCCCGACACCGTGGCAGAACTGGCTGCGGAAATGGTGTTCTATCAGCCTACGCCGGCACGCCACGTGTTCGACCTGATCGATCGCATCGCGCTCACCGAACGGGACGTGCTGGTCGATCTGGGGTCGGGGCTCGGCCATGTTCCGCTGCTGGCTGCGATCTGCACAAACGCTCGCTGCATCGGGATCGAACTGGAGTTGGCCTATGTCGATTGCGCCCGTCGCAGCGCCAAGACATTGAATCTGCCCAGGGTGACGTTTATTCAGCAGGACGCACGTGCAACCGATTTTTCCATCGGCACGGTCTTCTTTCTCTATACGCCCTTCACTGGCACGATCATGCGCACCGTGCTGGACGCCTTGCGCGTGGAGGCTGCCCGTCGCGCGATTCGTGTCTGCGCCTTTGGTCCATGCACACCGACCATCGCGGGCGAGCCGTGGCTGCAGGCCGCCGGGCCTCTCGAAACGGATCGGGTTGCGATCTTCCATTCGCGCGGTTGAAGCCGACCGCGCGCCAGGAGGGTCAGCGCCCGTTACCGCACGATCCAGATGAACAACGCAAGCTCACGAACCGGGGTGATACACGCGTTCGATATGCCCCTTGAGCTGCTCGGGCCAGAAATAGACCGTGCGCAGGTTGCCGGTGGTATAGCGTTCGGCTTCGTCGTTGAAGTGCGGCGAATCGGGATGGCCGCTTTCGCCACCGGCGGTGATGGCACGGGCGCGCACCTTGTCGCCGAACTCGACCACGGCGACGAAGCTGTTGCCGCTGGTGCCGTAGTAGCGCCTGGTGCCCGGCCACCGGTGAGCACCAAAAGACGCGAGCGAGCCCCAGCGCGACGAGGTGAACGGCACCGGGATGCTGGGCCTGGCATCGTCGAACGGCTGCACGATGGCGCCGTTGATGCGCTGGTAGCGATTGATCTCGCCCCACGGCACCCCCCAGCTGCCGAAATCCTTCTCCAGTCGGTCGGATGCTTCGACCAGCGCGCCCAGGCGTGCCTGTGGCCCCGCCTTTTCGGCCATGTAGTCGTAGATCGACAAACCTTCGGCGGTGTCGGCCTTGTCGACCTTGTCCCACAAGATGTCGCCCCAGAACACCGCGAGCGAGGTCGGCATCGAGGCGATGCCCCAGCGGTAATCCCAGTTGCGCAGCAGTGCGATCTGGCCAGCCAGCCTGGGCCGGAGCGGATCGTTCGCCGGAAGCGCGTCGTAATCGGCGACGAGGATCGGGATCTGCCGCGCGAATGCCGGCAGGTAGGAGTCGAACGCAGCGGTGATCAGCGACGACAGGGTGAAACCCTGCTGGCCGCTCAGCACGCGGGTGGCGTGGATGCCGCGCGGATTCTCGCCGGCGCGGTCCATGTAACGCGGGTAATCCGCGCGCTTCGGGCTATACGGCCCGGCGGCGGAATACGGCCAGTCATTGGTGTTGAAGATCCAGCCGTTCGGCGGATTGAGCAGGTGGGGTGCGGCATCGAGTGGCAGCAGGTCCTTCCAGTCGGTGGCCGGATCGCTGCCGTCGACCGGTTTGGCGTAATCGAAGCGATCATCGCGCTTCGGGATGAACTGCGGATGCAGATAGGCGATCTCGCCCTTGTCGTCGGCGAAGATGGTGTTGTTCGAGGAATTGGCCTTGAGCTCGGCGACCTTCATGTAGCTGGCATAGTCGCTGGCCCTGGTACGCAGCCAGCTTTGCTCGAGCGCTTCCATCGGCTTGTTCATCAGTGCGATCGCAATCCACTTGCCATCTTTCGCCCGCACGATCGGGCCGTGATGCGTCGCGTAGACGGTGAAGCTGCGCTCGGCCATCGAGCCGTCGGCAGCACGGTAGGGCACGCTGATCGTGCGCGTGGTGACCGGTCGCCGTTCCTTGCCGTAGCGATAGAACAGCTTGCCGTCCTTGTGCACGATTGTCTCGGCGAACTCGTCGACCGCATCCAGTCCGGTGGAGGTATGCATCCAGCCGATGTGGTGGTTGAAGCCCTGGTAGATGAAGAACTGTCCCCAGGTGACTGCGCCATAGACATCCAGCCCGGCGTCGCTGGTCATCTGCAGCTCGGAACGGAAGAAGAACGAGGTATGCGGATTGATCAGCAGCAACGCATGACCGTTGGCGGTGAGTCTGGGTGCGATGGCGATGCCGTTCGATCCGGTCGGCTCCGCCCAGCTTGACGGCGGTTCCACCCGTGCCAGTGCCGTCACCGGATCGTGGCCGTAGAAAGCTTCGAGCTGGTTGAGCGACACGCGTTCGATATCGCCACCGATGCTGCCCTCGCTGAAACTCAGTGCCATCCATGGTTCGAAGTGGCGGATGACGCGCGGATGCACGTCGGGGTGCATGGCGAGGTAGTAGTTCAGCCCGTCGGCCCAGCTGTTCATCAGCGCCTGCAGCCAGGTCGGGCTTTTGGCATAAAGCGTTTTCAGCGTGGCCGGGTCGATGAACAGCTTCATCCGCAAGTCCTGCCAGATCGCGGATTCACCTTCGGCTTCGGCGAGCCGGCCCATCGCGTTGAGGTAGTTGGTCTCGACGCGATTGAAGTCGTCCTCGGCCTGCGCATAGGCCATGCCGAACACCGCATCGGCGTCGGTCTTGCCGTGGACGTGCGCAATGCCCCAGTCGTCGCGGGTGATCGTGACCGCCTGCGCCTCGTGCTGCCAGCGCGCTTCGTCAGGCGTGCTCGCCTGCGCGGTGGCGGCAAGGCCAAGTGCAAGCAGTGCGGCCATCGACAGCAAGGGCCACGCATGGTCGGGGCGCTTTGTGGAGCGTACTGGACGAAACAGGTTTTTTGCGTTGCGTACCAACATCGGTTTTCCAGTGTCAGGATTTTGCGAACGAGGTGCAGGCAGTCAAACACAACGATCGCGGAAGTCATATCGGCCATGCCATCGTCATCTGCCGACGGCCATTCCATGCAAACCGTACTATCCCGCATGCATCGAAGAGAGCCAAGCCAACTTCGCACGACATTGCATTCATGCAATCTCGCTTGAGCATGGCGCATCTGTCCATGGCCTGGTAGATCCGCCGGCAGCGTGTTTCCGTGAAACATGCAGCTGCGCTTTCGTTCCGGGCGTCTCTGGTTCCGAGTGCAGACGTGATCACGTTGCACGTATCACCGTGCTGGACTGTCAAGAGTCCGTCATTTCCTCCCAATACCGTGGATCCGCTTTGCGTACGTATTTGGTGTGCCCATACCCACCCCGGAGATCACGATGACGAAGACCCTGTCCAGCCGTTCGAACCGCAGGCGCGTTGCAGCTGTCCTGGCACTGACTGCCCTTGCGGCCAGTGCCGCCGCTTATGCCGGTGATTTTTCGCACGACCGCGACTTTCATTTCTGGCCGGGCAATCTGGTGGTCAGCCGCAGCGTCTACGACAACAAGGCCAGCAACGTGCAGGTCGGCATGATCCTGCCGGTGAATTGCGCAGCTACCACCGGTGGCTGCGGCGCCTCGACCGGCGCGCCGTATGACGGCACCTATCCGTACGTGTGGAACGACGTGCTGTATGACGCCAACTTCGGCATCACCTCGCGGATCTATCTGGATCAGATCACGCCGAATGGCGGGCTGGTCAATTCGCTGGAGGTGCCGAACAGCCTGCTGCCGACGGCGATGGCCGGTGAACTGGTCACCAGCTTCAGCTCGAAATCGGAGATCGCGCTGCATCTGTCCCTGGATCGCAGATACCTTACCTTCATGGGTTATGTGGCACCGGTCAATGCGATTGACGTGTCGAATTCGAATACGCCCGGTGCCGTCGACCCGACCAATCCTGTAGGGCAGAATTTTTATCGTGCGGTGGCTGCGGTCGACCGTGACGGTCATTTCAACTTCACCGAGACCAACGCGTACAGCGGCAACAACGGCCGTGCGGCGATCCTGGATGACCGCCACGGTGCGAATGTGTTCTACACCAGCGGCAATGCCGGCAATGGCAGCAATCCGCAGCCGGATGGCATCATCCTTGGTGCAGGCGCACAGTTCATCACATCGACACAGGTGCCGGAGGTGCAGCAAGACCCGGGTGCCGGCGCGCCGCTGGCCAGCTTCTCCGTCACCGAGCTGGGCAAGAAGGCCGACAAGATCGGCAAGGACGACAATTTCCGCGGCATGACCGTATTCGACAACGTGGTCTATTACACCAAGGGCAGCGGCAGCAATGGCGTGAATACGGTCTATTTCGTCGACACGACGGGTACCGCATGCCCGAACGGTGTTGGCGTGCCGGTGGCTGGCGCGGCATTGCCCAGCGCGCCGCTTGCCTACGATGCGGCCACGCTGCAGAGCACCGGCCTGCCCAACAACATGTGCGTGCTGGCCGGTTTTCCGTCGACACCGGTGAAGACGGCGACGTCATTGACCTACCCGTTCGGGGTGTGGTTCGCGGATGCGAACACACTGTACGTGGCCGATGAAGGCGACGGTTATACCGGTGGAGCCGATCTGTATGCGCATGCCGCGGCACAGACCACGGCAGGTCTGCAGAAGTGGGTGTTCAACGCCACCACCAAGAGCTGGACGCTGGCCTATACCCTGCAGGCCGCCCTGGATCTTGGCCAGCCTTACACGGTGCATGACTATCCGGTCGGCACCAACCCGGCCACCAATCTGCCGTGGTCGCCAGCCGCCGATGGCTTGCGCAATCTCACGGGTCGCGTCGATGCGGATGGCCGCGTCACGATCTGGGCGTTGACCTCGACCATCAGCGGCAACGGCGATGTCGGTGCCGACCCGAACCGGCTGGTGGCAATCCGCGACAACCTGAAAAACACCAGTGCATCGGGGGCATCACAGGAGAGGTTCGTGACGCTGCGTTCGGCGGCGTTCGCGGAAGTGCTGCGTGGCGTGTCGTTCACGCCCGACTCGGATGCACGCCGCGACGGCGGCCACTGAGCTCATTGAAGGACGGAGTGTCGATGCAGAGGCATCGATACTCCGACTTTGCTGCAGGCTGGCAGGGACCAAGCAGTTCGCTCACCAGGTCAAGTGTCTCTCGGCTGCTCGGTTGCTTTTGGTCAACATGTGCATATCCATCGCCGCAGCGATTGCCCCATGGTCGGCATCATTTGGATGCAGATGATTGCCACTGTCGAATTCGGGCGGGATGCCGAGAACGTTGCTTCGAGCTGCCTAGCGATGAAACTGCGCCGGTCCAGGATTGCTTCGTTACGGATCGATAATGTCCGCTTGGTGTCGAAGCGGACATTTCAAAGTCGCTACGGCTCCATGTCGCGACCTAGTCATCGTCACTCTTCGGCACGCTGACGGTGCCCTTGACGTTTTGATGGTGGATGTCGCCGCTGCCGCTGGCGCCCACGCTGAAATTGCCGCCGACGCCATCGGCGTTGACGTCGCCGGAGCCAGTGCTGCCGACTTTCGCGTCATGGCTGATGTTGTTGAGCGTGACGTCGCCGGAGCCGGTTGCGCCGACGTTGACGCTGCCGCTCACATTGCTGAAGACAAGATCACCGGAGCCGGCGTGATCTGCCTGGACGTCACCGTGGACATCGTCGACGTGCACGTCGCCTGAGCCTGTCTCATGCAGGTTGACGCTGCCGACATGCTGCGCTTTCACATCGGCCGAGCCGAGTTTCAAGGTCAATGCTCCGGCGATATGGTCGGCGAGCAGATCGCCCGAGCCGGAATCAAGATTCAGCGACGCAAGGTTGCTTGCATCGACGTCGCCGGAGCCGCTGTCGACGTTGATGGCGAGCGACGCTGGTACGCGGACCTGCAACTTCAGATACGCGTAGCTGGAACCGAACAGGTTGATGTTGATATGGCCCTGGTCGTGCTCCGTGTCCACCGTGGCGTGATCGCCATCGCGATTGCTGGTGACCTGCAAGTCCTTCAGCCACGATGCATCGGAGGCGCAGGCGGTACCGCGTACTTCGACCTTGGTCAGGCCCGCGACGCTCCGGATGTCCAGGTCGGTGGAGCCGAGCTTGAGCAGCAGGCTGTTCAAGCCGGCGGCGTCAAGATCCGCATTGCGCGGCGCGCTGTAGCGGCACTCTGCTGCGCCAGCCGCGAGAGGCAGCGTCGTCAGCAGCAAGGCAAGGATGGTTTTGCGCATGGTTTCTACTCCCGGTGGATAACGTCGGTCTGATGCGTGGGGGGCGCCGAGCGTTTATAGGCGATGTGTGTTGCGCGCGATATATGACCTTCGGCTGCCTGAGGCTTCTTTTGATTGGATATCGCCTCATGGCCACTGCCGACACCCAGGACTGTCGGTGTGCGAAAGCTCCATGACATGCCTGATGCAAGCGCGACAAGGGCCTCACCACGCGACTGTCACGGCTGCGCTCGTTCAGGTTCATTTTCTCCCGCTGTTCGTCCCACGGGCCCACCTTTGATCACAGGCAAGGCTCCGTCCGTCACCTGGGGCTGGATCGGGAGATTCGGGCGGCAGATAGTGAGCACTGGCGACAACAGCGTGGAGAACGCAGTGAACCGAAGAGACTTGTTGAAGGCCGCGATCGCGATTCCGTTCCTGCCAGCCGTGTTGCCGCGGATGTTCGCGCCGGCATGGGCCGGGCAGGCCGTGATCGCTGCCGGTTCGCGTTCCCGCGTGCGGCCGGGGGACCCGGCGTGGCCATCGGTTGCCCGCTGGGATGAACTGAAGCGGGATGTGGGTGGGCGCTTGCTCAAGCTGGAGTCGCCGTTCGCTGGCTGCGGCATGACGCCCATTGGCGCAGGCTGCAGCGAGGCGCTCAAACACCTGAAAAATCCGTATTACATCGGTGACCAGCCAGCACTGACCCAGACCAGTGGCTGGGTCGATGCCTGGACCTCGCAGCCGAGTGCCTATGCCGTCGCCGCCGAAAGCACGGCCGATGTGGTCGCCGCCGTCAATTTCGCCCGCGACCATCGCCTGCGCCTCGTGGTCAAGGGCGGCGGGCACAGTTACCAGGGCACCTCCGATTCGGCCGATTCTCTGCTGATCTGGACGCGGCACATGAATGACGCCAGCTTGCACGATGCTTTCGTCGGCCAGGGTTGCGCGGGCAGGCAGGCGCCACAGCCTGCAGTGACGGTGGGTGCCGGCGCGATGTGGATCGACGCCTATGACGCCGTGACGACCCGCGGCGGACGCTACGTGCAGGGCGGCGGCTGCACCACGGTCGGTGTTGCCGGCCTGATCCAGAGCGGCGGTTTTGGCAGTTTCTCGAAAAACTACGGTATGGCGGCGGCAGGATTGCTGGAAGCGGAGATCGTCACGGCCGATGGCAAGGTGCGCATCGCCAATGCCTGCACCAACCCGGACCTGTTCTGGGGAATCAAGGGCGGTGGCGGCAGCAGCCTGGGTGTGGTCACGCGGCTGACCTTGCGCACACGTGAATTGCCCGAATTCTTCGGCGGGGTGTTTGGAGCGATCAAGGCGGCATCGGATGACGCTTACCGGGCGTTGATTGCCAAGGCGATCAGCTTCTATCAGAGCGACTTGTTCAATCCGCATTGGGGCGAGCAGATGGTTTTCCGGACCGACAACATCTTGCGTATCTCCATGGTGTTCCAGGGCCTGAGTCAGCCGCAGGTGGAAAAGATCTGGGCACCATTCCTCGACTGGGTGCATGCGCGCAAGGAATATTCCTTTGCCAGCCCGGTCCAGGTGCTGGCCATACCGGCCAGGCATTTCTGGGACGCCGAATTTTTCCGGCAGCACGCACCGGGCATCATGGTCGCGGACGACCGACCCGGTGCACCCAGGGACCATGTGCTTTGGGCAGGTGATCAAGGCCAGGTGGGACAGTTCCTGCACGGCTACAAATCAGCGTGGATGCCCGCGTCGCTGCTGCACAAGGATCGGCAATCGGCACTGGTCGACGCCGTATTCGCGAGCACGCGTCATTGGCAGATGGCTTTCCATTTCAACAAGGGGCTGGCGGGTGCATCCGCGGGCGAAATCACTGCCGCGAAAGATACGGCGACCAATCCGGCCGTACTGGATGCCTTCGCGCTGGCCATCATTGCGGCGGAAGGTCCGCCCGCATTTCCCGGGATGTCTGGCCCCGGGCCCGATCTGGCGTCAGCCCGGGACGATGCTGCGGGTATCGGCATGGCGATGAAAGAGTTGATGCGTGTGGCGCCTGCGGCGGGCTCCTACGTTTCGGAGAGCGACTATTTCGAACGCGACTGGCAAACCTCGTTCTGGGGCACGAACTATCCGAAGCTTGCCGCGGTGAAGCACAAGTACGACCCCGCCGGCCTCTTTTTCGTCCATCATGGTGTTGGAAGTGAGGCGTGGAGTGCGGACGGATTCAGGCGACTGCAAGGTCGATAGAGCAGACGGGGCGTTTTTTTGCAACGAGCACGGCTCGGTTCGCGCGGCTACGATCTATCCTGTGGCTTGTCCAGGCGCGGCTCAAGGAATCGAAGCATGAACGTCTTGCTGTTCGGCGCAACCGGCATGGTTGGCCAGGGTGCGTTGCGCGAATCTCTGCTTGCCGATGACGTGGCGCTGGTGCAGACGATCGGCCGCACCGCGACCGGCCAGCAGCATCCCAAGCTGCGCGAGCTGGTGCATGCGGATCTGTTCGACTACAGCGCCATCGAAGCGGATCTCGTGAATTTCGATGCATGCTTCTTCTGCATCGGCGTGAGCTCGTCCGGCATGGCGGAAGCGCAGTACACGCGGCTTACTTACGAGCTCACCATGGCCGCTGCACAGACGCTGGCCCGACTCAACCCGCAGATGACGTTTGTCTATGTTTCCGGTGCCGGTGCGGATGGCAGCGAGGCAGGCAAGGTGATGTGGGCACGAGTGCGCGGACGGCTCGAAAATGCGTTGCAACGCCTGCCTTTCGAGGCGGTGTACGTGCTCCGTCCCGGCATCATCCAGCCGTTGCACGGCATCCGTTCCAAGACGGATTCCTATCGCTGGTTCTACCTGCTGGCACGACCTCTGCTGCCGCTGCTGCGCGTGCTGATGCCGAATAGGGTCTTGAGCACGCAGATTGTCGGTCGTGCGATGTTGGCCGTGGCTCGTCGCGGTGCGCCCAAGACTGTGCTGGAAACGGTGGATATCGGTGCGCTGGGGCGCGCATGACCGTTTGCTGTTGCACGAAACCAGATCGTGCCGGCCGTGGTCGGCTTTTTGTTCGCGCATGACTAGGGAGGGTTTCATGAAGCATGCTGCACTGTGGTTGATGGTTGCCCTGGGCTTGCTGGCGGCATCGGCGATACACGCCGATCCGGTTCCCGATCTGCGCAGCACGCTGACGCGCCTGCGCGCCGACCAGCCATTGGCCGCCATGGCGAGCGTGAGCAGCACGGTGCATGACAGCGACGACGCGGCTAAGAGCACGCATGCGCAGGTGCAGATCAGCGTGACGAGCGATGCGGAAGGTCTGCAGATGGGCTTTTCACCGGCCTTGCTGCAGCGTTCCGCGCAGGAAGCTGCAGCACATGCAAGAAACAAGGATGCACCCACGCCGATCGCGGATCTGCTGGGAAAACTCAGTCCGGTGAACGTGCAACCGATGCTGGACTTCGCACCCGAGCTGCAGCACAAGCTCGACGGCGCCACATTCTCCAGCCAGCGCGATGAGATGCATGACGGCAAGCCTGCGCATGTCCTGATGTTCGACGTGCCATTGCCGCCATCGGCCAGCAAGCAGATGACGATCAAGCACTACAGCGGGCAATTGAGTGTCTGGCTCGGTGCCGACGGCGTGCCGGTCGCAGTGAAAGAAACCGTCGAGATCAAGGGGCGCAAGATGCTGATCGGAATCGAGTTGGGCAGCACGTCCAGTTACGAGTTGCGTACCGTCGGAACGCGTCTGGTGGTGATGTCGCGGCACACCGAGGAATCACATTCCTTGTTCGGCAATGAGGGTGACAGCACGCTCGACGCAGTACTGACGCTGGCAACGGGCACGCCCAAGCCCTCCACTTGATGTATCCGCTGCCGCTCGCTGAGACGCAGAGGCCAGCCTGCGGCGACCTTCGGAATCCAGTCTGATCCCTCACGCTGTGGCGCAGGGTCAGCTGCGTGCTGCCTGTCATGTCTCACAGTGGATTCGGCGATGCTGTTCACTGCAACATGGCATCGAGTTTGTCGAACCGTGCTTCGACGCCGTAGCCGTGGCGTGACAACGGCGGGCTGTTTCTTTGTGATGTCGAACGTCTGCGCCAGCTCGTGACCGAGGTTTGGCCACTGCCGAGGCGCGTGAAGATGGCGCGACGAGTGGGCGTGGCGAACGCGGCGCCGAGTTGGCCGGCATCCTGGAAATCTGGTGGTTATTGCCCAGTTGACGGAGATGCCTTGTCGACGATCGGTTCAATGGCTGGAATGCAGCTGCCCGGAATGCGGCACGGTATCCAGACAGCAGCCCAGTGAAGCAGGACCTTCACTCTCGTGGCCGGCGGAGCGGCGTTACGCTGGTCGTCCATGGAACCACCGTTGGTTTCGAAATGCGGACGCCGGGAATCGTACGGACATCCAGTCCAGGCGGCACGACGCACGGAACACGAAATCCAGGATTTCCGGCATCACCTCCCGATGCCGGGGGATGGCTGGGCACAGGGGGCTCCCGTGCCAGTCAAGCAAGGCAGTAACCCACATGAAGTCCAACCGCGAGGAAAATCAAATGAACACGCATTTTGAACGTACCGGTGCATTGACCGAACTGACCAGCTACCCACAATGGGCCCAGGACATGGTGACCGATTGCGAAAGCACCAAGCAAAGCGTGGTGCGCCATGAGATGTGGGACATGATGAGGAAAGCCTCCCTCAGCCATGCGTCCACGACCAATTTCATGGTGGGCATCTGGCCTGTGATCGAGCGGTTTCCCGCCTACATGGCGCTGAGTCTGCTCAAGACCCGTTTTGGCCGCAGTCCAGGCGACAATCTTGCTCGACGCTGGCTGGTGCGTAACATCCGCGTCGAACAGAACCACGCCGAATACTGGCTCAACTGGGCCGAGGGTGCAGGTGTCTCGCGCGAGGAGGTTCTGCATGGCCGGGCGCCCCACGGTACCGGGACACTTGCCGACTGGTGCGAGGAGATCTGCACCGGAGGCAGCCTGGCAGCCAGCATCGCGGCCACCAACTATGCCGTTGAAGGAGCTACGGGAGAGTGGTCGCAACGCGTCTATGAGAGTAAAACCTATGCTGAAAGCTTTCCGGCAAAGGACCGGGTTGGCAGTTTGCGCTGGCTGCAGTTGCATGCAGCCTATGACGACACCCATCCCTGGGAGGCTCTGGAGATAGTCTGTACATTGATGGGCATGACACCGGCCGCCGACGAAGTGACACACATCGGTGACTGCATCAAGCGAAGCTATACCAGCATGCGTATCAGCATGGATCGCTGCATCGAGGCGCGTCGCTATCTGGAGGCGCTGAGCGAGGTTGCCGCCTGACAGATGCGGTCAGGGCAAGTTTGCGGGCATGCATCCTCAACGTATTGGCCATGATGGAAAGAGGTACGATGCGTAACGCGCAAACCACGCTGCAACGACCGCTGTCACGACGCCTGATGCCACTGGTGTATGCGTTGGTGGCGATGGTGGGGCTGATCCTGGCATTGACCTGGGGAGCCCTGCAGGTTCAGATCACTCTCGCCGGGTTCTTGAACGGCGAGAGTCTCTGGTCCAAGGCCCAGAAGCAGTCGGTGATCGATCTCGATGCTTATGCGGTCAGCGGCGAAGCTGCCGATCTCGCCAGTTTCCGGCGCAATTACGTCATCCTTGATTCCGATCGCTGGGCACGGGATGCCATTGCGTCAGGCAGCTTTGACCATGAAAAAGTGGTGCAGGCATTCAAGCGTGGCAGCGTGATACCCGCAGCCATACCCGGGATGATTTTCATACTCGATCATTTTCCTGCTGCGCCGCATATCAACGAGGCACTGCGGGCGTGGTACTCGACGGACGACGCGATTGCCGAGCTAGCTGACATTGCACGGCAAGTACAGGCTGCCCACGCGGGCACTGGCTTGTCGAATGTCGAACTGACTCGCCAGCGCGATCGAATTTATACGCTCAACAGTTACATCGGGCCGCGCACCAATATTTTCTCGGTCGAGATCGCGCGTGGCGCATCCTGGGTCAGTGAGATCCTGTTCGGCAGTGTATTGGGGGCGGCATGCATCGCGATGTTGCTGTGGCTGAGAATGGCGCGTCGCATCCTGGCCAGCGTACGCGGTACCGAGGAGCGCTACCGGCTGCTGTTCGACAGCGCGGCCGATGCGATCGTGATGGTTGATGAAACGACCGGTCGAATACTCGACGTCAACCGTACGGTATCGACATGGACCGGGCGTGATGCCAATGAGCTGATCGGTGACCGCTTCGTCCATTTGTTCGTGCAGTCGATCTCGGGGCAGCAAGCCGGTCGCGCAGCCACCAACGCACTGCTTGGACTGGGCGGGATCAAGCGCCCGGTGGAGACGCAGACGAGTCTCGCCACCTGGGGCGACCTGCCGGTACGCCAGGCGATCATCCGCGATATTTCCGAGCGCGTGGCGATCGAGCAGGAGCGCAGGGTCGCCGCCGAGGCGCTGGCCAGCATTGTCGAAGGCGTGATCATCGCCGACGCGGATCGCCGCGTGATCTCGACCAATGCGGCGCATACGGACATCACCGGCTTCACTTGCCAGGCGCTGCAAGGCAGACGTTTCGACGACAGTCGCCGCTTGCCCGATGGCAAGCCCCTGCCGAAGTCGATCTGGGAGGATATCGCCGCTGGTCGCAACTGGCTGGGTGAAGTGCAGAGCATACGCAGCGACGGCAGCAGCTATCCCGAACACCTCAGCATCAGCGCGATCCGCGACACGGACAATCAGGTGCTGTACTTCGTCGCGGTGTTCACCAATATCCACGAGGCAAAGCTGCATCAGCACCGGCTGGAGCATCTGGCACGGCACGATCCGCTGACCGGGCTGGTCAATCGTGCAGAGTTCGAGCGACGTTGCAGCGACGCGATCGCGATCGCCGAGCGCGAGCGGCTGGCAGTCGTCGTGCTGTTCATCGATCTGGACGCATTCAAGATCGTCAACGACAGCTACAGCCATGCGATAGGCGACCGCCTGCTGGTCAAGGTCGCCGATCGCATAAGCCGGCAGTTGTCCGAGAGCGATGTGGTCGGACGCATCGGCGGCGACGAGTTCACCGTGCTGATCAACCGGCTCAGTCTGCGCGAGGATGCGCGGGCGATCGTCAACCGGTTGCTGGCGACGCTGTCCGAGCCGCTGATCGTTGATGATTACGAGGTTGTCCTCAGTGCCAGTATCGGCGTGGCCGGCTATCCGCTGGACGGTATCGATTCGGCAACGCTGATCGCCAACGCCGATGCCGCGATGTATACGGCGAAGACCGAAGAGCGCAACACCTTCCGCTTCTACACCCCGATGATGCACGCCGATACCCGCCGGCGCCTGCAGCTGGCCAGCGAGTTGCGGCAGGCGCTGTCACGCAACGAATTCCATCTGCTCTACCAGCCCAGTATCGAATTGCGCACCGGGCGCATCGTGGCAGTGGAAGCGCTGTTGCGCTGGCAACATCCGGAGCGTGGCGAGGTGCTGCCCGGCGAGTTCATCCCGGTGGCGGAAAGCCTGGGCATGATCCGTCGCATCGACGAATGGGTGATGCAGGCGGTATGCGCGCAGATCCAGGTCTGGGATCTGGCCGGCATGCCGCCGATCCGCGTAGCGGTGAATATCTCGGCGCGCTGGTTCGGTCACCCGGCCTTCGTCGATGGCGTCAGCCGCACGCTGCAGTCGCGCCAACTGTCACCAAAGCGCCTGCTGCTGGAAATCACCGAGAGCGCGATGTTGCGGCTGGGCGACGATACCGAGCGCACCATGCGTACCCTGCATGGGCTTGGCATCGACGTGGCCGTCGACGATTTCGGTACGGGCTATTCGTCGATGGCCTATCTCAAGCTGCCGGCGGTGGCCTATCTGAAGATCGACCGCTCCTTCGTCACCGGTTTGCCCGGGAACGTCAATGATGCAGCGATTGCCGAGGCGATGCTGGCGATGTCCAAGAGCCTTGGCCTGATCACGATTGCGGAAGGTATCGAAACCGAGGCGCAGCATGATTTCCTGCTGCGCGCCGGCTGCGCCGAAGGGCAGGGTTACCTGTATTCGTATCCGCTGAAGGCGGACGAGATCCTGCACCTGCTATGTCCGAATCAGCCGCAGCTTCCGGTCAGCAAGCTCAGGCTGGTACCGCCCAAGCGCAGCTGAGCGCCGTCGTTGCTGTCGCCTACAACGGCGCGCAGTGCCGGTTCAGCCATTCCAGGTCGGCGTCGTCGAGCAGCGGACTGAGCGCCGCGCGCACGTTGGCGTGGTAGTCGTCCAGCCAGGCGCGCTCTTCCGGGTTCAGCAAGCCCGGTTCGAGGGCACGGCGGTCGAACGGGCACATGGTCAGTGTCTCGAACGCGTTGAACTCGCCGAACTCGGTGCGATCGGCTTCGATCACCACGACCAGATTCTCATGACGGATGCCGTGACGACCTGGCTTGTACAGCCCTGGCTCGATCGAGCTGATCATGCCCGGTTCCAGCGCCACCAAGGCACCCCCGGCGACCGGTGGCCGGATGCCGTGCGGACCTTCGTGCACATTCAGGAAATAACCCACGCCATGGCCGGTGCCGTGGCCGTAATCCATGCCGCTGGCCCATAGTGGCGCGCGCGCCAGTGCATCCAGTTGCGGGCCGCTGGCACCTTTCGGGAAACGGGCACGCGAGAGCGCGATCATGCCTTTCATCACCAGCGTCGCGTCGCGTCGCTGTTCCGGCGTGGTCTCGCCGAGTGCCATTACGCGAGTGATGTCGGTGGTGCCACCGAGATACTGGCCACCGGAATCGATCAGCAACAGACCCTCGGTCTGCAGTGTGCTGTGCGACTCCGGGGTGGCACGATAATGCGGCAGTGCGCCGTTGGCCTGGTAGCCGGCGATGGTGGCGAAGCTTTCGCCGACCCAGCCCGGCTGGGCCGAGCGTTCTTCGTGCAGCAGGGTGTCGACATCCAGTTCGGTTACCGTCATGCCGGCAGCGAGGCGCTGTTCCAGCCGGCGAAAGCCGCGCGCCAGGGCGGCACCGTCACGGCGCATCACGTCGCGGATGTGCTCGAGTTCGGCCGAGCTCTTGACCGCCTTGAATGCGGTGCTCGGGTTGGCCGCCTCGATTCGCGTGACGGCTGGTGCAATCGCCGCGGCGATCGCACTGACCACCCGACCGCTGTCCAGCAGCAGGTTGTCGGGTGTGCCCAACTCGTTCAGGGCTGAGCTGATCGATGCGTAGTCGGCGATCCCGATGCCATCGGCGGCCAGTGCGGCAACCAGGGCATCGCTGAGCTTGGCGCGGTTGACGAACAGGGTGGCGCGGCCACCAGGCTGCACCAGCAGATGGGCGAGGAATACCGGATTGCACTCCACGTCGCTGCCGCGCAGGTTGGTCAGCCAGGCGATGTCGTCGAGGCTGGACAGCAGGTGATGGGTGGCGCCGTGCCTGCGCATCGCGTTGCGCAGGCGAGTGAATTTGTCGCCGCGTGGAATGCAGGCATAGATCGGGTCGTGCTCGATCACGGGCGCCTGCGGCAGGGCGGGGCGATCGGGCCAGACCGCGCCGGGCAGATCCAGGTCGGTGCGCAGGGTGGCGCCGGTCTCGGCCAGTCGGCGCTCGATCTGTCGCTGGGTGGTCAGAGCCACACTGTCGCCGGCCACCGCCAGTACTTCGTCGTCGCGCAGATGCTGCTGCAGCCATTCCAGATGCTCGGCGGCGTGCGACACACGCAACTTCATCAGGGTGATGCCGCTGCCGGCCAGTTGCTGCTCGGCCTGCGAGAAGTAGCGCGAATCGGTCCACAGCCCGGCGTGGTCATGGGTGACGACCAGGGTGCCGGCCGAGCCGGTGAAGCCGGACAGCCACGCCCGTGCCTGCCAGTGCTCGGGCAGGTACTCGGACAGGTGCGGATCGGCGCTGGGGACAAGTACGGCAGCGACGCCGTGCTGCTGCATGGCCGCGCGCAGGGCGGCTAGACGGGCGGGGATGGGCGAGTTCATCCGGTCATGCTAGCAGGCGACCAAGCGCTGTTTCATCCGCCGTGGCGGCCGTGGACATGAACCAAAACGATGAAATATCCACTGCCATCTCGCAGCGGGACGCTTCTGCAGCTAAAATGCCTAATTTCCAGCACGGCTGCTTTCCATGACCCCCCTGATTTTCGTCACCGGCGGTGTGGTGTCCTCGCTTGGCAAGGGCATTGCTGCGGCGTCGCTCGCTTCCATTCTCGAAGCGCGCGGACTCTCGGTCACCATGATGAAGCTCGATCCCTATATCAATGTGGATCCGGGCACCATGAGTCCCTTCCAGCACGGTGAGGTCTACGTGACCGACGACGGCGCGGAGACCGACCTCGACCTCGGTCACTACGAGCGTTTCGTGCACACCCGCCTGACCGGCAAGAATTCGATCACCACCGGCAAGATCTACGACGCAGTGATCCGCAAGGAGCGTCGTGGCGATTACCTGGGCGCCACCGTGCAGGTGATCCCGCACATCACCGACGAGATCAAGCACTGCATCCACGAGGCCACCCGCGGTTTCGACGTGGCGCTGGTGGAGATCGGCGGCACCGTGGGCGACATCGAGTCGCTGCCGTTCCTGGAGGCGATCCGCCAGCTGCGGATCGAGCACGGTCCGGAGAAGGTGGTGTTCATGCACCTTACCCTGGTGCCGTATATCAAGGCCGCCGGCGAGATCAAGACCAAGCCGACCCAGCACTCGGTGAAGGAGCTTCGCTCGATCGGTATCCAGCCGGACATCCTGCTGTGCCGCTGCGAGCAGCCGCTGCCCGAGGGCGAGCGCCGCAAGATCGCGCTGTTCACCAACGTGCCGGAGAACGCGGTGATCAGCGCCGCCGACGTGGACATCATCTACAAGCAACCGCTGTGGCTGCATCAGCAAGGGCTGGACGACATCGTGGTGAAGAAGCTCGGCCTCGATGCGAAGCCGGCGGACCTGTCCGCATGGCAGCGCACGGTCGATGCCGTTGAGCACCCGAAGGGTGAGGTCACCGTCGCCATCGTCGGCAAGTATGTCGAGCACAAGGATGCCTACAAGTCGTTGGGCGAGGCGTTGCGCCACGGCGGCATCAAGCAGCAGACGCGGGTGAACCTGGACTGGGTCGATTCCGAACAGGTCGAGGCCGAGGGCGCTGCCAAGGTGCTCGGCAAGGCCGACGCGATCCTGGTGCCAGGCGGCTTCGGCAAGCGCGGTTTCGAGGGCAAGATCCTCGCTGCGAAATATGCGCGCGAGCATGGCGTGCCGTACTTCGGCATCTGCTACGGCATGCATGCCGCGGTGATCGACTTCGCCCGCCACGTGGCCGGTCTCACCGAGGCCGACTCCAGCGAGAACGACCGCAACACGCCGGATCCGGTGATCGCGCTGATCACCGAGTGGACTACTGCAGCCGGCGACGTCGAGCAGCGCAGCGACCGCTCCGACCTGGGCGGCACCATGCGCCTGGGTTCGCAGGAATGTCGCCTGAAGGCTGGCACGCTGGCACGCGAGCTGTATGGCCAGGATGTGGTGCGCGAACGCCATCGTCATCGCTACGAGTTCAACAACCGTTATCGCCAGCCGTTCGAAGACAAGGGGCTGGTGATCTCCGGCAAGTCGATGGATGACCTGCTGGTGGAGATGGTCGAGCTGCCACAGCAGCAGCACCCGTGGTTCCTCGCCTGCCAGGCGCATCCTGAATTCACCTCGACACCGCGCGATGGCCATCCGTTGTTCATCGGTTTCGTCCGTGCGGCGCGCGAGTTCAAGGCGGTGCGCGAGGGTGAACGGCTGGCACAGGAGTCGATCGCATGAAGCTGTGCGGTTTCGAGATCGGGCTGAACCGGCCGCTGTTCCTGATCGCCGGCCCGTGCGTGGTCGAGTCCGAGCAACTGCAACTGGATACCGCCGGCACGCTGAAGGAAATCACCGGCCGGCTCGGCGTGAACTTCATCTTCAAGTCCAGTTTCGACAAGGCGAACCGTTCCTCCGGTGACAGCTTTCGCGGACCGGGGATGGAAGAGGGTTTGCGCATCCTTGCCGAAGTGAAGCGCCAGATCGGCGTGCCGCTGCTCACCGACGTGCACGAATACACCCCGATGGATGAGGTCGCCTCGGTGGTCGACGTGCTGCAGACGCCGGCCTTCCTGTGCCGGCAGACCGATTTCATCCAGAAGGTGGCACGCGCCGGCAAACCGGTGAACATCAAGAAGGGCCAGTTCCTGGCGCCGTGGGACATGAAGCACGTGGTGGCCAAGGCCAAGGCCGTCGGCAACGACGAGATCATGGTGTGCGAGCGCGGTGCCAGCTTCGGCTACAACAACCTCGTTTCGGACATGCGCTCGCTGAGCGTGATGCGCGATACGAACTGCCCGGTGGTGTTCGACGCCACCCATTCGGTGCAATTGCCAGGTGGCCAGGGTGCCACCTCGGGCGGTCAGCGCGAATTCGTGCCGGTGCTGGCGCGCGCGGCGATCGCAGTCGGCGTGGCCGGCCTGTTTGCCGAGACGCATCCGGATCCGAGCAAGGCACTCAGCGATGGCCCGAATGCATGGCCGCTGGGCAAGATGGAAGCGCTGTTGGAAACCCTGATGGAGCTGGATGCCGTGACCAAGCGGCATGGCTTCCTGGAGCAGACCGTTTCCTGACCTGCCGGGCGCAGCGATGCGCTCTTTCACTATCATCACTACGAACGCAAACGGACACCGCATGAGCACTCTGATCACCCGCATCCACGCCCGTGAAATCCTCGACTCGCGCGGCAATCCCACGCTGGAAGCCGAAGTCACCTTGGCCGGCGGCAGCTTCGGTCGGGCTGCGGTGCCGAGCGGTGCCTCCACCGGTTCGCGCGAGGCAGTCGAACTGCGTGACGGCGACAAGACGCGTTATGGCGGCAAGGGCGTGAAGAACGCGGTGGCGAACGTCAACGGTGTGATCGCCGAAACGCTGAAGGGCTTCGATGCGGCCGACCAGAAGGGTCTGGACGCGAAGCTCATCGCGCTGGATGGCACGCCGAACAAGAGCAAGCTTGGCGCGAATGCGCTGCTGGGTGTATCGATGGCGGCGGCACATGCGGTGGCCGCGTCGCGCGACGAGCCGCTGTGGAACTACCTGTCGAACGGCAAGCCCGGTGCGTTGCCGGTGCCGATGATGAACATCATCAATGGTGGCGAGCACGCCGACAACAATATCGACGTACAGGAATTCATGGTGTTGCCCGTGGGCATGCCAAGCTTTGGCGAGGCGTTGCGCGCCGGCGCCGAGATCTTCCACGCCCTGAAGAGCGTGCTGAAAGGTCGTGGCCTGAGCACCTCGGTGGGCGATGAAGGTGGTTTTGCGCCCAATCTGCGCTCCAACATTGAAGCGCTGGACACCATCCTCGAAGCGATCCACAAGACCGGCTACAAGATCGGCGGCGAGATACTGCTCGGCCTGGATGCGGCCAGCTCGGAGTTCTACAAGAACGGCAAGTACGACCTGGCCGGCGAAGGCAAGCAGTACAGCTCGGCCGAATTTGTCGACCTGCTGGCGGGCTGGGCGAAGCAGTACCCGATCGTCAGCATCGAGGACGGCATGGCCGAAGGTGACTGGGACGGCTGGAAGCTGTTGACCGACACCATCGGCGATCGCATCCAGATCGTCGGCGACGACTTGTTCGTGACCAATCCGGCGATCTTCCGCGAAGGCATCGAGAAGCACATTGCCAACTCGATCCTGATCAAGGTGAACCAGATCGGCACGTTGTCCGAGACGCTGGAAGCGATTGCGATGGCCGATGCGGCGAAGTATTCCGCGGTGATCTCGCATCGTTCCGGTGAGACCGAGGACACCACCATCGCCGATATCGCCGTGGCCACCACGGCGACCCAGATCAAGACCGGCTCGCTGTGCCGCAGCGACCGCGTGGCCAAGTACAACCAGCTGCTGCGCATCGAGGAGCAGCTCGGTGCTGCCGCGCGTTATGCCGGTCGCGGTGCGTTCCCCAACCTGACCCGTTTGCCGGGCTGAACGGGAAGATCGCCACCCCATGTTGCGCTGGATTGCCCTGGTTCTGATCCTGATCCTGATCGGACTGCAGTTGAAGCTGTGGTCTGGCAGCGGCAGCATGCATGAAGTGGACAGCCTGCGCGTGGCGGTGAAGAAACAGACGGATGACAATGCCAAGCTGCTGCAGCGTAATCAGGCCGTCGGTGCCGATGTGCTTGATCTCAAGCACGGCGATCAGGCTGTCGAGGCGCGTGCGCGCACCGAACTGGGGCTGATCAAGCCAGGCGAGACGTTCTATCAGGTGGTCGAGCCACCGGCCAACGCCGGTAGCGCGTCACCGTCACCGGCGACATCGTCCACCGGTTCGCCATGAGCGCGCCGCTGCTGTGGTGTGTGGTGCCGGCGGCCGGGCGCGGCACCCGGGTTGGTGGCGATTGTCCCAAGCAATATCTGCCGCTCGGCGGACGTCCGCTGATCGAGCACACGCTGGAGCGGCTTGCCACACATCCGCAGATTGCCGGCCTGCTGGTGACGCTGGGGGCGACGGATGTGCATTGGTCCGGCATGACCACACTCCATGGCAAGCCGATACTCACGGCAGTCGGTGGTGCCGAGCGCAGTGACTCGGTCCTGGCCGGGTTGAATGCGTTGCCGGATAGCGTGGGCGCGGATGATTTTGTACTGGTCCACGATGCCGCAAGGCCCTGTGTGCGGCTGGCCGATATAAGCAAGTTGATCGGACTGGCCAGCACAGTGGATGGCGGTCTGCTGGGTGCGCCATTGCGCGATACATTGAAGCGCGCGGATACCACTGGTCGCAGCGGATTGACCGAGCCGCGCGACCAGCGCTGGCGCGCCTTCACGCCGCAGATGTTCCGTCGCGGCCCGCTCTCCGCGGCGTTGCGTGACGCGGCGCGGCGCGGGGTGAATCCCGGCGACGAGGCGATGGCGATGGAGCAGGCTGGCTTCGCGCCGCTGCTGGTCGAAGGTGCCGAGGACAATATCAAGGTGACCACGGCGGCGGATTTCGCGCTGGCCGAGTTCCTGCTTGCGAGGACAGCATGATGCGCATAGGTCAGGGTTTCGACGTGCACGCGTTTGGTGAGGGCGATCATGTCACGCTCGGCGGCGTGCGTGTGCCACATCATCGTGGGGTGGTTGCGCATTCGGACGGTGACGTGGTGATCCACGCGTTGTGCGACGCGATCTTCGGTGCGCTGGCGCTGGGTGATATCGGCACCCATTTCCCGCCCAGCGACGAACGCTGGCGCCACGCCGACAGCCGCCAGTTCCTGCGCCATGCGGCAATGCTGATGGCGCAGCACGGCTGCACGCTCGGCAATCTGGATGTCACTGTGGTGTGCGAGCTTCCAAAGGTCGGTCCGCATGCACAGGCAATACGCGAAAACCTGGCTGCCGATCTGCACTGCGATATCGGGCAGGTCAGCATCAAGGCCACCACCAGTGAGAAGCTCGGCTTCACAGGTCGCGGCGAAGGTATTGCGGCCTATGCCGTGGTGCTGCTGATATAACGTAGCTGGCGCCGAAGTCGATCATGAGTAAGATTCGATGCCAACCCGATGACCTCGTAGGGTCGTGATAGCGACCGGTTTGGGTCTGGTCGAATGTCAACTGCCGTTTGTATTGCCACGGAGGCCACACGCCATGCCGGTTACGCCTGAGAACAAGCCGCTTGATCTGTCGACGATAGATGATTTGGGACCGGCGACACCGGCACCCATGCCCTCGGCGTCCACGTCGCTGTCGACAGACACCGATAAAACAATGGCCGCCGCGGACGATCCGCGCTTGGTCGCGCAGCCGCGTCTGGAGCGGCTGGTCGAGATCGCCAACCTGAATCCGGACGAGCTCGCCGCTGCGAACCAGTCGGCGCAGCGCATCGATTTCCGCAAGACCAACTCGCTGCTGCAGCATGGTGACGATGTGCTGGCTGGCATCAGCGACGCATCGCGCCAACTGCTGACGGGCGTGCGCATGGGCGATGCTGGCGAGGTCGGACGGATTGCTGCGGCGGTAATCGATGGCGTGAAGATCCTGCGCATTCAGGATTTGCAGGCCGAAGCCGGCGGCAAGACAACGGCGCGCTCAGGCTTGTTCGGCAAGCTGCTGGGTGCGGTGGCCGATGCGCACACAGCATTCAAGGGTTTCCAGGAAAATCGCAAACAGTTCCTCGATCTGATGGATACCGAGCAGGCCAAGGCGCGCAAGACCAAGGCTGATCTCGGCGTCACCATCGAGCTGCTCGATCAGCAGGCCCAGGCCATTCGTGGCAGCTTGCACCAGCTTAAGATCGAAATTGCTGCCGGTCAGATCGCACTGGACCGTGGCGAAGACGAAGTCGAGGTATTGCGTCAGCATGCAATGCAGACGGGCGACCCGGGTGATGCGGCCGATGTGCTGGAATTTCGCGGTGCGCTGGCGAATTTCCGTGGCAAGGTGGCCGAAATGCGCGAAAGCTTGGTCGGTTCGGCGATGCTGATCCCGATCATCGGGCAGAACCGCAAAGCGGCCGAGACACGCATGATGAAGGTGTCCAACGGCATGCTGGTGGTCATTCCACGTCTGATGGCGGTGGCCTCGCAGGCGGTGGTGCAGGTGCAATTGCGCAATGTGGCCGATGAATCGGAAAAGCTGGACGAGGCGAGCCGGCAGATCACGCTGCTCGCGTCCAAGGGAGCGCACGATGCAGCGACCACGGCGGCCCGCAGCCTTGGCGGAGATCAGCGGAATATCGATGTGCTGGCTCAGGTAGCGGATGAAACTGTGCGCACCATGCACGAGGTGCTCGACATCGAGCGGGAGGTTGCAGCCGGTGACCGCGAGCGCGAGGCCAAGCTGGCCGAAGTGCGCAATCGACTGGTCAAGGGTATGCAGGGCGTGAGTCTGCGAGCATTTGAGCAAACCGCTCTGCATTGAGCGATAGGGGGTACGAGTGGACGGATTCGATACGCAGGCGGCATGGCTGCGGCGCTTTCAGTCGGACGCGGAAAGCAACCTGCACGCCTTCGCGCTGCGGCTGCACGAAGCAATGCCGGAACGGGTGACGATCCAGAAACACAAGGGCTTGTTTTCGCGTGCGACGAAGACCACCGGCGTTTCGGTCGAGATGGAGCAGAACCGCTACATGCTCGAACTGGTCAACGGTCGGCTCAAGGCGAGTATCGCGATGGTCGTGCGCGACATCGCAATCAGCACGAAGACGATCGATCCCGCTGAATGGTTCGCCACGCTGTCGGCTGAAACGCAGAAGGCATCGGAACATGCGAAGCGGCTGGCGCAGTCGCTGTCGGCCTTCATGGCCAGCTAGGGAAAACGGGCTAGGAGAAAACAGGATGGGGCTTTTCGATTGGCTCAAGCAAGGCAGTGATCCGGAAACCCGGGCAGCGAAAGAAGCCTCGGTACAGCGGCAGGCAGATATCCAGCAATCGCTGCGTGGCGGTCGTGTTCCTTCGGACATCGCCACTCGCCTCGAGCAAGCACGCACCGGCAAGCAGCCGTGGCTTGCCACGTTGACGCCGGCAGAGCTGTTGATCGCACGCTCGCACGGTTTGAAACCGATCGCGGCGATCTCAGCAACGTGCTGGCTGCATTACGGCTGGTCGTGGACGCAGGGCCATGCGCAAGGTTGGGAGGCGGCGCTGCAGCGTCTGCGTGCGGAAGCGCGCGCGTGCGGCGCAAATGCCGTGGTCGACGTGAAAATGCGCAGCATCGCGCTTGCTGTTAAGGACAGCATGGATTTCACCCTGGTAGGCACGGCGGTCAAGGTCGACGGCCTGCCGCCCAGCGACCAGCCGATCATCGCCACGGTGCCGGCGCTGGAATTCGTCAAGCTGCTCGCCGCCGACATCGTACCGACCGGCATCGCGATCGGTGCGCATTACGAATGGATGACCGACTGGCGCAACGGCGCGAAGATGACCTGGATGGGCAATGTCGAATCGCGGCCGTTGAGCCAGCTGTGGGAAACAGTACGTCAACGAGCGCATGCGGAATTGCGCAAGCATGCCGCGAGCCAGGGCAATGGCGTGCTGGCACACATCAATTTCAGCCAGATGTTTGAGCGCGAGGTCGACAAGCAACCCACACAATATCTGGGCAGGCACATTGTCGTTGCCACCGTGGTCGATGTGCCGCGCACGCAGGGCTCGCAAGGGTATGTACGTGACCATGGCCGTTCCGGCGATACGGTGTCGGCGCAGGAGTTCAAGATGGTCGTCGATATCCACGCGGGGAAGACACCGCTCACCGGCACGACGCGCCATCACCAAGCCTATTATTCCAATGATGAAGAGGGAGCGATCTGAATATGTCCAGCCAAATTCCAGCCTACGCGCAAGAGCGCTTGAAGGGTCTGCGTTCGTCCGCCCATTCGACTGGCGTGTTCACCTCGGATTTCAGCGTCAATGAGTTCCTGCTAGTGCGCAAGGCCGGCTTCGAGCCGATCGGCTTGTGCGTTGGCACCTGCGTCTATCACGTCGGCATCCAGTACGGCAGCTGGAAGAAGAACGAGGAGCTGCAGGTACTGTCGAAGGCGATGTATCACGCCCGTGAACTGGCGATGGCACGCATGCGCGCCGAGGCGCAGGCGATGAACGCGGATGGCATCGTCGGCGTCAAGCTGACCATCAAGCGGCTCGAGTGGGATGAAAATCTGCTCGAATTCATCGCCATCGGCACCGGCGTGGTGCATGGCGATGGCCACAAGGGATTCCGTGCTCACGACGGCGGCCCGTTCACCTCCGATCTCTCCGGGCAGGATTTCTGGTCACTGCTGCATTCAGGCTACCGGCCGGTGGAGATGGTGATGGGTTCGTGCGTGTATCACGTCGCTCACCGCGGCATGTTTGCCGCGATGGGCTCGACCGGACAGAACGTCGAGTTGGAGAACTTCACCTCGGCGATGTACGAGGCGCGCGAAATCGCCATCGAACGCATGCAGCACGAAGCCTCAGCGGCGAAGGCGGAAGGTGTGGTTGGCGTGGACATCCATGAGGGCAGCCACGGCTGGCAAACCCATGTGATCGAATTCTTCGCGATCGGTACGGCTGTGCTGCCGCTGGATCAGGAAATCGCTCCAGAGAAGATCGCCGACCCGATCATGGTGCTTTCGGTCAACGACTAGGCAAGAATACGTGGGTTCCGGGCTGGAACATCCTTCGTTATCCGATTACCACCAGCACTGGCGATGGTTCGCTCAGCCGGAATATGCCGCATGCCTGATTCGTTGACCTTGCCATTCGCCCACGGTGGCCCGCCACTGCGCGGCCAGCTGCGCGCCTCGCCGGAGGATTTCCAGGTTGATGAGATTCTTGGCTACGACGCCGATGGCCAAGGCGAGCACGCGCTGTTGTGGGTGGAGAAGCGCGGTGCGAACACCGACTGGGTAGCACGCGAGCTGGCGAAGTTTGCCGGCGTATCGCAGGTCGCAGTCGGTTATGCCGGGCTGAAGGATCGCCATGCGGTCAGCCGGCAGACGTTCTCGGTGCAGCTGGCTGGCAAGCCCGATCCGGACTGGTCGGCGTTTCCACATGCAGACGTAAAGGTACTGGCGGCGACACGGCATTCGCGCAAGCTGAAGCGCGGCGCGTTGCGTGGCAACCGCTTCGTGCTGGTTCTGCGCGGAGTGCAGGGCGACCGTGATGCGGCCGAGCAAGTGCTGCGGCAGATATCCGCGCGCGGTGTGCCGAACTACTACGGCGAGCAGCGCTTCGGTCGCGAAGGCGGCAACGTGGCGCAGGCGCGGGCGATGTTTGCCGGGCGTCGGGTCGAGCGCGACAAGCGTTCGTTCCTGCTGTCGGCCGCACGTTCGCAGATCTTCAACAGCGTGCTGGCAGTGCGGGTCGAGCGCGATGCGTGGGACAAGCCGCTGGATGGCGAGATCTGGTCGCTGGCCGGTTCACGTTCGTGGTTCGGGCCGGAACCATTTACCGAGGTGCTGGCCGAACGATTGGCGCGTGCGGACATCCATCCCTCCGGTCCGTTGTGGGGGCAGGGTGAGCCACCGACGCAGGGCGAAGCCGGTGTGCTGGAGCGCGAGATTGGCGCTGTCTTCAGTGATCTGGCCAAAGGCGTGGCTGCGGCGCGCATGGATCAGGAACGTCGTCCCTTGCGTCTGCTGCCCAAGGATCTGAAGTGGCGCTGGCTGGGCCACGATGCGCTGGAGCTGTCGTTCGAATTGCCGGCCGGGGCCTATGCCACCGTGGTGGTACGCGAGCTGGCACAGTAGGAACGCACCCTCTGCACGAAAGGTTCGCGAGAGATCGACCGGGTGCATCGGGTCGACATCAGCCCTTCAGCAAAACCACCACCGCGCCGGTACCGCCCTGGGCCGGCCGCGCCGAGGCAAAGGCGATCACGTCGTCGCGCCGACGCAGCATCCGGTCGGTGAGGTTTTTCAATACCGGCCCGGCGGCTTTCGAGCGCAAGCCCTTGCCGTGCACGATGCGTACGCAGCGCAGTCCGCCATGCTTTGCCTCGGCCAGGAAGGTGACGATGCTGGCCTGTGCGGCGGCGGCATTCATCTGGTGCAGGTCGATATCGTCCTGCACGCTGAACTGGCCGCGCTTGAGCTGACGCAGCAGCTTCGGCGAGTAGCCGTCGCGCAGGTAACTCAGCTCCTCGCCCACTTCCAGCGTGGCCGGATCGAATGCCATCTGCAGCAATTCGCCGGGTACCGCCGCCTCGTCGGCTTCCAGCATATGCGGGTGGGGCTTCGGTTTCGGCGCAGCCGGTGATGGCTCGACGTGGTCGAACTGGCGCACGTCGCCGATCGCCTCGCGAAACAGGCGGCTGTCTTGATCGTCGATGGGAACAGACGTGTGGCGCTTCATGCCGCCATGGTAATGCGCGATGCCGGTCGCGGCATGCCCGGCGCATGTGAATCCACCGGGCCGCTACGGTAGACTTCGGCAGATGGAGCGCGGAGGGGACCACTGGCTGCGCACCCGCAAATACCCTCTAACGGATCAACATGCGAGTTTTGGTAAGTAACGATGATGGCGTGGATGCACCGGGCATCCGCGTGCTGGCCGAGCGTCTCGGTGCGGTGGGCCAGGTGACCGTGGTAGCGCCCGATCGCGACCGTTCCGGCGCCAGCAATTCACTCACCCTCGATGCACCGCTGCGTGTACTGCCGATGGGCAACGGTTATTACCGTGTAGCTGGTACGCCGACCGATTGCGTGCATCTGGCGCTGGCCGGATTGCTGGCCGAGGAGCCCGACATTGTAGTGTCCGGCATCAACAACTCGGCGAACCTCGGTGACGACGTGATCTATTCGGGCACGGTGTCCGCCGCGATGGAAGGGCGTTTCCTCGGCCTGCCGGCGATCGCGGTGTCGCTGGTCAGCCAGGATCACAAGGGTGTGCATTACGACGCGGCCGCCAACGCGGTGTTGCTGCTGATGCAGCGTCTGCTGGTCGATCCGCTGCCGGCCGACACGATTCTCAACGTCAACGTGCCGGACCGGCCGTGGGCCGAGATCAAGGGCTTCGAAGTGACGCGGCTGGGGCGGCGTCATCGCGCCGCGCCATGCATCAAGCAGACCGATCCGCGCGGCCGGCCGATCTGGTGGATCGGGCCACCCGGTGAAGTGGACGATGCTGGCCCCGGTACGGATTTCGATGCCGTGCAGCGCGGGTTTGTTTCGGTGACGCCGATACACGTCGACCTGACCCGTTTCCAGGCGCTGGAGAAGGTCAGCAGCTGGATGCAGGCACTCAGCGACGACATGGCAACCGGCCAAACTACCCACGATGAGGCCGCTTGAGCGATGACTCCCTATCCACTGCCGGCCGCGGATCTCAAGGGCGAGGGGATGACCTCGCAGCGCGCGCGTGACCGCCTTGCGAACAGCCTGAAAGAAGAAGGCATCCGCGACCTGCGGGTGGTCGATGTGATCCGCAATACGCCACGTCATCACTTCATCGACCAGGCCCTGCATTCGCGTGCCTATGAAAATACCGCGCTGCCGATCGGCCATGGCCAGACCATCTCGCAGCCGTGGGTAGTGGCGCGGATGACCGAAGCATTGCTCGAGTTCGGTATACCGCAGAAGGTGCTGGAGATCGGCACTGGCTCCGGCTACCAGGCTGCAATACTGGCTGCGCTGGTACCGCAGGTGTTCACGGTGGAACGGATCGAGGAGCTGCTGCGCCAGGCGCGTCGCCGTTTCCGCCAGCTCGGCCTGACCAACCTGCGCTCGCGCTACGACGACGGCAAGCTGGGTTGGCCGGATGAAGCGCCATTCGACGCGATCATCCTGACCGCTGCCGGTGACACCATTCCCACACGGATTCTCGACCAGTTGAGTCCTGCCGGCGTACTGGTGGCACCGGTCGGCTCGCCCAGCCGGCAGACGCTGATCCGCATGCGCGGCGACGGACAGGGTGACTTCATCCAGGAGGAACTTGGCGCGGTCAGCTTCGTGCCGCTGCTCGGGGGGATTGGTTGATGCGCCTGTTCGGAACGCTTTATGCGCGCGCGCTGGTGTGGGCACGCGCGCCACGCGCGGTGTATTACTTGTGTGGGCTGAGTTTTGTCGAAGCCTTCATCTTTCCGGTCATGCCCGAAGTCATGCTTGCGCCGATGATGCTGGGCAAACGGCACAAGGCGTTTTTCTACGCCAACATCTCGCTGCTGTTTTCGCTGATCGGGGCGCTGGTCGGCTATGCGCTGGGGCACTGGGCCTACGAGGCGGTGAAGCCGCTGTTCAGTCCGCACATGCAGCAGACCGTCACGATCTGGGTGGAAAACCTGCGCACCGACATGAATCAGCATTGGCTGGCCATGCTGGGGGCGCTGATGCTGGCTGCACTGCAGCCGGTGATTCCGATGAAGTTCGTCACCTGGGCCGCTGGCATTGTCGGGGTGCCGTTGCTGCCTTTTCTCGCCTGCATTGCGGTGGGCCGGGGCAAGCGGGTATGGCTCCTGGCGTTGCTGATCAAGCTGTTCGGCGAGCGTGCAGAGCGCATGTTGCACAAACATATCGAATGGATCGGCTGGGCCGCGCTGGTGCTGCTGGGCCTGCTCCTCGTGTGGTGGCTGTGGCCGCGTTGATTGCCAGCTAGCTGGCGGAGCGACTCTGCATGAAAAAGCTGTTCCGCCTAGTTATGCTGACGCGCATGGATCGAACTCTTCAATGGTTGATGACAGCGACGGTGTCCCTGTTGCTGGCTGCCTGCGGCACCATGCGCAGCTCGGTAGTAGTCGAACCGGCACCGGGCAGCAGCTACGGTCAGGGCAACACGACAGTGATGCCGGCGCGCACGCCGATTCCCGGTGGCAGCTATGAGGTGGCCAAGGGCGACACGCTGTATTCGATCGCCTTCCGCAAGGGCGTGGACTTTCGCGATCTGGCGCAGTGGAACGGCATTGCCGCGCCGTACACGATCTGGCCAGGGCAGCGGCTGACGCTGTCGCCGTCCGGCAAGCCCATGGCTCGCGCCACGTCGGTGCCCATGCCTGCACATGTCAGTGTGGCGCCAGCGGTGGCAGCGGCACCGGTCTTCGAGCCGGTGACGGCGTCGCCATCCACACCTGCAGCCGCCACGACCACACATGTCGCCACAGCGTCGCCGACAGCGCCTGTGCCATTGCCGTCAGCGCCGAAGCCGCCACAAACGGTGACAGCATCCGCCACAACGGTAGTGCCGGTGGCGGGCGTGCCTGCGCCGGCTGCTGTACCGCCACCGGCGGCCCCGGTGGCCAGTGGCCCTGCACGTGCCGTCAGCGGAGTGAACTGGCGTTGGCCGGCCGACGGCAGTCTGGTCAGCCGTTTCCAGAGTGGTGATGCGATTCCCGGCATCGAGATCGGCGGCAGGCAGGGTGATCCGGTACGCGCCGCTGCCGATGGCATGGTGGTTTACAGCGGCAACGGCCTGGTCGGGTACGGTGAGTTGGTGATCATCAAGCACAACGACAGCTTCCTGTCTGCGTATGGTCACAACAGCAAGCGGCTGGTGAAGGAAGGGCAGCGGGTCAGTGCCGGTCAGCAGATTGCCGAGATGGGTTCCACCGGCGCCACGCGCAACGAGTTGGAGTTCCAGATCCGCAAGGACGGCAATCCGGTCGATCCGCTGGGTTATCTGCCATCCCGCTAGGGTAGTCGTGCAAGGTGGCGAAGACGATCGGCGATCAGCCGGGCGGCAGGATGAATCCGGCCACCACGCGTCGGCCTTCACCCGCCAGCAGGTTGTAAGTGCGCGCGGCGGCGGCGTTGTCCATCACTTCGATGCCGACGCCCTTGCGCAGGAAGCCTGCCACGAATGCGGCAGCCGGAAACACCTGGCGCTCGCCGGTTCCAAGGATCACCAGCTCCGGCTGCAAGGCCAGCAAGGCTTCGACATGGCTGGCATCCAGTGCGGCAGCTGTATCGACCTGCCAGTGCTCGATGGCCCGGTCCGGTGCCAGCAGGAAGCTGTCGTTGAGTTCGCGATCGATCAGGGTGACGCTGCGGGCGCCGACGCGGCGCACGAACAAATAGCCTTCGGGACGGTCGAGTGACAGGTCCATCCGGCAGCCTCTCAGCGCGGCAGGGCGATTTTCGGCTCGTCGTCGTTGCGACGGAACAGCACCACAACATGGCCGATCTGGTGGACTTCTTCGGCCTTGGTGCCATCGACGAGCACGTCGATCTGCGCCTGCCGTTCATCCTTGTCACCGCCGGAAAGCTTCACCTTGACCAGTTCGTGGATATCCAGCGTCAGGTTCAGTTCCTTGACCACAGCCGCTGAGGCCCCCTTGTTGCCAAGCAGGATGAGCGGGCTCAGATCGTGGGCGAGGCTGCGCAGATAACGGATCTGCGAGGAGGAAAGGGCCATGCGGTGGTGCTCGATTCGCGGTAAATGAACGCCAAAGGGTATCATGCGGCATCCCGTTCCCCAATCTGTGACCGAAGACGACATGGCCCGCAGCAAAAGCAGCGCAGTCTGGCTGCGCGAACATTTCAACGACGAATTCGTCAAGAAAGCCCAGGCCGAGGGCTTGCGTTCGCGTGCGGTCTACAAACTGGAAGAGCTGATCGAGCGTGACCGCCTGCTCAAGCCGGGTATCAATGTGGTGGATCTGGGCGCAGCGCCGGGCAGCTGGTCGCAACTGGTGCGCAACCGCCTGGGCGACACCGGCAAGGTGTTCGCGCTGGACATCCTGCCGATGCAGAGCATTGCCGGGGTGGACTTCCTGCAGGGCGATTTCCGTGAAGAAACCGTGCTGCGCCAGCTGGAAGCCCGTTTGGAGGGATGCAAGCTGGATCTTGTGCTGTGCGATCTGGCCCCCAATATGAGTGGTGTGGCGCTGGCCGACCAGATCCGTGCAATGGCCCTGGCTGATCTGGCGCTGGATTTCAGTCGGCAGTGGCTCAAGCCGGGTGGTTCGTTCCTGATCAAGTTGTTTCAGGGCGTTGGCTTCGACGATTACTTGCGCAGCTTGCGTGCGGACTTCACCCGCGTAACCATGCGTAAACCAAAGGCCTCGCGCGCACGTTCGCGTGAGGTGTACGCGCTGGCGGTGGGCCTCAAGCCTTCGGCAGTGTCACCGGGCGAGAACCGTGCATGAATGAAACAGCGAAAAATGTGTTGCTCTGGGTAATCATCGCGGTGGTGCTGTTCGCCGTGTTCCAGAACTTCAATCCGCGCGGTACGTCCTCTTCGGACCTGCCGTACAGCAGCTTTGTGCAGAGTGTGGACAACGGCAACGTGGCCAGCGCCACGATCAGCGCCGATCAGCCAGCCACGCTCAGCGGCAAGCTGAAAGACGGCAGCACGTACCGCACGGTAGCTCCGATGCTCGGCTTCTCCACCAATGCGGTGGTCAAGCAGATGCAGGACAAGGGTGTTGAGGTCCGCCAGGATCCGTCCGAAGGTTTCTCGCTGATCGGCCTGCTGGTCAGCTGGCTGCCGGTGCTGCTGATCGTCGGCGTGTTCATCTGGTTCATGCGCCAGATGCAGTCCGGTGGCGGTGGCCGTGGTGCGATGAGCTTTGGCCGTTCGCGCGCCAAGCTGCAGGGTGAGGACCAGATCAAGGTCAACTTCAGCGACGTTGCCGGTTGTGACGAGGCGAAGGAAGAGGTCGGCGAACTGGTCGAATTCCTGCGTGATCCGGGCCGGTTCCAGAAGCTCGGCGGCAAGATTCCGCGCGGCGTGCTGATGGTCGGCCCGCCAGGTACCGGCAAGACCTTGCTGGCCAAGGCGATTGCGGGCGAGGCCAAGGTGCCGTTCTTCGCGATCTCCGGTTCCGACTTTGTCGAGATGTTTGTCGGCGTAGGCGCCAGCCGCGTGCGCGACATGTTCGAACAGGCCAAGAAACACGCGCCATGCATCATCTTCATCGACGAGATTGACGCCGTTGGCCGCCATCGCGGTGCCGGCCTCGGCGGTGGCCATGACGAGCGCGAACAGACGCTCAACCAGTTGCTGGTCGAGATGGATGGCTTCGAGGGTACCGAAGGCATCATCGTGATCGCCGCCACCAACCGTCCGGACGTGCTGGACCCGGCGCTGTTGCGGCCGGGCCGCTTCGATCGTCAGGTCGTGGTGGGTCTGCCCGATGTGCGTGGTCGCGAACAGATCCTCAAGGTGCACATGCGCAAGGTGCCGACCGCCAGCGACGTGAATGCGATGACCATCGCGCGTGGCACGCCGGGCTTTTCCGGCGCGGATCTGGCCAACCTGGTCAACGAGGCTGCGTTGTTCGCTGCGCGCGAGAACGCACGCGAAGTGCGCATGGTTCATCTGGACAAGGCCCGCGACAAGATCCTGATGGGCACCGAGCGTCGCTCGATGGCGATGAGCGAGGACGAGAAGAAGCTCACCGCCTATCACGAGGCTGGTCACGCCATCGTGGGTCGGCTGGTGCCCGAGCATGACCCGGTCTACAAGGTGACGATCATCCCGCGCGGTCGCGCACTCGGCGTGACGATGTACCTGCCTGAAGGCGACAAGTACAGCATCAACCGTGTGGCGATCCAGTCTCAGTTGTGCTCGCTGTATGGCGGACGCGTGGCCGAGGAACTGATCTTCGGTGCCGACAAGGTCACCACCGGTGCGTCCAACGACATCGAGCGGGCCACCAAGATGGCGCGCAACATGGCGACCAAGTGGGGCCTGTCCGACGAACTCGGTCCGATCACCTACGGTGAGGACGAGGACGAGGTGTTCCTCGGTCGCTCGGTGACCCAGCACAAGAGCATCTCCAACGAGACTGCCAGCAAGATCGATGAAGTGGTGCGTGGCATCCTTGATCGCGCCTATGCACGCAGCAAGGAACTGCTGACGGCGAATCTCGACAAGCTGCATACGATGGCCGAGCTGCTGCTGCAGTACGAGACCATCGATGCGCACCAGATCGACGATATCATGGCAGGGCGCGAGCCCGGGCCGCCGGCCGACTGGACAAAGAATGCGTCCAATGGCGCGACACCTCCACCTCCACCGCCGAAAGGTGATACCGGTTCAACGGTAGGCAAGGTGGGCGATCCTGCGACGCAGAATCGTTCCGGGCTGGAAGGCTGATTCCGGGTTTGGACGGCTATAACCTGGCTGCTGTGGAGTGACGAAAAAGGCCGCCCTGGAGCGGCCTTCTTCGTGTATGCGGTCGTGATCATGTTGATCGGGCGTTGGTCGCGAGTACTCGGAAAAGTCATGCGCCAGGCCATATTTGCGCTGCACGATCTCGCGAGATGAATAATTTTGACGAAAAGTGTTGACGCACGAGGGCGGAGCCTGAATAATTCCGCTCCTTGCTTCACCGCCTCGATGTCCAGGCATAAAGACGGCGAAGTTCGAACAATTTTCTCAGTGCGCCCGTAGCTCAGTTGGATAGAGTACCTGGCTACGAACTAGGTGGTCGGGAGTTCGAATCTCTCCGGGCGCACCATTTTATAAAGCGAGGCGGGGTGCTTGCACCCCGTTTTGTTTTCACGGAGCAAGTGATTTTTTCTCCGCGAAAACGATGGTGATCAAACATAAGGTGTGCTTCGATACGGATTGACTGAGCGAAGCGTCACCCGTAACATTTCAAGGCTCCGGTGGTGATGCTGTCGGGGATTCGAAAGCGGGGTATAGCTCAGTCTGGTAGAGCGTTGCGTTTGGGACGCAAAAGTCGGGGGTTCGAATCCCTCTGCCCCGACCAGCGACGCGATCTGCAGTCACAGTAGATGGCGCCTGTAGCTCAACCGGATAGAGCATCGGCCTTCTAAGCCGACGGTTGCAGGTTCGAGTCCTGTCGGGCGCACCAGTTTCAAGATTTATGGTGGGTGTAGCTCAGCTGGTTAGAGTCCCGGATTGTGATTCCGGTTGTCGTGGGTTCGAATCCCATCATCCACCCCAGTTTCAAGCCTGCCAGCTTCAAGTCAGGTTGTCAGGTACAAATCAGTTCAAGGGCCGTTAGCTCAGTTGGTAGAGCAGTTGACTCTTAATCAATTGGTCGAAGGTTCGAATCCTTCACGGCCCACCAAATCAAGCAAAACGCCGATCGCTTGCGATCGGCGTTTTGCTTTTCCGGGTATGCCATACGGCTGAGATCGGCATGTTTGCGTGATGGGCTACGGCGACTGGTGACGTTGAGGGGATGATTGCCTCATTGCGGCTGACTGACTTGTGCTGCGAGGGTTTGCAACCGTAAAATGGTCCGCTTTCGTATAAGGTAATCATCGACTTAGACCGACGTGCCGAGTGCACGCCGGAGGCGGCGGCAGGATACCTGGGCTGGCGAAAATCGGCTTCAGGATCATGTGGTTGCGCAAGTCTTGCGGGGCAACAGGCGAGAGTGGCGGAATTGGTAGACGCACCAGATTTAGGTTCTGGCGGTTAACCCCGTGGGGGTTCGAGTCCCCCCTTTCGCACCACGTCCCGTGGGTTTCCTTCTTTTTTGCCGGCGACAGTTGTCGCCATGGCGCCTGTGGCAGGCCCATAACATCAGGTAGTACCAGGAGACGTCATGCAGGTTTCGGTTGAGAACATCGGCACGCTCGAGCGCAAGCTCACGGTGAAGTTTCCCGCAGAGCGATTCGAGACGCAGGTCAGTGCGCGCATCGCGGAAATGGGCCGTACGGTACGGTTGAAGGGTTTCCGTCCGGGCAAGGTGCCGACGACGGTGATCACTCAGCGTTTCGGCGCGCAGGTGCGTGGCGAGGTGTTGTCCGACCTGATCGGCAGCACGCTGCGGGAAGCAGTCGAGCAGGAGAAGCTGCAGCCGATCGCGAATCCCGCAATCAATACCACCGGGCGACCGGAGAACGGTGAAATCGCCTATACGGCGACTTTCGAGATCATGCCGGAGTTCCCCGCGGTCGACGTGGCCGCGCTCGAGATCACCCGTCCGGTGGCTGTGGTAGCCGATGCCGACATCGACAAGATGCTGGAGACCCTGCGTCAGCAGCGTCGCAGCTTCGAGGAAGTCGAGCGTGCCTCGGTCGAGGGCGATTTCGTGATGTTCGAATACGCCGCCGAGGCCGGTGACTACCGTTTCCCGAGTGAAGGCCTGGAGCGTGCCGGCAGCGTGCTTGGTTCGGGCACCTTGTTCAAGGCGCTGGACGAGGCGTTGAGTGGTCGCAAGGCCGATGACAGCTTCGATGCCGAAATTGCGTTTCCGGAAGATTTCCGCAACGACCAGCTGGCTGGCAAGACCGCCAAGGTCAGCTTCAAGATCATCAAGGTGCAGGAGCCGAAACTGCCTGAACTCGATGGCGAATTCGCCAAGCTGTTCGGCATCGAGGATGGCGACCTGGACAACTTCCGCAAGGAAGTCCGTGCGAACCTCGAGCGCGAGCTGAAGGCTGCATTGATGGCGCGCCTGAAGTCCGAAGTGGCCGAAAAGCTGGCCGATACGCACGGCGAGCTGGATGTGCCGAAGCTGATGGTGCAGTCCGAAGCACGCAACATGGCCGTCGGCAGCGTGCCGCAGGGCCAGCAGCCGCCACCGCAGCTGATCGATGCTGCCATGCCGATCGCGCGCAAGCGCGTGATTGCCGGTTTGCTGATGGGCGAAATCGCCCGAAAGCAGGAGATCAAGATCGATCGCAAGCGCATTGCCGAGCAGCTTGCCGCGATCGCCTCGACCTACGAGGAGCCGGAAAAGGTCATTGAACTCTACAACGGCGACCCCCAATTGATGTCTGGGCTGCAGAATCGCGTGATGGAAGATCAGGTGGCCGAGTGGGTGGCGGAACATGCCAAGACCACCAACCTGGATCTGAGCTTCGATGACGTGATGCGCCCAGCCGGTGCCTGATTGATTCAGGCATCGTGACAATCGGGCCTGATCCGACTTCAGGCCCGATGCCATACTGTCAGGTACATCAACCGGAGAGCTGCAATGGCCATGGATCAGATCCAGAACCTCAATTTGATACCGATGGTCGTCGAGCAGACCGCTCGCGGCGAGCGCTCCTACGACATCTACTCGCGTCTGCTGAAGGAGCGGGTGATCTTCCTGGTGGGCGAAGTCAACGACCAGGTTGCCAACCTGCTGGTCGCGCAGATGCTGTTCCTTGAGTCGGAGAACCCGGACAAGGACATCCAGTTCTATATCAACAGCCCGGGCGGCGCCGTTACCGCTGGCCTGGCGATCTACGACACCATGCAGTTCATCAAGCCGAATGTCAGCACCATGTGCATCGGCCAGGCCTGCAGCATGGGCTCGTTCCTGTTGATGGCCGGCGCCAAGGGCAAGCGCTTCGCGTTGCCGAATTCACGCATCATGATTCACCAGCCCTCCGGCGGTGCGCAGGGCCAGGCGACCGACATCGAGATCCAGGCGCGCGAGATCCTGTACATCCGCGAGCGTCTGAACAAGCTGTATGTCCAGCACACCGGCCAGCCGCTTGAGAAGATCGAACTGGACATGGAGCGCGACCGCTTCATGAGCCCGGTGGACGCAAAGGCTTACGGTTTGATCGACGAAGTGCTCGACAAGCGCGCCGGCGAAACGGTCAAATCGGCCTGATTTCCACGTTCTACCCACGAGCCGTGAAGCGGGCTCTGCGTCTGGATGCAGACGCGGAGCCCTGTGTTATTCTCGCGGCGCACTCAGATTTACCAGCGGGATCGAAAGTATGAGCGACGACCGGCAGGGGCGTTCCAGCGACAGCGGCAAGATTCTCTATTGCTCCTTCTGTGGCAAGAGCCAGCACGAAGTACGCAAACTGATCGCGGGTCCGTCCGTGTTCATCTGCGACGAGTGCGTGGAACTGTGCAACGACATCATCCGCGAGGAGCTGGAGGAAAAGGCTGCCTCCGGCCGTACCCAACTGCCCAAGCCGCGTGAGATCCGCGAATCGCTGGATCAGTACGTGGTGGGTCAGACCCGTGCCAAGAAGGCGTTGGCAGTGGCGGTCTACAACCATTACAAGCGGATCGAGTCGCGCCAGAAGAGCGACGATATCGAGCTGGGCAAATCCAACATCCTGCTGATCGGACCGACCGGTTCGGGCAAGACGCTGCTGGCTGAAACGCTGGCGCGCCTGCTCAACGTGCCGTTCACGATCGCCGACGCCACCACGCTGACCGAGGCCGGTTACGTGGGTGAGGATGTCGAGAACATCATCCAGAAGTTGCTGCAGAAGTGCGACTACGACGTCGAGAAGGCGCAGTCGGGCATCGTCTACATCGACGAGATCGACAAGATCTCGCGCAAGAGCGAGAACCCGTCGATTACCCGCGACGTGTCGGGCGAGGGCGTGCAGCAGGCGCTGTTGAAGCTGATCGAGGGCACGCTCGCCTCGGTGCCGCCGCAGGGTGGCCGCAAGCATCCGCAGCAGGAATTCCTGCAGGTCGACACCAAGAACATCCTGTTCATCTGCGGTGGCGCGTTCGCCGGTCTGGAGAAGGTCATCCAGCAGCGTTCCGAAACCACGGGTATCGGTTTTTCTGCCGAGATCCGCAGCAAGGAGCGCACCGAGAATCTGGGCAAGGTACTGTCCGACGTGGAACCTGCCGATCTGGTCCGTTTCGGCCTTATCCCGGAGTTCGTGGGGCGTTTGCCGGTGGTGGCTACGCTTGATGAACTGGACGAGCCGGCACTGGTGAAGATCCTCACCGAACCGAAGAACGCGGTGACCAAGCAGTTCAAGAAGCTGTTCGAGATGGAAGAGGTGGAGCTGGAGTTCCGTCCCGAGGCGCTGCAGGCAATCGCCAAGAAGGCGCTCAAGCGCAAGACTGGCGCCCGTGGCCTGCGCACCATCCTGGAGCAGGTGCTGCTCGATACCATGTATGAACTGCCGTCGCTGGAGCATGTCAGCAAGGTGGTGGTGGATGACGCGGTGATCGATGGCCAGGCCGAGCCCTACCTGATCTATCGCGGCAACCTGCAGCAGCGTGTGGCTGGCGAGAGCAGCGGCGCAGCCTGATCGCTCCCGCAGGTTTGTCCTGACGACGGCCCCGGCGATTTCACCGGGGCCGTTCTGTTTTCAGCCTCCAGTACACCTTGAGTGAGCGCCCTGCAGCCACCACTTGACCTGATGATGTGCCCGGCGCAGTGTCGGGACGAAACCTGATCCGAATTCCGAGGAACCCGTCTTCCATGGCCAAGAACGCCCCCCTTCCTGTTGCGCTGGACGCCTTGCCGGTATTGCCGCTGCGCGACGTGGTGGTCTACCCGCACATGGTCATCCCGTTGTTTGTCGGTCGCGACAAATCCATGCGTGCGCTTGAGCGCGCGATGGAGGGCGAGCGGCAGATCCTGCTGGTGGCGCAGAAGAGCCCGGATATCGACGATCCGGAGATCGCCGATCTGCATCAGATCGGTACGCTGGCTGGCGTGTTGCAGTTGCTGAAGCTGCCCGACGGCACGGTCAAGGTGCTGGTCGAGGGGCAGTCGCGCGTGTCGGTCGAGGATTTCCGCGAAGAAGGCGGCATGCTGATGGCACGCTCGCGCCTGATTGAGCCGGTCTACAACGCCAAGGAGCGCGAACTCGACGTGGTGTCGCGCACGCTGATCTCGTTGTTCGAACAGTTGGTCAAGCAGAGCCGCAAGCTGCCGCCGGAAGTCCTGGCCAGCCTGTCCAGTATTGACGATCCGTCACGCGTCGCCGACTCCATTGCCGGACATCTTTCGGTACGCATGGCCGACAAGCAGCGGGTGCTGGAAACGGCTGACGTGGGCCAGCGGCTGGAACTGCTGATCGGTCTGGTCGATGGCGAGATGGACTTGCAGCAGGTCGAGAAGCGCATTCGCGGCCGGGTCAAGTCGCAGATGGAGAAGAGCCAGCGCGAGTATTACCTCAACGAGCAGATGAAGGCGATCCAGAAGGAGCTCGGCGACAGCGAGGAGGGCCCCAACGAGATCGAGGAACTGCAGAAGAAGATCGAGACTTCCGGCATGCCGAAAGCTGTGCTGACCAAGGCACGGCAGGAATTCGGCAAGCTCAAGCAGATGTCGCCGATGTCGGCCGAAGCGACCGTGGTGCGCAACTACCTCGACTGGCTGGTCGGTGTGCCGTGGAAGAAGCGCAGCAAGGTGCGCAAGGACCTGCAGATGGCGCAGGAAGTGCTCGACGCCGATCACTTCGGGCTGGAGAAGGTCAAGGACCGCATCCTTGAATATCTCGCCGTGCAGCAGCGCGTGTCGGTGATGAAGGGCCCGATCCTGTGTCTGGTCGGGCCGCCCGGCGTGGGCAAGACCTCGCTGGGGCAGTCGATCGCCAAGGCGACCAACCGGAAATTCGTGCGCATGAGCCTCGGTGGCGTGCGTGACGAGGCCGAGATCCGCGGGCATCGGCGCACCTATATCGGTTCGATGCCCGGACGCATCGTGCAGAACATCAACAAGGTGGGTGCCAAGAACCCGTTGTTCGTGCTGGACGAGATCGACAAGATGTCGATGGACTTCCGTGGCGACCCGTCGTCAGCGTTGCTGGAAGTGCTCGATCCGGAGCAGAACCATGCATTCAACGACCATTACCTGGAGGTCGATCTCGACCTGTCCGAGGTGATGTGGATCGCCACCGCGAACTCGTTGAACATTCCCGGTCCGTTGCTCGACCGCATGGAGGTCATCCGCATTCCCGGTTACACCGAGGATGAAAAGCTCGGCATCGCGCAAAAATACCTGCTGTCGAAACAGCTCAAGGCGAATGGCCTGAAGTCCGAAGAACTCAGCGTGGACGAAGAGGCGCTGCGCGACATCGTGCGCTACTACACGCGCGAGTCGGGCGTACGCAGTCTTGAGCGCGAGATTTCCAAGATCTGTCGCAAGGTGGTCAAGGAGCTGACCCTGGGTGAGGTAAAGAAGGTCAAGGCGAAGGCTCCATCCGCCAAGACGGGCAACGCCAAAGCCAAGCCAGCGCCCGGTCGGGTCAAGGTGAATTCGGCCAATCTGGATCATTACCTGGGTGTTCGTCGTTTCGATTTCGGCCGCAAGGAATTGCAGAACGAAGTCGGTCTGGTGACGGGGCTGGCCTGGACCCAGGTCGGTGGCGAGCTGCTCAGCATCGAAGCCTCGGTGGTACCCGGCAAGGGCCGATTGGTAAATACCGGCCAGCTTGGCGATGTGATGAAGGAGTCGATCCAGGCGGCGTTGTCGGTCGTGCGTGCGCGCGTCGATCAACTCGGCATCGATTCAGAATTCCACCAGAAGCTCGATGTGCATATCCATGTGCCTGAAGGCGCCACTCCGAAGGATGGTCCGAGTGCGGGCATCGCGATGTGTACGGCGCTGGTTTCGGTGTTGACCAAGGTGCCGGTGCGTTCCGAAGTGGCGATGACCGGCGAGATCACCTTGCGTGGTCGTGTACTGCCGATCGGTGGCCTCAAGGAAAAGCTGCTGGCTGCACATCGAGGTGGGATCACCACGGTGATCATTCCGGAGGATAACAAGAAGGATCTGGCGGACATGCCGGACAACATCACGTCCTCGCTGGAAATTCATCCGGTGCGCTGGATCGACGAAGTCCTGGATATCGCGCTGGAGCGGCCGTTGCAGCCCAACCCCGTCAAGGAGGAGGCACCTGCGGCGGTTGCTGGTGAGTCGGCGGAAGTGCACTCGCGCACACACTGAGCGGGCGGGATCGGCTCTCCGGAAATGCCCTGTCGGGACAGGGCATTTCTGCTTGCGTTGGACTGCTGGACGATGACCTTGCGTGGTAGTCCTCTGGCGCTCGTTTTGCAAGCGATTTCTTCTGTGGTCGATCTGCCGGAAACGTTGCTGTGGCTTGTGTTGCGGATTCCGGCAAGGCACTGGTATAAAGGCGGCACCGCAGTCCCGGCGTTACTTCAGTCAGCGCAGCGATGCGGGGTTGCGTTACGGCGCCTAGTCAAGAGCCAACCATCCATGCCGGCGTTGTCCCGTCCCTGGACCGACCACGTTGTGCGAAACCGAACAAGGGAGTTTTTTCAATGAATAAAACCGATCTGATCAATGCCATCGCCGAAAAGGCCGAGCTGACCAAGGCCGATGCCGGCCGCGCGCTCGAAGCCTTCTTCGAAACCGTGCAGAAGTCGTTGAAGAAGGGCGAGGACGTCTCGGTGGTGGGTTTCGGCACGTTCACCGTGCGCAAGCGCGCTGCCCGTACCGGTCGCAACCCGCGTACCAACGAAGCGATCAAGATCAAGGCTTCGAAAGTCCCGGCTTTCAAGGCTGGCAAGACCCTCAAGGATGCCCTAAACTAAGCGGCTGACGCTTGGTTTCGGGTGCTTAGCTCAGCGGTAGAGCGTCGCCCTTACAAGGCGGTGGTCGTAGGTTCGATCCCTACAGCACCCACCAGAAAAATGCGGAGTGGTAGTTCAGTCGGTTAGAATGCTGGCCTGTCACGCCGGAGGTCGCGGGTTCGAGTCCCGTCCACTCCGCCACAGTTCGCAAGGGCGCCCGTGTGGCGCCCTTGTCATTTGAGTCATGCGTGTTCGCCCGCGTCCTGAGCGATCGAACGCGGGTGTCTGTGGGGTGATAGCTGCCTCGCGTGCACCATGAGCATCACGCGCTTTCAACCACGTTGCGGGAAGATTTCGATGCTGCAGGCAATGCGTAACAAAATGCACGGATGGCCGGCCACCATAGTGCTGGGTCTCGCTGTTCTGGCAATGTCGCTGTTCGGCATGGAGAGCTACTTCATGTCGCGCTCGGATTCGTTCGTGGCGAAGGTCGGCAAGCACGAAATCACCCAGAACGATTACCAGAGCCGAATGAACCAGCTGCGGCAGCAGGCTAGTGCCGAGCAGGGTGATCATTTTGACGCCAGCATCTTCGAGAAGCCCGAAACGAAGCAGCGTGTGGTTGATGCCCTGATCGACCAGCAGCTGCTGCTGCAGGCCAACGACGACTGGGGCATGCGTGTAGCCGATCAGTCGGTGCGTGACTACATCTCCCAGATTCCCGTGTTCCAGGTCAACAACCAGTTCGACCCGACCAGCTACCGCGCGTGGCTCGCCAGCCAGCGCAAGACGCCGGAAACGTTCGAGAGCGAGATCCGCTCGTCGCTGTCGGTTCAGCTGTTGCCGGATGCGATCACCGGTAGCACCATCGCCAGCGATGCGCAGGTCGACGGTTATCTGAACCTGCTTACCCAGCGTCGTGACCTGAGCTATTTCGTGCTGCCGAAGCCGGCCCAGGTTGACAGCGTGGCAAGTGATGCGCAGATCGAGACGTATTACAAGGCGCATCAGGCCGATTACATGAATCCCGAGCAGGTCTCGGTGAAGTACATCGAAGTCAATGGTGCCGATCTCAAACCGGACACCGCACCGAGCGACGAGGACCTGAAGAAACGCTATCAGGACGAGAAGCAGCGCTTCGTGCAGCCTGAGCAGCGGCTTGTTTCGCACATCCTGATCAACGTGCCGGCCAATGCCACACCGGATCAACAGAAGGCAGCACTGGCCAAGGCCGAGAAGATTGCGGCAGGGCTCAATCAGAGCGATTTCGCCAAGGTGGCCGAACAGGATTCCGAGGATCTGGGCTCCAGGCGCCAGGGCGGTGATCTGGGCTGGCTCGAAAAGGGCGTGACGAATGCCGCCTTTGATTCGGCGATGTTCGCCTTGCAGAAAGGCGAGATTTCCAAGCCGATTCTGTCGCCCGACGGTTACCACATCATCTGGCTGCGCGATGTCCGCAGCGGTGAATCCAAGCCGTTTGATGAAGTGCGTGACCAGCTGGTCAAAGAAGCCTCAGCCGCTGATCGCGACCGCAAGTACAACGACATTGCCGGCAAGTTGTCCGACAGCACTTATCAGAATCCGACGTCGCTTGAGCCCGCTGCAACAGCCATGGATCTGCCGATCAAGAGCACCGCGCTGTTCTCGCGCAAGGGCGGTGAGGGCCTGCTCGCGAATCCGAAAGTGATTGCTGCGGCCTTCAGTGATGACGTGCTGGTACAGGGCAACAATTCCGGCCTGATCGACCTTGGCAACGATCACTCGGTGGTGATCCACGTCGACAAACATGTGGCGGCTGCGGCGCGTCCGCTGGCCGAGGTACGCGCCGACGTCACGCAGAAGATCATCGACGAGCGTACGGTTGCTGCCGAGAAGAAGCTGTCCGACGAGGCCCTGGCACGCCTCGGCAAGGGTGAGGCCATGCCAGTGGTGGCTGCTGCGATGGGGGCTCAACTCAAGAGCGTGAACGAGGCGACCCGTCAAGGTACCAATCTGCCGGCGCCGCTGCTCACGCAGGCGTTCCTGATGCCTCACCCCATCGCCGGCAAGTCGCAATTCGCCGCAGTGGACATGAAAGACGGTACCTATGCCTTGCTGGCCGTGGACAAAGTGCAGGACGGCGACCTGACCAAGATTCCGCCGGAACAGCGCGATGCGCTGCGTCAGCAGATGGCCCAGGCCTATGGATCCGAGGCTACGCGCGAAATGCTTGAGCTGCTGCGAGCCAAGACCAAGATCAAGATCAACAACAGCCTCATGTAAGCTCGGCATGGCGATCTGCAAAAGCAAAAGGGGCGGCCAATGGCTGCCCCTTTTGCGTCTGATTGAATGGTGCGGTGAGATATCGGCATGGGTGATTTCGCCACTGATGTCTGGGGAAGTCCAAACGCTCAGATGACTGGCCGCGGTTGAGCGGTTGCTGTCGGGAAGACACGGGTTGTGCCGTGCAGGTTCGGCGCTATGGAATAACCGCTTGGGCAAGATCCGGATGACACATATGACTGGTGTCAGTGGTTGTCGTTGATCTGCAGCACCTGGCCCGGTTTCAGTATTGGCCCGTGCAGATGGTTCCAGCGCTGCAGCTGGGCTGTGCTCACCGAATAGTGGTGGGCAATCTGCCACAGGCTCTCGCCGTTCTGTACGGTGTGGGTTTTCTGATTTTGGGAGATGTTGACCGACGTGCCGGCTGCGGGGAGAGCTGAAACCGGATCGCTGCCGCCAGTGTCATCGAGCGAAAGGCTTGTGCTGGCAGTGGGGCGGCTGCCCTGACTCAGCAGCGCCTCACGAAACTGCTGGGCATGGCTCGCCGGCAGCAGCAGGTATGACGCAGCAGCCGTGTCGATCGTGTCAGTACGGAATGCGGCATTCAGATCCTTCAGCGAATCCACCGACATGCCCGCGCGATCGGCAGCTTGCGCGATCGGCATGGAGTGGGGCATCGCCACCTGTACCAGATGCTGTTCGTCGGACAGTGTGGGCAGGCTGACGTTGAAACGATCCGGTTCACGCACCACGCAAGCCATCGCCAGCAGCTTGGTCAGATGCTCGCGGGTTACCTTGCGTACGGGCCATGATGGTATCACCGGCTCATTCGCTGGCATGCCATGCTGCTGGATGTATTTCTTTACAGAGAATTCGCCAGCGTTGTAGGCGTAATCGGCCACACGCCAGTCGCTGAATTCATCATGGTATTGCTTGAGCAGTTTCATGACCGCGTTGGCAGCGGCAGGTACATCCAGGCGACCGTCGTAATGACCGTCGACGCGCAATCCCATTGAACCTGCAGTGACAGGCATGATCTGCCAGATGCCGGCGGGAAGGTTCTTGCGTCCGGGCACCGGCCGGAAATGGCTTTCGATCCATGGCAGCAGTACGAACTCACCAGCAACATCGTATTGCGCAGCAACCTGCTGCACGTAGACAAGTTGTGGCAACACCGCATGCAGCTGATTCTCGAATTGTTGCGGATTGCGGGTGTAACGCCTGGCCCAGACCAGTATCTCCGGGTCGGCGTCGCAGTCGGCCATGGCGAAACTGCTGCGCAGCTGATCCCACACATCGGTTGTTGCGGGTGCTATTTCAATCTTGTCGGCCGAAGGCGCGGTGGGAGTATCGATGGTCACCGCCGCAGATGGTTCGACGGTGTGTCGAGACGGCGTCTGCGTGGGTGCACCAGCACAGGCAGCTAAAAGGATTGAAAGGGCAAGTGGCAGCGATCGAAGATGGCGTATTCTCATCAGTGGAATCCGTCCTTGGCTTCGCGCACGGCAGCGAAACGGGCGACACGATCGTTGTAGATGCCACGCTGTAGGCACCACGCGGCAACCGCATCGGTATCGACGCGCAGGAACGGGTTGGCGGCCAGCTCATCGGCAAGTGCGACCGGCAGCGTGGGACGTAGCTGCCTGCGCAGCACGGCGACTTCCTGCAGACGATGGTGCAGCTTCAGATTCTCCGGTTCGACGGTCAGCGCGAACCGTCCATTGGCTTCGGTGTATTCGTGGCCTCCGCAGACCAGGGTTTCTCCAGGCAGTGCGGACAAGCGGTCCAGCGAGGCAAGCATTTGAGCCGGACTCCCTTCGAACAGCCTGCCGCAGCCCAGGCTGAACAAGGTGTCGCCGCATAGCAGCAGGCCTGCCCCGACATAGGCGACATGACTGAGCGTATGGCCGGGTATCGCGATGACGTCGAAACGGACATGCGGTAATGCCAGCTCGATCGTGTCGCCATCGCGCACGAACTCGGTGACTCCGGCGATGCGTTCGTCGACGGGTGCGTACACCGGCACGGCATGATGCCTGCACAGTTCGGCGACGCCTCCGATGTGATCATGATGGTGGTGGGTCAGCAGTATCGCGCGCAACTGCAGCTGTCGTGCCTTCAGTGCCTGCTCCACAACCGCGGCATCGCCGGGGTCGACCACGATCGCATTGCCGTCGCTGTCATGCAGCAGCCAGATGTAGTTGTCGACGAGGGCTGGTAACGGGACGAGATGCAAGATTGAGCTCCGCTGCGTTTAAGGAGCATCCGATGAACCGGATGTCGATTCCTAGGCGAACGACAGACGCAGCCATCCGGGGCGCGCATCAAGCGGTGGACTATAAAGAGGCTTTGCCGTCTGCTCGTTAGCAGATCGTTAATTGGGTGTTTGATTATTCAGCTGCGTGCGGCAGTTCCATTTTGCCTGCTACCGAACGGTCATGAGCCGCTACACTGCGGAAACAGATTGGGATCAGGCCGGCTGCATGCTTCAACGTGATTGCGACATCTATGCCAGTGCGCCGTTGCGCCGATTGCTGGATGACCAGACGCGTGTGATGGCTACCGATTTGCAGCGCTGTTTCGGCACGCATGGACTGCTGCTGAGTGCGACAGTCAATGATGCGCCACCTGCCTTGCCGCTGCTCGGCAACTGGACCCGGCTGTGGGTGAGCAACCATCGTTATCGGGGTGACCTGCGCGCCACGGCCGACGAGCCGTTGCCATTCATCGATGATGCGTTTGAACTGGTTCTGTTGCGCCACGCCCTGGAGGTCGTTGCGGCACCAACGGCTGTACTTGCCGAGGCGGTTCGCGTGCTCGCGCCCGGTGGCGTGCTGGTGGTGACGGGTGTGCACCCGCTCAGCGGCTGGGCACCCTGGTTCTGGTGGCGTACACGCGGCAGGCAGCGGGCCTTGCAGGTACCGTTGCGGCTCAGCCACGGGCTGCAGCAGGCCGGGTTGGAGATCGAGCGGGCGCAGCGGGTGGGGCAGACATGGCCTGTGGGCACCGCGACGCCGGGCCCGACTGGCGCGAATGTCTGGGGTGGTGGCTATGTGCTGATTGCACGCAAGCGTCGCCGCATGGTCACGCCACTGCGGATCAAACCGGTGCCCGTGCGGGTGCCGGCGAACAGTCGATTGTCGCCCGGTACGCGGCGCAGTTCGACGCTGTGACTTTCAATGGAACACGTGATCAACGATGAGCGAAGTGGAAGCATTTACCGACGGTGCGTGCCTGGGCAATCCGGGTCCCGGTGGCTGGGCCGCCCTGCTGCGGGCGAAGGGCAGCGAGCGCATGGTCGCCGGCGGTGATCCGGCCACCACCAACAACCGGATGGAGCTGATGGCAGCGATCGGCGCGCTGGAGGCATTGAAGCGCCCTTGCCAGGTGATGCTTACCACCGACTCACGCTATGTGATGCAGGGCATCGAGGAGTGGGTGCCGAAGTGGCGTGCGAACGGCTGGCGCACCGCCGACAAGAAGCCGGTGAAGAACCAGGATCTGTGGCAGCGCCTGTCCACGGCGGTCAGCACGCATCAAGTGCGCTGGAAGTGGGTGAAGGGCCACAACGGTCACGCCGAGAACGAGCGGGTCGACCAGGCTGCGCGTGAACAGGCTGAACTGATGAAGGGTGCAGCATGAGGCAGATCGTTCTCGATACGGAAACCACCGGCCTGGAAGTTCGCCAGGGGCATCGGCTGATCGAGATCGCCTGTGTCGAGATGGTCGAACGCCGGCTCACTGGTCGGCACTACCAGACTTATCTCAACCCGGAGCGCGCAATCGACGAGGGCGCACGGCAGGTGACTGGTATCGCCGACGAGTTCCTGCTCGACAAGCCGTACTTTGCCGAGGTGGTGGATGAGTTCCTCGCTTTTATCGATGGCGCCGAACTGATCATCCACAACGCCAGTTTCGATGTCGGGTTTCTTGATGCCGAGCTGGCGCGGCTGGACAACGGCAACGGCCGGATCGGTGACCGCTGCAGTGTGCTCGACACGCTGGCGATGGCGCGCGAACGTTATCCGGGTCAACGCAACAGCCTCGATGCGCTGTGCAAGCGATTGGGCGTGGACAATTCACGGCGTGATCTGCATGGTGGTCTGATCGACGCGCAGCTGCTCGCGGACGTCTATCTCGCGATGACCTCAGGGCAGGAAGCCTTCGATCTGGGTTTCGGTGCCGCGGCCGCCGAGAAGCGCGACACGGCGGTTATTGCGCCAGTGGTGTTGCATGCGCGTCCGCTGGTGCTGCGTGCGTCGCCGGAAGAGCTGGCTTTGCATGAGCAGCGGTTGGATGCGTTGGACAAGAGTGCGGGTGGGGTGAGTGTTTGG
>NZ_MUNQ01000020.1 GCF_002001165.1 Rhodanobacter sp. C05 | reverse complement strand
GCATGGTGTGGTCTCCTCTGGCCTCGTAACCCGTGGGGAATGACCGCATCATGCGCGCACTGTTTCTTCAGTCCGCACGCAAGGCGTTGATTGAGCGAAGAGATTCGTGGGGAAACCTCAGCCTCCGGCCCCTTATGGGTTGCACGTGGAGTTTGAGCTGGCCCTTTCTTCTTTTTCACTTTTCTGGAGCCAGAATTACCCAGTCAGCATGTGAGGAAGTTGCAGGTAGTATAGATTTCACGAGAAAATGACCTACTACAGGTAAATCAATGACATCCCCTACCCCGACTATCAGATGTTTAGGGGGCTTAGCCGGCTGTCCAGCTATCGAATCGTCTAGCGAATTTATGTGATCACGCCATTCGATATTTGCATGAATTTCACCAACTGAATCGATCTTTACGGAATCAAGATTCACATCCAACAAATAGGTGTCGCCAATGATTACGGAAAATGAAGACGAATCAACGAGAGTAATAGTCGATTTATTATTTTCTTCCGCAAGATTGCCACCCACCCATACTATTTTAATAAAATCCAAACAATGAGGATAGCACCCTCCTACAGGAGGGAGGATGGAACCTTGGTTGTCAAGGTTAGATTTTGAATTAGACCGACTCGTGGTTTGTGTATCAGTATAATGCATCGAATCCACACGATAAACTATTCCATTAAACGTGATCTGATCGCCGACTCCAAGATAACGAAAAGAGTAATACCATCGAACCTTTGTATTTTCATCGTACTCAGTTACACCCAATTGAATTTGCGGCAAATTGTGTTTAAATGGAACGTTCTCGACAGCAACATCAATGCTTGTCAATGATGAAATCCGCAATGGCGCACTTCCGTTATTAAAGCGAAGCGTGTATGGCCCATTATTGTCAAATGCAAAAGCCAAAGTACCGCCATCAAAAACAAATAACAATATAACAAGCAGCAAGCCGTACATGCCGCAAATCTCTTTATTTAATTTCATATTAAACCTCAAATGCCTTATTTAATGTGGCTTCGCTTTAGATATTGTAATAAGACTTATAAATGCACCAAGTTGACTTGCTGAGAGCGTAGTGGACCCTGCAACTGGGGCACCTTTCAGAAGGCCATTTTCTCCCCATGGATTCTGTGGGATTAAAGGGGACGTGGCTAATTAATTTCGTCAACCACGTTGGTTGACCATGCCGGTGTGCTGCATTTAATTGGCCACGTCCCCTTTGTTGGCGGGCAGTAACGGCTGCTTTCAGCTCTATCGTCGGTTGCCGGCGGCCTATCGCTTCTTGGCACGCGCTTTAAGCTCGCTCACCACGGTCCGCTGCTCCGCACGCGGCAGCTTCGCAAACGTAACGATCACCTCTGCGATTTCGTCTGTATCCGCATACAGCGCCGCGAGCGGCATTCCGAGTACCTCGGCGAGTTTCTTCGCGGTGCGCAGATCGCACTCGTTGACGCCGCGTTCGTAGCGGTTGATCCGCGTGCGCGCCACGTCAGCCACGATCCCGGTGGCGACGCCCAACGCTTCCTGGGTCAGGCCAGCCGCCAGTCGGGCTGCGCGCAAGCGGTTGGCAAAGATGAGGCGGGCGTCGTCCAAAGTGCTGCCACGGGGATGTGAGTCGTAAAGCCAGCATGCAGTCTTGTCTCCACTCTGTCTGTTACGGTATAAGTAACATTGTGGTGTTGCTGCGGCAATCCACTTTGGCCGATTGCGGGTTTTCTTGGTCAGCGATACCGCATCCGCCGCCTGTGCAAGCCATACGCGAGACAGATCTTGCCCGACGACCTTGCCAACTCCGGACACGACCGGACCGGCACGCGAGAAGGGCCAACCCAGGGGAAAGCAAAGGACGCAGCCATGAAGACAAGCACGCTACGCAACGCCATTTCCATCGCCTTGCTCGTCGCCGCCCCCGGCACGAGCGAGTGGGCCATGGCCCAGGACGCCACGACGGACACGACCACGCAGAGTAGGGCGCCGGTGACCAAGGCGCCGGCCAAGACGCAACCGAAAAAATCGACCGACACATCCGCAGCGCCAGCGGCAACCAACTTGCAGACCGTGACGGTCACCGGCACGCGCATCCGCGGCGGCACCACGCCATCACCGGTCATCACGATCGGCAGCGAGCAGATCCAGCAGGAAGGTTTCGCGGATCTCGGCGAGGTGATCCGCAGCGTACCGCAGAACTTCAACGGGGGGCAGAACCCGGGAATAGTAGGTGGGGCCGAAGGCGGTGGTATCGCCAATCAGAACATCTCTGGCGGATCGTCGCTCAATCTGCGTGGCCTGGGACCCGACGCCACGCTGACACTGCTCAACGGGCGGCGGCTTGCCTACAGCGGCTTTGTGCAGGCGGTCGATATCGACTCCATCCCGGTCGAGGCAGTGGATCGCGTCGAAATCATTCCGGATGGGGCGTCGGCCATCTACGGGTCCGATGCCGTGGGCGGCGTAGGCAATGTGATACTGAAGCGCGACTATAACGGGGTGACGCTCGGCACGCGTTATGGCGGTGCGACGGATGGTGGACTGACTACTCGCGAGTACACCGCCACGGCTGGTACCAGTTGGTCCAGCGGCGGCCTGATCGCGACCTGGAAGAAGGCATCCAGCGATCCGATCTATGCCGACCAGCGCGACTATACCGATTACCTGTTCAACCCCACCACGCTCTATCCGCAAAGCGACCTGCGCAGCGGGTTGCTCAGTCTCCATCAGTCGATGGGCAGTCTCGTCGAACTGCAAGTGGATGCCTTCAGGACTGAGCGCGAGCAGCTCACGTACTACACGGCGATCCCCACCCAGTTCTATCCGGCCACGGCGGAGACGACGACTTCCTTTGTTTCGCCCAGCGTCGAGATATCGCTGCCGAACGACTGGACGATGTCCATCGGGGGAACCTGGGGTAGGGACGACGTCATCTCGGGACTATCGATAGGTACCCGCGCAACAGGGCGGCTGACGCCTATTGCCAGCAGCCTCTATCGCAACACGAGTCGCACCTACGAGCTGGGTGCTGAAGGTCCGCTGTTTGCTCTGCCCGGTGGAGATGCGCGACTGGCGGTGGGCGCCGGATACAGGACGAACAATTTCCTGCAAAGCAGTCTGGTCAGTGGAACTGTCGGCGCCGACGGCGATGACAGCAGCCGCTTTGCCTATGCTGAAATCAATCTGCCGCTGATTGGCGCGGATCAGGGCATTCCCGCCGTGCAGCGGTTGGAGCTGACCGCCGCACTGCGCGGGGAGGACTACGCCAGCTTCGGAGGGGTCACCACTCCGAAACTCGGCGTGATCTATGGACCCGGTACCGATTTCACGCTGAAGGCGTCCTGGGGCAAGTCCTTCAAGGCGCCGACGCTCCTTCAGCGATATCAAACGCAATATGCCGGTCTGTATCCAGCGGCCACGGTTGGCGGCAACGGCTACGCGAGCGACGCAACAGTACTGATTCCCTATGGCGGAAACCCCGATCTCGAACCCGAACGCGCGCGTACGTGGAGTGCCTCGATGGCGTTCCATCCCGAAGCGCTGCCGGCACTCGAGACGGAGCTGAGCTGGTTCGACATCGACTTTACTGGCCGTATAGCGCAGCCGCTCGTCTACCAGGCGCAGGCACTGAGCAACCCCGCATACGCCCAGTTCATCGACTATTCGCCGACGGCCGGCGAGCAGGCAGCCGTTATCGCGAACTCGCAGTTCAGCAACTTCACCGGCGTTCCCTACGATCCTGGCAAAGTTGTTGCGATTGCCTTCAATCGCTACATGAACACCGTCGCGCAACACGTCAAGGGGCTCGATCTCTCAGGATCGTACGGGGCCGATCTTGGCCCTGGCCGGCTGATGATCCGCGGATCGCTCGGCTGGCTGGACAGCTCGCAACAGACCACCACGGCGGATCGTGTCCACGATCTGTCAGGCACCTTGTTCTATCCAGCCAGGATCAAAGGCCGCATCGGTGCCGTCTGGAGTCAAGGCGGGCTCTCTGCTTCGACCTTCGCCAATTACGTCAGTGGCGTGACCAACACGGTGGATGGAAGCAAGTCGAGCTCATTCACCACCATCGACGCCACGTTGCGCTATGCCACCGGTGAGCACCACGGCTTCTTCTCCGGCATGGACTTTGTGCTGTCGGCGACGAATCTCTTCGACCGGTCGCCCCCGTTGTACGCACCGTCGAGCAACAACCCGCCTTACGACTCGACCAACTATTCGCCGATCGGTCGATTCCTGAGCGTCAGTGTGTCCAAGCACTGGTGATGTCATCCCCATATTCGGAGCAAGTGTCATGAATAGTTCGCAAAAGGGCGACGGATCGGTCGTCCGCACGGTGAAGCTCGCAAGCATCAGTCTCCTGACGCTGGGAGCGTTGTCAGGCATGGTGCGGAGCTTGCACGCCGGGGAGACGATTTCTCCGCGACGTCTTATCGAAGTCGTCGATATCAGCGGTCCGGTGGTATCGCCGGACGGCAGGCAGGTTGCGTTTCGGACTGAGCAGGCGTCGGTGGAGCGCAATACCTACGATTCGATGTGGTATGTCCAGAACATGGACGGCAAGACGCCGCCACGCAGGGTAGGTGAGGGAGGAGCCCCGTTGCGCAGTTCAGCAGGGCTGTCGCAACCCGCTTTCGCGGTGTGGTCGTCGCACGGCCGTTGGATCTACTACCGGGCGCTCATGGACGGGAAAGTTGGCGTTTGGCGCGCCAGTGCCGATGGTTCTAGCGCCATGTCGCTCACGAACGACCCTGCGGATGTGCGGAATTTTCTGCTTAGTGCAGATGGCAAGACGCTCAACTACAGCGTCGGGGCCACACGCGACGAGGTTATCGCAGCGGAGCAGTCGGAGTACGAACGCGGCATTCACGTCGACAGTTCGGTGCCCATCGGGCAGGGCGGTCTGTTCCGGTCCGGAAATGTTGAAGGCCGTCTTGCGACGCAGCGTCTGGATGTCATGGGCGATGGGTTCGCTCGCGTTCCGCTGCTTTCCGGAGTTCCGGACCGCTGGAAGGCGATCGATCTGGTGACTGGTAAAACACGTGACCTTGCGGCATCCGAGGTGCCATCGCCGCAAACCATCGCTTCGGCACTGCCGAAGGGGGAGTCGAAGCCCTGGAGGTTTGCACTCGACACCGTGAATCACCGAGTAGCCCTGCTGACGCGAGTGGGTGACCAGGGGAACCTGGTGCAAAAACCGGGGATCGAGCTGTCAGTGATGCTGGGAAAGAATTCTCCACGGCACATCGAGTGTCAGGCTGAGCCATGCGTCAACAAGGCGATATCGGGAGTCCAATGGAAGCCGGGTAGCGAGGAAGTGGTGTACACGGTGACCGACCCCACGGAGGGGTTGGCCCAATCCATCTTCCGATGGAATGTGAAGAACGGCGAAGTGATGCCAGTTGCACGCTCCGTTGGCCTGCTCAACGGCGGACAGCGATACGGCCTTGAGGACCCCGGCTGTGGCCTGTCGTCCACGGCGTTGGTCTGTGTGGCAGCCGATGCCAACCGGCCGCCGCGAGTTGAGAAGATCGACCTGGAGACAGGCAAGCGCCAGGTCTTGTTCGATCCCAACGCATCGCTTGCGGCTGACATCTCGGCTGACATGCCGGTGAAGCTGCTTCGCTGGAAGGATGCAAAGGGGAGGTTGTTCACCGGGCAGTTCTTTGCCGCGCGCAGAACGGGAGATCGCCCGCCCCCTCTGTTCATCGCGTACTACCTCTGCCCGGGATTCCTGCGTAGTGGGTACGGAGGCGAGTGGCCTCTGGCGACATTTGCCGAGCACGGAATTTCCGCGCTGTGCATCAACTATGGCCCTTTCAGCTTCGATGCGGTTGAGCGATACAACCAAGGTCTGTCAGCAGTAAAGAGCGCAGTGGACCTGTTGGCATCGTCTGGAGAAATTGATCGAACCAGAGTGGGAATGGGTGAACTGAGCTTCGGCACGGAGATAACGATGTGGACGGCATTCAATTCCGATCTTCTCGCCGCGACATCAATCACCGGCGCCGTGCTCTCGCGAAGCATGTACTTGCATGGAAGCCTGAAAGGGAAGGAGTTCATGTCGCGCACGCGCAAGGTGTGGCAACTTGGACCCCCTGACGAGACGCCAGAGCAATGGAAAAGAATTGGACTGGAGCTCAATTTGGACAAGATCAGGTCGCCGGTTCTGATGCAGGTGCCTGAGCAGGAATACGTGTGGTTGCTCGACTCCGCCGTTCCGCTGATGCTGGATCACAAGGCCGATCTCTACGTGTTCCCTCAGGCGCCGCACTTCAAGTTTCAACCCAGGCAGTTGCTGGCTGCGAACGAGAGGAACGTCGACTGGTTCAGATTCTGGCTGCAGGATTACGAGGATCCCGATCCGGAGAAGAACGGCCAATATGCCGTCTGGCGTGAGATGAAGGCGCATGCGTCCAATCGAGGCGACAACACTGCTGGCTCGCGTAGCGACTAGGTTTGATGACGCAGCCAATTCTCGACCGCGAAGAGAGAAAGTATCCGCGTGAAGGATTTGTCCCGCGGCGGAAGCTCCGCATTGAAGAAGCGTGTGAGCGCATCGGGATCCAGCAGGCGCTGATCGTGCAGGGCGCCTGATAGAAGGATCTCGTGCATCTGACTCTTGTTGCGCTTGAATATGGCGCCAAGATAGCCAACAAACGAGCCTTTGCTTCTGCGGTTGAGAACGCTTTGAGGTAGTACATCCGCGAATGCTGCTCTTGCAGCACTCCGGTTATGACCGCCGGATATCGACATCCAGGAGGGCACTCTGAGACATGCCTCGACGACAGGCTGAGAAAGTAGAGGCATGCGTATCCAGCGGTTCTCACCCCGATAGACCATGTCCCTGAACAACTGGTTGCTGGCAAGGTCGACGATCCTTTCCCGGTCGCCAGGCAGTGCGTCGGTCGGAGCATCGAACCACGGGTGAGCGTCTGTCGGGGCGACGGCAAGCGATGTGTTCAAGAAGCTGCGGTCTGGCGCGCAGGTTGCTTTGGGTCCCCGCATCATTTTTCGTGCGGTGAGCCTTGCGGCTTTCCATATCGTGCACTGATGCAGGAGGGAAAGATCTCGGATCGCAGAGAAGCCGGCAATCAGGCCGCGCTCCCTTATTGCGTCTGCAGCAGGGACCGCGTTGGTCAGTAGGCCGAATACCGTGTCGCCTCCTGCGCCCATGTACGAGCTTGACGCCCCGTACCGCCGGGCTGCAGCTTCCATCGCCTTGGACACCGCGTATTGCAGGATGCCCATCCTTGGGGAGACGGCATCGGGAAATGGTCTGACATCGCTGCAGGCCATATCGAGATCGAGCTGGTCGGTTTGTAGCGCTACCCCGAGATAGGCTGCCATCTGCCTGGCGTACTGGCGTTCGTCGGCACCGGGTACCGGCGTTGTCAAGTTGTAGCAGGTGACTTGCCGCCGCGCGTCCTTCAGGCAGGCCGCGACAATGGAGGAGTCTAGCCCTCCCGACAGTTCCATGAGAATAGATTCGTCGATATCGGCCCAGGCACCAACCACCGAAGCCACGGCTTTTCGGATGTCTGTGGCTGCGTCAGAGAGATTGGTGTGTCGGTGCTCCTTCGTGACGAATTTCCATGGCGACCAGTTCGAATCCGTCGTGAGATTTCTCTGGCCGATGTTCAGCGACGATCCCGGCAGCAACTCGCAAATGTCGGCAAGGCCTGTGCGACGAGTTTTGAGGTTGGGGTAGGTTAGGCACTGGGCGAGAAAGTCCCAGTCGATCCGCTTCCGGTAAAGCTCAAGACGGGTGGCCAGCGAAATGTTGGACGTGATGAAACCACCGCCGTTACGCAGTGAATAGACGCAGGGGACGCCGCCGGATGGATCGCGAGTGATGGTGGTGTCCGCGCCACGTCTCTCGTCAGATTGAACCAGGAGGTACTCACCCCAGCAGTTATCCACGATGTGTTCTCGCAGACGCTTGTTGTTTGAGAAGGTGGAAAGGTGGTCGATGGCGTCAAGTGGTGAGAAGGTGTGCGAGAACAGGTGTCCGATTGTGAACCCGCCTCCGGGCAACGGTTGGCACGGTGTCTCTTCCGAGAGAAAGAGCTTGATCGATCCAGATGTGAAACGTTCCCGCATGCCAACCATCCGCAACGCGGCTTCGATATCGGTGAGGTTTGCGAGATCCCACCGCCGACTGGCGTCGAAAAGCGCGAGGTAGCTGTAGCTCATTGGAGCACCCGTATCGGAGTGTGGGCATTGGCATGCCCGACCGTGTCGTTGAGAACCAGATCTCCGGCTTGGACCCAGCAATGCGCCGAGAACGGATCTGAGGTGACACCAAAGACGATGCTTGCGTGCAGTTTCCGCTTGACGAGGAAATTGATCATGGCGAGCGAGTCGAGCAGGCAGCTGTTTTCAACAGGCGTATAGGCGCGCGCGAGTCTGAATTCGCCAGAGGCTTCGAGGAGTAGCTGCTCGACTGCCTGGTCAGAAATGGAGCCCGGACGTAGTTGCTCGTTTGGTCTGGAGGTCACAACCGCGTCGAGGACGTTCCTCAGCGGATGTGTTCTAAGCTGCCTCCGTATCGAGCAGACGGTGATGCATACGTCGACTAGTGAGCCGAGATGAAGTTTGGCTTGGCAGGATTGTTCAAGGGCACTTCGGGCGGGGCATTCGATGTTCACAGCTGTCACCCGACCTTGCGAGCCCGAAGCTTCTACCAGGATGTTCCGCTCTACCAGATCACAGACGTCGGTATCTTCATTCCCGTTGGCGTATGCAACAAAAGGACGCTCCAGGCTGCTCGGCAACCGAAAGTAGCGGTCGTTCCGAATGTCCAGGAAGATGAGGTGATCGTCTACCCGGCAGAAAGACAGATCGTTGCGCAACGCGTAGGGCACGGTGTCCTCACTAACAAGAGAAAGGCGCACCTTTCGGTGCGCCTCGTGGGTTCAGTTCTCGGAGATTCCCGGCATTACATCGAGCCCGATGGGCTCAATGGTGCCAAAGGGCCCCCGTGTCTCGACGCTGGCGACGCCGAGCTCGATAACGTCTTCCGGCGTTTTGTTGCGGATGTTCTCGTTCGTGTTCATCTCGATCTCCTACGGTGACGTCATGGCAGTCCCATGACGCGAGTAGCGTAGGAGTCGGAAATTTTGATTTTCAAATGATTATTGCGCTGTCATCCGATGATTATTCCGGGAGCGTAATGGTCGTCCCGCCATGCCGGACTCAGCGTCGATGCTTCGACTGACGCGTGCGAGAGAAAGTCTGATCAACTTGCTTCATCGTCGCTTCGCAACTTCAGGATGACCGGAAAACCAGAGGCTTACTGGTGAAGGTAGTCGCTGCCGTCACTCAGCAACGCCACGATGCGCGGGACGAGTCGCTTCCGGCGTTCGTGATAGTCGCGTAGTGCGGACCTCAGGGCCGGCATGTCGTGTGTCTGCCAACGCCGTTTCAGTTCCGAAAGTTCTTCGAAGCTGTGCTTGAGCAATCCTTGCTCGGCCCGACGTATCGGCGCCAGCCGGTCGTTGGCCTGCTTCACGGCATGGTGCAGGGACCTGTGGGCTGTCGCGCGGGCGATCGCGTCGAACAGTTGCCACGTCAGCTTGATCGGATCGTCGTCAGCGGACGCAAGCTCCCGCTGATCTGTCTTCCCGGCTGCCGGCGCTGCGCCGATATCGCATGCCATCAGCAACAGGCGTTCCATCCAATCGTAGAGGTCCCGCATGGCGACTTCGGTGAGCAACGGGACGTGCAGTCCGCCGCGTGCCTGGTCGACGACCAGAGCTTCGCCGACCAGGCGATACAGGGCGAATCGAACTGGCGTGGGGCTGGTTTTGAACTCTGCCGCGAGCGTGGCCGGATCAATCCGCTGTCCGGGTGCGTAGCGCCCTGACCGCAGCGCGCGTTTGACCTGCCCGTACACGAATACACTCTTGGAGTGGATCGCATCCATATGCTGAACTCCATGTCGGCGGATGGTTTCCTGAGTTGGAGGTACAAGGATTTTGTGTCACGCAAAGAATCGGATTTTCGGCGGGAACGGGGCGCCGTCAGCGCAGTTCACGTTGTGGTCGATCGAAATTCACTTCGAGACATGGACGTATCGCGCGGACTCGGGATCCTTCCGCGTCGTTTCTGCCCATGCTTTGAGGGGAGCCCTTCAACGTCGCTCGGGCCGGCGCCAAAGTCCGTGCCCTGCATGTCAGGAACCATGGGTGCGTCTTTCGCCGCGACCGTGCCTGTCCCTAGCACCAACATCAGCTCTACTGCAATCCAAGCCTTCATAAACTCCCTCCCTTGCGCAGAGGCTCGCAATATCTTACGACCAGTTAGCCGGGAAAGGGGGAAAGGTGTGAGAGCCGAATGACACTTACTTAAGCGCCGTCATTCCCGCGAAAGCGGGAATCCATGGTCTTTCACCCTGCCAGCCAATGGATTCCCGCTTTCGCGGGAATGACGAAAAATAAGGTTGGCCGCTTGGCCGCTTGGCCGCTTGGCCGCTTGGCCGCTTGGCCGCTTGGTCGCTTGGTCGCTTAAGTAAGTGCCATTCGTGTGAGAGCCCCAAAGAGGCGGCGTCATCACCGCGTCGATGAGCCGGCGTGGCAACTGCTGAGCCGCTGTCTGCAGCGAAACGCTGTTTGGCTCGCTGGAAGTGGGGCGGCCTTTCCTCTGTCCAACCCCGAAAGGTGGCGGCCTGCGTTACATGGAATACCTCCTCTCTGTCGAGATATCCCATGCAGCGCTTCACGCTGTTTTGCAAACGACTGCTGGCCCTGTTCGTGGACTGCATCGTCCTGACGACCATGAACGCCGTGTTGCAGCCCTTGCTGATGATCGGTTATCTCATCGCCGCATCGCCCGGCCCGGGCGGTGACGTGCGAAATGGCGCGCTCGTGTCGCTGCTGCTGGGCGGACAGCTTGTTCCTGCCTTTGTCTATTTCTGGTTGTTCCATGCCTGCCGCTGGCATGCGACGCCGGGCAAGCTGCTAATGGGCATCGAACTGCGCGAAGCGGACTCGCGACCGCGCACCACCCGCGCCATCGCGAAACGTTCCCTGTATGCGCTGTTGACCCTGTTGTCCGCCGGGCTGGGCTATGTGTGGGCGCTGTTCGATCGTCATGGTCTTGCCCTGCACGATCATCTGGGAGCCAGCGTGGTCGTGCGCCGCAGTGTCGATGCGACCTTCGCGGTTCCTGCCGCATCGCTGGCACCGTCGGCGACGATCCTCATCGTGCTTGCCAGTTATGTGCTGTACGCGGTTGCGGTGATCCCGTGCGCGCTGGTCATCAGTCTGGTGCTGCGATGAGAACTTCCATGGTGACGATAGGCGTCGTTGCGGCGCTGTTTCTGGGCGCGCTTGGCCTGAGGCAATGGGTCATGCGTATCCATCCCGCGATCCGCGCGTTCCAGGCGCACAACGACGGGTATCTTGCGCCGATGAAATGCGGGGCGTTGGTGCAGCTGCCGCCGAATCTCGCGCGCTATCCGGACGGTTCGTCCATCTACTTCGACAACGCCAGCGGAAAGGTAGTCGCACAGTGCGACAATCCCCTGGCCTGGCACTCCCTCAGTCCGGAGAAGCGTGTGCGTTGTCCGCCGGCAGGGTGGACATGCGGTCCATGATGCCGGGAGAACAAATAATCGGTAACCAGGTCACCATTTCGCCGCCGGCGACAATTCGCCCGCACTTGCTTTTCCCCGGTGATGCCGAGGGTAGATGCCCGTCTTGCCGCTGACCACCCGCCGCTGTGTTTCATGCGGCGCCAAGATCGCACCAGTCAACGTTCTGGTTACCGACCAGCGCATCATCATTCTCGACGGCCTGTTCAACCAGCAGGTGCCGGCCTTCGACATGATCGCGGACATGCGCAAGGTTTGTGCGATCACCCGTGAGGCGCCGCAGTCGAACCGGATGCGCGCAGTAGCGTGACGAAAATCCGGATCAGGGCCGCGGCCCGCATCGCGATGACAATCGTCACGACGGTTCACTGACAGCAGGCGCTGTTTCGATTCTCGCCAACAGGCCATTCTGCGCAGGGCCCGCCGGTGCATCGTCAGGCAAGGCGATTACTGCGGCGCGGGTCGATCAGAACAAGGGGACTTATGCGAAACAAGATGTTCGGACGTGCGCGCCATTTTTCTCTGATGCTGGCCGTCGTCTGCAGCGTGGCCGCGAGTGTGGCGATGGTTCATGCGGATACGCCGCCATCGATGGCGGCAGCGGCGCCGCGCAGCACGGCTGCACTGCAGGCGGACGCCCTGTTCTGGCAGACCCTGCACAGTGGCGACTACGCACACATCCAGGCTGCGCTGGAGGCTGAAACGGGTGCGCACCTGCGCGATCCGCGCGACGGCACGACCACGGCCCACGTCGGCTTTCTGCACATCTGGCGTATCTCCGAACGCGCGCGTCAGGCATCGGTGGCGCCCACCGTGACCGACGATGCGGTGCTGGCGCGCAGCTACTTCCAGCGTGCTGCGGATCAGGTGCCGGACGATCCGCGCTACCAGGGTTTTCTGGCCAGCGCGATGCTGGCCGAAGCGAGCATCCAGCATGACCCCGCGTTGCAGCAGCAAGCTGCGCGCACCATGCAGGCAGCGATCAAGGCGTGGCCGGCGTTCAACCTGTTCACCGCAGGCTACGTGATGAGCAGCCTGGATGCGACGAGCCCCGGCTTCCGACAGGCATTGGCGTGGCAGTGGAGCAACCTCGATGTTTGTGCTCGCGAGCCGGTCGACCGCCACCATCCGGACATCGCCCGGCTAGCCGCCCGCATCGAGGCAACGCCCACCAATGCGCGTGATCGGCGCGCTTGCAACGAGAGTGCGATCGCGCCTCACAATCAGGAAGGCTTCTTCCTCAACATGGGCGACATGCTGGTGAAATCGGGCGACTGGCAAACCGCCCGCACCATGTATGCGGCCGCCAAATCCGCCCCCGGCTACGCCAGCTGGCCGTTCCGGCGCGAACTCGAGCAGCGCATCGCCGACGCCCCGGCGAACGTGGCGCGCTTCAACGCCGTGACCCCGCCGGGCAGCACGCCGCCGGCGCGGATGATGCTCAACTCGACGTTCGCCTGCATGGCTTGCCATAAGCACTGAGCAGGTGCAGGGACAAAAAGGAAGTCCGGAGCGGCAAACGTAGCGAAGGGGTGGAGGAAGTTGTGAGGTGGCAGTTTTCTGACCTGCCTTCTGGCCCGGACATATACTGAGCCCTGTTCCGTTCCGGGAGACCTGTCATGAAATCTTCCCCGCTGCTCCGCCTGCTATGCGTCGCCTGCCTGGCCTTCGCCTCGGTCATGGCGAGTGCGGCGGCACCGCCGGACAACGTCAACGTCCACTACAAGGATCCCCAGCACTTCACCGAGGCGAAGCGCGATGTCGGGGTGCACATGATCGACCCCGATGCTTATCTGAAACCGTTCCAGGCCTACATCGCCCAGCGTGCCTCGCGCATCCTGGCACCAGGCCAGCGGCTGGACATCGAGGTGACCGATGTGGATCGTGCCGGCGAATACGAGCCCTGGCGCGGGCCCCGTTTCAACGACGTGCGCATCATCAAGGACATTTATCCGCCGCGTATCGACCTCGACTTCACCCTGTACGGCGCCGATGGCAAGGTGTTGCGCGAGGGTAGCCGCAAGCTGCGAGACCCGGCCTTTCTCAACCACAACATGGCAAGCGATCAGGATCCGCTGCGTTACGAGAAATCCCTGATCGATCTCTGGTTGCGCAAGGGCACCGGGAAGCTCTGAGGATCGGTAGCGGGACGGAGCTTGCTGCATGCCGACCGCTGCTTCCGCAGTAGAGTGTCAGGGACATTTTCTCCTTCATAGCGCGAACAAAACGGTGTCAGGATCACGTCCTGACTCGACGCCATTCGGCTCGCTCGTTCCCACGCCGACAGGAGCCACACCATCGACCCCGAGTTCTGGCATCGGCGCTGGCGCGAAGGCCGCACCGGTTTCCATCAGGACAAGCCGACGCCGCTACTGCTCGAGTACTGGCCGACCCTGGCGCTGGCATCCGGCAGCCAGGTGTTCGTACCGCTGGCCGGCAAGTCGCTCGACCTCGTCTGGCTGGCAGCGCAGGGTCACCGCGTGCTGGGGGTGGAACTGTCGCCGCTGGCGGTCACGCAGTTCTTCGCCGAGCATGGCCTGACGCCGCAGGTGCACGACTCGCGCTACGGTCGCCACTACCGGGCCGGCGACATCGAACTGATCTGCGGCGACGTTTTCGGCCTCGACGCCGACATCCTGGCCGACTGCGCGGCGGTATACGACCGCGCCGCGCTGATCGCACTGCCGCCGTCGCTTCGCCGCCGTTACGTGCGCGAGCTGCATGCGCTACTTCCAGCCGGCTGCCATGGCCTGCTGATCACGCTGGAGTATCCGCAGCATGAAAAACAGGGGCCGCCGTTCGCCGTGCCGGAAACCGAGGTGCGCGATCTGTACGACCGCGACTGGCGCGTGGAAACACTGGAGCGCGGCGACATTCTCGTGCAGCAGCCGGGGTTCGTCGCCGAAGGAGTAAGCGCACTGGAGACGGTGGTGTACCGGCTGTCAAAGCGACAATAAGGTTGTCAGGGACGATTAAGCTCGTCATCCCCGCGAAAGCGGGATCCAGCGCCTCTGACAGCCTGAAGTCACTGGATTCCTGCTTTTGCAGGAATGACGAAAACTGGAGCTTTTCGGCTAAGTAAGTGCCACTCGTGTCAGGGACATTTTCTTCACGCGCGTTGAGTTTGAAGCAGCCAAGCGAGGCAGACGTAACCGCATCGTTCGGCACGACGCCTTGTCTCTAGCGCAGGCCGTACTTCTCCAGCGTCGCCGTGGCCTGCGCGCTGTTCTTGTTCAAGAGCCAGCCACGAAATGCCGGATCTGTCTGGGCATACGAAACCAATCGGTCGTCGTACGAGCCGTCAAAATAAGTCCCTTCCGAATGACCCACGAGATGCTTTTGCGTTATGCGCAAACTCGTCATGATGTCGTTGAGCTCCAATTGCTCTTCGCTGTCCTCCGAGCTTGCAATCAACAGCGCCGGGTCACTGTAATGAGCGCTCAGGAACAGGTTGGTTGAGGTGGCGTCGTAGATCAACCGCATGCCCCCGCCGATGACGTTGTACTCCACGTATCGATAGGTGTTGACCACGTCCACCGGGTACTTGGATTCCAAATTCATGTGAAAGGGTGTGTCGGGGCGCACACCGGCAGCCTTGAACGACTTGATCAGGAACTGCACCACATTCCCGTACGTCGGCGCCTTCGTCTTCAGGATCGACAAATCAATCACCGGGTAGGCGACTCCGGTGATTATCTGGGTCTGGTTGACAAGCCCATACACCTGCCGGTGGATGTGATCCTTCTTCTCGGCGGCTGTCTTGTAATCCTGCTCGTAGGCCGATCGGATGTTTGCGTCGGCGGCCTTTTCCAGGTTCTTGACTGGCATGAAAGTTCCTCCCATGGATAGAAAATCCAAACCCCACTCACGAGGTTATATGGAACACGCTGCCACTGTCGACGTCGATCCGCCTTCAGTCGTACTTCGGTAACAGGGTCAGCCTCACTTGTTCATGGCGCAGCGATGATCGAAGGCTCATGCCATTGCAGCGCCGTGCAATGGCAGTTCGATGGCCGACCGGATAGCGGCGAAGCCCGCAGGGCTTCCAGCACTGCATCGCCGCCTGTATCAGCGCCGGAACCTGACGCTACCGTGATGCGCTGATGTAGCCGGAATCTCCCCTCCCGGAGCCGCAAGGGAGCAATGGCGTTGTTTGTTGTACCCGCGAGATACATCGATTGGGTATGCTGGAAAGCCACGCGGCCCTCGTGGAACCGTTGGGTCGCATGAATTCCACCATACGGGACTGCCATCATGAACCTGCATCGCTCATCGTTCGTCGCCCTCCTGATTGCCGCGGCCGGTCTTTCCGCCCTTCCGGTGTCGTCCGTGCGTGCTGCCGATAACCTCGGGGGCAATGCTGTACCAGGTGTGTGCCTGCTCTCGCGCGAAGCGGTTTTCGCGCAGGCCAAGGTTGGCCAGGCCGCGAGCCAGCGGCTGAGCCAGCTGGCCGACCAGGCGAGCAGCCAGATGGAGAGCCAGCGCAAGCCGCTCGAAGCGGACATCCAGAGCTTCCAGCAGACGTCGCCGTCCTTGAGCGAAGCACAGCGCAAGCAACAGGGGGCGGCCCTGCAGCAGCGCATGCAGGCGTTTCAGACCCAGTCCGGCGAGATAAATCAACGCATCCAGCTGACTCGCGCCAAGGCCATGCAGACTATTGGCCAGGAGGCGGAGCCGATCATCGCCAGCAGCTACACGAGCCATCATTGCGGGCTTTTGCTGAACCGTGACGCGGCGCTCGCCGGCAACATGGCCAACGACCTGAGCGGCGAGGTTGTCCAGGGCCTGGACCGCAAGATCACCACCATCAGCTTCAACCTGGAGCCGTTGCCGAGTGGTAACGGAAAATAAGCGGAGACCGAGGCGGTGGCAAAAGCGCCAGTTGCCACCGTCCTGTTTCGTGAGAACGGAGTAGCCCAGCTTTACTTGTCTTGAATCCATGCCACGGGAGGCAACGATGATCGAAGGCTCATGCCACTGTGGTGCGGTGCGCTGGCAGTTCGACGGCCAGCCCGATGGAGCCACGGCCTGCAACTGCACGATCTGTCGCCGTTATGGCGCGCTCTGGGCCTACGACTACGTGGACGAAGGAATTCGCGTCGCGGGGCATACGCAGGCCTATGTCCGTGGCAAGGCGATCGAGTTCCACTTCTGTCCGGCCTGCGGTTGCGTCGTTTGTTGGCGCGGCCTTGAGACGGACGCGGCGGGGCGTCGCCGCACCGCCGTCAACCTCCGGTTGGCCGAACCCGAAGCCGTCGCGCAAATTCCCATCGACCATTTCGATGGACTGGACACGTTCGATGACCTGCCACGCGACCGCCGCTGTGTCGCTGATTACTGGTTCTGAGGCGCACCCGGGCACAGGACACCCGAAGAGGCCAGGTTCACTGAAAGGGCACGGCGTGCTTCGGTTTCGTTAGAGGGGCATCGGCTTTCGCAGCACTGGTCGCAACATATTGCGACCAGTGCATGATGACACGACACATCGTATGAACTTAGCATGGGCTCCGGCCGCCGCAGGCGGAGCCGCAAGTGGGTTCTCAGGGAGATACGAATGAACCGTCGTTGTCCGTCGTGGGCGTTGGTCGCGCATTCCACCTCGCAGCATCTGCGTCCGCTGGCCGCTGCATGCACTGCCGCATTGTTCTTCGTCATGGCAACCAGCGTGGCTTCAGCGCAGGACGCGTCGGGCCAGGCTCAGTCGAGCCCGGCTCAAGCACAACCCGCGGCTGCCGAACCGGCTCCGGCCAAACCAGGCGTGAAGACACCGCCGGCAATCAGCAAGAAGCCCGCATCCCCCGTAGCTGAACTCAGTACGGTCGTGGTGACTGGCATCAGCAGCAGTATCCAGAACGCGATAAAGGTGAAGGAGAGCTCCAACGACATCGTTGAAGCCATCTCGGCCGAGGACATTGGCAAGCTGCCGGATGTCAGCATTGCCGACAGCCTGGCGCGGTTGCCAGGTCTGGCGACGCAGCGAGTCGATGGCCAGGCCAGCGCCATCTCGATCCGTGGTCTGTCACCCGACTTCGCCGGCACCACGCTCGATGGACGGGAGCAGGCGACCATCGGCGAGAATCGTGGCGTCGAATACGATCAGTACCCCGCCGAGTTGATCAATGGCGCGACGGTGTACAAGACGCCGGACGCCAGCCTGGTGGGCCAGGGTCTGTCCGGCACGGTGGATCTGCACACCATCAATCCGCTGGATCTGCCCAAGCGCACCCTGGTGTTCAATCTGCGCGGCGAGCACAACAGCGACGGCAACCTCAATCCCGGTACCGGCACGGGAGATAACGGACATCGTGCGAGCTTCTCGTATGTCGATCAGTTCTTCGACCACACGCTGGGCCTCGCCATCGGCCTCGCGCAAGTCGATCAGCCGATCCAGGAGAAGCAATACCAGGCCTGGTGGTGGAGCGCCGACAACGGCTCGGCGGGTATTGAGCAGAATTGGGGCGGACCGCATACGCCGGGCATGCCCGACAATGTGATTTCGCAGGAAGGCATGCAGTTGCGCGCGCAGTCGCAGGATCAGAAGCGCAATGGCCTGATGACCGTGCTCGAATGGGCGCCCGATGAGCATTACTACTCCAAGCTCGACCTGTACTACTCCACCTTCAACAAGAAGAAATTCACCAACGGCGCGCAGTGGTCCAGCAGCCCCTACGACAACATTTCCTACGACGACGTGGCGACCTCGCCCGGGCAACCGTTGCCCATCGTCACCTCGGGCACGGTGAACGGCATCGCGCCGATCCTGCAGAACGAATACACCAAGGAACACGACAAGCTGTATTCGATCGGCTGGAACAACAAGTTCTACTTCGGCGACTGGACCGGCATGGCCGACCTGTCGTCCTCCAGCGCCACGGTGAAGTTGCACGATGCTTACCTGTTCAGCGGCCTGTCCGGTGGCGCCTTCACCAGCGCCGGGTTCAACACGCCGGCCGGTTACGGCTATCCGGATTTCACGCCGGGCGTCGACCTGAGCAGCCCCACTTCCGTGGTCTTTACCGATCCGGACAACTACGGCTACAACGGTCGTGAGGAGTTCGACCGCCAGACCGACAGGATCCACGCCTTGCGCCTGCAGGCGAGCCATCCGATGGGATGGATTTTCAGCAGCATGGATCTCGGCCTGGACTATTCGGATCGCACGAAGACCAAGCAGGCCGATGTCAATTTAGCGTGGCTGGACGGCAACGGCTCCACGGATGGCACCTACCAGAACCACTACAGCACGCCGGTCAATCCGGCGTTGCTCTACAACCCGTCATCGCTGGGCTATGGCGGGATCCCGGGCATTCTCAATTACGACGTGCTGGGCGCCATGTACAGCCAGTTTTACCTGACTCCGGAAAACACGCAGGGGGACTGGAGTCGCAACTACACGGTCGAAGAGAAGGTTCCGCTCGCCTACGCCAAGTTCAACATTGACACGACGCTGGCCGGCATCCCGCTGCGCGGCAATGTCGGCGTGCAGTTCGTGCATACCGATCAATCGTCCAATGCACTGCAGACCGATGGCAATACGCTCGTCGGCAGGATTGCCGCCGGTGCGTCGTACAACAACGTGCTGCCAAGCCTGAACCTGGTGGCCCACCTTGGCGATCGCCAATACCTGCGCTTCGGCCTGGCCAAGACCATGGCGCGCGGGCGCATCGATGACGAGAAGGTTTCCACTTCCGCCAGCGTGGCGAAGGTCACCGATGGTCCGGCAGCGGGACAGGTGCTCTGGTCCGGCAGTGGCGGCAATCCCCAGTTGCGGCCTTACGTCGCGGTCGGTACCGACGTGTCGTGGGAGAAGTATTTCGGGGAGGCGAGTTACGTGGGTGTCGCGGCGTTCCACAAGAACCTGCTGAACTACATCTACAACCAGACCGTCCTCAACTACGACTTTTCGCATTACACCAACGACACGCCGACGCTGATTCCCACCAGCAACATCGGCTCATTCACCACACCGGAAAACGGCACCGGCGGCAAGATGGACGGCCTGGAGCTGTCCGGCTCGCTGGAGGGCGGATTGCTGGCGCATGCGCTGGAAGGGTTTGGCGTGCAGGCCAACTATTCGTTGACCAACAGCTCCATTCCGACCAGCTCCATTTCGGCGATTCCCGGCAGCCCCAGCACGCTGCCCGGCCTGTCGCGGCAGGTGGCGAACCTGACGTTGTTCTATGAACGCTACGGGTTCTCCGTGCGTGTGGCCGAACGCTATCGCTCGTCGTTTACCGGCGAGGCCGTGGCCCTGTTCGATCAGCTCGGCTACACCAAGATCCTGGCCAACCGCCAGACCGATCTGCAGCTGGGCTATGCCTTCTCCGGCGGCCGCCTGGACGGGCTGTCGATCCTGTTGCAGGTCAACAACCTGAGCAACACGGCGGATTCGACGGTGCAGGTCGCCACGCTCCCCAACAATGTCCCTCTTACCCGTCCGCTGGAATACGACACCTGGGGGCGCACCGTGCTGCTTGGTTTCAACTATAAGCTGTAACCGGCAAGGCGCCGCATCATCGCGGCGCCTTTGCTCGCCCGGTGCGACTTCAGGCGTGCGTTTCACATCCCGGCTGGCCTGTGCCGCAGCAGCCGTGCGCTACCGAAGTGCGGTGTGCTGCAGAAATGTGATATCGGTGCAGTCCGCATGCTTCGGTGGAAACCACACGCCTGTAAAGTGTCAGGCGAATGCTCCGGACAAGCGAGGCTCCCCATGATGCGTACCCGATGGTTGTGGTTGATGTGCGCTGTGCTGACGACGGTCAACGGAGGGGACGTCGTGCGCGCAGCTGACACGGCGACGAAAGACGCCGGATCTTCGGCGGCACCGTCCTCCAGCGAGCGCATACCGGCGCCGACGCACTATGTGGACTGGCCGGCGATCCAGAGCCGGCTGCCAGCCGATCCCGCACTGGAAGCGCGCGTGCGGAAAATCGTGGCGAGCATGAGTCTCGCCCAGAAAATCGGTCAGATGACGCAGGCCGAGATCAAGTCGATCACACCGGCCGAGGTGACGAAATTTTATATTGGCTCGGTACTCAATGGCGGCGGCTCCTGGCCGGGTGGAAACAAGCACGCCGGGATCGCGGATTGGCTGGCGCTGTCCGATCGTTATTACGATGCGTCGATGGCGACCGACGCGGCGGTCAAGGTACCGATCATCTGGGGCATCGATGCCGTGCATGGGGACAACAATGTCTTCGGAGCCACGATGTTCCCGCATAACATCGGGCTGGGTGCGGCGCACGATCCGGCCTTGATCGAAGACATCGGCGCGGCCACCGCCAGCGCGGTACGCGCCACCGGCGTCGAATGGGCGTTCGCACCGACACTCGCCGTTGCCCAGAATGCCCGCTGGGGGCGCAGCTACGAAAGTTTTTCCACCGAGGGCTCGCTGGTGCGCGCCTATGCGCGTGCCTATGTAACCGGACTGCAGGGCGGCTTTGGCGACCACAACGTGATGGCGACGGCCAAGCATTTTATCGGCGACGGCGCGACCCATAACGGAACGGATCAGGGCGAGGCCAGGGTCAGCCAGAGCGACATGATCAACGTGCACGGATCGGGTTACTTCGGCGCGATCGAGGCCGGGGTGCAGAGCGTGATGGCGTCCTACAACAGCTGGAATGATGTGGACACAGGCATCAACTACGGAAAAATGTCGGGCGCGCATGCCTTGTTGACGGATGCGTTGAAGGACAAGATGGGCTTCCAGGGCTTTGTCGTTTCCGACTGGAATGCCATCGGCCAGTTGCCGGGATGCACCAACGCCAGTTGCCCGCAGGCGATCAATGCCGGCATCGACATGGTGATGGTGCCCGATGACTGGAAGGCTTTCATCGCAAACACCACCCATCAGGTCGAGGACGGCGAGATCCCGATGGCGCGCATCGATGACGCCGTCAGCCGGATCGTTCGCGCCAAATTGCGCATGGGGTTGTTTGGCACGCGACCCTCGCAACGCGCAGGGGCTGGCGACGCCGGTTCATTGCAGAGCCGCGAGCTGGCGCGACGAGCCGTTCGCGAATCGCTGGTCCTGTTGAAGAACAATCATGACGTGTTGCCGTTGAAGCCGGGCAGGAAAATTCTGGTGGTGGGGAAGAGTGCCGACAGCCTGCCCAACCAGACCGGTGGCTGGTCGCTGACCTGGCAGGGTACGGGCAACAGCAATGCCGATTTCCCCCATGGCGAGACGATTCTGGCGGGGTTGCGCCAGGCCGATGGCGCGGCGAATGTCACTTACAGTGAAACGGCGCAGGGCATCGACCTCAAGTCCTTCGATGTCATCGTTGCGGTGATTGGCGAGACGCCGTACGCGGAGACCTTGGGCGACATCATGCCGTCGGCCACGTTGCGGCATAGTGATCGCTATCCGGAGGACCTGGCCGTCTTGCAGACGGTGGCCAAGGGCCACAAGCCGGTGGTGACCGTGTTCGTGGCGGGACGTCCGCTTTACGTCAACAATCTGCTCAATCTCTCCGACGCGTTCGTGGCTGCATGGTTGCCCGGGACCGAAGGCGCTGGTGTGGCAGACGTGTTGTTTGCAGACCATTCCTACAATTTCAGCGGAACACTCGCCATGCCGTGGCCGGGCGTCTCCTGTCCCGATGCGAGCAGCGGTGCCAAGGCGACGCGCTGGCTCTTCGCGCCCGGCTACGGGCTGCGCTACCCAAGCAAGCATGAGCTGACCGCGCTGGCCACCGATCCCGGTGTCGATGCCTGTGCCAATGCATCGGTGCTGTCGGTGTTTCACACGCTTGCCGTGCCACCGTTCTCGCTCTACCTGGCCGATGCGAACCTAGAGCAACCTGCGCATGACATCGGTTCCGATCTGAACGCCGTCATCGAGTGGCCGGCAAGCAAGCCGGTGCTGCGTTTACGCACGGTGCAAGTCAACACCCAGCAGGATGCCAAGTCCGTCACCTGGCTCGGCGCCGGCCGATTCTTTGCGCAGAGTCCGCAACCAAGGAACCTGATGTCGCTGGTATCCACTCATGCGGCCTTGCAGTTCGATGTGGTGATAGCCACGCCGGGCAAAGGGCCGGTGAAGGTATACATGGGGTGTGGCGACCACTGCACGACAAGTGTCGACCTTGCACACACCTTCGCTGCCTATGCGAACGGCAGCCGCCACACCGTGTCGATTCCACTGGAATGCTTCATCAAGAACGGTATCGACCTCTCGCACATTGATGTCCCGTTCGGTGTGCTGGCATCGCCGCCGTTTTCTGCCGCTTTTGCCGACGTAAAAATCAGTGCGGGTATGATGGATCGACGCGCAGACTTGTCCTGCGCAAGCCTGGGAGCTCCCTGAGCGTGGGATTGCCGCAAGTGAACTGCAATGTCGGCGATTGGGTTTGTGCGCGCTATGGATGAGCGCAAATATGTGCCCAGCTGGGTGGCCATTGCGTCCATCACGTTGATTACCCTGCTTGCACTGGCTTCCCTTTATGCGCCGCGCTTCAGGCATCCCAGGGTGGTGCCCAAAGTTACCCCGACGATGCATCCGATCATGCCCACGGTCAGTCTGTGGCTGAGTACAGAGGATCGCCGACTGCGTCTGGCGCAGCAGCCCGACATCGAGATGAGCGCCCGCGAGTCGGTACCCGCCGATGTGGTCATCGACATCAGCAAGAAATATCAAGCCATCGTCGGCTTCGGTGCAGCGTTGACAGACTCGTCGGCGTGGCTGCTTCAGAACAAGCTGAATGGGGTGCAGCGCAGTGCGCTCATGCTCGAAATGTTTGGGCCGCCACCCAACCTCAATCTGAACATGATGCGCCTGACCATCGGCGCCTCGGATTTCTCGCAGCAGCAGTACACCCTGGACGATCTTCCCTTCGGTCAGGTCGATCCGCCCTTGCAGCATTTCAATGTCGTCGCCAATTTGCACGACCTCATACCGACCGTACGCGAAGCCCTGTCCGTCAACCCACAGTTGCGCATCATCGCGTCGTCATGGAGCGCACCGGCGTGGATGAAGGACAGCGAAAACCTGATTGGCGGGGCGTTGCTGCCGCAGTACGAAAGCACGTTCGCGGACTATCTCGTCAAGTACCTCGACGCCTATCGCGGCTACGGCATCCCCATCTTCGCCTTGACCTTGCAGAATGAGCCGGGCTTCATACCCGTGACCTACCCGGGCATGGATTTACCTGCGGCTACCCGGGCGCGCATCATCGCGCAGTATCTCGGCCCGGCGTTGGCAAGTCGCAACGCAAAGACGCGCATTCTCGGGTGGGATCACAACTGGGACCAGCCGGAGCAGCCCTTGAGTGTGTTGGCCGACCCCGAGGCGGCGCGCTATATCGATGGCGTTGCCTGGCACTGCTACAGCGGCAGCCCGCATGCGCAGAGCAAGGTACATCATGCGTATCCCACGAAAGACACCTACATCACGGAATGTTCGGGGGGTGACTGGGCGTCAAGCGCAAACGGCGAGTTGCTCTGGTTTACGCGCGACCTGCTGCTCGCCGGGATCAGGCAGTGGGCGCGCGGTGTCGTGTACTGGAACCTGGCACTCGATGAGCAACATGGTCCGCATCTTGGTGGGTGTGACGCCTGCAAGGGCGTGGTCACGATTGACTCACACACAGGTGAGGTGAGTCGCAACGATGAGTACTACGCGTTCGCCCACTTCAGCCGATTCGTCTTGCCCGGTGCCTTCCGGGTGGGGTCCACCGAGACAGGCAAGGGTATCGACAATGTGGCATTCCAGAATGTTGCTGACGGATCGATCGTGTTGGTGATGGTGAACAGCAATACGAGTACGCGGCGCGTCTCCGTGGCGCTGGGCCAAACCGGTTTCCAATATACGTTGCCACCGCAGAGCGTGGCGACTTTCGTATGGAGCCCGGATCAGGCACATGCGTGGGTACGACGAGTTCTCGGCTGGTTTAAAAGCGCCCGTTAAGACATGGTCTGAACAAGTCTTTGCTCGTCATCCCAGCGAAAGCTGGGATCCAGTGCCGTTGCAGACACTGAAGACGCTAGATTCCAGCTCTCGCTGGAATGACGAGTTATTCAGACTATCCCTAACGAGTGGGACGATCGGCGAGCGTAACGTGATTGAGTGATACGGTGTTCCGACAGGCACCTTTTCTCTATCGAAGGGATCGCATGATGTGCTCAAGCTCCAGTTTGCTTCGAAACGTCGTTGCCACGGCGATGCTCTTCACAGGCAACGTCTCGCTTCCGCTTTACGCACAGGTGGTGCCCGCCGTGCAGAGACCGAAGGTCGTGGTGATCAGTCTGGACGCCTTCGGTGCCGCCAGTCTGCATGAGCCGGAGCTGCCTGCGCCGACGCTGCAGGCGTTGATGCAGCGTGGCGCCTATGCGGCTGCCATGCAGTCGATCAATCCCACCATCACCTGGCCAAACCACACCGCCATGATCACCGGTGACGACGCGGGCCTGCATCACCTGCTGGTCAACGGACTCATCGTCAATCAGCGTGCCGCTACGCCACCCAGGATCGAGATGTGGGTACCGAAGTCGCGGCTGGTCGCCGTCCCTACCGTGTACGACGCCGCGCACCAGGCGGGTCTCACCACGGCGCAGGTGGACTGGGTCGCCATCGAAGACACACCGAGCATCGACTGGCAATTCGCCGAGCGCCCCGATCCCGACGGTGTCATCGAACAGGATCTCGTGCGGCAGGGCATCATCACCCATGATCAGCTCGTGCATTTCGGCGCGCCATCCCAGGCCTGGCGTGATCGCATGTATACCCGCGCGGCGATCGACATCATCCAGAAGCATCACCCCGACCTGCTGTTGCTGCATCTGCTGGCGCTAGACAGCATCGAGCACGAGACGGGTTTCGGTAACGACTCGGGGCGCAACACGATTGCCTTCCTCGATGATCGCGTAAAGGATGTGATCGACGCGGTGCGCGCCGCCGGTGACTTCGACCGCACCACCTTCATCATCGTCTCCGACCACGGTCAGCGAAGCGTGCACCAGCTCTTGCACCCTAATGTCCTGCTCAAGCAGGCTGGCCTGCAGGCCGCCTCGGCGAACCAGCCCAGCTATTGCATTGTTGACGGAGGTTTCGCCCTGGTCTTCCAGCAGCACGCCACGGAGGCTTCGACCAGGCAGTTGAAATCGCTGTTCGCGGGGAAGCCCGGCATCCGCTCGGTACTGGCTCCTACCGAGGCAGCGAAGCTAGGCTGGCCGACGCCTACGCAGAGCGATCAGGCACCTGATCTGTTGCTCTACGCAGCCGACGGCTACGCTTTCCGTCAAGGCGACACCGGCGACTATGTGACACCGACCAAGGAGCTCGGCGACCACGGCTACCCCAACTCGGATCCCCTCATGCAGGGCATCTTCATTGCGGCGGGCTTCGGCATACGGCCCAAGGGTGAAATCCCGGCCTTCCTCAATGTCGACATCGCACCAACGATCGCGCAGCTTCTGCACATTTCCCTCGGTACGATCCAGGGCAAGCCGCCGACGGACATTCTGAAATCACCTGGTCGCGTGGCCGAAAGGCAGGTCCCACGCCAGTGAAGCTTATGGCTTTGGAGGGCAGACGCGTCGCGGCTGCCGACATATCAACCGATGCTAAAGTGTTTCGCCTCTCCTGATGCCACAACGAAGCGAGTAACGCGATGACGACCCTAGACTCCTATCCCATCGGCACACCCGGACGTCCCTGGGGCGAAGCGGAAGTGGCGACATGGCGATCGCAGCAGACCGTCAAGCGCGGCTACGCAGCAGATGTGCTGAGTGTGATCGAGACCTTGCGCGCACGCTTCGACGTGTCGGAGTACGGCAGCCTGAATTACCATTCCAAGAGCTATCCACTGTTCGCGATCAAGAGCCGCGATTGGCGCGATGAACTGCCCATCGTGCTGGTGACGGGCGGCGTGCATGGTTATGAAACCAGCGGTGTACATGGCGCATTGCAGTTCGTCGATCAGCATGCAGCAAGCTATGCAGGTCGGGCCAACCTGATCGTTGCACCATGCGTAAGCCCCTGGGCCTACGAGCGGATTCATCGCTGGAACGCGGATGCGCTCGACCCGAACCGTTCGTTTCGTGAGAACAGCCCGGCGCAGGAGTCGGCGGCACTCATGCGCCTGGTGGCGCCGTTCCGCGATCGTGTGCTGGTGCATATCGATCTGCATGAAACCACTAATAGCGATGAGACCGAGTTTCGCCCGGCGCTGGCCGCCCGCGATGGCGTCGCTTACGAACCGGGTGAAATCCCCGACGGTTTCTATCTGGTCGACGACAGCGAGCATCCGCAGCCTGAGTTCCAGAAGGCGGTAATCGCAGCGGTGGCAAAGGTCACCCACATTGCCCCGGCCGATCGCCATGGCGAAATCATCGGTTCGCCCGTGGTCGCACCGGGTGTCATCGAGTATCCGCTCAAGCAGCTTGGTCTCTGCGCCGGCATCACCAGCGCACCCTACAAGACCACCACCGAGGTTTATCCTGACAGCCCCCGCGCCACAGCCGAACAATGCAACGCCGCGCAGGTGGCGGCGGTGTGCGCGGCGATCGATTTCGCCTTGACGCAGCGTGCAGGGGCTGCCATCGAGCGGTAGAGAAGCATGGGCGCGTGAGCTGGCCACCAAAGCGAAGGAACGGCAATGATTATTTAAAATCATTGCCGCTGCAGCAGGAGGTCGCGTACTCCGCGCTCGGGGATATGGTTGCAATGGCGGCCTACACCGGCTCGCTCAAGTCCCGACGACAGGCATCCACGCGAAAATCAAGCAAAGGGGGCGGCAGGCAGTCCGCCCCTGCTTTTCTTGCCGTACGCCTAATAGCTATCGTGATCCGCACGCACGATGGCGATGCCGTTGGTTGTGGTGCTGTTGATGGTCGTCAGCCCTTTCAGGGTAAAGCTGCCATCCTCGTCGACGTTGAAAATGGAGACATGCGAGACGCTGCCGTTGGCGTCGATCACGGCGGCAAGATCCTTGCGGTAAGTGATGTCGGTCGGGTTGCCATTGAAGCTTGCAACCACCGCCGCGTCCTGGATGATTTTTTCGCCGTAGACGGCATAGCGCGACACCGACTTGCTCGGTGAATTCGAGGAGAACAGGAAGGGCCCGTCCAGCGTGACCCAGCACGGTGCGGATTGGGTACCCGAACCGGTCACGGTCAGCACTGCGTTGTTTCGCACCAGGCTGATCTCGTTGGCGTGGGCAATCGTCACATAGGCGTCATTGCCGCGCGTGGCCAGGCCGAACGGCGCATTGACGTTGGCGGGGATGTTGGCAACCTGCGTGGTCGAGCCGATCACCGCACCTTGTCCATCCAGGCTGACCGTTTCGATCGCATTGCTTTTCTCGCTGATGACCAGTTGACCCCGCAGCGCTCCCACTTGCGCGGCGGAACCATCGCCGATGACCAGCTTCGCTTCGCCATCGGCGGTCGATTCCACGCCGTAGCGATTGATCCGGTGCGATTCGATGTACGACGCGGTCAGGATGTACAAGTGGTCGTTGCCGAACGCGACGCTGACGGGATTGGTGAGGGCCGGAACGAGCTTCTCGTAGCGCAGGCTGGTGTGAGCAGGGTCCTTGCCGAATATCGACACGTTGCCCGAACCGAAATTGACCACGGCGAGCCGTTCGCTATTCTGCGCGATGCCGCCGGCGTTGCCACTGACGCCTCCCGCACCACCGGTGGGAAGCTGTTCGAGCAAGGTACCTGCCATGCTGTAGATCATCAGCTGGTTGTGCGTCGTATTCGATGCGGTCACGATCAGTGCCTGACCGTCCCTTGATGGTGAAGTGCCCTGGGCAGCCACGGCGCCGGCAATCATCAGCGAAAGCAAACCCATGCCACGGACTGTTCTTTTCATGTGCGTATCCTCGACGGTAACGATTCGGAATGACGACCGGTGAGAGTCGTCGTGCAGTACATCCAGCCGACCGGGATGGCGTCGGTACTGTGTTCATTCGTCGGGATGCGGAGAAAGTTACGCGGTGTTGGTGATTTCGTCGAAGCACGATACTGCCGGCTTGATTTAAGCTGGCTACTCGTCGTCTTGCGATTGGAGGGGGCATGTTCGGACTGTTCCGCAGAGGGACTTTGCTGGGTGACGAACTCACCGAGTGGCAGTTTGACGTTTTTGCATGGTTGCTCAGGCATGCCGGTGGCTTCGATGCGTTCAGGCATCGCCGCCTGGTCCAGCCGACGCCGCAGTTTTTCGAGCGACAGGGTGCGCAGGGTCACGCGTTTGCCGAGACGATCTTCGCGCAGGTACGCGCACATGCCGGCATGGCGGACTGGCCGTGCACGCTGCACGTGCAGGAAGACGATCCCAACCCGCTGGTCGCTCCGACGTTGCTGATTCAGGGCACGCCGTCTTCGCCGGGTGGAACCTTTCGGGCCACCGAGGAGGGGGCGCTGATCACCTACCATCCAGACAAAATCAGCGAGCCGATGTCATTGATCGCCACGTTCGCGCATGAGCTGGCCCACTACCGCACGGCGAGCTTCCCCGAACCACCACCGGGCGGCTGGGATGTATGGGAACCAGCCACCGATCTGGCGGCTGTGTTCCTCGGTTTCGGTCTCTTTCTCGCCAATTCGCGGTTTCATTTTGCGCAGCACTCCGACGGGCAGACGATGGGCTGGCGAGCGCAGTGGCAGGGTTATCTGTCCGAGCCAGAGATCCTGCACATGCATGCGATTTTCGCGACGCTGCTGGAGCTGCCGATGGCCGAGACGCTCACGCATCTCAAGCCGGCTCTTCGAGGAACCTATAAACGTCTGCACAAGGATGTGGGGCGGGCGGCCAGTGAGCTGGACAAGCTGCGAGCCATATAGTTGCGAGCGACTGCCGGATCGGAGAAAAGCAAAGGTCAGGGTGCACTTTCTGCGAATCCCGTACACACTCGCCTCTCGTCCGATTCCAGAATGTTCACCCGATGCTTCGAGATGCCACGCCAGCCGACTTCCCTGCGATCCTCGATCTCAACGAGGCTTTTGTGGCCGTGCTTAGTCCGCTCGACGGCGCACGTCTGGCACGGCTGCATGCCCGGGCGGCACTGCATCGCGTGATCGAGCAGGACGGCCGGATCGAGGCGTTCCTGCTGGTGTTCCGCGAAGGGGCCGACTACGACAGTCCGAACTACCGGTGGTTTTCGCAACGGTATGCGCGATTTCTATATGTGGATCGCATCGTGGTTGCCGAGGATACGCAAGCACGCGGCGCCGGGAGTCGGCTTTACCGCGAGGTGTATGCGCTGGCATTGCGTGATGGCGTGCCATTGATCACTTGCGAGTTCGATATCGAGCCAGCCAACCTCGCATCCGAACGATTCCACACCCGGCTGGGGTTCTGCGAGGTGGGTCGCCGGCAGCTCGATGGGGTCAGCAAGACCGTTTCGATGCAGGCGCTCGATGTCGCTGCGGGCAACACGGCACTGGGAAAGATCGACGTCGGCTGATGTTTCATTTCCACGGACGCACGGCATCGTCTGTCCGCTTGTCCGGCATCGCGTTGCCGGCTGTCCGCGGACAGCCAAGCGAAACAGTTCATGTCCCGATCTTCTAAGAAAAATCAATGATTTATGGCGTGCTAATGGGTTGGCATGGCGGTTGCTACATAGACAGCACAGGGCACTTTGCCAATCACGGAGACACGTCATGAAATTCGAATCACTGATCCTGGCTGCACTGTTCGTTGCCTGCTTCGGCGTTTGCGCACTGGTCATGGGCGCCATGCTGAAAACCACACCGACCTCGGTGCAGCTGGCCAGCACGAGCAAGACGGCTGCTGTCGCTCTGGTCGCGCCGGCGAGCTGCAGCTTGCCCGCCGATGCTGCGGCCTGCCCACTCGCCAACGGTTGATATCGTTCGACGCCGCGTGGCCACGCCGATCGAAACCAAGGTTCGGAGCGCCGTTTGCGGGGCAGGCGCTATTGCCTCGGCAAAGGCCTATGCTGCCAAGGCGATTACGCCAAGAGTTTTCAGTCATGGCCAATGTCTCCGGCAAGACCAGCAATGGATGTACCTACGAAGGTGATTACCACCCGGCGAGTGCTGGACGTGTGCATTGGTCGGCGACCTTCCGCCACAACGGTGACTACGCTGGCATGCGGCATGGCTGCGTCCACGACATGCTTGGCGTTGATACGGCAAGCGTCGATGATGCGGTCAAGCTCGACATCGAGTCGACCTGGACGCAGGCCACCTGATGTCCAAGCAGGGATCTCTCGTCAAGCGAGCCGCACCCCGTGCATGGGCAGGATGAGCTGAGTCACGATGAACCGGTGTTCCTTGATCGCGTCATGGAATTTCCGGTAGTCGGATTGTTCGAATTGCTCGGACCAGACCGGTCGGGTGTCGCCATCCTTGTCCGCATCGGTGATGCCGGTAGCGGCATCCTTCCAGGAGCCCGGCCCCTTGGAGAGGTAGGCCGGAATATTTTCCGCAAAGCCGGGGATGCTGCCGTTCGCCATTGCCGTCGTCAGCACATGCAACCGTTCGTCGGGATCGTCAAGGCGATTGGATCCGAGTAGGGATGTCAGTGCGACTCTGACATCCGGCGACAGTCCATCCTCCTTGGCGTATTCGGCGTTGCCGCTACGAAAGCCCTTGATGGCGCGATACGCCATGTCGGCAGCCTCCATGAAGATAAGCAGGTTGTCGCGCTTGAACTTGAGGCCGTGGCCGTTTTCGTATTCCCACTTCGCCCATGGCAGGTCAGGGAAGTGCAGTGCGGCGCCATGGCCGAGCTTCACCACGTGATCGAGGAAGTCTGTCTGGGCCGTATGCACGATGCCATCCAGGAGCTGCTTCAGCTTGCCTGTCCAGGTTTCGTGCGAGTAGTCGTCGCTGGTCAATGACTTGACTACATTGTGGTCGCTGATCGTTCCACTGAAGTTCTGGTGCGCCCAGGTGTCGACGTAGACATGCAGGGTGATGCCCAGCCGATGCAGTGCGTTCTCTGCGTTCCGGTTCTCGATGGTGTGGGCCACCATGTCGCGCGCGACGGCGCTGTCGGGTTTGCAGATGGATTTCTCTTCCAGCGTGTTGCCCTCGCCGGCGGGCAGGAAGTGGAATGGGGCCCAGATGCGCTTGTCACTGGTGTTGTTGATGTTCATGTAATCGAACATCTTGTGCGCGCTGGCAAAGCGCTCGTAGCTTTCACCACCCTCGAACTTGAGTACGCCAGATACCGTCGCGTCGTCCACGTACTGGCAGGCATGCGCCACTGTTTCAGCCTGTGGCTTTTCCAGTCCGGCGAGCCGGGCCAACACGTAGATCACGCCGTAGTGAAAGTCGATGTTCATCGAGTCATCATCCGGACCTGATTCTACGAGAGCAAGATAGTTCGGCTTGGATAACCTGATCCGAGCCAGAGATCTCCACATGTTCCCGTTGCTGGATCCACACCCTACAACGGCTTCGAGCGGATGAAACTGTACGCATGGCGAAGTATTCGATGCAACCTCACCATACGAGGGCATGCTGACCATGCGCGCCAGTCGAGTATTGCAGAAGTGTCTTAGTCGTTCATTGGATCCTATGCATGAAACGCGCTCGCGCATGCTTCTTCGTTTGGTCGAGGCGTTACTGACTGGGTGCCGGTTGACGCTAGTAAATATCGCCTGCGCGTGGCCAGATATTGAACGATGCGCGCCCACTGAAAGCGTTTGACTGCCTCTTGAGCAACCAGCATCTGCGCGACACATTTACTGTGACATGACACGCTGGTTGTAGCGTAGCGAACGACCCGTCATCCCGTTCTTCTCCTTCTTGCGGTCAAGCCGATTTTACCCAGCAAGATGCATCCTGCGTGGTTATGGACGGCGCAGTTATCGCCATGTTATTTTTTTACGACACAAGGGGAAATCATGATTTTTCATCACATCGCCGCCGCAGTGGCTTTGAGCCTGAGCGTGCCAGTCGCAGATGGCCTTCGATATTCATACCTACTACCGAAGGTAGAGGGTCGGATTCATCAGCGACGCGGACTTAGTCCGCTAAAAGCGATTGCTCGCGTTTAGCGGCGGCGCGTTGCACTGCCTGGATTGCGCTGAATGACTTCTCAGTCGCTTTCCGTGAAAACCGTCTTTTCGATGATGGGCCAACAAACCAGGGGACAAGGAATGCAAATACGTTTTGGACTCGTAATATCCGTTATGGCCGCTGTTCTAAGCGGATGTGTATCTGCGCCGCAGCGCTCCATCGCGCTTTCGACGCAGACACTTGACGCGCGGGCGGGGAAAGTTGGAGTGGCAATGACTACATTGCCCAAGGTAGACACCCATCTGCCGGGTGCAAGCTGTCTGCTGTGCATTGCGGCCGCCTCCATGGCCAACTCGAAGCTGACCACCTATTCGCACTCGCTGCCAGAGGAAGGCCTACCGAAACTGAAAAGCGATCTGGTGGAGCTCTTACGCAAAAGGGGTGTCGACGCGATCGTCATCAACGAAGACATCAATGTGGCCAAGTTACCCGATGCCAAGGTCAAGGGTGACGATGTCGCGAAGAAGGACTTTTCCTCGTTTCGAAATAAATACAATATCGAGCACCTGATCGTCATCGATATCAACGAAGTCGGCTTTGAACGCCCTTACTCTGCGTACGTCCCTAGCGGCGAGCCCAAAGGTGTGGTCGCGGGCCTTGGTTATGAGGTCAGTTTGAGCAACAACACCTACGAATGGTATTTGCCGTTGAATATCCAAATCAGTGCCGACGGGCAGTGGGATGAACCACCGAATTACCCGGGGCTTACCAATGCGTACTTCCAGGCGCTGGAAACAAGTAAAGACAACCTGCTCAAGCCATTCAGCGGCTGATCTGGCAAGGACGTTGAAAAATTTTCGACGCCCCCGGAATTCCGCTTGTACACATCACCGGAAGTTCAAGGAATGAAACGTCTTTTACTGTGCTTTGTTGGTGTGCTGGCGGGTGCCGTCGTCGTGGGTTTGACTACACCATGGAATACAGTCGCGGGTGCAACGCAAGCCGTTGCGGCTACGCATATGCCTGCGCCAGCGAACTTGAACTGGGCACTCCAATTGCCAACGGAGGGCAAGGTGATTTATCGGGGTGTCGCAGATTTCAACAGCGCTGGAATGCGGCAATCTGCCATGCTCTATCCGGCTCCAAATGCTATTGGCATGCTGGTGGCAGTGGCCACGCACGCGGCGCTGATGAAGTCCGGCCGGAATGCGCAGAAGGAGAAAATTCAGGCCGCCGCCGATAAAGTTCTAGATCCCTACTTGGCCGTACTTGCCGACTTCAACTACAGGGAGCTCATGCAGAGTGGCCTATCGTTCACCACGGCGGGCGCTGCCAAACAGCTCGTGGAGGCTGGCAAAAAGCATGACGACATCTGGCTGGTACTTAGTACGGCTGTCTTTTCGATGACCCAGGATCAAAGCACCATCGTTCTGGATAACATGGTCACGATTTACGCCCCCGGGGAGTCGAAGAAAGCGGCGTACAGCAATACCATCCGGGTTATCGCCGATGCGCAGGTGGGTCCGAATCTGGCGGCAGTCTGGACGGCTAATCAGGGTGCGGCGCTGAAGGATGAAAGCGCTCACTTACTTGCAACCTCACTGGATATCGCGTTTTCCGATGCATCGACTACCAGTGGTGACCTTGTCTATAAAACTATCAGGTACATGGAGGGTAGCGCGGAGAGGATGGAGCGCGGGCAACTTTTGAGCGAGCATTGTGGCCGCGTCCTGCTCAGATCGCTCCGAGGCTCACTGATGTCTGTTCCCGTGCGGGTGGATGCCATGGCATCGCCGGCCGATTGCACAGGCACAGGTGACGCGATGGGCGACTTACACACGGAGCCCCAGCAGAGCATGACGAAGAGTTTGGAGTGAGCGCGGTTTTCGGCACTGACCACGAGTTGGCCTTTCCGCTAAGACAAGTTGCGGCCCTTGCGAGGTTGCATCGGCGATGGCCTGATCGAGCTTCTCACGGTCGGAGCTCGCCAGGTCGGCGTGACCGTTCACATAGGCTTGTGACGTCCACGCGTTGTTGCGCCTGCGATATTTCGCATACGCCCATTGTCTGTCCGTGTAGGCCCTGGTGGCGAACGTATCCTTCCATCCAGGGCTGTCCCAGTAGGTGACGCCGTAGGACAGCGCGAGGATGTCCGGCTGCCCCGCGATCGCATTGAGGTTGGCCTCGGCCGGCGGACAGGACGAACAGCCCTGGCTCTGGAAAAGCTCGACCACCACGAGGCGGACCGGCGCGGGCGGTTCCTGCGCGTAGCCGAGCTCGCAGCAGGCAAGCAGCGACAGGGCGCCGAGCAGGAGTTTCAAAAGTGGACGGTGCATCATGACGATAGCTCTCCAGTCGACACCATAAGCAGCGCAAGTCAAAGCAGTGTGTCGATATCCTTGTTCTTCGTCATGGCTTGGGGAAAGTTACCTTGGCGATCGGCCTCGCTCGCCGCCACGGCCAGCCCTGAGACTACGCCCAATGAAGGGTCGCCCTGCACCAGCGGGATCTCCGGGAAACAGGCTTGCACGTGTGCCTTGACCTGCGGTGAGCGCGAGGTACCGCCGGTGAGGAAGACGCTGGCGGGGAGCTGGTCGAGGTCATTGCGCACGGTCGCCAGGGTACGTTCGATCTGGCCCAGAAACGAGGCGATGGCGGTGTGGAAATCCTCGCTGCCGAGTTCGACCGCGAGGCCATGCTCGATGAAGTCCAGTTCGGCGCGATGGCGTGGCGAGGTACTCAGGGTGATCTTGCTGCGCTCGGCCGCCTGGTTGAGGCGGGTGGTGGCGCCGGGTTCCTGCAGGGCGCGCAGGCGCGAGCCGAAGGGTTCGTCGATGAGGCGGTAGTTCTGCTGGCGGAACTCGCGCTGCTTGGGCAGGTTGTGCACGCTGGCCGCATCCACGTAGCGGTGTGCCGGCATGCTGATCTGATCCTTGCCAAGCTGCGGCATGAAGCTGTGCAGGCTGACGCTCACGTCGAGGTCGGTGCCGCCCTTGGGCAGGCCCCAGCTGCGTGCGATGTGTGCGGCTTCGCCACCGCCGAGTCGGGCGTGCGCCACATCAGTGGTGCCGCCGCCGATGTCGACGATCAGTGCGTACTGCCGTTGTTGCAGGCTCTGGTGATAATGCATCGCGGCCGCGGCCGGTTCTTCCAGAAACGTCACGTGGTCGAAGCCGGCCACGGCGGCCGCTTCGCGCAGAATTTCGATCGCCTGCGCCGATCCCTGCGCACCCATCGAGCTGCGGAATTCCACCGGCCGTCCAATCACGGCACCACGCACCGGTGCACCGAACTGGCGGCTGGCGGTTAGGCGGATGTGCTCGAGGATATGCGTGGCGATATGCACGATCACCTTGCGCACCTGCGGGTCGAGCCGATAGCCGAACATCGACTTGGGCGACTCGATCAGATTGCCGCCGCCGCTTTCCAGATAGCCTTCCACCGCTTCCTCGCCGAACAGCGCGTGCTGGAAACTGGCGACCGAGGCGGTGGCGGCGCGGGTCTGTTCCTCCATCCACTGCCGACGCACTACGCGCAACGCTTCGCGGCGCAGCTCATCTTCGCTGCGCGACACCGGCATCTGCCCGCGTGCAGCGGCCGCTGTGGCCTGCTGGCGCTGCTGGGTTCGCGCCAGGCGCAGTTGGGTCTCCAGTTGCGCTTCCAGCGCGGGAGTCAGTGCAAAATCGTTGGGGTCCGGCACCAGCTCGGGGAAAAACACGGCCGTGCGGAACTGCTCGGCGTCGCCGAAGCGCACCAGGCTCAGTTCGCCGTCGATGATGGCGGCAGCAGCGGAATAGCTGGTGCCGAAGTCGATGCCGATATGCATGGGTTCACGTTGTCGCGGTATGCCAGCCCGACAGTATGACGGCTGCGCCGGCGATGGCCTAGCTGGCACCGTGAGCAACAGGAGCCGGGCTACACTTGTTTCCGCCAGCTCCTCGACAGGATGTCCATGAATCGTCTGCCCGGTCTCGATCTGCTCCGCGCCATCGCCATCGCCTGGGTGATGCTGTTCCACTCGTATATCGTCGGCGGCCTCGGTCCGGACTTTGCGTGGCTCTCGCGCTATGGCTGGGCGGGTGTGGATATTTTTTTCGTGCTCAGCGGCCTCCTGATCGGCACGCAGGTGTTGCGACCGTTGCAGCGTGGCGAGCCGCTGTCGTTCGGCGGGTTTTACGCGCGTCGCGCCTGGCGCATCCTGCCAGCGTTTGTGGTGGTGCTGGCGTTGTATGTGTTCTTCCCGACACTGCGGGAAGCGCCGGGATTGCAGCCGTGGTGGCAGTTCGCCACGTTCACGCTGAACCTGCTGATCGATTACGGTCGCAACCAGGCTTTCTCGCACGCGTGGTCGCTGTGCGTGGAAGAGCATTTCTACCTGGCCTTTCCGCTGCTGGCGTGGTGGCTGATGCGTCGACCATCGACCGTGAAATTCGTCAGCGTGTGCGCCGGCGTGGTGGTGCTCGGCATCGCCCTGCGCAGTGCAGTCTGGCTGCACGATGCGGCGATCGATCCGCCGCGCAACTGGTACATCGAAGACATCTACTACCCGACCTGGATGCGGCTGGATGGCTTGCTGATGGGCGTCATGCTGGCCGCGTTAAGGGTTTGCCGGCCGCGGGTCTGGGAGCAGCTGCAGGGGCGCTCGAACACCTTGCTGTTCGGTGGCATGGCCGTGTCATGCCTTGCGTTCTGCTTGTTCCGAGATCGCACGGGCCTGCTCGCGAATGCGCTCGGCTGGCCGTTGCTGTCGTTCGGCTTCGGGCTGATAGTGTTTGCCGGTGCGGATCGCCGGAGCCTGATCGGCCGTTGGCGAGTACCGGGCGCAGGCTGGCTTGCCGCCATTTCGTACAGCCTGTATCTCAGTCACAAGATCGCCTTCCATGTTGTGCAGACAACATTTGGCGTGTCGTTGCGGGGGCATGCTGCGCTCGCCTTCGCGATCTATGTACTGGCGGTGCTCCTGCTGGGCGCTGCGCTGCATTATCTTGTCGAACGCCCGTTCCTGCGTCTGCGTGAGCGTCGGGAAACCCGCAGGGCAGCGGCGGACAGGGGAAGCCTTGAGCGCAGCCGGCATGCGTGCGTGACAAAGACAGTGGAATCACTCCATTGATCCTGCACGCCGGACAACCGGCGGATGGATCGCAAACAAGACAGGGGAACAGGGAATGAATAGCTACAATCCGTATGAGGCGCCGAAGGCCGATGTTTCGGCACCGATGGTGGATGAGGCTGGCATCGACGAGGTGGCCAGTGCGCAGAAGTTGATCATCTACGCGATCCTCACCTACTTTGCGGCGGCCGCCATCAGGGCTTATATGGGCCCGGTGGGTTTGCTCGTTGCCCTGGGCGCACTGCTCATGGGGCTGGTGGGCACCTATCGCCTGTGCTCCGGCCTCGGGTTTTCGATGGCGTCGCGAGTCATCCTGATCGTGCTGATGTTCGTGCCGCTGGTGAGTCTGATCGTACTGCTGGTCCTGAACGCCAAGGCGACCGCGAAGCTGCGTTCCGCCGGATATCGCGTGGGATTGCTGGGCGCGTCCCGCTGAGGCATGCGTACCGGTGAAGGTGAACCTTCACCGGTCATGCCCGGAAGCAAGCAGCAGGTCGAACTGCACTTTTGGCAGAGGTACTTTCCTTCGTTCAAATGCTGGCCATCGCGCCCGCCCGGAGATGGATATGAACAGGTTCGTTGCTTCGATGGTCGTCATTCCCGTACTGATGGCACTCGGGTTTTCCATGGCAGCTGCTTCGGGTTCGCCACCTGTTGCGCCATCACCAGAAGGTGTTCTGTTCGACAGGATATCGGCGCTCGACACGGCCGTATTCGATGCTTTCAACCACTGCAGTTCGCCGCAACAGCTGCAGTTGCATGCCAGCTATTTCGCACCCGATGTCGAGTTCTACCATGACGAAGGAGGCGTGACCTGGACACGCCAGGCGATGATCGCCAACACCGCGAAAAACGTGTGCGGCCATTTTCGTCGCGAGCTGGTTCCGGGCAGCCTGAAGGTTTTCCCGATCAAGAATTTCGGTGCCATCGAGCAGGGCGTGCATCGTTTCTGCCAATTCAGTACCGGTAACTGTGATGGCATGGCCGACTTTGTCATCGTGTGGCACCAGCAGGGTGACAAGTGGCAGATCACGCGGGTACTCAGCTACGGCCATCGCCCGAACAAATGACAAGGGTATGGTCGGGGTGTCGGCAGTCAGGTGGTGGAGACGCATGGCTTCGGTTACGTTGGAGACTCTTCAAACGAGGGGAGTCGTCCATGAAATACGTTTTTGCCATCCTGCTGATGGTCGTCATGACGCTGGGCGCGACGCGGGCGTGGGCTGCGCCGGCAGCTGACACTGCACCGGCTGTCAGTGCATCGACCGCAGCGGCCAGCACGACGCATTTCGATGTGGATGCCGCCACCAATGCCTACATGGCGGAGCTGTCGCCGCAGGCGCGGGCGAAGTCCGATGCGTATTTCGAGGGTGGCTACTGGCTGATCCTGTGGGATCTGCTGGTGGCGCTGGGTGTGGCGTGGCTGTTGCTGGGTACGCGGCTGTCCGCGCGCATGCGCGATTTCGCCGAGCGCATCACGCGTTTCCGCTGGCTGCAGACCGCCATCTATGCGGTGCAATACATCCTGCTGACGAGCCTGCTGTCGTTGCCGTGGAGCATCTACGAGAACTTCGTGCGCGAACACCAGTACGGCCTGTCCAACCAGAATTTCGGGCAATGGCTGGGCGAGCAGATCACGGCGCTGGTCGTCGGCCTGATTCTGGGCACCGTGGCGCTGGTGATCATCTACGCGGTGATCCGCAAGGCCACGCGTACCTGGTGGCTGTGGGGTGCGGGGGTCGCCATCGTGTTCTCCATCTTTGTCGGCACCATCGCACCGGTATACATCGCGCCGCTGTTCAACACCTACAAGTCGCTGCCGGCCAGTCCGCTGAAGGGGCAGATCCTGTCGATGGCACGCGCCAACGGCATTCCCGCCACCGATGTGTACTGGTTCGATGCCTCGCGCCAGAGCAAGCGCATCAGCGCCAATGTCAGCGGCATGTTCGGCACGACCCGCATCAGCCTCAACGACAATCTGATGAATCGCAGTACCCCGGCGGAAATCAAGGGTGTGCTGGGCCACGAAATGGGTCACTACGTGCTCAATCACGTCTACAAGGGCCTCGCGTTCTTCAGCATCATCATCGTGCTCGGCTTTGCCTTCGTGCGCTGGGGGTTTGCCTGGACCGAACGTCGCTGGGGTACGCGCTGGGGCATCCGCGGCGTGGGCGATGTGGCCGGCCTGCCATTGATCGGGGCGCTGTTCTCGATCTTCATGTTCTTCATGACGCCGGTGAACAACACGCTTACCCGCACGACGGAGGCCGAGGCCGATGCGTTCGGCTTGAATGCGGCGCGCCAGCCGGATGGTTTCGCGCGGGCTGCCGTGCAGCTGTCCGAGTATCGCAAGATGCGGCCTGGACCGATCGAGGAGTTCGTGTTTTACGATCACCCCAGCGGCTGGAACCGCATCCACCGCGCCATGATCTGGAAGGCCGAGCATGTCGATGATGCGGATATCAGACAGGAAGAATCGATCGCGCCGGCAGGCGCGCGCTGAGCTGACGGCATGGGCTGACGGAGTGGCTCAGGCACTCCGTCAGCCCATGCGCCGGCGGCCTCTGCCGGATTCATTCAATGGAAGGAGTGCAGTCATGACATCCGGATGGGTCACCCTCGGGACGCTGGGCCAGCTGATGCTGGCCGGCTTCCAGTTCATGCTCGTGATCGTTTCCGCCAGCAGCCTGGGCGCAGGACCGGCACTCGGCAAGCTGGAGTCGGCGGCCCTCAACGCTTTGATATACGTGCTTCCTGCCACCAGCATCGTGAGCGCGGCGATCGTTTTGTATCTGTACTGGCATGGCGGCAGCAGTACAGGCTACTGGTGGTATGCGTTTCCGCTCGTGGCGACCGTCGGCTACCTGGTCTATGTGATCGGCCTAGGCAACCGGTCGTAGCGAAGGCTGCCAGACCGGAGTTCCATTGTCTGGATACGCACCATCAGTTTGGTGATCGGCCTGGTACGGCTCAGATCTTGCTTGCCTGTGCGGGAATCAGGGCAGCGACAGGGCAGGATCATGTCAGAAGTGTTTGAACTCTACGGCGACTTGCCTCGCTTGCGCGACGCGCAACGGTTGGGCCAGGAGCTGTTGCCGCGGCGGGTATATCGCTTTCGTGCGCTCGGCATGGGAGTGGCGGGTTTGCCGATTGCGATGGTGCTGCGCGAAAACGGCGCGACTCCATGGTCAGTGACGCTGCTGGTCTTCACCTGCCTGATCTGGCCGCATCTGGCCTATCTGCTGGCCCGGCGCAGTGCGACACCGTTTCAGACCGAGCTGCGCAGTCTGATGATGGATTCGCTGATCGCCGGGCTATGGGTGCCCTTGATGCACTTCAACGTGTTGCCCTCGGTGCTGCTGCTCACCGTGGTTACCGCCGACAAGATCAATACCGGCGTGCGTGCGCTGTGGCTGCGTTCGCTGCCGGGCATGGTGCTGGGTGTGTTGTTCGGCGGCATGCTGACGCATTTCGTCACCCATTACGAAACCAGCCTGGCCGTGATGCTCGCCTGCCTGCCGTTGCTGGTGATCCATACCCTCGCGGTGAGCCTTGGCAGTTACCAGCTGGTGCGCATGGTGCAGGGGCGGAATCGCCGGCTGGATGAACTGAGCCGTGTGGATGGGCTGACCGGCCTGGCCAACCGCCGCCACTGGCAGGACGAAGCCGGGCGGCTGTTGCAGGCCTGGCACACCGACGGCCGGCCGGCCACCCTGATGCTGGTGGACGTGGATCTGTTCAAGACCATCAACGACCGTCATGGTCACGCCGTGGGCGATGACGTGTTGCGCCGCCTGGCCGAACTGATCCATCGGCACATCGGTCCCGACGCCCGTGCCGGTCGCCTCGGTGGCGACGAGTTCGCCATCGTGATGCCCGGTTCGTTGCGTGCTGCCGAAGTGGTGGCGGAGCGCCTGCGCCACGGCGTGGAGACGCTCGGCTTGTCGCACGTGCCCGAACTGCGCTGTTCGATCAGCCTGGGTCTGGCTGCGGCCAGCGATGCCGGCCGCAGCCTGCGCGAATGGAGCGAGGCTGCCGATCGCGCGCTCTATCGTGCCAAGCACGCAGGCCGCAACCGCATGGCCAGTGGGGCCGAGCTGCGGAAAGAGTGCGCATGAGGCATCACGTCGTGCTGCTGCGTTCGCGCTGACCGCGCATACCTGCGCCAAGCCAATTCGCGGTTGGCTCGCGGTGCTGTGCGTGCGAAGGGTTGTGCGGCAACCATGCAACGCCGCAGCACAAGACAGTCAGCCGGTGTGGTTGTGCTGGCCTAATGCGTCTCGGTCATGGGGCTGCCGGTGAACGTCAGGGTGTGACCGTCATCCGATGCCAGCGTGAGCGATGGCGCATTGCCTTCGGTGGACAGGATCAGGGTTGGCTTGCCTTGCAGCAGGTTGCCGATCGTGGTCTCACGCTGCATCAGCGTCTGGTCGTGGCAGGCCATCATGGTATGCATCATGGGCGTGACTACGAGATGGCCCTCGACGATGAGGAAACTGCCGCCCATGCCGTTGCAGGCGTTGCGCACCCTGACCCGGCCATCGGCGAAATCGAGTTGCAGCGGCCGGTCCGGCAGGCCGAACAGCGCATCGAGGCGATTGCCGTGGCTGTCGACGGCATCATGCAACTGCCAGTGATAGCGCGCGAGGGTGGCCGGCCATGTCGATGCGTCCGAACTGTCCGCGATGGGCGTGGCTGCATGTGCAGGCGGCACCGGAACCGTCGTGCAGGCGGCGAGAGCGAGCGGGAACAACAGCAGGTGGATTCTCATGGCGTGTTTCCTCCAGCGCTGATTGAACAACGTATGGCGTGAACAGGGTTTGATGATGGCGTGCACAAAAAAGCCGCGCCGGGCATGTGCCTGACGCGGCAAGAGGTTTGAACCGACCACTGCCAGGAAGTCGGGAGCCGTCGCCGGAGGGTTCCGTCGCGGTGGAGGCAAATTAGCGGGAGCGTGTCTCAGTAGTTGAGATGGTGGAATCCGCATCATCGACCGGTCGGGTTATCGGCGTATGACAAGATGCCCGGCAAGATGACCATGCATGCCACTCCCGTTGCCGGACGGGTCGTTCCGAAGTCACGTTCAGTGCCGGGGTGTTGACGGTCAGTCGCGTGGCGTGGAACGTGGGCGCCGCGGCCCTGGTGCAGAGTGCAGCCCCTGTGTCGCGTCGACGGTATCGATCCAGCCGGCGCGCGAATCCGGGAAGGCATCGGCGTAGGGTACGTACGGTTTGATGTCGAGGATCGGCGTGCCGTCGAGCAGGTCCATGCCGCGCACGCGCAACGCATGCCCCTCTACGGCAATCAGCTCGACCGCGGACAGGCCGATCGCGTTCGGCCGGTGCGGCGAGCGCGTCGCCAGCACGCTGCGCTTGCCGCCGCCGCGTGGAGGCCGCACCTCGGCCTTCCAGCCTTCGCTGCGATGGAACACGAACACCAGCCAGATCCGCTCGAACCCGGCCAGGTCGCGAAACGCCGCCGCCGGAAAATCCGCCGTGAACTCGATGATCGCCTCGGCCACCGCGCCGGTCTCGGTGCCTTCCACCACGGTGGGCTGGTGCGGCGCGTCGATGCGCCGCGCATATGGCGAGCGCACGAACGCGATCGGATGGCAGGAGAGCGCACTGGAGCTATCGTTCATGGTGGTCAGCGTAGCGGGATGGCGGCATTATCCATCCTCCACACTCCTTCCCATGGCTTTATCCACCTTCCCCCTGTCGAGGACGCCATGAAATACCTGGTGATGATCTATTGCGACGACACCTTGCTGGACGCGCTGCCGGACGGCGAGTTCGACACGATGATGCACGGCTGCTTCATGCATGCGGACGAATTGCAGGCGCAAGGCCATCTGCACGATGCGCAGCAACTGGAGGCGCCGGCCACCGCCAAGACGTTGCGCGTGCGCAACGACCGCGTCAGCGTGGTCGACGGGCCGTTCGCCGAGACCAAGGAATACCTCGGCGGCTTCAACCTGATCGAGGCCGACAGCATGGACGAGGCGGTGCGGATCGCATCGCAGTTCCCGTGGTCGCGCACCGGCGCGATCGAGATCCGGCCGGTACGCGACATGGCAGAGGTACGGCGCCGGGTGGGCGCGTGATGACTGGCGCTTCCCCCACGGTGGCGGACGCGCCACCATGCGACTCCTGCCCTTGGTGATCCACCCATGAATTCATCCGACGACGATTTTGATGCCGAGCGCGAATTCGACGATGTCGATGAGGACTCCGTCGAGGCAAAGGTCTGGCAGCTGCTGCTGCTGATCAATCCCGGCGACGAGGAAACCGCGCTGCTGCAGTTCAACGACTACCGGGAGGCGGTGGCTGACGTCGATGTCGACGAGGTCGAGCCGATCGAGATCATCGGGCGGGTGATCGACTGGCGCTCGGGTTTCATCGTGGGCACGCATGACCTGCGTTCGCTGGTGCAGGCGATCGACGAGTTGTCCTCGCGCTGGAACCTGTCGGTGGACTGGAACGGCGATGCGGACGATGACGAGTTCTTCGATGACCTGGATGCAGCCGAACTGTTCTCGATCGCGTATGACCGACTCGCCGAGTTCGGCTACACGCTGTGGGCGTGGGAAACCGACGGCGACACCTATGCCGGCTGGATGACACTGACCCGCGACGGCGAGCCGTTGCGCGAACTGGCCACCGCTCTGGGCATCAATCTGCGACTCGGCAGTGAAGTGAGCTAAGTGATGGATGTGGAGAGGGATGGCGCAGCGGCCGTCCGCGATGAGAACAAGGACTGGACAGATTCCCATGCTGCAACTGATCGGTTTCGATGGCGACGACACGCTGTGGCATAGCGAGGGCTACTACCGGCAGGCGAATGAGGAGTTCGCTGCGATCGTCGGGCGCTATGTGGATCTGGCCGACCAGCAGGTGCACGACACCATGCTGGCGACCGAACAACGCAATCTCAAATTGTTCGGCTACGGCGCGAAGGGCATGGCGCTGTCGATGGTGGAGACGGCGATTGCGGTCACCGACGGCCGCATCACGGCGGCCGATATCCATCGGTTGATCGAGTTGGGCAAGGACGTGCTGCAGCATCCGGTGGAACTGCTGCCCGGTATCCGCGAAGCGGTCGAGGCGGTGGCAATGCATCACGCGGTGGTGCTGATCACCAAGGGCGACCTGTTCCATCAGGAGAAGAAGGTCGCGCAGTCAGGGCTGGCTGGACTGTTTCGGCGCGTCGAGATCGTGTCGGAGAAGAACGCCGACACCTACCGGCGCGTGCTGGCTGATTTTGCGTTGCAGCCGGTGCAGTTCGCGATGGTCGGCAATTCGTTGCGCTCGGATATCGAGCCGGTGGTGAAGCTCGGCGGCTGGGGCATCCATCTGCCGTATCACGTGACCTGGGCGCATGAGCTGGAGCATGATCTCGGCCACGATCATCCACACGTGATCACGGTGGAGGCGCCATCGGCCATTCCTGCAGCAGTGGCGCAATTGCGCGAGCGGGCGGCCTGAATCTCGCGTTGCGCGTGAGCATGGTTGCCGTCAGCAGGTTTCATTGGATTCGGAGCGTTACACCATGCATGCCTTGTTGTTTGAAAAGTTCGGTGGCCCCGAGGTATTGCAATGGGGCGAGCAGCCCGATCCTGTCCCCACGCCTGGCCAGGTGCTGGTGCGCATGCGCAGCGTCGGGCTGAATTTCGCGGACGTCTATCGGCGCAACGGCAACTATCACCTGAGTGGCACGGCGCCGTGGATTCTTGGCTACGAGGGCGCGGGTGTGATCGAGGTGGCAGCGACGGGCGATACGCTGTTTCCAGTTGGCACGCGGGTCGGCTTTGCCGACATGCCGTATGCGAATGCCGAGCTGGTCGCGGTCGATATCGACAAGCTGATCCCGTTGCCGGACGACATCACGTTCGATACCGCTGCAGCGACCCTGCTGCAGGGTTTGACGGCGCAGTATCTGGTGACAGACAGCTACCGCGTGCGCCGCTGCGATGTGGCGGTGGTACATGCGGCGGCCGGCGGCGTGGGTCAGCTGCTGGTGCAGATGCTGAAGACCTTGGGCGCGACGGTGCTGGGCGTGGCGTCGAGCGCGGCGAAACGCGCGGCAGTGCTGGCGGCAGGCGCAGATGCTGCGTGCGATTACGACGAGTTGCAGGCGCAGACGAAACAACTGAGTGCGGGCCGCGGCGCTGATGTGGTTTACGACTCGGTCGGCCGCACGCTGGGCGACAGTTTGGCGGCCGCGCGCATCGGCGGTACGGTGGTGTTCTACGGTATGGCGGCGGGTGATCCCGATCCGGTCGATCCGCGCCTGTTGATGGATCGCTCGTTGACGCTGACTGGCGGCGATCTGTGGAATGTGCTGACCAGTGCGTCGATCCGGCGCGAACGGGCGGCGGCGTTGTTCGCGCAGATCCGCGCCGGCCAGCTGCAGCCGAATATCGCCGCGCGTTTTCCGCTCAGCGAAGGTGCGAAGGCGCACGCGTATCTGGAAAGCCGCGCGGCGATCGGCAAGGTGCTGCTGACGCTGTGAAGTGACGTGGCCCGGTGCATGCCGGGCCCACAATCATTCCGGCTCGATGGCTGGCTTGTCGTCATCGAAACCGGTGTAACCCTCGGGGAAAATCGGCGTGCCGTCCTCTTCCAGCCCCAACATGTCGGCCAGCGCCTTGGCGGCAGCGGTCTCGGCGATCGCCTTGTCGCGGAAGCTGCGGTTCTCGCAGATCGCGAAGTACATCGGGAAGCCGCTCTTGCGCGGGGTCACCGCGAGGTAAGCGGTGTAGCGCGAACCCTCGAGCGTGGCGCCGGAGCGGGCAAGGTAATTGTCGAACTCGCGCTCGGCCATCGGTGGATATCCGCTTGAGGGAAGGGACAGTGTATCGCCTGACTAGTGTGACGCGGCGTCAGCCGGACGAGCTTTCGTCCGCGTCCAGCGGCAGCACTTCGTGAAAGACGCTGTAGTCGATGATGTTGATGCCGGCATCGTCGACGTGAACGAGATCGGTGTAACGATGGTTCCAGCGCAGGTCCTGATGACTCCACCGCTGGCGCGCAAGCATGGACTGCGAGGTTGTCTCGTCGATGCCTTCGAGACTAAGAAGGAAGGCGGATTCGGTACGCTCCAGGATCTCGGGAGTTTCGCCGTAGAGCGGGCTGCTCTCGTCGATCACATGCATCAGGCTCCAGCTCAGCATGAAGATCGGATGGCGATCACGTACCAGCTTCAGGTCGTAGATCTTGCGCAGCTTGAAACCCTCCGGTGAAGTTTCCAGGCGAAGCAGATGCAATTGAGCGGAGGCTTCGGCGATCACGTTTTGCCGGGTGTTGGCCGCGCGAACCATCAAGGTCTGTTTGCCGTCGATCATTCGCACGATCGGATGGTTGGTGAAGATGATCTTCGCGCGCGGGCGCGAGAAGCGTGAAAAAATCAGTCCGGTGACCACCGCAATGCATGCCATGCCGGTGAAGATTTCCACCGTGGCCACGATATGCGCATAGACGGTCTGCGGATGCATGTCGCCGTAGCCGACCGTGGCAAGGGTTTCCACGCTGAAGAAGAATGCGCCGGCGAAGCCATGCGGAAACTGGTTCGCGATGGGTTGCGTGCCGAGCTGGTAGATCCCGGCAAAGAAGGTGTTGAGCAGCAGAAAGGCCGCTGCAGCCAGACCGAAGAAAACCGGCCAGCTCACGATCAATGCACGATGGTAGATGTCATCCCAGACGCGTCGTGACAGGCCCTGGCTGACGAACGGCCGCCCGCCGATGTCGATGATCCGTGGTCGATTCAGGAAGTGCAGCATCTGCCTGGGTGTCTTCGCTAAGGATGGATGCCACCCGGATTGGGCGGCGTGCGGATCGATTGTAGCGCGCGCGGCACCGGCGTCCGGCGCCGCCTGTCTGTGGCAAGCTGCGCTACCCATGCCCCGGTAGTGCGCCCATGCTTACGCCCTTCGATATCGCCTGCCCGTATTGCGGCGAAGCCATCGGAATCCTGGTCGATGCCTCGGCCGGTGATCAGCACTATATCGAGGACTGCCAGGTTTGCTGCCGGCCGATCACCCTGAGCATCCGCATCGAAGCGGATGGCGAGCCTCAGGTAAGCGCAACCTCCGAAAACGAGGCCTGAGCGGAGTGGTCTCATTCATGCGACTGGCTGGCCCGGTGTCGCGGCGATGACCGGCGTCGATCGCACGTTGCCGCGTATCGTGCTGGATACCAATGTATGTCTGGATCTGTTCGTGTTCCGCGATTCCATGTGCTCGCATGTGCTGGCGGCCATGCAAAGTGGGGCAGTGCAGGCGGTCACGCGCGACGACTGCCGCGAGGAGTGGCACCGGGTGCTGCATTACCCGCAACTGCCGATCGACGACCTGCAACGTCCGGTATTCAGCGCGGCTTTCGATGCAATGATCCATCTGCTGCCGCCCGAGCTGGCGACGGCGGACGAGGATATTGCCTTGCCACGTTGCGCCGATCCGGATGACCAGAAGTTTCTGGAACTTGCGCTGGCATCGGGAGCCCGCTGGTTGCTCAGCAAGGACAAGGAACTGTTGAAGCTGGATCGCCGTACCCGCAGTGCCGGGCTGTTTTCGATCCGGCTGCCGCAGCTGTGGTCGATTGCCGAGGCACGATCTTACGGAGCGCCCGAGCCGGAATGACCGGAAGCGTCAGTTCCGCCGCAGCTCACTCGATTCGGTGATCGAGATACCCTGCGCCAGCAATGTGGTGCGGGTCGCCGCATCCGTGTCGGGCGTCACCGGGCGGCTGAGATCCCACAGCAGGCTGGCGCGAAAACCTAGTTCCAGTGCGTCCTGCGCCGTCCACAGCACGCAGACATCGCGCGCCAGACCACACACGAACACTTCGTCGACATCGCGTTCCTGCAGCCAGCCGGCCAGACCGGTATGCGGCCGCACGCCAGCCACGCCATGGTTCTCGCGGAAACCGGTATAGGAATCCACGCCGGGATCGCTGCCCTTGCGGATCAGCACATCCAGCGCCGACCAGTCGATGGCCGGATGCAGCTCGGCGCCCGTCGTACCCTGCACGCAGTGATCCGGCCACAGCGTCTGCGGCTGGCCGTAAAGATCGATCTGCTCGAATGGCATGCGACCCGGATGCGAACTGGCGAACGAGACATGCCCGCGCGGATGCCAGTCCTGCGTCGCCACCACGTGACGGAACACGCGCGAGCGCAGCAGTTCGTGGATGCCCGGCACAATCCCATCACCTTGATGGCAGGCCAGTGCGCCACCTGGCATGAAGTCCGGCTGCACGTCGACAACGATCAGGGCGGCGTGGGGCGAAATGGAATGACTCATGTCTGGGGTTCAAACTGGAGGCGGTGCCAGAGTCTAGCGCGGCCGTGCCATTGGCCTGGGTACACGCGACTGTAGGCATAATGCTCGGACAATCACATACGGAAACTGCAGCGCCATGCATTACAACCAGGACTGGATGGGCTACGGCTTCGTCGGTGGCATCGAGGCCGGGGTGATCTCGGCATTGGCGGGGCTGCTGCTGTTCGTCGTGTTCCACTGGGTCGGACGTCGCAATGGCTGGAGTTACGGCCCGCAGATAGGTTGGTCGTTCCTGCTGGCCACGATAGTCACGGCCAGTGGCGATCTGTCGGACCTGATCTATTTCAACTACGCACCACTGCAGTCGCTGCAGCTGCTCAAGGTGAAGCTGGCGCAGGTGCACGATCCCGACAGCATCGGCCTGCGCGTGATGTGCGAGTTGGTGGGGATCGCGCTGGGCATCTATGTGGGCTGGATACTGTGCAGCCGCAACGGGCGCTCCGGTAACCTCGGTAAATAGCCTAGGCAGATGCCGACTGGCTTGGGCTGCATGGCTTCAACGTGGCGCAGGTGCCTTCGCTAGCCGATGCGAGAACATCCATGGCCACAGTTCGCTGGTGGCATACGCCATCGGCCAGGAACCGTGACCGACACCGGGGAATTCGGTGTAGCGAACATCGTCGCCAAGTGCCTGCAGCGCGGCATGCATGCGGTGCGATTCCGCTGGCGGCACCACGTCGTCGATGGCGCCGTTGAAGATCCACACCGGCAGTTTGCCGATATGCTGGGCAATCCAGGCATACGGATCGGCGACATCGGCGGGGATGCCTTGCACGTGCAACGGGTCACCATCGTTGGGATGACCGATGCCGCCGCAGATGATCGCGGCGGCGGCGAACATGCCAGGATGGTCCAGCGCAATCTGCCATGCGCCGTAGCCGCCCATCGACAGACCGGTGAGGTAAAGCCGCTGGCGATCGCCGTGATAAGCCGCGATGCTGTCGCCCAGCGCCTTGAGCGCCATCTGTTCGGTCTCGCCATTCCAGCCGTCAGCGTTCGGTGCTTGCGGGATCACTACCACGGCCTGGAAATCCTTGCCCTGCTGCTTGAGCCATGGTGGCAGGCCCTGGCTCAGCTGGCTGCGGTTGTCGCTGCCGCTCTCGCCGCTGCCGTGCAGGAACAGCACCACCGGCCAGCTCTGTTTGGCCGTCCAGCCGTCCGGAACGAATACCTGGTAGTGGTAGGTCCTGCCGTGCAGGCTCACGGCACGCTCGACGAAGGGTGACGATTCACTGGCATGGCAGGCCACGCTGGCGATCATCAGGCAGAGCAGCAGAATCAGTCGGCGCATGCTGGGATTCCTCGGGAGGTGCTTCAGTTCGTCGTGTTTCGCTTCGCAATGATGCGCCAAGCGTGCTGCGCGCCGCCCGCTACAGCAGCGGATCGAACAGCCGTGCCACGTGCATTGCCACCCGGCGCAGGTAAGGTGCGTCGAGGTATTCGCGTTCGTCGATGGCCCGGGCGCGGCTGAAGTCGGTTGTCAGCATGGTCTCCACCTCGCCGGCAAACGCCGGGTCGACCACCAGCGCGCTGATCTCGAAATTGAGTCGGAACGAACGGCTGTCCAGGTTCATGCTGCCGATCGCCGCGCTGTCGTGGTCGATCAGCAGCGCCTTCTGGTGCAAGAAGCCGGGTTGATAGCGGAACATGCGGATGCCGGTGCGCACGGCGTGATAGGCGTGGAGGGTGGAAGCGAGAAACACGGTGCGGTGATCCGGTCGCGCCGGGACCAGCACGCGCACGTCGACCCCGCGCAGCACCGCCAGCTGCAACGCCGCGCGCACCGAGTGATCCGGCACGAAGTAGGGCGTGCTCAGCCACACGCGTTCGCGTGCGGCATTGATCGCCGCGGTGAAGAACAGCGAGCCGGTTTCCAGTTCGTCGGCCGGTCCGCTGGCCACGATCAGCGCGCTGGCTTCGCCCGTGCCGGGTGCTGGCGCCAGCATCGGCGGCAGGCTGCCGGTGATCCACTGCCAATCTTCGGCAAAACGCTGTTGCAGATCGGCTACCACCGGCCCGCGCAACTCCAGTTGGGTATCGCGCCACGGTGCCAGCGGCGGTTTCAGGCCGAGGTATTCGTCGCCTACGTTGAGGCCGCCGACGAAGGCGCACACACCATCCACCACCACGATCTTGCGGTGGTTGCGGAAATTCAGCTGCAAGCGGTTGCGCCAGCGATGGGTGGCGAAGCGGTGAATGGCCACGCCGCCGGCGCGCAAGGTATCGACGTAATGCTGCGGCAACGCGTGGCTGCCGATGCCGTCGAACAGCACGCAGACGCGCACGCCGGCGGAGGCACGTTGCAGCAGCAGTTGCTGCAGGCGCCGACCGAGCCCGTCATCGTGGATGATGAAGAACTGCACCAGCAGATAGTTTTCCGCTGCCGCCATCGCCGCCAGCATGGCGTCAAAGGCGGCCACGCCATCGATCAGCAGGCGCAGCTGGTGGCCACCGCGGAACGGTCGTCCCTGCAAGGCGCTGATCGCGGCGAAGCGGGTGCAGCCCGGATCGATCGCGTGTCCGTCCGTGCTGGCCGGCGACAGCGGGGCTGGCCGCAACTTGTGCCCGCTGCGATAGCCGAGGAAGCGGCTGGAACCGAGATACAGGTACGGCAGCAAGGTGACATAGGGCAGCAGCAACAGGCCGATCGCCCAGCCGATCGCGCCTTGCGGGGTGCGTGTGTGCATCACCGCATGCATCGCCGCGACCACGCCCAGCAGATGCAGCAACACGATGCCGGCGGTGAGCATGCTGACGGTCATGGCTGGCCAGGCAAGCCGGCTAGTCGCCCAATAGCTGATCGGCGAGGTTGCGGGCCTGCTGGCGGATCTCCGGCATGGCAGTGGACTCCCACAGCGTACCGCGCAACAGGCTGCCGATGGCAAACAGGTGCGGCCAGCTGGCGCCGTTGTGGCGCAAGCGGCCTGCTGCATCGGCCTGTGCGCCGAGGCCGAGCGGGTCTGCCGTGATGTGCGCGTTGGTCACCAGCTGCCGCACCAGCCGATGCCGGGTACGGCGCACGTCGGTATCCAGGCCGACGGTCTGGATTACCAGGTCGGCATCCAGCGTACGCGTTTCGCCTGCGTGGCTCAGGGTGAGTTGCAGGGTATTGTCGACAAGATCGACCGACTGCACCCGGCCGCGTTGACGCTGCAGCTGGCCAGCCTGTTCCAGGGTCGCAATCGACTCCAGTACCTGCGGCGGCATGCGGTGCCGTACACGTTCCCAGGCCCAGCGTGCATGACGCAGGAAACGTGCGCGCTGCTCCAGCGGCAGCTCGTGCCAAAGGCCGGACGTATGTGGTCGCAGGCTGTCGATGACCGGGCGCCAGTCGGTTTCCTGTGCACAGGCTTCGCGCAGCAGATGCAGCCAGCGGTGGATTTCGGGGGCATCGCGCATCGAGGTGATCAACTCGGCGCTGTCATCGGCCGGCGCGGCGGCCTTGGACAGATGCGCTGCGGGGAGCAGCCCATGGCGGGAGACGGCGATGAATTTGGTCTGCGGCCATTGCGCGGCGAGTTCGAGCAGTACGTCGACAGCGGTCAGTCCCAGGCCGATCAGCACCACCTTGCGTGGTGGCGGACTGGTTTCGGCGGCGCCGGCCAGCTGCTGCCATGGATCCACCACGTAGCGGCCGCTGTCCAGCGCTGCCTTGCTGACACCGCCCAGTGGCTGTGGCGGCAATGCGCCCAGCGCCAGCACGGCGGCATCGGCCCGATGGTTTTCCTCGCCGTGAATCAGCGTGACGCCATCGTTTTCGGGAACCAGCGCATCGACGGTGAATGGAATGATGTTGACGTCGTGGCCGTGCGCCTTGCCTTGCTGCAGCGCGCGTGCCACTTCCGCCTCGAGATAGTCGCCATAGCGGCGGCGCGGCAGGAAATCAGTGCCGGCAATCGCCGGATCCTCACGCTGCACGAAATCCAGAAAGCCGCGTGGCCTGCCGGCAAACATGCTCATCGATGCCGCCCGCACGTTCAGCAGATGGCGATCCGAGGTGGTGCCATACGCGACGCCGCGCGCCGGCGCGCTGGTAGCACCGGTATACCAGTCCAGATGCAGTGGCTGCGCTGACTGGCGCTCCAGCAGTTCGCCGAGCAAGGTCGCTGCCGCGGCACCGCCGCCGATGATGGCGACCCGTCGAAACATGAAATTCCCTGTGTAAGTGGCGTGCGGTCAGCCGCGCAGGCGGCCGGCAATGCGGCTTTGCTGCGGCTGTGCGATCCAGCCGCCGGAAGGTCCGGTCTGCTCGTAAGCGAAGAATTGCGCCAGGTCACCACCGTAGACGTGCAGGGTCAGCGCGGTATCGTGCCTGGACAGGTTGCGGCACCGATGCGCGTGGTTTTCGTCACCCTCGAACCAGGTGCCATCACCCGGACCGAGCCAGTCGCGACCGAGCATGCGCAGGTCACCTGAAGCGGAGTCGCGCGCATAGGACTGCACTTCGAGTGCGCCAGCGAGAGCTACCTCCAGTCCCCACAGGCCGGCATGGTCATGCACCGGGGTGAGATGGTTCGGTGGCCACGCCATCACCAGCACACTGAGCGCCGGTTTGTTGCGTTCGGCCAGCAGCCAGCGTTCGAAGCCGCGTTGACGCGCGCGCAAGGGAGCCAGACGATTTGCCAGCGTCGCCGCATTCTGATGCACCACGCGACCCAGTTCGCGTGCCATCGAGGCCAGATCCGGTTGTTCACTGCTGCCGTATTCAAGCGCGATATCGCGCAGTGTTTTCAAGGTGCGGCTGTGCTTGCCCATGCATGAAGCTCTACAGGGTAACTGGGCATCAGTGGAGCATGCCTGTCGTTAAAGACGTGTAAGCCAGCAACGATTTTTTGCCATGACTTTTGCACCATGCGCCGCGCGCGTGAGGCGTCCATGCTGGAGCTGCGCTGGTGATGCCGAACCGCTTCATGGTGGTGGTTCGGCCTGTCACGCACAGTGCCCGGCGTGAGCTGACAGGCGAAGCGCCGGTACCTGCAATTCTGAGGTGTGGTTGCCGTGGAAGGGCCCGGTCGGCACGTGTTGCCGGCCGGGCCTTCCGTTTGTGCGGCCTATTGTCCGCGCAGGGCGAAGCTCACTGGCACGCGTGCCCATGCGCGCACCGCGTGGCCATTCACCAGTGCAGGCTGAAAGCGCCAGCTGGCCAGTACCTGTTCGCGCGCACTGCGATCGAGCAGGGCATAGCCGCTGCCGTGCTCGATCTGCACATCCACCGGCTTGCCGTTCTCGTCCACCAGCACGCGCAGCAGTACGGTGCCCTGCATATGCTGGCGCAAGGCCTGGGCCGGGAACTGCAGCGGTGCCGAGCGATACGCCAGGCTTGCCTCGATCGGAATGGCCGTCGTGGCGGGGCCCTGAACGGTGCTCGGTGGATTCAATGTCGGGGTGCTGGTCAGTGGCGCGGCGACATGGCCCTCCGTGCTTGGCGTCACCACCGGCGGTGTGGCGATCGGCATCGGTCGCGGATGGGTCATTACAGGTACTGGCGGATGCGGCAACGGTTTCAGCTCGATCACTGGCGGTGGTGGCAGCTTTGCCGGGGGATCGATCAAGTGGATCAGTGGTACGGGAGTCAGCTGCCGGGCAGCGGCGAGCTGCGCCGGCGTGATGGGCCGTGTGGCGATCGCGATCACGGCAAGGTTGAGGGCGATCGCGGCACTGAGGGCAGCGATACGTGCGGGGTCGGGGCGACGGGCAACAGCCAGGCTTGCGGACGACATAAGCGACCTCCTGACGGCAGTTTGGGATGTTGCGTCCGTCACGCTGCACACGGGCAGGGGGATCGTGCGGCCGCAACTGCAGCCTATGCTTGTTGCCTGCCATTGCGCAAGTGGACGGCTGGACGTCCATATCAGATGGCATTGAGCGCGGCATGCCTGTCGGGATGGCGACGACAGTTGTATCCGCCGGGCAAAAAAATGCCCTGCGGGGAGGCAGGGCGGAATGCGGATGACAGGGGGATGGATTGTCACCGCGGAGGCAGTTTCCCAGCCGCCGCATGCCAATGGCGTGCAATTGGGGTGAAGGTGGATTTAACGCCGTGGTTGCCTGCGGATGGAGCCACCCTGCGACAATCGGATATCGGCAACGGGCCGGCATGGGGAGTGGCGACAGATGAATCTGATCAAATGGACAGTCGTGACGATGCTGGTGTGCGGCGGGTTGCTTGCCGGCACACCGGCCCGTGCCGGGGATATCTCATGCAAGATGAGTTTTCAGCTGTCGGGTTGGTCGGTGTTCTACAAGACCGCCAGCGGCAGCGGCACGGTTCGTTGCAGCAATGGCCAGAGCCTGCACGTGAAGCTGCGCGCCAAGGGCGGTGGGCTGACCTTCGGCAAGACCAGGATCAGCAATGGCATCGGGAAGTTCAGCGGGATCAGCAATGTGCGCGATGTGCTTGGCCATTACGCCAATGCCGAAGCGCATGCCGGTGTCGAGGACAAGGCGGCTGCGGCGCAGGTGCTGACCAAGGGCAATGTCTCGCTGGCGCTCAGCGGCAAGGGCGAGGGCTGGAACCTTGGAGTGGCTTTTGGTGCGTTCATCATCGAGTGATGACATGGCGACGGTCGACGCTGGTACGACCATGCGCATAGGTATGCAAGCGTCAGTGTGCCGGTTAAGGTAGAGCTAGTGTCGTGTAACCATCCCGGCATTTTCAGGAGTCTCCCATGTCCGCCACATCCGGTGCGGTCGTACCGCGCTACAGCTTCGGTGACGAACTTGCCAGCAGCATCATCCACGGCATCGGCATTGTCCTGAGCATTGCCGGGCTGGCGACCTTGGTGGCCTTTGCGGCACTGCACGGCGATGCGCTGGCGGTGATCGCCTGTGCGGTGTTTGGCACCTCGCTGGTGCTGCTGTATACCGCCTCCACCTTGTACCACTCGATTTCCGTGCCTGCCGCCAAACCGGCGTTGCGCGCGTTCGATCACATCGCGATCTATGTGCTGATTGCTGGCACTTATACCCCGTTTACCCTGATCGCCTTGCCTGGCACCTGGGGCTGGAGTCTGTTCGCCGCAGTGTGGACGCTGGCGCTGGCCGGCAGTGCACTGGAGCTGGGCCTGCTTAAGCGATATCACAAACTGGCGGTGTTGCTGTATGTGGGCATGGGCTGGATCGGCATGATCGCATTCAAGCCGCTCAGCACGCATCTGCAGGCCGGCGGCATGTGGCTGCTGATCGGTGGCGGAGTGGCCTATACGCTGGGCGTGCCGTTCTACCTGTGGCGGCGGCTGCCGTATCACCATGCGCTGTGGCATGTGTTCGTGCTGGCAGGCAGTGTGCTGCATTTTCTCGCCGTGCTGTTGTACGTGCTTCCCGACGCACGAGTATGAGCATGCCCGTCGCACTGGATGCGATGCGCCGCGAACTCGAGGATGCGGCCACGCATCTGGGCAAGCCGCATGATCTGCGCTTCAAGCCGATGTTTGGCGGCCTGATGGCATATTTCGATGAGCAGCCGTGTGCATGGCTGACGGTCGCCGGGCTGGCCCTGAAGCTGGCGCCGGCCGATCAGTTGGCGCTGCTGCGGCTGGAAGGTGCCGCACGGCTGATTGCCAAACCTGGTGCGGCGCCAAGCCGGCATTACATCATCGTGCCTGCGGTGGTATGCCGTGATACGACGAAGCTTGCCGAGTGGCTGGCCAGAAGTGGGCAATGGCGCGCGGTCAAACCACGTTCAGTACATTCGTCAGGCCGTCGATGACGGTGTGATGCCGTGGCGGCAGGCCGGAGCCCGCCGCCAGCGACGGGCTCAATGCTTCTGCCGGGCCGGAATGAATTGTGTGCGCACTGCCTCGGCCAGCTGGGCCGGTGGAAGCAGGCCTTGGCCGATCACGAAGTCGTTGAACGCCATGCGGTCGAACTTCGGTCCCAGCGTGAGCTCGGTTTCCAGCCGCACCTGCTGGATCCGCATGTAGCCGTAAAAGTACGAGGCGGCCTGGCCAGGGCTGTTGAAGGTGTAGCGGTCGATCTCCTCGCGCGCCATCGGTTCGGACAGACCGACGTCGTGCACCAGCACCTCTTTCGCACGCTCCTTGCTGATCAGGCCGAGGTTGAGCATCGGGTCGAGATAGGCGCGCGCGGCGCGCATCATGCGGGCCTGCAGGGCAGCGAACTGGCCGGCTGGCGGCTCATACGGCAGCATTTCCGATTCCGAATACAGCGCCCAGCCTTCCACGTTGACGCTGTTGAACGCGAACAGGCTGCGTGCCAGCGACACGCCGCGTTCGAGCATCGCAGCGAACTGCAGCTCGTGGCCGGGGCGGCCTTCGTGCGAAGTGAGCGTCCATGCCGCGGCCTTGAAGGTGAAGTCGTCGTAGCTCTGGCTGGTGTCGCCCTGCTTTGCCGGGTGGCCGGTGCTCAGCACGAAGGTGCCCTCTTCACCGTGATTGTTGATGAACGGCGGTGGATCCATGTGCGGTGCCGGGATCTGTGCATTCTCGGCGTCCGAGGCCAGACGCATCTGCATCTTGCGCTGGGGCAGGGTGACGATGTGCTCGCGGCGTATGGTTGCCTCGATCTGGCCGAGTACGTCGTGGTACCACGGCAGCACCTGGTCTTTCGGCAGCTGCTGTTTCTTCAGTGCCTTCAGCACGTCGCGGTAATCGGTGGCCTCGATGCCCTCGGCTTTGGCCACCACCGGTGCCAGCATCTGCATCGCGCCGCGCATCTCGACGAATTCCAGCTCCGCCTGCTTCATCAGTTCCTGCGGCGGAATGTCGATGCCGACCTGCTTGAGCGTGTAGGCATACAGTGGTTCGGGCATACGGAAGTCGGTACGCGCATGTGGCAGTACGGTGCTGCGCACCCAGCTGTCATAGTCCTTCAGTTGCTGGGAGAGCGTCTCCAGCGCGGCCTCGCCTTCGGCATTGTCCAGCTTGTACTTGGCGAACAGCTGGCGGATGCCGTCGACGTAGTGCGAGGTGTTCTCCAGCTGCTGGTCGACCTGGCCCTTGTAGGGACCCAGCAGTGCCTTGTTGCCCAGCCGCTCGGTGGTCTGTGCCTCGGCCAGCTGGGTGATCGGCGTGCAACCGGGCGCCTTGCCGATATAGCACTGCAGGCGGCCCAGCGCGGATGGGTGTCGCTTGGCATCGATGCCATCCTTCAGCAATGCAAACTCGCCGCCGAAGATCAGCTGGCCGACATCCTGGAACGGCAGCAGGTATTTCGCGTTGAGGTCGATGCCTTCGATTTGCTGGGAGGTCGCATCGATCATGATGTGCAGGTCCTGCTGCACGTTGGCATCCTTCTCGGTCGCCAGCATGCTTTCCAGCTTGCTCTTGGCGTCCACCAGCGCCGCACGTGAGCGTGCATCGATGCCGGGCTTGAGGTCGGCGACCTTGTCGTCATAGCCGGGGACGCCGATCTGCGAGGCGAATTCCGGACTGAAACGGGCCAACGTATCCAGCAGCACCTGGGCGTCGGCATTGCTGCGTGCGACCCAGGCGGGTGGCGTGGTAGCTGTCTGGGCGTGGACCGAGCCGGCGGCAGCCAGCGCGGTCGCCATGGCGATGGCGAGATATTTGGACATGGGCAGGGCTCCCGATGAAGTAGCCCAGCCTAGGTGCGTGCACCCGCCCGGCGCCATGTGCCGAAGGTCGTGGCACTCAGCCGAAGAACAACATGGCCACGCCGAACAGGCCGACCATCACAAAGGAGAGCACCAGCTTTATCAGCGTGCCGAACAGCAGGCCAAGCCAGGTGCCGATGCCGACATGCGCCGAACGCAGCACACTGGTGCCGGAAGCCAGTTCGCCGGCAAGTGCGCCGAGGAACGGTCCGAACAGCAGGCCGGGAATGCCGAAGAACATCCCGATCAGGGTGCCGGCACTGGCACCCCACAAGGCCAGCTTGCTGGCGCCGACACGTTTGGCGCCGAGCGTGCTGGCAACGAAGTCGACGACCACCCCGATGCCGCCCAGCGTGCCGATAGCCAGCAGCCACCACAGGCCGAGATGCCGGTATCCGTCCACCGCGGCGACCAGCCAGATGCCGCCGAAGATCATCGGGATGCCGGGCAGCGAGGGCAACACGGCACCGGCCAGACCACCGACGATCAGCAGCGCAGCAAGTACGTACAGGGCGATGTCCATCGACGGGATCCGTGCGGCAGGGACAGCCCGGCCATGATCGGCAGCATTTCAGGAGTTCGCGGATTGCGCCAGTCCATGCCGACTGACGCGGTACCGCTCACCACACCATGCTCACTTCTCGACGAAGGCCCGCTCGACCACGTAGTCGCCCGGTTCGCGTGTACGTGGTGAGGCCTGAAAGCCGCGACCGTCGAGCAGGGCGCACAGGTCATCCAGCATCACCGGGCTGCCGCACAACATCACGCGGTCGGTCTCGGGATTCAGCGGTGGCAGGCCGGTGACCTCGCTCATCACGCCATCGACAATCGCGTCGGTGATGCGGCCACGGTTGCGGAACGGTTCGCGCGTCACGGTGGGGTAGTAGATCAGTTTCTCGCGTACTAGTTCGCCGAGGTATTCATGCTGCGGCAACTCGTGTTCGAGATAGTCGGCGTAGGCGAGGTCGTTGATATGGCGTACGCCGTGCGCCAGCACGATCCTGTCGAAGCGCTCGTAGGTGTCCGGGTCGCGGATGATGCTCATGAACGGTGCCAGCCCGGTGCCGGTGCCGAGCAGATACAGATGTCGGCCGGGCTTCAGATCATTCAACACCAGCGTGCCGGTGGGCTTGCGCGTGACGATCAGCGGGTCGCCGGGCTTGAGATGCTGCAGGCGCGAGGTGAGCGGACCGTTGGCGACCTTGATCGAGAAAAATTCGAGGTGTTCTTCCCAGCTTGCGCTGGCGATCGAATACGCGCGCATCAGCGGCCGCCCGTTCGTCTCCAGCCCGATCATCACGAACTGCCCGCTGTCGAAACGGAAGCCGGGGTCGCGTGTGGTGCGGAAGCTGAAGAGCGTGTCGTTCCAGTGCTGCACATCGATCACGTGCTCGGTCGCGAATGCCACCATGGTTATCGTCTCAACGATTGCGGATCATGCGGATTAGGGCGGGTTCGTCATTCATCATGACGGCGAACCGCATGGTGACGAGGTACTGGTGCAGTGCGTCGCTGATGCCGCACGCTGCTCCTACTCGGGGCATTTTACGCGATCCATGATGCGCTCGTCCGTGCGCAGTGTCTTGAAGACCGCTGCAGCATTCTGAGGCATCATGCGGACAGCCGACTTAGGGGAGTGTGGTATGGAATCAGGCACGTCAATGCCGGTGAAGGGGCATCACGTCCATCAGCGTCATTTCGACCGGCTGGTGATGTTGTCCGACGGCGTGTTCGCCATTGCGATGACGCTGTCGGCCGTGGAGCTGAAGACTGAGGCGCAGCCCGGTGAGAGTCTGCTTCATGCATGGATCGGCCCGCTGCTGACCTATTTCGTCAGCTTCGCCATCATCAGCAGTGTGTGGGTCAGGCATCGACGCACGCTGGCACATTTGCGTTATGTCGATATGCCGATGACGCTGATCAGCCTGCTCTTGCTGAGTCTGGTGGCGCTGATGCCGGTCGTGATACGGGTGTTGCTCAGCGGTGCGATGGGCTCGGGCTCCATCGGCATGCTCGTCTATTCGATAGCGCTGATGGCCAACTATGCCTGCCTCGCCGCCGGCTGGGGTTATGCCGCTTTCATCGCACAGCTGGCGCCGGATGTTCCGCGATCACGTGCATGGGGATGGCTGCTGCAGGAATTGTTCGTGGCGATGGTGTTTGGCGCAGTGGCGCTTTATAGCGCGCAGCTGAAACTGGCGGCTGTGCTGGTCATGCTGGTGGGCGTGGGCTTGCGTATCGCGTCGGTGCGGCTGGAGCGCTCAGCCAAAGTGGGCTCAGCCAGCGCCGATGAAGCGAATGCTCCCCACGAGGGCGTCAATCCGGGACAATAGCGGCGAAATGACCGCCCCTGTTACCAGTCCCGCCATTGTCGGCACCGAATCCACGATCGCGCCTTGGCGTGTATGCGTGGCCCCGATGATGGACTGGACCGATCGTCACTGCCGCTACTTCCATCGCCTGCTGTCGCCACGGGCGCGGCTGTATACCGAGATGGTGACCAGCGCGGCGCTGGTGCGTGGCAGGCAGCTGCGCCTGCTCGAGCACAGCCAGCAGGAGCAACCGGTCGCCTTGCAGCTGGGCGGCAGCGATCCGCACGAGTTGGCGCAGGCGGCGCGCTTCGGTGCCGAGGCGGGTTATGACGAGATCAACCTCAACGTGGGTTGCCCATCCGATCGGGTGCAGTCGGGCCGTTTCGGCGCCTGCCTGATGCGTGAACCGGCATTGGTCGGTGACTGCATGAAGGCAATGCGCGATGCGGTCAGCGTGCCGGTGACGGTGAAATGTCGCATCGGCGTTGATGACCAGGACGACTACGCCGGGCTGCAGCACTTCACCGAGACGATGCTGGAAGCCAGCGTCGAAGTACTGGTGGTGCACGCGCGCAAGGCGTGGCTGCAGGGCTTGTCGCCGAAGGAGAATCGCGAGATTCCGCCGCTGGACTACGAGCGGGTCTACCGGCTCAAGCGCGAGTTCCCCGGGCTGGTCGTGGTGATCAATGGCGGAATCACCACGGTCGAGCAAGTGCAGGCGCACCTGGCCCAGCTGGATGGCGTGATGCTGGGTCGCGCCGCGTATCACGATCCCTACCTGCTGGCACAGGTCGAGGCTTCGCTATACGGCGAACCGCTGCCGTCGCGCGCGGGCGTGTTGCAGCACATGCAGCCATACATCGAGGCCGAGCTGGCACGCGGCACCGCGTTCAAGCACATCAGCCGGCATTTGCTGGGGTTGTACCAAGGCGAACCGGGCGCGCGGGCGTTCCGGCGTACCCTCAGCGAGGGCGCGCACCTGCCGGGCGCGGGCTGGGCTCTGCTCGAGCAGGCGCTGGCGCCGTGCTCGGTGGCGGCGTGACAGCTGGCGGCCGGCCGGTCAGTATTCAGCCCGGATTGCCTACGCTGAGCGCTACGGCCTTTGCCGGGCGGGATTTTCACGCATGACTACGCACAAAAACTTCATTCCCGTTCTGCTGATATGCCTGCTGGGTGCCGCTGCGACAGTGTCGGCGCAGTCGACGGAGCCGGGGATCACGCTGGATCAGGCGGTGCTCAGGGCGCAGCAGGAAACCGGAGGCAAGGTGTTGTCGGCCGAGCAGCATCGCGTGGGTCGTGGGGTAAAGTATTTCATCAAGGTGCTCACGCCGGATGGGCATGTGCAGAAGTTGGTGGTTTCCTCCGAGGCGAGCAAGAATTCAGTCCCGGCACAGTCAACCAAGAACCCGCCCGTCAAGAACGCGGGCAGCAAGGAGAAACACTGATGCGCATCCTGTTGGTGGAGGACGAGGCGCCGTTGCGCGAGACGCTGGCGGCACGCCTGAAGCGGGACGGTTTTGCGGTCGATGCAGCGCAGGATGGCGAGGAAGGTATCTACCTCGGCCGCGAAGTACCGTTCGATCTGGCGATCATTGACCTGGGCCTGCCCAAGATGTCCGGCATGGATCTGGTCAAGGCGCTGCGCGAGGCTGGCCAGCGCTATCCGATCCTGATCCTGACTGCGCGTGGCAGCTGGCAGGACAAGGTCGAGGGACTGAAGTACGGCGCCGACGACTATCTGGTGAAACCCTTCCACGTGGAGGAACTGCTGGCGCGCATCAACGCGCTGGTGCGTCGCGCCAGCGGCTGGTCGAAGCCGATCCTGGCCTGCGGCATGATCAAGCTGGACACGACTGCGCAGACGGTGACGGTGGAAGGCAAGCTGGTCGACCTGACCAGCTACGAATACAAAGTGCTGGAATATCTGATGCTGCACGCTGGCGAGCTGGTTTCCAAGGCCGACCTCACCGAGCACATTTACCAGCAGGATTTCGACCGCGACTCCAACGTGCTCGAAGTGTTCATCGGCCGGTTGCGGCGCAAGCTCGATCCGGAAGGTACCCTCAAACCCATCGAGACGGTACGTGGACGCGGATACCGCTTTGCCATCCCGCGCACTGACGGCGACGACGAATGAACCGGAATCGCCGCGCCGGCCGCTGTCACTGGCGGCCCGCGCGGCGATTGCCACCGGATTCGTGCTGGCCGGCTTTCTCGGTCTGGTCGGGCTGACCCTGTCGCAGGCGAACAAGGAGCGTGCGCTGACCGCCATGCACGACCGGTTGCAGAACTTTGCCATCGCCTATATCACCAATACCGACGTCAACCGCAATGGCAAGCTGTTGCCGCCGAACGACACGCTGCCCGATCCGAAATTCTCGCAACCCGGCTCCGGACTCTATGCGGTGGCCGTGGGTGATCGCGGATTCCATTGGGAGTCGTCCTCGGCGATTGGGCGTGATTTCAGCTTCCTGAAGCTGCTGGATCCGGGCGAGGACCAGTTCGTCGGTCCCATCGATACGCGCATGGGCCGCTTGTACTACTACAGCTATGGCGTGGCGCTGGATACCGAGGAGAGGAAATCGGTGCGGCTCACCTTGACGGTGGCGCAGACCGAGGCGCAGTTCGAGGGTGACAACGCGGTATTCCGGCGCACGCTGGTGGTCTGGCTGTCGATCCTCGGCGTGATGCTGATCGTGCTGCAGCTGCTGCTGCTGCGCTGGAGCCTGACCCCGCTGCGCAAAGTGGCCAGCGACATGAGCCGGGTCGAACACGGCGACAGCGAACAACTGGACAGCCAGTACCCGCTGGAGCTGACCGGGCTGACCGAGCGCATCAATGCTTTCATCACCAATGAGCGCGAGCAACGTACCCGTTACCGGCACACGCTGGCCGACCTCGCGCACAGCCTGAAGACTCCGCTGGCGGTGATCCGTTCGCAGCTTGAATCGGCCACTGGCGACGAATCGTCGCGGCGCAACGGTGTGCTGGTGCAGGTGCGGCGAATGGATGAGCTGGTCGCCTACCAGCTGTCGCGCGCCGCCACGTCCGGCCGGCAGACCTTTGCCAGTGCAGTGCTGATCGCCAGTCATGCCGAGGATCTGGTGCAGAGCCTGGAGAAGGTTCATGCCGCCAAGAATGTGCTCTGCGAGTTCGATATCGAGGATGGCGCGGTGTTCTACGGCGAGCAGGGTGATCTGCTGGAGCTGATGGGCAATCTGCTGGAGAACGCCTTCAAATGGGCGGGGCATCGCGTACTGCTGGAAGTGAAGATGCAGCAGCAGCCGGGTCGGCAACGGCCTGGCCTGCGTTTGAGTGTGGAAGACGATGGCCCAGGCATCGCCGAAGACAAGATCGAGAAAGTTCTGCAGCGTGGCGTGCGTGGTGACGAGCGTGTGCAGGGCCATGGCATCGGCCTGTCGATCGTGCAGGACATCGTGCATGCCTATCAGGGCGAGCTGGTAGTCGATCGCTCGCCGGAGTTCGGTGGCGCACGTTTCAGCGTAACCTTGGCGGCGAGCTGACGAGGCATCGGCCGAGTTCAGCGTGTGCGGCCGAATCCGGGTGGATCGCAACCCTCTGCCGGTGAACGACCGTAAAACGCCTCGAGCAATCCGGCGATTGCCGGCTCCGCCTGGCGCAGCAGCGCAGGTTGCGAGTAGTGCAGCTCGCTGACGACGGCGAAGTATTCACCGGCGCTTTCCGCCGCGTAGTGAGCGATCGGGCTGTCGTGATTCTGCGCAGAAGCCTGGCTGAGGCGGCCATAGGCCAGCTGAAACTGCTCGATCCAGCGCCGTCGTGGAATTTCCACCAGTGGTGGCACGCCATCGAGCGGGCCGTCGAGAATGTCCAGCTTGTGTGCCATCTCGTGCACGACCACGTTGTAGCCGTCCCACGGCTGTTCCAGATCCAACTGCACGTCAGCCAGCGACAGCACCAGCGGACCGCGTTCCCAGCCCTCGCCGGTCAGTGTCTTGTCGATTCCGGTAGCGGCATCGGTGCGATCATCGTGATGGCTGCGGCGCACCTTGAACTCACCGGGATAGATCAGCACTTCGTGCCAACCGCGCAGGCTGCCAGCCCCCTGCTGCAGCGCCGGCAGACAGGCTTGCATCGCAATCAGCAAGCGCCAGTAGTCGTCCAGCACGGTGCCAGCCAATGCATGGAATTGTTTGCGGGCGAGGAATAGCGTGGCGAGTCGACGCAGCTGAACCTGCCGTACGGGATCCAGTCGGCGCGCCAGTGGACACGCAGCCAATGCACGCCGCCATAGCGCATCGGCAATTGGAGCAGGTTCGAAACGTGCCCGCAGTGATTGCCACCAACGTCCGGGCATGGTGCCTGGTGCTACTGGATGGATCCGGGCAGCAGCGATTGCCAGCCTAGGTGCGGCTGGCGAGAGGGCGCTGGTGCCGAAGAGGCGCCGCTGGAGCGATCGCTGCTGTTGCCGGAGGTGCTGCCTGAACTTTCGCTGCCGGTAGCACGCGGGGTGTCGTGAGTCAGCCCCAGCGCATCGCCACCACTGCTGTTGCCATCCCGCGAACTGGCACTGTCGGCAGTCGCGTGCTGGGCATTGTCCTGCTCCTGGGTGTCCAGACTCGTTGCGGCGGCACTGCCGATGCCGGCAATGCACAGGGTGCAACCGATAAGCCAGTGTGTGACACGCATGGTGATCGAACTCCCTGACCCGCAAGCGAAGGCTTGGATCGTCTCAGAAACATCGTTGCGGTGCCAGTGCTCCGGCTGGGTCGTCATTCACGAGGCGACAGCACCGATGCCGCGCGCTAGGTCGGCCGGGCTAGAATCAGTGCATGCCGATCTTGCCCTATCCCGCCGTCAATCGCCGCTGGCCAGTTGTCGCTCCCGCAGGAGCGGCAGGCTGATGCAGCCAGCGCAATTGCTGGCCATGCTTGCCGCGGGTGAACCGATCTCCGGCACCAGTCTGGCCGATCAGGGGGGCGTGACCCGCGCAGCGATCTGGAAGCAGATTGAGGCTCTGCGCGCCCGTGGCGTACCGATCGAGGCGCGTGCAGCGGCTGGTTACCGGCTGCCGTGGCCGTTGCAGATGCTGGATGCGAAGCAGATCCGCACGGCCCTGCCAGCCGTACTGCTACGCAGACTGGGTGCACTTGAAGTGCACTGGGAGCTGGATTCGACGTCCAGCGAATTGCAGCGGCGGGGCGCTGTTGCGAAGGATCTCAGTATTCTTCTGGCCGAGACGCAGACCGCCGGACGTGGTCGGCGTGGACGCACGTGGCTGTCGCCGCCGGGCTTGAACCTCTATATGTCGTGCCTCAAACGCTTCGAATCGGGATTTGCCGCGTTGAGCGGCCTGTCCCTGGCGATCGGGGTGATCGTACTGCGCGCACTGGAATCGCTGGGTATCGCCGGAGCCGGTCTGAAATGGCCGAATGATCTGCTGGCCATCGAGGATGGTCGCCCTGGTGGCAAGCTGGGCGGCATCCTGGTTGAGTTGAGCGGTGAATACCAGGGACCGTGTGCTGCAATCATCGGAATCGGCCTCAACCTGCGGTTGACCCCGGCACTACAAGCACAGGCTGGGCAGCCGGCATGTGACCTGGCTATGCTGGCTGGCGGCACGCCACCGGACCGCAATCGCGTGGCTGCGGCGCTGATCGCTGGCTTGATAGAAGGTCTGAGCCAATTCGAACGCGATGGCTTTGCCGGTTTCGTCGCCGACTATGCACGCTACGATCTGCTGCGTGACCAGCCGCTGCAGTTGAGTGGTGCACTCGGCATGTTCGGTGGCATCGGGGCCGGCGTGGATGGGCGTGGTGCACTGCAGGTGCGTTTGGCGGATGGAAGCCTGTGTCCGATCGACAGCGGGGATGTCACGGTGCGCCGCGCATGAAGCTGCTGCTCGATCTGGGTAATACCCGACTGAAATGGGCGCTGCAGGCGCAGCCTGACGCCTGGTTGGCGCATGGTGCCGTTGATTGGCACGAAAACGTCGCCGCGGCTCTGCAACTGGCTTGGTCATCGTTGCCGCGCCCCGATCAGGTCGTCGGCGCTTCGGTGGTCGACAGCGTGCGCGAGTCGGCCGTGGCGGCCAGCGTGGCGACGCAGTTCGAGCGTGAGCCGTACTGGCTGCGGACACCGGCCAGCGCCTGTGGCGTGCGCAATGCCTATGCCGAGCCACAGCGCCTGGGTGTGGATCGTTTCCTGGCCATGGTGGCAGCGCATGCCGAAGGGGCTGCCCCATACGTCGTGGCAGGCGTCGGGACGGCGCTCACACTGGATGCGCTGGCTGCGGACGGCCAGCACCTGGGTGGCTTGATCGCCCCCGGGCCGCAGCTGATGCAGCAGTCCTTGCGGGATGCGACGGTGCGGGTACGCCCGGAACGCCCCGGCGAGATTCTGGAACTGGCCGACAACACGGCTGATGCAGTGACTTCCGGTTGCTGGCAGGCGGCGGCGGCTCTGATTGAACGTTTCGCCACACGTATGGCGCACCGACTGGGTGGCCCGGCAACACTGGTGCTGGGTGGTGGCGATGCGGCGGTCCTGCTGCCGCTGCTGTCGTTGCCGGTGCAGCTGAGTCACGATGGTGTGCTGCGCGGCCTGGCGTTGTGGGCCAATGCGCAGGTGCCGGCGCCGTCGCCCGGATAGAATGCTGGTTGCTGCCGGTGATGGGGGTTCGATGTTTCTGCGTCTGCTGTTTGTCCTCTTGAGTGCCCTCAATATTGCGGTAGGTGCCTGGCTGTTGCTGGGACAGCCATATGCCCGCGGCGGCAATCCGACCGACCCCGGAGTGACCGAATTGCGCCTGTTGTCGGAGCTGCCGGCAGCGGCCGATACGGCTGCAGCGCCTTCTTCCGGGCTTAGTGCGGCTGGCGCACAACAGGCCATCAGCTACAGCTGCCTTGCGCTGGGTCCGTTCTCCACGCCGCAGGATCTGCGCAATGCGCGACAGGCGTTGTCCGCCCAGGTCACCCGCATGCGTTCACGCCAGGAGCAGGCCAGCCAGACCAGCGGTTGGTGGGTGTACCTGCCAGCTGCCGCGAGCCGTGCGCAGGCACTGGAACAGGCTCGCCAGCTCGGTGCGCACAATCTCGATGACTATTTTGTGGTCAGTTCCGGCGATCAGCCCAACACGATTTCACTGGGCGTCTTCAAGGATCCGGCCAATGCGCGCAATCGTCGCGACCAGGTGATCGCCGCCGGTTTTCCGGCCCGCATGAGCGAACGCAGCGAAAGCGTGCCCGAATACTGGCTCGACCTGGTGGTACCTGACGGCAGCCACTTCGATTGGCGCAACCGTATCGGCGTCAGCGGGATTGGTTCGCACACCACAGGCTGTTTTTGAGCACTCAGGACAGAGCCTGCTAGAATCTCCGACCTTCGCCGGCATAGCTCAGTTGGTAGAGCAACTGATTTGTAATCAGTAGGTCGCGGGTTCGATTCCTGCTGCCGGCACCATGTCCCTCCCATCGCGTGTTGCCCTGCTCCGCGATCTGCTCTTATTTCACTGTGGGTCGATATTGCACGGGGATTGCAGGGCCGTGTGTCTGAGGCCGCGCCTGTTGTGCACTGACTCACACTGCAGTGTTGGGAGTGGCCAGGTGATACGGACAAAAAGACGTGGTGATTGGTGTGTCTGTCTTTGCGGCTCGCCAACTTGCACGGCAGGCTTCGAGGTTTCGGACAGGGCACGCACTTCAGGCAAAAAGTAAGCCCGCCGAAGCGGGCTTGATCCGTCTATAGGGCTGGGGGAATGGGACAGTGATCGCCTCACGGCGGCAGTGGTTAGCTACATAGGTGATACAGATCACATTTACCCACGTTACCAGGCGAAAATTTGTGATGTTCGTCACAAATTGATTTCGGCGCGCCATGGACTTCATTGCGGACAAGGCAGTTGGTGCGGAGCGATAGTGCGTGTCTTTGCGTTCGTCTTGAAGAATTATCAAGAACCGACATGAACTTACATGGATTTTCGATGGAGCGGCCTATCGCCAGGCTCGCAGCGGGGCGATGGCAGCGGTGCGAGGTCATGTCCCGCTGAAGCCTTGAGCGAGATTCATGGTCACTGAGCGCGGTACCTGCGTCGGATTGGTTGGAGGTGCCTTGGCTGAACGAAGAACCAGCGCTTAACACCATCGTCGCGACTCATGCACTTCGATGCCGGCACGCTTGATGAGCTAGTCAGATACGAGGACAGGATCATGGAAACGCTCTATGTAGTGCAGGGCTTTCACGAAGTGGATGGCGCCGTCTTGCCCGAGAAGCCTGTGCTGCACGGCATGGAGGAGTTCGCACGCCGCTGCGGCGAGCAGTTGGCCAGACAATGCGAAGGTGTGCTCGTGTATGCGCAGGGCGCAGACACGGATCGCGGCATGTATTCGGATCCGATCATTCTTGCGAAATATGGACGCGTGCCGGATCCCCGGCAGCTCAGCCTGTCCGGTTATCCCTGAGCGGGAGACGCAGCACTTTCACCATGGGATGCGTGTCGGCGCGCGATTCGTTCAGGTGCCTGGCAGGGATCGCTGACTCCAGTGCTGCTGGCTGATCTTCGGCATCTATTAAAATGGGTTGTGACACAACAAATAGCTGCTTCGACGGCACTCCCGGACGCCCGCTGTAGGACATCGCCGACATACGTCGCGCGTACTGGCGGCGAAGCTGGAACGATCCCGGAAACTCATGAACGTCTTGGGGAGGCGTTGCATATCTGGGCATTCCCTTGCTGGAGGGTGCAACGATGAGTGTCGTTTTGACCATCAAGGAAAGCAGCCATGGCTTGTGGGCCATCTGCAGTGGTTCGGCCGTGCTGTTTGACGGCCTGGGTTTTGCTCATGCCATTCGCCTGGCTCGTGGATTGGGGCGTGAGGAACATGCCAATTCAGGCCGCACGGTTTATGTCGAAATGGCTTGCACGGAGTTCACCATCGACCTTGTGCAGTACGCGGACGCGGATATGTCAGCGCCCGCTGTAGCGGCGTAGTCCTTGGACATGAATGGCTTGGTTCCAGCCTGAGTCCAGGTGGGCGAGTGAATTCTTCCGATTCGGCGTCCTCAATCTAGTCATCGAACTGGTAGCAATGGCCGCAGCGGGTATGCGGCATGCTCCGAGCGGGTCTGTTCCGGATCAGCGTAAATGGTGTGAATCAACCCCGCTCCTTTGGACTTGAGTCCAAAGGCCGTGCGAAGGCGACTCAACTGCGGAATTGTCGCGGTGTCGCTTGAGATAGTAAAAATGCGCGCGTGACGTAATTTTTTGCTAAAGTCAGTTCAGCCGTTGCACAGGGGCAGCGGGGGGACAAATCAAATGCAAACGCTTCTTGCGCATTCCGCCTTTTGGCGCGGAGTGTGGTTGTTTGCAGGGATGCTGATGGGGAAAATTGCTCGGGATGCAAGGGCTGAGAATGTTGCCACTTGCCGTGAGCTTGTGTCCTGGAGTTCTGCTGCGCGCTCGCGCCGTGAAGATGAGTTGGCACGAAGTCGTCAGCTTGAATCGAGTTGAGGCGTGCTGTGCTTGCTTCCGCTCGTGGTGTCCGACAGGGCATCGAGGTCGAGCGATAACATGAGTGTCCTGCGCATGGTTCTTGATGACGCAGGTGCGCTTGATGGCATCGTGGCTCCGGACACTGCCTGTTCCAGTAGAGAACGTACGGCGTGGACTAGCCCATTCCGGTAAACTCCGGCCAGCTCGCGCCGGCTCGTGTCGTGGGTCGTCGCCATCACAACGATGCCGGCTGTGCGCTATGGCGTCGGCCTGCGCCGGCTGGATGCCACAGGCAGGTACTCATCTCATGAACAAGCAGACCGTTTCACTGATCGGCGTGCCGACCGACATCGGCGCCGGACATCGTGGTGCCGCAATGGGGCCGGAAGCGCTGAGGGTGGCCAACCTGGCGGCCAGGCTGGAGCGTCGCGGACTGACCGTGATCGATCGCGGCAATTTGCAGGGGCCGCTCAATCCATGGCAACCGCCCACGCATGGCTACCGTCATCTGGACGAGGTGGTGGCCTGGAATACGGCCGTCTATACGGCTGTTCATCAAGAGCTCCAGGCAGGGCGTTTGCCGATCATGCTGGGCGGCGATCACTGCCTGGCGATCGGTTCGATCTCGGCCGTGGCGCGCCATTGCCACGACGCAGGCAAGCAGCTTCGCGTGCTGTGGCTGGATGCGCATACCGACTTCAATACTGCGCAGGCCACTCCGTCGGGCAATATCCACGGCATGCCGGTGGCCTGTCTGTGCGGCAATGGGCCGGCCGAACTCACCGGGCTCAGTGGTAGTACGCCGGCCACCACGCCTGATGTTTTCCGCTATATCGGCATCCGCTCGGTGGACGAAGGCGAAAAGCAGCTGGTGCGCGAGGCGTGCATAAGCGTGTTCGACATGCGCCGTATCGACGAGATCGGCATGAAGGGCGTAATGGAAGAGGCGCTCGCCGGTGTCGACGGAAATACTCATCTGCACGTGAGCTTCGATGTGGATTTCCTCGATCCAAGCATCGCACCGGGCGTCGGCACCACGGTGCGTGGCGGTCCGGATTACCGCGAGGCGCAGCTGTGCATGGAGATGATCGCCGACACCGGTTGCATGGCGTCGCTGGACATCGTCGAGCTGAATCCGGCGTATGACAAGCGCAACCAGACCGCCAAACTGGCGGTGGACCTGGTCGAATCGCTGTTTGGCAAATCCACGCTGCTGCGCTGATTGCGCCGGCCCGAAGACATTCCAAGCGAACCCTATGCAAACTCGAGTCCTCACCGGCATCACCACTACCGGTACACCGCATCTGGGCAATTACGTGGGTGCGATCCGCCCGGCCGTTGAAGCCAGCCGGCGCGCTGACGTCGATGCGTTCTATTTCATGGCCGACTATCACGCCCTGATCAAGAGCGACGATGCAGCGCGAATCGAACGTTCACGGCTGGAGATCGCCGCGACCTGGCTGGCCGCCGGCCTCGATCCGCAGCGCGTCACGTTCTACCGGCAGTCGGACATTCCGGAAATTCCTGAGCTGACCTGGTTTCTCACCTGCGTCGCCGCTAAGGGTATGTTGAACCGTGCACACGCCTACAAGGCGGCGGTGGATCGGAATACGGAGACGGGCGAGGATGCCGATGCCGGTATCACCGCCGGCTTGTACATGTATCCGGTGCTGATGGCAGCCGACATCCTCGCGTTCGACGCGCACAAAGTGCCGGTGGGGCGCGACCAGATCCAGCATATCGAGATGGCGCGCGATCTCGGCCAGCGCTTCAACCATATCCATGGCCACGAGTTCTTCGTGTTGCCCGAAGCGCTGATCGAGGAGCAGGTGGCTACGCTGCCTGGCCTGGACGGCCGCAAGATGTCCAAGAGTTACGACAACACGATTCCGTTGTTCGCTGGTGGCAAGAAGCAGTTGCGCGAGGCGATCATGCGCATCGTCACCGACTCGCGCCTGCCGGGTGAGCCGAAGGATCCGGACAACTCGGCGCTGTTCACCATCTTCCGCGCATTTGCCAGTGAGACCGAGACGGCGGTATTCCGCCAGACCCTGCTGGACGGCCTCGGCTGGGGTGATGCGAAGCAGGTGTTGTACGAACGCATCGAGACTGATGTGGCGCCGATGCGTGAGCGCTACGAGGCGTTCATGGCCGATCCGGCGGCGATCGAGACGATCCTGCAGCAGGGCGCCCAGAAGGCGCGTGCGATTGCCACGCCGAAGATCGCTGCGTTGCGCGATGCGCTGGGGCTGCGTTCGGCCAACACATCGGCGGCCATCACGGCCTCGCCTAAGACGGTCGCGAAGCAGGACAAAATGCCGCGCTTCGCCAGTTTCCGCGATGCGGATGGTAACTTCCGTTTTCGCCTGTTCTCTGCGGAAGGCGAGGAGCTGTTGCTGTCGATCTCGTTCGCCGATCCGAAGGCGGCCGGCGCGCTGCAGAAGCACCTCAAGACGCTGGGTGCGGCCGGTACCGTGCTGCAGATCAAGCCGCAGGGCGTGACCCTTGAGCTGGATGGCAAGCAGGTCGCCAGCACACCCGATTACCGCGATGAGCAGTCTCGTGACGAAGCCCTGCTGCGGCTGCGCGAAGCGCTGGATCAGCTCGCTGCGCAGGATTGATGCGCGGCGATTCAAGCCGAGGGAGTGATTGATCGATGCGTTACCTGGCCATCCTGCTGCTGGCACCGTGGTTGCTGATCCTGTGCTGGGCTTACTGGGCCTATCCGAAGAGCCTGCCACGGACCTCGGCCCGGCGTGTTTTCGATTTTGTGATGTTGCTGCTGGCAGCAATCACGGCAGTGCAGGGTGCGCTGCTTGGTTTCGACATGGTTGAGCTGCCACCGGTCGACCAGTTTGGTCGTGCGAGCGGAGGTATCTGGCAACAGGTATTGCCTGCGCTGTATGGCTATGGTGCGTTTGCCGTGGTGCTGGTGCTGGCGATGCTGCTGCGTCACGCCTGCTGGGGACGGCGTCGCTGATTCTGGCTGTCGGCTGGTGTCAGTCTCTTCGAACGCGACACCCTGTGAACGCGGTTTTACAGATGCCACCATCACGAGTGAACTCGATGGGGTGCGAGAATATCGTCCATGATGCCGCTCAAATATCTCCAGGCGTACCCAGCTGCCTTGCAGGACAAGGTGCGGCAGCTGATCGCGCAGCAGCGCCTGGGCGAGCATCTGGCCAAACACTATCCGGATCGGCACCCGGTGCAGAGCGACAAGGCGCTCTACGCCTACACCATGGATCTGAAACAGCAGCACCTGAAAAACGCACCGGGTATCGACAAGGTGCTGTACGACAGCAAGCTCGACGTGGTGCGAAACGCACTCGGGCTGCATACCGCGATCTCGCGCGTACAGGGCAGCAAGCTCAAGGCGAAGAAGGAAATCCGCGTGGCCGCCTTGTTCAAGGCGGCCGCACCGGAATTCCTGCAGATGATCGTGGTACACGAGCTGGCGCACCTGAAAGAGCAGGATCACAACAAGGCGTTCTACCAGCTGTGCACCTACATGCTGCCGGACTACCATCAGCGGGAGTTCGATCTGCGCGTGTATCTGACCTGGCGTGAACTGCCGTCGCCGGCCAATGCAGACAATCGAGAATGACGATGGATAGTGCGGCGCTACAGAAATATCTGCTGCGGTTGTTCGAACGGAATGATGTCGAACTGGAAGCGGACGAAGATGGCTGGCTGGTCACCGACGATGATTTTCCTGCGATCCGTGCCGAGTGGCATGAGGGTAGCCCTGGCGAACCGGGTCGCCTCGATGTCGACGTGGTGTTGAGCGAGGAACGGCGCATCGAGGAGAGCTTCGCCGGGATCGGCAGTGGTGACGCCGGTTGCCGTGATGCCTTGCATGCATTCGAACAGAATGCGTTTCACCTGCTGCTGGCCGCCTGCTGGTACGTCACCGACGACCGCAAGATGCAGATCACCGCGTGGGACATCGGTGTGCGTACGTGGGATGTGTTCGTCGGCCCGTTCAACGTGCGTGGAACGACCGCAGATGCCGTGACCATTCCGGTCGACGCGCTGGCGGCGATCGAAGTCGCACTGAAGCGCGAAGCACTGACACCCGAGTTGCACTGGGTGCGGCTGGTACACAGCCATGTCGCAGAGGACGATTCACGCAGCGAGGCCTCGCTCGACAACGAGCCGTGGACGGCGGGAACCCTGGCGCTGACGGCTGTCGCGTGGCCGCGTGGTGGACATGACTACACCGCGCGTTGCTTCATGTTGCTGGACGTGCGCGACTACTGATGGATGACCGCTGAAACAGACAGGGCGCCCGAAAGCGCACTGTCGGTTTCACGTGTGCAGCAAGGTCAGTTCGGCAGCGCCAGATCGTCCAGCATCGCCTTGAGGAAGCGCGCAGCCTCACCGCCGGTGGCGGCGCGGTGATCGAAGGTCAGCGACAGCGGCATGCGGCGATGCACTTCGATGCCGCCGATCACGGCGACTACGTCGTGGCTGAGCTTGCCGGCGCCGACGATGGCGACAGTTGGCGGTACCACCACTGGCGTGGCATAGCGGCCGGCGAACATGCCGAAGTTCGACAGGCTGATGGTGTAGCCGGACAACTCCGAGGCCGGGATCGAGCGATCCTCGACTTGGGTGCGCAGGCGCTTGATCGCGGCGCGAATGCCGGCACCGTCGAGCACGTCGGCGTTGCGCAGCGCCGGTACGAACAGGCCGTCGTCGGTATCCACCGCGATGCCGATGTCGACATGCGGATGCAGGGTGCGGGTGAGGTTCTTGCCATCGAACCACGCGTTCAAGCCAGGCACCGTCTTGCACGCGAACACGATCGCGCGGATCAGGCGGGCGGTGATGTCCTGCTTGCCGATCCAGGCGTGCAGGTCGGCGTCGTCGACCAGAGTGGTTGGCACGACCTGGGCGTGGGCGTCAGCCATCACGCGGGCCATGTTGCGGCGTACACCCTTCAACTGCTCCGGTTGGCCGCTGGCCTGCTGCGACGGCGGCGCGGTACGCACCGGCTTGCCTGCGAGTGACACCGGTGTGCGTGCGGCTTCAGGCTGCGGCAGTTCGGGCGCCAGGTGGCGGCCGGCCGAGGCAGGTACGCCACGTGCCGGCGCAGTGCCGAGTGCGGCCGAACCGTTGGCGGCGGCGTCCTTGACGTCCTTCATGGTCACGACGCCGTCGGCACCGCTCGGGCGCACGCGGGTCAGGTCGACCTTGAGCTTCTTCGCCAGTGCACGCACGGCGGGCACGGCCTTCACACCGCCGATGCTGGCGGCCTGTTCGACGTGCACGTGATTGCCACTGACCATCGCGCCGACCACGGTGCCTTCGTCTTCGCGATCGGCCTTCTTGCCATCGCTTTCGATCTCGCCACCGTCATCGGAGGCGACCACCTTGTGGCTGTCGTCGGCGGCCGTGCTGCCGACGCTCTTCTTCGGGCCGTGATGATGGCCGGTCGATTCGGCCTCGGCACGCTGCTTGGCGTTCGGGTCGGGCTCGAACTCGGCCAGTGCGGAACCAGTCTCGATGATGTCGCCGGCGGCACCGTGCAGCTTGGTGACCTTGCCGGTGTATGGCGAGGGCACGTCGACGACCGCCTTGGCGGTCTCCATCGAGCACAGCGGCGCGTCGAGCTTGATGCTGTCGCCCACCTTCACGTGCCACTCGACGATCGTCGCGTCGGGCAGGCCTTCGCCGAGGTCGGGCAGGTAGAACGTCTTGATATCAGCCATGAGCAGATTTCCGTTGTCTGGTGTGACCGGCCTTGCCGGTGCTGATTTTTCTGGCGTCATTCCCGCGAAAGCGGGAATCCATTTATGTGTGGCGAAAGATCAAGTTGGGTTCCCGCTTTCGCGGGAATGACGCCGTGCAATGTTGGAGTTCCAGGTCAGCTTGCCGCCAGAGTACGCTTCGCCGCGTCGACGACGCGCTCCACGCTCGGCATGTATTTCATTTCCAGGCGGAACAGCGGGATGTGCGTGTCGAAACCGGTGACGCGCTCGACCGGCGCGAGCAGGTCGTACATGCACTCCTCGGCCAGGCGGGCCGCGATCTCCGCGCCGAAGCCGGCGGTCTTCGGTGCTTCGTGCACGATCACGCAGCGGCCCGTTTTTTGTACGGATTCAGCGATCGTGTCGAAGTCCAGCGGGGTCAGCGTGGCGACGTCGATCACCTCGGCGCTGATGCCTTGCGCAGCCAGTTCATCGGCCGCCTCCAGCGCTTCCTTCACCTGCGCGCCCCAGGTCACCAGGGTCACATCGGTACCGTCACGCAGCACGAAGCACACGTCCAGCGGCAATGCCTCGCCATCGTCCGGCACCTCTTCCTTGTACTGGCGATAGATGCGCTTTGGCTCGAAGAACATCACCGGATCCGGATCGCGGATCGCCGCCAGCAGCAGGCCGTAGGCGCGCGCCGGCGAGGACGGCATCACCACGCGCAGGCCAGGGATATTGGTGAACAGGTGCTCGTTCGCTTCCGAGTGATGCTCCGGTGCGCGGATGCCGCCGCCCCACGGCGCGCGGAACACCGCCGGTACGGTGAGACGACCGCGGGTGCGGTTGCGCATGCGGGCGGCGTGGCAGGCGATCTGCTCCATCATCGGATAGATGAAGCCTTCGAACTGTGCCTCGGCGACCGGCTTCATGCCCTGCACCGCGAGACCAACCGTCACACCGGCAATCGTGGTTTCGTCCAGCGGCGTGTCGAGCACACGCAGCTCGCCGAATTTTTCCTGCAGGCCCTGGGTGGCGCGGAATACGCCGCCGTTGAGGCCGACGTCCTCGCCCAGCACCATGACGCTGTCGTCGTGGGCCATCTCATAGGCGAGTGCCTGGGTAACTGCTTCGATGAGAGTGATTTGTGCCATGACTCAATGACCCTTGGTTTCAAGCGAGAGGACGTAATCGCGCTGCTTGGCGAGATCGGCGGGGACTTCGGCGAAGATGTAGTCGAACATCGCCGAGACCGGCTGAGTCTTGGTCTCGAGGTAGGCGTTCACTTCGTTGTCCATCCACTCGTCGCACTCGGCCTTCCAGGCTTCTTCTTTCGCGTCGTCCCACACGCCCTTGGCCACCAGCCAGTTGCGCAGGCGCTTCATCGGCTCCTTTTCCCAGCCGTCCTTCACTTCCTGCTCGCCGCGGTAGCGACGCGCGTCGTCGGCGGTGGTGTGGTCGCCGAGGCGATAGGTCACCGCCTCGATCACGCTGCCGCCCTTGCCGCTGCGGGCGCGCTCCAGCGCATCTTCCATCGCCTTGCGCACCGCGATGATGTCGTTGCCGTCCACCTGGATCGAGAACAGGCCCGCAGCGATGCCTTTCTGCGCCAGCGTGGGTGCACCGGACTGGATCTTGCGCGGTACCGAGATCGCCCACTGGTTGTTGACGATCACTGCCACTAGCGGCAGGTTCTGTGCGCCGGCGATGTTGATCGCGCCGTAGAAGTCGCCCTTGGACGAACCGCCGTCGCCAATCGTGCACACGGCCACGCGCTTCTCGCCGCGGATCTTGAACGCCAGTGCGGAACCTGCCGCATGCAGGCACTGCGTGGCGATCGGCACCGACCAGGCGAAGTCATGTCGTGCCGGTTCCTTCTGGTAGTCGTTGCCGCGCTCGTCGCCGCCCCAGTACATGTAGACCTCGCGCGGCTGTACGCCGCGGTACAGCTGGGCGCCGTATTCGCGATAGCTCGGTGCGTACACGTCTTCGGGCCGCATCGCGCTGCCGATGCCGACATGCGCCGCCTCATGGCCGAGGCAGCTGGCATAGGTGCCCAGCTTGCCGGTGCGCTGCAGGGCGATCGACTTGGCGTCGAACACGCGGGTCGACAACATCAACTTGTACAGCTCGACCATGTGGCCGAGGTCCTTGGCGAACTCGGGCAGATCGTCACGGACCTGTTTGCCCTCGGCATCGAGGTATTGCAGGTATTCGATTTCAAACTTGGCGGCGATGGTCACGACTCGCTCCGGGGTGAGGAAGAGAGGGGTAAGCAGGGAACACGGCATTTTACCGAGGGTCGGTGAAGGCCGTATGTCCGGATAAGACCGCGCTTGATAACAGGCCGGCATGTTGCACTGCAAGGTACGGTGCAGCATGCGCGGGCGTACGGGATGACTTGCGACAACCGCTAAAATGACCAACTTTTGCAGGATGACGAAGCCGAATGAGCGACAACCAGCGTGATATCGAGGCAGGCATCCAGACGGATCTGAATGGGCAGATGACCTACGGCGGTTACCTGCATCTGGATACGCTGCTGTCGGCGCAACAGCCATTGAGTCAGCCGCCGCATCACGACGAGTTGCTGTTCATCGTGCAGCACCAGGTGGCCGAACTGTGGATGAAGCTGTTGATCCACGAGCTGAAGGCGGCGGTAGTGCACCTGCAGGTGGATGACATCGACGCCTGTCTGAAGATCCTTGCGCGGGTGAAACAGGTGCAGCGCCAGCTGTTCGAGCAATGGGCCGTGCTGGAGACACTGACACCCTCGGAGTATCTGGAATTCCGTGGTGTGCTGGGGCCGTCGTCGGGCTTCCAGTCGCTGCAATATCGGCAGATCGAGTTCCTGCTCGGCAACAAGAACACCGGCATGCTCAAGGTGTTCGCGCACGATCCGGCCGCACAGGCCGCGTTGCGCAAAGTGCTGGAAGCCCCCAGCCTGTACGACGAATTCCTGAGCTATCTGAGTCGTCGCGGCCATGCGGTGCCGGCAACCCTGCTGCAACGCGACTGGACTCAGCCTTACCAGAGCAATGAAGCGTTGCTGCCGACATTCAAGCGCATCTACGAGGGCCGCGCGGACTTTTGGCCGGAATACCACATGTGCGAACAGCTGGTGGATGTGGAGGAGAGTTTCCAGCTGTGGCGTTTCCGTCACATGAAAACGGTGGAGCGGATCATCGGCCATCGCCGTGGCACCGGCGGTTCGTCCGGTGTGAGTTTTCTGAAAAAGGCGCTCGACCTGGAGTTCTTCCCCGAGCTGCTGGATGTGCGCACGGTATTGGGCAGCTGATCCATGCTGCGCGGCATTTGACGTCGCGCGCAGCCAGCGGTTACACCTTTCGATGACTTCACGACTTCAGTCCGCACACGAGATGCCGGCCTGAAGCTACCCAGGGGAACCCATGAACCAGGCCATCGAGACGAGTGCCGCGCCGGACTATCCGCAGCTGCTCGGCCATCCGCGTCCACTGTGGATGCTGTTCATGACCGAGTTCTGGGAGCGCTTCGCGTTTTACAGCGTGAGTTGGGCGCTGGCGCTGTACATCGTGGCGCACTTCTACGACGGCGACGCATCCGGCCAGGCCTGGGCCAGCAGCATCTTCGGCTCGTATACCGCGCTGATCTATGCATCCAGCATTTTTGGCGGCTATGTGGCCGACAAGGTGATTGGCTACCAGCGTTCGATCCTGCTCGGTGCACTGGTGATGGCGATGGGATTGTTCGTCGTCATGCTGCCGAGTCGCGAAATTTTTCTGGTTGGCCTCGCGATGGTGATCGTCGGCAATGGCCTGTTCAAGCCGAACATCTCCTCGATGGTCGGGCAGCTCTACAGTCGCGATGACCCGCGGCGCGATCGTGGCTTCACCTTGTTCTACATGGGCATCAATGGCGGTGCGCTGCTGGCGCCGCTGCTGACCGGCTGGATGGCCGGCTACTTCACCGACACGCCGATGCAGCAGAACTACCGGATCGTGTTCGGTGCGGCCGGTGTCGGCATGCTGCTCAGCCTGTTCTGGTTCTGGGTCGGACGGCGTGGCCTGCAGGGCGTGGGTCGTCCCGCCCCGGAGGCCGCCGGCCGGATGCGCGTGGTGTGGGTATTGCTGGGCATGGTGGTTGCAGTGCCCTTGGTGTATCTGCTGCTGGCGTTCGTCACCAAGGGTCTGTCATGGGTGCTGGGCGTGCTGTTCGCCGCGGTCGCGGTGATGCTGCTGGTCGAGGCGGTCAGGCACGGTCGCGTGCAGGTGGATCGCGTGGTGGCGATGCTGATCATCTTCGCCTTCAACATCCTGTTCTGGATGTTCTACTTCCAGCTCGGCACCTCATTCAATTTCCTGGCGGAGAACCTGGTCGACCGGCAGATGTTCGGAGGCTGGGTATTCCCGGTGGGCTGGTTCCAGTCGGTGAGCCCGCTGGCGATCATCGTGCTGGCACCGCTGGTGACGATTGCCTGGACCCTGCTTGCTTCGCGCCATCGCGAGCCGTCGATCCCGCGCAAGTTCGGCTTGGGTCTGGTCTTCAACGGGCTCGGCTTTGCGGTGCTGATGTATGCCTTGTCGCGCCTGCTCGACAGCCATGGGCTGATTCCTTTCTGGCCGTTGGTGCTGTGCTATGTGCTGCAGACGGTGGGCGAGTTGTGCCTGTCACCGATCGGCCTGTCGATGGTGACCAAGCTGGCGCCGCCGCGGCTGGTCGGTCTGGCGATGGGTGGCTGGTTCCTGTCGCTGGCGGTGGGCGGCAACCTGTCGGGTCTGCTCGCCGGCCATATCAGTGGCGACAACGGCATGACTGCCGCTTCGGCATTGAGCGGCTTCACTTTCAGCTTCTGGCTGCTGGCAGGCGCCGGCGTGTTGCTGTTGCTGATCTCGCCGCTGATCAACAAGTTGATGCATGGCGTGCGCTGATCCGCGCGAATGACGCCGCATGAGAGGGCGGTCTGCAAGACGCCCCTTTTGTCGAGGTCTCAGCGTACGGTGAGTTGTAGCTTGTCGAGGATGCGTTCCAGCCACGCCTGCTCTTCGGCATCGAGCTTCGCCAGCACCTCGCGTTCGCGAGCACGTGCCATTGGCGCGACTTCATCGTGCATGGTCCAGCCCGTTTCGGTGAGGCTCAATACCGAACGCCGCTTGTCATCGTCATGGATGCTGCGATGGACTCGTCCGGCCTCGACAAGGCGTGCCAGCGCGCGGCTTACCGCCACCTTGTCCATGGCAGTGCGCTCGGCCACCTCGCGCGCGGACAAGCCGTCGAAGCGCGCCAGCACCGCCATCACCCGCCATTCGGTCACCGAGATGTCGTAGCGGCGCTGGTAGTCGTCGGCGATCGCCTGGCTGATCGTGTTGGACAGGATCGACAGCCGGTACGGCAGGAAATGCTCCAGCTGCAACGGGGCGTGCTCGGCAGTGGCGGGGGCAGGGCGGCGCTTGGCGGGCATTGCGGCGGTGTTCCTTGCAAATGGTTTCACATGTAACTATAACGTGTCTGTATGCGAATCCCTCGCAAGAGCCCGCACATCCTTGTGCGGACTTCCCAATGACACCAGCTTAGCTATAACCCGTAGCAGGAGAGCGCCATGAACGCCCAGCCGAATCTTGGCATGCAGGTCACCACCTTCGACAACCCGATGGGCATCGACGGTTTCGAGTTCGTCGAGTTCGCTGCGCCCGCGGAGCGCGCCGGCGAGTTGCATGACCTGTTCAAGCGCATGGGCTTCACTGCCGTGCTGAAGCACAGGGCGCGGCCGATCACTGTGTACCGGCAGAACGGCGTGAACTTCCTGCTCAATGAAGATCCGGATTCGTTCGCTGCCGATTTCGCCAAGGCGCACGGTCCCAGCGCCTGTGGTTTCGCGATTCGTTTCAAGAAGCCATCCGACGAGGTGCTTGCGACCGTCCTCGGCAATGGCGGTGAGGCGGTGACCGACAAGGCCGACAGCAAGGCGGTCGACGCGCCAGTGGTCAAGGGCATCGGCGACTGCATGCTGTACCTGATCGATCGCTACGGCAGCGCCGGCAGCATCTATGACGCCGATTACGCACCGATCGAAGGCGTGGATCAGAACCCGCAGGGTTTCGGTCTCACCTTCATCGACCATCTGACCCACAATCTCTACTTCGGCAACATGCAGAAGTGGTCGGACTACTACGAGAAGCTGTTCAACTTCCGCGAGATCCGCTACTTCGACATCAAGGGCGTCAAGACCGGTCTGGTGTCGAAGGCGATGACCGCGCCGGACGGCGTCGTGCGCATTCCGCTCAATGAGTCGAACGACCCGAAGAGCCAGATCAACGAGTACCTTGACGCGTATCACGGCGAAGGTATTCAGCACATCGCCTGCTTCACCGATGATATCTATACCACCGTGGAGAAGATGCGCGCGGCGGGTGTGGACTTCCTCGATACGCCGGATGCCTACTTCGAGGTGATCGACGAGCGCGTGCCGAACCATGGCGAAGACGTGCCGCGGCTGGCGAAGAACAAGATCCTGATCGATGCTGACCTGGAGACCAAGCAGCGCAAGCTGCTGCAGATCTTCACCCAGAACGCGATCGGGCCGATCTTCTTCGAGATCATCCAGCGCAAGGGCAACGAAGGTTTCGGCGAAGGCAACTTCCAGGCGCTGTTCGAGTCGATCGAGCGCGACCAGATGAAGCGCGGTTTCCTCTAAGGACCTGTCCTCATGGCGACGATCGTCAGCAACGGTTACCAATCCGGCTTCGGCAACGAGTTGGCCAGCGAAGCGATCGCGGGCGTGTTGCCGCAGGGGCAGAACTCGCCGCAGCGCGTAGCGCATGGACTGTATGCGGAGCAATTGTCCGGCACCGCATTCACCGCGCCGCGGCACAGTAATCGGCGCAGCTGGCTGTACCGGATTCGTCCGGCGGCAGTACATCAGCCGTTCCAGTCGCTGGTCCATGCGACCTTCCACAATCGTTTCGACGAAGCGCCGGCCACGCCGAACCAGCTGCGCTGGAATCCGCCGCCGATGCCATCCCAGCCGACGGATTTCGTCGATGGTCTGGTTACGCTGGCCGGCAACGGCAGTGCCAACGAGCATGCCGGCGTGGGCATCCACGTCTATACGGCGAACCGCTCGATGCAGGGTCGCTTTTTCTACGACGCCGATGGCGAGCTGTTGATCGTGCCGCAGCAAGGTGCCTTGCGACTGGCCACCGAGCTGGGCGTGCTGGATGTCGAACCGCAGGAGATCGCGGTGATTCCGCGCGGTATGCGCTTCCGCGTGGAACTGGTGGATAACGAAGCACGTGGCTATATCTGCGAGAACTTCGGTGCACTGCTGCGCCTGCCTGATCTGGGGCCGATCGGCTCGAACTGCCTGGCCAACGCGCGCGATTTCCTGACACCACATGCGGCGTACGAAGACGTCGAAGGCGCGTTCGAGCTGGTCGCGAAGTTCCAGGGCACGCTGTGGTCGGCGAAGATCGGTCACTCACCGCTGGACGTGGTCGCCTGGCACGGCAACTACGCGCCGTACAAATACGACCTGCGCCGCTTCAACACGATCGGCTCGATAAGTTTCGATCATCCCGATCCGTCGATCTTCACCGTACTGACTTCGCCCAGCGAGCAGGAAGGCACGGCGAACGTGGACCTGGCGATCTTCCCGCCGCGCTGGCTGGTGGCACAGCACACCTTCCGTCCGCCCTGGTTCCACCGCAACGTGGCCAGCGAGTTCATGGGCCTGATCACGGGTGTATACGACGCCAAGGCCGAAGGCTTCCTGCCCGGTGGTGCCTCGCTGCACAACTGCATGAGCGGGCATGGCCCGGATGCGGCCACGTTCGAGAGGGCCTCGGTGGCCGACCTGTCGAAGCCGGACGTGATCGGCGGCACCATGGCCTTCATGTTCGAGACGCGCAAGGTGATCCGGCCCACGCAGCAGGCATTGTCTTCACCGCAGCTGCAGGACAATTATCATGAGTGCTGGCAGGGCATCCGCAAGCATTTCGATCCGTCGCAGGCGTAAGCCGCCGCACTATTCTGTCTGGGGAATTGCATGAAGCTGGGAAGTCTGAAGGAAGGCGGCCGCGACGGTACGCTGATCGTGGTCAGCCGAGATCTGACGAAGGCCGTGAAGGCCAGCGGGATCGCGCCGACCTTGCAGGCCGCGCTGGACGACTGGTCCAACAGTGCGCCGCGGCTGAACGCGTTGTCGGATGAATTGAACGAGGGCAACGCCAGCGGCGCGTTTGCGCTGGACATGACGGCACTCGCCTCGCCGCTGCCGCGCGCCTACGAGTTCGTCGATGGCTCGGCCTATCTGCCGCATGTCGAGCGCGTGCGCCGCGCGCGTGGCGCCGAGGTACCGAAGTCGTTCTATACCGATCCGCTGATGTACCAGGCGACCAGCGCAGGCTTTCTCGGCCCGCGCGACCCGGTGGTGGTGCCGAGCGAGGAGTACGGCATCGACCTGGAAGCCGAAGTGATCGTGGTCACCGACGACGTGCCGATGGCTGTGACGCCGGCACAGGCTTCGGACCACATCCAGCTGGTCGGCCTGGTCAACGACGTCAGCCTGCGCGGATTGATCCCGAACGAACTGGCCAAGGGCTTCGGCTTCCTGCAGTCCAAGCCACGCTCGGCGCTGTCGCCGGTGCTGGTGACGCCGGACGAACTGGGCGAGGCGTGGCAGGGCGACAAGCTGCACCTGCCGATGCGCACCTGGCTGAACGACGCGTGGTTCGGCGAGGCAGAGTGCGGCGTCGACATGCAGTTCAGCTTTGCCGAGCTGGTGGCGCATGTGGCGAAGACGCGGCCGCTGACTGCCGGCACCATCGTCGGCTCAGGCACCATCGCGAACGAGGACACCGGCAAGGGAGCGTCGTGCCTGGCCGAGCAGCGCACGGTGGAAACCTTGCGCGATGGCAAGCCAAGCACACCGTTCCTGAAGTTCGGTGACAGCCTTCGCATCGACATCACCGATGCGGGTGGCCACAGCATTTTCGGAGCGATCGAGCAGCGTATCGCACCACTGCGGTCCTGACCTGTTCGTGCCTCCCTTGGGCGCAGTATCCTGAACGGCCACACGGCGGCGCACCGGGTTCATGCCATGCGTCGCGGTGTTCCTCCCAACCCCATTCGCAAAGGAACTCCCATGTCCCAGGTCACGCTCAAGGGCAATCCCATTACTGTTGATGGCGCATTCCCCGCCGTCGGCAACAAGGCCCCGGATTTCAAGCTGGTTGGCAAGGATCTCGCCGATGTTTCGCTGGCCCACTTCGCGGGCAAGCGCAAGGTGCTGAACATTTTCCCCAGTGTCGACACGCCGACTTGCGCGATGTCGGTACGCCATTTCAACGAGTCGGCCAGTCAGCTCGAGAACACCGTGGTGCTCTGCATCTCGGCCGACCTGCCGTTTGCACAGGCGCGTTTTTGCGGTGCCGAAGGACTGGCCCAGGTGACCAACCTGTCGTTGATGCGTGGGCACCGGTTCCTCAACGATTACGGTGTGGCGATTGCCACTGGTCCGCTGGCCGGTCTTGCCGCACGCGCAGTGGTGGTGCTGGACGAGCACGACAAGGTGCTCCACACCGAGCTGGTGGGCGAGATCGCCGACGAGCCGAACTACGACGCCGCGCTGGCGGCATTGAAGTAAATTCCGCAGACCGGGTGCTATGCGCCCCGTCTTGCTGCGGGACGAATTGTCCGGCGAGTGAAACGGACAGCGCACGAGCGTTTTCAACGCTGCGCTGCTGCTGAAGCACAACCAACAAAAAAGCCCGGGCAAGCCCGGGCTTTTCCTTCCTGTTGAGATGGCTTATTTGGCCGCGACGACCCGCACCATTTCCAGGCACTTGTTCGAGTAGCCCCACTCGTTGTCGTACCAGCTCACCAGCTTGACGAAGGTGTCGTCGAGCGCGATGCCTGCTTCGGCGTCGAAGATCGAGGTGCGTGCATCACCGCGGAAATCGGTGGCGACGACCTTGTCGGTGGTGTAACCGAGGATGCCCTTCAGGGCGCCTTCGCTCTGCGACTTCATCTCGGCGCAGATTTCCGCATAGGTGGCTGGCTTTTCCAGCTCGACGGTGAGGTCGACCACCGATACATCTGACGTCGGCACGCGGAACGACATGCCGGTGAGCTTCTTGTTGAGCTCGGGAATCACCACGCCGACGGCCTTGGCGGCGCCGGTGGACGAGGGAATGATGTTCTCGAGGATGCCGCGACCGCCGCGCCAGTCCTTGTTGCTCGGGCCGTCGACCGTTTTCTGCGTCGCGGTGGCGGCGTGCACGGTGGTCATCAGGCCGCGCTTGATGCCCCACTTGTCATGCAGCACTTTCGCCAGCGGTGCGAGGCAGTTGGTGGTGCAGCTGGCGTTGGAGACGATCGCCTCGCCGTTGTACTTCTTGTCGTTGACGCCGAACACGAACATCGGCGTGTCGTCCTTGGACGGTGCCGACAGGATCACTTTCTTCGCGCCCGCGTCCAGATGCTTCTGTGCTGTCGCCTTGTCCAGGAACAGCCCAGTGGATTCGATCACCACGTCGGCGCCCACGTCGTTCCACTTCAGCGCGGCCGGATCGCGTTCCTGGGTCAGCCGGATGGTCTTGCCGTTGACCACCAGCTGGCCACCTTCCACTTTGATGTCGCCCTTGAAACGGCCATGCACCGAGTCGTAGCTGAGCATGTAGGCAAGATAATCCGGCTCGAGCAGATCGTTGATCGCCACGATCTCGATGTCGTTGCCGAAGTTCTGCACGGCAGCGCGCAGCACGTTGCGGCCAATGCGGCCGAAGCCGTTGATGCCGACCTTGATGGTCATGGGGTTCTCCAATTGCGATGGGCCAATGGCGATGAAAGATGGGCAGCCGCGGCCGCGCACCGGCATTTCAGGCCCGAAATATTACAATGAATGCGTGAGTGCCGCTCGGAAGGGCACAACGCTATGGCAGACTAGCCAGGTCTTTCACGGACCGACGCCATGCCTACATCACGCCGCATCCTTGTCGCTTTGCTGGTTTCACTCGCGGTAGCTCCATGGGCTCGGGCCTGGGGACCGGTTGGTCACAGCGTGGTCGCCGAGCTGGCGCAGCGGCATCTCAGTCCGGCGGCCGAGGCTGAAGTCGAGCGATTGCTGGCCCCCGAGCGCACCACGTCGCTGGCCGACATCGCTAACTGGCCTGATCAAATCCAGGACGATCCGGCGCGCGCGGCCCTGTGGAAGCAGACCCGCAGCCAGCACTACATCAATTTCCATGACGGTGATTGTGATTACGTACCGCCGCGTGACTGCCGCGACGGTCGTTGCGTGGTGGCGGCCCTGCAGTATTACGTCGGCGTTTTGGGTGACCGCAGCCAGCCGGATGCCGCACGTCGCGAGGCGTTGAAGTTCGTGGTGCATTTCGTGGGCGACATCCACCAGCCGCTGCATGCCGGCTATCGCGACGACAAGGGCGGCAACACCTATCAGGTGCAGTTCGACGGCAAGGGCAGCAACCTGCACAAGGTATGGGACTCGGGCATGCTGAGTACCCGCCACCTCGACTGGCAGGCCTATGCGCAGCAGCTGGATTCACCGGTGCCGGTGGCGTTGCCGCAGCCGATCGCACCGCTGGACAATCCCTATGCCCAATGGGCGGAGGAATCCTGCCGAATCACCGCTGAAGCCAGCTTCTATCCCTCCGATCATGCTATCAGCCAGGCGTACGTGAGGGCCGAATTGCCAGTAGCCGAACAGCGATTGCGTGCGGCCGGTCGGCGCTTGGCCGAGGTGCTGAATCTCACGCTGACCCAGTGAGCTGCCAGTCGCCAGCTTGCGGATGGTTTAAGGGCCTTGTCGATCGGCTGCACCTGTTTCCTTGCCCGAAGTGACGCTGCGATCACCTATGTTGCGATCGAGGAAGTCCAGCATTTTTTCGTAGGCTTCCTGCCGGTGCGCTTCGAGAAAGAAGCCGTGACCCTCCATCGGCTTGGTCAATGATTCGTACGGCTTGTGCCGGTCGTCCAGTGCCTTGGTGAATTCGCGGAAGTTCTTGAACGGGACGCGCGGGTCTGCCTCGCCATGCACCAGCAGGATGTTTGCCTTGATCCGGTCAACTCCACCCAGGGGCGAACGGCGCAGCAAATCGTCACGATCATCGCCCAGCACGCGATGCAGGTAGGCATCCCCCATGTCGGTTTCCTGGGTATCGCTTTTGTCCATCTGCACGCGCAGGTCGTATACGCCGGCATAGCCGATCGCGCAGGTGTAAAGCCCCGGCTCGCGCACGGCGCCTTCCATTGCAGCATAGCCGCCGTAGCTGCCACCATAAATGCAGATGCGCCCTGGTCTGGTGTAACCCTGCTGGATCGCCCATTGGGTGGCGTCGGTGAGGTCGTCCTGCATGCTCAGACCCCACTGTTGATAGCCGCGCTGCTGGAACTTCTGGCCGTACCCGCCGGACCCACGGTAGTTGAGCTGCAGTACGGCATAGCCGTGACTGGCAAACATCTGCACTTCGGCGTTGTAACCCCATTCGTCGGCAATGCCGTGCGGGCCGCCATGTGGCAGCACGACAAGTGGATAGGGCTTGCTGCCGGTGGGAATGGTGAGGAAGCCATGCAGGGCGAGCCCGTCGCGTGCAGCGAGTGTGATCGGTTGCATTGGCTGCATCTGTTGCGGATTGATCCAGTGCTCGGCACCGACCACATATTGGGCGTTGTGGGTATCTATGGCGAACAGATAAAAATCGCCTGGATTGCGATCGCTCGCCACATGCACGATGGCGCGCTTGCCATCACGAGTGAAACTGGAGAAGTAGGCGAGTTGGTCGGGGAAGTTGACGGCCAGCCCCTTGCTCAGCAACGCTTCGCGACTGTCTTCGTCAAGATAATGCAGCGTCGGTTTGCCGTCCCGGCTGATGATTGCGTAGTAGTCCTGCTGGTCGGCAGTGGGGAGCAGTTCGCCTGGATCGGCAAACACACCCTGGAAGACCTTCGTGCGTTGCTGGCTTGCCATATCCAGCAACTCGATGGCGTCGGGCTTGTCGCCCTGGGAAACCCGTACATAGAGCTTGCTGTTGTCCCGGTTGAAGCCAATCGGCGAGATTTCCACGCCCGACTTGGCTGCATCGTTGACAAGATTCCATGGCGCATCGTTGGTCTGGCGTAGCCACAGTTTGATGCCGGTGAACTTGTTGTCAGCATAAGCTGCACGAACCTGTCCCGCGTGATCTGAAACCAGTCCGCTGTTGTTCGCCGGCGCGGTACCCACTGATTTCGTGCGGCCATTTTGCACGTCGAGTTTTTCAATCTCGGTCAGGCTGCCGCTGCGACTGCGCGTGAAGTCGCTGACTGCAATCAGGATCTGGTTGTCACTGATCGGCTGTTCCCCGATCGGTGTTGCTGCCGCATAGCGCCGTTCGGTGGTGGCAATCAGTGTTCCAGTAGAGTTGCTGGAGCGGAAGCCGAACAAATCAACCTGATGTGTACCGTCCGGATTGATTGCAAACAGTTCGCCGGTGAGTGTGGGGGTGTCAAGGCCACCGTTCTTGATCGCAAGCGCGGCGATCAGGCGGTTATCGTTGAACCAGAAATAGTTGGCGATAAGTACGCCGTGACCTGAAGGAATCAGGTGCAATACTTTCGCCGTGTGAGCATCAAGAATCGCCAGCACGTTCTCGTGAGGTTTGTCTGGCTGTGGTACCAGTGCGGCCAGATATGTGCCATCCGGCGAGATCGTTATGTTTGAGAAATCAGGCCGGCGGACAAATCGGCGACTCCAAGCTGACCGTTGTTAGCCGGCGCAGCGGGCGCTCCGTTTGCAATGACTGGCGTTGTGCAAATGCTGCAGAAAAAAACCAGCCCCACGACGGCGAGCAGCTGTGCTCGAAGTAGACGTGCCATCCATAGCTCCCTGTGATTTTGCGGTTATAGGTCCAAGATTGATTATGGCCGTATGCAAAAGCAGACGTAAATAAGGAACAGAAACGCTGCCAGGATCGGGAAGGTCAAATGTGATGATTTTAGGTCATCAGTCCGTTAGGCTCGTGGCATGAACAATGATATCCAGATGCGCCGCACCAAGATCGTTGCCACGCTCGGCCCGGCCACCGATGTTCCCGGCATGCTCGAGAAGTTGATCGCCGAAGGCGTCAACGTGGTTCGCCTCAACCTTTCGCATGGCCTGCCGGATGATCACCGCGCGCGCGCCAATGCGGTGCGCGCAGCCTCGGCGGCGGCGGGTCGCGAAGTCGGCATACTGGCCGACCTGCAGGGGCCGAAGATCCGGATCGAGACGTTTGCGAACGGGCCGGTGGAACTGGTCGACGGCGCGCCGTTCGTGCTGGACTGTCGCCCGGATGCTCCGGCCGGCGATGTCACACGGGTCGGTGTCAGCTACTACGAATTGCCACACGACGTGCATGCCGGCGACGTGCTGCTGCTGGACGATGGACTGGTCGCGCTGACTGTGCAGGAGGTGGTCGGAGCCGAGGTGCGTTGCCAGGTGCTGATCGGTGGCAAGCTGTCCAATCGCAAGGGCCTCAATCGGCAGGGCGGCGGCCTTTCGGTGACGGCGTTGTCGGACAAGGACAAGGCCGACATCAAGCTGGCTGCCGAAATCGGTGCAGACTTCCTGGCGGTATCGTTCGTGCGTTCGGCCGAGGACATGCATCAGGCGCGGCGCCTGCTGCTCGAGGCCGGCGGCAACGCGGCACTCGTAGCGAAGATCGAGCGTGCCGACGCAATCCCGGTACTGGGCGAGATCATCGACGCCTCCGATGTGGTGATGGTGGCGCGTGGTGACCTCGGTGTGGAGATTGGTGATGCCGAGTTGCCTGGTCTGCAGAAGAAGATCATCCGTGAAGCGGTGGCACAAAACCGTGCAGTGATCACCGCCACCCAGATGCTGCAGTCGATGGTGCGCTCGCCGATCCCGACGCGCGCCGAGGTGCTCGACGTCGCCAATGCGGTGATCGATGGCACCGATGCGGTGATGTTGTCCGAAGAGACGGCTGCCGGCGCGCATCCGGACAAGGCGGTGGCGGCGATGCGCCGGATCTGCCTCGGTGCCGAACGCCAGTTCGAGCCGAAGGAGGATCTGGCTTCCGCTGGCCACCGCCTGGATCGCACCGATCAGGCGATCGCGCTGGCGGCAATGCTGCTGGCCGGTCAGCTGGGCGTGCGCGCGATCGTTGCACTGACCGAATCCGGTGCTACTGCGCAATGGTTGTCGCGATACCGCACGGCGGTGCCGATCTACGCTCTGTCGCCGCTGGCGGGAGCACGTCGGCGCATGCTGATGCTGCGTGATGTGCAACCCGTCGAGTTTGCCCATGTGGGTCAGAATTCAGCGGCCACCGCACGCGCCGCGGTACAGCAGTTGTTCGCGCAAGGTCGCCTGAGCGAAGGCGACCGCGTGGTGCTCACCCATGGCGACCATATGGGGCAGGGTGGCGGCACCAATACCCTGAAGCTGCTCTCGGTCGGTGCCGACGGCATGGTCGAGAGCCTGCGCGACCTGTAGTTCACTAACGGTAACCAACCCTGACGCGAGCGCCACGCAGGATGGTTAAACTGCTTGCATCAGGGTTTCCCCGCCCTGCACAGGAGGTCACCATGAAAACGACATTTCGCCCGCTCCGCCAGGGTCTTTTGCTGGCTCTGACGCTGGGTTTCGTGGCGCCGGTACTGGCGCAGCAGGTGCGCAAGGTCGATCAGCAGGATCTCTACCGCTACTGGATCCAGCTCAATCCCAAGGTTCAGATGGATGCGCCGAACAGCGGACTGAATCTGGACAAGCCCGGCTGCGTCGCGGTGACCTATACGGTCGGCTCCGACGGCGTGCCGATGAACGTACAGGTGGTCAAGCTGGTACCCAAGAGTGATCTGGGTCCGGCGGCGCGCAGTGCCATATCCAATTTCCGTTACGGTCCGTCGCTGAGCAACCATATTGCCGAGCCGGTCGCCACCTATTACGTGGTGCTGTTCAACGCGCCCGAGGACAAGGCGCAACACCAGCAGCTGGAGGATACGTGCAAGCTGCCAGGCTACGACTCCTGAATTGACGACGGCACCGGCGTGTGCACATACATCCGCTGTCGCCGATCTGGCCTATAATCGACGTTTTGAACCATGCCGCTTCATCATCGAGGCGGCTTCAACCTTGTGCAGGCGCGTGCCGCCCTCGCACCACGGAGTCGTCATGAGTATTGAAGATCTCGAAAGCATCGCCCTGGCGATGGTCGCGCCCGGCAAGGGCATCATCGCCATCGACGAGTCGACCAACACCATCAAGAAGCGTTTCGAGGCCGTCGGCATCGAGAATACCGAGGAAAATCGTCGCGCCTACCGTGAGCTGCTGCTGACCACGCCGGGCCTGAACGAGCACATCTCCGGCGCGATCCTGTACGACGAGACGATCCGCCAGTCGACCAAGGACGGCGTGCCATTCACCCAGCTGATGAAGAAGCTTGGCATCATCCCGGGCATCAAGGTCGACAAGGGCCCGCAGCCGCTGGCCGGTTTCCCCGGTGACGTGGTCACCGAAGGCCTGGATGGCCTGCGCGAGCGCCTGCAGGAATACGCCAAGCTCGGTGCGCAGTTCGCCAAGTGGCGCGCGGTGATCAACATCTCCGAAGACAATCCCAGCTCCACCGCGATCGAGGCGAACTGCCACGTGCTGGCCCGCTACGCCGCGCTGTGCCAGGAAGCGGGCATCGTGCCGATGGTCGAGCCCGAAGTGATCATGGACGGAGACCACAGCATCGAAGTCAGCTACGAGGTGCATGAGGCCGTGTTGCGCAGCCTGTTCAATGCGCTGTACGAGCAGAACGTGATGCTGGAAGGCACCATCCTGAAGGTCAGCATGGTCATCCCGGGCAAGGACTCGGACGAGCAGGTCGACGTCGAGGAAGTCGCTGAAGCCACCGTGCGTGTGCTCAAGACCACCGTGCCGGCCTCGCTGCCGGGTATCGTGTTCCTTTCCGGCGGCCAGACCGACTTGCAGTCCACCGCACATCTGAACGCGATGAACCAGATCGGTCCGCACCCGTGGCCGCTGTCGTTCTCCTACGGTCGCGCCATGCAGCAGGCCGCGTTGAAGCTGTGGGCAAAGGACATGAAGGCGAACTACGTCGAAGCGCAGAAGACCGTGCACACCCGCGCCCGTGACAATGGCCTGGCTGCACTGGGTCAGTGGAAGGGCTGATCGAACAGAAGCGCATCCTGCGCACGATGCGGATGCACTGAAGCAAAAAAACGGGCGCCTCGCGGCGCCCGTTTTCGTTGCAGACCTTGGTCAATCGATCAGAAGCGATATTCCGCGCTGGCCGAGACCATGTCGGTGCTCAGGTCGACGTTATGCTTTTTCGCGTCGAAGTAGTCGTAGTTCAGACCGACGCTGAGGTTGCTGGTGATGTTGTAACCCACGCCGGCGCCACCGTACCAGCTGGTGTTGTCCAGGCCTTCGCGGACCGGATTGGAGTCATTGCTCAAACCGTGGCCGGTCCAGCTGTAAAGGCCGGCGCGACCGCTGAGGTACCAGTTCGGGCTCAGATTCAGATGGGCGTTGGCACCGGCGGTCCAGCCATGCAGCTGGGACTTGCCCGGGGCGATCACCGACTGGCTGTTGAAGACGTTCTTGGCGCGGATGTTGCCCAAGTCGTTGTAGCCCACTTCACCACCCAGGGAGAAGTTCGGCGCCAGTGACCAGCGGTAGCCGCCATTGAGCGCGTAGCCAGTGTCATGGCCGTTGTCGTACGGGCCCTGATTGATGGCGGTGCGCCCGACATTGCCGTTGATGAACCAGCCACCGTTGTCGGCGGGCGCGTTCTGCGCAAACAGGGCGGGAACGGCCAGCAGACCAGCGGTGGTGAGGGCGAGGGCAAGCAGGGTCTTTTTCATTTTCATGGGAGATTCTCCAGTTGTCATGGCAGTCGGCCCAAGGGGGAGTGGCCGCTGCTGCAAATGCGCTGCCCAAGTCAGGCGGCGACACCTGAATGCTTAGATAGGGCATTGCCTGAAAGATTCAATACTGATGAGTTCAGTATTAAGCCGTGGTTAATGCGACACGAAAGGATGGTGCGAAAGCGATCTTCCGCACCATCCGGGCCGCAGGCAGGTCAGAAGCGATATTCGGCCGTCAAGGAGGCGGTATCGGTGGTCAGGTCGATGCCATTCTTGCTGGCGTGGTAGTAGTCGTACGCCAGGCCTAGGCCGAAGTGGTCGTTGAAGTCGTAGCCCAGGCCGGCGCCGCCGTAGTAGTCGACCTTGTTCAGGTCGTGGCGGTTGATGTCCTGATCGCTGTAGCCGTCACCCTTCCAGCCGTACACACCTGCACGGCCACTGATGTACAGGCCCTGCCAGACATTGATGCGGCCGTTCACGCCGGCGGTCCATCCACGCAAGGCTTGGCGCTCCGTGGTCTGGTTGACGTCGTTGCTGTTGAAGACGTTCTTCAGCTTGAAATTGCCCAGGTCGTTGTAGCCGACCTCGACGCCAAGACCCGCATCCGGACCCACTTTCCAGCGATAACCGCCATTGAGGTCATACGCAGTCGGATGATCGTTGTAGGGGCCCTGGTTGATGTGGCTCTGGCCGGCGCTGGCATTGACGAACCAGTTGCCGCTGCCGACAGGCTGGCCGGGCTGGTAGTTGCCGGTGGCCGTCGGGGCACTGTTGGCCGTGTCCGATGCGGGTGCGGCCGGTGCGTCCTGCGCAAAGGCGGGCAGAGCAAGCAGACCGGTAGAGGCGAGTGCAAGGGCAAGTAGGGTCTTTTTCATGGGGATTCTCCTTCTTATTGACAGCGGACCGTCAGGCACTTGGGGACGTGCGCAAACGGTGGCGTGTGGAAACCACGCGCCGGCCATTGAACCCATTCCAGCCTGAAGCCAAGCGGTATTCGCGCCAGAGAAATTAAGGATGAGTTAATTCGAGGGGCACTATTCGCGCGGATTGAAAAGCTGTGTGCAGGTGAAGTGATCAAGGCGACAGCACCTGGCCGGATCGGCGACAATCAGCGTTTTGCCAAGCCTTCCGGAGACTGATCGATGACTACCCGCCGCGAACTCGCCAACGCCGTGCGCGCCCTTGCCATGGACGCCGTGGAAGCGGCCAATTCCGGCCATCCGGGCATGCCGATGGGCATGGCGGATATCGCCGAGGTGCTGTGGAACGATTTCCTGCAGTTCAACCCCGCCAACCCGAAATGGGCCAATCGCGACCGTTTCGTGCTTTCCAACGGCCACGGTTCGATGCTGCAGTACGCCTTGCTGCACCTGACCGGCTTCGACCTTCCGATCGACCAGCTCAAGCGCTTCCGCCAGCTGCACTCGAAAACCGCCGGTCATCCGGAAGCCAGTGAAACACCCGGAGTGGAAACCACCACCGGTCCGTTGGGTCAGGGTTTGGCCAATGCGGTCGGTTTCGCGCTGGCCGAGAAGGTGCTGGCGGCGCACTTCAACCGCCCCGGGCATGACGTGGTCGATCACCACACATATGTATTCCTCGGAGATGGCTGCCTGATGGAAGGCATCTCGCACGAGGTCGCCTCGCTGGCCGGTACCTGGCAGCTGGGCAAGCTGGTCGCGGTCTACGATGACAACGGCATCTCGATCGACGGTGAAGTGCATGGCTGGTTCACCGACGACACCCCGGCGCGCTTCGAGTCCTATGGTTGGAACGTGATCCGCGGCGTGGACGGCCACGACGCCGATGCCGTGAAGAAGGCGATTGCCGCCGCGACCGCTCAGAGCGACAAGCCCACCCTGATCTGCGCCAAGACCATCATCGGTTTCGGCGCGCCGAACAAGCAGGGCAAGGAAGAGAGCCACGGTGCAGCGCTGGGCAAGAACGAGATCGCCGCGGCCCGCGCACAACTTGGCTGGAACTACGCCCCGTTCGAAATCCCGGCCGAGATCTACGCCGGTTGGGATGCCAAGGCTGCCGGCAGCAAGCGCGAGCAGGCATGGAACGACGCGTTTGCAAGGTACGCCGTCGCACATCCGGAGCTTGCCGCGGAGTTCAAGCGTCGTCTCGCTGGCGAGCTGCCGGCCGACTGGGCGGCGAAGTCAGCAGCGTATGTCGCCAAGCTGCAGCTCGAAGGTCCGGAAGTGGCCTCGCGCAAGGCCTCGCAGATGACGCTGGATGCATTCGGTCCGTTGTTGCCGGAACTGATCGGCGGCTCGGCCGATCTGGCTGGCTCCAACCTCACCAAATGGAAAGGCAGCCTCGATGCCGCCACCGGCAACAGCAGCGACGGCAAGGGCAACTACGTCTACTACGGCGTGCGCGAGTTCGGCATGACCGCGATCGCTAATGGCCTTGCATTGCACGGTGGTTTCATCCCGTACGACGCCACCTTCCTCGTGTTCTCCGACTACGCGCGCAACGCGGTACGCATGAGCGCGTTGATCCCGGCGCATGCGATCCACGTCTATACGCATGACTCGATCGGCCTGGGCGAGGACGGCCCGACCCATCAGCCGGTCGAGCACATGGCCAGCTTGCGCTATATCCCGAACAACCAGCTGTGGCGTCCGTGCGATGCGGTGGAATCGGCGGCGTCATGGAAGGCGGCGATCGAGCGCAAGGGCGCGCCGGCCTGCCTGGTCTTCTCGCGGCAGAATCTCAAGCATCAGCAGCGGAGCGAGCAGCAGGTCGCCGACATCATGCGCGGCGGTTACGTGCTGTCCGATCCGTTGGACACGAAGTTCCAGGCGATCCTGATCGCCACCGGTTCGGAAGTGGAACTGGCGATGGGGGCTTCGCGTGCATTGGCCCAGCAAGGCATCGCGGCCCGCGTGGTATCGATGCCGTGCACCGAGGTGTTCGACGCGCAGCCGCTGGAATACCGCGAAGGCGTGTTGCCGGGTTGGTGCCGTGCGCGCGTGGCAGTGGAAGCGGCGACGGCCGACTTCTGGTGCAAGTACGTGGGCTTGGACGGCGAAGTCGTCGGCATGACCACCTTCGGCGCGTCGGCACCGGCGCCGCAGTTGTTCGAGCACTTCGGCTTCACGGTGGCGCATGTGGTTGATGCGGTGAAGCGCGTCATCAAGTAAGGGCGCCTCGATAACCCTACTCAGAGCTCGTCATCCCAGCGAAAGCCGGGATCCAGCGACTTCAAACTCTTGAAACGCAGCGGTACTGGATTGACCAGCTTCGCTGCTGCGGAGCTTTTCAGCTTTCACTGGAATGACGTTTCGCAGCAGAGTTTTCAAGATTCCCGTAAGTCGCCGCAAGTCAGCGTTGACTGATATAAAAAAGCCGCGGTCCACCGCGGCTTTTTGTTGGTCTGGAAAACAGTCAGGCTGTCAGCAAGCTACCCAGCTCGTCTGGACTGGCCGCGATTGCGCTGGCACCGGCTTGTTCCAGTTCCGCGCGGCTGCCGAAACCCCACAACACGCCGATGCCTCGCACATGGTTGGCCACCGCGCCCTCGATATCGAAACGGCGATCACCGATCATCACGGTGCCCTCCGGTCTGGCGCCGAAGTCGGTCAGTGCGGCGGCGATCATCGAGGCCTTCTCGCTGTGCGCACTATTCGGATCAGGACCATACAGGCGCAGGAAAGCATCTCCGAAAGGCAGGTGCGCAATGATTGGTGCGGCATGTCGCTGCGGCTTGCTGGTGACCACGGCAAGCTGGTGCCCGGCACCGAGCAGTCGCTCGATCAGCGACTCGATGCCGGGATAGATGTCGTGCTCGCGCCATCCATCAGTGTGGAAACGCTCGTGGTAATGCTCCACCGCAGCCTCGATCCGTGTCGCGTCGTGATCCAGCAATGGCGCGAAGCTGTGCCGTAGCGGCGGACCGATCCATCCGCGCAGCTCTTCCTGCGGTGGCGCCGGCACGTCCAGCTTCGCCAGCGCGTGCTTCACGCAGGCGATGATGCCGTGTTCGGAATCGATCAGCGTACCGTCAAGGTCAAACAGGCACAGCATTACTTGACCGCACGCGCCTTGAGTGCGGTCACCGCCGGCAGCTCCTTGCCTTCGAGGAATTCGAGGAAGGCGCCTCCCCCGGTGGAGATGTACGAGACATCGTCTGCAATCCCATATTTGTCGACCGCGGCCAGCGTGTCGCCGCCGCCGGCGATCGAGAATGCACTTGATGCAGCGATCGCACGCGCGAGTGTTTCCGTGCCCTTGCCGAACGCGTCGAACTCGAACACGCCGACTGGACCGTTCCACACCACCGTGCCGGCCTTGGCGATCAGTTCGGCATAGCGCTTCGCGGTCTCCGGCCCGATGTCGAGGATCATCTCATTGTCGTTGACCTGGTCAACCGGCTTCACGGTGGCCGGTGCCTGGGCGGAGAACGCCGGCGCCACCACCACGTCGACCGGCATCGGCACTTCGGCGCCACGGCGCTTCGCGTCGGCGAGTACCTTCTTCGCCGCATCGATCAGGTCCGGTTCGTACAGCGAGTTGCCGATGGAGTGGCCCATCGCCGCGATGAACGTGTTGGCGATACCACCGCCGACGATCAGCTGGTCGACCTTGCCGATCAGGTTGTCGAGCAGGGTCAGCTTGGTCGAGACCTTAGAGCCGGCGACGATCGCCAGCAACGGATGCGCCGGGTGTTGGAGTGCCTTGCCCAGCGCGTCAAGCTCGGCCGACAGCAGCGGGCCGGCGGCGGCGATCGGTGCGAACCTGATCACGCCGTGGGTGGAGGCCTGGGCGCGGTGCGCGGTACCGAAAGCATCCATCACGAAGATGTCGCACAACGCGGCATACTTCTTCGCCAGTGTCTCGTCGTCCTTGCCCTCGCCGACGTTCATGCGGCAATTTTCCAGCATCACCACCTCGCCTGCGGCCACGTCGACACCATCGAGGTAGTCGGCCACCAGGCGTACCGGCGTACCAAGCTTGCTGCCCAGCCACTGCGCCACCGGTGCCAGCGAGGATGCGGCGTCGAACTGGCCTTCCTTCGGGCGTCCCAGGTGCGACAGCACCAGCACCTTGGCGCCGGCATCGCGGGCGGCACGGATCGTAGGCAGCGCCGCGTCGAGGCGCTGGGTCGAGGTGATCTGGCCATGGTCGTCGATCGGCACATTCAAATCCTCGCGGATCAGGACGCGCTGATCGCGCAAATCGAGGTCACTCATGCGGATGACTGACACGGCAAAACTCCAGTAGATGGTTGAAAATCGCCACGAACAGGCGGTAACCGCTTATTGTCCGGCGGCCCACGCGCCGATGCAAACGTCGACCGGCGGAAAGAATGCGTTGCCACCGGTGATCTGTCGGGCCCAGACTGTGGTTAAACTGCGACTTTCGAGCAGGGGGACGACTCATGGCTACCGGGTTGGTGCTCTACGGCTACTGGCGCTCCAGTGCTGCCTATCGCGTGCGGATTGCGCTGAATCTGAAAGGGCTGAGTTACGAAACGCGGCCGGTGCACCTGCTGCGCGATGGGGGCGAGCAGCATTCGCCGGACTATCGCGCGCTCAACCCGCAGCAACTGGTCCCGTGCCTGCTTGACGGCGACCGGGTGATCACCCAGTCGCTGGCCATCATGGAATATCTCGATGAGATGCACCCCGAACTGGAAACGGCGCTGCTGCCCGTCGATGCGCGAGGCCGGGCGCAGGTCCGCGCATTGGCCATGACGGTGACCTGCGACATCCATCCGCTTGGCAATCTGCGGGTATTGAATCGACTCGAGTCACAGTTCGGTGCCAGCGAGGAGCAGCGTGCCGAATGGTCGAGGCACTGGATTGCCACCGGCTTCAAGGCGATGGAGGCGATGCTGGTCGACAGCGCTGCGACCGGTCGTTACTGTCATGGCGAAACACCCAGCATGGCCGATGCCTGCCTGGTGCCGCAGTTCTACAATGCGCTGCGCTGGAAATTGCCGCTGGACGATTACCCGACGTTGCAGCGGATCTATCACGCGTGCAACGAACTGGAAGCGTTCAAGCATGCCGCGCCCGAGGCGCAGCCAGACGCGTCTTGAGAGCCAGGAGTGAGGAAAGAGCGAGGCAGGCTGCGCTCACTCCCACTCCTGTTCACTCGTTCCTCAAAAGCCCATGCCGTAGGGGTCGTTGCCAGCCAGCTCCTGGTTGTCGGTGCCGCCTTCGGCAAGCCGGATCTTCAGCGCCAGACCGTCGCGCGAATCGGACTTGTTGAGCGCTTCCTCCAGCTCCACGCGACCGTCCTTGTACAGCCGGTACAGCGACTGGTCGAACGTCTGCATGCCTTCCTGCAGGCTGCGGTCCATCGCTTCCTTGATCTCGTGGGTCTGGCCACGGCGGATCATGTCGCGGATCAGTGGCGTATTCAGGAGCACCTCGGCTGCGGGAATGCGCCGGCCGTCCTTGCCGATCACCAGACGCTGGCTGATCACCGCGCGCAGGTTCAGGGCCAGGTTCATCAGCACGTTCTTGTGCGCCGATTCCGGGAAGAAGTTGAGGATACGCTCCAGCGTCTGGTCGGCATTGTTGGAGTGCAGCGTGGCGAGGCACAGGTGACCGGTTTCGGAGAATGCGATCGCCGCCTCCATCGTGTCGGTGTCGCGGATCTCGCCGATCATGATTACGTCAGGCGCTTCGCGCATCGCGTTCTTCAGCGCCTCGTGGTAGCTGTGCGTGTCCAGCCCCACTTCGCGCTGGTTGACGATCGATTTCTTGTGCCGGTGCAGATATTCGATCGGATCCTCGATGGTGAGGATGTGGCCAGACGAATGGGTATTGCGCTGGTCGATCATCGCCGCGAGCGTGGTGGATTTGCCGGAGCCGGTGGCGCCGACCACCAGGATCAGCCCGCGCGGCTCCATGATCAGGTCGCGGAAGATGCTCGGCAGTTGCAGCTGGTCGATGCTGGGGATCTCGCTCTTGATCGCGCGGATCACCATGCCCACTTCGCCACGCTGCTTGAACACGTTGATGCGGAAGCGACCGGCTTCCTTCACCGCCAGGGCCATGTTCAGTTCGAGAGTGCGCTCGAACTGCGGCACCTGACCCTCGTCCATCAGCGAATAAGCGATCTTCTTGACCATGCCGCCAGGCAGGCCGGTATTGCCCAGCGGATACAGCTTGCCCTCGACCTTGATGTTCACCGGGGCGCCCGTGGTCAGGAACATGTCCGACGCACCCTTGTCTACCATAAGCTTGAGGAAGTAACCGATATCCACAAAAGTCCCCTGTTTCTGAAATGCGCGTTGCAATGATGGATTATGCCCGCCCACAATACGTCGCGACACACTATGAGGAATGTGACGGTGCACATCTTTTCCCTGCCGGCCAGGTTTCCTGGCCGCATCTTTACGGCTGCCGCTGCCCTGGCGTTCACTCTGGCGCTGGCTGGCTGTGCCAGCGTGCCTCCTCCGGATGACTCGATGAATCTGGCGCAGAGCCAGCTGCAGGCGGCGCGCGATGCAGGTGCAGCCGATTATGCGCCGGTCGATCTGGGCTTTGCGCAGGACAAGTTCCAACAGGCCCAGGCAGCCATGGCGGAGCGCAAATATGACGAGGCGGCCAGTCTGGCCGAGGAGTCCCGGGCGGACGCCGACCTTGCGCGCGCCAAGGCGAGGCTGGGCGCCGCACGTGCACAGATCCAGGGCAGGGTTCAAGAAATCGATCGCCTGCGCGCCGAAGGCACGCAGGCCGAGGCCGCCGCCGAGGCTGCGGAGCAGCAGGCGGCCGCTCCGGCTGCCGCGTCTTCGTCCAGTCCGGCACCGACCGAAGACATGCCGGCGCCGTCTTCGTCGGTATTGTCCGCGCCACCTCCGGGCAGCGGTTTCCAGACCGTACCCGACAACACCCCGCAGCCAGCCTCAGGCTCCAGCACCCAGGGAGGCCAGCCATGAAGCGCTTCACCGCAACTTTCGTCGCCATTTCGCTGGCGTTGGCATCTGTCGGCGCGGCACACGCTCGACAGGACGACATCGACATCAGTCGCCTGACCAGCAGCCTCGACCAGCTTGCCAACGATCCGAGCTTGGGCAGCTATGCCCAGGCCGAGCAGGCGCGTGCGCGCGATGCGATCAGCCGTTTGGCTCAGGCCGGCCGGCACGATCGGGCACATGCGCTGTATCTGGCGGAACGACGGGTCGACCTGGCCAAGACAGCTGCCCAGCTGCAGGATGCCCAGATCAAGTTGACCCAGCTCGACCGCGAGCACGATCAGATCATGCTCGACAACAGCCGGCGCGAGACTGAAATCGCACGTCGCGAACTTGAGCGCCAGCGTCTGCAATCCCAGCTGGCGCAGGAAGAGGCTGCGCGAGCACAGGAGCAGGGGCAGGCATACTCGCAGGCCGCCGATCAGGCGCGTGCCGAAGCGGATCAGGCGAAAAAGCTGGCCGCAGCACAGGCCAAGGTGGCCAAGGCCGCTCGCCATGAGGCTGCACTGGCTGCCGAGGCCGCCAAGGCGATGCGTTCGCAGATGCAGGATGGCAGCGCCACGGACGTACCTGCGAGCAGCTCCAAAAAGCACCCGAAGAGGCCTGACAGCCAGCCCTGACGTCGGGTCGGATGCCTTTCAGTCGTGCTGGTCACCCGGTCATGGGTGATCAGCGCAGGACCTGTCGCTGGTTTGGCTATGACACTGTAAAATGCTGTTTTTAAAGGTTTTTCACCTTTTTCATCCGATTGTGCGTGACGTCTCCAACAGACTTGCACCACCGGGATCGGGGGAGTAGGGTCAAAGCCCCATGAGGCATTCCTGCCGCATGGGTCACTGACCTGAACCATGCACTCATTCCACGTTTACTTCTCCTCCCGCCAACCGGTATTCCGGCGCGGGTCGTGGTTGCGTGCATGCGTTCAATTGTCTGCGGATGCTCCAAGCAATGGGGCGCCGCACACCCACTCGTGAGGAGGTCGGATCATGTTTGAAAACCAGCAGCGTGAGGATGTCGAGGCATTGATGAAAGCCGATGCCGAGTTCCGTCGGCTCTACCAGCATCATCGGCAGCTCGACAGCAAGGTGCACGACGCCGACATCGGCGTACTTCCGATTGATGATGTCACCCTGGCCGGCATGAAGAAGGAGAAGCTGCTCGCCAAGGCACGACTCGAACGCATGTGGGCGGATCGGGCGCACCAGATCCACTGAACCTGCGGTTTGACCTGACACGCGGCTCCGGGCCCTTCCTTCGATATCGGAAAGGGTGCCGGGGCCGCAGCGTTTTCGGCGACCCGCCAGGCGGCTCGGTTATCATGGTGATCTTGCCGGATCGGTGCGTTTGCGCGTGACCGGCGTTCCCAGCAACGGAGTCTCCATGACGGTCCACCAGAGTGTCCTCGAACTGATCGGACGTACCCCGATGGTGCGCGCGCAGCGCCTGGATACCGGGCCGTGCGAACTGTTCCTCAAGCTCGAGAGCGCCAATCCAGGTGGTTCAATCAAGGACCGCATCGGTCTGTCGATGATCGAGGGTGCCGAGAAGGCTGGTCGGATCAAGCCGGGCGACACCCTGGTCGAAGGCACCGCCGGCAATACCGGCCTGGGTCTGGCACTGGTCGCCCAGCAGAAAGGCTATCGCCTGGTGCTGGTGGTGCCGGACAAGATGAGCCGCGAGAAGATCTTCAATCTCAAGGCGATGGGTGCCGAAGTCGTGCTGACCCGCTCGGACGTGGCCAAGGGCCATCCCGAGTACTACCAGGACATGGCTGAGCGCATCGCGCGGGAAACACCCGGCGCCTACTTCATCAACCAGTTCGGCAATCCGGACAATCCGCTCGCACATATCCAGACCACGGGCCCGGAAATCCTCGAGCAGATGGATGGCAAGGTCGACGCGGTCGTGGTCGGCTGCGGCTCCTCCGGTACCTTGAGCGGACTGTCCAGATATTTTGCCGAGCATTCGCCGCAGACCGAACTCGTGCTGGCCGACCCGGTCGGTTCGATCCTCACCCAGTACATCAACGAAGGCACGCTTTCGACCAAGTCGGCCAGCTGGATGGTCGAGGGCATCGGCGAGGATTTCCTGCCCCCGATCAGCGACTTCACCCGGGTGAAAAAGGCCTATGCGATCTCCGACAAGGAGAGTTTTCTCACCGCACGCGAACTGCTGGCCAAGGAGGGAGTGCTGGGTGGTTCATCCACCGGCACGTTGCTGGCGGCTGCATTGAAGTACTGCCGTGAGCAGACCACGGCCAAACGGGTGGTGACCCTGGTTTGCGACACCGGCAACAAGTACCTGTCGAAGATGTACAACGACTACTGGATGCTCGACAACGGTTTCCTCGAACGCGAACGGCATGGCGACCTGCGCGATTTGCTGCTGCGTCCGTTCGCCCAGCGCGATACCGTGGTGATCGGACCGCATGAATTGCTGATCACCGCCTATACCCGCATGAAGCTGTACGACGTATCGCAACTGCCGGTGATGGATGGCCACAAGCTGGTGGGCATCGTCGACGAATCGGATGTGCTGATGCACGTGCATGCCGACGAGACGCGTTTCCGCGATCCGGTGTCCACGGCGATGATCACCAACCTGCAGATGCTGGACGTGCGTTCGCCGATCGAATCGCTGCTGCCGGTGTTCGAGCGCGGCCACGTGGCGATCGTGGTGGATGGTGAACAGTTCCTCGGTCTGATCACCCGCATCGATCTGTTGAACTATCTGCGCCGCAAGGTGAACTAAGCGAAGTCATCCGGTGATGGCTCCGGCATGCCCGGTGCGTGGTCATGAAAGCTTGCGGTAATGCAGCGTGGCCAGAATGACCGCTTCGTGACGGTGCCGGAGGCTTCGTCGCTTCTCAAAGGAAACCCTGTCGATGTGTGGAATTGTTGCTGCCACTGCCCAGCGTGACGTCGCTCCGCTGCTGATTGCCGGTCTGAAGGCGCTGGAATACCGCGGTTACGATTCGTCGGGCGTGGCCGTGCTCGGTCAGGGCGAGATCAGGCGCGTGCGTGCCAAGGGCAAGGTACGCGAGATGGAGTTGCTGTATCACGCCGATCCGATCCCCGGCGGCACCGGTATTGCACATACCCGCTGGGCCACGCATGGCGTACCGAGCGAGGCCAACGCGCATCCGCATGTGGCCGGCCGCGTCGCGATCGTGCACAACGGCATCATCGAGAACTATGCCAGCCTGCGAGCGGAATTGCAGGCTGAGGGTCACGTGTTCACTTCCGAGACCGACACCGAAGTGATGGCGGCCTTGATCGATCGGTGCATCGACCGAGGCATGACCCTGCGCGAGGCAGTCCTGAGCACCGTGCGCGAACTGGAAGGTGCCTACGCGATCGCCGTGGTCAGCCGCGACGAGCCGGGCCGTGTCGTGGGTGCACGTCGCGGTGCACCGCTGCTGGTCGGCGTCGGCATTGGCGAGAATTTTCTTGGCTCGGACGCACAGGCGCTGATCCAGGTCACCAACAAGATGATCTATCTCGACGAAGGCGATGTGGTCGAGATCAGCCGCAACAGCGTAGAGGTCTTCGGTCTTGACGGGCGTCCGGTCGAGCGCGGAGTGCACGAGAGCGAACTGTCCACCGATGCGGTTGAGCGCGGCGAATACCGCCACTACATGCAGAAGGAAATCTTCGAGCAGCCGCGTGCCGTGGCCGACACGCTGGAAGCGCGCATCGGTCCGCATGGCGTGTTGCCGAACATCTTCGGCATCGACAGCGATGCCTTGCTGCAGCGCACGCGCGGCCTGCACATCATCGCCTGCGGAACCAGCTACCACGCCGGCATGGTGGCCAAGTACTGGATCGAGGAATACGCGCGGCTGCCGGTCAGCGTGGAAGTGGCCAGCGAATACCGTTACCGCGAAGCGGTGGTGCCGGCGGATACCTTGTTCGTCGCGATCTCGCAGTCCGGCGAAACTGCCGATACGCTGGCGGCGCTGCGCGAGTCGCGTCGTCGCGGCTATCTCGGCACGCTGGTGATCTGCAATGTGCCCGAATCCTCATTGGTGCGCGAAGCCGATCTGAAGCTGATGACGCGCGCCGGTCCCGAGATCGGCGTGGCCTCGACCAAGGCGTTTACCACCCAACTCGCCGGCCTGGCTCTGCTGGCGCTTGATCTGGCGCGCCGCAATGGGCTCGATCTGCAGCGTTACGAGGCGCTGTGCGCCGAGTTGCAGCACCTGCCACGCGCAATCGAGGACGCCTTGAAGCTGGAGCCGGCGATCATCGAGCTGTCGGCTGAATTCATCCATCACCAGCACGCGTTGTTCCTGGGCCGCGGCGCGCAGTATCCGGTCGCGCTTGAAGGTTCGCTCAAGCTCAAGGAAATCTCCTATATCCACGCCGAGGCGTATCCGGCTGGCGAACTCAAGCACGGTCCGCTGGCGCTGGTCGACGAGGACATGCCGGTGGTTGCGGTGGCGCCGAACGGTCCATTGCTGGACAAGCTCAAGTCCAACCTGCAGGAAGTGCGTGCCCGTGGCGGCCGTCTGATCGTGTTCGCCGACGGCTCGGCGGGCATGGACGACATGGCTCATCATGGCGCGATGCTGCGGGTGGAATCCGGTGGCAGTTTCATCGCACCGGCCGTGTTCACCGTGCCGCTGCAGTTGCTGGCTTATCACGTGGCGGTACTGCGTGGCACCGACGTCGATCAGCCGCGCAACCTGGCGAAATCGGTTACGGTGGAATAGTTTTCAACAGGGGTGCGCTTTAGCTACACCGTTGTAGTGACACCCCTTCGGCTTTGGCAGCCCAATTATTCTGATGGGCATCTGGAGCTAGCGAACCTGGTCCTGCGGCTGCGGAACCAGTCCGGCTTTTGTTGAGTTCCATCAAAAACTGAGCCACTTCCGGAGTGAACCCCTCCGGCTGGACCGGCAGGGCCACCGAAGCTAAGCCGCCTGCTGAGCTAGATGGGATTCAAAACTCCGCGAATCATGCAAATTCCTGTATCTGGCGTATAGTCGGCGGACCTGACGCGAGTGGTACGCGTCCTTGGCTGTCGATTCGACAGCCTTCCAGTGGATAGCGCGTAACAACCTAACGACAGGATGTTGAGACGGTGCACCGCACGGTGTGTTCGAGCTCAGGCTGGACACAGTTGCAGATTTTTCGCGGCTAGCCGATACCCGCGGATCTATTCCGCACAGTAGGATCAGTCAACGCGTCGCCCGGGATGGGGGATCGTGGAGGCCTATATCCATGGATATGCTGAGTTGCGGCGTGGTTGCCGCTGGTCAATCGGGATTGCAGGGGCGTAGCGCATACGACGCGTTGCTGGGGCAACCCGATTTACGTTTGAGCTTGCTCGACCAACTAGGTCACGAAATAACCATCGATTGCGATTTGCTGGTGTTGCCCGTGCAGCCGGAAACGCTGGTTGCGGCCACGACCCAGATCGAGCACCTGCTGCGCAACTCGCCAGCATGCAGCGTAATTGTGGTGTGCACCGATCTGCAACCGGCGCAGATTGCTGCGCTGCTTGGTGCGGGCGCTTATGACTTTGTTTCCGAGCCCTATCTGCGAAACGAACTTTGCACCCGCGTACGCAGGGCGGCGGGTTTATTGCCGCAACCGCGACTGGACGATTCCGCAGCCATCAGTATTGCCCGTGCGCATGACCTGATCGGCTCCAGTCCATGCTTTCTAAAGCAGTTGTCGGCGTTGCCGATTACCGCCAGTTGCGACGTTAGCGTGCTGATTCTGGGCGAGACCGGAACCGGCAAAGAAGTCTTCGCACGCACCATTCATTACCTTTCCCCGCGCGCATCGCGACCGCTGGTGGCGGTCAACTGCGGTGCGATTCCCACCGAGCTGATGGAAAGCGAATTGTTCGGCTGCGTTCGCGGTGCGTATACATCGGCAAACGCCGCACGCAGTGGTTTGGTGCGTGAGGCCGAAGGAGGCACCCTTTTCCTCGATGAGATCGATTCGCTACCGCTCAGTGCACAGACCAAATTGTTGCGGTTTCTGCAAGAGAAAGAATATCGACCGGTCGGCGGCGGCATTTGTCGCGCGGATATTCGGGTGATGGCGGCGAGCAATCACGATCTCGCCGCACTGGTGGAAAGCGGCGCATTCCGGCGCGACCTGTATTTTCGATTGAACGTATTGAATTTGCTGCTGCCGCCGTTACGCGACCGGCGCGAAGATATTCCGCAGCTCGCACGCTACTTCACCGAGGAGTGTTGCCGGCAACAGCATCGCGCAACGGTAAGCCTTACCACGCCGGCCGTACACAAGTTATTGGCGCATTGCTGGCCCGGCAACGTGCGCGAACTGCACAATGTGATCGAACGCGCGGTGTTGTTTTGCAAGGGATCCTTTATTGGGGCGGATGACCTGCCGCTTCCGGTGACGGTGTCGCTGGAGGAGGGCAGTGAGTCCTTTCGCGACGCCAAGGCGCGCATGGTCGAAGCATTCGAGCGCAGTTATATCGAGCACCTGCTGACCGTCAATGCCGGCAATATCACCCGGGCCGCATCGGCTGCGCGCAAAAACCGCCGCGCGTTTTTTGCGTTGATGCGTAAGCATGCGATTGTGCCGGAGCGTTTTCGCGGCGCTGGCCTACCGGTCGGATAGCCACTCGCTTATTCAGTTGTTTCCCCATCAAGTGGAAAAATGCGGTTGTGTTGCGCGTCGTAGATGTTGGCTAGTTGATCGCCTATGAAGTGGGCGAGGTAGCCGACCGGCAATGCAAGCACGCTCAGCCATGCGGGTTTGATGTCGGTAAGCAGGCCGGCGAGCATGGGTTTACCTGGTGTCGCTATCATGCCCTCCGGTGCATTCTCAACGCCGATATACCAGCCGCTATCCGGTCCTGACACCGCGGAACGATGCAGATAGCTTTCCGTCGCAGGGACCGCATCGGGCTGTACCAACAGCCATTGATCGCCACGCGTGCGTTCGCTGGGTAGGTTACCGAGCAAAGCATGCAAAGCGGCTTGTTGCTGCATGACCCGTAAGGTGTCATCCACCTCCGGCTTCCATTGCATAGGATCGCTTCCGTAATCGGGTTCGCATACCACCCAGTGATCGGGGTGCGCTTCGATCTGTAGCACAGACCAACCGAAGTCGATATGCGAACCCGGTTTGAGTGCAGGTCCTGCACGGTGCAGTGTGGTCAATTTATCCAGCAATGCACGGGCGGCAGCATCGCGTTCCGGTACGCAACGGGCGAGTAAGCGATGACCATCGAGTTCGATCTGCTGCGACACGGTTATTTGCCTTTGAGCCGCTTAGCGATTTCATCTTGCAGGGATTTCCGGGCGTTGCTTTCAAGTTCTTCGAGCTGAGCAAGTTTGGCAGGGCTGACCTTCGAAGCCACTTTTCTGTCGCTGGCAATCCAGTCGCCAATGGATTTGGCCTGCTTGGTAGAGTTGCGGCCCCTTTCCAGGAATGCCAGGTTTTCCTTCAAATCGAGAATGGCCTGCTGATCTTCGCGGGATAGTTTGCCAAACCCTTCCATGCGGAATATTTCATCGACCGGAACGACATGGTCGGGCGAAAGGCTGCTCAAAGGCAACGACTCGCCGGTTACATAATCGATGTAATTGCCGCCCGTTCCTTTCGCGTCTGCGGGCAGGCTTTCCAGCCATGTTCGGTAACGCTCTGCACCGCCGGCGGACTTAAACGGGGTGCCACTGCGCAGACCTTCGCGTATTTCGACCGTCAGCCCTTGCGCAGTCTCGATATGCGTAGCGAGTTCTTTGCGTGCCTGGGCAAGGTCCTGCTCGGCTTTCGCCAATTCGCGCCCTTCGGGCGTACCGATACCAGGCCGCATCTGTTTGTTCTTGGCCCATATATCGCGCACTTTGGCTTCAGCCGCGTCGACGTCGGCAGACAAACCTTGCTGGGTAGTGGCAACCTTTTGCGTGTCCTTGAGATCGGCTTCTGCGGCGGCGGAACGTGCCTCTGCCTTGTCCGCATCGGCCAGAACTTTTTCGTGTTCGCCCAGAATGCCCTGCAAATCTTTTGCATCGGCTTCCGCGCGCTCAATCTCTTGTTCGATTTGTCGTAGTTTCTTTTCCGCCGCTTCGATTGCTGCCGCATCGCCCTTCTTGGTAGCGTTGGTAAGTTGGCCCTTCGCCGAACCCAAGCGGGATTTGGCGGCCTCGGCACGTTTGGTCGCCTCATCCAGTTCGCTGGCGTACTTGGTACGATCGCCGGTCGATAAATCTGGGTGCGTATCAGCCTCCAAGCGCGCCGTAGCGGCTTCGTCGGCACGTTCCTGCGCGTGGGCGGTCGCCGATTCGACGCGTTGCTCGGCTTTTTCGAGTTCTGCTGTACGCAGTTCGGGTGTCTTGATGCATACCCGTGCAGCGGAGTGGCGACAGAACTGGCATTCGCCGTCCGGTAGCGGCTCTTCCATCCACTCGTGTTCGCCCACTTCCGCGCGACGGTTGGGCGGCGTTCCCTCGACCATGCCCGGATTCTCGGCGAGCATTTCGGTTTCGCCATGCAACTGCTCCGGGGTCAGCTTGTCGCTTTCGATATGACCGGTTTCGGCAGGCGATTTCGCGTCCTTCGCGGCGCCTTCCTGCGCGGTAGGCTCGTGCTCCTTCGCCACCTTGCCTTCATCGGCCAGCGCGTTTTTCTCAAGCGTTTTCGCCCCATCTTCGGTCGCCAGCTTCGCCGTTTCGCGTTGGCCTAGTTCGACGCCTTCCTTGCCGATGGCACCGACCGCCTTCGTTTCCGCCTTGGCCGCTTTGCCGCCGAATTTGCCGAACATCTCCTCGCCAAATGCGAGCAGTTTTTCACCGAGGCTGCCGACCGCTTTGGACACCGCTTTGAACGCGCCGCCAGCGGCGTCTTTGATCACCGAGCCGAGGCTCTTCAATCCGTCGAGCAGATACTTGCCCAGCGTCTTGAGCAGTTTGAATGCTTCACCCAGCGCTTCCATCGGCCAGTTGATGAACTTCGCGATGCCCACAATGATTCCGTCTGCTTCCGTCCAGGTACCGGCAGTGAGCGCATCAAGCACGACCTGGAATACCAGCGAGCCGCTGACCCAACCGATCTTGTCGCCGAGCTTCTCTTCCGCTTCGTCGCCCTTGAAGAAGCCGAGCAGTTCACTGGCCAGCCAGCTGCCACCTTCGGCGATTTTCTGTTTCGCCGATTCCCAGGTTTCGGAAAGACGGGTAACCATTTCATCGAAAGTAATCTTGCTGCCGTTGAAGTACTCCTGCACCGCGCCCCAGAAATTGCCTTTGATCGTCGCGACTTCCGGAGCGACCGATTGCGCGGCTTCGCTTGCCGCCGCTTTAAGTGTTGCCAGGTCGCCTGCGTCAAGCGACGTAGTGGCTTCATGCGTACCTGTATCGGCAACGCTCGCGCTGCCTGGCGTAGCGGTTGCGCTGGCGGCGTTGTTTGCCGGCGCCGGCGTGTGCGCCGCCTGTTGATTCGCTCCGCTCGCCGCAGCCGGCGCAGCGTTCGCATGCGCCGGGGCGGGGGTAACTACTGGCGCGGCGGGTGCAGCAGCAGGCTTGGCAACCGCCGTGGCCGGTGCAGCGGCCGCGGCATTGGCCGGTGCGGGTGGCGCGGCGCTATTGGCTGCCGGAGCAGCAGTTTCGGGCTTGTCGCCGAACCCCGCCAGACTCAGCAGATAATCCGTCGCCTTGTCGAGGCCTTCCATCACCGTATAGATCGCACTGATCGGATCGCTGATACCTTCCCATACGCCCTGCGCAAAACCTTTGACGAACGCAATCAGGAATGCGGGATCGGAACCACTCAGTATCTTGGCGACCTTGTTGGAGACTTTTTCCTTGGTCGCATCATCCGCCTTGCGCAAGGTCTGCAGGAACGACATCACGCCCGGCTTCAACAGTGCCCAGAGCGGACCCATGGTGGGGAGGGCGGGGATTTTCCCCAGTGCCTTGATCGCGATATCCAGTACAAAGTCGAGGATCGGCACCTTGATGCATTTCGGCAACGCGCCCCAAGCCCAGCCGGCGAGCAACACCGGAATGGTCACCGGCGCCCCAATCGCAATGATGATGCTGGAAATAACGCCCTTGTACGGCTGGACAAACTTGTCGACTTTTCCCGCGAACGCTTCGATGCTCGTTTCGGCTTTTTCCGCACCTTGTTCGATATCGGTCACCACGGTCTGCAAACCGTTACGCGCTTCATCGAACAAGCTGTGGGCAAAGCTGATCAACGGCAGGCCGCTGATCTTGCTGGCGGTATCGAGTACCGCTTCGCTGAGCGAGGAAATCTTGTCCTTGATCCAGTCCAGCCCGCTCTTGATAACTGCCTTGAAACCGCTGACATTGCCGCTGATGCTTTCGAGCATGCCGCGGATTTCTGCCGGCGCTTCGCGAATCTTCTCGGGATTGAGACCGTTCTCCCAGATCCACTTCACCACCTTCACGACTTTCGGGCCGTACTTGATGATCGCGTAAATCTGGCCCATCGGTGTCAGCAGCGCGATCACCGTGGCAACCTTCTTCAGTGGTGCGATCACCGGCTCGATAGCGGCCTTGATCGTCGTCCACACTTTGTTCGCTTCTTCCTTGATCTTGGCCCATACGCCGTCCTCGCTGCTGCCATCGAAGCCAAGCAGTTTGGACAACCATGTCCATGCGTCACCCAACGCCTGCTTGGCCGAGTTAAACCAGCCGGAAACCGTGCTGGCGACTTTCTTCAGCGCCGACCACGCGCCGGACAGGTATTGCTGCAAACCGTCGAACAAGGGTTCGCCAACCACCTTCAGCACTTTGCTGACGAAATCGGACACTTTGCCCAGTGCACCGGTGACGGCATCGATCACCGGGTTATCGATGATCTTGCCGACAAAGGTGGACATCGTATGCATCATGCTTTTGAACTTGGTGCAGGCTTCTGCATCGCCCTGGGCGACACCTTTGACGAAGTCCTTGGTTTCGCCAAGCCACGACGAGATGCCCTTGCCCAGTTCGCTGATACTGAAGCCGCCCAGCGCTTCGGGCATATGCGCATCCAAGGCTTCGGATACTTTGCGCTTGGCGTAATTGATCGGCCCTTCATCGATGATGTCGGCCAGCCCCGGCGAGACGGTGCGAATGACTTTCAGCGCCTGATCGGCGGTGAAATCCGCGACTTCCTTGATGCCACTGGCTGCCGCCGATTCGGCTTTGTCGATGGTCGTGCTGCCCCAATCGACCACTTTGTCCCAGGTGTCTTTGCGATACAGGGCAGCGGTGCCATGACCACGCACGGTAAAGCGACGTCCTTCCATGGCGGCGCGTGCGGCTGCATCGGCTTCCAGTTCCGCCGCATCGTGTGGGCTGCTTATACTCAACGCCTGCTTGCGCGATGGAGCAGGGGCGAAGCCGATCCGGTTTTGCACTACGTGCGCCAGCTCGTGCGCCAGCAGTTCGCGGCCGGCCGAGGTATGCGGTTGGTAACGTCCCGGCGCGAAATAAATCGACTGGCCCAAGGTGTAAGCCTGCGCCGCAACGGCGGTGCTGGCCTTCTGTGCCAGCGTACCGACATGGATACGCACCTGACCGAGATCGGTGCCGTAGGCATGTTCCATCTTCTTACGCACGGCGGGGTCCAGCGTTTCACCATAGCTGTGCTGCAAAGCTTCGCGCACCCAATGGATGGGTTTCGGCGCAGCCCTTGAGTGGATGGGCGGTTGGGTCCGCGACGGTCTTGATAACGCAGCTTCGTTATAAGTCGCCGCATTGCCTTTGCGATGGACTTCCAGTTCTTCGTGTTCTTCATCCACGCACGCATCGCATTTGCGCTGAACGGCCAGCTCTTCCTCCTCCATCTCGCAGGACGCGCATTTGCGTTGCAGGGTTAGCGGGTGGAATGCGGCGACGTCTTCGTTCAGCAACGCAGGCATTGCCGGTATCGATAAGGAGGCCTTGCGTTGCACATGCAAATCGTCATCGTCATCCGCCGCACAACTGGCGCACTTGCGCAGCAGTACCAGCGGCGATTCATCGTGCGTCGTTTCCTTCTGCTCGGCCGGTGCGTTTTCCGCCATGCTGGAAAGCGGGGCGGCGTGTGCGGGACGCAGCAGTTGGACGGGAAGCGAAACCGGCGGCAGTGACGGAATCGATGCGTACCCGACCGGCGATGTCACCGTTTCGATCAGCGGCGGCCGTTGCGGACTAAACACATCCGAGCGCGCCGTCACGTGCGTCGCGCCCACCGGCGCATGCCGTGCCGGTGATTGCGCACTCTTCGCGGTGGTAACGGTTTGCGCACCCATGTGGCTGCTTAGCCGGAAGAGGAGGTCATTGAGGTTGCTGCCCCTTTTCGCGCAACGCCGCTTCGGTCGCCTTCTCGACCGCGTCCAAAACCTGCGGATCGGTCTCGCCGGCAGCCTGGGCTAAGGCGCGTGCAGCCTTGGCCGAGCCCGCAGCGACACCGTCGCGTGCCCATTGCTTGATCTTGTCGCGGGTTGCTTTGGATTGCTTTTTCGCCACCCAGTCGACGAACGGATCGATCACTTTCTCGCCGAGAACATCGAGCGCCGATTTCGGCCCACTACCTTTGGGCACTGGCGGTATCGGCTTATACCAATCAGGGTTGGAATCGTCATGCCGGTAGGGCACACCGGTGTGTTCTTTTTCGGCAGGGACATGCCATAGATCGATCGGTTTCGCCGGCGCTTTGCTGTCGTCGTCATGTTCTTTCGTCGTTGTCTTCGGTTCCAGCTTGGGCACCGTACTAATGGTGGGTGCGGCTTTCGGCTCGAAGCGCACCTCAACCCGACGGTTTTGCGCATTGGGCGTTTCGTCTTTCGTCTTGACCGCCTGCGGTGCGCTTTCACCTGCACTCGACGTGCTGACGATGTTCGCCGGCACGCCCAGTTTCTCCAGTTCTTCCGCGGCCGCGGTCGCGCGCGCTTCACCGAGTACGAGATTGTTGGCTTCGGTGCCGACAGTATCGGTATGGCCGATCACCTTCACTTCGGACTGCGGGTACTGTTTCAATAACTGCGTGATATGGGCGGCAGTTTTTTTCAACTCGGTCACATGCGCCGGTTTGAGTGTCGATTTACCGGTGTCGAAATCATTCAGCGTGGCCGAACCCACCGATGCGGCAAGGAATGGGCTGGCGCTATCAAGTAGACGATCGGTCAGCGACCGAGCGGATTCTTTTTTCTTGTCTGCGTCGGGTAGCGGCTGGCATTGCACGGTTGCCGCTGCACTGGCCTTCGGCGTGGCGGTCTTGCCTTGCATCAAAGCGTCGGCGGCATGATCGGCTTCATGCTCGCTGGCATCGCCATGTTGGCTGATGCCTTTCGCTGCGCCGCCTTGCGGTTGCGCGACGTGTGCCAGTTCGTGTGCCAGCAAATGTTTGCCGCTGCTCGATTCGGGCTGATATTGCCCTGCACCGAAAACGATGTCCTTGCCCACGGTAAACGCCTGCGCCTGGATCGCATCCGCTGCTTGCGCCGCATGCTCGCCGGTATGGATACGCACATCGCTTAGATCGGTATGCAGCTGCGCACCGAATTGCGCGCTTAGACTGCGATCCAGCGGGCGCCCGCTGCTGTACGTTACGGCGTTGAGCGACTCGCCCGGAGCCAGCGCAGGAATACGGGTTGCCGACGGCGGCGTTTTGGTTGCCGTCGCGGGCGAAGCTTGCACCTGCGGCGTCGGCAACTGTTTCGATGGCGCAGCGATGCCAGCATTGCTCCGTTGCGATGGCGCACGCGTTAGGTTGCCCGGCTTGTCGCGTCCCGGTCCCATCTCAGGCACTCATCCGCCGACCGAGTTTTACGCAATGCTTGAAGAAGTCGCGATCTTCGCTTTGCATACGCCGTTCCAGCCGATCGGTTACCCGCGCGTCGCCTTTGCTGGTGCCGAGCAAATGGGTGTAGCCAGCCTGCGCCGTTTTTGCTGGGTCAAACGCATCGCCCCAGCTCGGAAAAAGGTATTTGACGTACACGCCGCGATACGGCGATTCGGGGTGATGGCGGTGATAATCCAGGCAAGTGGATAACAGCAGTTGTTCCACCATCATGTTGTAACCGTCTTTGTTCGGCAGCTCTTGCCACGCCGGTGCATTGACCGGATCCCGCACCATCTTCAATCCAACTTCGGCAAAATGGCGTAGAAAATCCACGCGCTGACCGCCGACGATGCCGCAGTTTTCTTCGCGATAGGCAGGCTCGCCGAGTGAGCGTGACCATTCCCATTCCACCGGCACTGGCAAGCCATGTTTGGCGAATGCCGCTTCCACTCCGGAAGGGCTGCACCATACATCGAGTGGCGGATGAAACTCCGGCGACTGCGCAAACACCGGCGCATTGGCGACGCTTGGCGGGAGCGACTTCCACATGAACACGTCGGTATCGAGGTGGATGAAGGGGCGATCCTGCATGCTGTACGCATAGAGTTTGCCCAGTGCCCACCAGCCGTGCTCTTCATGACGCAAGGCATCGAGCTCGGTGCTTACGTCACCGAACTCCAGGCCCAGTTGATCTACCAGCAGACGCTTGCCTGCCGTATCGGTGATCAACACCGTTTCGGGATAGTGCTTACGCGCCAAACGCAAGGACAAGCCCCAGGCAAGGAGGTGATGCTGTGGCTCACGCCACGTCCGTCCCTGGCGGGCCAGAAACGGTTTGCTCCAGAACGACCAGACGGCGCGCATGAGTCAGCCCCGCTTACGCTTGGTGGTGGTCGCGGATGTTTTCTTGGTGGGCGCTGGGGCGGGTGCCGCGGTGGGTTCACGAGTTGCGTTCGCCTTGACCTGCGTCGGCGCTTTCGAAGTAGGAGCAGGCGTTGCGCTTTTCGGAGTGGTGGCTTTTTCGCCACGCACAGCCACCGTGAACGATGCCGTCTTCGAGGTGGCTTCACCCAGGCTCGAAGGCATCGACGCGGTCAGCACAAACTTCATTTTTTCGCTGGTCGGCGGTCCATTGAAGGTCACCGCTACCGTCACCTGCGCATCGCCGGCGGCAACGTTGACCTGCGACGGCATGCTGGCGACATCTGCATCGCCGGACATCGACAACTGAATCGTGGTGGCTTCGACCGCTGCATAATTCAGGGCGATGGTGGCGTTCTGGACAATCGGCTTGGCAGCGGAGGTCGGAACGGTGCTGAGAATGGAGCCGGCGGAATTGAGAATCACCTCGCTGTACGTAAAAGCGACGCCTTCCACTTCCAGCGCCGGATACAGATAGAACCAGCTTTCGAAGTCGCTCGCGCGCTGATCGTTGCCGGTTGGGAAATTCAGATCGATCCGCTGGCGATTTTCACCCGCACTGCTGACTGAATTGCCAAATGCCTGACCGTCCAGATAAAGCTGCTTGCCCGACTCCGACGCGTACATCCCATGCCCTGCCAGTTTCACCCGCACGCGCACCGGCGTGCCGCGATTGGCCCAGGGAATCAATGCCGCGTTGATCGCCTCAAGCTGCAAGCGCTGACGGAGCGATACGTCGGTCGACGGCAACGACCAGGCAATAGTGTCGTCTTGATACGTCAACGTCGAGTCGAGGATAAACGGCGTGCGAACCACGGTTGGTGTCTGCAACGACAGGCCGCCCCATTGACCGACCGTCGCATCAGCGGCGCCTGCCTGTGTGCCAGTATTCACCTTCTTTTCGAATACCTTATTCGACTCGCCCGTGAGCGTCGCCGTGGTCGCATAGTTGGCGGTGTTCAATTCCATCGGCGTTTCCAACGTCACGATGAAGGTCGCCGGCGACAAGGGGCTGGTCGGTACATTGTCGAACGTGGCGACCAGACCATTCTTCAGCAGCGCATCGAAGGTCATCACATCGTCGTTCAACCAGTTGATGTCGGTGATATGCAACGCGTTCGCGTTGACGAAACCGCCGAGGTCGGCAAGGGTGGGGAAAATCCGCCGACAGTCGTCGATTTCAAACGGTCCGTTCCCGCTTCTTGCGATATCAGGGTCGAAATGGATGCATGCCAGCGGCGCGCGATAAATATGTGCGTAGAACGGCGGCTGGAACGGATTGCCGTTGCTGCCGCACGGTGGCCAGTCGATTTGCCCGGTGGCGCTGCGCGCAGGAATGGTCCACGCATCGCCAGCGACGTAATCGCCACTGCCGAAACAGACCTGGATGCCATTTTCGAGATCGATCCAGCTACTCGAAATGGGAATGCCCGTGGCCGTAGCAGGGGTGCCGCTCTGGTCCCAGCGGCGCATGCGCGCGTTGCGCGTGGTATCGACCGGTGAAACGGTGGTGGACATGGTCAAGGTCAGCGACGGACGATCGATATGCTGGATCTGATACAACTGACCGGACTGGTTCGCGGTGACACCGAACAGACCGGTATCGTCGCTGATCTCCACCCACTGATTTTCCTGAAAGCCCAGATTGGCATCGGGACCAAGACTGTTTACCGTCACCTTGTTGCCGGAAACGGAAAGTACCGCGGCAACCACCGAAGCGTTTTCGCGCGACCATTTCAAAGTGGCCGTCGCCAGCGTGCCGGATTGATGTATCTCGACCCGGTAAAGCTGATTTTCCTGCCCGGTGTATCCCGCGGCGGGAATCGGCTGGCAGCCGCAACCGCCGCCGTTTTCGGCGACCTGCGCGCTTAACGTGCCGCTATGTGGAGCGGGTTTCTCCCTGTACATCGCATCGCAGCTGCACTGGCTTTTGCTGCGCCCCGCGCTGGCCTGATTTTCGAATGCGGCGATGTCGCTCATGCTCAGCGAAGGGTCGGCGCGCAACGCCTTGTCGATCGCGGCAAATTCCTGATCGAACGTGCTCTCGTTGGTGGCGCTGGTCGTGGTCCCCGTATGCACTGCGTTGGCACGAAAGGTTTGGGTCGAAGCAGCGTTTTCGGCTTTGAACGTTTTGTTTGAAATATGCGGCGGATCGGTTGCTGCGGATGCCGCAGTGCCCGGCGTCGCCACCACGCGCCACACCGTCTGCAAGCGCACGGTGGTATCGGCCTGACCGAGCGCGGGCTCGCCCAGGCAGCTATCGTCCAGCGCGGTCACCATGCGCTGCCACACTTCAAGATATACGCGCAGGCAGCCCGTGCTTTGCGAACGCTGCATCTCGGTAAGCACGTCGCTGATGTCGGTAACGTCGCTACCCTGGATCAGGAATGGCTGATCGTCGTAGTCCAGCGCGGTGGGGTTTTCGCACAGCAGGCCATGCACGTAATAACGGCCAGCACCGATGCTGATGCTGTCGTTGGAAACACTGATCGCAAAACCGGCATGGTTCGTCGGGGCACCGTAGTCGCCGATCACGTCGATGGTCTCGACGGTGCGACGATGCCCGTCGATCAGGCGCTGCTCGTTGTGGTCCGCATCGTAGGCAATGCGCCCCTGTTGATCGAGCACATCCGTGTAATGCTTGTTCGGCTCGAAGCGGATCCGGCTGAAATCACCTTTCATGGCCTGCACCTTTGTCTTTTCGTGTTACGTGAGTCATGCGATCAATGTTTTGCGATTGAATCGGGGTTTAGAGCAGGTCGACGCCGATGCCGGGGACGCCAGTCAGCTCGTCCACTTCATCACCGCAGCAACTAGCTATCGGTCCGCTGTAGCCGTAATAGGAGAAGGGCGCCGGATTCGAACGCAGCAACGGCTGTGACGGATGCAAAAAAATGCCGCTTTCAAGCATCACCGGCAGATATTCCGGCGTGCGGATCTGCACATTGGCGACCGCCTCGGTTTCCTGAATCTGGTAATACACACCCATCTGCGAGCCGTTATCGGCGCCATGCCATACCGCCATCGGTACGTCGCCGCTAAGCAACGCATAGGAAGGGTGGCCGTAACGCAGGGTGATGAAGGTCGGTTCGAAGATCGAGGCGCTGTCGGCATTGGGCGGCAGGCACTCGTAGCAGCGCGGCGTGATCGACACGCGTGGGAGCGAGCAAAAGCGGATGCAGCCCACTTGCACACGACTGCACCACAAGGCAGCCGGCCACGGATCGTGACGGCCCAGTCGTGCAAAGAAGATGGTGTTGGAGGCCAGCTGCATCGTGCGCGTGCGTACCTTGCCGATGATCGTGCTGTCCTCGATATGCAAATCGGCACCGGCCGAATAGCCGTCGTTGCCGACATAGGCAACGCAGCAGGGCGAATTGGCATCAACGATGCTGTTGCATACGCGCACGCTGCCCGCAGCGCTGGCGGCAATCGGACCGGCAATGCAACGCGTCATGCATAGCGTCGCGTCGTTGTCGATGACAATGCTTGGCTCGCATGGCGACAAGCCCGGATTGGCGGCGCCAAGCCCGGGCACCAGCGTGCAATCGGATACCTGCACCGCGACCGTCGCCCCATCGAGCGCAAGCTGACCTTCGATCAGCAAGCCGTTGATGATCAATTGGCCGGCAGGCGCTACTTCACCCTCGGGCATCGGCGGTGGCGGTGAACCGGTGATCTCGATATTGCCGAGCAAGGTCACATACGCGTTATCCCAGATGATGTCGTGCCCACCGCTGGTCGGCAATGCAACACCCGCAGCAATCGCCAATGTGCTGCCCGATGCAAGCGCAATGGCGTTGGCACCGGTCAGATCGATCGCATAGCGTTCAAAGCCCGGCAGCACGATGACGCCAGTGCCGCCGCCGGGTTGCAGATTCCATTGCGCGACCGCGGTGGCGAGATCGGGGAATTCGGGTGTGCCGACCATCGCAAAGAAATTTGCCAGCGCGGGACTCTCGGTCGGTACTTCTTCGCCAAGACTGCCGGTGCGATCGTACGGTCCACCGCCAATCGCCGCAGGAAAGCCGTAGTAGTACGTCACGCGCAGCGATTGCGGCGGAGTCAGATCGGGTGCGAATTGAATGCGACCGAGTTCCGGATCGATCGCCACCATCCCCGCAGGCACGTTGCACCAGTTGCCACCAGGATTGTCGGCCAGATTCGCGCAACATATCTGCGTGACATCGATGGCGACACCGTCGGCATGCAGCATCATGCTGGAACCGTAGAAATCGGCGACATGCCGCGTGAATTCGCCTCGGCGTATCGGTTGTGGCACATCCATGCGCGTATTGATGCGACTGAACGGCGTGGTTTCCGGTACCAGCGGTGTAAATAGCGGCGTATCCAAACCAATCGCATTGAAGCGGAAGCGTCGTGCGTCCACGGCAAACGCGGGTGACTGGGTCAGCTGCCAGGCTTTCCAGCGCCACAGATGCACGGCGATATCCGGCACATTGAAACGCCCGGGGCCATGCAACGCGATATCCAGCGGCGCCGGGTCCGGATCGCTGACCGTGCAAATGCGCGGTGCGATACGCCGGACATCCAGCATGCGATTGCTCTTGTCGAACGCGGTATCGCCTAAATTATCCAGGATGTCGTTACGCCGCACATCGATGCAGGCCGCATGATGCGGGCGTGGCAGGCGCATGCTTTGGGTTGTGATCAGTCGCTTGAATTCTTCCACCACCACGACTGCACGACCGGATACATCGGTATCCATTTGCTGCAAGGCAATCGGCGTGCCTTTGCGGCGGCGATAGCCGATGGTGTTGGCCACTTCGGCACGGCTGTCCAGCCCCAGCGCCGTTTGATAAATCGAGTTGTAGCCGATCAGGTCGCCGATATAGGGAATGACCCACGGCATGCAGGTCTCGACAAACTGATCGTCGTAAAGCTGTTCGATATTGTCTTCGACAATGCCGGCTTGCGTCGCCACCACTTCGTACAGCGCCTGCAACGGACCACCATTGGCGGCATCGCGCGTACGATAAACCGCGGGTAGCAGGGCAAACAGATCGGCCGCGTCCAGGCTCATGTCCATGCTCCGATAGCGTTCTGGCAAGCCGGGTCCAGCAACAGCATTTGTGCGCCCTGTGGCGGCAGCGCACCCGCCGCGCACAGCTGCGCGGGCACGGTGCTGCTGGGGCTTCCGCTAAGGAACAGGGCCGTCAATTGCAGCGCAATCACCCCGGGTGTTTGCTGCACGATCTCGACAATGTCGCTGGCCGCCACATTCTGCGCGAGCTGGCATTGCGCGAAGGCGAAGGCTGCCACGAGGTTTTGCCATGCCTGGGCCAGCACCAGAGTGGGGTCGTAATTGTCGTCGTCGATCTTTATGTTTGCGCCAACCTGGAACAACACCGGGTCATACGACGCGACGTAGAGCGGAACGTATTTGTTGCCGTATTTGTGCAGCGAATCGATCAGATTGAGAATCACCGTATCGGTAGGTTCGAAGGTGGCGCCGTTCGCCCCCGCCACCGTAAGAAACACACCGCGGGTGCCGTTGAAGAAGGTCCATGACGCGGTCGCTTTGGCGATGCCGCCGAAGTTCAGCGCATAATTCTGGTAATCCTCCAGCGACACCACGCGACCGATCGTCAACGTCGGCAACGGCGCACTGGCACGTGCATCATCGGCGGTAGCGGGATCGGCACCGCCGGCTGCGGCGCCGGGGTTGGTCACCGTGCGCAGGCCCTGTGGTCGATCCAGCGGTTGCGACAACTGTCCCGCCGCTACCATGCCGGCACTACCGATACCTTTGCGGTAGACCGCGCGGATATTCATCTGACCGGTCGGCGTACGCGCACCGTTGGCGCCATCGCCAAACTGCACCACGGTGAAACCGGTTTGATTGACACGCGTGACAAACACGCGGTCCGTCGGCCCCGAACTCAGCAGGTTGGGTACCTCGTGCCATTGAATATTGTTGACCCACACCTGCAAGGTGGATTGCGTGCCATTGGCGCCGGTCGAGGAGGCATAGGTCAACGGCGATTGCTTCAAGGTAAACGTGAGCGCCGCATTGGTCGCGTCGCCGGAGCCCAGCAATTCCTGCACGGTTTCGCCATTGCTCGCGTTTACCGCGTTGGCATTGACGTTTACCGTGGTGGCGTCATACAGGCGCGTTAACGCGTTTCCAAGCGCCAGCGTGGTGATATCGCCATCGACCGTAGTGGTGCTGACGTCGTTCGCTTCGCTGGTGGCCGGATCGTTTTTGTCCGACGGAACCAGCAGGACATAGTTGTCGTTGAGCCGGAGCGTGCCGCTTGCACCGCTGACGGTAATAACGCTCCACAACGACACGCCACTGGTGCTGCCCGCTGTTGGCGGATAGGCATCGATCAGGAATACCTGGTTGTCCGAAACGGTCAAGCTGGCGGAGGATTGTGCCGGTGCAAAGCTGGCAGCGGCACCGGGCAACACTTGCACTCGCGCACGCCTGCCGGAAATGCCGATCGGCTGACCCACGGCAATCTGTTGACCGCCGCCGATCGCAAGCGAACTGCCGCCGACCGGCGCGACCATGCCGCTTTGCGTCGGATACGTACCGCTCCATGCGATGACCGGCAGATCGGCCAGCTTCAGCGGCGTGGTTTGTATGTAAACGGTGACATTGCGCGTGTCTTTTTCGAAATCGACCAGGGCGGCATTGAGCGCCGATGCGGAGGTGCCGCCGCCCGGCAGCTGGCCCAATTGGAAAGTAAGCCGACTCGTTTTGGTGGTCAAGGTGTAGCGATTGGGATTGGATTCGGAGGCGGAAGTCACACGCAAGATGGCGTCGCCAACCTTGCTGCTGGTCAACAGCGCCCACTGCGTGGTGCCTGCCGCCGCCAATAAGCCGGTATACGCGGCATCGAGATTCAAGCTGTCGCTGTTGGCCGTATAGCTGTCGTAGTTCCAGTCATCGCTGGGCGAGGACGGATGACCGGCGATATAAGTCAGCGTCGAGGACGGAAACGTGCCGGGTGCCGGTGCTTGTACGCCGTACAGCGCCGCCTTCTTGCGGAACACATACAGGCAAAGTTGAGCGGCCGTCGTACCCGCCGGAAAACTGGCCGAGAGCGTGCCATCCCATACCAGTTGCGTGATGCCGTTGGTCGAATCCGGATTGACTGCGACGACGGTGTGCTTTTCGGCGGGACCGGCGTTGTTGGCGACGCCGTTGGTCGCTTTTACGAACAGCAGAACATCGCCGACATTGATGCTGTTGGCGGTACCTTGAATCCAGGTACTGCTGTCTTTGCCGGCCGACACCCAGGCCTGCGAGGTTTGCGCGGGCAAGGCGTTGTAACCGATCAGCGCGGTGATCGCCGTCGACGTCTCGAACACCTGTGGCGTCTGATTGGGACCGGGCACGCTTTGCACGCGCGTGCCGGCGGGGATCACCACGTTGTCCGGCGATCCGGGTGCATCCGACAAGGTAAAGGCAAGCACGTCCGTGGCCGAGACGCCGGGCGACGGCACGTAGCCGATCAGCCGCGACAGTTCGAACACCGAGCGCCGATCGATGGCCGTGCGCAGATACGCTTCGTTGGCAAAGCGCTCCTGATAGAAGGTCAGGATATCCAGCACGCCTGCCCAGCTGTCGAGCAATCCAATCGTGAAGTCGCCGGAGTCACGCGTACGCAGCAAGGTCATCGGCGTGTAGGTCGATTGCGACAGACACGCCAGCATGCTGGCATCGAAGGTGGCGTAGCGCCCGACCCGGTAAGCAATGGCCGGCAGTGCGGGACGATTGCCGATAAATTCCGGCGTCTCCATCGTCACGCCGGTGCAACAGCCGCACAATTGCTCGGTGGTGGTGGGACATATGCTCATTTGCCGCCGTCCAGTTGCAGCGAGAACACGCCGCGGTCCAGGTGGTTGGGATCGTTATCGCACGCGGCGATTTCCAGTCGACTGAGCGAGATATAACCCTGCCCGGTGCCGTCGACCCACGGTTGGTCCAGCCGACCGAAGGTGCCGAGCGTGGCGGAGACCACGCCATCGACCGACTGGGCCGCCGCGATCAGCGGGCTGGCATACACCGTTTCGCCGAAGATGAAGTTTTCGGCATTGAGCAGGCCACTTTGACCGGTGCAGGTGTCGCCGGTGATAAACAGCTTCATCAGCGCGGCAAACACATCGCCACGGAAATGATTCGGCGCCACACAAATCTGCAGCACGATGTTCAATCCGACGACGACGGCCTGTTCAACCGCCAGATCGATGCCGAGCATGCGCAGCATGTTCAATTGACGCTCGGTGTTGCGGATCAGTTGCCGGGTGAAGGCGGCTTCCGGTTCGATCGAGACAAACGCGGTGTACCAGCTGCCGGTCCAGCGGAAAGTGCCGCGCGCTTGTTCGATGCCGTCGAACTGCGAGGTCATCGTGCCGTAATCGTCTTCCGTCACGCAGCGCTCCTGCGTCTGGAACGAAAACGGCGCGTACTGACGGATATGCTCCATGCTTTCCGGATCGGTCCCGCCGGCCGCACCCAACGGATTGCGCACGGTACGGATTTGCGCCGGGTTGCCGATCAAGTGGGCGACAGTGTCGTGACCGAGATTGCCCACGCTGCCATTGCCGATGCGGTAATTGGCGGTGAAGATCAAACCCGGATCCGGTGCGGCGCCATACTGCCCATCGCCAAAGCGCAGGAATACCGAGCCGTCGTATTCGATCTCGGGAATGAATCCATAATTGTTGGCGGCAAAGCCAAGCAGATCTTCGGTGACGCTCCAGTTTTGGCCGTCGTCGCTCTGCACGGTGATTTGCGCCGTGGCGGTGATTGCCGGCGCGGTCGCAAAAGCGCTGGCCGGTGCCGTCGGGTCGTAGGCATGCGCAAACGTCAGCGGCGAATTGGCCAGTTCCGGATAGAAGCGCGCGTGCGGCAGCAGCACGGCGGCCTCCGCCACCGTCTGCGTACCGCAATCGCAACTCGCTTCCGGCTGCGGCTGCGGCGGTAGCGCAGGCACGGTGCCAATCGCTTCGGTCGACACCGGCCAGCCATGGTCGGCCGGCACGATATTGCCACGCGCGCAACTTACGTCAGGTACCTGTACCGGGCCCGCGTCGGTTTGATAGGTCGACGAAATGCACAGCGGGAAGGGCAGGGCGTCGTCGGCCGACCAGGTGACCTGGGTAATGGCATCGTTATTGAGCGGATCGACCAACGGCACACCGTTGTCGTCGGTCAGCCGCACGCCAGTCAGCCGTACCGCCCAACGATGGCCGGGATCGGCGTCGGCCGGGTTGCCGGTGAGCGGTCCAACGGTTTCCTCGAAGATCAACACCGTGCCGACGCTCAGTGACGACAGGTTGCCGACCAGGGTTGCCTGGGTGGCGCCGGTCGGAAGACAGCAATCGGAGTCGCTCCAGGTATAGAAATGAATTTCGTTTTGTTCGTCGTTGAGCGTCGTATCGCACAGGCTGACAAAGATCGGCTGCGTCGTCGCCTGCAAGGCATGCACGCGCGGCAGGTCCAGTACGTTGACCACCGTCGGCATGCCCGGCATACGCACATAAAACGGCGTGCCTTGCGGTACGTCGAGGGTGGGGGCCAGTGTTTCCAGATAGACCCAGGCGCGCGCGTTGCAGCCTTCGTTGATGGTGTAGTCGACCAGACGGGCATGACGGCGCAGCGAAATACGGCTGCGCGCGGTACCGATATACGCTTCCGTGTTGACCGCATCCTGCTGATAGCTGAGATGATCGGCGGCGTAAGCCAACGATTCCAGCATCGCCACCCCCAGGTCGGCGGCGTGGGTTTCGCTCCAGCCTGGTACCAGTACCGACATGCGGTCGCGCATCACCTGCAGAAAGCCCGCGTAATCCTTGGCCAGGTAATTGATATCCGGCGGCGTGGCCGATGGCGGCGGGCAGCAGTTGTCCGCTTGGCAGTCCACCGGCGACGGACAGCCGGCCTTGAACGAGAACGTGACGCCGGAAAGTTGCGGATCGATGCCGGTCGGTGGATCGATGCCACCTGCCTTGCCAATCAGCGAGAAGGTATACGGCGAAAAGTCGCCAGTCGTATCGAGCGTAACAACCACGGTCAACGGATCCTCGTCCGTCGGCGCGGCAACGCCGGTCACTTGCAGTGGGGTGTCGCCGCTGACCACGATGTTATCCACGCCCAGGTTCAAACCGCGCGCGTCTTTCAAGAAAGCAACCGCCAGCTGATTGCCACAGCCGGGGTGATTACCCAGTACCTCGAGGAAATCGATGCCGTTAAGCAGCGCGCTGCGCAGTATTTGATCGCGGCGATTTTTTTGCGAGCAGAAGTAAATCATGAACCTGCTCCCGCACCGCTGGCGCCGTAAACAAACTGCTGGGTCTGTTGCTGCTGGGTTTGCAACACGACGTAAACCACGGTGATCTGCAAGGTCGAATCGTTGGCAGCCACAGTGACCGACTGCAATCGGATCAAGTCCGACAACCACATCTGCAGACTCGCCTGAATCACATTCTGTTGCGCGGCCGCCAACACATCGCTGTTCGGTGCAAAGACCAGTTGCGCGGTACCACTGCCGAAGGTAGGGCGATTGACGCGTTCGCCCGGCGAGGTAAAAAGGATCTGCTCGATCATGTCCGCGATGTGCTGCAGCGGATCGGTCTGCGCGCTGTGCCCGGTCGGGTCGAAGTTGTACGGGAAGGCAATATTCATGGCCGCCTCACATCGCACTGACGCGGACTTGAGTGACCACCGGCAACAGCGGCAGACCACTCGGTATGGCGACCGACACACCGCTTTGCACCAGCAGCGGTTGCCCGAACGAAGTAACCCGCATGGTGCCGACCATCCAGGTTGCGGTGACGCAAGGCGGCATCAACGCGGCCGCTGCCGGGCATCCGGCGACCGACCACGGCGCGGCCAAGGTGCAACTGGGCATGCCCATCAAGGTGACCGATGGATTTGGCACGGTCGGCATCGCCGGCGCACCGTGCCCGCACATCACCACGGCGCCTTGCTGGATCAGCATGCCTGGCATCAGATCACCTCCAACGCGCCTTCGTTGATGGTGACGGCAGGGCCGGCCATCACGATGGTGGCGCCTTGACCGTTGCTGATGGTGATGCCGATTTCGTTGATCGAGATCAGCGCACCGGTCATCGATTTGAGCAGGATGCCGCCAGTCGGTCCGGGCGCATCGCTGATCATCACGGTATTCTGCAACATGGTTTGCAGCACCATATTCTGCAAACCGGGCGGCGCTGCCAGGGCGAGTGCCGGCACTTCGGCGGCAGACCCCCAGAAGCAACCGACCCAGATCGGATAATCCGCATTGCCCTGTTCGAATTCGATCCACACGCCCGAGCCGATCGCTGGCGTGACAAACATGCCCGACTGAATTCCGCCGAACGGCATGCACGGCATGGCCCAAGTCGACGGCAACACATTGGAAACATCGGGCACCATCACCATCAGGCGACCCATTTGCATGGGATCGATGTTGTCCAGCACGGTGCCGCGAAATTTGCCGTAATGCTTGGTCACGATGCATCCCCATCAAGGCGTGCATATCAAAAGGGAAACGATGGAACGACCGGCGTATTCGCCACCAGCGCATTGCGCTTGAGCACGAAACTCTGTTTGTATTCGCCGGGTTTGAGCCGATGCGTGGTGCTGTCGACGAAATACATGCCGTCGAATGCAACGCCGGCGCCGCGCATGCCGACCAGACTGCGTGCGCGCAGAATCTGGCCATAACGCAATACATCCAGCGTGCCTTCGCCGGTGACGACGTCCGCTGCCTGCACCGCGCGCGCCATGCCTTGCATGATCGCCTGGCCGATCGGCAGCTTCGCGGTGTCGTTCAACTGTTCCACTTTTTGTGGAATCGGCACCGCGAGACCGAGTGGTGGACTGAACGGCGTGACCGGTGGAATCGGAATCGGAAAGACCAGCTTGGTGGTCTGGTCCTGGCTGAAGACAATCGGCAGTACCGACGTCTGCGGCGTGTATTTGAAGTTCAGCGATTCGACATTGGTCCACGCATCCAGATTGACGTTGAGGCATTGCTGCGGCATGCCGATGCGAATCTGCGGACCCCAATACGCCTGACTCATGCCGGGCAATGGACCCGGCACCATGTAGAACACGTAGCCGACGTCTTTGGCCAATTGCTGGATATAGGAAAGGTCGGTGCTCTTCTGCGATGGCGTCGAAATGATCGGCACTTCGATGTCGGGAATCAGCATCGGAATCACTTCGGGTACCACGCCGAACGCTGCGTATTTGGCGAGGATGGTAAGTACGCGCAGATCCGGCCCCATGCCCGGATAGGGCAGCCCGGAGAAATCGATCAGATCCATCAGCGCGGACAAGTCCTGGCCGGTGACCACCAATTTGGATGAGCCGCTCATCGCGTCCGGTACCACTTCGTGGTGCAGTGCGATACCGTCGACCACGATTTGCGGCAGACCACCGAAGTTCGCCATCAGCACCACCCGCAGCAACGGAATCGGCGCCGACGCGGCGAGCAGGAAGAACATTTCCAGAATCTGATTGTCGGCTAGGGTAAACGTAAGCTGGAAACCGCTGCGACCGGTGGCCGACTCGGTGACTTCGGCCGAGACCAGCGCATCGATCAACGGCTTTGGCACCGGCAACGCCACGCCCGGACCGGCTAGCAGCGTCAGATACAGCGGACTAGCCATAACGCGCACCCGGCGGTATGCCGGACGACAACGGAATCAGAATGCTACGTCCGACCTGTGCGGTCAGCGCATCCGGATCGCTGCAGCTGTTGGCGTCGCAGATCATCCAGTACAACAGCGGATCGCCCAGAAACTTCGCGGCCAGATTGTCGAGTCGATCGCCTTCGACGACCACATAACTTTGCAGCGCCTGATAAATCCCCGCTTGCGGAATGATCCGCCGCGCCAGATACATCACCTGCGTGCCATTGGGCAGTGTGTAAGGCAGCGTCGGATCGCCGTAATAACGGCTGGACGTAAGCGTCGGTGCGCCAGTTCCGGCGGCAGAGGTAACAAGAGCGGCAAGTGCTGAATCCATCGTTATGCCCTCATGCCTGTTGCGCCATGGATTCTTTGGTGGTCTGGTAAACCAGATACAGCGCACCGGCCGGGGTCAGGAAGCCGACATCGTTGACGCTCAGTACGCGCATGCCCAGCGATACCTTGGCGCGAATCGGATTGAGCTTCGGGTCGAACGCCTGCTCGGTAATTTCCATATCGGTAATGCGTACCGGGGTGATCCGCTGATTGCTCCAGGCGAACACGGTCAGCGCCGTTTCCATCGGGAGGATTTCAATCGTGCCGATCAGCGACAGCACTTCGTTGGCAATCAAGGTGCCGCTGGACGGATACACCAGCAGTTCCAGTAACGACAATTGCGGCTGGATGCCGAGCGCCACGGTGGTGGGATCGCCATTGGCAAGCTGATCGGTGGCGTCGATCTCGATCTCGCATTTGATCGTTTCGATCGGCGGCCCTTTCAGGCGCAGGATTTCCGTACGGTCGGGCTCGTCGCCGACGGTCTGCGGTTTCAGCGAGCGCGTGATCGAATCGGGGTTGTACTGCAGATTGATCGTGCCCTGCGGCACACCCAGGGTCGAATCGAGCAGCAGAATGGCACCTTTGCGCAACAGGGGCGACACGTTAGACATGGTTTTGCTCCGCGTCGCGTTGATCGAGCCGATCGAACAACTGGCGCACCAGCTTTTTGGCGGCATCTTCGGGTGACATGCCCGGGCGCGCTTGCAGCGCTGGCAGTTGCGCCAGGTGGCGATTGGAAAGTGACGACCACTCGCCATGCTCGGCGGCGTGTTGCCGCAGCGCGGATTGCAGCGCTTGCATGAACCGTCGCTGCTGCGATGGGTTGTAACCGTGCAGGCTCAGCTTGCCGATGTTGATATGCACATGCGTCGTGGCGACGACGGCTCCCGCTGGCACCGATGCGGTGAACATCGGTACAGCGTTCGGCACTTTCTGTGCCGCGCTCATATCCACCCCCGCGTTTCCGCCGAGGTCAGAGGCTTCTCCATCTTGGAATACTCGATCTGCGAGGCCGCCAGAATGTGCCGTACATCGATCGAGGTACCGTGCTCGGCGGCAAGAAACGCCGCATGCGTAGCGATATTGCGGATCATGCCGCCGGATACGTTCAGTTGCGAAAGCTGCTCGAAGTCCAGTCCGTCCAGCGGCGCCAGTTGCGGAAAAATGCTTTGCCAGATGCGTGCGCGCGATGGTGCGTCGGGGAAGGGGAATTGCACGATGAAGCGGATGCGCCGCACGAAGGCTGCATCCATCGCGTGGCGCATGTTGGTGGTAAGAATCGCCACGCCGCGATAACTGTCCATCCGCTGCAGCAGATAGGCGATTTCCAGATTCGCATAGCGATCGTGGCTATCGCGGACTTCGCTGCGCTTGCCGAACAGCGCGTCGCATTCATCGAACAGCAGAACCGAGCCGCTTTCTTCGGCCGCATCGAACACACGGCGCAGGTTTTTTTCCGTTTCGCCGATGTATTTGCTGACCATCGAGGCGAGATCGATCTGATACAGATCCAGATTCAGCTCGCGCGCGAGAATCTCCGCGGCCATCGTCTTGCCGGTACCGCTGGTGCCGGAGAACAGCGCACTCAGGCCATGACCGCGGCTATAACGCTCGGCAAACCCCCATTGCTGATTGACCACCGCACGTTGGCGCATATGGATTGCAATCTGCTGCAGGGTTTCCGTTTGCGCCGGTGGCAGCACCAGTTCGGACCAGGTTGCGCGCGGCTCGATCCGTCGTGCCAGTTTTTCCAGCGAACGACGACCGTGTTGCCGGCAAATGCGCCAGGTAATGGCGTTGACATCCGATTCGTCCGATACCGGTGTTTCCAGTGCGGTCGTGGCGGCCGACTGAATCGATGCTTCGTCGAAGTGGAAATACTCAACGATGCGATCGAGCGTGCCATTCAATTGTTTCGACGCATCGCCAAGCTGACCGATCCAGGCGCGCTTGCGCTCGTCGGCCGATAGTTCCGGCACATCCAGACGCAGACCGGGTAACTGCTCGGCGGACGATCCGCCGGCCGCGTCGATGGCGACCGGTGCCTGCAACAGTTCCATCCAGCTGGCGAGATTTTGCATGCTGTCGCTGTCGCCGGTGCGAATCAGCAGGGCGGCATGTTGCAATGCCGACTCGCGCGTCCAGCGACGCGCCAGTTGTTGCCGTTGATCGGGTGCAGCAGATAAATCCATCGCATCGAGCTGGTACGGCCGAAAACCACCGCGACGGCACAGCTCAAGAAAGCCCGCTTCGCGCGAGGCGCTGCGCGCTCCGCAAAACAACACAGCGCGACCACGCTCGGCTTGTCCAAGCCAATGCCGCAGCCCTTCTTCCAGCATCGCGTTCCAGCGTGGGTTAAGGCTGCGCAGCGGCGAGGTAGTACTGGCCAGCGGCCGCATCAGCGATTCCAGTGATGCATCGATCGTCGGTACGCCCAGCAGGTAATGCAATACGCGCTCGTCGATATGCAATGGCGCATGCAACAGCGATGTGTTGTTCCCCTGCGGCAGCTCCAGCAAATTCCAGTAGCGCAAGGGATGAGCGCGACTGGTCGCACTCCAATGCGGCTGTTCCAGCACCGCAAGCGCCAATCCGAAGGTTGGCCAGGTTGCCTGGGAGTTGCCGTGTACGGCGGCGCATGCGCCAGGAAAGCGCGCTTCAATGGCGGCACCCAGGCATAAGACCAGCACATCACATTCGAACCGGCTCAAGCCAAATAGCGATTGCACACGGTCCAATGGCTGTTCGTTGCCATTGGTAACGCTGGTCGTGGCGCTGACCGGCGAAATCGGCATCGGTGCCGCTGCAGCCGGTTGCGGGGCCGCCGCAAGCAAACGCTGATACACGCGCTCCAGTGCATCGCTCAGCGATTCGCGCACGACATCGCATGTCGCCGCATTCATGGTGTCACCTGCAACTGCGGCGTGTAAGTCGTCGTGCCGCCACTGGTGGTAGCCGTCAACGTACTTTGCGCGCCGTCGATCTCGATCCGCAGCGGATAGGTGTACGGTGCTGCGATGGTCGCTGGCACCGGGAAGGTCAAGGTGCTCGATGAGGTTGGGCCGCTTTGCGGCCGTTGGTCGATCGGTATGGCGGTATCGCCGATAAACAACGTGGCCTGCTGCATGCTGCCGACGGCGGGCGATACGGTAACGGTGACCGTGCTGCCTGCGGCAACCGGGTTCGGCGATACGTTGGTAATCATCGGCACCAGCTGGAACGGCATCGCCGTTGAGCTGAAGCCGGCGTGTGGCGTGGGCGAGGTGCTGTAGACAACCAGCCGTTGCACGCGCAGCGTACGCGTGCCTGCCTGCAGGTTGCTCGGCAATATCACCCTCAAGCTGTTGCCAAGCAGCGTCGTCGGCGCAATCCCCTGCGCATTGTCGAACGAGACCACCGTCGTATTCGGTGTGTCACCCAGAAAATAACTGCCTTGCACCGTCAATGTGGCGCCGGCTGCAATCGGATTGGGTGCGATCGAGGTGATGATGGGCGCCTGCGACGGCAATACCATCACCGAGCGTTTGCGCACCGGCAGGTTGGCGGTATAGGTGTTGGTATCCTGAATAACCGCGACGGATACCTGGTACGACGTGGTCGGTCGGTAATTGGTCTGGAAGGCCGCCCACAGCCGATAGATTTCTTCAGTGGTGAGCGTCTCCGGCACGATCCGGATATTCTCGATCTGCTCGGCCAGCATGCTGCCGTTGATCAACGTGTTTTCGTGATTGGGTGACGCCAGCAGTTCATCCAGCGCTTTCTGAATAATCGCGCGCGGTACCACCGGGTTGTCGTGCATGACCTTCATTGCCCAGGCCAGCAGAATCTCCGGATCGAACTGCGTGCTGCCATAAGCGGTAACCAGGTAGTGCAGATTCAGCGCCAGCGGCGGATTGCTGATCGCCTGGCCCTGCGCATTGCGGGCGGGAAAGCCTGCATTGCGCAGGGCCGGATTCAGATTTGCGTAGTACATGAAGATGTTGATGCGCGGCTGCTCGTGCGCGCCGACGGGCACCAGGTCGGGCGGACTGGCGGTAATCGCATCCGGACCGCCGCCGAGAATGCTGCTCGGTCCACTGCTGGTCAGTGCGTCGGCAAGCAGAGAGCGCAACACCGCGCTGACGCCGCCGACGGCGAGATAGTTGCTCATCGTCCGTCGCCTCCGCCGCGACGCAAAAAGGCGTCGAGGCTCACCCCTGGACGAAATGCCGGCTTGCGCGGCGCCACGGGTGCCGGGCTTGCGGCATTGCGTACTTCGACATGACCGATGGAGATGGTGATCGATTGCGTTTGTTCGACCGGCATCGTCGGCGTCGACGTGGTCGGTTGCGTGGCCGAAGCTGTTGGCCTCAACGCCGGCTTGGGCGATGGACGTGGTGGCTCGGTTGCGGGGGACATGACCTGCGTGGTCATTGCATGCCGAGTGCGCTCGGCGCTTTCGCGCCGATCCGGTTCGGATGACAGCGGAAGCGGCGAATGGATGGCAGCTGCTTTGGTGCGCGTCACGGTATCGGCGAGATCGCCCGCGAAAAGCACAGGTGCGTCGGGGTCGAGATGGCGCGTAAGCGGCACGATATCGGCGACCGGAAAGGAATCCACCTGGGTGGCGACACGGTTTGTCGGTGGCTCCGACGTGATCGTCGGAGACCACAACGGCGCCGCAGGCAAGGCCGTTTCCCGCTGCAGGACTGGTGGCGTCAGTTCGACATGCAGTTCCTGCGGCGTCAGACCGGACGTGCTCGGCTTGCCCGCATAACGCGATGCGAGCACCGGCTCGATGCGCAGCGGATTGGGTTGCGCCGTGCCGCGTGCGTTCTGCACTAACCGTTGCAGCAGGTCGCTCATGCGCTCAGCAACTCCAGGTAGGCGTCGCGGCGTGGCGCGCTCATATTCGCGATGGCCGCTTCGCTCCAGCCGTAATGCAGCGCGATGGTGTGGATGTCGGCCAGCAGCCGATGCGCGGCATGCCGCGTCTTCAGCCAGAGGAAATGCGCGAGATCGAGCTCCCAGCGTTCGCTATGCGCGCAGTCGGGGCAACGCAGATTGCAACGCAACTCGCTGTTGGCATGCAGGTGTTCGAAGTGTTCGCGTACGGACGGACGTGTTGCATACGCTGTCGCGGATGGGGCATCGCACCCGACATCCATATCCAGCTCCAGGCACCGCGCGAGCAAAGCGATTTCGGCTTGCTCAGCACTGCTGGCATGCAGCGTCGCCAACAGATCGGCGGTGCTGACCTGCCGCAACCGCAGCGGCGTACCATCTTCCGACCATTCGAAAGCGGGCGACTGCGCACTATTGATGCCTTCCAGCGCCACGGTGATCGACAGGCTGAATTCCATCGCCGCACCGCATGCCGTGCAGGTCGCATAGCCATCCAGCATGTTGCCGTAGCTGAGCCGGTGCAGTTGCAATAGCAGGCGATTGCGTTCGGCCAACGACAGCTGCAGCAATTGCTCCGCATCTACCTCCGGCAGCGCCACGGCAAGCAGGCTTATCGCACGCAACAGCGCGTGTTCGCCTTCCGCCCGATCGCATGCAGCCAGCAACCGTTCGCCGGTAAGCGGATGCATGCGCGGGGCAGCGTGGGCGCTCATCGGTCGATCACGCCGCGGTCGAGTTGTAGCTGACTTCGGTCGGCTCGGTCACCGAGATGTCGCGCTCCCAACCTTCGTTTTCCAGCTTGATATGCTGAATCGCTACCGCGTTGGCATTGGCATCCAGATCGGGCAGCGCCTGATATTCCGATACCCATGCGCGATAAATCTTGTAGCTGATCGCCAGCTGGCCCGCTTCGTTATAGAAGTCGAGAATCACGTCCTTGCGAAAATCCGCCAGCGAGATCTCGCTGCCGAGAGTGGCGCCGACTTGCCACACTTTGGCGGCCCACGCTTCGAAATCGGTGTCGTGGGTAACGCCGCGTTCCAGCGTGATCGCTTCGAATTCGGTACGGCCGGGCGCTTTGCGGCTCGTGCTGGGATCGCCCCCGTCGCGAAATTTCACCACTTCCGTGGTGCGCTTCAACGACGATACTTTGCTGATACCGGCTACGTAACGGCCGTCCCATTTCAGGCGAAAGTTGAACGCCTGATACGGATTGAGACGTTCGGGGTTGACAGAAAATTCGGCCATGAGTTGTCTCCGCCGCTAAGGGCATGGATGCGGGAGCGCGTTTCAGGATTGTTGTGCCGTGATCTGTTCGATCTGGATCACCACAAATTCGGCCGGCTTCAGCGGCGCAAAACCGACCAGAATGTTGACCACCCCGTTATCGATATCGGCCTGTGTGGTGGTCTCGCTATCGCATTTGACGAAGTAGGCCTGCGTCGGCGTGCTGCCCTGGAAGGCGCCTTGCAGAAACAACGTCTGCATGAACGAGCCGATGTTCAGGCGGATCGCTGCCCACAACGGTTCGTCATTCGGTTCGAACACGACCCACTTGGTGCCGCGATAAAGGCTTTCTTCGATATACAGCGCGGTGCGGCGCACCGGCACGTATTTCCATTGGTTGGCCATCGCATCGGCGCCGACCAGCGTGCGCGCACCCCACAACACCGAGCCATAGACCGGGAAATTGCGGAAGCAATTCAGACCCAATGGATTCAGCACGCCGTTTTCCGGATCGCTGAGCTTGTAGATCATGCTCTGCACGCCGTTGAGCACCGCAGCGGTACCAGCCGGCGCCTTCCACACCCCGCGCGTGTTGTCGGTAGTTGCATAAACACCGGCGACGACACCGCATGGTGCAAAGGTGCGCAGCTGATAGGCATTCGCCGGATCGGGCAGACGCAGGCGTGGAAAGAACGCGGCACCATTGGGATCGACCACGCCAAGTCCGCTGCTGATCCAGTCGACAGCGCCGACAACCGTGGTGACATCCGGCGGCGAGTCGATCAGCAGAAAGGCGCGGCGCTGATCGCATAGCGCGACCGCGGCGCTATAGATCGCGTTGGTATTGATATTGGGGTCGAGCGCACTCGGATCGCCCGGCATCGCACGCGTGGCGTCTGGAATGCATAGCAAGTTGAACAGATCGACTTTCTGCAGTGCGTAGATACCGCTGAACGCCGCTTGATCGCCAATGATGTCGGCGGTGGCCGGTAACGCCACGACGCCGGCCACGGCGCCGTCGGCGCCAAGCGGCGAGGCCGTCTCCGAAGCCCAGGTGTTGCCGGTGCCCATGGCGTAGTGCGCGACATTGGCGGTCGCACCTGCGGCGGTGCTCAGTTTCAACGTGGCTGCGCAGGTATTCAAACCCGACGCAGCGGACGGGTCGCCGATGCTGATCACCGCATCGGGATTGCCGGGCACCAACGCGTTGATGCGCAGCGCTTGCGCGGCGGTCGTGCCCGGCAATTGGGTGGCGGTCACGACGACCGTTGCGCCTGGCAATTGTACCGCGAGCACCGTGTTGATCGCCTGCTGGATCAGCGTCGCAATACCGCCAAGAGTCATCGGCAGCTGCGTGCCTGCGCCAAAGACCTTGGCTGTGATCGGCAAGCCGGCGGGTACGGTCGCCGGCGACGTAGTGGTCAGCGACACACCCAGATCGGCGGTGCCACTCACTGTTGCATTGGCCACATTGATGGCCGAACCCGCAGCGGTGGTGCCGCTGTAGCTCTGGGTCAACGTCATGGTGGTGCCATTGGTAATCGACTGGATGCGATACGGCGTCTTGCTCGCATCGCCGGCAAACGTGATCCACTGGCCGAACTTCAGGTCCGTATTGAACGACGTGCCCGTGCCGATCACTTCCGCGCTGCCATTGGTGATCGCCGCGGTGCCCGTAATGGTGGTGGTGCCGCACAGCACACTGGCAATGTCATATGGCGTGATCGCGGCGCCGACCAAACCGGTCTGCGCGATGCTGGTCATCGCCTGGATCGCGGTCAGTTGCGCTGCCGTGGGTTGATTCATCTGCACCAGTGCCGAGCCGTTGTCCGGGTCGTTCACCACGGTCTGCACCCAATTGCCCTTGGTGTTGTTGAAGGTGATCGACGGGTAATACTCGGTGGTGCCGCCTGCCAGATCGGTCACCGTCAGATTGAACACGGTGGCGTCGACGCCGGTACCGCTACCACCAGGGGTCAGGCCGATGTAGTCGATATCCAGCAACAGATTGCCGTTCTCGGCGGTGCCGCTGCTCAGCGCCTGAAAGGTGAAGTTGGTCTGAAACTGCACTTGCGCGGCCTTCGCGCCCAGCGATGTCGCCGGCGTTCGCACGATATAGGCCTGACCGCCACCGTTCTGGAAAAATTGCTGCACGGCGTAACTGAGTTCGCTGTTGGCGACGACACCGCCATACAAACGCTCGAAGTCACCGAAGCTGAAAATTTCCTGCGCGCGGTTATCGATGCCGGTCTTGGTGTAACCCACGAAGGCGGCGATCGAAGTCGGCACGCCGGAAATGGGATGCGAGGCACTTTGCAGTTCCTGCACATATACGCCGGGGTAGGAATAGGACGTCGCCATAGTGGTTACCTTGCTGACGGTGGATTGGAAGGGGCGAATCGCGGAGCCGGATGAGCCCTCCAAGAGCGGGCTCTCTGAAAGCCGGCCTCTGCGAGCTGGCGCGACAAGGCGGTGCGGATAGGCAAGCAGGTCATGCGGTCAGGTGTTCTTCGTTGCGTGCAGTGCCACAAAGCGATCCAGCTGCGCATCGGATTCGGCATCGGTCGAGCCACGTCGATAGCGCACGCGGCCATCGACTGCGCTGATCGATTCGAGTACGCCAGCCGCCTGCAGCGCGAGCAACGCGCGCTCCACCGCCTTCACCGACGCGGGCGTAAGACCCAGCCACCATTGCGCAATGCCCTCCTTGGTATCTCCTGCAAGCGGATTGGCACGTACATAACCGGCGAGGCGTCGCACTAGCTCGGGCACCGACTCGTCCGGATCACCTGCTGGCCGCTCAGCGCCATTCATGGGGAAGCAGATGGCAAGGACGATGCCAGCAGCATCGTCCTTGCAGGTGCTTGTTTTGATTGGGCAGGCGCGCGGCGCGTGACGCCGTATATGGATATTTTTGTCCTGCACGCACGCGGGATGAAGGCAACGTCCGGCTGATTCCATGGCTGCCGCGAGGCTGGACAGATTTGTCCGACCTGGATGCCAAAGTGGCTCGCTTTACGGGCTTTATTACCGAGGGAAACACCCCGGCTCTGCCGGGGACTCTCGAAGTTTGACAACTCCGGGGGTTACGCTCTGCGCGGAGTTGCTTTGGGTTCTTGATCTTCGCCGATTGCGAATAGGCCCCCTTGAGGGGCCAGCAATCGTAAGGCCCCCGGCTTTGCCGGGGGATACTTATTAGACTCAGGTGCGCCCGTAGACGTCGTCGAAACGCACGATGTCGTCTTCGCCCAGATAGCTGCCGGATTGCACCTCGATCAGTTCCAGCGCGACCTTGCCGGGATTGCGCAGGCGGTGCTTGCTGCCGAGCGGGATATAGGTGCTCTGGTTCTCGCCGAGCAGGAACACCTTGTCGTCGCAGGTCACCTCGGCGGTGCCGGAGACCACGATCCAGTGTTCGGCGCGGTGATGGTGTTTCTGCAGGCTCAGGCTGGCGCCGGGCTTGACCTGGATGCGCTTGACCTGAAAGCGCTCGCCCGCCTCCAGCGAGTCGTAGCTGCCCCACGGCCGATGCACCACGCGATGCAATGAGTGCTCGCTGCGACCGGCAGCCTTCAATTGCTCGACGATTTTCTTCACATCCTGCGCGGCATCGCGGTGAGCTACCAGGGTGGCGTCCGGGGTGGTTACCACGATGAGGTCATCGACACCGACCGTGGCAAGCAGATGGCGGTCGTGCGAACGCAGCAGTGAATTGCGCGTATTCACCGCCATCGTGTCGCCTTCGCGCAGGTTGCCCTTGGCATCCTTGTCGCCGGTCAGCCACAGCGCCGACCACGAGCCGATGTCGCTCCACGCGCAGCTGACCGGGATCACAGCGGCGCGGCGGGTCTTTTCCATCACGGCGTAGTCGATCGAATTATCCGGGACCTGTGCAAACGCCTCGTGGTCGATCCGCACGAAATCGAGGTCGGCGGATGTCTTGGCATGCGCCGCGTGCACGGCGGCAAGCATCTCGGGTGCGTGCGCGGCCAGTTCCTCCAGATAACGCGCGGCCTTGAACAGGAACATGCCGGAGTTCCAGTCATAGCTGCCATTCGCCAGATAGGACTCGGCGGTGGCGAGGTCGGGCTTCTCGACGAATTGTTCAACCCGGTAACCGTTGCCATGGATCGCTTCGGCACGGCGGATATAACCGAAACCGGTTTCCGGGCGATCCGGGCGAATGCCGAACGTCACCAGCCAATCCTGTTCGGCCAGCGGCAGTGCCTGCCGCACTCCCTCGACAAATGCGGTGGTGTCGCCGATCAGGTGATCGGCCGGCAGCACCAGCAGCATGGCATCGGCATCACGCTGCAGTGCTTGCAATGCGCCGAGTGCAATCGCCGGTGCGGTATTGCGTGCCAGCGGCTCCAGCACGATGGTGGCGCCTACAACGCCCGCTTCCAGCAGCTGGTCGGCGGCGAGAAAACGGTGATCCTCGCTGGCGACCACGATCGGTGCGGCCACGCCAGGCAGTTGCCGGGTGCGTGCAATGGTCTGCTGGAACAGCGTGCCCTTGCCGGCCAGTTCAAGGAACTGCTTGGGGAGATTCCGGCGCGATACCGGCCACAACCGGGTGCCACTGCCGCCGCTGAGGATGAGGGGAATCAACATGGGCGCCGTATCCTTAGTTCAATGGCTGGATGGAGCGAGCTGACGCAGGACTTCGCGCAAGCCATGCGGCCAGTCCGGCAGGTGAAAACCGAAGTGCTGCTGGAAGCCGCTATTGTCCAGCAACGACCACGCCGGGCGCACGGCGGGCGTGGGGTAATCGGTACTGCCAATCTGGACGAGTCGCGGCGGACGTGCGAGTACGCCGATGGTGGCAGCCTGTTCGAAGATCGCGCTGGCGAAGCCATGCCAGGTAGTGGCACCACTGGCCACCAGGTGGTGGATACCGTTGAGCTTCCGGCGCTGTGCAAGGTCTGACTGCTGCCAGCAATCAAGCGCTGCAAGGCTTGCGTCGACGATCAAGCCGGTGTCGGTGGGCGCACCATGCTGATCGGCAACCACGCGCAGCTCATCGCGCTCGGCACCGAGCCGCAACATGGTGCGCAGAAAATTCTGCCCGTGTGCCGCATACACCCAAGCCGTGCGAAACGTCAGATGATCGGCACCGCTGTCGCGCAGCGCCTGTTCACCGGCCAGTTTGCTGCGGCCGTAGGCGCCCAGCGGGCCGGTCGGTGCATCGACCGCGTAGGACTGCTGTTGTCTGCCGTCGAACACGTAGTCGGTGGAGTAATGGATCACCAGCGCACCGTTCACGGCGGCCCAGTCGCCGATCACACCGACCGCTTCGCCGTTGACACGCGTAGCCAGTGCCTCTTCCTGTTCGGCGCGATCGACTGCCGTATAGGCGGCGGCATTGACGATCACCGCAGGCTGCACGCGATTGAGCAGGGCAGGCAGGGATTCGGGTATCGACAGGTCGGCGATCTCACCGTGGCCGCCTTGCGCCAGCGTGCCGTCGCGGCTGGCCGTGACCAGATGGCCGCGTGCGGCCAGACCGCCATGATCGAGAAACGTGCGGCCAAGCTGGCCGTTGGCACCCAGCAGCAGGATCTTCACGGCAGGAAAACCGGCAAACGCTCGGGCGCGACGTCCTCCAAGAGGGGAGCCTTGCCGTCCTTGTCGGACAGCAGGGGCATGCTCAGCGGCCAGTCGATGCCCAGCGCGGCATCGTTCCAGCGGATGCTGGCGTCTGCCTTGGCGTCATATAGCGCGGTGCACTGATAGGTGAACGTGGCGAACTCCGACAGCACGCAGAAGCCATGCGCGAAACCTTCCGGTATCCAGAAGTGGCGATGGTTGTCGGCGGTCAGCATCACGCCGACCGATTGTCCGAACGTAGGCGAGCCGCGGCGTATATCCACTGCCACGTCATACACCTCGCCTTCAAGAACGCTGACCAGTTTGCCCTGCGGGTTCGGCCACTGGTAATGCAGCCCGCGCAGCACGCCTCTGGCCGAGCGTGAGACGTTGCTCTGGATGAAGTCGGCCAGGATGCCGGCATCCTGCCACTTGCCCTTGTTGTAGCTTTCGTAGAAGAAGCCGCGGGCATCACCGAATACCTGCGGTTCGAGGATCAGTGCACCGGGCAATGCAGTCTCGATCACTTTCATCGCGCGTGGCCCTGTCTGGTCAACTGATGCAGATACTGGCCGTAGCCGGTCTTGGCCAGCGGTGCTGCCAGCGCCAGCAGTTGTTCGGTATCGATCCAGCCGTTGAGATAGGCGATCTCTTCCGGGCAGCACACCTTGAGGCCCTGGCGGTTCTCGATGGTTTGGATGTAGTTGCCCGCTTCCATCAGCGACTCGTGGGTGCCGGTGTCCAGCCAGGCGAAGCCGCGACCGAGCCGCTCCAGCTGCAGTGAGCCATCATCGAGGTAGCAGCGGTTGAGATCGGTGATCTCCAGTTCGCCACGGGGCGACGGCTGCAGTGCCGCTGCGTAGTCGCAGACGCGGCCGTCGTAGAAGTACAGGCCGGTGACTGCGTAGCTGGATTTCGGTTGTGCAGGCTTTTCCTCCAGTCCGATCACCCGGCCGGAGGCGTCGAACTCGGCCACGCCGTAGCGCTCCGGGTCCCTCACCCAGTAGCCGAACACGGTGGCGCCGTGCTCGCGCGCGGCGGCACGTTTGAGCTGCTCGGTCAGGCCGTGGCCGTAGAAGATGTTGTCGCCCAGCATCAGGCAGCTTGGCTGGCCGTCGACGAAGTCGCGACCGATGGTGAAGGCCTGCGCCAGTCCGTCCGGCGAGGGCTGCACGGCGTAGCGGATGTCGATGCCCCATTGCGAGCCGTCGCCGAGCAGGCGCTGGAACATGTCCTGTTCGTGCGGCGTGTTGATCACCAGCACTTCGCGGATGCCGGCCAGCATCAGGGTGGCCAGCGGGTAGTAGATCATCGGCTTGTCGTACACCGGCAGCAGTTGCTTGCTGACCGCACGGGTGATCGGATGCAGCCGGGTGCCGGAGCCACCGGCGAGGATGATGCCTTTCGTGGTCATGCGCGAATCCTTGATGGTCTCGGCGATCAGGCGCCGAGGCGCTCCATACGATAGCTGCCGTCGAGCACACGCTGCACCCACGGCTGGTTGGCGAGGTACCAGTCCACCGTCTGCGCGATGCCGGTCTCGAAGGTCTGCGATGGCTGCCAGCCCAGCTCGTCCTGCAGCTTGCTGGAATCGATCGCGTAACGGCGGTCGTGGCCGGGGCGGTCCTTGACGTAGGTGATCAGTGATTCGCGCGGGCGGCCATCGGCCAGCGGCTTGCGTGCGTCAAGCAGGGCGCAGATGGTTTTCACCACGGCGATGTTTTCGCGCTCGGCATTGCCGCCGACGTTATAGGTTTCACCCACGCGACCGGCTTCCAGCACACGACGGATCGCGCTGCAGTGGTCGCCGACGTACAGCCAGTCGCGGATGTTGCGGCCGTCGCCGTAGACAGGCAGCGACTCACCGGCCAGCGCCTTCTGGATCACCAGCGGAATGAGCTTTTCCGGAAACTGGTAAGGACCGTAATTGTTCGAGCAGTTCGTGGTCAGCGTTGGCAGGCCATAGGTGTGCTGGAACGCGCGCACCAGATGATCGGAAGCGGCCTTGGAGGCGGAATACGGCGAATTCGGTGCGTAGGCGGTCTGCTCGGTGAACTTGCCCTCGGTACCCAGCGAGCCGTACACCTCGTCGGTCGACACATGCAGGAAGCGGAACGCCTCGTGCGCGGCGCCTTCAAGGTTGCGCCAGTAATCGCGGGCGCACTCGAGCAGTGCGAGTGTGCCGACTACATTGGTCTGCACGAATTCAGCGGGGCCATCGATCGAACGGTCCACGTGCGATTCGGCGGCGAAGTTCACGACGGCATCCGGTCGGTATTCGGCCAGCAGCTGTGCCACCAGCGTACGGTCGCCGATATCGCCCTGTATGAACACGTGGCGATCGTTGCCCTGCAATGATGCGAGGGTGTCCGGGTTGCCGGCGTAGGTGAGCTTGTCCAGATTGATGATGCGCAGGCCATCCGCGACGGCCTGCAGCACGAAATTGGCGCCAATGAAGCCGGCTCCGCCGGTGACCAGCAGTGAGGTGATGTGACGTGACGGGCTGTTCATCAGTCCTTCTTTAGTGTCGAATGGCGAACATTCGGGCGCGAATGGTTCATGAATGGCCTTGGCAATCAGGCCGTGGAACCGATGCACACGTGCGGCGGATCAACTGGTAGTTTGCCACGATTGGCAGTATGGAATTGAGGAGTGGTGCGGGTGGCAGGTGGAAAATGGTCAGTGGCGCTTCAGCGTCGAGCAGTATCCAGGCAGGGCGCGGCATGAGGATGAAAGTGGCGAGAATGTCTCTGCTGGGGCGTGTCTGGGCCAGGCGGGATGTTTTCTGGGAACTCACCAAGCGCGATGTTGCCGGTCGCTACAGCGGTTCCTTTCTGGGCCTGTTGTGGTCGTTCTTCAATCCATTGCTGATGCTGGCGGTGTACACCCTGGCTTTTCGCGTATTCCTCGGCATGCGCTGGCCGAACATGGAATCAGGCGCCGATTTTTCGCTGATGATCTTCTGCGGCATGATCGTGCATTCCCTTCTGGCCGAATGCATCATGCGTGCTCCGGGCGTCATCGTCTCGCAGAGCAATCTGGTCAAGCGGGTAGTGTTTCCGTTGGCGATCCTGCCTTGTGTCATGGTGGCCTCGACACTGTTCAATGCACTTCTTAGTTTGCTGGTGCTGCTGATCTTCGTGCTGATCTCGCAGCATGCATTGCACGCAACGGTGCTCTATCTGCCCTTGCTGTATGCGCCTTATGTGCTGCTGCTGTGCGGAGTGAGTTGGCTGATGGCCTCGTTAGGTGTGTTTGTCCGTGATGTCACCCAGATCGCTGGCGTGATTTCGTCCATCCTGATGTTTCTGAGCCCGGTGTTCTATCCCGCATCAAACCTGCATGAACCGTATCGCAGCTGGATTGCCTTCAATCCGCTGACTTTGATGATCGAACAGACACGGCAGCTGGTGCTGTTTGGCCAGTCGCCGGACTGGCACGCATTGGGTATCTACAGTGTGGTCGCGGTGGCCGTACTGCTGTTTGGCTATGCCTGGTTCCAGCGTACGCGGGATGGATTTGCCGATGTCCTCTAACGATGTCCAGCCGGTGCCGGAGTCGTCCGGTGATGCGGTGATCGAGGTGCGTGCGCTGGGCAAGTGCTACCAGCTCTACGACAAGCCGGTGCATCGCATGCTGCAGAGTCTGGTCGGCGGGCACCAGCGTTTCTATCGGGAGTTCTGGGCGCTGCGCGAGGTCGGTTTCGAAGTGCGGCGAGGCGAAACCTTGGGCATCGTCGGCCGCAATGGTGCCGGCAAGTCGACCCTGCTGCAGCTCATCGCCGGCACGCTCAAGCCCAGCGAGGGCAGCGTCGCCGTACGTGGTCGCGTGGCTGCGCTGCTGGAGCTGGGCAGCGGGTTCAATCCGGAATTCACCGGCCGCCAGAACGTGTATCTCAATGCGTCCATCCTCGGGCTGACCCGCAGCGAGGTGGACGCGCGCATCGACACGATTCTGGCCTATGCGGACATCGGCGACTTTGTCGATCAACCGGTGCGCAACTACTCGACTGGCATGGTGATGCGCCTGGCATTTGCCGTCGTGGTTCACGTCGATGCCGACATCCTGATCATCGACGAGGCGCTGGCGGTCGGCGATGCCTTCTTCATGCAGAAGTGCATGCGTTATCTGCGCGAATTCCGCAAGCGCGGCAGCATGCTGTTCGTCAGCCATGACGGCAGCGCGATAACCAGCCTGTGCGACCGCGCGGTATGGCTCGAGCATGGCCGCGTGCAGCGCATCGGCGATGCCCGCATGGTGATGGAGGCCTATATGGAGGCCTCGCTGGCCGAGCAGCAGGGCGGCTTCCAGTCGCGGCAGCTTCGCGCGTCGCAGTCATCCCGCGCGCTGCAGGAGCGCCAGGTGGATCAACGGCAGGAGTTGTTCGACCGCTCTATCCTGCGTACCGACGTGCGCGTTTTCCCGTTCCGCCCTGATGCGGCCGGTTTCGGCGAGTTCAAGGTACGGATCGTCCATGCGGCCCTGTGCAACGAACACGGACAAGCCGTGGCGACGGTGGTGGCCGGCGAACGTGTGATGCTGCGCATCGAGCTGGTTGCCGACGCGGACACCGACAACGTGATCACCGGATTCTATGTTAAGGACCGCCTCGGGCAGCTGCTGTTCGGTGACAACACCGGCTTCAGCCATGAAGGTGACTTCACGGTCGCTGCGGGTCAGCATTTCCACGCCAGCTTCAGCTTCGTGATGCCGCGGCTGATTTCCGGCGAGTATTTCATCGCGGTGGGTGCTGCCGAAGGCACGCAAGAGCAGCACGTGGTGCAGCACTGGATGCATGAGGCGTTGCGTTTCACCGCGACCGGAGGTTCCATGGTGGCGGGGCTGATCGGCATACCGATGCTGGACATTCGGCTGGAGCGGATGACGAATGAGTGCTGACTTCATGCTGGAGAACCACCCGCTGATCCTGATGCGGCCGCGGATCGTGCCGCCGTATGGCTGGGTTGGCCACATCCCGTTCGCCTATCTCGTGGTGGATCTGTTGCGGCCGGCCCGGCTGGTCGAGCTGGGTACGCATTCGGGCAATTCATACCTGGCGTTTTGCCAGGCGGTGCAGGCGTTACAGCTGGACTGCCATTGCACGGCAGTGGATACTTGGCAGGGCGATGTGCATGCCCTGCATTACGGCGAGCAGGTGTACCGGGCGTTGCGCGCACGGCACGATCCGCTCTACGAAAGCTTCTCCCGCCTGTTACGCTGCCCGTTCGACGAGGCGGTTGCGCAATTCGAGAACGGCAGTATCGACTTGCTGCACATCGATGGCCTGCATACCTACGAAGCGGTGCGCCACGATTTCGAGACCTGGCTGCCGAAGCTCAGCGACCGCGCGGTGGTGCTGTTGCATGACACAGCCGTGCGCGAACGCGGGTTTGGCGTGGCGCAGTTCCTGGAAGAACTGTCGGTGCAATACCCATGCTTCGATTTTCGGCATAGCCATGGCTTGGGTGTTGTCGCGGTGGGTACGGCGGTGCCGGCGCCGTTTGCCGCTTTCATGCAACATGCGCTAGGTTCCGCGGAGGCGATTCGCGCTTTTTTCGAGGCACTGGCAGGCACCCTGGTGGACGCCGATGACCGTCCGGTGCCGGCCAGCATGACCGAGCCGCAACCGGTGATCAGCCACCTTTACTATCGCAGCCACGACGAAGTATTCGACGACAGCCGCATGTTGTCGCAGGGTATCGATGCCGTCGATGGTGTGCTGGATCTGCAGTTCGTGCTGCCGGCTGGCATTCGTCCCGACTACCTGCGGCTTGATCCGGCCGATCTGCCAGGCATTTATGGAATGAGCCGGGTTACGCTGCGATTCGGTGACGATGCACAAGTGCAGGAGTTGCCGCGTCTGTCCGATCGGCTCGGGCATGTCAACGGTGAGTTGCTGCCGGCCATCGGCACGTCATCGCTTCGTCTGGCCAGCTTTGATGACGACCCCAATGTCGAATTCGAGATTGGAAGCGCTCTTGGAGCAGGGCTATGCAACACCGCGCTGAAGGTGACCATACGGGTGGATTACGAGACCATCATTGGTGCTCCGCTGCTGCGGTACATGCTTGAACAGCAGGCGACGTCTCTGGCCGACATGCGCCAGCTCTCGCGCGAACGGGTGGATGTGCAGAACCTGGCGCGTGAGTTTCAGCAACAGCGAGTCATGCAGCTGAACTTGGCAGATGAGTCTCAGCAACAGCGAGTCATGCAGCAGAATTTGGCGGGTGAGTTCCAGCAACAGCAACTCATGCAGCAGAAACTGGCGACGGAGCTGGATGGCATCCGAGCCTCGCTGCACGGCAGCCTGCAACAGCTGCAGCAAAGCGTCGACACGTTGACGAGACGCAATTTCTGGTCGCTGCTGAAGCGGCTTATCAAGCGGGACTAGTGGGCAAGGTCACTGGAACATGCAGTCCGTGTATCGATCACTCTGGAACTACCTGCGCTCGCACTGGCGCGGCAGTGCGCTGACGTTGCAGCCGCTGGATCAGCTCATGCCGGTGGTCGACGAGCCAGGGACATGGTGCGCCAGCGGCAACGACCCGAAATTTGAATGCGTGGGTACCGGGTTTCCGCTGAAAGCCGGCTGGTATCGCTTTTCCATCGAGTTGCAGGATTCCGATGGCGACCGACTGGAGCCGGTGCTGTATTTCGACTACGGGCATGGCATGCATGAGTCGTGGTCGCTGCATCTGGGTTTCATTCGGCCAGGCACGAGACACCACGCCGGCGTAGTGCTCCTCTTGCATGACGTGCAGCGGTTGCGCCTTGATCCGGCAAGCATGCCGTGCACGTTTCATGCGCAGCACCTAACGATCAGGCGACTGGGGCGCATTGGCGCCAGCTGGCGCATGTGGCGGGCAGTGACGCGAGAGGCCGCTGCGACTGGTGTCGATACTCATGCATTCAAGCTGGATGCATGGCGAAAGCTGCGAGAACCCGGTGGGCGGCATGCTTTTGCGACATGGCTGCATGGACTGTATGTACGGCGCAACTCCAAGGCACCCACTTACGAGCGCTGGCTGAATCTCTACGATCATTCTGTTGCGCCGATATCAACCCATGGCGACAGGCTGATATCGATACTGCTGCCTACTTTCAATACGCCGGAAGTCTGGTTGCGGCATTGCCTGGACAGCGTACTGGCGCAGTCTTATTCGCACTGGGAATTGTGCATAGCTGACGACGCATCCACCGAGCCGCAGGTGCGGCTCGTGCTGGAGGAATATGCGAGTCGCGACGCTCGTGTCCGGGTCGTCTGGCGGGAACGCAACGGCCATATCTCTGCCGCATCGAACAGTGCGCTGGCCATGGCGCGGGGCGATTTCGTGGCGTTGCTGGATCACGATGACGAATTGCATCCGGCCGCACTGGCCACGATCGCCGACTCACTGCAGCGCCACCCACAGTGGCAGTTCGTCTATTCGGACGAGGACAAGATCGATGTCGATGGCAGACGCTACGATCCCTATTTCAAGCCGAACTGGAATCCCGATCTGCTGCATGGACAGAACTGTGTAAGCCATTTGGGCGTCTATTCGCGTGCGCTGGTCAATGCGGCAGGCGGATTCCGTGAAGGTCTGGAGGGTAGCCAGGACTGGGATCTGGCCTTGCGCTGCAGTGAGCGGCTGACAGCGGATCAGATTGGCCATGTCCCGGTGGTGCTCTACCACTGGCGCGCGATCGCCGGGTCGACCGCGCAGGGCGTGGACCAGAAAGGTTATGCCCATGATGCAGGCCGGCGCGCGCTGCACGAGCATTTTGTACGGCAGGGCGAGACCGCCGAAGTGATGGAGATCGAGGGACTGTGGGGCGTGTTCCGGATACGTCACCCGCTGCCTGATCGCTTGCCGCAGGTCAGCATCATCATCCCCACGCGCGACCGTATCGATCTGCTGCGGCAATGTGTGGATTCGATTTTGGAGCGGACAACATACCCGCACTACGAGATTGTCGTGGTGGACAACCAGTCGGTCGAACCGGAATCGATGGCCTATCTGGCCGAGCTGGCGGCCCATCCCAGGATGCGCGTGCAGCGGCATGACCAGCCGTTCAATTATTCGAGCATCAACAACGATGCCGTTGGGGTCTGTCGCGGCGAACTGATCTGCCTGCTCAACAACGATATCGAGGTGATCACGCCGGACTGGCTGGAGGAACTGGCGAGCCATGCGATGCGCCCGCATGTGGGTGCCGTCGGCGCCATGCTGTACTACCCCGATAACACCATCCAGCACGCCGGCGTGGTCACCGGCGTGCACGGCGTGGCGGCACATCCCTACAGCGGCATGCCGCGGGGTTACTCCGGCCAGATGGCGCGGGCTAGACTGACGCAGACGATGAGCGCGGTCACGGCGGCCTGCCTGATGGTGCGCCGGACCACCTACCAGCAGGCCGGTGGCCTGGACGCTTCGCTGCAGGTGGCTTTCAACGACATCGATTTCTGCCTGCGGCTGCGGCAACTCGGCTATACCAATGTGTGGACGCCGTTTGCCGAGCTTTATCACCACGAGTCTGCGTCGCGCGGACACGAGGACACCCCGGAGAAGCGGGCGCGCTTCTCGCGTGAGGTGGAATTCATGAAGAAGCGCTGGGGCAGCCTGCTGGATCACGACCCGGCCTACAACCCCAATCTCACGCTCGCCGGCGAACCGTTCGCGCTCGCTTTCCCACCGCGCGAATGGCCACAATTCCCGATCGAGGCACCGGCCGTGACGGCAGGCAGTGCGACTGTGCACGAAGTCCGGACTTCACACGCATGAAGCTGGGCTGGCTGGATCGCCGGGTCGGCAAACCGGATCCGCTGCTGTGCATCGGCCACAGCCACGTGGCATGCGTGGCCCGTGCCGCCGAGACGGCGGGCATTCCGCTAACCGCGTTGAATTTCTGGGAGATGCCTGGCGCGATACTGCGCGATGGCGATGTGCCGCGGCTGACGCCGTCACTGGAGCAGCAACTGCGCGAGCATCGCGGGCCGGTGTTCTCGATGGTCGGCGGTGCGGCGCACGGCGTGCTCGGCATGCTGGTGCACCCGCGACGTTTCGATTTCGTGCTGCCGACCCAACCGGAGTTGCCGCTGGATCCTGCCGCCGAACTGCTGCCGGCGCTGGTGGTGCGTCGCGTGCTGGAATCGATGATGGCCGAATATCTGGCGTTGATGCTGCAGATACGCCGGCTCTGCAGCGGCCCGATGTTCCATATCGAGTCGCCACCGCCGTATGCGGATGCCGTGCGCATGCACGCGGACGTACCCTGGGGCATGTATCCCGGCATGTGCCAGGAGATCTCGCCGGCACCTTTCCGCTACAAGCTTTGGCGCCTGCATTCTCAGATTGTCGGCGAATGGTGCGATGGCGCCGCCGTCGCCTTTGTGACCAGCCCGCCCGCAAGCATCGACGAAGCCGGGTTCATGCGCGAGCCGTACTATGGCGATGGTGCCCATGCAAATGCAGCCTATGGCGAGCTGGTGCTGGAGCAGATGAGGCGTCTGGCATGAACCATCCCTACAACGGCATCGACGAGCGGCAGCGCTGGAGCCGGGCCATGGCCGGCCGTGCCAGCGCCGAGATCGACCCGGTGACGCCGCCGCCGTTCCGGATTGCGCCGCATACGCGAGTGGTGACTGCGGGCAGCTGTTTCGCCCAGCACGTCGCGCGTCATCTGCGCGAACACGGTCTGGCCTGCTTCGAAACCGAGCCGGCGCATCCACTGCTCGGTGCCGATCTCGCCGAGACCTTCGGCTACGGCGTCTACGCGGCGCGTTACGGCAATATCTACACCTCGCGCCAGCTGCTGCAGTTGTGGCGGCGTGCGACCGGCGTCTTCGTGCCGCTGGACGACGTATGGGGGGACGGTGCGGACTGGTTCGATCCGTTCCGGCCCACCATCCAGCCCGGCGGCTTCGCTTCCCTGCGCGAATACCACGAGGATCGTCGCCAGCATTTCGCCGCGGTACGCCGTGCCTTCAGCGAGATGGACGTGTTCGTGTTCACGCTGGGACTGACCGAATGCTGGGCATCGCGCGAGGACGGTGCCGTGTATCCGCTGTGTCCGGGCGTGGCAGCGGGGCACTTCGATGCCGCCCGGCATGTGCTGCTCGATCTCGCGGTGGACGAGGTGGTTGCCGATCTGCGTGCCTTCATCGAAGAGGTACGTGCGGTCAATCCATCCATGCGGATGATCCTGACTGTTTCGCCGGTGGCCTTGGCGGCGACTGCCAAGCCGCAGCACGTCCTGTTGGCGTCCACTCATGCCAAGGCCGTGTTGCGGGTCGTTGCCGAACAGCTGATGCGGCTGCCGGGTGTCTACTACTTTCCGGCCTACGAGATCATCAACGCTGCCGGTCGCGAGTATCTGGCCGAGGACCGCCGCTCGATCCTGGAGTCCGGCGTGCACCAGGTGATGTCGCTGTTTTTCCGGCACGTGCTGGACGGCAGTGCCGTGTCGCCGGCTGCCGTGGCCGGCAGCGACGATTTCCTGCGACTGGGTCAGGCCGTGATGGACACGTTGTGCGACGAGGCGCGACTGGATCCGTCGGCGGTCGAAGTAGCGCAGGCACAACCTCACGTGGAAGGACATGATGGGTAGCCCTGAACTGGCGAATGAAAGTCTGCGTCGCGCGCAGGAACTGATGCAACAGCGTCACTTCGATGAGGCGATCGCGGAATTGACGCAATGCCGACGACACCAGGCCGACGAGTGCATCGAGCGGTTGCTGGCGCTGTGCCGCTATCAGGCCTATCTGGAGCAACCACCTGCCGCTGTGATCACCGATCCCTGGTCGACACCGCCCGCGGATCCGTTCGCTGGTGTCACTGGGGTCCCGGAGATCCCCGCTGAAAGATTGGACGCGCGCACGCTTGCCGCCGGCATCCGGCACCACGGGGCGCTGCTGGTCAGGGGGCTGCTGCAAGCTCCCGAAGCTGAGCGGCTGGCCGGTGGCGTCAGGCAGGCGCTGGATGCCTGCACAGCCTGGCATGCAGGTGGCAAGGGTGCTTTCGAAGGCACCTGGTATTCACGTCTGCCGTTGCGGGACGACTGCGAACTGGCGCAGGCACGTCCCTGGGTGGAAGACGGTGGTGGTGTCTGGCTGGCCGACTCGCCGCGCATGCTCTACGAGTTGACCGAACTGTTCGGTACCAGCGGGATAGCCCGGATGGTTGCCGAATATTTCGGCGAACAGCCGATGCTGTCGGTCGGCAAGTCGACCCTGCGTTGCGTGCCAGGGACGATCCGCCATGCCGACTGGCACCAGGACGGCGCCTTCATGGGCGCCGACATCCGCAGCGTGAATGTCTGGCTGGCGCTTTCCCATTGCGGGGAAGATGCGTCCGGGCTGGAGTTCCTGCCGCGCCGGCTGTCGCAGGTACTGCCCACCGGTACGCACGGCGCCTATTTCGACTGGTCGGTGGGTCAGGGCATGGTCGCGGAGACGGCGGCGGGGATGGCTACGGCCAGTCCCGTTTTCGCACCCGGCGATGCCCTGTTGTTCGACCATTTCTTCCTGCACCGCACCGGCGTTCCCGCCGCGATAGCGAAGGATCGCTACGCGATCGAGTCGTGGTTCTTCGCGCCGTCCGCCTATCCGGAAGGGCAGGTGCCGCTGAAGCTGTAGGCGTCGCCGGTCGGCGCCATGCGATGCACGTGGCGCATGCCAGTCAGCCGCCGTTCGCCGGCGTGCGCTGCACATGCTCGAGCTCGGCGATGCGCTGTCGCTGCGCTTCGATGATCTCGCGGGCGCGCTGCAGTGCCTCGGTGCGCCGGGTCAGGCCGATCTCGGTCTGGCTCAGCATGCCGCGCAGTTCCATGCCGTCCGCTTCCAGCGCCTCGCAGGCCGCAAGCAGGCTGTCGGCGCCGAAGAAGCTGTCGATCAGCGCCTGCAGCGCAGGCGTCATTCGGGCCGTGGGCACCAGGATGCCCAGCCCGTTGAAGAAGGGCAGCTTGCGGAAGGTGAACTCGATGCCGGCACTGGCGATGTAGTCCTCGATCGCGGTGAGCACACCGTTGCGTGGGCCACCTTCGTGCATCGCGTTGGCCAGCCAGCCGTTCACGCCCTTCTCGTCCAGTTCGGACTGGCCTTGCAGCATCCCCTTGTAGCTGTACGAGTGCTTCTGCCAACCGTCCAGGTCGTCCGGGTTGTAGTACATGTCGCGGCGAGCATAGGGCCACGCCACGTCATGCGACAGCACGATCGGCGGTGCCTGGCCGGCCTTCTCCGCGCGTGCCTGCAGCAGGTTGAGTTCGTGGAACACGGTGGCCCAGTTGTGGTCGCCGTCGAGCAGCACCAGGTCGGGTGCTTCCAGTTGCGGAATCGCGGCCAGGCTCTTCAGCGGCAGGAAGCGGTATTCGGCGGGGCCGAATTGCGCCAGTTCGTGCATCAGGCTGGGCAGCGGCGCCGGGTCGATGATGTCGGCATGGGCACCGTGGGCGCGGCAATAAGCCAGGATGTGGCGGGTGTTCCAGCCGAATTCGGCGCCGATCTCCATGATCCGCTGCGGCTGCACGAGTTCGAACAATGGGCTGATGTAGCGGGGCCAGAAGCGGTTCATTGCGGATTCTCCAGAAGCGCCGGCTGATCCGGAGCGAAGTTGTCTAGTGTGTCGTCGTAGCTGGCTGCGGTGGTGCCTCCGCCCACTTTGCGCAGGTAACCGTAGGGGCTGGTGCTGATCAGCTGGCGGGTCAGGCTGCGGTCGACGACGAAAGGCGAGTCGCCGGCGGTGAACTCGCGGATAGCCTTGAAATGCTGGCGGCTCGAATAGCCCAGCCAAGGTTGTCCGTACACGCTGCCGAGGCAGACCAGGTAGGAGCGGTGCGAAACGAGCTTGCCCCAGGCCTGCAGCGTCGCCAGCGAGACATCCTCCATGCAGCCGACGTCGAGCAGCACCAGCACCATGTCGGCGATGGTGGTCCAGTCGCGCGCAGCCGCGACGGCCGCCGGATCATCCGGCACAGCATGCAGCGGCGTGACCCGGGCCGAGTGTGGCGCAGCGGCTTCAGCGCGTGCCAGATGCAGGACGCGTGCACCGTCGACGCCGACGGCCTGCAGCGTGCTGTCGATGAAGCCGACCAGCCCGCGCTCGGTTCCCGCAGCGATGATCGCGTCGGGCCGGATCTGGTGGATGATTTCCTGGAGGCTGACCAGATCGGCCGGCGCCACGCCGGTGGGCAGGCCCAGCCAGCGTACATCGCGGTGCAGGCCACATTCGGCGTAGACCGACATCAGGTAGGACTGCGCGCCATCGTCGAACTGCGCGGACAAGCGGCCGGGCCGTACCTGTCCCGTGATGCTCAGGTGCATCGGCATCAGCGTGCGCTGGCGCGTGCCGGTGGCGAACTCCGAGGGCATCCGGCCGCGGAAGCTCAGATGGTTGCGCTCCACTCGCGCGAAACTCTCGCCGCGCAAGCTGCGGTAGGCATTTGCGTACGAGCGCACGCGCACATCCTTCTCGATGTCGTCGACGTTGGTGGTGGTGCCGCCATGGAACTGGTGGAAGCTGGCCTCGCCCACCAGCGCCACCAGCGGGCCGGTTGCGGTGGCACTGGCGCGGCGCCACAGATCCAGATTGGCAAACCCGCCGCCGGCCTGGTCGAAGCCTTCGTCGAAACCACCGATGCGATCGTAGAGCGCCGTCGGCAACATCAGGCAGTTGGTCTCGGTGATGCCGTCGAACCACGGTTCGGAGTTGTCGCTCATCGGGGAGCCGATGCGGAACAGGTCGTAGCCGTTGACTGGCCAGCGGATACGCTCGAACAACAGATCCTCTTGTTCGCGCGTGTAGCCGACCAGGGTCAGCCAGCGCTGGTCGCCGCCGACAAACCACTGGCGCAGGGTGACCACCGAGTCGGGATGTTCCTGCCAGGCCAGCGTCGCCTCGCGGAACACACCGGGCGAAAGCACGTGCGCACCATCGATCATCACTGCCAGATACCTGCCGCGGGCCATCAGCGCGGCCTCGTTGAGCGCTGCGCAAGGCGAGGCCAGCTGGCGGCTGGGGCGGATCAGGCGGAACTGCGGGCCGAAACTGGCGATCCACTCCGCGTCGAGCGGCGGATTGGAGCCGTTGTCGATGCACAGTACTTCGTAGTCGAGGTCACCATGGCCCTGCTGGTAGCTGCTGCCGAGCGAAGCCAGTGTGCGTGCCGCCTCGCGCTGCATGTTGTAGAAATTCACGACCACCGTCAGCGTGATGCTGCTGTCGGTACCGCGCTGCAGCGGCGCCGGCGCCGCTGCCGTTCCGGGCGTGCGGTTCGCCGCTGCGGAGGGCAGGAGGACATGGAACGGGATGCGCAGCATGGTTCCATGGTCGTCGGTGATGCGCAGTTCCAGCTCGTGCGATTCGTCGTCGCGAAGTCCATCGGGCAGCGCGACATCGAAGCCGCAGCAGCCATCGCCTTGATGCAACTCGGAGAGATCGGCGCGCCACTGGTTGGCGTCGAAGCGCAGCCATTCGCGCTCGCCCTCGTGCAACGACAGGGTCGGCGAAACCTGTTGGTCGTCCAGCCGGCGCACCCAGCCGTGCATGCGTTCCGGGCCGCATTGATCGAGCGAGCCCTGCAGGCGTGCACTGCCTATCGGCAGTGGCAGCACATCGGTGCCGCTTGCGTCGGGAATGGTTGGGTCGAGGGCGGACATGACATGGGGACTGCCGACCGTGTACCGGTTGCCATCGATGCCAACAGCGGTGACGACAAGTGCGGCTCCGGGAGGTGGGAGCGGGTCGAGTCCGATGGCAAAGGCACAATGTCCGTCGCCCTTGCCGGCCCTGGCCAGATCGGCACGGAACATCGTTGCCATGCCGTGGCCGAGCATGACGCCACCGGCATGCACCTCGATGCGCAAGTGCGGCTGCGTTTCGTCATGACTGCAGGCCCATCCCCGCAACACATGGCCGTTCAGGCCGTCCACCACGCCTTCAAGCCTGCTTGAGGGCGCGGAGTCATTCAGGGAATCGCTCATTTACTTGAAATCTCGCTGGGGTCCGAGCCGGTCTGCCGGAATGCCGCGGGCTGCGGGCATGCTGCTAAAGATCGCGTTTCCGGACACGATGCGCAATACGGGCGGGTATGGCCAGGCGTGATGTCGTTCGCTAGATGAACGGATGCCGGGGCGTCGGTTCAGGTGAAGCGAGTGCGCCGGGTAAGATACGCACTTTGCTTCAACCACTCCGGATCGGGATGCCCTTACCCCATGAAAAACCGCAGCAAGCCTGAAGTATTCGGCCTCGGCACCCGCGCCATCCATGCCGGGCAGCATCCGGATCCCAGCACCGGCGCGATCATGACGCCGATCTACGCGACTTCGACCTATGTGCAGGAGAGTCCGGGCAAGCACAAGGGCTACGAGTACTCGCGCACGCAGAATCCGACCCGCATGGCTTATGAGCGCTGCGTGGCCGATCTGGAAGGTGGCGTAGCCGGTTTTGCGTTCGCTTCTGGCCTGGCCGCGGCGGCGACGGTGCTGGACATGCTCGATTCGGGCAGCCATGTGATCGCGATGGACGACCTTTACGGTGGCAGCTACCGACTGTTCGAGCGCGTGCGCCGACGTTCGGCCGGGCTGGACTTCAGCTTCATCGACCTCAATGACAGCAGCGCATTGAAGGCGGCCTTGAAGCCCAATACACGGATGATCTGGGCCGAGACGCCGACCAATCCGATGCTGAAACTGGTCGATCTGGCCAAGATCGCCGCCTTTGCGAAGAAGCATGGCCTGATCCTGGTGGTGGACAACACGTTCTGCTCGCCGATGCTGCAGCGACCGCTGGAATATGGCGCGGACCTGGTACTGCATTCGGCCACCAAGTATCTCAATGGCCACTCGGACATGGTGGGTGGCATCGTGGTTGCCGGCAGCAAGGCCATGGCCGAGCAGATGGGCTTCCTGCAGAACTCGGTGGGCGCGGTGGCCGGCCCGTTCGATGCGTTCCTCGCCATGCGCGGCCTGAAGACGTTGCATCTGCGCATGAAGGCGCATTGCGAAAGCGCACTGGTCCTGGCGAAATGGCTGGAAAAGCATCCGGCGGTCGAGCGGGTGATCTACCCGGGCCTGAAGAGCCATCCGCAGCACGCGCTGGCCAAGCGTCAGATGCACGGCTTCGGCGGCATCATCACGATCGAGGTGAAGGGTGGCCTGAAGAAGGCACGCCGCATGCTGGAGCGTTGCGAGTTGTTTGCGCTGGCCGAATCGCTGGGTGGCGTCGAAAGCCTGATCGAGCACCCGGCGATCATGACCCATGCCTCGGTGCCGGCGGCCAACCGCAAGCGGCTGGGCATCAGCGACGGGCTGATCCGGCTGTCGGTCGGAGTGGAAGACGTGCAGGATCTGCAAGACGAGCTGAGCCGGGCGCTGGCGTGATGCGGTGGCTACTGCTGGTATCGGGTTACAGGTACGTTTGATGTCGAGGCATGCCATCTCTCCGGCCGCGCTCGTGCGCAGTACTTGGAAGCATCGCGAGCTGATCCTGCAGCTGACGCGGAAGGACGTCATCGGGCGTTACAAAGGCTCGCTGTTCGGGCTGGCCTGGTCGTACATCAGCCCGCTGTTCATGCTCGGAATCTATACCCTGTTCTTCACGGAGATCTTCCACGCCCGCTGGGGTACGACGGATACCGGCAAGGGCCAGTACGCCACGGCGCTGTTTGCCGGCCTGATCGTGCATGCGATGTTCGGCGAATGCATCACGCGTGGCAGTCAGCTGGTGACGGACAACGCAAACTACGTCACCAAGGTGATCTTCCCGCTTGAAATCCTGCCGTGGGTTTCCAGTCTCACGTCGATGTATCACGCGTTGGCAAGCCTCGTAATCCTTGCTGCGTTCTCGCTGATATTCAACGGGCATATCGCGGTGACCTTCCTGCTGTTTCCGGTGGTGTTCCTGCCGCTGATACTGATTGCCACCGCGGCGGGATGGCTGCTCGCGTCGCTTGGCGTCTACGTGCGTGACGTGGGGCAGATGACCAGCCTGATCGTTATTGCCCTGCTTTATACGGCGCCGGTGTTTTTCCCCATGGATCATCTGTCGCCGAAGATGCAGGCGGTCATGCACTTCAATCCGCTGACGTTCCTGATCGTGCAGGCGCGCGAGGTGCTGCTGTGGGGGCACCTGCCGGACTGGTCGGGACTTGCACTCTATACGGCAGGTGCGTTGCTGGCCTGCTGGCTGACCTATGCCTGGTTCCAGCGTACCCGTGCAGGATTCATCGATGTCCTCTGAAATCATCCGGGCAGGCCGTACAGGTCCACTGATCCGGGCCAAGGGCATCGGCAAGCGCTATCTGGGCTATGCCAAGCCGCATCACCGCCTGCTGCAGATGCTGGGTCGGAGAACCTACGCCAAGGAATTCTGGGCGCTGCGTGATTTCGATCTGGAAGTGTGGCCGGGCGAGACGATCGGCATCATCGGCAAGAACGGCTCGGGCAAGTCCACCTTGCTGCAGATGATCTGCGGACTGATCGAACCGACCACCGGCGAGATCGAGGTCAACGCACGGGTGGCCGGCCTGCTCGAGCTTGGTGCGGGCTTCAATCCGGAATTCACCGGACTGGAAAACGTCTACCTGAAAGCCGGCCTGCTCGGCATGGGCCGCACCCAGGTCGATGCCAAGCTCGATTCGATCCTCGCCTTCGCAGAGATCGGCGACTTCGTGAATCAGCCGGTCAAGACCTACTCCAGCGGCATGTTCGTGCGGCTGGCGTTTGCCGTGGCGGTGGCGGTCGAACCCGATGTGCTGGTGGTGGATGAGGCGCTCGCAGTGGGCGACGCGTATTTCCAGCGCAAATGCCATCGGCGCATTCAAGAGTTGCAGGAGGCTGGCAGCACGCTGCTGCTGGTCACTCATTCCACCGATGCGGTGGAACGCATGTGCAGCCGTGGCGTGGTGATCAATGCCGGCAACAAGATATACGACGGGCCGGTGCGCGGCGCCATCTCCGACTATCTGCAGCTGATTTTCGGGTCGCACGTGGCGGAACCCGTAGGCCAGGCAGCTGCCATCAAGGTGCTGGGCGAAACGGCAGACGAGGCGGTTGCCACGCTGCTCGCCTCGGGCGGTGCGGACGTGTTGTCCCAGCGCAGCGGCTACAACCGTGACGAAATCCGTGTGGGCAATGGCAAGGCGCTGGTGGCAGACCTGCATGTCGTGGGGCAGTCGGGTGTGCCGATGTTGTTTCCGGGCCAGCCGGCGGAAATTCTGGTCAAGTACGTGTTCAAGCTGCCGTTGGGCCGGGTGATCTTCGGCATGCAGATCCGTACGCCGGAAGGCGAGCTGGTGTACAGCACCAACACGTTCATGGAAAGCGGCGAAGCATTCCATTACGAGGAAGGCAGCGTTGTGGTGGTGCGCTGGAAATTCAATGCGCACCTCATTCCCAAACAGTATCTGCTGATGTTCGGCATCTCGCAGTTCGACGAGCTCGGACAGGACACTGTCGCCATCGACCGGCGCGCGGACGTCATGGTGCTCGCCATATTGGGTGATACCGGGGCAGCCCAGGGTATTGCCAATCTGCAGGCAAAGTTCGACGTTGAAACCGTGGCCAGTGTGGGGAGTGTCGGTTAACCGCACCATCCATTCGTCACTGCGCCACGGACACGATTCTGCCCGAAGGGACTTCACTTTGCGTACCACACTGAATATCCAGGATCCGCTGTTCGTCTCGGCACCCAATGACGGTGGATTGTTGTATGCGCATCGCGATCTGCTGATGCCCCTGTTGCATGAGGACATTACGGGACTGTCGCCGACCGCCGATGGTCTGCTGTGGTGCGTGCAGACGGCGGGCAGCCCCCTGCTGCACGAAGTCCGGCAAGGGCAGCTCGAGACGATCCCGGTCGCGACGAACCCGCTGGATCTGCATGATGTGCTGGTCGATGCGACGGGCATCTATGCGGTGTTCACCGAGACCAATCAGGTCGCGCGCCTCGATGATGCCTTCCGCGTGCAGGAAAGCTGGAGCTTTGGTGAAGAGCCGGATTGTGTTCACGTCAATTGCATTGCCATGCATAACGGGCGTCTTGTCGCATCGATGTTCGGGGCATTCACCATTCATCGAGGTTACAAAGGCGAGACCCGGCAGGCTGGCAAGGTAGTCGATGTACGGACTGGCGCTATGTTGATCGAGGGACTGTCGCAGCCGCACTCGCTGGTTGTGGTGGGTGAGCAGCTGTGGCTGTGCAGTTCCGAGGACTGCATGCTGCACATTTACGACAGGGACTTCCGGCTCGAACAGCGAATCGCGCTGCCGGGATATACGCGAGGGCTTGCCGTCGGCAAAGACACCGTCTACGTCGGCATCAGCCGGAGCAGAAATCTCGCAGCCGGCGAGGTTGGACGGTTTGACTCGGCCGTTGTCGCGCTGCTGGATCGCCAATCGCTGGAAGTCATCGGCTACCAGCCGATTCCATGGAACGAAATCTATGACATCCGCATCGGGTCATCGGCGGATCTGGTTACCCATGTGATGGCATCCACGTGGACGTACGAACGTGGTATGGCCAAGGCCGAACTGGCGCGGACCAGAGAGCTTGCCGCAGCAGCGGATGTCTCCAGCAAGGCTGAACTGGCGCGCTTGCAGCAGCAGGCGGGTGACGAAATCAGGCGGATGCAACAGCAGGTGTCATTGACTCATGATGCCATGCGGGTGACCACGCAGCATGCCGAAAGCCTGCAGGCGCAGCTGATCGCGGCGCGCGGTGAAATCGTCAAGCGTGATGCACGCATCCATGTACTGGAGTTGGCCCGGAACGAGCTGGAACTGATCAAGTCCAGCCGTTCGTGGCGCTGGACCCGGTTGCTGCGATTCGTGACACGCACGATCCAGCATCGTGGACTCAGCGTGGAAGACCGGCGCCGGCTGCTGCGCAGGCCACCGGTTCCCGCAGCATCGGGAGCAGCACAGGTTGGAATGGTGGCTCCCCCCTTGGCGAATATCCGGCTGGCACCACCTTCCGGCATGCTGCGCGACTTCTTCGTATGGGCCGTGATCGATTGGCACTTCCGCATCCAGCGCCCGCAGCACCTTGCGCGTGAACTGGGCGCAGCGGGTCACCGCGTGTTTTACATGTCGAACCATTTCATCGATCACCCAGAGCCCGGCTTCAGCGTCGAGCCGCTGGACAACACGGGGCGGTTATTCCAGATCCACCTGCATGTGCAGGACAGTCCGGCGATCTATCACGCCTCTCCCGATGCTGCAGCGCAGGCGCAGTTGCGCGGGGGAATCGGCATGCTGCTGGCATGGACGCGCAGTCGCGCCTGTGCTTCGTTGATCCAGCATCCCTATTGGCTGGAAACGGCGCAGATATTGCCGAGCCAGCGGATTGTCTACGACTGCATGGATCACCACGGCGGCTTCGCCGACAATTCGGAAGAGGTGCTGGCGCGCGAGCACGAACTGATGCGCGATGCCGACCTGCTGGTGGTGACTTCCGACTGGTTGCATGCAGAAGCAGGCAAATACAACACGCACCGGATGATGATACGCAACGCCTGCCAGTATGAGCATTTCGCGACACCCCCTGCACGCGTGTTCAAGGACACGCACGGCCGCAAGGTGATCGGCTACTACGGTGCGATTGCCGAATGGTTCGATCTGGATCTGCTGGAGAAGGTTGCCCATCGCTTCAGCGATTGCCTGGTGTTGCTGGTCGGTGCCGATACCTGTGCAGCACGGCAGCGTCTGCACGCGCTGGACAATGTGGAATTTGCCGGCGAGGTACCGTATGCCGACCTGCCTTACTACCTCGAAGGTTTTGATGTCTGCCTGCTGCCGTTCCAGGTCATTCCGCTGACCTTGGCGACCAATCCGGTCAAGGTCTACGAATACCTGAGTGCAGGCAAGGAGGTGGTGTCGATTGCGTTGCCGGAGATCCGTCAGTTCGGCGATCTCGTGCGCACCGGCATCGACCATGCGACATTCCTTGCCGCCGTGGATGAGGCGCTGCAGGCCCCACCCGATGCCGATCAGGTTGCACGCCGTCGCCAGTTTGCCGCCGAACAGACCTGGGCGCACCGGGTGCAGGACTTGGTGCGGGGCATCGAGGAGTTGTCCGAACCGCGTGTCAGCGTGGTGGTGGTGACCTACAACAACCTGGATCTCACCAAGGCATGCCTGCACAGCCTCGAGCAATACAGCGACTATGCCAATCTTGAAGTGATCGTGATCGACAATGCTTCGGCCGACGACACTCCAGACTATCTCCGATTGTGGGCGCAGGAGGGCCGTGATCGCCATATCGTGCTGAATGCAGACAACCGGGGTTTTGCCGCGGCGAACAATCAGGGCTTGGCGCTGGCGAGCGGCGACTACCTCGTGATGCTCAACAACGACACTTATGTCACGCCGGGCTGGATCGCCACCCTGGTCGGGCATCTGCGCCACTCCGAAAAGCTCGGCATGCTCGGCCCGGTAACCAACAACATCGGCAACGAGGCGCGCATCGAGATCCGCTACGACAACATGGACGACATGCTGCAGGCTGCCGGTGACTACACCAGCCGGCATGCGGGACAGCTGACCCAGCTCCGTACGGCCGCCTTCTTCTGCGTGATGTTGCGCCGTGAGGTGTATGAGAAAGTGGGCGGCCTGGACGAGGCCTTCGGCATCGGTTTCTTCGAGGACGACGACTATTGTCGACGGGTGGAGCAGGCTGGCTGGACGATTGCGTGTGCTGACGATGTGTTCGTGCACCACAATCTGTCGGCGTCGTTCAACAAGCTCAAGCAGGAAACGCGACAGGCGCTGTTCGAGCAGAACAAGGCCATTTACGAGGCGAAATGGGGGGCATGGACTCCGCACAAGTATCGCGATGCGTGAATTCGGCAACGCATGCCAGATGACTGGCCGGGCTGCGAACGCCCGAGCCAGGGCCACCGATGCTGGCCCGATGTCCTGGCCATTTGATCTACCTGGGAGTGCATGAGTGTTGACACGTGTTCGCATGGCCCCATGGGTTCTGTTCGCTGCGGGCTTCCTGCTGGTCGCCATGGGTTTCATCGGCAACGCCATGTGGAGGCAGATCCCCTGGAGCCCGGTGGCGTTGCTGGCGGGACTCTCGCTCGTATCGCTAATTCTGGCGTACGGGCTCGGTCGCCTGTTTCATTGTCAGGCGGCGACCTCTGCGGCGGCAGTCTGGCTGGGGGCACTGGTTTATTTTGCCGGGATCTCGCCGTTTGCGTCGGTGCTGCTGATCGCCGTGGCCGCGCTGGCAATCGGAAGTGTGCTGGTGCCGAAAGGCTGGGATGCACGCGTGCCGCTGTCGGTTCTGGCTGGATTGGCATTGCTCTGCGGCATCGCTGGCTGGTTGTTGCCATTCCCGATTCACAGTCGTGCGGTATACACCCTGGCTCTGCTGGCCATCATCATCTTGCGCTGGCGGGCGGTATTGGACATGGTTGCGCCGCTGTCGCGTTCCTGGACGGACGCTGTGGCCAGCTCGCCTTGGGCGGCCCTGCTCGCGGTCTTGGTATTGGGTATGATCTCGACCTGCGCCTGGGTGCCGACGATTCACTACGACGATCTGGCCTACCACCTCGGCTTGCCGTATCAGCTCGAGACGCTGGGTTATTACCGGATGGATGCCGGGTCGCGGGTATGGGCGGTTTCGGCCTGGGCTGGCGACGTGCTGCAAGGCATGGCCCAGGTGGTCGCGGGGGGTGAATCGCGAGGTCCGGTCGACGTACTGTGGTTGATTCTCATCGTGGCAATGATGTGGAAGCTCTGCGAGGCACTGCAGCTCAGTCCGCGCATGCGTTGGTTGGCGGTCGCCATCTGCGCCAGCATGCCCATGACGGCCGGCACACTCACGGGGATGCAGACGGAAGGAGCCACCACGGCAGCAGCGGTTGGCATGGCTCTTCTGATCCAGCGGACCGTGACTCCCAGTCGCAGAGAGCTGCTGCTGGTGGCGTTGCTGGTGGGCTTGTTGCTCGGGTTGAAGGTGAGCAATCTGATGGTGGCCGGGGCACTAGGCTTGTGGCTGCTCTGGCAATGGCGCACGAAGCTGCCTTGGCGAACCCTGCCGTCGGCCGTCGTACTTGTGATTTTCGTCGGCGGATCCAGCTATTTCTATGCATATCTGCTGACCGGGAATCCGGTGCTGCCGATATTCAACGGATTCTTTCATTCACCGTATTACGCACTCTCGAATTTTCACGACACAACTTGGGATACGGGTTTTCACTGGAGCATTCCGTGGGATCTGACTTTCCACACATCCCGGTTCGTCGAGGGATGGGATGGCGCCGGTGGATTCACCTTGCTTGCACTGCTCGGTGGGCTGCTGCTCGCCATGACGCGGCGCAATGTGCGGCCGCTGGCGCTGATGGCGAGCCTGGCGTTCCTGTTGCCGCTGACTCAGATTCAATATCTTCGATACGCCCATCCGGCGATGGTGCTGCTGGTACCGGCGATGCTCGGTGGTCTGCCTGCCGCAGATCAATACAGGCGCCAGGCGCGTGTTCTTGCCTTGATGCTGGTGACGTTGGTGCTGGGGAACCTGCTCTTTGTCGCCAACGGCGACTGGCAGTTGCGGCAGGGAGTCCTGCGGAACGTGCTGGTGCAAGGGCGCGCGTCGACGACCGACACGTATGCCCCGATCCGTCGTCTGGCGGCATTTATCCGTGATCGCTACGGTGCACAGGCACGCACGCTGATCATCGATGGCCATAACCCTTTTGCTGCCGAGCTGGCAGGGAACGCTTTTGTCATCAATTGGTATGACCAGGAGCTCTCGGCTTTGGCTGCCGGCGCGGACAGTGATTCCAGTGGAGAACGCTGGTCTGGACTGTTCAAGCACGCGGGAGCAAACCTGCTTGTGGTTAACAAGGCCGGGCATACGCAGGCGCTCGATGAAGCCATCGGCAACGCACAAGGCGCCCGTGTCTACGAACTGGGCGACCTGGAACTTTGGGCGCTGCATTCGGGCGCGGCAGGCATTGAAGTGCCTGCTCCGGCGCATGCCGTTGTCGTGAAATTCGATAGCTCGTCGACACCACCAGGCGCGACCGTGGTCAGTGCGGATCTCGAGCTCCGATGCAAGGCAGCAAATGTCCCCATTGTCATCAGCTGGAACGTCACGGAAGCGGATGGACAACGCTGGCAGCGGTCTGAATGGGCCAGATGCCTGCAGACCGGAAAAGCGGAAGCATCACTGGAAGTGCCGTTGTTGTCGAAGGTCACCGGTTTCACCGTGAATGCCACTCCTTCACAGCCGATTGATCTTCAGTTGCAGTTGACTGCAGCAACGGCGGCGTTTCGCCCGGATCTTGCAGCTGATCGCGATCTGGCTCTGCGCTTGCGTGGTGATCCGGTTGGCACGATGAAGATGTGGAACAGGGCAAGGCTGGCAGCACGGAAGGCGAGACCATGAGCATCTTGCGACAGGGAACCAGTTTTCTGTTCATCGGCGGCTGCCTGGTACTGGTCGATTGGGGTGTTTTCGTACTCTTGAGTGCATCAGGAGTGGATACACCGATCGCGAATGTGGCCGGCCGGGTTGTCGGCGCATTGCTTGGCTTTGTGGCGAACGGTCACATCACCTTCGGTTCGGCCGGTTCGGCCCGTCTGGGCATGCATCGCTTCGGCCGTTTCGTGTTGCTCTGGCTGGTGATGACCTTGTTGAGTACATATCTGGTGAGCGAAGCGGCGACACATCTCAGCTTGCATATGGCATGGCTAGGCAAGCCGATGGTCGAAGCAGCGCTAGCTGTTGTGAGTTTCGTCATCTCCCGTCACTGGGTTTATCGTTGATCATGAATACGACATCGAATCCGCGCATCGCGGTGGTTATTCCGTGTTTTCGGGTGAGTGCCCAGATTCTGGGAGTCATCGAACGGATCGGTCCCGAGGTGGGCTGGATCCTTGTCGTCGATGACGCATGCCCTGAACACACGGGCGATGTTGTCGAGCAGCGTTGCTGTGATCCGCGGGTAACGGTTCTGCGCCACCCGCAGAATCTCGGTGTGGGCGGTGCCGTGATGACCGGTTACCTCGCTGCGCAAAGCTTGCCGGCTGAAGCCGTGGTGAAGCTTGATGGTGACGGGCAGATGGATCCTGCCCTGATTTCGAGGCTGGCCAATCCGTTGCTGCAAGGCCGAGCTGATTACGTCAAGGGCAATCGGTTTTATCGCGTGGCCGACGTGTCGGGCATGCCTACGGTGCGCCTGTTGGGCAATGGCGTGCTCTCATTTCTGACCAAGCTTTCATCCGGCTACTGGCAGCTTTTTGATCCCACCAACGGATTCACGGCGATTCATCGCTCCTTGCTGACCGAATTGAATTTCGAGCGCATCGCCAAGCGGTATTTCTTCGAATCGGACCTGCTTTATCATCTGAACCAGTTGCGCGCAGTAGTGGCCGAAATGCCAATGAGTGCCTCCTATGCCGACGAGCCGTCGAGTCTGCGGCCAATGCGGATGGTCGTGCCTTTCCTTCGCGGGAACATCCGGAATTTCTGTCGCAGATTGATATACAGCTATTTCCTGCGGGGGTTTTCCGCGGCCTCGATGGAACTTCTCATCGGTTTCCCGCTCCTTCTGTTTGGCCTTGTGTTCGGTGCCTGGCACTGGTGGGGTTCGGTAGTCAGGCACGCACCTGCAACAGCGGGTACAGTCATGCTGGCCGCGCTGCCGATCATCCTCGGAACCCAGTTTCTGCTGTCTTGGCTGAACTTCGATGTTGCCGCGGAACCCCGGTATCCGGTGCATCCCGCGCTCGATGATCGCCTCCGCGGAAAGTAGCAGTCTGGCATTGGTCACGAGAACGAAAGCAGTCAGCCCAGCAAGGCCCCGGATCTTCATGAGTCAGCCAAAACATATTCTCTGCATTGTCGGCACCCGTCCCGAGGGCATCAAGATGGCGCCGCTGATCAAGGCATTGAAGCGCGAGTCCTGGGCGCGTGTAACTGTTTTGGCTACGGCTCAACATCGCGGGCTGCTAGACCAGGTGCTGTCTCTGTTCGATATCAGGCCCGATGTGGATCTGGACATCATGCGCGCCAACCAGGCATTGCCCGAGTTGACTGCGCGGCTGATCACGGCGCTGGATGAAAAGTTTGTCGAGCTGTCACCGGATGTGGTGCTGGCGCAGGGCGATACCACCACGGTGATGACGGCGGCGCTGGTCGCGTTCTATCGCCGTATTCCGTTCGGGCATGTCGAAGCGGGCCTGCGCACGCATGATCTGGACAACCCGTTCCCGGAGGAGATGAACCGACTGGTCGCGGGCCACCTGGCCAGATGGCATTTCGTGCCGACCGAACGCTCGCGCCAGAACCTGTTGCGAGAAGGTATCGCCGATGCGGCAATTCATGTCACCGGCAACACGGTGATTGATGCCTTGCTCGAGGTGGCGGCCACCGACTGGCCGCTGGATATTCCGCTGGATCCGGATCGTCGGCTGATACTGGTAACGGCGCATCGGCGCGAGAATTTCGGTGAGCCGTTTCGTGCAGTGTGCCGGGCCATCCGTACGCTGGTCGATCGCCATCCCGATGTCGAAGTGCTCTATCCGGTGCACCCCAATCCCAACATCAGTGCCGTAGCGCATGAGCTGCTGGATGGGCATCCGCGTATCCGCTTGTGCAGTCCGCTGGACTACGCGCCGTTCGTGGAGGCGCAGAAACGCGCTTGCCTGATCCTTACCGATTCCGGTGGCGTGCAGGAGGAAGCACCGGCGCTCGGCAAGCCCGTGCTGGTGATGCGTTCGGAAACGGAGCGGCCGGAAGCGGTGGATGAGGGTGTCGTGCGTCTGGTCGGCACTGACGAGGAGCGCATTGTCGAGGAAGCTTCGCGTCTGCTGGACGATCCCAGGGCCTATCGCCAGATGGCGCGTGGTATCTCGCCCTATGGCGACGGCAAGGCTTCGCAACGCATCGTTGATGTCTTGCGTGCGGCGCTCTGTCAGGATGCATCATCCGTGATGGGTGAGTCGTGAGTCCGTGGTACCTGTGCGGGTGAACTTGCCTACGCGACAAGGTCGGTGGCGACGTGCATGGTCACGTGCCCGGCGCATGCTGAATTTCTCCGTGGACACCGCGCGGCTTGTCGCCTCCCGGTTGCGAGCCCGACAGCACGACCAGGTCGCTGTTGCGTCGGCAAGGATGCCTGCGTACGGCGTAGAGGCCGCAGGATCGTTTGGGGCCGGACGTCAGGCCGATGCAACGCACCCGGCGTTCCGTTTCGAGGATGTTCCACAGGTCAGTATCGTGGTACCCGTCTACAACCATCTGGAACAAACCAGGCATTGTCTGCATGCGCTGGCGCAAGTCGGTACTTCATATACGTTCGAGGTGATTGTCGTCGACGATGGTTCGACCGATGGTTCTGCAGAATGGTTGGCGGACTGTCCGCAAGTGCGGATTCAGCGCATGGCGGAGAACGGCGGATTCGTCAGCGCCTGCAATGCCGGTGCTCGCATTGCGCGTGGTCGGTATCTGGTGTTTCTGAACAACGACACTGAAGTAACGACGGGCTGGCTCGATGCCTTGATTGGCACTTTTGAGCAGTACCCTGGTTGCGGGTTGGTGGGCGCCAAGCTGATCTATCCGGATGGCAGCTTGCAGGAGGCCGGAGGCATCGTGTTCGCCGATGGCAACGCCTGCAACTACGGTCGTGGCGGCAGCCCGCAGGATCCCCGCTACAATTTCGTGCGTGAGGTGGACTATTGCTCTGGCGCGTGCATTGCGCTGCCGACTGAGCTGTTCCGCACAGTCGGGGGGTTCGACCTTCGCTATGCACCGGCCTACTACGAAGATACCGATCTAGCCTTCTCGGTGCGTGCAGCGGGTTATTCGGTGATCTATCAGCCGCGCGCCGAAGTAGTGCATTTCGAGGGCAAGACAGCCGGTACGGATACTTCCACTGGGATCAAAAAGTTTCAGCGGATCAATCGTGAAAAATTTGTAGTCAAGCAGCACCATGCATTGGTGAACCAACCTCTGTCACAGGATTTCGCGCTGTCGCCGGCGCGCTGTGCCACTCATCGCCGCGGTCAGCGCGTGCTGGTGGTCGACGCGGATTATCCGCGCGTGAACCATGATTCTGGCTCGCTGCGCATGTTCAACATGTTGGTGTTGCTGCGGGAACTTGGTTGTCATGTGCAGTTCTGGGCGACAGCTGCAGCGGACCGCGATGACGATGCACGCATGCTCGAACAGCATGGCATCGAGCTCATCGTGGCGCCCTCGCGTGCGCAAGCCCTGAGCTGGTGGTATGCCTACGGAACCAGCCTCGATCTGATCGTGCTGTCTCGTTTGCCAGTAGCACTGAGTGCCTTGCGGCTGACACGCCGGTACGCGGCACAGGCTGCAGTGATTTTCGATACTGTCGATCTGCATTTTCTGCGAATCGCGCGCGGTGCCGCCATGCACGGCAACAGCGCCGAAGCCGCCTGGGCCGAGGAGCTTCGCCGGAGCGAACTTGAGCTTATACGCCAGGCTGATCTGACCCTTGTGGTAAGCGAGTATGAGCGCACTCTGTTACGCGAGCTGGTTCCAGCGGCCGAAGTGCAGGTTCTTTCCAATGTCCATCCAGTGCATGGTCGGCAGTCACCTTTTGCCGCACGGGAAGGCATGCTGTTCCTGGGCAATTTCGAACATGAACCGAATGTTGATGCGGTTCGCTGGCTGGTCGAGGAGATCATGCCGCGACTACGGGCACGGTTGGCTGGAGTGAGCCTGCACATTGTCGGCTACGCGGGAACCGAGGCGTTGGCCGGTTTTGCCAGCGGGGATGTGCTTGTCCATGGGTTTGTCGCCGATCTTGAGCCGGTGCTGCGCAGCGTGAAACTGGCTCTGGCGCCATTGCGCTACGGCGCCGGTGTAAAGGGCAAGATCAATATGGCGATGAGCCATGGTGTGCCGGTGGTGACTACATCGATCGGTGCGGAAGGCATGGCCCTGGCCAATCGGCGGGATGCGATGATTGCCGACGACAGCGATGCGTTCGTGGATGCCATTGCCGAGCTGTACATCAACGAGCAGCTTTGGCTGACGCTCTCGGACCATGGCCTTGAAAACGTCCGCCTGCATTTTTCGGTGGAAGCGGCGCGCGTGACACTGGAGCGCATTCTGGCCGCGAAGTCGGTGCTGCATGCACTGCCCATGACGCACTGCTGAGCGGGTTACCGCCTGCGCTTTCGCTCTGCCTGTTGCGGAAATCAGGGCAATCTGCAACTTGACCGCATCGTCGCGATGTCATACCAATGCAACCTTGACGCAACCGTGTTGTCACAGCGGGGTTGCGCCGTTTCCGAGCCGTGCATGCTCGATGGGCCAATGGGTGTTGATGGCGCTCCGCTTCATGAGATGCGTGGGTGGCTACCGTCAAAAAGCGAACCCTTTGCCCTGCGACCGGGGGAGGGTAGTACACCGAAGGGGCTGAGCAGATGATATCGGGGCAACAGATCAGCAGCGCCATGCGCGCCATATTCAGCGGCAGCAGCGCATGGGCGACCTGTGCGCGTCTTTTGATCATAGCCCTGCTCAGCATCGTGATGGTGGTGCGGCTGGATTCGTCCTTGACCATGGCGCTTCAGCCTGGGCTGGTCTGGCGCAATGCATTGCCCATCGCGCTGTTCATTCTGTTGATATATGGCCTGTGCGGCCGTCTTCTGCTTTCCCTCGGGTTGGGGAGCGGAATCACTTGGCTGGTGTTCAACGTGAACGCAGTCAAGGAATTGAACATGAATGCGCCTTTGCTGCCAGGCGATCTGGTGCTGGTGCATCAGGTCCTGCACAACATGGGCTTTTTTGCGCATTACACGGGATATCGCCTCGTTCTGCTATCGCTGGCAGCACTATTGTTTGCCATGCTCATGGGCACCATCTGGTGGGCCGAAAAGCGCTGGCAACGCCCGCGAGCAACCAGTCGTGCGGTGTGGATACTGTTGTCGTCAGCGGCGCTTTTCACCATGTATCAAGGTGATGGCTTTTGGCCGAAAGTCTACGGCGATGAAGCGCTTGCCGGATTCCAGCAGTGGGATCCCATTCTGAGCGTGCAGCAGACCGGCTTCATGGCCGGGATGGTACGGACGTCGCAGGAATCGCGAATCAGCATCCCGCAAGCCGACAAGCAACTCGTTGCTCACTTCGCACAGAGCCATGCAGGCGATCTGGATATGCGCAGGATGCGGAAACTCCCCCTGGAGCTTCCCGATATCGTAGTTGTGCAGAGCGAGGCTTTCTTCGATCCTGGCCCGTTGAAGAATATCGACTATGGCCAATACGTGCCTAATTTCGAACGCCTGGCAGCTACCGGGATCAGCGGCAGTCTGACGACTCCCACCTATGGCGGCGGCACGATCCGTACAGAATTCGAAACGCTTACAGGCTATCCGATGCAGGCATTTCCTTCGATCCAGTATCCGTATTACGGACTGGCCAGTGGGTGGATGCCAACAGTGCCGCGCAGGCTGGAAGCGTTCGGCTACTCGACGACACTGTTTCATCCATTTCGCGCCGGCTTCTGGAATCGCGCGGAAGTCATGCCTGAACTCGGGTTCCAGCGGACTTATTACGAGAAGAATTTTTCGGGCGCAGCGCACGCAGGTGAATTCGTGTCGGACCACGCGCTCTTCGATTTCGTACTTGCGCATTTTGACGAAGGCAACAGCGGTGCGCAGTATGCGATGGTGATCACCATGGAGAATCACGGGCCCTGGGATTACGACGCTGGTTCGCTAACCGAAGTACTGAATGGCCACCCGTTGCCATCCGGTCTGTCGGCGGCGGGCACGAAGGAGATGACGTATTACCTCTCCCATCTGGTCAATGGTGATGCGGCTCTGGGTGATTTTGCGCAACGTCTGCTTGCGCGTCCCCGATGGACGATCCTGCTGTTCTATGGCGATCATCTGCCAGCACTCGACGCAGCCTTCAAAGACCTGGGCTTCGATGACGGGAGGTCCGAAGGCGAAGAGCATACCCGCTACATGTTGCTCAGCAATCGGCCACTCGACCCGCAGAACCCGCGCCAGCTAGACCTCAGTTCCTACCAGTTGCCGGAGTTGCTGTTCGATACGGTGGGGTTACCCGAAGACGGTTATCTTGCGCTTGCATCCACCATCCGGCAGGACTGGGAACGGGATCATTTTCAGCACACCGAGCAATATCGGCAGCTGCAATTCAACGCTGCTTTATTGGAAGTAAGCTGCGGCCACAAGCTCAGCGCGACGGGCAAGTGCAAGCGGCAAGTGTTTTCTTCAGTCACTGCAGCCGGCAAGTGAGCGCAGCGGGCGACAGAATTTGCGCCTGAAGCCTGACATACGATCTTGAATCAACCCTGTATTCACTGGCGAGACTGTAAGGTTCCTTCACGAGATCGCAATGGAGCGGGTGGATGGTTACTTCGTTTGTGCTGGACGAGGATGGTACGAACCCTCTGGCCGAGTCCGCCGAGCCCAGGGTGTTCGCAGGAAAGCGACAGCTCAATACGCTTGCCGAAGGCATCAGTCGAAGCGGCCCTTGGCGATTCATGCGCCGAGCATTCGGGTTTCTGCGGCGAGTCATCCATGGCCCGCAGGGAGGCCCCAAGCCATCCTTGGATTTTGAGGCACCGGTAACGGATCGCTGGACAGAGTTCCAGCATATGCCCCAGCGCGAACGAGGTCTCGTCATGCGGGCTGGCGAACACTTCCAATTGCCGGTGGTCATTGCGCCGCATGAGCCGATTCTGTGGATACGCTGTGCCCGTGCCGTTCCACAAATCAGCGACGACGGGCTCGACGTGGAAATATGGTGCGGGCGTGATGGCAAGGAAATGCAGCTGCTGATGACTCAGCGACTGGACAATTCGCAGACAGGAGCCAGTCTGCGTGAGCTGACCATCGATCTGCCAGTGACGGTGGGGAGCCTGTTGCGAATCGAGATCCGGTGCGGTGCTGGCCCACAAGGCCGGGGTGACGACGACTTGTTGGGGCTGCTGGGCCTGGTGGTCTGCTCGCGTAACGAGTTTGATCTGTTGCGCGCACGTACGCATCATGCCTGGCGCCTGAAAAATGAGATAGCACATTTCAATCAGGTGTATTCCAACGATTTCTATCGCGACCGCCATAAGGATCGTCGGGTCAGTACCGTGGGAAGCAGTCCGCCGCGTGCGCTGCCGCCCCGCCCCGCAGATCATGCAGCCAAAACGGCGATGCGCGAAGCCCTGGCCGCACGTCTGCGTGAAGTGCAGCCAACTACGGGTGAAAACGCTTTTGCTTATGCCAACCGGATGCTCGCCATGGCGATTCCCGTACAGCCGCCGGACTTCCCCGGGCGCATGCGGGCCATGTCGGCGCGGAAGGCAGGTCGGCCACTGCGGATGCTCGCACTTTGCGCGGGTGAGGCAGCCATCGAAGGGGGTATTCTGGCAGCAGCCAATGTGCCGGTAGAGCTGTGCATCGTCGACGTCAATGCAAGCCTGCTCGACCAGGCGGTGATGCATATGCCTGCCGTGGTGACGGTGGATAGGGTACTGGGTGACGCCAACGACATTGGTCCGCAATTGGGACAGTTCGATGTCGTGAACATTACCTCGGGCCTGCACCATCTCGTCGAACTGGAACGCGTGCTGGCAGCTATCGCCGAGATACTGCTACCCGGTGGCGAATTCTGGTTGATTGGCGAACAGGTCGGACGCAACGGCAACCGGTTATGGCCCGAGGCTCTGGAGATCGCGAACAGCATTTTCTCCACATGGCCGGAAGACAAGCGCAATAACCACAATACGGGCAAGGTGGATGAGAGCGTCCCGGATGTCGACTTCTCCGCGGGATGCTTCGAGGGTATCCGCAGCCAGGACATCATCGACCAGCTTGACCGGCACTTCCTGCCGGTAAGCTGTTACTTGCGCAATGCATTCCTGTGGCGATTGGCAGACGTAGCCTATGCCGCCAACTTCAATCTTGACGATCAGGCCGACCGGGAGCTGCTCATGCAGGCAGCAGTGGAAGAAGCCATGCATTGGGCGCAGGGAGGGCGCAGCACGGAAATGCACGCTGTCTATCAAAGCAAATGGGCAGGACTGGCGGGACTTTTCAAGGAAAGCCACACATGAAGCGGATTGCGGTGATGACATGCCATGGGACGATGCAAGGCGGATCACTTGAAGTTCAAGCAGTCAGGCGCTGCGAATACCGATTGGGATGTCCTGCGAATTGAACCCCAACAAGAGTGGCCGCATTGACCACTCCTGTTGCCGTCAGCATGTGCAGAGGTTTGTTCAGCCCAGTGCCTGCTCCAGCTCCGGGATCAGCTTGAAAAGGTCGCCGACCAGACCGATGTCGGCAATCTCGAAGATCGGCGCCTCGCCGTCCTTGTTGATCGCCACGATGGTGCCGGCGTCCTTGATGCCGGTGAGGTGCTGGATCGCGCCGGAAATGCCGATCGCCATGTACAGCTCAGGGGCGATGATCTTGCCGGTCTGGCCGACTTGCATCTCGCTCGGCACATAACCGGCGTCGACCGCAGCTCGCGAAGCGCCGACGGCAGCGCCGATCCGGTCGGCGAACTTGTAGATGATCTCGAAGTTTTCCTTCGAGCCGACACCGCGACCACCGGAGACTACCTTGCCGGCGCTCTGCAGGTCCGGGCGATCGCTGCTGCCCTGCTTCAGTTCGACGAAGCGGGTGTGTGTGGGCAGCGTCACGTTATCGATGGCCAGTGCCTCGATGGGTGCGCTGCTGGCGGCATTGCCTGCGGCAGCCCATGAGGCGGAACGGATCGTGGCGACCACGGTGTGGTTCGCGTCGGCCTCGACCGTGATGATCGCGTTGCCGGCGTAGATCGGGCGCTTGAAGCTGTGCGCGGCTTCCACGCTCATCACGTCGCTGACCTGGGCCACGCCCAGCAGGGCGGCGACGCGCGGGGCGACGTCCTTGCCGAACGTGGTGGATGGCACGAATACGTGGCTGTAGCCAGCGGCGGCCTTGGCGATCTGCGGGGCCAGCACGGCGGCCAGTGCATGCACGTTCTCGGGCCTGGCGACGGTAAGCACCCGGCTCACACCGTCGATCTTTGCCGCCTCGGCGGCGATCGCATCAGGTGCATCGGACAGCACCAGTACGTCGATGGTGTCGGGCTTGACGGCCGCGGCGGCGCTCACGGCGCGTGCGGTGGAGGAATTGAGTTTGTCGCCCAGATGTTCGGCGATGACCAGAATCTTGCTCATACGAAGTCTCCCGTGCGGCTGCTTAGAGCAGACCCTTCTGCTTCAGCGCCGCGACCAGTTCGGCGGCATCCTTCACCATCACGCCCTTGCTGCGCTTGGCCGGCGCCGCGTAGTGCGTGGTCTTCAGATGATCGTGTGCCTCGACACCGAGCGAACCGAGTTCGATGCTGTCGATCGGCTTGGACTTCGCCTTCATGATGTCGGGCAGCTTGATGAAGCGCGGCTCGTTCAGGCGCAGATCGGTAGTGATCACCGCCGGCAATTCGGCCTCGATCACTTCCAGTCCGGCATCGACTTCGCGGGTCACCGTGGCCTTGCCGTCAGTGATCTCGACCTTGCTGGCGAAGGTGGCCTGTGGACGATCCCACAGCGCGGCCAGCATCTGGCCGGTCTGGTTGGCGTCGTCGTCGATAGCCTGCTTGCCCAGGACCACCAGCCCCGGCTGTTCCTTCTCGATCAGCTTGAGGAACACGCGCGCCGCGGTCAGTGGTTGTACCGCGTCGGCAGTGACGACGTGGATCGCGCGGTTGGCACCCATCGCCAGGCCATTGCGCAGGTGGGCGGTAAGATCGGCCGGACCGATGCCGACCACCACGACTTCCGTGGCCACACCTTTCTCGCGCAGGCGCAGTGCCTCTTCCAGTGCGATGTCATCGAACGGGTTGGCGGACAGCTTGACGCCATCGGTCACCACGCCGGTGCCGTCGGGCTTGACCTGGATACGCACGTTGTAATCCACCACGCGCTTGTAGCCGACCAGAATTTTCATCAACGATTCCTTCTACGGGCGCCTGTGGGGCGCATGCGGTAATGAAGCAGCGCACTATTCTAACCCGAGCCGGCATCATGGCTCGGGAGTGGCCTGTATTCATCGTGAGATCGCGCCATGGCGGGCCCGGGGCGATCATTTCAGTATGATGTGACGCCGTCTGGCATGAGAATTGAGGCGAATGGATTCGTGCCGTGTGCCGGAGGGCGATGGCCGGTAACGGCCGGCACGGTTCATATCGATGGCGTCACGTGACGGCCTGGCTATCCGCAGCAACGAGTGACCATGACGCAACCCCGCTTTTCCATCGTGATCTGCACTTACAACGGGGCCACCTACCTGCAGCCGCAGCTGGACAGCCTGCTGGCGCAGACCCGGCTACCCGACGAAATCGTGATCGGCGACGACGGCTCGACCGATGCCACTGCGGACATCCTGGAGCGGTTTGCCGAACGTGCGCGGCATGCCGGCATCGAGGTACAGCTGCGACGCAATCCGGCCAACCTTGGCTACGTCGGGAATTTTTCAGCGGGATTGCGGCAGGCTGGCGGTGACGTGCTGTTCCTGTGTGATCAGGATGATGTCTGGCGAACCGACAAGCTGGCCAGAATGGCCGAGCGCTTTCAGGCCGATCCATCCCTGTTGCTGCTGCACAGCGATGCGCGTCTGGTGGATGCGGATGGCGAGTCCCTAGGGTGTTCGCTGTTCGATGCCTTGCAGCTGACAGCGGAAGAAAAGCAGGCGATCCATGCGGATCGCGCTTTCGAGGTGGTGCTGCGGCGCAGCTTCGTGACGGGAGCCACTGCCGCATTGAGGCGTGAACTGGTCGAGCTGGCGTTGCCGGTAGCGCAGGACTGGATTCACGACGAATGGCTGACCGCGGTGGCGGCCGCGTCAGGCCGCGTCGATTTCATCGACGAGCCGTTGATCGACTACCGCCAGCACGATGCCAATCAGATTGGCATGCGCCGGCGCACGCTGGCGATGAAATGGCGTGACCTCCTGCTTCCGCGTGGCCAGCTGCTGTTCGATGAAGCAGGGCGGCTGCAACGGCTTGAGGAATTTCTTGCGCGAGCGGGATTCCATGAGGGCACCGAGCGTGCCGCGCAGATTCGGCACAAGCGATCCCACTTCGAGCGGCGTGTCGCGATCGGTCGATTGCCAAGGCTGCGGCGGCTGCTGCCGGTTCTGCATGAGGCGCGGGAGGGTTGTTATCGTTTATACGGAACCGGTGGTCGTTCCGTATTGCGGGATCTGCTGCGCCATGACTGAGTCATCCATGACCGACGTCTGCGCGGTGATCGTGAGCTATCACCCCGAACCCTCCGCGATCTCGAATCTGGTCGACAAGGCGGCAATGCAGGTCGGCGCCGTGGTGCTGGTCGACAATGCCAGCGTGGGCGACTGGCAGCCGGCATTGGCCGAGAGCCTGTCGCACCGGGGCGGGGCACTGCTGGTGCAGCCGCACAACCTCGGGCTGGCGGCTGCGCAGAACATCGGCATCGCCTGGGCGCGCTCGCACGGATATCGCCATGTGCTGCTGCTGGATCAGGACAGCGAACCGGGCGCCGGCATGGTGGCGTCACTGCTGCAGGTGCTGCAGGCATTGGCGACGAACCGGGTGGCCGCGGTGGGGCCGCGCTTCCATGACTTGCGCGAGGATCGCGACGCACCCTTCGTGCGCATCGGTTTTCCGCTGAATCGCAAGCTGTGGTGTGCAAGCGACATGCAGCACGTCGCCTGCGATTTCCTGATCAGCTCGGGAACGCTGATTCCGCTGGATGTGCTTGACCGGGTCGGCCCGATGGATGAGAGCCTGTTCATCGACAACGTGGACCTGGAATGGGGTTTTCGCGCACGCGCAAAAGGTTATGCCTTGTATGGCGTATGCGCGGCAACGATGCATCATCGGCTGGGCGATGCCCGTCGTGCGCTGCCTTTCGGCATCGGCCAGGTCGTGGTGCATGGGTCGCTGCGGCTTTACTACATGATGCGCAACCGCTTGCTGCTGTATCGGATGCCGCATACGCCGTGGGTCTGGGTTGCCCAGGACGTGCCGCGCGTGCTGGCCAAGCTGTTCCTGTTCGGCGTGCTGATCGGACCGCGGCTGCACAACCTGCGCTGCATGCTGCGCGGTTTGCATGATGGCTGGCGCGGGCAGCGGGGGGCGTGCCCGGCCGATTTGTCCGGGCACGATTGAGTTCGTGCCCGACGCCGTGACTTACAGGTTCTGGTAATTCGGTCCCGAGCCGCCTTCCGGCGTTACCCAGTTGATGATCTGGTAGGGGTCCTTGATATCGCAGGTCTTGCAGTGCACGCAGTTGGCGGCATTGACCTGCAGGCGCTTGCCGGCTTCGTCCTGCACGATTTCGTAGACATTCGCCGGACAGAAACGGGTGCAGGGATTGCCGTATTCCTCGGCGCACTTGGTCACGCAGACCGAGGTATCGGCGACGTGCAGGTGGATCGGCTGGTCCTCGTCGTGCTCGGTGGCGGCGAAGTAGACGCCGGCGAGGCGATCGCGGGGAGCCAGCGTGCGTTGCACGTAGTCGCGCTTCGGCTCTTCCTGCGCACCAAGCTTGTGCAGCGAGGACCAGTCGGCCTTGTTCTTCAGTGTCCACGGTGAGATGCCGCCGGTCACCGTTTCCCATGCCGCATTCAACATGCCGAACCACAGGCCCTTCTTGAAGCCGGGCTTGATATTTCGGACTTTCTTCAGCTCCGCCATCACCTCGGAGCCACGCAGCTTGGCGTCGAAACCGGCGGGCTGCAGTTCGTTCGCAACCAGGTGTTCGGCGGCGAGCATGCCGCTCCTGATCGCCTGGTGGGTGCCCTTGATCTTGGGCACGTTGAGCAGGCCGGCGGTGTCGCCGATCAGCAGTGCGCCAGGCATCTCGGTCTTCGGCAGCGACTGGTAGCCGCCGGTGACGATGGCGCGCGCACCGGCCGAGAGGATGGTGCCGCCATCCAGCAGTGATTTCATCATTGGGTGGTTCTTCCACTGCTGGAAGGCCTCCCACGGCTGATAGTTCGGGTCGCTGTAGTCGAGTCCACTGACGTAGCCGAGCGCGATCCGGTCCTGGTCCAGGTGATACAAAAAACTGCCGCCGTAGGTATGGTTGTCCGCCGGCCAGCCGAAGCTGTGCACGATCTTGCCCGGCGTGATGCGCCCGGCCGGTAGCTGCCACAGCTCCTTGATGCCGATCGAGTAACCCTGCGGGTCGCTGGCCTGATCCAGCTCGAAGCGCTTGATCAGCTGCTTGGTCAGGCTGCCGCGCGCGCCTTCGGCCAGCACCGTGACCTTGGCCTTGATGTCGATGCCTTCGGTATAGCCGGGCTTGTGCGAACCGTCCTTCGCCACGCCCATGTCGCCGATGCGCACACCGGCGACCGAGCCGTCCTCGTCATGGATGGTGTCGGCGGCGGCGAAACCGGGGAACACGTCCACGCCCAGCGCCTCGGCCTGCGGTGCCAGCCAAGCGCACATCGCGCCCAGCGAGACGATGAAATTGCCGTGGTTATGCATGCCCGGCGGTACCGGCAGCTTGCGACCGCCGGTCTTGCTGAGCAGCCAGAACTCGTCCTCGCCAGCCGGCACGCAAATGGGAGGTGGCCGGTCGCGCCAGCCTGGCAGCAAGGCGTCCAGCGGCTGCGGCTCGATCACCGCGCCGGAGAGGATCTGCGCACCGATGGTCGAGGCCTTCTCGATCACGCATACGGTTACTTCAGGCTTCAACTGCTTGAGGCGGATCGCGAACGACAGCCCGGCCGGCCCGGCGCCGACGACGACAACGTCGTATTCCATTGTTTCGCGTTCGCTCATGGCGGACTCCAGCATGTGGTACGGGCAGGCACAGGCAACAGGCAGGTGCCGTGCGTTAGGGTATGGATCAGGCGGACATTGTCCGGTTTCGCGTGCCGTGCGGCAACGCGTGCTGCGCTACCGCTTGCAATAGTTTCACCCGAGGCGGTGATAATCGCCGGAACTTGCAAGGAGCTTCCATGAATTCGATGCCGCCGATCGCCGATCTCGACCTGCGTCGGGCTTCTCTATGCCAGTTGCTGCACTGGCTGGCGGTGGGGCGTGTGCAACCACAGGCGCTGGCCGACGTCTACCAGCAGGCGATCGAGCGGCTCAATCCCGAACTCAATGCGTATGTCGACCAGCACTCGGGCCTGTTGCAGGAACAGGCTCATATGGCCGATCGGCGCCGTCGTGACGGCGTGATCGGACGGCTCGACGGCATCCCGCTGGCCTTGAAGGACAATTTCGACATGGCCGGCTGGCCGACCCGTGCCGGTTTGCCGGGGCGCAGCAAGCCGGCGCGCGATGACGCGCATGTAGTGGCGCGATTGCGGGCGTCCGGCGCAGTGCTGGTCGGCAAGACCAACATGGACGAGGGCGCACTCGGGGTGACAACCAACAATCCGCACTTTGGCGCAACCCATAATCCGCATCGACACGGCTACACGGCCGGTGGCTCCTCCGGTGGTGCCGCCGCCGCAGTGGCGGCAGGTCTGGCCGTGGCGGCGGCGGGATCGGACAGTCTGGGTTCCATCCGCATACCCGCCAGCTACTGCGGCGTCTATGCACTGAAGCCGACGCATGGCGAGATCTCCGCGCGTGGCCTGGTGCCGGCAGCACGGCGTCTTGATGCGGTCGGTTTGCTGGCGCGCAGTGCGGATGACCTCACCGTGCTGCTGCAGGTGCTGGCCGGCTACGATGCCGATGATGCGCGATCACGCCGGCGCCGGGTCGCGTTTGCGTTGCCTGATTGGGAACCAGGCAACCTGCGCACGGGCCTGTTGCCGGATCTGGCAGCGGTTGGCGTGCAGCCGGATGTGATCGAGGTGTTCGAGACTGCCCTGGCCAAGTTGTCGCACGCACTGGGTGATCGGCGCACGGTGGATTTCGCAGACTGGGACTTTGCACGCACCCGCCGTGCTGGCCTGTTGCTGATGGAGGCCGAGATGCTCGGCACCTTCGCAGGCGATCTGGCCAATACCGAGCATCCGGTATCTGCGGGCTTCCGCGGCATGCTCGGTTATGCGGCGGCCAAGAGCGCGGCTGACTATGCCGTGGCGGATCGCGTACTCGATGCCGCTACCTTGAAGATGCGCCGGCTATTTGCCCAGGTCGACGTACTGGTGTTGCCGACCACGCCGCAGGGTGCATTTCCGCTGGATGGGCCGGTGCCCGATTCGCAGGCCGACCTGACCAGCTTTGCCAGTCTGGCCGGCTGTCCGGCCGTCAGCCTGCCGATGGGCATCCTGCCCAATGGGTTGCCGATCGGTCTGCAACTGGTCGGTGCACGTGGCTCCGACTTGCGTCTGCTCGAGCTGGCGTCGGTGTGTGCGGCAACGCTGGATGTCGAGCCGAGGTATCCGGTGATTGCCTGATTGGCGGCAACTAGCCTCGCTGCTGCGGCATTGCTTGGATTGCCTCGGGTCGGCAGCGATAATGCATGTCTTTCCCCGCCAGGCGACCCCGCGATGACCGAGAAGACCGTACTCAACGCCACCCATCGTGCACTTGGCGCGCGCATGGTGGATTTTGGCGGCTGGGACATGCCGATCAACTACGGCTCGCAGATCGAGGAGCATCATGCGGTGCGCCGCGATGCGGGCATGTTCGATGTCTCGCACATGACGGTGATCGACTTGCACGGTCCCCGCACGCGGGAGTTCCTGCGCCACCTGCTGGCCAACAGCGTCGACAAGCTGAAAGTCACCGGCAAGGCGCTGTACTCGTGCATGCTCAACGAGCAGGGTGGCGTGATCGACGACTTGATCGTCTATTTTTTCGACGAGGCGCATTTCCGGTTGGTGGTGAATGCATCCACGCGCGTGAAGGACCTGGCGTGGATCGAACAGCAGGCGCAGGCGTTCGGCGTGGAGGTAAAGGAGCGTCCGGACTTTGCGATGATCGCAGTGCAGGGGCCGGGCGCCCGCGCGAAGGTGCTCGGCCTGTTGCATGAAGTCGATCGCGCGCGCATCGAGAAGCTGGGCAAGTTCGCCGCCGCCGCCGCCCAGGGGCCGCATGGCATGCCGCTGTTTGTCGCGCGCACCGGTTATACCGGAGAGGATGGTTTCGAGATCATCGTGCCGGACGAACATGCTGTCGCCTTGTGGGAGGCGCTCGCTGCCAGTGGCGTCGCACCGGCTGGCCTCGGTGCGCGCGACACGCTGCGGCTGGAAGCCGGCATGAATCTTTATGGACAGGACATGGACGAGACGGTATCGCCATGGGAGGCGAACCTGGGCTGGACGATTGCGCTGGATGAGGGCCGGGCGTTCATCGGTCGTCCCGCACTGGAGCAGCAGAAGGCGGCCGGCGTGCCACGCGTGATGGTCGGGCTGGTGCTGGACGACAAGGGCGTGCTGCGTCACGGCCAGAAGGTTCTCACCGCCAGCGGTGAGGGTGAGATCCTGTCCGGCAGTTTTGCGCCGACCCTGAACAAGGCGGTGGCGTTTGCGCGCATTCCAGCGGGCACGGCGGGCGACGTGCGTGTCGACATTCGCGGCCGCGAAGTGCCGGTGCGGCTGGTCAAGTATCCGTTCGTACGCGACGGCAAGCCCTGCGAAGGGATTTGAACGAGTTGCTGCGTTGTCATCCATGACACGTTTTTCCCCACGGTGGATGTGGCTAGAATCGCCGCTTGCACCCTCAACTGAACACAACGACTGGACCCGATCATGAGCGAGATTCCTGGCGATCTGAAATTCCTCAAGTCCCACGAGTGGGCCCGCGCCGAAGACGATGGCCTGGTTCGCGTGGGTATTTCCGACCATGCACAAGGCCAGCTCGGAGACCTGGTGTATGTCGAGCTGCCTGAAATCGGTTCGGCCGTGAAGGCGGGTACCGGCGCTGCCGTGGTGGAGTCGGTGAAGGCTGCCTCGGATATTTACGCGCCGATATCCGGCGAGGTGGTCGAGGTCAACGAACTGCTCAACGACAAGCCGGAAACCATCAATGAAGATGCCTACGGTGCAGGTTGGATCTTCCTGGTACGCCCGAGCGATCGCGCCGAACTCGATGAGCTGCTCGATGCGAACGAATATGAAGAACTGGTAGAGAACGACGATCACTGACGTCGGTGATGGTTGTGTGACGTTACCGGCCGCCCAGTGCGGCCGGTAACGTTTCCGGGGGATGCATTCAAGGCACGTGATCCAAGTGCGCGCAACGTAGTCCTGCCGCAGGATCGATGCGAATCGATACGCGCGATGGCAAATTTTCATCATGCCTTCTGCACGCAGCGAGCTTGGTGCGGACGTGCAATGCGCGCAGTGTCAGAGTGTCCTCGCGACGGAATATCTGTTTCGGTTGCCTGATCGGCAGAAGCCTTCCGACTGTTCGTTGATGCTCCGAGTTGAGTGCGTCGACCCCTGTGGGCGACGTTTTGTGCCGATGTCGGGAAGCATGAGCGACTGGCCCCAGTCGTGTTCCGTTCATCTGAAAAGTACGGCGCAAACCGACTGGAAATGAGTCGACGATATGCGACCGGCATTGAGTGAAATTTTTCATCTGGAAATAACATGAATCTCTTGAAAGCCTTGGTGCGCAAGGGTTTCGAGGTTTTTTATGCTTTTTCGTGAATATTTGTATGGCCGTATGGACGTCCATATTAATATGCGTCGAATCTGTCAAAAGCCTTGTCGCGACAGGGTTCCTGCCGGATCGGTGGCGGTGGAGCGGTTTGATTTCATGACTAAAATCAATTGACAGCTGAAATCTTCAGGGATAGCTTTCGCAACAGATCACGGGGAACGCGCTTTATGGCGACAACGAAATTCATCAAGCCGTATATCGAGCACGGTGAAAAAGCCAATGCAGTACGCAAGATCACTGTCTCGATTCCGCTGCATGTTTTGCGGCGGCTTTCCGATTTGCGCACCCACCGTCAAGTGAACAATCTTCGGCACGCTACCAACAGCGACTTGTTGGTTGAAGCGTTCCTGCACGCTTTTACTGGGCAACCACTGCCAACTGATGAGGAGCTGAGACGAACCATGGCCACTGCCAAGAAATCCGCTGCAAAGAAACCGGCCGCCAAGAAGGCCGCCAAGAAAGCCACCGTGAAGAAGGTTGCCGCCAAGAAGCCGGCAGCCAAGAAAGCCGCCGTGAAGAAGGTTGCCGCCAAGAAGCCGGCCGCCAAGAAAGCTGCTGCCAAGAAGCCGGCGGCCGCCAAGAAAGTTGCTGTGAAGAAGGTTGCCGCCAAGAAGCCGGCTGCCAAGAAAGCTGCTGCCAAGAAAGCTGCGCCGGCCAAGGTGGTGAAGGCCACCAAGACCGCCAAGAAGTAAGCAACACGCAATACGCGACACGTAATACCCAACAAGAAACGTAATCGACTTCTCTCCCCGCGGTGCCCAGCGCGGGGAGAGCACTTCGAGAAGCCTTCGTCCCGGCCTGGCCGGGACGCTTCGTTTCCGGGGTCACAGAATCCCGCCGGCCCTGCAACAGGCCACCGCGCCAGCCGTCACTTAATGCCTGGCTTTATCCTTTTTCATGCCGCCCTGGCGTCTGGAGCAAATTTTCGCCGCGTGCCGTGAAATCACGCACGATTTGCCGTGTTGGGCTAATGGGGTTACCTTTTGCACATCCGCGCCGCGGTGAGTCCGGGGACTCGTCGCTCCTGGATCGACAGGGGGAAAAAGCGCGGGTATCTGTCGACACTCAGCGAGAGACCATGGATACCCGATACATACTTGATACGCGCCGGCATGCGCGAGGTGCCATAAGGCCCCTGGTCATTGCCATTGTTGCCATCGTCGGGCTGCTTGTCGTAGCTGCCTGGTTCCTAATCATCAAGCCACATCAGGAACTGATGATGGCGGATTCGGGCGGTCATCCGTCCACACCGGTGTCCGCTGCGACGCGAGCAGCGCCACCACCGCCGGTGAATGTGGCGGCGATGGACGTCAATCAGCTGCTGACCGAGGCGCGCACCGCCATGAATCAGCAGCGTTACCTGGCGCCGACCGGAAACAACGCTTTCGAGTTCTACCTGCGGGTGCTGGTGAAGGATCCCGGCAACAAGGTGGCTTCGGATGCCCTGCGCGAGACGTTCCCGTTCGCAGCCAACTCGGCCGAGCAGTCGATCAACTCGCGTGACTTCAATGAGGCACAGCGTCAGATCGATCTGCTGGCCAAGGCTGATCCGACCAATTTCACCCTGACCATCCTGCGCTCCAAGCTGGATGCCCAGCGCAAGACGCTGGACAAGGAGCAGCAGCAAACGCTGGATCAGCAAAAGACGCAGCAGCTGGCAGCGCAGAAGGCGGCAGCGGACAAGTTGGCCGCGGATCAGCTGGCCGAGCAGCAGAAGGCTCAGTTGGCTACGCAACAGAAAGAGAAGCCGGTGCGCACTGCACAGCAGGCTGCGCAATCAGCGGCAGGTTCCACGCCGGCAGCTGCAGGTGCGACAGCCGAAGCCGGTGCCAATGCCGGTGGCGAGACCAGTGACGCGGCTCTGGTGAAAGGTGTTGCACCGGACTATCCCGCGTCAGCGCTGCGTTCGCATCAGAGTGGTTGGGTCGTGGTGTCGTTCTCGATCGGGCCAGATGGGCACACGGGTGACATCCACGTGGTCGATGCACAGCCCAAGCACGTGTTTGATCGTGCCGCCATGGATGCGGTACGCCGCTATGTTTTCAAGCCTGCGATGAAGAGTGGTGTGGCGGTCTCCACGACGCAGCAGCAGAAGATCGAGTTCAACCTCTGATTTTCACGGTATGGACGGAGACGGCGCATGCATGCATGCGCCGTTTCTATTTGGGAAATTGCGCGCGCCGCATCGTGTCCGGTTGATGCTGTGTTGGACAGGCTCAGTTCTGGCGATGCGTCGCGCGGTGTTTCTTCTTGGGGGAGGTCTTGCGCAGGGGAGGGGTGCTTTCGATACCCGCCCAGTCCACGTGCGGCAATCCGAGCAAACTGTCGAACACCATTGGCATCAGCCCGCTCGGCGTCGGACCGGTCGAGTTCCACAAGGTGACCACGCCTGCATGGTATTTCGGAAAGAAGCCGATCATGGTGCGATAGCCGGCTACCGCGCCAGCATGAAAGATCAGGGTCTCGCCGGCGTACTGATAGACGCGCCAGCCCAGCGCATAGTGCGCCGAAGTCAGCCTAGCGCTGCGCCACGGCGTGGCGTGCAGCTCGGTCGGGGTGGCGACTCCGGGCGCGTGCAGCTCGTCAAGCAGCGATGTGGGCAGCACGTCCTGGCGGCCGCCCATTTGTGCGATCAGCCATTTTTCCATGTCATGCAGGCTGGCGTTGACACCAGCCGCGGGTGCTACGCGGTAATAGGTTTCGCTTGGCTCGAACGGTACCCAGCCATGCCCGGTGGCTCGATGCGGACGCGCCCAGCTCTGGCTGGATTCCAGCGCGGCGCGGCCATAGCTCGCTGTAGTCATGCCCAGCGGGTAGAAGATGCGCTTGTCGACCAGGTGATAGAAGAAATCGCCAGTACGTGCGAGCACGACGTCGCCGATCATCCCGAACGCGACGTTCTGGTAGCCATAGCATTGGCCAACGGCGCAGACAAGGTCGACTTCGTCAAGTTTGCGCACCAGCTCTTCGTAGGGAATGTCGTCCTCGAGCATGTTGTCGTAGGTGTTGTGCGGCAAGCCAAGGCGCTGCCCCAGGATGTCGCTCACGGTGGCTTCCGAAGCGGCTTGCATGTCCTTGAGCTTGAAATACGGCAGGACGTCGACCAGCTTGGTGTCCCAGCTCAGTTTGCCATCGTCCACCAGCAGGCCGGTGATCGCGGTGGCGAAAGCCTTGGACAGCGAGGCGAGCCGGAACACGGTATCCGCTGTCACAGGTTGCTGGGTGGCGGCATCGGCGTAACCGAGCGTGTGCTCGAACACCACTTTGTCGTTGACCACCACAGCCGTGGCCAGCCCGGCAACGGCATTGCGTTCGGCTAGCTGATCCAGCCAATGCTGATAATCAGCCAAGGTGCTCTGGATACGCTCTGGCGGTAGCGTCTGCGCGGTGACGACAACCCTGTAGACCGGAACCGGTGCCGCAGTGCCCGCGCAGACTGGCAGACAGGTCAGTCCGAACACACCAGCGATCACTGGAAAGAGCTTGCGAAACGGCATGGTATTCTGGCGTGGTTCCGGCGTGGGGATGCGCCGCAGGGTGGAGAATGTACCGATGGGTCTGATCATTGTTCTGATTGTTGTTGTTCTGATTGTCTTGTACTTCGTGTCGATCTACAACGGACTGGTCACTTCGCGGAATGGCTACAAAAATGCCTTTGCGCAGATCGATGTGCAGCTGACCCGCCGGCATGACCTGATTCCCAACCTGGTGGAGACCGCCAAGGGCTACCTTGCGCACGAACGAGGTACCCTCGAAGAAGTCATACAGGCCCGCAACGCGGCAGTCAGCGGCCTGGCTGGTGCCAAGGCCAACCCTGGCGATCCGGGTGCCATGCAACAGCTCGCCGGCAGCGAAAATGCTTTGACCCAGAGTCTGGGACGCTTGTTCGCGCTCAGCGAGGCTTATCCGGATCTGAAGGCCAATCAGACCATGATGCAGCTCTCCGAGGAACTGACCTCGACCGAGAACCGGGTCGCGTTTGCGCGGCAGGCCTATAACGACTCCGTGCTGACCTACAACAACAGTCGCGAAGTGTTTCCGGCGTCGTTCGTGGCGAACAGCTATGGCTTCGCCGCCGCCGAGCCGTTGAAGGTCGAGGATCCGGCCATACGCGACGTGCCGAAGGTTTCCTTCAGCTGATCACTTGCGCCATCGCGATGTAGATTGCGCGATCTCCAGGGGGAGATTCGATGGATTTTTTTGCCCAACAGGCGCATGTGCGCCGCAGCACCCGGTTTCTTGTGGTGCTGTTCGTGCTGGCGGTGCTCTTCATCGTCGCGGCGACTGATGTGCTCGTGGTGATGATGTGGCTCATCTGGGGTCATCATCATCGTTTGAGTCCGTCGGTCTGGGTCATCAGCAGCATCGTGGTCGTGGGCTTCATTGCGCTGTGCTCGATGTACCGCATCCGCAGCCTTTCCGATGGAGGCAAGTCGGTAGCCGAAAGCGTCGGCGCCGTACCGGTATCTCCGGATACCAGTGATCCGCAGCTGCGCCAGTTGCGCAACGTGATCGAGGAAGTGGCGATCGCTTCGGGCTTGCCAGTGCCGGATATCTACCTGATGCAAGACGAGCGTGGCATCAATGCATTCGCTGCCGGATACTCACCATCCGACGCAGCGATATGCGTGACCCAGGGCTGCATCGACCAGCTCAGTCGTGACGAGTTGCAGGGGGTGATCGCACACGAGTTCAGTCACGTGTTGAATGGCGACATGCGGCTGAACATCCGTCTGATGGGGTTGTTGTTCGGCATCATGGTGCTGGCGATCATCGGCCGTCAGATGATGTGGGTCGGTGGTGGTCGCAGTGGCCGCCTGAGCGGCGACGACGGCAGGCAGGGGTTGATCGCACTGGCACTGCTCGGGATCGGTTACACCGGCTACTTCTTCGGCCGGCTAATCCAGGCAGGCGTAGCGCGTTCGCGGGAATCGCTGGCCGATGCTTCGGCGGTGCAGTTCACCCGTCAGACCGCAGGCATCGCCGGTGCGCTGAAAAAAATCGCGGTCCTCGACGATGGCTCCGCACTGCAGGTGGGTAACCGGCACGAAGTGGCGCACATGTTGTTCGGCGAGGCTGATGACACGTACGACCCGTGGTATGCCACCCATCCGCCACTGCGAGAGCGGATCCGGGTATTGGAGCCCGGTTTCCAGAATGAGGAGCTGGTGCGGCTGGCAGAGTCCATGAGAAGCGCGCCGGCAGCTCGCGATGCCGTGAGCTCAGAGACCACGGCGGCGGCCATACCGGCTGCCGCAGGGGCTGCTCTGCTGCAGCCTACCAGCGCGATCGGCACGCCGGTCGCATCGTTGCAGCCAGGTCAGGTCGGTACGGGGAGCTTCGAGCATGCGGCGGCCTTGCAGCAGAGCATTCCGACCACGCTGACCAGCGCAGCGCAGCAACCGGAGTCCGCCTTGTCGCTGGTACTGGCGTTGGCCTTGTCGGCGCATGATGATCTGCAGGCGCAACAACGGCGAACGATTGCCAATGCGTTTGGCGATGACCTGCAATATGCCGTGACTGCTCTCGCCAGCCAGGTGGAGGCGCTGTCTCCCGTCGTGCGCATGCCGCTGGTCGCACTTTCCTTTCCGGCACTCAAGCAGCTGCCGGATGGGCGCCAACAGACTCTGTTGAGCACACTCGAAGCGCTGGTCGGCATGGACAGCAAGGTCGATCTGGACGAGTACTGCCTGGCCCGCCTGCTGCGCGTGCAGTTGCTGGAGGCGATGCGGCCACGTCGGGCACCGGTGGATGGCCTGAAGAAGCTGCCCGCATGCCGCGACAGCGTCATGCTGGTCTGCGCGGTGGTTGCCGCCTACGGCAGCGCTGATGATGCCGCCGCAAGGCGTGCATGGCTGCTGGCGATGGATCAGGCCTTTCCGGGTGTGGCGCCCACCTGGCAAACACCATCGCTGGATTGGCAGCAGCCATTCGAGCGGGCGCTGGATGATCTCGACGGCCTGATGCCTGCCGCGAAAGAGATCGTGATACTGAGCCTGCTCAGCGCAATCCGGGCCGATGGCGTGATCAGCGCGGCAGAAACCGAGTTGCTGCGGGTGATCTGCGCCAGCCTGCACTGCCCGCTGCCGCCGCAGTCCGGCGCGTAGAAACGCAGGTCAAGTCGCGTCGAAGATCAGGCGCTCACGCGCTCGGCCAGCATGATCGCCGGTGTATTGAGTTGCAGGTGAGCAGATTCGGAGTCACTTCGCCGGCCTTGAGATGCACGCGGAGCCGGTTGGACGGAACACAGCCGGTTGAACCGTCACGGACGATCACGTACTGACGGCTACTCGCGCGATTCCCGGCTTCGCTGGGTGAACCACAGGAGCATGCTAGTCTTTCCGCGCCCCACGCCGGATGTGCCCGTGAGTTTGCCCCGCCAGACTGTAGTGGAACAAGCTACCGCGCCGATGCTGTCCGCGCTGGCGTTCTTTTTCGTGATGACTTCGTACTACATCGTGCGGCCGGTCAGGGATCAGCTGAGTGGCGCCGTCGGTTCGCAGTCGCTGCCGTTGTTCTACGGCGCGGTCTTCGCGGTCATGCTGCTGTTGACGCCGGTGTTCGGCATGCTGGTGGCACGGTTTCCGCGCAAACGCCTACTCGGCTGGAGTTACAGCTTTTTCATCCTGTGCCTGCTCGCCTTCGTGCCGGCGTTTGTGGAACAGGATCGTATCGGCGCGCGCGAGCTGGGTGTCGCGTTCTTTGTCTGGGTCAGCGTGTTCAACCTGTTCGTGGTGTCGCTGTTCTGGAGCTTCATGGCCGACATCTTCAATAGCGGTCAGGCGCGGCGGGTGTTTTCACTGATCGCCTTGGGTGGCATGGCCGGAGCGATCTTCGGCCCGCTCGTGACCAAGCTGCTGGTACAGCTGATCGGTGTGGCGCCGCTGCTGGTAGTGTCGGCCTTGGCGTTGACGCTGGCGTTGGTGCTGCTGTTGCGACTTTCCGCGAGGCACGATCGGCAGGCGGGTGGTCGTGGTGACGAGGCGATTGGCGGTTCGCTGTGGGCGGGCATCAGGGAGCTGTGGTCGCGGCCGTTCCTGCGCTACATGGCTTTGCTGATGTTGTTCGGCGACGGCATCGGCACGCTGGCCTATGCGCTGGTGGCCGACTACGCCAAGGCGCATTTCATCAGCACGGTCGCGCGAACTTCGTTCTACAACGACCTGGATCTCGCTACCAACCTGCTCGGTGCGGCGCTGCAGCTGAGCGTGACGCCGTGGTTGCTGGTGCGTCGTGGCGCCGGCTGGGGACTGGTCCTGCCATCGCTGGTGAATCTGGCCTTGCTGGCCGGGGTGGCGCTGATCGGTGGTGGCAACATCCAGTTCTTCGGTTATAGCGTACCGCTGCTGCTGGCGGTGATGCTGGTGATCACGCGCGGCTTCGCCTACGGCATGACCAAGCCCGCGGTGGATGCGCTGTATGCGCGGGTGCCGCGCGAGACGCGTTACAAGGGCAAGAATTTCGTCGAGACCGCGGTGTGGCGGTTTGGCGACGTGGTGGTCACCAGCGCCGTCAGTGGTTTGCGCATGCTGGGTTGGGGTGTCGGCGGGCTGGCCTTGCTGGGCGCCGGTGTCGCAGCGCTGGCAGCTGTGGTGGCCCGGCGCGCCGGCTGGTCGCCTGATCTGGCACCGGACGAGCATGCGCGAGCAGTAACCGACAAAGCGTCGCCAGCCTGACCCTCTCCTCGGCGCTTCTGCTTCAGCTGGTGATGTAGCGCTGCAGGTGCTCGATCTGCTCGGCCTGCGCGTCGATCACGGCCTTGACCAGATCGCCGATCGAGATCACGCCGACCACCGCATTGGCCTGTACCACCGGCAGATGGCGGATGCGGCTGTCGGTGCACAACCGCATGCAGTCGAACACGTCGGTATCCGGACTGACGGTCAGTGGTTCGCCGGTCATGATGTCGGACACGGCTGTCTGTGACGAGGAGCGGCCCTGCAGGATCACCTTGCGTGCGTAGTCGCGTTCCGAGACCACGCCGACCAGTCGTTCGCCGTGCATCACCAGCAGCGCGCCGACCCTGTATTCGGCCATGCGCTTGATCGCTTCGAGTACCGGTGCATCCGGCGCAATGCTGAAGATCGTGTTGCCCTTGCTTTCCAGCAGATGCTTGACCTGGCTCATGCTTGGATCTCCCGCCGGCCCTTGGGTGGGCCGTCTGTGAAGAGTCTAACGCCGGCATCGGTCTGGCGTGTAGTGAGGCCGTGAAGCCGCGCGGCAGCAGCGATCCTCAGTGTGGATTGCGTGGCAGACGTTGTTCCTCGATGAAATACAGCGGTCGCTGCTTGCTCTCGGCATAGTTGCGGCCGAGGTATTCACCGATCACGCCGAGCGCCAGCAGCTGCACCCCACCAAGAAACAGGATCACCAGCATCAGCGTCGGATAACCACGTACCGGATCGCCGTAGAACAACGACTTGACCAATACCATGATGCCGTAGACGAAGGCCAGCCCTGCCGAGGCCAACCCTACCCAGGTGGCCAGCCGCAAGGGCGCGGTGGAGAACGAGGTGATGCCCTCGATCGCCAGTTGGCCCAGGCGCCAGTAGTTCCACTTGGTCGTGCCACCCTGACGCGGTTCGCGCAAGTAGCGCACCGACGTCTGTCGGTAGCCGATCCAGCTGAACAGGCCTTTCATGAAGCGCTGCCGTTCGCGTAGCTGACCCAGTGCGTCCAGCGCGCGACGCGAGAGCAGGCGGAAGTCGCCGGTGTCGCGCGGAATGGCGGTATCCGACAGTCGCTCCATGCTGCGGTAGAACGCTGCCGCGGTGAACCGCTTGAAACCACTCTCGCCTTCGCGTGCGCTGCGTGTGGCATAGACCACGTCATGGCCAGCCTGCCATTGCTCGACCAGACTGGGGATCAGCTCGGGCGGGTCCTGCAGGTCTGCATCGATCACCACCGCCGCGCCCGTGGTGACGGCGTCGAGTCCGGCGGTGAGTGCTGTCTCCTTGCCGAAATTTCGCGAGAGCTTGAGCGCCCCTGTGCGTGGATCGGTGGCGATCAGTGTCTCGATGATCGACCAGGTGTCATCACCGCTGCCGTCGTCGACGTAAAGCACACACAAGTCCAGTGGCAAAGAGTCCAGCACTTTGCCGAGCCGCCGGTGGAATGTCTCCAGTACGGCCGATTCGTTATAGGCGGGGACGACGACGGTGAGTTGCGGCATGAGCACAGCCAGCGGAAGAAGCGTTCATGCTAACCAACCGCGAGCTGTCCGGCGAGAGTGTTGTTCAACGTGTCCGGTGAGGTGGTATGTGGCCTGCGACGTAGGCCGGACCGCCAAGCTGCTCCATCTGCTGCTGGATCCAGCCTGCACGGCGCAGCACGTAGGCGCTGGGTCGATCCACGTGAAGAAGGCGCGGATTGGGCAGCACGGCGGCCAGTCGCGCCGCCTGCGCCTGGTCGAGCCGCGATGGCGAGGTATGGAAGTACGTCTCACTGGCAGCGCCCACGCCATAAACGCCATCGCCCAGCTCGGCGATGTTCATATAGACCTCAAGGATGCGCTGCTTGGGCCAGCTCAGCTCGATCAGCACGGTGAAATAGGCTTCCAGACCCTTGCGCACGAAGCTGCGTCCGTTCCACAGGAACAGGTTCTTGGCCGTCTGCTGGCTGATCGTGCTGGCTCCACGCAGGCGCCTGCCGTCATCGGCCGCGTCGATCGCGTTCTGGATGGAGTCGAAGTCAAAGCCGTGATGGTATGGAAATTTCTGGTCCTCGCCGGCCACCATCGCCAGCGGCACCCAAGTCGACACCTGACTCCATGGAACCCAGTGCTGACGCAGCTGGAAACCATGTTCGCCGTGGATCGTCGCACCGAGCCGTCGTTCGAGCATGATGGCGGAAGTCCACGGCGGCACGAAGCGCAGTACCAATACCAGCAACCAGCTGATGGCCAGCCAGGCCAGGACCAGCAGGGCCAGTGCACGCAGCAGGCGGGTCAGCGGGTGGCGACGGAACAAGGCTGGCATGGAAGTAGGCTGCGGAAAGTCCAGCCAGTATAAGGGCGTTGTTACGAACGCCCCGTGCCCCCATCTGTGGCGCCTGACCCCAAGAGTGCACTGCCGTGGAAAACCTGCCCGTCGACGATGTGTTGCACCGCTTCCTGCTGGAACGTGCCGGTGTGCGGGGTGTCCTGGTAAAGCTGGGCCCGGCCTGGCGCGAGGTGGCGGGTCGTGCGGAGTACCCGCCGGCCGTGCATGCGCTGCTTGGCGAAACGCTGGCGGCCAGCGCGCTGTTGACCGGAAACATCAAGCTGGATGGCGCGCTGTCGATCGAGCTGAAGAGCAGCGGCGCGCTGCGTCTGCTGTTTGCCGAGTGCACCGACCACGGTCGTTTGCGCGGTCTGGCGCGCTGGAATGAACCGTTGCCTGAATCGCTGGCGTTGCATGCGCTGCCTGATGCGGGCATGGCGATCACCATCGGCAATGTGGAGCGTGGCCAGCGCTATCAGGGGCTGGTCGAGCTGCAGCATGCCGGTGTTGCCGAGGCGCTGGAAAATTACTTCGTTCAGTCCGAGCAACTGCCGGCGCGCATCCTGCTGGCTGCCGACAGTGAGCATGCGGTGGGTCTGATGCTGCAAAAGCTGTCCGACGAGGGTGGTCATCATGCGGCGCAGGATGACGACGCCTGGAATCGCGTCGTGCACCTCACCGCGACGCTGAGTGCGGAGGAATTGCTGGCAAGCGTACCGGAGCAGTTGCTGTACCGGCTTTATCATGAGGAATCGGTGCGCCTGTTCGAGCCGCGCACGCTGGCGTTCGGCTGCAGCTGCAGTCGCGAGCGGGTGACCGGGATGCTGCGCTCGCTCGGTCGCGACGAAGTGGAGGCGGCATTGGCGGCACGTGGTGACGAGATCGAGGTGATCTGTGAATTCTGCGCGCAGCGCTATCACTTCGACCGCATCGATGCGGAGCTTTTGCTCAGCCAGAACGTGGTGCCCGCTGCACCGGATACTACGCAGTGATGACCGTGGATCGGCTTGACGGGACTAGCCGTCACTCAGGCCGGAAGTAAGGAATTTTTCTTGCCCAGCCAGACTCGGGCTGGCTGCGACTCGGCAAACAAAAAGCCCTGACCAAAGCGGCAGCCGACACGGAGCAGGGCCCGCCGCTGCGATTCCTTCTCGATGCCTTCGGCAATCACCTTCATCTGCAGCGAGTCGGCCAGCACCTGGATCGCACGCACCAGCGCCAGCCCCTGGGTTTCCTCGTCACCTTCCGGCAGTTCGGTGATGAAGGAGCGGTCGATCTTCAGCGTCTCGAACGGGTATTGGTGCAGGTAGCTCAGCGAGGAGTAGCCGGTGCCGAAGTCATCCAGTGCGACACGGATGCCGTGACTGCGCAGATTCTTCAGCATCTGCTTGACCTGGGTCGGATTCTCAAGCAGTGCATGCTCGGTGACTTCGATCCGGATGCAGTGGGTTGGCACGGCATATTGCTCGAACAGTGCTAGCAACCGCTGGTCGAGGTCGGCGGAACGGAAGTGCCGGCCGGAAACGTTGATGCTGACGAAGCCCTCGGTGCCGATCAGGCGTACAGCCTGGGTGCAGACCTGTTCGAAGATCTGCCAGTCGATCGCCTCGGCGCAGCCGCACTCCTCGGCGATGAGCAGGAAATCATGCGGTGCCAGCAGGCCGCGCTCGGGATGATGCCAGCGCAGCAGCGCCTCGTAGCCGACGACACGACCGTCGGCGAGTTCCACGATGGGCTGGTAGAACGGCTCGAATTCGTTGCGACTGAGCGCGTGGCGCAGGTCGCTTTCCATGTCCAGCAGCGACAGTGCCTCACGGCGCAGGCGGTCGTCGAACAACGCGGCGCGATGGCGGCCACCATCTTTCGCGTTGTACATCGCCGCGTCGGCATCGCGCAGCAGTTCTTCCGGCTGCCGGTAGTGTGGACTGGACAGCGCAATGCCGATCGAGGCGGAGGTGAAGATTTCCTTGGTGCCTAGCCGGAAAGGCGTCTGCAGCTCGTTGATGATGCGATCGGCAATCAGCGTGGCTTTGCCGGTGTCGCTGATGCCTTCCAGCAGGACAGCGAATTCATCACCGCCAAGGCGTGCGACCACGTCCCGGGTCTTCAGGCAGGCGCGGATACGTCCACCAACCTGGAACAGCAGGTCGTCGCCGACCAGGTGGCCAACCGAATCGTTGATCACCTTGAAGCGGTCCAGATCGATGAACAGCACGGCGAACTGTTCGTTTGGATTGGCGGCGCAGCGCTGCATCGACTGTTCCAGCCGCTGCAGCAACAGTGTGCGATTAGGCAGTCCGGTCAGCGAGTCGTGCAGCGTTTCGTATTTCAATCGGCGCTCGACGCGCTCGCGCTCGGCAATCTGCTCGCGCAGGTCGCGATTGGCCAGCGCCAGTGCCCGGGTACGCTCGGTCACCCGGCGTTCCAGCCCGGCATAGGCCTGTTTCAGTGACGACGCGGCGTGCTTGCGTTGCAGTGCATTGGCGATGTGGTAGCTGACGAAGGTCAGCAGTTCCTGATCGCGCTCGTTGTAGGTGTGTTCCGGCGAATAGCTCTGCAGCGCCATCACGCCCATGGATTTGCCGCCCCAGATCAAGGGCACGCCAAGCCAGCACACCGAACGCGTACCGAAGTGGCTGATTTCGCCCAGGGCCACCAGACGATCGATTTCCTGGGAGTCGGCCAGCAGTGGCTTGGCGTGGCGCAGCACGTATTCGGTGGCGCCACGGCCGTGGGCGCGTGGCGGCCGCACGCTGTCGACATCGTCCACCGAGTAAGGGAAGGTCAGGTGTCCGCTCTCTTCGTCGACCAGCGCGATATAGAAGTTGCGTGCGTAGAGCAGGCCACTGATTACCTGGTGCATGGACGCGTAGAATTTTTCCAGACTCTCCGAGGTATTGGCTAGCTCGGCAATGCGGAACAGGGCCGCCTGCAATCTTTCGCCGCGCTGGCGTTGCAGGACCTGCTGGCGCAACACGCGATTGGCTTCCCGCAATGCAGCGGTGCGATCGGTGACCCGGCGCCCCAGTTCGATATGCGCCTCGTGCCGTTCCAGTGCGGTCTGCACATGCTGGGCCACGTAGTTCAGCAGCTCCAGGTCATGCTGGGAATAATGGGTATCGGCGCGGTAGCTTTGCACCACAATGCCGCCCGCCACGCGTTCGCCACGCAGCAGCGGTACACCGAGCCAGTGTTCGCAACTGGGTCCGACCAGGACGAAGCGATCGCCGAATTGCTGCCTCAGCTCGTCGATCGAACCCATCAGCGGACGCCCTTCCTGCAGCAGATTCCAGGTCAGGCTGTGCAGCATGTCGTGCAGCGGCATATCCTGATCGGGCGGGGGCGGGTCGTTGTCGGCGATATCGACGTAATAAGGAAAGCGAACCGTGTCGGTCGCCGAGTCGTACAGCACGATGTAGAAATTCTCGGCATACATCAGGCTGCCCACGATGGAGTGCAGCGAGTGCATCATTTCGGGCATGTCATGCCCCGATCCGGCCTGTTCGGCAATCGCGTAGAGCGCACGCTGCAGTCGTTCGGCCAGCGCGAGGCGCGAAATGGCCTCATACAGCCGACTGGTTTCTGCCAGCTGGTGCAATCGGGTAGCCGCCAGTCGTCCCAGCCAAGCCAGCTGTGCGCGCATGTCATCGGGCAACGGCAGGCCCGTCGCTTCCAGCGTGAGCATCCGCGAGCCTTGGGGATCTTCCGCCAGGTCGAGCAGGCTACCCGGGAGATGGCTGGGTTGCTCGTCCATGCGGCGCCAGCGCAACCTGCCGTGGATACCGAGACTGCCCAGCATGTGCTCGCAGATTTCCATCATGCTGGCAGCGTCGGCGGCCTCGAACAACCGTTCAACCGTCCTGTACAAGGCCGCAAGATCCCGCTCCGCCGAGGGCGGCTGGGGTGAACGGATCGTTGGGGTGGCGCTCATTGGCGGTGGCTGGTTCCGGGACGATCTGGCAGGATCGACGTCGAGCGCCTTTATAGCGTGTAAGTCGGCCTTGTCGCCAGCGATCTTGCGCCAGGAACCTGCGCATGGCTTGGCCAGTCCTAGCCGGGAGCACGCATATTTTTGTGCGTTGTGGCAGGTTTGGGGGTGTTAGCAAAATGTAAAACTAGGGTATACTTTATTCCGAATTCCGTACTTGAATGAGTGGTTTGCCAAGACCATGCGCCGCCTCACAGCCCTGTTGCTGACTTTCCTGTTGCCGCTAGCCGCGGCCGGGCAGTCTGTGGGCGGAGACAGCACACAGGCTCAGCGCCTGCTCGCGCAGCCGCCAGATCAGTTGACTGAAGTCCAGCCTGGTGTGGTCGTGCCGTTGTGGCGCAGCCGTGATGGCCATCTGCTGGCGCTCAAGGCAGATAACAGCAGCGGCGCCGATGCCTTGCGCCTGAATTCCCCGCTGGCACTCCATGTCGTCGACGCGGCTACAGTCATGACGACGGGTCTGCAATACGGGCTGGGCCCGAACCTGCAGGCGCAGGCTGCGGTCAGTCAGAGCTCATGGGTCAATCAGCCGATTCGGGTCATCGGCAGCGAAGTGGGTGCCACCTACGCGGCCGGGCGTTACAGTCTGGGTGTGAGTGTCGGTTCCACCAGCACTCCCGACAACAGCGCGGCATTGCCGCGCGTGCTGCCCAGTGTTGTGCCGAGCGTTGATGGCTTGTCCGGCTTCGACAGCAGCTCGCAACTCAATGCACGTGGCCGGCTTGCCTTCGGCAGCACCAGCGGCATCGACCTTGGTGCCAGCGTCGGACGCATTCATCTGCTGCCGGGCAACCTGCTCGGCGTCAATACTCTGGATCAGAAGGCACTCAGCTTTGGTGTCGACCATGGTGTGGTAAGCGGTGTCCTGATCGGACGCACCATGCAGCCGGAGGCTGGCATTCCGGGCGGTTTGGGTCCGGACCGACGCTGGAACAGCATCGATCTGGGCGTGACCTGGCGCTTGCCATGGCGTGGCTCGCTGAGCGTCGGCGCACAGAACCTGTGGTCGTCTGGAACACCGGCCAACACACCGGCGGGACCCGAGCCGGATCAATCACGTACGCCATACGTGCAGTATCATCAGGACCTCTGATACAGCGTAGCGCTGGTTCGGTTCCGGATAATTTGACGCCACCGCTCATGCGGTGGCGTTTTCGTTGGTGATGACTGAGCAGCCTGATCTTACCGATCTTAATTCTGCTTGCGGATGCGCAGGTCGCCACTGAAGGTTTCGACGTTGATTGTGCCTTGACCATCGCCAAGGCGGGCATCCAGGCTACTTCCGGGTCCATGTTCTGGCTTTTGCGGTGTGCCGAAATCGCTGCGCAGGTCACCGCTGAAGCTGCTGGCGTGCAAGCGGCCCGACGTGGCCGCGGGTAGTTGCAGCTGCACATCGCCGCTCATGCTATCAATGCCGAGCTTGCCGCCGGCAGCCAGCGCTCCGCCCAGCTGCACACTGCCGGATACCGTGCTGAGCGTCAGGCTCTTCCACGGGCCGCCATCGGCCTGGATGCGACCGGAGATGGTCTGCAGCTTCGCATCGCTGCCAAGCGCAGGGGCGAGGATGTCGCCGCTGACGGTTTGCAGATCAGCCTTGTCGGCATGCCCGGCCAGCTCGATGTTGCCACTGACGCTCTCCACTTTCAGTGTCGGCGCGCGCGCATTGATGCGAGTCCTGCCACTGACCGTGTTGACGGCGATGCTGCCGCCTTCGATGCCGTCGATGACCAGCGGCGCGCTGACCACACCGACATCGAGCGACGCAGCCTTGGGCACGTGCAATTCCAGCGTGCTGGATCCCATCCTGCTGTCACCGCTCCAGTTGAACAAGCCGGAGCTGCCCTGTGGTTCGACCTTGATCGCCAGATTGCTGCTGGTGCCGGTGATGGCCAGCGGCTTGGTACCGTCGCCAAGCTGACCGCGGACTTCGACTTCGTTGCGGTCCCATGCAATCACGGTCACCGAACCAGCGACGTTGCTGACACTGATGTGAGCCGTCGAGGTGGCGTCGTGGTTGAGCTGGATCGGTGTGCTGGCCAGCGCCCGGCCAACGCATAGACACAGGAGCAAGGGAGCATAGTAACGGGCGGTTCTCATGGTCATTCCTGGGTTCAGCCGGCTTGGCCAGCCAGTTGGCGTAGTTGCATCTGTTGGTGTTCGGTACGGTCAAGCAAACGCTGCAATGCGGGTGAGTCGGGTGCCTGCTGGATGGCCAGCTGCAGCTCCATATGCGCGGCGTCCAATTCGACCGCGGCGCCAGCAAGACGCGGATCAGCAGGCTTCCATGGGATCGTCGCGGTACTGGCCAGCGGGGCCGCAGCTGGTGCATGCCGCAGTGCATGCCAGCCGATTGCGCCGGCCAGCAGTACCGACGCGGCAAGACCGGAAGCGATCAGCCAGCGCAGCGGGCGAGCGGGCTGCCGCGTGGGGAGGGTAGTGACGCGTGCAGTATCGGTAGCGTCCAGCGCGGCGTCGATCGCAATCCACAGGTCACGTAGTGGCGCGAGTGGCTGATGCAGATCGCGCAGTTGCCGGCGCCATTCGAATTCGTTCATGACCTTTCTCCCAATACCTTGCGCAGCAGACTGCGGGCACGATGCAGTTGCGCTTTCGACGTACCGATGGCCATGCCGAGCTCGCTGCCGATCTCCTCGTGCCGCCAGCCTTCGATGTCGTGCAGTACCAGCACGGCGCGTGCCCGCGGCGGCAACTGGCCGATCGCGCGCTCCAGTTCCTCGCGCTCGGCAGCGCAGAATGGTGTCTCGCCGGAATCCGGCAGCAGATCGTCGTCGAGCATGCTGACCGGGTCGGCGTTGCGCGCACGGATGTCCATCAACGCCAGGTTTACCGCCAGCCGGTACAGCCATGTGCCGAACGCACTCTCGTGACGAAATCCGGGCAGCTTCTGCCAGGCACGGATGAACGCGTCCTGGGTCAGATCCTCCGCACGGGCACGGTCATAGCCGGCAAGCCGATAGACCGCGCCATGCACACGATCCACGTGCAGCCGGTACAGCCGCTGGAACGCCTGGCGATCACCGGCCGCCGCGGCGCATACGTCATCGGTGTCGTTGGCTCCCGACGAGGCAGGCGACATGGAGCTTCCAATGGCAGGGCAGGCGGCGATCATCTTGCCAGCTTGGATGCGTGGTCGCGCGAAAGGGTTTGCACCATGCTTGCGATACCGATGGAATCACGCCCGCACAGACCAGTCATGCGAACTGGTCTGTGCAGGCACCCGCATTCGGTCAGGAAGCCGCTGCTTCCCGTTTGGGTTGGTCGGCGGCCGCAGCGAGCGCGCTGGCCACGCGCTGCTGTTCCCGGCGCAAATGCCCTGGCAGGCGTGTTCCGAAGCTGTCCAGATATTCGCCGATGGCGGCAAGCTCGACTTGCCAGCCGGCATTGTCCACGTCGAGCAGCTCGCCGAAATGGGCACGATCGAGCGCGAGTCCGTCCAGCTTCAGTTCGCCGGGGCCCGGCAGGATGCCGATCGGCGTCTCGATGCCTGGGACGCGGTTATCGACGCGGTTGATCATCCATTCCAGCACGCGCAGGTTGTCGCCAAAGCCCGGCCACAGGAACTTGCCATCCGCACCCTTGCGGAACCAGTTGACGTGGAAAATCTTCGGCAGCCTGGCGCCGGGTCGATCAAGCGACAACCAGTGCGCGAAATAGTCGCCGTAGTGATAGCCGCAGAACGGCTTCATCGCCATCGAGTCGCGGCGCAGCACACCGACGGCACCGGTGGCGGCGGCCGTGGTCTCCGAACCCATCGCGGCACCCATCAGCACGCCATGCGTCCAGTCGCGCGCTTCCATCACCAGCGGCAGCAGTGAAGGACGGCGGCCACCGAAGACAATGGCACTGATCGGCACGCCTTGCGGCGCCTCGGCCTGTTCCGACCAGGTCGGGCACTGCCTTGCGCTGACCGTGAAGCGCGAGTTCGGGTGTGCCGCCGGGCCGTTGGCTGGATCGTATGGACGCCCCTGCCAGTCGGTGACCGGCGTGCCGGGCAAGCCCTCCCACCATGGCTGGTTGTCGGCGGTGACGGCGACATTGGTGAAGATGGTGTCGTGCGCGATGCTCTTCAGCGCATTCGGATTGGTTGCGTCGCTGGTGCCTGGTGCCACGCCGAAGAAGCCGGCTTCCGGATTGATCGCATACAGGCGTCCATCTTCGCCGGGACGCATCCAGCAGATGTCGTCACCCACGGTCCATACTTTCCACCCATCCTGGCGATAACCTTCCGGTGGTATCAGCATGGCGAGGTTGGTCTTGCCGCAGGCGGACGGGAATGCAGCGGCGACGTAATGCGTCTCGCCCTGCGGGTTCTCGATGCCGACGATCAGCATGTGCTCGGCCAGCCAGCCTTCGCTGCGAGCCTGGTGACTGGCGATGCGCAGTGCGTGGCACTTCTTGCCCAGCAGGGCATTGCCGCCGTAGCCGGAACCGTAGGACTTGATCGACAGCTCTTCCGGGAAGTGCATGATGAAGCGGCGCTCCGGATCGAGTTCGCCGGTGGAATGAAGGCCCTTGATGAAGCGACCCTCGCGCTCGATCCGAGCCTGCGCGGCGGCGCCCATGCGGGTCATGATCTTCATGTTGGCGACTACATACGCGCTATCAGTGATCTCCACGCCGCAGCGGGCCAGCGGAGAATCGATCGGCCCCATGCAGTACGGGATCACGTACATCGTGCGACCTTCCATGCTGCCGTCGAACAATGCGTCGATCTTCGCGTGCGCCTCGGCTGGATCCATCCAGTGGTTGTTCGGACCAGCGTCTTCCTCCTGCGGGTGGCAGACCAGGGTGAGATGTTCGACACGGGCCACATCGGTGGGATGGGAGCGGTGCAGATAGCAGCCGGGATGGGTTTGCTGGTTCAGCTCGATCAGGGTGCCATCGGCCAGCATTTGCTGCACGAGCAACCGGTATTCCGCATCGGAGCCATCGCACCAGTGGATCTTCGCGGGGCGGGTCAGTGCCGCCACCTCGTTCACCCAGCGCTCGAGTGCTTCCAGCTTGCTCGCCATCGTGTCCCTCTAAGGTCTTAGGAAAAAAAGGAACCGGAACGGTAGTTTGCAGCAACTGGTATTGCAAGGCTTCATGCAACAAAAACGGCGCCAGATGGCGCCGTGCGGGCATTTTGTGAGGTCCGTCAGGCCGGAATCAGGGTCGCGATCATGTGTTCGACGTAGGCGTCGAATTCCTCATGGTTGATCCGCGGCAGACCCAGCGTGAAGTTCAGCTGCAGGAAGCCGACATAGGCGGCATAGGTCAGCCGCGCGCGGTTCAGTGCCTGGGGTGCCGGCAATCCGGCTTCGCGATAGGCGGTGGTCAGGAACTCCATCCGTCGTTGCGAGACACGCGCCATCACCGGCACCACCTGCGGATGGTCCAGTGCCTTCAGCAGGGCGGCATAGACGCGATGCGGCTGCAGTTCATGCGCGACGCGACGAAACAGCTCGGGCAGGCGCTTGCGTGGGTCGGCAATTTGCTCGATCTGGCCGAGCACTTCGCGCTCGCCGTATTGCTCCCAGCGCTCCAATGCGGCTTGCAGCAGTGCTTCGCGGGTACGGAAATGCCAGTAGAAGCTGCCCTTGGTTACGCCAAGCTGTCGCGCCAGGGCCTCCACGGCCAAGGCGCCGACGCCTTGTTCGGCGATCAGATGCAGGGCGGCGAGTTCCCAATCTTCGGCGGACAGGCGGGTGCGTTCTGGCTTGCTGCTCACATTCATTCGCGTATGGTAGCGATACCCTGCCGGTTTGTAATCTGCGGAGTACAAGGTGCCTGAAATGAATGGATATTTGGTGCCGGCAAACGACGCGATGCGAGCAGGTGTTGACGACGCTTGTCCAGGCGATCCATACTCGTCCGTATGGTGACTTCTGCAAACAACCTGGCTGTGCTCGATCGTTTTCCGGTTTCGGATCTGGCGCTGGCGGTGGAAACACGTAACCCGGCCGGCCGGCCGGCGCTGCTGTTTGCACATGGTTTCGGCCAGACCCGTGGTGCATGGAATGGCGCTGCCGCGGCCTTGGCTGAGGCGGGCTGTCGCTGCGTGACGTTTGACAGCCGCGGCCACGGCGAGAGTGATCGCGTGGTCGGCGCGGACTCTGGAAGTGGTTATCACATGAACCAGTTTGCCGACGATCTGTTGCGGCTGGCCGCAGCCCAGCCGCAACCACCGATCCTGGTGGGCGCCTCGATGGGTGGCCTGCTCGGGATCGTGATTGCCGGCGAGATGCATCCGCCACCGTTCCGTGCGCTGGTGCTGGTCGATATCACGCCGCGCTGGGAAACCGCGGGAGTGGAACGCATCCTGGCCTTCATGCAGGCGCATCCGGACGGTTTTGCCGATTATGCCGAGGCGGCCGAACAGATCGCCGCCTACCTGCCGCAACGGCGCGAGCGCAAGAGCGAGGAACAACTGCGCCCGCTGCTGCGTGAAGGCGCCGATGGCCGGCTGCGCTGGCACTGGGACCCAGCCCTGCTGGCTGGCGATCTGGTGCAGGAGAGCGAACGCTACCAGCCACGCCTGCAGGCCGCTGCGGTGGAGATCGACGTGCCGGTGCTGCTGCTTTCGGGCGCGCGCAGCGACGTGGTGTCGCGCACCACCGTCGACGAATTCCTGCAGTTGGTACCGCATGCACAGCATGTGGAACTGCCGCATGCCACGCATATGGTGGCGGGCGACGCGAATGATGCGTTCACGCGCGAAGTCGTCCGCTTCGTGCAAAGTCTGGATCCAATCGCTGACCGGCTGCATGCCGGCGCTGTTCAATCGTGATGAGGTGCTCAAGATGTCCGTGATACTGACCCTGCTGGCGGCGCTGATTGCCACCGGCGCCTGTGCCTACCACCGCAGCAGCCTGCGCACCTGGGCGATCGCCACGATCGCCACCACGCTGGTGGTCGGTCTGATCGCGCATGCGCCGTGGACGACGATCATCTTGCTGATCATCGAACTGGCCATCGCGGTACCGTTGCTGCTGGTGGATTTCCGCCGCCGGCAGATCAGCGCGCCACTGTTGAAGCTGTTCGCGAAAGTCACGCCGAAATTGTCCGAGACCGAGCAGACCGCGCTGGAAGCCGGCACGGTCGGTTTCGAAGGCGAACTGTTCTCCGGCAAACCGGACTGGCACGAACTGCTGAAGCAACCCAAGCCCGAACTGAGCGTGGAGGAGCAGGCCTTCCTCGACGGCCCGGTGGAAGAACTGTGCGGCATGATCGACGACTGGCAGATCACCCACGAGCTGGCCGACCTGCCGCCGAACGTGTGGGAGTTCATCAAGAAGAACCGCTTCTTCGGCATGATCATCCCGAAGCAGTACGGCGGCCTGCAGTTCTCCGCGCTGGCGCATTCGGCGGTGCTGCAAAAGCTGGCGACGATGTCGGCCACGGTGGCCTCAACCGTCGCGGTGCCGAACTCGCTCGGGCCGGCTGAGCTGCTGCTGCATTACGGCAGCGATGAGCAGAAGAATCACTATCTGCCACGCCTGGCCGTGGGCGAAGAGATCCCCTGTTTCGCACTGACCGGCCCGTATGCCGGCTCCGATGCCACCTCGATTCCCGACTTCGGCATCGTCTGCAAGCAGACCGTCGACGGCGTCGAGACGATCGGCATCAAGCTCACGTTCGACAAGCGCTACATCACGCTGGCGCCGGTCGCCACCGTGGTCGGCCTGGCGTTCCGCATGTATGACCCCGAGCATCTGCTCGGCGAGAAGGAAGATCTTGGCATCACGCTGGCATTGCTGCCGCGCTCGACGCCGGGCCTGCAGATCGGTCGCCGCCACTTCCCGTTGAACGTGCCGTTCCAGAACGGTCCGATCCACGGCAAGGACATGTTCGTGCCGCTGTCCACCCTGATCGGTGGCCCGCACATGGCCGGTCACGGCTGGCGCATGCTGGTCGAGTGTCTGTCAGTCGGTCGCGCGATTTCGCTGCCGTCCAACGCCACCGGCGGTGTGCGTGCAGCAGTCGCGTCGGTCGGCGCATATGCACGCATGCGCAAGCAGTTCGGCCTGGCAATCGCCCGCTTCGAGGGTGTGGAAGAGGCATTGGCGCGCATCGGCGGCCTGACCTACGCCACGGCCGCACTGTCGCGTGCCACCGCCGCCGCGGTCGATCGCGGCGAGAAGCCGGCCGTGCCGTCGGCGATCGCCAAGTATCACGCCACCGAATGGGGTCGGCGCATCGCTGGCGACGCGATGGACGTGCTCGGCGGCAAGGCGGTCCAGCTCGGCCCGAAGAACTACGCCGGTCGCGCCTGGGAAGGCGTGCCGATCGCGATCACGGTGGAGGGCGCCAACATCATGACGCGCAGCCTGATGATCTTCGGCCAGGGCGCGATCCGCTGCCATCCGTACGTGCTGAAGGAAATGCAGACGCTGGCAATCCCCGATCGCGGCGAGCAGTTGAAGACCTTCGATCGCCTGCTGTTCGGTCACATCGGATTCGGCCTGTCCAACGCGGTGCGCAGTTTCGCGATGGGTCTTACCGGCTCGCGTATCGGCGAAGCTGCAGGTGATGCGTATACGCGCCGCTACTACCGCAAGCTCGATCGCTATTCCGCTGCGCTGGCGCTGTGTGCCGATGTCTTCATGGGCGTGCTCGGCGGCAAGCTGAAGTTCAAGGAGAAGCTGTCCGCGCGTCTTGGTGATGTATTGAGCTATCTGTACATCGCCAGCGCCATGCTCAAGCGCTACGAGGACACCGGTCGGCCGGAAGCGGACCGTCCGCTGCTGGCCTGGGCGTTCCACGAGTGCGTATGGAACATGCAGATGGCGCTGGACGGCGCGATCCGCAATTTCCCGGTGCGCCCGGTGTCCTGGTTGCTGCGCGTGCTGGTGTTCCCGTTCGGTCGCCGCGAAGTGCCGCCGTCCGATCGCCTGGGTCGTCGCGTCGCTGCGCTGATCACCGCGCCCAGCGAGGCGCGCGATCGCCTGCTGGAATGGGTGTACCTGACGCCGACGGCGAACAACACGGTAGGCCGCATGCATGCCTTGCTGCCGGACGTGATCCTCGCCGAGCCGGTCGACCGCAAGTTCGCCAAGGCGCAGAAGAGCGGCCAGTTCAAGTCACACGATTACCTCGACCAGCTGGTCGAGGCCGAGCAGGCCGGCGTGATCAATGCCATCGAAGCCGCGTTGCTCAAGCGCGTGCGCGAAGGCGTGTTCGAGTTCATCTCGGTGGACGACTTCGAGCCGGACGAGCTGCGTGCGTTCAAGACGCGTGCCGACGAGAAAAAGCTGGCCAACGCTGCGTAGTTCTGACCCTGCAGGCAGCCCGCGTTGAATGTCTTTCGCATGACATCCGATGCGGGCTGTTTGTTTTCTGGTGGCTTTCCGTCGGGAGAATGGCCGATGAGTGCGTCCGTGCTGTCGCTGTACCGCCGTATGACGCGCTGGCCGACAGGTCATTGGATCTTCTCGCGTCTGGTCTGTCTCAAGGCGCCTTACTTCGCCACGATCGCGCCACAGTTCGTGGCGCTGGAGCCGGGGCGTTGCGAAGTGCGCATCCGTGACCGGCGGCGCGTGCACAACCATATCGGCACGGTACACGCGATCGCACTGTGCAATCTGGCCGAGCTCAGCGCCGGGGTGATGACCGATGCGAGCATTCCGTCAGACATGCGCTGGATTCCCAAGGGGATGAGCGTCGAGTACCTGAAAAAAGCAGTGGGTACCTTGCACGGCATCGCTACACCTGAGCTTGCAGCCCGTGCCTCGGACGAGGGTTATGAATGGCCGGTCGGCGTGCAGGTCACCGATGCCGCCGGCGAGGTGGTTTTCCATGCGCGCGTCCTGATGTGGGTGTCGCCACGCAAACACGCCTGAGCATGCAGACGGCCTGATGCCGTTGTTTGTGGCGCGAACGGTCAGCTCGCCAGCACGCAGCGGTTCTTGCCGCCACGCTTGGCCTCGTACATGGCGCGGTCGGCGGTCTGGATCAGCTGCTCGTCGGCATCGGGGTGATCACTGGGCAGATAGGGTGCGATGCCGATGCTGGCGCCAATGCGGACATCCACCGAACGGCCGTTGACGCGCAACATGTAGGGTTCGCCCAGCGTCACGCACAGCTTCTGGCAGAGTTGCAACGCCAGTTGTGGGTCCTCGATGTCCTCCAGAATCAGCGCGAACTCGTCGCCACCGAGCCGTGCCACGGTGTCGTTGCCGCGCAGGTGGGCCGACAGCCGTGCAGCGATTTCCTGCAGCAGTGCATCGCCGGCAGGGTGGCCATGGGTGTCGTTGACATCCTTGAAGCCGTCGATGTCGATACAGGCCAGCGCGAAGTGGTCATGGTGACGATGCGCGCGCTGGATCGCGACATGCAGGCGATCCTGGAACAGCACGCGATTGGGCAGGCCAGTCAGCATGTCATGGCTGGCCTGATGGCGGATCATGGCCTCGATCAGCTCGCGTTCGGCAATCTCCTGGACTAGCTGTTGATTGCGTTCGGCCAGTTCGGCCATGGTCTGCTGCAGTTCGGCACGCGCTGCGTACAGTTCCAGAAATACGCGGACCTTGGACTGCAGGATCACGTCGTTGATCGGCTTGGCGATGTAGTCGACTGCACCGGAGCGGTAACCCTTGAGCCGGTTCGGATCGTCGGCATAGGCCGCCGTGACGAAGATGATCGGCGTCTCGCGCAACTGCTCGGCCTCGCTGAGCAGGGCAGCCACCTCGAAGCCGTCCATGTCGGGCATGTTGACGTCGAGCAGGATCAGCGCGAACTGATGATCAAGGCACAACGCCAGGGCTTCGTTGCCGCTGCGTGCCTCGAAGATCTGCGCCCCACTTTGCGCAAGCAGGCGGCGCATCGCCACCAGGTTGGCGTGCGTATCGTCGACGACCAGGATTTTCGGCAGCATGGCATTCATGTCAGGCAAAGGCGGTTGAGCAACGGGGCAATCTGTTCCAGTGGCAGGCAGTAGTCGGCGCCGGCGATGTCCAGGGCGGCCTGTGGCATCGTGGCTGCTTCGGCGCTGACCGGTGCCTGCACCACGGCGATACCGCCATGGGCGCGGATTTGCCCCAGACCGTCGGCACCGTCGCGGTTGGCACCAGTTAACACCACGCCGATCAATGCCGCGTGATAAGTGTCCGCAGCGGAACCGAACAGTACGTCGATGGATGGCCGCGAGAAGCACACCGGCTCGTCCACGGACAGGGCAAAGTGCCGGTCGTGTTCCAGCAGCAGGTGATATCCGCCGGGGGCTACATGCACGATGCCGGGACTGGCCGGTTGCCGTTCGCCCACCTCGATGACCGGCAGCGCTGAGTGAGCAGCGAGCAGGCCGGCCAGCACGCCGGCACCGCTGGCGGTATGGCAGCACACCAGCACGGTCTGTGGCAGCTGCGGGTCCAGCGCGCCCAGCAAGAGCTTCAGCGCGTTGAAGCCGCCCTTCGAGCAACCGATCACGATGGCCTCAGGCCGCCTCATCATGTTCCTCCGAAGATGGTTGGCTGTTGCGCCGGTAGAGCCGCAGGTTTGCATCGACAGCGGTGAAATCGACTGCTGTCGGGGCGAAATCCAGCGACTCCCGCAGTCCAAGGCAAAGGTGACCGCCGCGCACCAGGCTGTTGCGGAAGAGTGCCAGCGTGCGGTTCTGCAGAGGGTTGGAAAAATAGATCAGTACATTCCGGCACAGCACCAGATGCGCCTCGCAGAACACCTTGTCGGTCACCAGGTTGTGATCGGCGAACGTGATGTGGCGACGCAGCCGCTGGTCCAATTTGATGAAGTCGTAGCGGGCGCTGTAATAGCTGGCCAGTGACTGCCTGCCGCCAGCCAGCAGATAGTTCCGCGACCACAACTGGGCATCCCTGGCCGGGTAGATGCCTTCCTGCGCGCGCTGCAAGGCATCGGGATTGAAGTCGGTGGCGAAGATATGGCTGCGTTCGTACAGTCCAGCTTCTTCCAGCAGGATCGCCAGCGAGTAGACCTCCTGGCCATGCGCGCAGCCGGCCTGCCAGATGGTGATCTGCGGATACGATGCCAGTATCGGCAGCACGTGTTCGCGCAAGGCGCTGAATACCGGTGGGTCGCGGAACATTTCCGATACCGGCACCGACAGTCCTTGGATCACCAGCGTCAGGAAATCCGGTTCGTGCAGCAGGCGTGTGGTGAGCGCGCTGATGCTGCCGCAGTGGTGGGCATGCACCAACTGGCGCACGCGCCGGATCAACGATGCCTGCGCGTACTGGCTGAAATCATGGCCATGCCGGCGTTTGAGCGCCTGCACGAACAGGTCCAGTTCGATCTGTTCCAGTTCCGCGTCGGGCTGGGGTGCCGGCATGACAGTCAGCGCTGCAGCCAGACGCGCATCATCGACGACAGCTTGTCGATGTCGATCGGCTTGGACAGGTAGTCGCTGGCGCCCATTTCCAGGCATTTCTCGCGGTCGCCGCGCATCGCCTTGGCGGTCAGCGCGATGATCGGCAGCGTGGCGAAACGCGCCTGTGCGCGGATCGCACGAATCGTCTCGTAGCCATCCATTGCCGGCATCATGATGTCCATCAGCACCAGTTCCGGTGCCTCATCATCCGCCAGCGCCTTGAGTGCCTTGTGGCCGTCCTGCGCCATGTTCACCACCACGCCCCAGCCGCGCAGCACCTTGGACAGCGCGAACAGATTGCGCATGTCGTCATCCACCAGCAATACCTTGCGGCCAGCCAGTTCGGTCGCAGCTGATTGTTTGCCGTTGGCGTCGCGTCGCGGCGCATGCTGGATGCTGTGCAGGAACAGGCTGACCTCGTCGAGCAGGCGTTCCGGCGAGCGCGCGCCCTTGACCACGATCGAGTCGGTGTAATGGCGCAGCAGCAGATTCTCCTCGCGGCTCAGGTCACGACCGGAATACACCACCACCGGTGGCACGCCACCAGGCTCCTTCGACAGCTGCTCAAGCAACTCCAGTCCGGACATCCCGGGCAGGCCAAGATCGAGCACGATGCAGTCGTAGCGCGTCTGCGCGGTTTTCTGCAGCGCCTCCTCGGCGGTTCCAACCTCGTCGATCAGCACGTCAGCGGCATTCAGCATGCTGCGTACGGCAGTGCGCGAGTCGGCTTCATCGTCGACGATCAGCAGGTGCCGTTGATGACCTTCCGAGAAATGCAGCAGGCGCTTGAAGGCGGTATCGATCGCGGCGCGGCTGACCGGTTTGGTGAGGAAGCCGACCGCACCAAGTTCAAGTCCACGGGTGGCATCATCGGTCGCCGAAATGAAATGCACCGGAATCGTCCGCGTGGTGGCGTCGGCCTTGAGCTGGTCCATCACGGCCCAGCCGTCCATGGCCGGCAGCATCACATCCAGCAGGATGCCGGTAGGGTGATATTCACGTGCCAGCTGCAGTCCTGCTTCGCCATCGGTTGCTGCCAGTGCTCGGTAGCCCTTGCGATGGATCATGTCGATCAGGATGCGCGCGAAGGCCGGATCGTCCTCGATCACCAGGATCGTGGTCTGGCCGGACAGCAGCGAGTCGCGATCGTCTTCGATGCTGTCCGGCAGCAGGTATGGAGACGATGGCCGCACAAGTGGGTGCGGCTTGATTTGCGCGGCTCTTTCAGGTGCATCGCGCCGTTGCGGAGGTGGTGTTTCGGGCAACAGCACGGTGAAGCTGCTGCCATGGCCGCTCTCGCTGTGCAGGGCAATGTCGCCACCCAGCAGCATGGCCATCCGACGCGAAATGGCCAGGCCCAGCCCGGTGCCGCCGAACTGCCGGCTGGTGCCCGCGTCCACCTGCTCGAATGCGTTGAAGATGCGCTGGAACTTGTCGGCTGGAATGCCGATGCCGGTGTCGTTGACCGTGATGGCAATCAGTGGCTGTTTCCGCAGCGCCTCGGGAATGGTGATTTCGTTGCCGGGGCGACCGATGCGTACGGCCACGCTGCCAAGCGCGGTGAACTTGAAGGCGTTGCTGAGCAGGTTGTTGGCGATCTGCTCGAGCTTGGTGCTGTCGGTGTGCAGGGCGGCTGGCAGTCCTGATTCGATCTCCAGCGTGAAGCCGAGACCCTTTTCCTCGGCGACGTGCGTAAACGTGCGCCTGAGTCGCTGCGCCAGGTCAGCCAGTGGCAGCTCGTCGATCACCAGCTCCATCTTGCCTGCCTCGATCTTGGACAGATCGAGAATGTCGTTGATCAGGTTCAACAGGCTGGTGCCGGCGTCGTGGATGATGCGTGCCGATTCGATCTGCTCTTCGTCGAGGTTGCCGCTGTCATTGTCGGCCAGGCTGCGCGAAAGGATCAGCAGGCTGTTCAGCGGCGTGCGCAGTTCATGCGACATGTTGGCGAGAAATTCGGATTTGTACTGGCTGGCACGAGCCAGCTCCTCGGCCTTTTCTGCGGTCTCCAGCTGCAGCTCTTCCAGCACATGCTTCTGACGGTTCAGGCTGTCGGTCTTCTCACGCAATTCCTCGTTGGACGCCTGCAGTTCCTCAGCCTGCAGGCGCAATTCCTCTTCGGAGGCGACCAGCCGCTCGGACTGTTCCTCCAGCTCGGCAGTCTTGGCCTGCAAGGCCTCGTTGTTGTCGCGCAGCACTTCTTTCTGCTGTCGCATCACCAGCTCGGACACGCGCAGTTCGTCAGCCTGCTCCTGTGTCTGCAGCAGCAGGTCATGCGTGCTGACGGCGCGATTGAGGTTCTCCAGCGCCAGCCCGACGATCGGCAGCAGCTCCTCCAGCAGCTGCAGTTGCAGCCGCGCGAATGCCGTGAAGCCGGCCAGCTCGAATACGCCGATCAGCGTATCGCGGTAGAGCACCGGCATGATCGCGATATGGCGTGGCAGGGCTTCCCCACTACCCGAGTCGATGTGCAGGTAATTTTCAGGTATGTCGTTGAGCATGATCGGCTTGCGCTCGATCGCGCACTGGCCTACCAGCCCCTCGCCGGGCAGGTAGTGGTCGGCAGTACGGTTGCTCAGGCGCAGACCGTAACTGCCCAGCAGATCGAGCCGGTGACGCGCATCGTCGAACGAATAGAACAGGCCTACGCCGGCCCCAAGCAGTGGCACCAGCTCGCTGGTGAGCCACTGTGCGAAGTCCTTGTGGGTGGTAGCCTGCTGCAGCACATGGGAAATACTCGAGACCTGGGTCTTGATCCAGGTTTGCGCCTCGGTATCGATCACCATTCGCCTGAATACCTGCAGGGCGCGGGCAATTTCACCGATCTCGTCACGGCGGTCGAGCTGGTCGATCTCGAACTGATGGTCGTGATTGGCCAGCCGGGTCATCAGGTCGGCCTTGCGCCGCAGTGGTCGCGTGACCAGGCGTGCGGTCAGGCTGATCACCGCGATCCCGAGCAGGATGCCCAGCAAGGCGGCTATGGCGTTGATGACCTGGGTTTGGTTCAGCGTGCTGTTCAGTTCCTGGCTGCGCGTGGTCAGCAGCTGATTCTCCTCACCGACCATCTGCTCGATGATATTGCTCAGATCCTCAATGCGAACCGTGCGATGTTCGAGGTAGTTTGACTGGATGTGCTGGAACTCCTGCGCCATCGCCACGGGGTCGGCAGTCTTCACGCGTGCCATCGCGTCGATCGCATTGGCCGTGACTTCGCGCCGCCATTTCGCGGCCAGTGTTTCCAGGTTGTCGATGCGCGACTGCTGCAGTGGGTTGTCCGCCGTGAGCTGGCGCAACTGGACAATGCGGTCGTGCAGGCTACCCGCGCCGTTCTCGAACATCGCGCGCTGGTCCGCACGCTGAGTCAGCATGTAGCCGCGTGCGCCGAGCTGGCTGGTCTGCAAACTGTTCTGCACCTGGTCAAGTTCGAGCAGCACCTGGTAGGTGTGAACTGTCCAGTAGCGATTGGTTTCCTGCTGGCGCAGCGAATGCAGGGTCACCACGCTGGTCAGCAGGAACAGTCCCAGCAGCAGGACGACTGCGAACAGGATCTTGCGCTGCAGCGGCTGATCAGCCAGCCAGGAAAAATTCGATTGAGTCGGATGCATGGCGGACCATCGCGGTTCGTGGGCGACCTGTTGCACGATCACCGGAACGGTCATCGTGCCTCTGACAGGGTAGCCGGTGCAGCCGCCGAACCATAGTCGGCCGCGTGTGCCCCAGGGTCAATGACGCCCGGACCCGTGCAGGAATCGCTGCCAGGGCGCGCACGGCACGATCGAGCCACGCCGTCGCGCTACGGTCAGCAGGGCCAGCGTGAGCATCGAACAGACGGCGAGTGCCACCACCGAGGCTTCCGCGCCGAATGTGCCGCCGCTCAGCCAGTCCGGACCGGTGCGGTTGGAGATCAGCCAGCCCCTGCTGGCGCCTCCGGAAACCGGAATGCCATAGACCGTGCCCTGCATGATGTTCCATGCGGCATGCAGGCCGATGCAGGCCCATAGCGAGCGGGTGACGTGATAGATCATGGCCAGTAACAGGCCTGCCTCGATCGCGATTGCCGCGGAACTCCACAGCGTGGCACCGGGATTGAAGATGTGGGCGGCACCGAAAAACAATGCCGAAATCACCAGCGCCCACCAGGTGCCGAGGCCTTCCTCGACAATGCGGAACAGCACACCACGAGTGATGATCTCTTCGCCGATGCCGGCACCGATACCAGCTACCAATACGCCGGGTAACCAGTCCACCTGCGGGTCGGTACCGGTGACGTGATAGCTGCCGGCCAGCCAAAGCACGCCAACCACCACGCTGAACAACACGGCACCGGTCACCAGACCGGCGACGCCGTAGGTTGGAATGGTGCGTGGTGACAGTTCGTGCAGCTGCCGTTGCTCGATCAGGCGGACCAGGATCACGTAGCCGAGCAGCGCCGGCAGTAGTTGCACGCTGAGGGTCGCCAGCGCGTGGTGCAACGGGTCTGCGGCTTTTGCGGTCCAGCCCAGAGCGGCGACAGTCGTGTGTGTGAGTATGCTGAAGCCGATCAGCATCGCCGCGAAGAAGATGATGCGCGCCGCAGGTGATAGCACCAGCCAGCGCTGCCAGCTTGGCGCATTTGGTGATGTGACGAAAGCGAGCTGCGGGTTCTGCATGCGTCTATCTTCGAGAGGTAACGCCCGCAGGCTAGCAGTGCAAAGAGGCGTGCCCCAGTGACGCAAGTCACGAAGGGCGACGTGCGCTACAGTTCGACTGCAGCTGCATGCTCGCGTGTATTGGAGAAGCGAACCTGCGGCCAGCGCTCCTGCGCCAGCTGCAGGTTCACCCGCGTCGGCGCGATGTAGACCAGCTCCCCGGCGCCGTCGATCGCCAGGTTCATCGCGTTTTTCTCGCGGAACTCGGCCATCTTCTTTTCATCGTCGCAGTGCACCCAGCGCGCGGTGGCCACCGTCACCGGCTCGAAGCTGGCGTCGACGTTGTATTCGTCCTTCAACCGGTACGCCACCACGTCGAACTGCAGCACGCCGACCGCGCCCAGGATCAGGTCGTTGCTCATCAGCGGTCGGAAGAACTGGGTGGCGCCTTCCTCGGACAGCTGGGCGAGACCTTTCTGCAGCGCTTTCATCTTCAGTGGATCGCGCAGACGCGCCCGGCGAAAGAGTTCGGGCGCGAAGTTGGGAATGCCGGTGAAGTTCACGGACTCACCTTCGGTGAAGGTGTCGCCAATAGTGATGGTGCCGTGGTTGTGCAGTCCGATCACGTCGCCAGGGTAGGCGGTCTCGACGATCTCGCGGTCACTGGCCATGAAGGTCAGCGCGTTGGCGATGCGGATGTCCTTGCCGGTGCGCGTCTGCACCATCTTCATGCCAGCGGTATACGTGCCCGAGCACACACGCATGAAAGCCACACGGTCACGGTGCGCGGGATCCATGTTCGCCTGGATCTTGAACACGAAGCCGGAAAGTTTTTCTTCCTCGGGCTGCACTTCACGGGTCAGCGTGCCGCGAGGGCGCGGCGAGGGTGCGTGCTCGACAAAGAAATCCAGCAGCAACTGCACGCCGAAGTTGTTCACCGCCGAGCCGAAGAACACCGGTGTCTGCTTGCCGGCCAGGTATGCATCGATGTCGAACGAAGGCGCGGCCCCCTGTACCAGCTCCAGTTCATCGCGCAGTTCGCGCATCGCCTCGCTGCCGATCGCCGCCTCCAGACCGGGTGCGTCGAGACCCTTGAAGATGGTCGAATCCTGCCGGGTGAAGTTCTTGCCCTGCTCGAACACATGCACTTCGTCCAGCAGCAGGTGGTACACGCCCTTCAGCCGCTTGCCCATGCCGATCGGCCAGGTCAGCGGCGCGCAGGCGATGCCGAGCACCGATTCCACTTCATCCAGCAGTTCGATCGGCGAGCGGCCTTCGCGATCGAGCTTGTTGATGAAGGTCATGATCGGCGTGTCGCGCAGGCGGCACACCTCCATCAGCTTGATCGTGCGCTCTTCCACGCCCTTGGCGCAGTCGATCACCATCAGCGCCGAATCGACCGCGGTCAGCACGCGGTAGGTGTCCTCGGAGAAATCCGCATGGCCTGGCGTGTCGAGCAGATTGACGATCTTGTCCTCGTATGGGAACTGCATCACCGACGAGGTCACCGAGATGCCGCGTTCCTTCTCTAGCGCCATCCAGTCCGAGGTGGCATGCCGCGCCGCCTTGCGTCCCTTTACCGAGCCGGCCATCTGGATCGCACCGCCGAACAAAAGCAGTTTTTCAGTCAGCGTGGTCTTGCCCGCATCAGGATGGCTGACGATGGCGAAAGTACGGCGGCGGCGGGTTTCTTGCAGATGGGTGGACATGGTGGCAGGTCAGCTGGAGCGCGAACCGGCAATTGTAGCTTGGATCGGCCGCTGGCCTCAGAACGACCAATTCACCCATATTCGACATGGCCAAAAAGCAGGCATTGGCCATGTCGTCACTATCAACTTGATTTGGATGAGCGCCAAAACGACGTGGCCGCATGCATATTTCTGAACGGAGTCACCATGCAGCTGCGGTAGAAACCAGCTCCAGGGACTCAAGGTTGCACCCATCGCACAAAAGAAACCGCCCATGGGGCGGTGAATTTTAAAAAGCATCAGGTAGATAAACAGTCGGCGTCATCAGTCCTTGACGAGGCAGAGAGGCTACCTTCGCCGACTGACGTCAGTTATCCAGCATGGGGCGTGATGATCGCGTCTGCACCAACTCTTCCTGATTGCGAAATGCGGATAACGACCGCACGCGGAGTGTGGCGACATGGGCGCGACGTACAGCGATATGAGAACGGGCAGAAATGGTTCGCGCAGTCCGTGCTTCATGGCAGGTGATCTAGTTCCTGCTGCGACCACCGACCATGATCGTCACCGCAGCTCCGAGTAAAAGGATCGCGCACATCATGAGCGATTCCCGGGTGCCGAAGATAAATGCCCCTGCCTTGGCTACAAATGCCCCGAACAAAGCGACACCCAGGACACTGCCAGTCTGTCTGGTGGCGTTGAGAACGCCCGCAGCAATGCCCGAGCGTTTCTTCTCCACGCTGCCGAGCAGCGTCGAGGTGAGCGGTGGTACCAGCAAGCCCAGGCCAGCGCCGATCGCGACAAGCTGGACGCACATGGACCCATAGCTCGTGCCGCGGTCGGTGCCAAGGAGTGCCATGCATCCCACGGCTGCCATGGTTGCGCCGATGGCGATGATGGCAGGGGCGCCAAATCGCTCGGTTGCGCGAGCGGCCAGCAAGTTCGCCGGCAACACGGCTCCCATCATTGGAAGAAAGGCCAGACCTGTTGCAAGAGGTGACAGGCCGTTGATCTGCTGGAAGTACAGGCTGAGCACGAAGATGAGGCCGTAAAAGGCCACGTTCACCAGCAGGCCGATCGCCGACGTCAGCGCGAACAGTCGGTGTCGAAACAGCGAAAGCGGAAGCATGGGCTGCCTGGCGCGCCGTTCCTGAAATACAAAAGCCACTGCCAGAGCGGTGAAGGCCGCAAAGCCTGCCAGAACCCATGGATTGCTCCAGCCGTGAGTGCCACCTTCAATAATGGCGCCGGCCAGACAGCCCAGCGCGCCGATTGCCGCGGCCTGGCCGCCCAGATCGAGTGAATGGTGCGGTGACCGCGGCGTCTCGCTCGCATAGCGCCACGTCAGCCAGAGACCGGCGAGGCCAATGGGCAGATTGACCAGGAAGATGCTGCGCCAGCCCACGAGGGCAATCAGAGCACCTCCTGCAAGCGGGCCCGCCGTGAGAGCAAGGCTCGCTCCAGCGGCCCAGATGCCAACTGCTCGCCCACGTTCCTTTTCATCAGGATAGGCATGGTTGAGCAGGGCAAGCGAATTCGGCACCAGGATGGCCGCTCCCATGCCCTGCGCGGCTCTGGCTGCAATCAGCAGTACCGCGGTTGGTGCCAGCGCACACGCGAGCGAAGCACCCGTAAAGATGGCGAAGCCGGCCATGAAGACTTTCTTCGCACCAATGCGATCACCCAGTGCGCCTGCGGTCAGGATCAAGGCTGCAAACGCGATCGTATAAGTACTGACAATCCACTGCAGCTCGGACACGCCGCCGCCCAGGGAGGTGCCGATGCTGCGCAAGGCCGTGTTGACGATGGTGACATCGAGTTGCACGACGCCATAACCGAGGCTCATCGCGGCAAGCGTCAGCGACTTCGCGAGAGGTGCCGACCCGGAATCGTTCATGACTGCGCCATGCGTCCAGGCCGTCGGTGCATCACGAGGATGAAGGCAACGGCGTGGGTTCGTCGCTCTCGTGTTTCTCTAGCGAGAAATCGTATTGCAGCGGCGTTGTCGACACTTGGCCACGCATGAGGACTACTCACTTTGGATGTTGCGGAGTCGAGGCTTGATGCAGGTTCGCTACCGCAGTGGTACAGACGTGCCTGCCGCCGGGTCGCTTTCGACAGGGTGCGATCCCTGATGTGTTGCGCTCAGGTAGAGACCTGTTCCAAGCATGGCGACAATCGAGATGATCAGGAACAGGAACGCAATCCATCGACTACGTTTCACGAGGTGTCGATACGCGTTTCACAGGACGCCGAGCAACAACAGCACGATGACCACAATGAGGATGACGCCGAGACCGCCTGTCGGGCGATAGCCCCACGAGCGACTGTATCCCCACGTCGGGAGTGCGCCGATCAACATCAGTACGAGGACAATGATCAATAGCAATGATAGAGACATGGTGGTGTCCTTGCGGCAGGTGCGATGAACCTTAGGCAAGGGTCGCAGTGGAGGAATCTTCGCGCAGAATTTCGAACCTACGCGCGAACGATGCACGGTAACAAGGCCGCAGTGGACGGACTGTCAATGCGAACCCTGTTGTCCAATCACGACATGCTCACGGGGATCTGGCACGACAAGCATGTACAACGGATGGGTCACGTGCATGTGCTTCGCCAGTTCTCATGGCAACAACCAATGATCGTGTTCATGCAGAAGCGAGAGATCGCAGGCCGGGAAACCGGAGGCGATGTTAAACAGTCATTGCAATTCACGCATGCCGATAACACCGAATGTTCACATGCGTTGGCAGCATCATCACCAACGCGTTCGTAGCATCTGCGTTGTTGCTCATCATCTTGTTGCCCACGTGAATCTGGATATCCGCCATGACTGCCACTGCACCGCATTCCCTTTCCGCATTCGTGCTTGATAACCACGCTGTGACGAGCACCCGGAACGAAGCTCCCAGCGACATGAAGGAGGTCATGACCGATACATCGGTCGAGCGGGATTGTCTGTGTGGGACCTTCAATGCGGACGACAGGCTGTTCGTCATGCCGGGAAAAGTCATCAAAAGTCGATGGTGAGCAGAGCCTTGATTGAAATGCTGGCAAAGGCTTCTCGGGGTGCGATGCCCATGGGTGAAAGATTGCTCGGCGCCTCGGCAGCTGGAGAGACAACATGACAAAACTCGACACCGAAAAGCGCAACGACCTGACAAAGCGCAACTTCGCGTTTCCCAGGCAACGCAAGGAACCTCTTGAAGATGCGGCGCATGTGCGCAACGCCGTCGCGCGCTTCAACCAGGTTGAAGGCGCAAGCGCCGAAGAAAAAGACGAGGCATGGAAACGGATCCAGGCCGCCGCGAAGAAATACGGTGTCAAGCTCAGCGAAAAGAGCCGGCACGAGCTGGGCAAAGGTTGAGCTGCCGGTTCATTCAACTCGGTATTGGCGACGCCAGCAGCTCTCCTGACGAATCCCCCGTGATGCCATTCGATAGCTCTCCTGCAGTCAAGACATCATGCGCCGATGACATGCCTGCCGATCGGAGAGTGCCGCCGTGGATAACCCGATGCAAAGCTCCGGCGTCTGCCTGGATCGAATGCTGACGTTGCAGCAGCTTTCTTTCAGCACCTAAAAATAAAGAACCCGGAGATCACTCCCCGGGTTCTTTATGTTCATGGCGCAATGAGATCAGTGCGAGCATGGAAACGAAGACTTACTTCGCTTCCTTCTCCATCAGCTTCTCGACCATGCTGGCCGGCACTTCTTCGTAATGATCGAAGATCATGGTGAAGTTGCCGCGGCCGCTGGTGGCTGAGCGCAGGAAGTTGATGTAGCCGAACATTTCGGCCAGCGGCACGAAGCCCTGCACGAAGGCATTGGCACCCTTCTGGCCCTGTTCGGTGATCGAGCCGCGACGACGGTTCATGTCGCCGATCACGTCGCCCAGGTAGGTCGCCTCGGTGACCACTTCCAGCTTCATCACCGGCTCGAGCAGTTTCGGCTTGGACATCTTCTGTGCCTCGCGGAAGCAGGCGCGGGTGGCGATTTCAAAGGCGAGCGCCGAGGAGTCGACGTCGTGGTACTTGCCGTCGATCAGGCGTGCCTTGAAGTCCAGTACCTGGTAGCCGGCGACCTGGCCCTGGCGGGACTCCTTCGTGATGGCCTGCTCCACCGCCGGGATGAACTCGCGCGGCACGCGACCACCGACCACTTCGTCGGAGAACACCACGCCGGTGCCGGGCTCGCCCGGCTCGAAGATGATCTTCACTTCGGCGAACTGACCCGTGCCGCCGGTCTGCTTCTTGTGCGTGTAGGTGTGTTCGACGGACTGGCCGAAGGCCTCGCGGAAGCTGACCTTGGGCTTGCCCATGTTGGCTTCCACGCCCAGCTCGGTGCGCATGCGGTCGATGGTGATTTCCAGGTGCAGCTCGCCCATGCCCTTGAGCACGGTCTGGCCGGTTTCCTGGTCCACTTCCATGCGCAGCGACGGATCGGCCTTGACCATCTTGTAGAGCGCGGTCGACATCTTGTCGACGTCGCCGCGGGTTTTCGGTTCGACCGAGACGCTGATCACCGGATCCGGGAAGCGCATGCGCTCGAGCAGGGCCGGATGCGCCGGATCGGACAGCGAATCGCCTGTCTCGGTGTCCTTCATCGAGACGAACGCGCAGATGTCACCGGCGCGAACCTCGTCGATTTCCTTGGTGGCGTTGGCCTGCACTTCCACGATGCGGCCCACCCGCTCCTTCTTGCCGCGGGTGACGTTCTGCAGCGTGTCGCCCTTCTTGATCACGCCGGAGTAGATGCGGCAGAAAGTCAGCGTACCGAACTGGTCATTGATGACCTTGAACGCCAGCGCGCGCGCCGGCGCGTCGTCCTTTACTTCCTGCTCGCCGATGACGTTGCCGTCCTCGTCGACCATCGCGATGCCGCCGTTCTCGCCGGGGTACGGCATGTAGTCGACCACGGCGTCGAGCAGCTGCTGCACGCCCTTGTTCTTGTACGACGAGCCGCAGAACACCGGTACCAGCTTGCCGGTGACGCAGCCCTTGCGGATGCATTCCTTCAGCTTCACCGGATCGTGCTCGCCGGTCTCGATCAGGTGACCGAACGCGTCGTCGTCCATCGCCAAGGCGGTTTCGAGCATTTCCTCGCGCAGCTTCGGCAACTGGTCGATCCAGTCGTTGTCGACGGTGGAGCCGAACTTCAGGCGCGCCCTCGCTTCCTCGAACGACACGGTTTCCCAGGTGCTGTCCTTGTCGTCCGACGCCCAGATGTAGGCCACGTTGGCGACCAGGTCGGCCATGCCGATGAATTCGTCGGAGCTGCCCAGAGGAATCTGGCACAGCAGCGCCGGCGCATTGAGGCGCTCGCGGATGCCTTTCACGCAATGCGCGAAACTGGCGCCGATGCGGTCCATCTTGTTGACGTAGCACACGCGCGGCACGTTGTACTGGTCGGCCAGGCGCCAGTTGGTCTCGGTCTGCGGTTCCACGCCGGCGACGCCGTCGAATACCACCACCGCGCCGTCCAGCACGCGCAGTGAACGGTTCACCTCGATGGTGAAGTCCACGTGTCCCGGGGTGTCGATCACGTTGATCTGGTGACCCTTCCATTCGGCCGTCACGGCCGCCGACTGGATCGTAATGCCGCGCTTGCGCTCCTGCTCCATGTAGTCGGTGGTGGTCGAGCCCTTGCCGTCCTTGGTGTCATGCACGTCGATGATCTGGTGCTTCTTGCCCGTGTAATACAGCACGCGCTCGGTGGTGGTGGTCTTGCCGGCGTCGATATGCGCAATGATGCCGATGTTGCGGTAAAGCGAGAGAGGTTTCTGTCGGGCCACGGTCTGGATTCCGGATAGGGCGTAGGGCAAGCGTGAAGAGGCCAGCTCAGATGCTGTCCTCCGGGATATTTTTCAATGCGCCTGCGGGTTTTCAGCCGGATTTTCGCTGGCCCGGCAGGCAGGGTGCGAATGTTTGGGACGCGGCACGATACCCGATCGACGGCAAGCTTGCTCGGATCGGTTCAGCCGGCAGGCGCCGGCGGGCTGTGGCTTGGGTTCCGTTCTACCGCCCGGATGGGCCGCGTAGTCAGCCGAAGATGGCGCTACGAGCAGTCGTCATCACGTTGGTAGCGGCTGGCCAGGAGCCCGCTGCTGCATGAAGCCATGCCCGTGCAGAACGGATGATCGTGGATCACCCTATGCGTATGCTCAGGCAGCGCGCAGGGCAGTCAGGGCTGCGGTCAGTTGCCTGGTGTCATAGGGCTTTTGCAGGGTCTTTTCATGACACCAGGCTTCGGGCAGGTCCTCGCCGCCGTAGCCGGAGGAAAATACGAACGGAATGCCGCGACGGCGCAACACCAGGGCGACGGGGTAACTGACCTCACCGGCCAGGTTGATGTCGAGAATGGCCAGATCGATCGGCGCGGACTCGGCCAGTTCCAGGCATTTGGTGAGGCGCGCGGCCTTGAGTACGCGGTAGCCCGACGCACTGAGGTGATCTTCCAGCATCATCGCCAGCAGCATTTCGTCTTCGGCGAGCAGAATGCAGGGCAGGTTCCTGTCGGTAGTCATCAGGAAGTTTCCTCGTTCAGTGGTACATCGATGGTGCAGGTGACGCCGTTGCGGGGGAACTCGAGCGCGACCTCGCCATCCAGTTCATAAGGCACGCCTTCATCGATCAGACGTGAACCGAAGCCGCGACGGGTAGGCGGCTCGACTGCCGGGCCACCGGTTTCCGTCCACTGCAGCAGCAGCCATGGACGTTGACCCTTCAAGTGTGTCGCCCAGGTGACGGTGACCCGGCCTTCAGGAATCGACAGCGAGCCGTACTTGCCGGCGTTGGTAGCCAGCTCATGGAAGGCCATGCTCATCGTCAGTGCCTGTTTCGGCAGCAGATTGATTTCGTCGCCCTGCAGGCGCACCCGCTCATCATTCATGTGCACACTGCTGTCGTGACGGTACGGCGCCAGTTCGTTGTTGATGATGCCGACCAGCGGCGCCCCGAGCCACGCATCCCGGGCAAGCAGATTGTGGGTGTTCGACAGCGCCAGCAGTCGCGACAGAAAGCTTTCCCTGAAGGTGGGCAAGTCCGACGCATTGGTGATGGTCTGGTGGGCGATCGCCTGCACCGTGGCCAGGGTGTTCTTCACCCGGTGGTTGAGCTCGGCCATCATCATTTCCGTGTGTCGTTCCGCGCGCACGCGTTCGGTCACGTCACGTGCGATCAGCTTGCCGGCGAACAGCGTGCCGTCGTGGTCACATACCGGTGAGTAGCTGATCGCCAGCGGTACCGAGGTACCGTCCGGTCGCACCCAGGTCATGTCGAATTCCGCCAGCCGTGTCGGTCGTTCGTGGCGGACAAAAAATTTCCTGGTTTCCTCGGACGGTTCGGGCGGCAGAAGCATGCTCAACGGCTGGCCGACCACCTGCTCGGCCGACAGGCCGAAGATGCGTTCGGCGCTGGCGTTCCAGCTGCTGATCCGTTCGTCCAGCGAGAAACCGAAGATCGCATCGCGCGAGGAGTTCACGATCGCCGCGAGGCGGGCATGCTCGCTGTTCAGCTGCTGGCTCTCGGTGATGTCGACGAAGGTCAGCACCACCCCGTCGACGACATTGTCGAACGTCAGGTAGGGGCGCATGCGCAGCAGGTAGGTCGGGGCGTCGCCTTCGCCACGCAGCATGCGCTCGATGACCGTCATATTGTGCAGTACCTGCGCCACGTCGCTTTTCAGTTCCGGGTAGCTGATACGCGGGGATATCTCGGTGATCGGGCGTCCTTTGTCGCCGTCACGCAGGTGGAACAGCTCGGTCATCATCGGCGTATAGCTGCGGATGTGCAGCTCGCGGTCGAGGAAGATCGTCGCGATCTGCGTGCTGTCCAGCAGGTTGCGGATGTCGTTGTTGAGCCGGTTCAGCGCCTCGTTCTTGCTGTTGAGCTCGGCGTTGACGATCTGCAGTTCCTCGTTGATCGACTGCATTTCCTCGGTCGAGGTTTCCAGTTCCTCGTTGGCGGACTGCAGCTCCTCGTTGACCGACTGGTATTCCTCGTTCGCCGATTTCAGTTCCTCGCTGGCCGTTTCGTGCAGGTCGACCGCCGCGTGCAGCTGCATGCGGGTGCTGCGCAGTTCATCCTCCAGTGCCTGGATGCGCGTGAGCTCGTTGCCGGGTTTGCCGTCCGCTGCCGACTGGGTCGAGTGCGGAGCAGGTTCGAGCTCATGGAAGGCGACCACACACATCTCGATCTTGCCGTCGTCACGTGGCTCATCCTGACCCAGCGGCTCCACGATCAGCCGCAACGAGCGTTCATGCCCATTGAGCAGGAGGGTCAGTCCATCGCGGATCACCTGCTTGCCGCTGGCAAATGCCTGCAGTGCGGCTGCGCGCACGGCGCCGCGCAAGGGTTTGTCGAGCAGCTGGAACAAATTGAGGCTGGCCGCGCCGGTCGAGGGCGCCAGGTAACGCCCGGTGTCGCCGCCGAAGCGCAGCACGTCGTGGCTGCTGTTGATCACCACGTAGGCCGGCGACCACGGCTCCAGCGCCTGTCGCGCCTGCTGATCGATGGGATCTTCCACATGTCGCGGTGTGGCATGCTCCGTGTTGCTGAAGGGGCGCGGATGCATGCTCACAAAATCCCGTGGGCGTGTATGTGCATCGTCGCGGCGCACGTACAGCCGTTGCTTCTTGTCCAGCTCGGTGAACAGGCGCGCGTTCCGTGCCAATCGTTCCGACGGACCCAGCAGCAGGAAACCGCCGGGTCGCAGCGCATAGTGGAACGACTGCACCAGCCGTTCCTGCAGGTCGTTGTTGAGATAGATCAGCAGATTGCGGCAGGAGACCAGGTCCATTCGCGAGAACGGCGGATCCTTGATCACGCTGTGCGGTGAGAAGATGCACATCTCGCGGATCTGCTTGACCACGCAGTAGTCGTCGCGATCCTGGGTGAACCAACGCTCGAGGCGCTCGGGTGAGATGCCGTTCAATGGCGCCCGATAGCGTCCCGCGCGGGCGCGGTCGATCGCTTGATCGTCGATATCGGTGGCGAAGATCTTCACCTTCAGGCCGCGTTGCGAACCCATCGCCTCGCGCAGCAGGATCGCGATGGAATAGGCCTCCTCGCCGGTGGCGCAACCAGGTACCCAGACCCGCAGCACATCGTCGCTGGCCCGGTCGGCCAACAACGAAGGAATCGCGATGGTGCGCAATGCTTCGAATGCAACCGGATCGCGGAAGAACTCGGTCACCCCGATCAGGAACTCGCGGAACAGCAGCTCGTGTTCGTTCGGATGCCCGCGCAGGTGCTCGATGTAATCCGTCACCGTCTCGGCCTGCACCACCAGCATGCGCCGCTGGATCCGCCGCATCAGGGTCTTTTCCTTGTACTGGCTGAAGTCGTGGCCGACTTCGGCGTGCAGCAATCCGCAGATGGTATTCAGGTGCGCCGCCACGTCGCCGCGCACGCCGTCGGAGCCCTTCTTCTGCTGCGCGGCATGCATCTGCTTCTGATAGACGAGCAGCCGCGCCGGCATGTCGGATACCGGCAGCACGGCGTCGACCAGTCCGGTGGCCACTGCGTTGGCCGGCATGCCGGTCATCGCCTCGTGGTCGAAGCCGGATTGCGCCAACGCCAGCCCGCCGTGATCCTTTACTGCGCGCAGTCCCTGCGCACCATCGCTGCCGGTACCGGCCAGCACCACGCAGACCGCGCGATCGCCCTGATCCTCGGCCAGCGACGTGAAGAACGTATTGATCGGCCAGCGATGTTCGCGCGGCGGCGCCGGTTTGCATACCTGCAGCACGCCGTCGGCAATCGTCAGTGTGGCATTCGGCGGAATCACATAGACATGCCGCGCTTCTACCCGCATGCCATGCGTCGCCTCAAGCACCGGCATCGTGGTGCTGCGGCCGATCAGTTCAGCCAGCAGGCTGTTGTGATCCGGCGCCAGATGCTGCACCAGCACGAAGGCCAGCTCGCCATCTACCGGCATGTGCGCGAAGAACGCCTTGAACGCTTCCAGTCCGCCGGCCGAGGCGCCGATGCCAACGATCATCATGCTTGGTGGAGGCAGCTTGCGGATTTTCGCCGTTAGTGCGCCCTTGCCGGTGGTCGCGGCGGGAGTGGGCACGGGCTTCAGATACGACGGCATGCGATGCAGCCTGAAATCCAGGCAACGCCTGGATGAGGCTGCAGCATAGCGCGCATGGCGTTCAGTCCGGGTGATAGGGCGAACGCGGTTGCTGCGTTCGCGTGGATCAGCGCGTCAGCAGGTCCTCGTAGAACGCACCGAACGGTTCGCTTGGATGTGCGATCTGGATTTCCAGAATCCACAGCCCGCTTGAAGGCGATGCTTCCAGATCACCGAGGTCGCCGCCCTTGTGGATCGCGTGCGGAAAGTCGCTGACCCGGTGACCCTTGACCGCGTGGTTGAACCGCCAGCCCATTGCCGCGGCACGCTCGCCGGCAAACGCATACAGCGCGTGGCCGCTCAGTCCTTGCGTGCGCCACGCGTCGGCCACCTCGCCGAACAATGCACGCGCCGCATCCGCACAAGCCTGTCGCTCCGGCGCGTGACCGACCACAAACGTATCGCCTACATCGCCCTCGTGCCCGTCGAAGACCAGCCCCAGATCGATGAAGTAGCTGTCGTTCTCGCCCAGCCGCACGCTGGGGTCGGAGCGCTGCCGGTAGGTCTTGGTGGTGTTGGGCCCGATGCGGATCAGCACCGGATGCCACAGCCGCTCGAAGCCCAGTTCGCGGAATACCTCTGCCGCTTCAAGCTTCGCCTCGTCTTCACTGATACCCGGATGCATGCGCTCCCGGATGCCGTGCAACGCGGTCCAGGTTCTTTCACGAGCATGTTGCATCAGGTCGTGATCGAAGCGTTGTCCGACAGCTTCGCAAGAAGGAGTCACCATGAGTGCTTGCCTGGTCAGGTCAGATGGACGAGTACTAGCCCAATCAGTGCCGGCAATGCCTGTATCCATAGAATCTTCCGGCTCGCCGTGAGTCCGCCGAAGATGCCGGCGACCAGCACGCAGCCGAGGAAGAACACTTTTACGTAGAAGCCGGCGATGCCGAGACAGAGTCCCCAGACCAGTCCGGCGGCGAGGAAGCCGTTGTAGAGACCCTGGTTGGCGGCGAGTGCTTTCGACTGCTCGGCGAATTCCGCAGTGATGCCAAATGCGCGGCGACCCGCGGGCTTGGTCCACAGGAACATCTCCAGGATCAGGAACCACAGGTGCAGCAGAGCGATGACGGCGATGACGACGTTCGCAGCGATGGACATGGCACTCCCCTTGGATAGTTGATCGTGGCGTTCCATGGCTGGAGCACCATGGCGGCAGTGTCGCAGCCGGATCGGTTCATCGCAAACCTGAAGTGCGACAGACAGAGGCAGCGGTCAACTCGGGCAGTGGATTGAAATACGCAATAAAAACGGATCCGTGGAAACCACGGATCCGTTTGCAAGGGCACGGCGACAGGCCGTGCCGTTGCCCGATCAGCTTCAGTGTTGCTGGTGGACGATGCTGATGATTGCACCGGTGTTTTCATCGACCAGCAGGAAGTCACCACTGTCGCCACGCACCCAGTGGGAACCTTCTGCGGGTTCGTTCAAGTGCTCGGTCTGCCACTTCTGAACGACATAGGTGTCACCGCGATACTGGACAGGTACCACACCACCCTCTCTGTACCAGGTCTCGTGGTTGCCACCGATATGCTGCACGGTGGTGGTAACCGTCTTGGTGGTTTCAACCGTGCCACCACTTTGATCGTCGGTTTGTGCCAGCGCCACATTGGACAGCAGCAGGGCAGAGCACATAGCCAAAGCAAGTTTCGTTTTCATGATGTATTCCTTCGTGTATGGCGGAGTTACAACAAGAAAGGCAGCAAATCTCGGCGTGCACAAGCCAAGAGTTGAATCGCACCGGGGCATGCCTAATGCACGAACAGCCTTGCAAGCGGCAAGCCCTCAACATGTGAATTCCGCGCCAGCGAACAGTTCACGTTTGAACGTGGGTCATCTTTCTGCGCGGTATGGTCAGGCTGTTGCGTGATCTTCAGTTTTGGGCGCGGCATGTCACTTGATCAGGTCGGTGGATATCTGAGATGCCGGTGAACTTTCATGGGATCCAGCGTCATTGTCATGCGTGACCAGAGGGTGTTGAAAACAGATTGACTGCTGCAAAAAAACGGACCCATGGAAACCATGGGTCCGTTTGCATGGACACGGCAGAGCCGTGCTCATGGTGGGGCGGGTCAATCAGTGCTGGTGGACGATACTGGTGATCGCGCCGGTATTTTCGTCGACCAGCAAGTAGTCACCATTGTCGCCACGCACCCAGTGGGATCCTTCCGCGGGTTCGTTCAAATGCTCGGTCTGCCACTTCTGAACGACATAGGTATTGCCGCGATATTCGACAGGGACAACGCCGCCTTCCTTGTACCAGGCGGTGTCGGCGCCGTGGACGTGCTGCACGGTCGTGGTGACCGTTTTGGTGGTTTGAACGGTGCCGGCGCTTTGATCGTCGGTCTGCGCTGCCATCGCCGCACCGGAAGCCAGCAGAGCTGCGCACATGGCCAAGACAAGTTTCGTTTTCATGAGGTGTCCTTTATGAATGCCAAGCTTGTGGCGGAGCCACAGGTCAAGGACAGCGGCAAATGTCAGCGCACGCACCTGCCGGAGGTGAAACCGTACCGAAGGCATGGCTACTGCGAATACAGCATCGCAAGCCGCAGGCTCTTTGCATGTGAATTTCGCGGCAGTGCGTCGTTCACACACGGACGATAGTCACGCGCGTCCTGAATATTTCATGGGTGCGTGGAATGCGTGGGTCAGGTCTGCGGCAGCGGCTCGGGTTCCAGTACAGGTACTGGAGCGGTGACTGCCACGATCACGGGCCGGCCCAGTTGCCGCAGCCAGCGGTAATGCGAGGCGATGCCTGCAGCGAATGTGCGATGTTCGAGGTAGGTCACGCCGAATTCGCGGCAGGTCTCTTCCACCACGCGTGCGACGGCCGGATAGTGCACGTGCGAGATGCGCGGAAACAGGTGGTGTTCCACCTGGAAATTCAGGCCGCCGATCAGCCAGCTGAGTACGCGATTGCCGCGTGCGAAATCCACCGTGGTTTCCAGCTGATGGATCGCCCATGGCGTGTCCATCTGCTGACCGCCTTCATGGGGTTCGGGAAACGCTGCCTCTTCCACCACATGCGCCATCTGGAACACCAGCGCCAGCAGCACGCCGGCAACGGCGGCGGTCACCGTGTAGAACAGCAGCACGGCACCGATCGAATGGAAGACCAGCGGCAATCCGAACGCAAGGGTGAAGAACGCGAGCTTGCCGATCACGAACACGGCCAGGTCCCAGCCGCGCGGTCGCGCGAACGGACGCTCGCCGACGGTGCCGGTGATCATGTCGCGGAAATCGCCATAAAGATGCCAGCGGATCGCGGTGACGCCGTACAGCACCCACAGATAGAAGTGCTGCCAGCGATGCCACGGCCGTCGCGGTTGCAATGGCGACAGGCGCCCCAGCACACCGAGGTCGATATCACTGTCATGCCCGGCGACGTTGACCCAGGTGTGGTGAAAGCGAGCGTGCTTCCACTGCCAGATGTATGAACTGCCGCCGACCATGTCCAGCGTCATCGCCATCAGCCGGTTGATCCAGCGGCGCTCCGAATACGCCTGATGGCCGCCGTCATGCATGATGTTGAAGCCGATCCCCGCGGTAGCGATGCCGAGCACGATGCTCAGCAGCAGGCCCTGCCATCCGCTGGTCGCGAAGAACACCAGCGCCACATAGGTGGCCGCGAACACACCCAGGATGATCGCCGTTTTGAGGTACATCTGTGCACTGTCGCGCTGGTGGCGATCGCTGCGCTTGAACTCGGCGTCGACACGTCGGCGCAGTTCGCGATGGAAGGAGTTGTCACCGCTGAACTTCAACCGCTCCTCGATGGCATCGTATGGCAAAGGGGAAGCAGCGTTGTCCCTGCGATGAGATGAATCGAGGGACATGGGGGTACCTTGCGAAGAATGTGGCCTACATCATAGCTGGCCCTACGTAACGTGGATGTTGCGGGCGATCACGCAGATGCGCGGCGACTTGCCTGCTACGCAACAGCCTTGAACGTCACCACCAGCACATCGCGGTGGGCAGGCTGCGTGGGGTCGAGCGGTGTCACTGCAGTGACACCGTGAAAGACGCGGGCATCATTGACCAGGGCGGCATCCAGGGCATGCGTCAGGGTGAAGCTGCCCAGCAGGCCGCCGTCGTGGTCATGGATGGTGGTGGTGCCGCTTTCGATGTTCTCGCGATCGATCAGCAGAACCAGCACGTAATCGACGCCGTCGCGATGCACGCCTTCCGGCGTGGGTTCACCGGGCTCGCCGGCACGGGCCTCGATGCGGAACTGGTGGGCCTCGACATGCCAGCGCCGGGGCGTCGCCATCAGTGCAGCGAACAATTCGTAACTGAACTGCAAAATGCGGTGCAGGCTGGCACCGTCGGCGAGTGCCGGCCGCATCGGCCGGAACCAGCGCTGGATATCACCCTGCAGGGGGTTGTGCTGCAGGCTCTGGTAGTGCGGCTGGTGTGCCGCACGGCGCAGTTCGCCATCGGCCTCGATCGAGAAGGTGGCGTGACGCCGACGTCGGTGCCGGCCTTGCGCGGCGAGATAGGTATCGGGTGCCAGATCGTTCCAACTGTCGGCAAACGCATGCCAGTCGTCCAGCGCTTGCGGCTCGCCGAGCAGTCCGCGCATGGTCTCGGCGGTGACAAAGGCAAAGCCGTCACGCTGCAGCTTGGGGTAAAGGGCTGAGGTATCTGGCGGAGAATGCATACCGGGCACGTTAGCAGGAGCGGGGCGCGAAGGGATGGCAATCCGGTGATTGCACCGGTCAATCAGTCTGGAAATGCATCTGTGAGCCAGTCCGGCACCGGAATGCCTTTGTCGCGCAGGAAGGCAGGGTTGAACAGCTTGGCCTGATAGCGCGTGCCGGCATCGGCGAGCACGGTGACGATGCTGTGGCCGGGGCCGAGTGAGCGTGCGAGGCGGATCGCGCCGGCCAGATTGACGCCGCTGGAGCCGCCGACGCACCAACCCTCCTCGGCCAGCAGCTGATGCACCAGCGGTACCGATTCGTCGTCGGGAATCGACCAGGCCAGATCGATGGGTGCGCCGTCGAAGTTCGCGGTGACGCGGCTGGAGCCGATACCTTCGCTGATCGAATTGCCGGTGGCGACGAGTTCGCCCGTGTTGACGTAGCTTGCCAGCGCGGAGCCGGTTGGGTCGGCCAGTGCGATGCTTGTGCCGGGATTGCGTGCCTTCAACGTGCGGCCGACGCCAGCCAAAGTGCCACCCGTGCCTGCGGCACAAACGAAGCCGTCCACACGGCCGCCAGTGCCTTCCCAGATTTCCACGCCGGTGGTCGCTTCGTGGAAGTCGCGGTTGGCGGTGTTGTCGAACTGGTTGGCGAACCATGCGCTGCCCGCGTCGATCGCGTTCAATGCCTCGGCGTGTCGGCGGGCGTGGTGCGCGTAATGGTTCGGGTCCTTGTACGGCACGGCGGCCACCAGTCGCACCTCGGCGCCGGTGATGCGCAGTGCGTCGATCTTCTCGCGACTCTGCGTCTCCGGCATGAAGATCACCGTGCGATAACCCAGACTGGCGCCGAGCAGGGCCAGCCCGATGCCGGTATTGCCGGCAGTGCCTTCGACAATGGTGCCGCCGGCGCGAATCAGGCCACGCTGCTCCGCATCCCGCAGCAGGCCGAGCGCGGTGCGATCCTTGATCGAACCGCCGGGATTCAGGAACTCGGCCTTGGCTAGGATCTCGCAGCCGGTCAACGCTGAGGCGTGGCGCAGCCGCAGCAACGGAGTGTGGCCGATGGTGGCGGAAAGGTCGGGGTGGATGCTCATGGGCTAAGGCTTGATGGGTGGTGACCCTTTGGGTTTTGCTCCTCCCCCTGCTTGCAGGGGGAGGTTGGGAGGGGGTAAAGCTTTTGACTTGAAGAT
>NZ_MUNQ01000018.1 GCF_002001165.1 Rhodanobacter sp. C05 | reverse complement strand
ATCAGAAGCAGATCAGCGGCCGCGGCCATAAGAAACAGCTGGTCAAATCGTCATTTTGGCGCAGCCATGCCGAAGTTTCTGCACGGCATATGGACGGCCGTTTCAGCCTCAATAGATCAGAGCATCCCTAGCCACAGTTTAATAGTGCGGTTCAGCGACAAATAGGGCCAGGTTAATTTCAGAGATTTCAAACCATCGGCAACTTCAGCCCCTGCTCCTTCGCACACTCCACCGCATCCTCATACCCCGCATCCGCATGCCGCATCACGCCAGTACCCGGATCGTTCCACAACACCCGCGCAATCCTCTTGTTCGCCTCGGCGCTGCCGTCGCAGACGATCACCACACCGGAATGCTGCGAATACCCCATCCCCACCCCGCCGCCATGATGCAGCGACACCCACGTCGCACCACCTGCAACATTCAGCATGGCGTTGAGCAACGGCCAGTCGGACACCGCATCGCTGCCATCCTTCATCGCCTCGGTTTCGCGGTTCGGTGAGGCGACGGAGCCAGAGTCGAGGTGATCGCGCCCAATCACCACCGGCGCCTTCAGCTCGCCGTTGCGCACCATCTCGTTGAACGCCAGCCCGAGCTTGTGGCGCTGGCCGAGGCCGACCCAGCAGATGCGCGCGGGCAGGCCCTGGAAGCTGATGCGCTCCTTCGCCATGTCGAGCCAGTTGTGCAGGTGCTTGTCGTCGAGAAACAAAGGGGACGTGGCAAATTAAATGCAGCACACCGGCAGGGTCAGCCAACATGGTCGACGAATTAATTAGCCACGTCCCCTTTAATCGGTCAGCGACAGACGGGTACATACTCTTCGGCAGCGCCGGGGAAGAGCTAGTGCGTGTCTATTGACCCCGGCGGCGAAATGGTGACACCTTTTTGGGATTCACTTGCATTGCGAGAACGTGAAACCGACATCGCCTTTCTCAGCGCCTTGTCGTTCAAGATTTTGAAGATCAGCATGCATTGCAGCAAGATCCCTATGGAGAAAAGCCACCTGGTCTGCGACGGGATCAGACTTAGCCAAGTCATCGTGATGGTGAGCTTCAGCCCTAGCAGTTTCTGCATAGGTCATGCCCAAGGGTATAGAGCCAGCAAATGCAAATAGCACTGACAAGGAGATTAATATATGACCGCCTCGCACGAACTGGGCAACGTGCGCGTTCATGCCACCATTCCATGACGCACAGTACAACAATCCACGAGCGTAGCGAGCAGCGTCATAATTGCGAAATTGATCTTTCTCAAGCACCGAATCGAGCAACAAGTCCATATGCTCCTTAACACCTACCGCTCGCGCGATAGAAATAAAGGCAAGAAGCAGCAAGAAACCAGAGATAGTCGTCAGTACAAGCGCAATCGTGTATGTAGCTTCGCGCTTGTCAGACTGAGTAAGTAAGAAAACGAAGCCCGCACCGATTAGGGGCGCTAAAAAAGACACGATGCCAAATGTCGCGCGAGCTTTTTCCTCGACGAACTTCCGCGTTGTCTCGGTACGCTCATAGATTTTTTCGCACTGCGCCAATGTCTCTTTGGATAGCTTAGTTTTAGGCTCTGGTGGATCTAGTATTGCTTCTGGTCTAGGGTTGTATGGAAGAAATGGATACCAAAAAACTCGGTACAGACCACACATGATTCGATAACACTGATTAAAAAAACCACCGCCACTTCCACGTCCAAGAAACAAAGGTGGTTGCGCTGTATACGTCTTCTGTGGAATAGCTTTCATGCATGCTCACCATAAAAAAGTCGTATGAAAGCCGCGCGCATAGGCAGATCCAATTTGTCTTCAAGCCAGGCCCACTCCCCGGTCGGATTGACTTCGAGAAAAACCAATCGACCTGATGGCTCCTCGATAAAATCAAATGCGCCATAGGCTAAACCCATCGCCGCCAACATGCGTCGACACTTGCCAGCAGTGTCATCTTGCAAGGTCATCGTCGAATAGATCAATTCATAACCGGGTTTTCGCCAATCGATCATCTGCTCATCATTGCATTCGATGCGCACCGCAAAGATGGCGTCACCTACCACCGTGACTCGAATATCCGCCTTCCGACGTACCTCCGCTTGGAAGAGCACAGGACTAACACTGATAGCGGCCTCATCATCTAAGTCTTTTAGAGTAATACGCCGCGTGAAAGCGGACGATCGCTCAGCGAGGTTGACCAGCAATCCGTGGTAAATCGGCTTGCATATTGCGCTCCCCGTTTCCACTATAAATGAGCGCAGTTCAGCCACATTCCGAGTCACAATGGTCCGAGGCACATGAAACCCCAAGTCTTGGGCTAAATGCAGCTGCACAAGCTTAAGTTCACCGACTGATACCTTGTCGATCGGGTTAACCCAGCGAACATCAGTCGACAAAAACAAACCAGCCCAAAAATGTCGCTCTTCGCCTGCGACGAACATCCGTTGATCTAGGGGCACTGCAGCGTCGACGTGGGGATGAATTGCCCGTCTATACCAGACCGCCCGGATCTCGTTTAAATCGATGACAGTCCCGTCGTGGGCCATCAACGTTCGCATAGTGCCTGAGCCTGATACTTCGAATGTAGCGAAGCGGCGATGGTATTCCTCCACATTCAAGCGGACGTAGGGCAATCCACGCTCGATGAGAGTGACGATAAGAAAATCAGCCGCAAGGTCTTTCTCAGAGGTGAGAATAAGAAGCATGCGCCGACCCTGATGCCGCCTCACTTGCATCAGCGCCTTCGCTGGTCGCAGTAACTACGGTCTCTCCAAAATTTGAAACTAACGCTGACTCTCCGGTCTGATCATGGCCTTCTTGCGTCTTAGTCATCGTCGTCTCGCCAAACTGGGATCCAACAAGAGAGCTGATCTCAGACTGATCTGCTCCTTCACGGCTTTCTGTGGAAAGAGTCTCACCAAATTCCGACGCATTTGAACGCCCGCGCAAGCTTTGAATGAGGGGTGCTCCAGACGCAGCATCGATCCAAAGTTGCCGCTCGGGATCGTAGTACTCGTTGGTGCTTGGCTCGGATTCGTGTTGCAGCGTCTCGCGCTGTTTCAAAACAAACGGCTCAGTCATGACAGATACCTCGAAAAAATGGATGAGAGTAGTAGCGCTAGCTGGAAATCCTCCGTCAAATATAAATGTGGCTATAGCAGGTATAGCGACACAATCTCTGCCGGCCCGACCAACAGCTCGCCTAGAATGCGAAGAAATTACCCATAAGCAATGTTCGCCTGCCTCAGATCTAAATTAGGTAAATTGCTGTGAGTGCTGCTTGGCCGAGACCTCAAACCATCGGCAACTTCAACCCCTGCTCCTTCGCACACTCAACAGCAATCTCATACCCCGCATCCGCATGCCGCATCACGCCAGTACCCGGATCGTTCCACAGCACCCGCGCAATGCGCTTGTCCGCTTCCGGCGTACCGTCGCACACGATCACCACACCGGAATGCTGCGAATACCCCATCCCCACCCCACCGCCATGATGCAACGACACCCACGTCGCGCCACCTGCGACATTCAGCATCGCATTGAGCAACGGCCAGTCGGACACCGCATCGCTGCCATCCTTCATCGCTTCGGTTTCGCGGTTCGGTGAGGCAACGGAGCCAGAGTCCAGATGATCGCGCCCAATCACCACCGGCGCCTTCAACTCCCCGTTGCGCACCATCTCGTTGAACGCCAGCCCCAGCTTGTGGCGCAGCCCCAACCCGACCCAGCAGATACGCGCCGGCAAGCCCTGGAAACTGATGCGCTCCTTCGCCATGTCGAGCCAGTTGTGCAGGTGCTGGTCGTCGGGGATGAGTTCCTTGACCTTGGCGTCGGTCTTGTAGATGTCTTCAGGATCGCCGGACAGTGCAACCCAGCGGAACGGGCCGATGCCGCGGCAGAACAGCGGGCGCACGTAGGCAGGCACGAAGCCGGGGAACGCGAACGCGTTTTCGCAGCCGACGTCCTGCGCCATCTGGCGGATGTTGTTGCCGTAGTCGAAGGTGGGGATGCCCTGCGCGTGGAACGCAAGCATCGCCTCGACGTGGGTGCGCATGGAGTGCTTGGCGGCGTCACGGGTGCCTTCAGGATCGCTCTTGCGGCGCTCGAACCACTGCTCCACCGTCCAGCCCTGCGGCAGGTAGCCGTTGACCGGATCGTGCGCGCTGGTCTGGTCGGTGACGGCATCGGGACGCACGCCGCGCTTGACCAGTTCCGGCAGGATGTCGGCGGCGTTGCCGAGCAGCGCGATGGATTTCGCTTCACCCGCCTTCGTGTATTTCTCGATGCGCGCCAGTGCGTCGTCCAGGTCGGTGGCCTGCTCGTCGACGTAGCGCGTCTTCAGGCGCATGTCGATGCGGCTCTGCTGGCATTCGATGTTGAGCGAGCACGCACCGGCCAGCGACGCGGCCAGCGGCTGCGCGCCGCCCATGCCGCCGAGGCCGGCGGTGAGGATCCACTTTCCTTTCAGGCTGCCGTTGTAATGCTGGCGGCCCATCTCGACGAAGGTTTCGTAGGTGCCCTGCACGATGCCCTGCGAGCCGATGTAGATCCACGAGCCGGCCGTCATCTGGCCGTACATCATCAGGCCCTTCTTGTCGAGCTCGTTGAAGTGCTCCCAGGTCGCCCACGCCGGCACCAGGTTGGAGTTGGCGATCAGTACGCGCGGCGCGTCCTTGTGCGTGGGGAACACGCCGACCGGCTTGCCGGACTGCACCAGCAGGGTCTCGTCGTCGTTCAACTCGCGCAGGCTGCGCAGGATCGCGTCGAAGCACTCCCAGTTGCGCGCGGCGCGCCCGATGCCGCCGTACACCACCAGCTCCGCCGGGTTCTCCGCCACCTCCGGATCGAGGTTGTTCTGCAACATGCGGAACGGCGCCTCGCTGAGCCAGCTCTTGCAGGAAAGCTCGGTGCCGCGCGGCGCGCGGATGGTACGGGTGGTGTCGATGCGGGTGGGGGCGTTCATCACGAAGGGCTCCGGTGGGACAGACTCCGGAGTATAGGCCAGCACCCGCGCGGGCCGAACCTGCCGGCAGCGCGCTAGGCGGCCGCAGGCAGCTGCAGGCGCGGGAACGCCAGGGTCATCGTGGTGCCCCGACCCGGCGCGGATTCCACATCGACAAAACCGCCGGCCTGGCGCATCACGCCGTACACCTGGGCCAGGCCCAGTCCGGTGCCGGCGCCTTCGGGCTTGGTGGTGAAATACGGTTCGAACATGCGCTCGCTTACTTCCTCGGCCATGCCGCAGCCGTTGTCGATGACCGCCAGCGTGACGTAGTCGCCCGCGGGTCGCAGGGTGCTGGCCTGCGCCTCGCTGACCACCAGCTCGCCCAGACGGACCCGGATCGCGCCCTGCCCGTTGCAGGCGTCGCGCGCGTTGATGCACAGGTTGATGAAGGCCTGTTCGATGGAATGGCTGTCGCCCAGGGTTGGCAGCTCGACGGCGGCCGACTCGACCTGGAAATTCATGCTGGCGCCCAGGCTGTGGCGCGCGAAGCTCTCGATGTCGCGGACGATGGCGGCCAGCTCGACCGGCTCGGCGGTATAGCGGTGCACGCGCGCAAAGGCCAGCAGGCGTTTGGACAGCAGCGCAGCGTGGTGCACACCGTCCATGCTGTAGCCAAGCAGGCGGCGCTGGGTCTCGGTGAGGTTGGCCGGATCGTCCTGGATGCTGCTCAACGCCACGATGGCGATCTGCAGCATGTTGGAGAAGTCATGCGAGAGGCCCGCCACCAGCTGACCGATCGCCTCGTTCTTCTGCGCCTGTTGCGCGGCGTGCTCGGCAACGGCCTGCGCGGCGCTGGCCAGACCCAGCTGCAATCTCAGCGACTGCTCGCGATCGACCACCTGCTTCTGGAATATCTGTGCACGGGCCAACTGCCGGCCCAGCGCTTCGTTGCGGGCGACGCCGGTTTCTCCTGCGGACTCGCTGAGGCTGAGCCGGCTGTGCAGGCCGAGGATCACCGTGTCCAGCGCCTGCTTGGCCTGCACGCGTTCGGTGATGTCGTGACTGATGACGGCGATACCCTCGACTTGATCGGCACTCCCCAGATACGGATGCACGCTGACCAGCCACCAGCACACCTCGCCGCTGACCGATGGCAGCGTCTGGGTGAACTGCGCGGACTGCCCCATGCGCGCGGTGAACAACGCCGTCTCGATCGCAGCACGCGCTTGCTCGGGCCAGAACGCGGCCAGCGGCTGACCGATCGCGGCGACCGGGTCGGCGATGCACAGCGCGGCACAGCCACTGTCGTTCATGTGGATGATGCGGCCCTGCACGTCGAGTTCGTGCACGCCATCCGGGGAGAATCCGATCAACTGCCGATAGCGTTCGAGATCGTTCATACGCCCAGCTCTGCCCTAGAAACACAGCATAAGCGCAATCAAGCCTCACTGCTCGTTGACATGGAACAGACCATGGTCACCGGCAGATTCCCTCTATCGAGAATCCGAATACCCATGACCCACGCGCAGAACAACACCATCCTGCTGGCCGAGGATGACCGCAGCGCCCGTGAGGTCACTGCCCTGGTGCTGGAGGCCGAGGGCTACCACGTCATCACCGCCAGCAACGGCACCAGCGCGCTGAACATCCTGCTGCACGACGCCACCATCGGCTTGCTGGTGAGCGACATCCACATGCCCGGCGGCATCGATGGCATCGAGCTGGCCCAACGCGCGCAGATGAACCGGCAGATCCGGATCATGCTGATCTCGGCCGACCCGCGCAGCAGCTTCGCCTACTTCCCCGAAAACGTGGCGTTCCTGCCCAAGCCCTACGACCGCCGCGCCCTGCTCGGGGCCGTGGATGGGCTGCTGCGCCGCACGGGTACATGACGCCTGACATTGCCTGCGCTGACCGGCCCGACCCTAACGAGACTCGGGGCCTTTGCCGGCCGGATCGCCGTGCGGCGCCTTGGCGAGTAGCTCGCGCATGTGGCTGATCTGCCATTGCATGCCGGGGTTGGGATCATTGCCAAAGTGGCTGACGAAATACCGATAGCTTTCGTTCAAACCAGCGCGCGGCTGGTTTTCCTGGATGGTGACTCGCATGACCCAGCCAGCCTGACCGCCGGGATATTTGCGGATGATGCGATCGGTGATATCCCAGGCCTTGTCCCACTCATGCGTCTGGTCGATGTAGAGGCTGCCGAGCGGCACGAGCACATTGATGTCGTCGGGATTCAGGGCAAGCGCGCGCTCGAGGTCTTTTTCGGCGTGCCGAGTGTCCATGAGGGACATGTAGACCGTACCGCGCAGCTGGTAGTTGTCGGCATTTTTCGGATCAGCCGCGATCAGGCTGTTGGCATCGTCGAGCGCCATCTGGGACTCGCCCACGCCGGAGAGGTTGGAATCACGCCGCCGGCGTGCGTCGTCGGCCCACGGCTGAAAGCGCAACACCTCTGAAAGATAGATCGCTGCCTGTTCGGAATGCCCATTCTCGCTGGCGGCATAACCGGCACTGGAGAGGAGAGCGGTGCTGGCGACGTTGTCGAATACCAGGGGATAGGCCGACCAGTTGGCTGACGATTCGCAGTTGCACACGTCGTATCGGTAAGCAGGTTCCGCGGACAGCAGGATCGCCAGCAGCGGGTTTTGCTTTACGTGGGCCTGCGCCTGTTCGGCGACATGATCCATGGCGACCAGCGAGCCGCCCCATTTGGGCTCCGCCGCATGGCTGAGCAAACCGTAGATCGCGTAGTTGTCCGGCGCCGCGGCGAGACCTCGCCTGGCGGCATCCTGGATATAGGTACTACCAAGGCTCATCGAGCCGGCCTTGATCATCGCGACATAGGCTGGTGTGACCTTCGGATCCAGGGCAACTGCGCGCTGCAGATCGGCATCGGCCTGCGACAACAACCGGTCCATCGCATCAATGTTGCTTTGCGGCGTATCGCGAATGTAGGCCCCGCCGCGTGCCTTTGAAGCCATGGCCACATAAGCCCAGCCACTGGCCGCGTAGGCAAAGGCGCTGGAGGGCGACGCGCGTTTCCACGCATCCAGCGTCGAACGGACGTCGAATGAAGCATCGTCGAAAGCGCTGAAATACGTGCGATCAAGCAGACCATGCGATTCGGGACGGGTCAGCTGTGCCTGCAAATCCTGCGCAAGCCGGCGATCCAGATCGGCGGCATGTCCGCTCTGGATAAGCGTCTGCACGTCGGCGAACGAGAGCACCGGTTGCAGGTAGTACTGGCAATATGCCTCTACCGTCGCTGGCGACCAGTGGCTGCGAGGCGGATCGGGATAGGCCACGCAGCGCTGCAACGGATCCTTGATCGCCTCGGCCTGTTTGGCTGCGGCGAGAAACGTCTTCACCTCGGCGCGAGTGAAAAGATGAAGCTTGCTGGCGTCCAGGTGGCGAGGAGCTTGCTGCTTCGCCAACTCGGCAGTCATCTGGTGGAACTGTGTCATCCCTGACCAGATACCCCATGCCCACTCGCCAATGGCGAGCAGGATGATCGCCACAATCAGCAACCAACGCGGACCTGAACCCATGTTTGCCTCCCCTGGCAGATGTGTCGCGACAGTATCACTGGCCTGACGCAGATGTCAGTCGAGCCAGCCGCCTGCAGGACCATCCAGCCATCGAATTTTCGTCGTGCCTGGGGGTGTCGACGCGAGCGAGAGCGTTCAGCGCACCCACAACGTCATCGCTTACTCCCCCGACTCCCAAGTGCACGACATGATCAAGCGGATGCGTACCATGTCGGAAGCGTCGACATTCATGCGCCCGCATTTCGCGCTGGCACCATGAATGACTGGAGCATCGGATACGCCACAGGTTATCTTGCCGCCTCGGTTCAACAGGAGTGAAACCCCATGCATGCAATCGGACGCGTTGCTGTTGGTGCCGTTCTGGCATTGCTCGCGTCGTCGGGCATGGGCGCAGCAACTGAGGCCATCAGCCAAAGCCACGAACAGGTGGCTGCGTTCGCCAGGCTTTATGGCGTGGTCCGTTATTTCTATCCGGGCGACACCGCAAGGGACATCGACTGGAACCGTTTCGCCGTGGCCGGCGTCAGCGACGCACAACAGGCGCATGGCAGCGCCGACCTGCAAGGAAAATTGAGCGCCCTGTTCGAACCGCTGGGACCGGGCATCGACATCGTTGCGGACGCAGCGACATTTCCCGCGTTGCCGCTCGACACTGCAACGCAGCCGCTGGTGGCCTGGCGTTACCTTGGCTTTCCGGCGAGAGATCCAGCCTACGCGCGTGAAAGAACGTCACGCGCAGCGATCAGCCAGCTCACCGGCATCGCCACCAACCCGCATGGCGAGTCAGGCGCAAGGACCTTGTTCGATGCGCCCCCGGTGGCGGGGAAAACCGCTGAATTTCCGCTGGGTGACGGATTGAAGGCGCGGGTCGCGCTGACCTTGACCGATGCGCAGGCGCGTCCGATGCCGGATCGCGCCACGGCACTGGCGGCACTCAAGGCCCGCCTGGCCGCACTGCCTGATCCGAAAACCGGGATGGCTTCTTCTGCGGTGCGTGAGGCCGACATCGTGGTGGCCTGGAACGTGTTTCGGCACTTTTATCCGTACTGGGACGTGATCCACGTCGATTGGAACGATGCCCTGCCACGGGCGTTGGCTGACGCCGACAAGGCGGATTCACGGCCCGCACAGAAACGCGCCCTGCAGCGGCTGCAAGCTCCGCTCGAGGATGCACACGGCACGGTTGTCGACACGACGGTAAAGAAGTGGGCCAGCCTGCCCATCGCCCTTGAGCCAGTCGAGCATCAGTGGGTAGTTGTTGCCACGACGGTGCCCGATCAAGCCCACGTCGGCGATGTCATCACTTCGATCGATGGCGTGGCCATGCCACAGGCCAGAGAGCGTGCCGAGGCTCTCATGTCGGGCCAGCCATCCAAGCGTCCCTGGAAGGCATCGCAAGGCCTGCAGTGGGGGCCCGCATCGGAGTCGCACACGTTCGGCTTGGTCCACGCCAATGGATCAGCCAGCACCGTGTCGCTTGCTTATACCGAACAGACGGGGCCGCTCGCGGCCCGACCCGCACCGATCACGGAACTGAAACCAGGCATCTGGTACGTGGATGCGGCACGTACCGACATCGCGCAGTTCTCGGCGAACTTTGCGCAAATGGCAAGCGCACGCGCGGTGATTTACGACGTGCGTGGCTACCCGAAGGATTTCAACGTCAGCCACGCCATCGTTGCCCATCTGCTCGACCACGCCGAGAACGCGAAGTGGATGCACATTCCGCGCTATGTCGGACCGTTTGGCGAACTCGCCGGCTACAAGGACGAAGGCTGGGACATCCAGCCCGCGATCCCGCATTTCACGTCGCACGCGATCTTCCTCGTCAATGGCAACACGATGAGCCAGGCCGAGTCGATCATGGGTTACGTGCAGGATGAAAAACTGGGCACGATTGTCGGGGCGACCACCGGCGGGGTGAACGGAGACATCACATCGTTCTATGTCCCGCTCGGATTCCGGCTGATCTTTACCGGCATGAAGGTGACACATCACGATGGTGTCAGCCGCTATCACGCGCTCGGCACAAGCCCGGATGTGGCCGTGTCGCCGACGATCGCCGGCATTCGCGCCGGGCGCGACGAAGTGCTGGAGGCTGCGCTGAAGCTGGCGAAGTGATGCGGCGCCTGCCTTCCAGCACTGGCGGCCTGCCGCCGCGGCGTGGATGCTGGTCTTTCCAACGATGAGAGGGGTAGCTCATGTCACGCATGTCCTGGATCGCGATCTTGCTGGTCTGTTCGCCCGGCGCGTTCGCCGCGACGCCATCGTCCGGCTCGGACAAGGCCGCGTGCGAGGTATGGCAGCGCGAGCTGTCGTTTGCGCAAAGCGTCGAGCAGCACGACTCGACTGCATTTGCAGGCTACCTCCAGGCAGATGCGATCTTCGATGCGAACACGGCCAAGCCGGTGCGCGGACATGATGCGATCCGGAAAAATTGGGCCGCAATCATCGCCGGCAAGAGCGTGCATCTGGGCTGGTATCCGCAGCACGTCGTCGTCACGGACGATGGTCGTCTGGCGAATTCCAGTGGTGCGTATCTGTTCGAGGATCCGGCACCGAACGCGAAGCCGCGTTACACGATCGGCAAGTTCTCCACGGTGTGGCGGCGTGGCCGCGATGGCCAGTGGCGTGTTGCGTTCGATGGCGGTGACGAAGGCAAGCCGGCAAGCGATGCCGAAGCCGCTGCGTTCCACGCGGGACGACAAACTGGTTGCCCGGCAGGTGCCGGCGCAGGCTGATTCACGGCTTGGCATTGATGTCCGAAAACGGCGAGTCCGGCCTCGCGCCCGGTGCTAACCTGCGTGCATGTCCGAACCTTCCATCGCCGCCCTGCCCGACATCAAGGTCTGTGAACGGGCCCGCCTGAGTCGCGATGCGCGCTTCGACGGCCTGTTCTTCACCGCCGTCACCAGCACGCGCATCTATTGCCGCCCGGTGTGCCCGGCCCCGTCGCCGAAACCGGCGAACATCCGTTATTACGCGAGCGCCGCGGCAGCGGAAGCCGCAGGGTTCCGGCCGTGCCTGCGCTGCCGGCCGGAGCTCGCGCCCGGCAATGCGGTGTGGCAGCGCGGCGAACATGTGGTGGCGCGTGCGCTGAAGCTGATCGACGCCGGCGTGCTCGCGGATCATTCGCTGGAGCAGCTGGCGGCACGTGTCGACATCGGCGCGCGGCAGTTGCGGCGCTTGTTTGTCGAACATCTTGGTGCGCCGCCGATCGACGTGCACACAACACGGCGCCTGTTGTTTGCGAAGCAGCTGCTGACCGAGACCGCGCTGCCGGTGACTGAAGTGGCGCTCGCATCGGGCTTCGGCAGCCTGCGCCGCTTCAATGCTGCATTCCTGCAGGCGAACCGCATCCCGCCCCGCGAACTGCGCCGGCATCCTCGCGCGGTCGTCGGCGAAGCGCTGGTGCTGCGGCTCGGCTATCGGCCGCCGTATGACTTCGAGACCTTGCTGGCCTTCCTGCGCACACGCTCGCTGCCGGGTGTGGAGCTGGTCGACGAGCACAGTTACATGCGCGTGTTCGGCAGTGCCGATGCACCGGGCTGGCTGCGATTGAGCGCGTGGCCGAACGGTGAGCATGCGCTGAAACTGGAACTGCACTGCCCGCAGCCGGCGCAGCTGTTGCCGGTGGTGACGCGGTTGCGGCGGATGTTCGACCTGGACGCGGAGCCGCAGGCAATCGCCGCCACGCTCGGTGCCGGCGGCGTGCTGAAGCCGCTGCTGCGCAAGCGCCCGGGATTGCGCCTGCCCGGCGGCTGGGACGGCTTCGAGATCGCGGTACGTGCCGTGCTCGGCCAGCAGGTCAGCGTGGCGGCGGCGCGTACGCTGGCGACGCGCATCGTGCACCGCTACGGCGAGCGGCTGGCGGTGCCGTTGCTGCCAGGACTCGAACGCTTGTTCCCGTCGCCCGAGCGGTTGGCCGAAGCAGACCTGCGCGAGATCGGGGTGACCACGGCACGGGCCGCCACGATCCGCGGTGTCGCGCAGGCGTTGCTGGACGGTCGCATCGACTTTCGCGCCGAGCAGCCGCTGGACGAATTCGTGGAGCGCTGGATCGCGCTGCCCGGCATTGGCGAATGGACTGCGCACTACATGGCGATGCGTGCGTTGAGTCATCCGGATGCGTTTCCTGCCGCCGATCTTATCCTGCGCCGCGTCGCCGCCGGCGATGCGCCCGAGCTGAGTACGAAAGCGCTCACTGCGCTGGCCGAGACGTGGCGCCCGTGGCGCGCGTATGCGGTGATGCATCTGTGGCGCAGTGCCAGCGATGCCGCGCCGGCGAAACGGAGCAAAGCATGACCGCTGACAAAATCCATTACGACGACATGCTCACGCCGATCGGCACGCTGCGCCTGGTCGCCGATGCATCGGGCCTGCGCGAGGTATGGTTTGAAACCAACCGGCACCCGAAGGCAGCATCACCGTCATGGGTGCATTCGTCCAAGGCACTGGCGTTCGCACGTGTGCAGCTGGAGGAGTATTTCGCCGGGGCACGGCAAGTGTTCGATTTGCCGCTGCATCCGTTGGGCACGCCGTTCCAGCTTGCCGTATGGGACGAGCTCAAGCGGATACCGTATGGCATCACGGTCAGCTACGGCGAAGTGGCCCGACGCATCGACCAGCCTGCTGCGGTACGCGCTGTGGGCGCCGCGAACGGTCGCAACCCGCTGCCGATCATCGTGCCCTGCCACCGCGTGATCGGCAGCAACGGCAGCCTTACCGGTTTCGGCGGTGGCCTGCCGACGAAGCGCTTTCTGCTGGCGATGGAGGATCGTGTCGCGCGCGGCGATTTGTTCGTCAGTTCGCTCTAAGTTGCGAACTTTCCGCGTGGCACTGGCTCGACACGACACCCAGCTCGTCATTCCGGCGCAGGCCGGAATCGCTTTATCTGCGGGAACAGGCCATTCATCAGCGAGGAAGGGGAAAGCAAGTGCGATTCCGGCCTTCGCCGGAATGACGACTTGGGGCCTTCGCCGGAATGACGACTTGGGGCCTTGCGCCGGAATGACGACTTGGGGCCTTGCGCAGGAGTGACGACTTGAGGCTGCTCGAATGAGGCCACAGGGCCGCACGGCTATTTGCTCTTGCTCGATTCTGCTCGATATTGACGCGATGAAAATCGCATGTATACACTGTATACATGAAGAAGCTAACCACGCCGGAAAAGATCCTGCGCGCAGCCCACAAGCTGTTCGATCGCGAGGGCGCCGATGCCGTCAGCATGCGACGGGTCGCCGACGCGGTCGGCATCACGCCGATGGCGATCTACCGGCATTTCCCGAATCGCGAGGCGTTGCTGAAACGGCTGTCCGACGATGCCTTCAACACGACCGCACAGACCTGGGCACAGCGCACCAGCGACCCTGACGTGCTCAAGCGCCTGATGGCGCTGCTGGAGCCGTACCTCGACTACGCGCTGGCGCATCCGCACTTGTTCGACCATGCGTTCTCGGTACGCCGCGACGATGCACGACGCTATCCGGAGGATTTTCACGCGCGTCGCTCGCCAACTTTCAATGTCGCCCTCGATACGATCATCGAAGGCATGGCGCAGGGCGTGCTGAAACAGGACGACCCGTACGACGTCACGATGGCGGTATGGGCACAGCAGCATGGTCTGGTCGCGCTCTACCGCGCCGGCCGCTTCAGTTACGACGAGGCGCAGTTCCGCGCCTTCTATCTGCAATCGCTGGGGAGATTGATCGATGGCATCAAGGCTTGATCGTTTCGCGCTGCCCGCCTGGCTGGCAGCGACCACACTGGCCGCGTTGGGCTGGTGGTTCGGCAGCGGCGTGCAACCACTGTGGTGGCTGACCTGGCTGGCACCGCTGCCGGTGCTGTGGCTCACACCGCGGGTTCGCGCCCACTGGGCGGCGCTGGCAGCCTTCATCGCGTATGCGATCGGCGGACTCGATCAATGGGACTACCTGCACGGGTACATCGGCCTGCCGCTGGCGATGATCATCAACGCCGTTGGCACACCTGCGCTCGTGTTCGCTCTGTGCGTGCTGCTGTTCCGGCGACTGTTGCTGCGCGGCCACGCGCTTGCGGCGATGTTGGCGCTGCCGGCAGTGTGGGTTGCCGTCGAATACGTCAACAGCCTGGTCTCGCCGCACGGCACGTTCGGCAGCATCGGCTACACGCAGATGGATGCGCTGCCCGTCATCCAGGTCGCCGCTGTTGCCGGCATCTGGGGTATCGGCTTCCTGGTCTTGCTGTTGCCGGCGGCGATCGCCGTGCAGATCGCGCCGCAGGCGCCGAAACATGGCCGCATGCCGGCGGCGGCGACTGCCGTACTGTTGATCGTGGCTGCGCTCGGCTACGGCGGCTGGCGACTTCAGGCGCCGGCCACGGCAACGCTGCGCGTCGGTCTGGTGTCGCTTGAGAAACCGATACGCCCCGCACTGCACGATGCCGACGGGCAGGCGCTGGAAGCGCGTTACGTCGATGCGATCGGTCGCCTCGCCGACAAGGGCGCAAAGGTCGTGCTGATCCCGGAAACCTCCTTCGCCACCACCGACGCCAGCGTGCCTGCGTTCGCGCAGCTGGCGCAGCAACATGGTCTGATCGTGGATGCCGGCATCGACTTCAAGGGTGATCCACACGCCGAACGCAATATGGTGATGGTGTTCCAGCAGGGAGCCACCTCGCCGGCCACCTATAGCAAGCATCACCTGATCCCCGGCTTCGAAAGGCAGTACACGCCGGGCGACAGCTATACCCTGCTCGACGGCACGCCACGGATCGGACTGGCGATCTGCAAGGACATGGATTTCCATGACATCGGCCATGCCTATGCCGCGCGCCATGCCCAGCTATTGCTGGCGCCGGCGTGGGATTTCAGCATCGATGGCTGGCTGCACAGCCGCATGGCGATCATGCGCGGCGTGGAAAGCGGTTTCGCCATCGCGCGTGCCGCCCGCTCCGGCCGCCTCACGCTGAGCGACGACCGCGGTCGCGTGCTGGCCGAGGCTTCCAGCGAGCAGCACGACGCCGAATTGGTCGGCGAGCTGCCGTTGCGCGAAACGCATACGCTGTATGCGCGCTGGGGCGACTGGTTCGCCTGGCTGGATCTGGCTGGCTTGATCGTGCTGCTGGGGTTGGCCTTGCGCCCCTCGTCCCGTTGAAGCGACCGCTCAGCCGCCGTTGGTTGGCGCCGGCTGCGGTTGCGGCACGACACGTGGCAAGCCGGCGGCATCCTGCTGGCGATCGAGCAAGGCCCGCTGAGCGGCACGATCGCGATCCTGCTGCGCACGATCGGCCTGTTCGATCTGCTGCTGCGCCTGCGGGTTGTCGGCGAGCGGGCGCTTCGCGTTGTCCGATACGTCCTGATGCAGCTGCTGTTGCTGCTGGCTCTTCTGCAGCTGGTCGCGCGTCTGCTGCTGTTGCACGGTCTGCTGGAACTGCGCAGCCTGCGCCTGGGTGGACTGCGCGGCACAGGCTGCACCGAAAGGCAGCAGTGCGATGATGCCGGCGAGCAGCAGGGCATGCGTAACGGAAAAATGCGTGACGAAGCGTGTAATGGTCATGACAGTGCGCGATCATGTGCGGATGGTTGCCACATCGTAGGACTCCCCCCATGAAATTCCCGTTTCGCCTGCTGCTGTGCCTGCTGGCGGCATTCGGCGCCGGTTGCGCCACGCAGCCGCCGGTTGCGCCAGCGACCACCGTGTCGACTGCCGCCCAGCCTGCGCCGCTGCTGCTGATCTCGATCGACGCCTATCGTTACGACTATATCGACCGCGGCCTCAGCCCCACGCTGGCGATGCTGGCAAAGGACGGCGTGCAGGCGGCATCGATGCAGCCGTCGTTTCCGTCGCTGACGTTCCCGAACCACTACACCATCGTCACCGGCCTGTACCCGGATCACCACGGCATCGTCAACAACACGATGTTCGATGCGCAACTGGGCAAGTTCTCGCTGGGCAATCGCAAGGCGGTCAGCGACGGCCGCTGGTGGGCCGAGGGCACGCCGATCTGGGAGACCGCCGATGCGCATGGCCTGCGTACCGCGACGATGTTCTGGCCTGGCGCCGAGGCGAACATCCACGGTCGCCATCCGGATGAGTGGATGCCTTACGACGGCAAGGTGACGCCGGACCAGCGGGTGGATCAGGTGCTGGCGTGGCTGGATGAACCGGCCGGTCAGCGACCGACGTTCCTCACTCTGTATTTCGATGCGGTGGATCACGCCGGTCACAAATACGGACCGGATACGCCGCAGGTGAATGATGCGCTGCGCGAAACCGACGAAGCGATGACACGGCTGGTGCAGGGACTCAGGCAACGCGGCCTGTTCGACAGGATCAACCTGATCGTGCTGGCCGATCACGGCATGGCCAGCACGCCGCTGCCGAACAGCGTGCTGATCGACCGGCTGATCCCGCTCGACCAGGTGCAGACCGTGGCCATGGGCATCCTGGCCGGCTTCAACCCGAAGGACGACAGCGCGAAGGCTGTCGGCGATTTCGCCGCGATCGAACATCAACTCGAGCAGCCACAGCAGCACATGCAGTGCTGGGACAAGACACGGGTGCCGGCGCGCCTGCACTACGGCAGCAATCCGCGCGTACCGCAGCTGCTGTGCCTGGCCAATGTCGGCTGGCGCGTCACCACCACCGACTACCTCGCCAGCCACAAGGGCGACGTGAGCATCGGCGAACACGGTTACGACAATGCCGATCCGCTGATGCAGGCGCTGTTCGTGGCGCATGGCCCGGCGTTCCGTGTGGGAGCGAAGGTTCCGGCGTTTCCGAATGTGGACGTCTATCCGCTGATGACGCACCTGCTCGGCCTGCCGCCCGCAGCGAACGATGGCGACTACGACGCGGTGAAGGACATGCTGAAACCGGCCACGCGCTGAGCCTTTACCCCTCCCCTGCTCGCAGGGGAGGGCTGGGGTGGGGTGCTCTTGCCCGCACTTCAGATCAAGAGCCTTACCCCTCCCGGCCTCCCCCTGCAAGCAGGGGGAGGAGGAGTGCAGGCGCTACGGCATCGCGCCCTTGCTCATCGGCGTCGGCGGCGTCGCCACATTGACCAGCGGCGGCAGGCGGAACAGGCGCAGTGCGATCAGCAGGCCCGCCAGCACCAGCGCACCGACGAACAGCGCCACGCCATTCCAGCCATGTGCGGCGTAGAACAGGCCGCCACTGGCGCCGGCCACACTCGATCCCATGTAGTACGAAAACAGGTACATCGACGAAGCCTGCGCCTTCGCCGCACCGGCGCGGCGGCCGACCCAGCTGCTGACGATGGAATGGCCACCGAAGAAACCGAAGGTGACCGCCACGATGCCGAGCATGATCAGCAGCAGCGGCTTCATCATCGTCAGCACCGCACCGAACAGCATCAAGGCGAAAGCCGTCCACAGCACCTTGCGCCGCCCGAGCTGGCCGGCCAGATGGCCCATCCACGCCGAGCTGAAGGTGCCGACCAGATAGATGCCGAAGATCAGCCCGACCACGGCCTGGCTCAGGCTGTACGGCGGTGCCAGCAGGCGGTAACCGAGGTAGTTGTAGACCGTGACGAATGCGCCGAGCAGCAGGAAACCCTCGGCAAACAACCACGGCAGGCCACGGTCACGGAACATGCCGGTGAAACGCCCCAGCAGGATGCGCCAGCGCAATGGCTGTGCCACGAAATGCCGCGACGGTGGCAGCGCGCGCCAGAAGATCAGGCCCGCCAGCACACCGATCACGCCGACCACACCCACGCCGATACGCCAGCCGAAAAAATCAGCCAGTACACCGCTGATCAGTCGTCCGCCCATGCCACCGACTGCGCTGCCGCTGATGTACAGGCCCATGCCCAGGCCGATCGACTCGACGTGCATTTCCTCGCCGAGGTAGGTCATCGCCACCGCTGGCAGGCCGCTCAGGGTCAACCCGAGCAAGGTGCGCACCAACAGCAACGCCGGCCAGTTCGGCATCAGCGCAGTCACCAGCACCAGCAGCGCGGACGACAGCAGCGACACCACCATCACCGACTTGCGTCCCCACGCGTCCGACAGCGCACCGGCAAACAGCATCGCGAACGCCAGCACGCCGGTGGTCAGCGACAGCGACAGCGCGCTGACCGCCGCGCTCACGCCATAGTCGTGGCTGAACTCCGGCATCAGCGGCTGCACGCAATACAGCAGGCCGAACGTGGCGAAGCCTGCAGCGAACAACGCGAGGTTGGTGCGACGGAACGCCGGCGTGCCATGGCGGATCGTCGATGTCGTCTCGGCGCTGTTCATCGGCACAGTGTAATCGCCGCATCGTGCAGATGATCCCGCTACTCGGAGTACCCGCGTGCAAAGAACGCCACGATCAGTCCGAACAGCATCATCGCCAGCAGGTTCTCGATAAACGACGGCGTGGTGAAATGCGGTTTCGGCCATGCTGCGGAAAGCGGCACGACCACATATTCCATCACCGCGAATACCACTACGCCGTACAGCACGCCGGCGCTCACCCAGCGTCGGTTCAACCAGGTCAATTGCCGCGCGGCAAACACGAAGATCGCCGCGATCAGCAACGACATTGCCCATTGCAAGCCCAACCCCAGCAGCGAGACCGGCAAGCCACCCTGAAACGCCGCCTTGCCCAGCAGGCCGCTGGCAATCGCACGCAGGATGATCAATGGGTTGATGCCGTTGATCAGGGATGCGACGCCAATGTCGATCGTGCCGGCCATGAAACCGCCGTAGAGAATCGCTATCAGCGTCGTTGAGCGCGTGTTTGCCATGGAGATACCTCATCGGGCAGGAGTTGTGCGGTGGCTTCGACACGGACTGCAGGTCGCGATCCGCGCTATGTCCGTATGGCGATATGCCAACGGGCTGACCACCAGGCGGTACAGCCTGATCGAGATACGCCAGCTCGGATGCGCTCACATGTGCCAGCAGTCATGGCGTCCAGTCGACGCCCCGATCAGGAGCAACGCCCCGCGCGTGCACGACCCTCGCCGATGGAAGCAACGCTGGTCGCCCTGGGTACCGGCGGAACAGCATCCGGTGCCTGCCAGAACCAGCGCTCTTCGAACGGCAGCCTGGCATCGGATTCACCAAGGGCGAACACCACGGCACTACGCGGCGCCACACGAAGTTCGGTGCCGACTTGCAGGCCCAGCCGGGCTACGTCTTCGCCGCCCACGTCGGCCTCCAGTGTCTGGCCGATCGCGGGAATATGCAGTTCGAGATGGGCCACACTGCCGGCCAGGTAGACATGCCGCAACCGGGCCGTCCATCCGGGTCGGGTTTCGGGCAGGCCCAGCGACAGATGTTCCGGGCGGACATAGGCCACCACCTTGGCATGACGATCGTTCCCGGGGAGCCCCTCCAGCACCCAGTCACCCACGCTCATGCGGCCATCCGCACAGGTCACCGCAAGCTTGTTCATCTTGCCGATGAATTCGCAGACGAAAGGTGTCGCCGGCTGCTGATAGATGACCTCGGGCGTGCCGACCTGTTCGATGTGGCCATGGTTCATGACCGCGATGCGGTCGGCCAGCTCCAGTGCTTCTTCCTGGTCATGCGTGACGAAGACCGTGGTCAGCCTCAGTTCCTCGTGCAACTCGCGCAGCCAGCGACGCAAGGCGACACGCACTTGCGCATCCAGTGCACCGAAGGGCTCGTCCAGCAGCAGCAGGCTCGGCTCCACCGCCAGCGCACGCGCCAGCGCCACCCGCTGGCGCTGACCGCCCGACAGTTGCGCCGGGTAGCGACGGCCGTAGCCATCCAGTTGCACCCGTTTGAGCAGCTGCTCGACGCGCCTGTTGATATCCGCATTCGAAGGCCGCGATTTCCGCGCTCGAACGCGCAACCCGAAGGCCACGTTCTCCGCCACGGTAAGGTGGCGGAACAGCGCATAGTGCTGGAACACCAGACCGACCTTGCGCTCACGCGCTTCGGCCGCCAGAAAATCACGACCATCCAGTTGCACGGTTCCGGCATCGGGATAATCCAGCCCCGCCAGGATGCGCAGCAAGGTGGTCTTGCCCGAACCGGATGAACCGAGCAGTGCGAGAAATTCACCGGGTGCAATGGCCAGACTGACATCGTCCAGTGCAGGAATGCCGGTGAAACGGCGACTCAGATGCGAAAGCTGCAAGGTCATGGCAGTCTCAATGGCCACCGGGGGCATGTGCGGCAATCTCGTCGCTGTATCGCCACTCCAGCAACGTCTTGATCGCCAGGGTCAGCAGTGCAAGCAAAGCCAGCAGGGTCGCGATGGCGAAGGCTCCGACATAGTCGTATTCGTTGTAGCGCATCTCCACTTCCAGCGGCATCGTCGTGGTCAGGCCGCGGATGTGCCCGGACACGACCGACACCGCACCGAATTCACCCATTGCACGGGCATTGCACAGCAGCACGCCATACAGCAGGGCCCAGCGGATGTTCGGCAGGGTCACCCGGAAGAACATCTGCCAGCCGCCGGCGCCCAGCACCCGCGCAGCCTCTTCCTCATCGCTGCCTTGCGACTGCATCAACGGAATCAGCTCGCGCGCGACGAATGGCAGTGTGATGAAGATGGTTGCCAGCACCAGGCCTGGCACCGCGAAAATGATCTTGATGTCGTGTGCGCCCAGCCACGATCCGAACCAGCCCTGGGCGCCGAACAGCAACACATAGACCAGGCCGGAGATCACCGGCGAAACCGAAAACGGCAAGTCGATGAAGGCGCCAAGCAGCGCCTTGCCGCGAAACTCGAAGCGCGCCATGAGCCATGCCGCCGCGACACCGAACACCACATTCAGCGGCACGGAAATCGCCGCCACCAGCAGGGTCAGCCGGATCGCCGCCAGCGCTTCGTGCTGACCGATGCTCGACAGGTAGACATGCAGACCCTGCCGGAGCGCCTCGACAAACACCACTGCCAGCGGCAGCAGAAGAAAAAGGACCAGAAAGCTGATTGCCACAAGAGCCAGCAGCACGCGTCCGATCTGGCGTGACCAGGGCGGCTGGCGTTTCAGCCGGCTCATTGCAGTTGCTCCGCCCAGCGCCCGCTCCAGCGCTGCAGTCGCGAGATCAGGATCAGCAGGATGAACGAGGCAAGCAGCATCACCATGCCCAGGGCAGCGGCACCGGCGTAGTCGAATTCCTCCAGCTTTTCCACGATCAGCAGCGGCGCGATTTCCGAGCGCATGGGAATGTTGCCGGCAATGAAGATCACCGAACCGTATTCGCCGACCGCCCTGGCCAGCGCCAGCGCAAAACCGGTCAGCAGGGTCGGCACCAGCACCGGCAGGATTACCCGGAAGAAGGTTTGCAGATGGCTGGCACCGAGACTTTCGGCGGCCTCCTCCACATCGCGATCCAGCGATGCGAGCACGGGTTGCAGCGTGCGCACCACGAACGGGAAGCCCACGAAAACCATCGCCAGAATCACGCCGGGTGGCGCATAGGCAATCTGGATACCCCACGACGTAAGCCATCGACCTAGCCAGCCATTGGGCGCATACAAGGCAGTCAGTGCGATGCCGGCAACCGCCGTGGGCAGCGCGAATGGCAGGTCGACCAGGGCATCGAACAGGCGACGCCCGGGAAAGCGGTAACGCACCAGCACCCATGCCACCAGCAGACCAAAACCGGCATTGATCACGGCAGCAAGCATGGCGCCGGCGAAGCTGAGCCTGAGTGCGGCCAGGGTGCGCGGGGAACTCAGCAGATGCAGCATGCCGCCGATACCGATGCCCGATGCCTTCCATGCCAGCGCCGCCAGCGGCAGCAGCACGATCAGACCCAGATATGCCAGCGCATATCCCAGGCTGAGTCCGAAACCAGGCAGGATGCGCCGGCGCATGATGGTCCTCAGTGCCCCGGACCGATCTGGTCGAAGATGGCGCCATCGGCAAAGAACTTCGCCTGGGCCTGACGCCAGTGACCGAATACGTCGTGGATGGTGAAGGTGTTCACCTTCGGAAACTGTGCGGCGTACCTGGCCGACACTTCCGGCAAACGTGGCCGATAGAAGTTCTTCGCCTCGATGGCCTGCGCCTGCGGCGAGTAGAGGAACTTCACGTAGGCCTCGGCCACGGCGCGGCTGCCGTGCTTGTCGATGTTGCTGTCCACCACCGCTACCGGCGGCTCGGCGAGAATGCTGATCGAGGGTACGACGATATCGAACGTGCCCTTGCCGAGTTCCTGCTGTGCCAGCAGCGCCTCGCTTTCCCAGGCCACCAGCACGTCGCCGACACCTCGCTGCGCGAAGGTGTTGGTGGCACCGCGCGCCCCGGTATCGAGCACTGGCACGTGCTGGTAGAGCGCCTGCACATAAGCCCGTGCCTTCGCCTCGTTGCCGCCGGGTTGCTTCAGGGCGTAGCCCCAGGCAGCGAGAAAATTCCAGCGGGCACCGCCGGAAGTCTTCGGATTGGGGGTGATCACCTGCACGCCTGGCTTGATCAGGTCGGCCCAGTCCCTGATGCCTTTCGGATTGCCCTTGCGCACCAGGAAAACGACGGTGGATGTGTAAGGCGAAGAGTTGTTCGGCAGGCGCTTCTGCCAGTCCCTGGCGAGCAGCCCGTGATCGGCCACCGCGTCGATGTCGTAAGCCAGTGCCAGCGTGACGATATCGGCCGGCAGTCCGTCGACCACGGAGCGCGCCTGCTTGCCCGATCCGCCATGCGACATCTGGATCGTCACGGTATCGCCATGCTGCGCTTTCCACTGTGCGGCAAACGCAGCATTGATGTCCCGATACAACTCGCGTGTGGGGTCGTAGGACACGTTCAGCAACGTGACGTCCCTGGCAGCCACCGATGCCGCGAACACAGTACCAAGCAGCGCCAGTATCACCCGCGATTTTTTCATTGCCATCTCCAGCCACTGAGCAGGAAGGCCAGCCTAGCCATTACGGAATCCGCCCCGAAATGGCCAAAAGCCATTTGCATATGTCTCTTGGCGAAAAGCACCGGAAAGATCATCGCTTCACATCAACCCTGCACCGCGCACTACTGACCAGACGCCACATCCAGCCACGGATGTGCACGCTGGCGTGCACGGCATGCCCTGTCCCTGCAATGGCCGATCGTCGCAACCGCCATGTACAAAGATTTTACATTTGGCCGTCTTTACCTCTTGGCGTCTGAATTGATTCCATATCCGCCATGAAAAATGTGTTCATTGGCATATCCATATGTCAACGCCTCATTTTTCCTGGCGGCTGTCTCATGCCCAGACTGGATGCACCACCAAACCACCGCCAGGAATCACATGACGGGCCTCAAATACATCCTCGCAGCAAGCCTGCTGCTGTCGCAGGTCGTTCACGCCGACGACACTCCCAACACCTATGTCAGCACGCCGTATATCGGCCTGCGCTATCGCGACAGCACGCTGCGTCAGGACAACCTGGCGGATACCGGCCACGCCCACACGCTGCGTCTGCAACTGGGCTATCTGTGGGCACTGACGCCACACTTTGCCGCGTATGCGGAAGGCACCAAGGTATGGTCCTTGTTCGGTCGGCAATACAACGACACGACCGGTCGTCGCACGCCGTATCCGGCCGAGGCCGATCCGCGTTCGACCGAGCTCAGCAGCGCCTGGGTCGGTTACACCGATGACTGGTTTGAAGTCCGCGCCGGACGGCAGTACCTGAACCTCGACGACAAGCGCTTCTTCAGCTCAAACGCCTGGCGGCAGAATCCGCAGTCGTTCGACGGCATCACCGGCAAGGTGAAACTGGGCAGCAGTACCACGCTTGGTCTCGACTGGATCGACCAGGTCAATCGCACGGTGGGCGCGGACTTCCCCGACATCAACCAGCGCCGCTGGAAACTCGACGGGAAGTTGCTGCATCTGGATCAAACGCTGCCGCTGGGCACCTTGACCGCCTATGGCTACTTCATCAAGAACCTGACCCTGACCACCAATTCCGTGCGCACCGAAGGCGCACGCTGGACCGGCAAGGTGCCGTTGCAGGACGGCACCACCAGGTTGAGCTGGACGCTGGAAGCGGCGCACCAGAACAATTACGACAACAATCCGACCCACTTCAGCCTGCCCTACCACCTGTTCGAGCTGGGCTACGGCCTGCCTGCGCTATCGGCGCGACTGGGTGAGGAATCGCTGGGCGGCAATGGCCACACCGCATTCAACATCGCCTATGGCTCGGGCCACAGCTTCGATGGCTGGGTCGGCGTTTTCAGCATTCCCCCGCATGGCCTGCTCGATCGCTACGGCGGCGTCTACGGCGATCTGCCCTGGCACCAGCTGACCTGGCAGGTCACCTATCACGACTTCCAGCCGGTGAGCGGCAGCGGTTCGCGCTACGGCGACGAAATCGACGCCGGCCTGCGTGCGAACATCGACGCACGCCTGAGTCTGGAACTGCAGTACGGCGACTACCGCGCCGGCAGTTTCAGCGTGAGCCAGCGCAAGCTGTGGCTGCTGGCGGAGTACCGCTATGGCAAGCAGGCGATCTAGTGCGGTCAGCCGGAACAACGCGGGGGCGCCGAAGATCACACCCCGGCAACCACCCGGCATGCGATGCGGGAGATGCCACCATGAGTCAGGCGAACGTCCGCATCAGTGGATCTTGCCGCCGAATTTCAAGGTTGCCTGGAGCAGGATTTCACGGCCATAGATGTTGTAATTTTCCACGTTGAAGTACGGATACGTGGTGTACGTCGCATCAACCGGTGGCATCCGGTTGGCGATGTTGTTGACCAGGACGGCCAGATCCAGATTGGCGATCGGGGTATACCGCAGGCTCCAGTTGAACGTGATCCAGGGATGCAGCCAGCCGGAGCCTGCATACGCCGCACCGTAGGTGGCCGCTGTGTAGTTGGGTGAAGATCCGTAGCGGTGTCCGTACCATGTGCTCTTCCATTGGCCATTGGGACTGGTCCAGCTCAATGCTCCGCTGAGCACGCTCTTGAATCCCGCGCTGTACAGGGGATTGGCCAACTCGTCGAATGGAGGCTGGCCGGGCGCCAGCTGATAGCTGTGCTTGAGCATGTCGCTGTAGTCGAGCTGCAGGCCGAACTTGCCCAGACGCGTCGGGTCCGACTGATACCTGCCGCTGGCGATGAGCGAATCCGTCACCTCATTGGCAAGATTGGCGTAGTAGGTGGTGATGCCGATGACGGGCCCAGGCACGCCGCCCTGATCGGCGCGCTGCACCTGGCCATTGACCGCATTGGTGATGGCCTGGCACTCGGCGGAAGCAGGATTGATTTGACCGAGCAGACACTGCGCATCCTGCTGCATCAGGAGATCCGTGCTCTGCGCGACGATCTCGTCGTCGATGCTGGCATGAATGTAATCGATGCTTGCACTGAACCGGCTGTCCGGCGACCAGATCGCGCCAACCGCCCAGCTCCGTGCAGTCGTGGGTTGCAAGCTGCGACTGGCCCGCGACTCGCCCAGAACACTGGTCTGGTACTCGCTGCAATTGCTGCTCTGTGCCTGGGCACACAAGTAGTAATCGGTGACCTGCGTGTAATAGTCGGAAGGGCCCAGATAAATGGTGGACAGATCCGGTGCCTTGAATGCCGTGGCGTAATTGCCGCGCAGCAGCAGGCTGTCGAAAGGACGATATTCGATGCCGGCCTTGTAGGTGAATTTGCTGTTGTCGCTGCCGTCATCCAGGGCGTAATGGTCGTAGCGGCCGGACAGGTCGACCGTCAGCTGCTTCAGCAGCGGCAGGTTCAGTTCGAACGCGCTGGCGAGGTGCGAGCGGCGGCCACCGCCACCGGTCGTGGCATGTTCGTAGATGTCCGCATCGGCAAAAAGCGGATTGAGCGGCTGGTACCACGCCTCGTTGCCGCCCTCGGCCAGAACGGCGAGTCCGGCATCGCCCCCGGCGAGATGGAACAGGCGCGTGTTGCTGATGGTGAGCCGCGTACTGTTGATCCATGTGTTGCTGGATTCGCCGACACCCTCGGTGAAGCTCGCGTACTGTGCCGGCGTGACGGGTTGAAAGAATGCCGTGTAGTTTGGCTGATAGAGGGCAAGGCCCGTGGCGGGATCGCTACTGCCTGTCGGCTGGAACATGTTGACGAAGAACCGATCGATCTCGTCGGCAATGGCCAGGGATTCCACGACCTCCGTGCGATCACCGGAGCGCAGATAGTAGGCGTCCCAGTCCCAGTCGGACTCGCCGAACTGCCCATTCGCGCCGATGTCGATCTGGTACAGCAGATCCTGCTGTCGATCCATCTGACCGGCAGTGCCGTTCAGCATTTCTTCCGGAGCAAAACTCTTTTCGGGATAGAGGATGTTGCCGCTGCCGGCATCTTCGATCGCGCCTCCCGGCAGATCGTCGGGAAACCACTCGAGCACTGCAGGAAACCATTTCTGCTGTTGCCAGTCCAGCAGCACATCGCTGTAAAGACGAAGCTTGTCGTTGACGTCGTACCTGAGCTTGAGCATGCCGTCGTAACTTCGGCTCTGATTGCTGTAGGTGGTATAGCCAGCCATCTTGGGCGAGCCGCAATAGTGCCCTGCAAGATTCGAGGATGCACTGATGTTGATCAGAGCCGTGCTGCCACCGAACAGGTTGCTGCTGCATCCGGCAGGAGGATCGAGAAATCCCAGCGGATATCCGGTGAAGCTGTCGATCGTGCCGTAGTTGAGAATGCCCGACTGGATGCTGGGCATGCTCGTTCCACCAGACGGAGGGCCAGCGGTCAGGGGGCGCTGGTAGCCCCAGATCGGCGCCGCGTTGTCGAATTCCAGCATGGCCAGCACGCTGAGCTTCTGGAAATCGTGACCGTAGGCAAAGCTCATGCGCTGGCTGGCGCCACCGCCGTCGGCAAAATCGCCCGTGCCCACCGATATCTCGCCACCGTCCATATGCTGCCTGGTCACGATGTTGATCACGCCAGCCACGGCTTGCGATCCGTATATCGTCGAGCTTCCACCCGGCATCACGTCGATATGGTCGATCATCGACATGGGAATATTGGCGAGGTTGCTGAAGTTGATCGTGCCGTCGTACAGCCTGCCGAAATTCGCCACCGGCTTGCCATCGATCAGGATCGACGTGAATTCCGGGCCGAGGCCAAACAGGCTGATCGCCCGAGCACCCTGGGTGAACGAACCTGCCAGCTGGGGTCCCTGCACCGAGCCGGACGCAAGCACGGAGTTCTGCAGAATCTCGGCCACGCTGTTGAAACCGCTTGTCCTGATCTCTTCGAAGGAAATCGTGTAGGTCGGGGTGGCCGTCTGGATCTGGATATTGCCAATCAGCGAGCCGCTGATATTGATGGTTTCGAGTGTCTTGGGGGCGCTGATCGGCTCCCTTGTCATCACGGCATGCATGACTTTGTCGGGGAGCAATGCCGGTTGCAGCACGATGGTCGAGTCATTGACCGTCTTCCAGGTCAGTGGTGTGCCCGTCAGCAGCAGCCGCAGGGCGTTGATGAGCGTATAGCGACCCGAAATCCCTGGCGCCCGCTTCCCCGCCACCAGCTCGGGCGCGTAGATGATTTGCGCATTGCCTTGTGTCGCCAGCGCATCCAGAGCATCACGCAAGCTGCCCGGTGCAATGGCGTATTGCCGGGTCGGGATCGGTGGCGTGTGCGCCGAGACCGGCACGGCAATCGCGAGAATCGCGCTACCTAACGCTGCCAGCAGCAAATACCGGCCCAATGCCCTGCAGCGACCGGAACCCTGTGCCCTTCTGACGGAACACTCGCGAGGAGAGCCGCGCGTACTACCGGCCACCCGAAACCCCGCCTGCCATCCAGGCTCGTCTGCCAGCATACGGGAACCAGACGGCAACCCATGCCTGAAAGCATATCCAGTGCTGCTTCCACGGTCAGCGCGACAGCGGACCATGTCCGCCATCGACGACCGTTCGCAAGACATGCGGTTGAACAAGCGCAAATTCACCAGTAAGTCATGCCCATGCGGAGAGCGTAGCGCGACGGCACAAGTAGAACATGGTGCGACCTGCGAAAGCACCTGCTCGATCGCAGGCACACCGATATGCGGGGCGATGTTGCACTGGGGCGATCGCCTGCGCAGTCAGGATCCTGGAGGTGCTTACTGTGTGGCCGCAGGCATAGGGCGCTCTGACGCCGTTGGAGACATCAGACACAAAAAGCCCGGCCATCGCTGGCCGGGCCCGGTGACACCATGCAATGGGCGGTCACGTCCCTGTCCCCACCCATCCGCCCGGGCATCCAGTCCCGGTTGTTCAACATGCCATGGCTTCCTGCTGGCACAACTCAAGATCGCCGGTCACATCCTGTATCCGGCTACTCGAAAGAAACAGGAACAGTCATCCTGACTTGCATGACCGACTGGTCCCTCGACTTACTGCACGGTCAAGGTGACGTCGTCGAGCGTGAAGTCCGTGTTGCCCGAGGACGAGGTCTCCGCACCGGTGAACTTGATCACCACCGTCTGGCCGATGTACGCAGCCAGGTTGGCCGTCTCGACGGCATAACCGGTGTTCTTGTTCAAGTTGGTGAAGGAACCCACCGTCGCCAGCACCGTGCCCGACGTATTCAGCACCTGCACCTTGAGGGTGTCGACTGCCGTGGTCTTGGTGGTGTCGATATGCAGGTAGTACTGCAAGGTTGCGGTCGTCTTGCCGCTCGGAATCACCACTTGCTGCGAGACCGTGTCGGTGTGCGAAGCACCATAACCGTCAAGCCATGCGAACCAGGTACCCGCATGCGAGGTTTCGCCGCTGCCGCAATAGCTGGACGAGGAACTGCTGGTGCTGCAGAGCGTGCCCGAGCTCACCGTCCACGGCGAGGCTGCACCGGTTTCGAAGCCGGTGTTGCCCAGCAGTTGGGTCGGAGCGCTGCTGGTGACCGTCACCGAGCCGGTCTTGGTGCTGCTGGCACCGGTGTTGTCGGTCACCTTCAGCGACACGCTGTAGGTACCTGCGGCTGCGTAGCTGTGGCTGGGGCTGGCTGCGGTCGAGGTGCTGCTGTCACCGAAGTTCCAGGCGTACGAGTTGATGGTGCCGCCGGTATCCGTGGAAGTGTTGGTGAAGGTTGCGGTCAGACCGCTCACCGTGTCGGTGAAGCCGGCCACCGGATTGCCAGCGGCGGCGGCTGTTACCGTCACCGAGCCAGTCTTGGTACTGGTGGCACCGGTGTTGTCGGTCACCTGCAACGACACCGTGTACGTGCCCGCCGCGGTGTAGGTGTGGCTCGGGCTGGCCGCCGTCGAGGTGCTGCCGTCACCAAAGTTCCAGGCGTACGAGCTGATGGTGCCGCCGGTATCCGTGGAGGTGTTGGTGAAGCTCGCAGTCAGGTTGCTCACCGTATCGGTGAAGCTGGCCACGGGTGTGCTGCCGCTGCTGCTGCCGCCCCAGTACTTGGTGACGTAGGCGCTGAACTTGGAGATGTCCAGACTGCCCCAGCCGGTAGTGTTGTCGAAGCCGGCGGCAGCGTTGTAACCGTACCCGTTGTAACCGTTGTTGCCCGAGGTCACGTCATGCAGCGCCGTGGCGTCCTTGGGGAAATAGGTGTAGATGTTCTGGGCCGGCAGGCCGAGTGAATTGCTGTTGGCCGACTCGATACGCGCCCAGATGCCCACGAAGATCGGCGAAGCCAGGCTGGTGCCGCCGTACTGCTGGCCGGTCTGGCCGTTGGCGACGATGATGGCGCCAGTGGATGAAGCCGCATCGAACGCGAGGTCAGGTACCTGACGCTTGGTCACCGAGGAACCCAGCGCCGTGGTCTGCCAGGCGGGTGCCGCCTCGAACAGGCTCACGCCGCCGCCGGTCGCCCACAGGCGCTTGTTGTTGTCGCCGTTGTTCGGATCGACCGCGGCCAGGCCTTCGTTCCAGACGGTTTCGCCAGCCCAGGTGGTGGTACCGGTGGTGCTCAGCGTGGTGCCGCCCACCGCAATCACATTCGGCGAGGTGGCCGGCTCGCTGACGCCATAGTGCGACAGGGTGATCTTGACGGTGCCGCTGGAATTGGCGACATAACCCGGCGCGCCTTCGGTCGGATCGCTCGACCACTGATAGACGCCCGCATCACCGGCGGCGATCGAGAACGTCTGGCCCTGCGCGACAGCCTGCACGAAGACCTTGTCGTCCGCCGCCTGGGTGCCGGAGTTGTTGGCCGCCGTCTCGTCCTCGCCAAGCGACACGTTGATGACCTTGGCGACATTGGCGGTCACGGCGGTGTTGTAGGCCGCGGTGATGGTCGCATCCGTCAACCCGCTGTCGTTGCTGTCGCCGTTGATGGCTGCGTAGAAGATCAGCTGCTTGACGCCACCCGAAACCGCCGTGATGTCCTGGCTGTCCAGCGCCCATTCGCCGTCGTCGCCGTCGCTGGCCAGAGTGCCGCTGCCACCGGGAACGGTCAGCGTATTGACCGTGGCCAGGCCGGCGTTCTTGGTGAAGGTGTTCAGATCCTTGATGGTCTGGGTCATGTCGCCCCAGGTGATGATGCCCACCGTGGTGTTCGAGGCATTCGCCGTGCTGCCGACGTCATAGATCGTGGGGAAATCCGTCGGCTGATGACCGACCTGGCTACCCGTGGCCATCGTGCCCGCCATGTCCGGCGTCACGCGATGCGACATCACGTGCGGCTTGTTGATGTCCTGCAGACCGAGTACCGAGCCCACGATGCCACCCAATGCCTGCGGCACCGCCACATCGGTATCGTTCGCGAAATGCTGTTTGCCGTTGTAGCTGAAGGTCTTCAGGCTGGTGTTGAACGCACCGCTGGCGCTCATCGGGGTGCCATTGGCACTGACCAGCATGTTGTTCGGCGTCACGCTGATGTTGCTGAAGCCGTACTTCTGCAGATGCGCCACCACGGCCTGCACCTGGGCGTCCGTCGGAGCGTACTGGGCCTTGAACTGCGCCGGAGTCAGGTACTTGTGGTAATTGGCGCTGCCCGGCTGGTTGAGTTCGCGCAGGAAGGTCTGCAGTTGTGCTGCATTGCGCAGGTTCAGGCTGAGCACGACATGCAGTTGCTTGCTTGCCTCCAGCGGCATGATCTGCGAGGCATCAATGGCCGGGTGGCCGGTCATGACCAGCGTGGATACATTCGCGACAGCACTCTTTTGAATGCTGGCGTGTGTATTCGTCGATACCCATGTATCAGCGGCATGCGCAGACAGACTGAACATGGCCAACGACAGAGCCGCCGGCAACAACGCCTTGCGATACCCCGAAAACTGAAAACTGCTCGACATTTAGTGAACTCCCATGGATTTTTTTAGGACGCACGAAGCTATCGCGGCTGCATCAGCCCCACGCGTTAAGTCATTGCCGCCTCGGGGCGGCCCTCCACTCACCAGGATTTGTCCAGCGACCTGCAAGACCACCGGATACCGATGTCCCCTACGCTCCCTGTACATCGGCATATTTCAGCGTCGCCTTTCTTAAGACGGGGGACGAGGGAAAAGGCCTACTAGGAAATTTTGAGAGAAGCGCAGCTGTTGCCGATCTCTCCCACCGAGGGAGATAAGCAGGAATTATCTGCGACGAAGCAGCACGACCCGCTGGGCGGAAACGCGGTCGGCACGGATCGGCCAGCCTTGCTGCAAGGCCTGGATCAGGGTTGCCTGATCCCCGGCATGGAAAGCACCACTGATGCGTATGTCCTGCAGCGATGGATCACCGATCTGCAGCTGGATTGCACTGTACCGATTCATTTCGGCAAGCAGATCCGGCAAGCGCCAGTCATGCGCGAACAGTTTTCCTCTGGTCCATCCCTCGGCTCCCTGGACATCGGCAGAATGCACGGGATCGATGCGGCCGGACTGGTCGAACGCCAATTGCTCGCCAGCCACCAGGGACGCGAATTGCGGTGTGCCGGTCTGCGGCTGGGTGGCGATGGCGAGCTTGCCCTTCAGCAGGGTCACGGCTGTCCTGTCGCCATTTATGCGTACCTGGAATTCGGTGCCGACGGCGGTCACCGTGCCGCTCTCGGCATGCACGACAAACGGCCACGCCGGGTTGCCCTGCACCTGGAACTGGGCCCGTCCGTGCAGCAGATCGATGCGCCGCCTACTCTCGCTGTAACGTTCGACCAGCTCGGTGTCGGTGTCCAGCACGATGGATGAGCCGTCCTTGAGATGCACGGTGCGTTGCTGGCCTGTGATCGTGGCGTAATGGGTGCCAGGCGGATCGGTGGGCGCCACGTACCAGCGCGGTATCACCACCAGGGCGAGAACCGCCGAAAACGTCAAGGCCGCCGCCGGGTAGAACCAGCGATGCAACAGCCGGGGCTCGGGGTGGGACGAATGCAGCGCACGATTCGCGGCCACCATGATCGCGACATCCTTTACCGCATCCTCACTCTGTTTCCAGAGGTAGACGGTCTCCCGGTAGGCGGCGGCATGCACCGGACTGGCTGCGCGCCAGCGCTCGAATTCGGCGCGCACGTGCTCCGGGCAGTCCGGCTCCAGCAGCCGCACAAACCACACTCCGGCCTCGTCGTCCGCATCTGCCCGAGGACTATTGTCAGCGATTCGCTCGTCCATGTTCATCACAACGTGTCCGCCGACGAATCGCCTACCTTGCGCTTCAAAAAAGCCAGTGCCGTGGCAAGGTGCTTTTCGACCGTCTTCACGGAAATGCCGCAGCGCGCCGCAATCTGGGCACGACTCATACCGTGCACCCGTTTCAGGAGATAGACACGCTGGCATTTGGGCGGCAGGGCCAGGATGGCCTGGGTAAGGCGTGCGACCTGCTGCTCGTATTCGGCACGCTCTTCCGGCGAATATTCATGGTCGGCGATGTCATGACCGTCCAGCGCCACGTGGTCCCTGCTGCAATGCGTATGCGCGACGCGAAACTGGTCATGCGCCACATTGACCGCGATGCGGTACAGCAACTGCTTCCAGGCAGTGGCCGGCTCCGACTCACGGTAACGCAGCAACTTGGTCATGCTTTCCTGTGCGGCATCTTCGGCGTCCTGTTCGGTCGCTGTGCGACGACGCAGGAACTGGACGAGGCTCCGGTACTGCTCGCGGATGAAGGCATCGAAACTGCGTACTTCCGCGCACCGCTCGACCGCCGTTATCTGCGGCAATGGAATGCTCGATGCGCCATCACGCTTGTTGTCCATGCCCAAATTCGTACCTGCCGCTGCCTGACGTGATGCTTGCCGAATCATCATGTCACAAAATCAGCCGCGCCCTTACCACGAGACTGTTGCGTGATGACGACAACGCGAACGGTTCGAAGCAACGCGCGATCCGGTTCAAACAATCGTCACAGCGCATGCCCCCATGCGCCCCTCCATCATCTCCCCCTGCGGGGGGAGATCGCCCACTCCCCAAGCACACTATCGCAGATCAACTCTGTCGAGGGTATGGCCCACGAGCCACATCAGACGCCCGGATGCAGAAGCTCTGAGCCAGATCACAGGCGTGGCGCAATAATTTGCGATTCAGCCGATTGAAGATTTCTCAGGCGCTGCGATCGCTGCGCAAGGCACGCACCGCTTCATCATTGCCGGCCGCACCACGCCCGCTGACCCAGCCGAACAGTGCGATGCCGACGATGATCGCCAGTGCACCAAACAGCGCATAGCCGTGCGGCCATGCCTCGTCGAGAAACAGCACACCGAGGAAGGTGGCGAACAGCAGCTCGGCCGCCTGCATCGCCTCGACCGCAGCCAGCGCGGTCGGCTCACGCCGCACCATGTCGGTGGCGCGGAAAAACATCACCGTGGCGATGGTGCCCGACGACAGGGCGACGCCACCGGCCAGCAACGCTTCGCGCAGGGTCGGTGGACCCATCGTGCACCAGGCGATGCCGGCAAACAGCAACCACAACGGCCAACTGCACAAGGTCATGCCGAATACGCGCTGCACTGCGTTGATATGGCTTTCACCATGCTCCAGATGCAGCAGCAGCTTGCGGTTGCCGAGCGGATATGCAAACGCGGACAGCACCACCGCAGCGATCGCCAGCCAGTCGCTCGCATGCAGCTGGCCCTGCGCGTGACCCCATTGCAGCGCGAACACACCTGCGACGATCAGCGCACCGATCGCCAGCGTGCGCCACGCCAACCGGCGCCGCTCGTCGCGATAGATCAGCGGCGCCAGCAACGGTCCGGCCAGCACGGTGGTCTGGAAGCTGCCGGCAATCAGCCACGATGGTCCGCTGCTGGCCGCCCAGGTCAGCGGAATGCCGAACAGTACGAAACCGACGCTGCTCCAGATCAGCCATGTGCGTGGATGCCGGCGCAGTTCGCGGGGCAATTCGCCCAAGCCGCCCTGTAACGGGAGCACCGTGGCCAGCAACGGCAGCGTGATCAGGTAACGCAGGATCACCGCCCACGCCCAATGACCGCCGCCAGCGACAAGACTGCGGTTGAGCACATAGGTGAGCGTGAAGAACAACGCTGCACATAACGCGAGACCCACAGCAGCAAGCGAAGACGAACGCATGAAAAATCCGGGGCGGTCACGGCAAGGCCGCAGTGTTGCAAATCAGCCAGCGATTGCGAAGCACGCCGCGTCACTGCGACCTTCGCATGACTTGGTGCACATGCTGCAGCTCCGTGCCGGATCCAGACTCACGGCCATCCATCAAGGAGAAACGATCATGCGGATGTTTCGGTTGGCATCAGCGCTGGCATGGCTCACGGTTTTGCCAGTATCGGCCCTGCACGCGACCGAGGCACCGAGCACATTGCGTGCTCAGCTGCTGGCGATCACGCAAGCCTGGGTAGATGCGATTCCTTTGGGCAGGCAGGATGTGTGGGAACACACGCTGACCCATGACGCAGTTCTCATCGACGAGTTCGGTCGTATCCAGCACAAGCAGGATGCGGTGGCCTCGCTGCATCCCCTCCCGTCGGGCTTGTCCGGCAGCATCGAGCTGCGCGATCCGCATGTGCAGCAATACGGCGATACGGCCCTGCTGCAAGTCGAGTGGTACGAGCGCGAGAGCGTGTTCGGACAACAACTGGTGGTGCGCTACCAGTCGCTGCTCACCTTCGTGAAGCAGGATGGCGCATGGAAGCTGGCCGGCGCCGAGGACGTGACGATCCCGACGGCACCGCCGAAACTGCAGGTCAACGGACTCGTGCTCGGCGACTACACCGGCAGCTATCGCTATGGGCCGGACCGTGCGTGGTCGGTCAGCGTGAAGGATGGCGTGCTCGGCTACGTCACCAGGGCTGGTCGGCCGTTCAATCGGATCGAACCGATCGCCAGGGACGTGTTCATGGGCACCGACGACGAGAGGAACCTGCTGATCTTCCGTCGCGATGCCGCCGGCCATGTCACCGAACTGATCGAACGGCGCAAGTTCAACGACCTGCATCTCACGCGTGACACAAGCAGCGGCAAAACCTGAGCCAATGCGTCAAGCCTCTCTAGACTGGCGACGCCAGTGGCAACCGCAGGTGCACTTCCAGTCCGCCATGCACACCGTTGCTGGCGTGGATATTTCCGCCATGAACCTGCACTACCCGCTGCACGATCGCCAGGCCCAGACCATGACCGTTGGTCAACGCAGCATTGCTGCCACGAAAGAATGGCCGGAACAAGGACTCCAGCTCGGCGTCGGGCACGCCTGGACCATGATCGCGGATGGACAACTCCGCGCTGTCCTCGCGAACCTGCACGGCAAGCTCCACGCTGCCGCCTGCAGGGCTGAACTTGATCGCATTGGTGATCAGGTTGTCCACGGCCCGTTCCAGCAACAGTGGGCTACCCAGGACGGTGACCGGTCGACTGGGCATCCACTGCAGCCGCACCTGACGCGCATCGGCTTCCAGTTCGGCCTGTGCGATGCACGCCTGTACCAGTTCAGCCAACTCGACAGGCTCGCGTTCCATGCCCGGAATGCCGCCTTCCAGACGCGATAAAGTAAGCATCTCCCCGGTCATGCGATCGAGCCGGGCAATCTCCTGTTCGGCCTGGCGGAAATACGAATCCGCTTCGGCCGCACTGGTACTGCGCTGTGCCAGATCGAGGATCAGATGCAGCCGCGCCAGCGGCGAGCGCAGTTCGTGCGACAAATCCTGCAACACGCCGCGATCGTGCGTCACCAGCGCTTCGATGCGTTCGGCCATCGCATCGAAGTCGAGTGCAAGCTGCGCGAGCTCATCGTGCGCCATGCCGCCCTGGTGGCCGACCCGAGTTGAAAGTTCGCCAGCCGCCATGCGCCGGGTCGCCTCGCGCAAGGCCTCGACCGGCCTGGCCACGCTGCGCGCGACCCACCAGCCCAGCAATCCGATGCACAGCAGCGACAGCACCAGCTGAATGCACAACAGGATCGTTTGCCTGGTCTGCGGACGCAGTCGCGTATGCGTCCTGCTCATCGCCACCAATTGGCGGACCTGGCCATCGTCGCCGGTGACCTGCTGCACGGCGATGTAGATGCCTGGCCACGGCTGCACGACGATATCGCGGTTCTCTTCGAGCCAATTCGGCAGCGATTTCGCGACGGATGCATGCAGGTGAATCGGATAGAGCGTCTGACCCTTCTCATACAGGGTCGCCTCGATACCCTCCTGCCGTTGTTGCTCGGACCAGTCGGCCAACGCCGGGGCACCGCCGCTTTCATAGGCTTGGTCTGCGCTCTGGGCCAGCAGCACCCAGTTGATTTCCCTGGCCGTGGTGTACTCGATGAAACCGCGGGTCAGCAGGCCGCCAAGCAGAAGCACCAACAGGTTGGCCACGCAGAACCAGATCAGCACACGCCAGTACAGCGAACTCCTGAACGGGTTCATGACTCACCCACGATCAGCACGTAACCTGCGCCACGCACCGACTCGATACGCGGAGATTGCGGCGAGGCTTCCATCAATTTGTGGCGCAGCCGACTCACATGCACATCGACACTGCGGTCGAAACGCTCCAGCTCGCGCCCCAATGCCATGCGCGTCAGCACGGCCTTGTCGACCAGTTCGCCGGCACGTTGAGCGAGCACCTGCAACAGCAGGAATTCGGCCCCGGTCAGCGACAATTCCTTGCCCTCGGCATACGCACGCCTTTCACTGGGTTGCAGGCGCAACGTACCCACCTGCAGCGTCCCTGCCGCTGCCGGTGTATTGCGTCGCAACTGCGCACGCACGCGCGCAAGCAATTCCCGCGGCAGGCAGGGTTTGGCCAGGTAGTCGTCCGCGCCAAGCTCCAGCCCGATCACCCGGTCCACCGCCTCGCCGCGTGCGGAAAGCATGATGACCGGCAGCCGGTACTGCAGCCGTAACTCCCGCAGGGTTTCCAGGCCATCGCGGCCCGGCATCATCACATCGAGTATCAGCAAATCAGGCCTCGATGCCTGGGTGCGCAACTGAGCCAGCGCCGCATCGCCGTCATGGGCGATGTCCACGACAAAGCCTTCGCGCTGGAGATATTCGGCCAGCAAGCTGCATAGCGCGCGGTCATCGTCGACAATCAGGATTCTGGACATGGTGGCCGGGTGGTTTTGACCCATTCAAAGCGGGTGCCTGCGGGAACACCATGCTCTTTACGCATCTTTACCCTACGGCAAAGAACATACACGCGACATGGTCGTCTAATGGGTGCAAGACAAACTCCCCCACTACGACAAAGGTACTACCCATGCGCAAGAGCATCTCACTCGGCCTGATCCTGGCCTCGGCCGTAGCAGCCACCACCATTGCTGTCGCCGCTCCGGGCGCCGGTTCATTCGGCGGCGGGCACCACGGCCAGCACCACGGCCAGTTCATGGCCTTCAGCAAGCTCAACCTGACTGATGCCCAGCGTGCCAGCATCAAGCAGATCATGCAGAACAGCTTTGCCCAGAACAAGACACAGCGTCAGGCGCTTCACCAGCAGCGCAGCGCGTTTGCCTCGATGACCCCTGATCAGGTCGGCTACCAGGCAGCCGCAGCCAGTCTGGCCCAGGCGGAAGGCGCAGCAACTCAGCAGCGTGTGCAGCAGCGCGCCAATATCCGTGCGCAGGTCTACGCCGTACTGACCGCGCCGCAGAAGGCGCAGCTGGCCACCTTCAAGGCCCAGCAGCAGGCCCGCAAGCAGCAGTGGGAACAGTTCAAGGCTCAGCACCCGGCCTCGCCGGCGACTCCGTAAGCAGTCAGCGGCAGGAGGCTGCGCCAGCGGCAGGGCTGGCGCAGCTTTTTATGGTGCGGAATGGCTGAGCAATCAACGGTAGTGATAGTGGCCGCCGACCCAGACATGGCCGACTGCCCAATAACCCGGCACCCAGACACCCACCGGTCGTCCCGGCACCATCACGCAGCCACTGAGCAACACGGCAGACATCAACAGCACGGACATGAAACGACGCATGGGGACACTCCTTGATGGGGATGTGTCGCCAGGAACGGTGTCTTGCTGTTCCACGATGACGGTGCCAACCGCAACAGATGGTTGGCATTCATTTGAAGCGCGTTCAGCTGCTGCTGCGCAACTTCTCCCAGGCCCGATGATTCACTGCGCGGCAAGCGCGGTGACTGCGCTGTGATAACGCGCAGCTATGCGCTCTTCATCGTGATGCCGGAAATCCCGCACGAGCCAGCGACCAGCGACCATCACGTCGCGCACCAGCGGCGTATTGCCGGCAAACAGGAAACTGTCCAGCACCGAGCGTGTATCGCGTGCAGCCAGCAAGGGTGAGGATTCGTCCAGCACGATCAGATCCGCACGCGTACCCTCACGCAACTCGCCAACGGGCAAGCCGGAAGCCCGTGCACCGCCATGCAACGTGGCGCGCCACAGCGTCTCGCCGACGCTGTCGCCTTCGCGCCGTGCTGCGATATTCCGATGACGCGTATGCAGGCGCTGGCCGTATTCCAGCCAGCGCAACTCCTCCACCGGCGAGATCGAGATGTGCGAGTCCGAACCGATGCCCAGTGTGCCGCCGGCATCGAGATAATCGGCCAATGGGAACAACCCGTCGCCAAGATTCGCCTCGGTAGTGGGGCACAGTCCGGCCACCGCCCCACTGCGCGCGATCCGTGCGGCTTCCACCGTGGTCAGGTGGGTCGCATGCACCAGACACCAGCGCGCATCGACTTCAGCGTGGTCGAACAACCACTCCACCGGCCGTGCGCCGCGCGTGGCCAGGCAGTCCTGCACCTCACCGATCTGTTCGGCGATGTGGATGTGGATCGGGCAGGTTCTTGCCACGTCGCTGGCAAGCACCTCGCGCATCGCCCGCTCCGGCACCGCGCGCAATGAGTGCAGGGCAATGCCGACACGCACGCCCTCACTTTCATGCCGGCGCAGAGTTTCCAGCAGACGCAGATAACCGTCCACCGTGTGACCGAAGCGGCGCTGCCGTGCAGTGAGCGCGCGACCGTCGAAACCGCCGCTGATGTACAGCACCGGCAGCAGGGTCAGCGCGATGCCCGCCTCGCGTGCCGCCTCGATCAGTACCAGCGACATCGCCTCCGGCTGCGCATAGGGCGTGCCGTCCGGCTGGTGATGCAGGTAGTGGAATTCGCAGACCTGGGTGTAACCGGCCTTCAACATCTCGACATAGAGCTGGGTGGCGATCGCCCTGAGTTCGTCCGGGCCGATCGCCGCAGCGAACGCATACATCGTCTCGCGCCAGCTCCAGAAACTGTCGTCGGCCCTGCCCTTGCGCTCGGCCAGCCCGGCCATCGCGCGCTGGAACGCATGCGAATGCAGGTTCGGCATGCCGGGCAGAACCCATGCACCCAGGGATTCGGCTGAAGTAGCAACAGGCTCGACCAGTCGGCCGCCCGCATCCACGCCAAGCAAGCCATCGGCGTGCCAGCCACCGGCCTGCCAGAACTGGCCGGTCTTGAAGCTGCGGATGGCTGCGCTATCACTCATGGACTTGCTCCCGGGCTGATGTCGCGCAGTGTAACCGGGCCGATGACATCGTCTTCACTCGGGCCACCACCGCCCTATGCATAATCAAGCGATGGCAAAGAAGACGAACGAACACACGCCCAAGCTGTTGTTGCGGCAGGCAGTTCCAGCGGACGTACCGGCCCTGGTCACACTCACCGGGCGAATCTACACCCTGGAATGGGGCCACTCGGCGGAGATGCTGCGCTCCCAGCAGACGCACTTCCCCGAAGGCCAGTTCGTGGTGGAGTACGAAGGCGTGCTCGTCGGCTACTGCGCCACGTTCCGCATCGACGAGGCGACCGCGCTGGCCCCGCATACCTGGATGCAGATCACCGGCGGCGGCATGGGCTCGCGCCACAAGCCCGACGGCGACTGGCTGTACGGCATGGAAGTGGTGGTGCATCCGGACTACCGCGGCATGCGCATCGGCCAGCGGCTGTACCAGGCACGCAAACGCCTGTGTATCGACCTCAAGTTGCGCGGCATCGTGTTTGGTGGGCGCATTCCAGGCCTGGCGAAGAACATGCAACGCTACGGCAGCGCCGAGGCGTACGTGCAGGCTGTGGTGGAAGGCAAGCGGCGCGATCTCACCCTGAGTTTCCAGCTCAACAACGATTTCGAGGCGATCGGACTCCTGCGCGCGTATGTGCCGTCCGACTACGACTCGCTCGGCTATGCGGTGCACCTGGTCTGGCGCAATCCGCGCCTGCTCGACCATCCGGACATGCCGTCGATCCCCTCGACGCAGCGCCTGCCCGACTCCGTGCGGGTGGCCTCGGTGCAGTACCAGCAGCGGCGCATCAAGTCGTTCGAGGAGTTCGCCACCCAGGTCGAATACTTCACCGACATCGCCGCCGACTACAACGCCGATTTCGTCACCTTCCCCGAGCTGATCACGCTGCAGCTGCTGTCGATCGAGAACGAAGAGCAGTCGCCGTTCGACACGATCCGCAAGCTCAGTCAGTACACGCCGCAAGTAAAGGAACTCTTCAGTCATCTCGCGGTGCACTACAACATCAACATCGTCGCCGGCTCGCATCCGACCGAGCAACCGAACGGCGACATCCACAACGTCTGCTATGTGTGCCTGCGCGATGGTTCGATCCACGAGCGCGAGAAGCTGCATCCCACGCCGAGCGAACGGAACGTGTGGAACATCAGCGGGGGCGACAGCGCGGCGACGGTGCTCACCGACTGCGGGCCGATCGGCGTGATGATCTGCTACGACTCCGAATTCCCGGAAGTCGCCCGCCACCTCACCGACCAGGGCGCGCTGATCCTGTTCGTGCCGTTCTGCACCGACGTGCGCGAGGGCTACCTGCGCGTGCGCTACTGCTCGCAGGCGCGGGCGATCGAGAACCAGTGCTACGTGGTGCTCTCCGGCAACGTCGGCAACCTGCCTGGCGTCAACAATTTCGACATCCAGTACGGCCAGAGCTGCATCCTCACGCCCAGCGACTTCCCGTTCGCACGCGACGGCATCGCCGCCGATTCCACACCGAACATCGAGACCGTGCTGTTCGCCGACCTGCGGCTGGAAAGCCTGGCCCGTGCGCGCAACGCCGGCGCGGTGCAGAATTTGAAAGATCGCCGCTTCGATCTGTACGAAACGCGTTGGCGACCGCGCTGACTATGTCGGACATGGCGCGGTGTCTGCGATAATCGCGCCATGTCCGAATCGCCCGAACCGGTATCGAAGTCGTCGAATCCGCGCCTGCAGGCGTTGCTTGGCCACGAATTCTTTGCGCCGCACGAGTGGAAGCGTCGCCTCGTGCTGTGGTCCGGCGCCGTGCTGGTGGCACTGGCGGCGATCCTGTTTGCCAAGGCCAGCAACTGGGCTTATCAGCTGTTCCAGCAGATCCTCAGCCATGGCGTATGGATTCCGCTGATCCTGACCCCGGTGGTGTTCGGCCTGCTCGCCTGGGTCACCGAAGGGCGCCTGCGCGCCACCCGCGGCAGTGGTATTCCACAGGTGATCGGCACCCTGCATATCGAGGACGAGGGTTTTCGCGAACGCATGCTGTCGCTGCCGATTGCCGCCGGCAAGATGACACTGACCCTGGTTGCGCTGGCCGTGGGTGCCTCGATCGGACGCGAGGGGCCCACCGTGCATGTCGGCGCCGGGCTGTTCCACTGGCTGGGCCGCCGTTTTGGCTTCACCGATCCCAAGGCCGCTTCGCGCTTCATCCTCGCTGGCGGTGCCTGCGGCATCGCTGCCGCCTTCAATGCCCCGCTGGCCGGTGTGGTGTTCGCGATCGAGGAACTGGCCGGCACATTCGAGCATCGCTTCAGCGGCCTGTTGCTGACCGCGGTATTCATTGGCGGCGTGGTGTCGCTCGGCATCATGGGCAACTACTCGTACTTCGGCAGGGTGCAGGCCGAGCTGCCCCTGGGTCATGCATGGCTGGCGGTGTTGCTGACCGGCGTCATCTGCGGCCTGCTCGGTGGCCTGTTCGCGCGGCTGATCCTGCTTAGCCGCCATGGACCACTGGCGTACATCGGCCGGCTGCGCGCGTATGCGCCGGTGCTGTTTGCCACCGGTTGCGGTCTGGCGCTGGCGGTGATCGGAGTGCTGTCACACAACACGGTCTACGGCACCGGCTACGACCAGGCACGCGCGTTCGTGCAGGAAGCAGCCACCACGCCGGGCCAGAGTTTCGGCATCGCCAAGCTGCTGGCGAATGTGGTCTCCTACTGGGCTGGCATTCCTGGCGGTATCTTCTCGCCCGCGCTTGCCGTAGGCGCTGGCCTCGGCCAGAACATCGCCCATTTCCTGCCGGGCGTACCGGCCAGTGCGGTGGTACTGCTGGGCATGAGTGCATATCTGGCCGGCGTCACTGGTGCGCCGCTGACCTCGGCGGTGATCGCGATGGAGCTGACCGACAATCAGGGCATGGTGATCCCGATCATGGCGGCCTGCCTGCTCGCCCGCGCCGCGGCTTCGCTGTTCTGTCCCACGCCGGTGTACAAGGATTTCGCCGAGCGCATGGTGCAGGACTTCGAGCGGCAACAGGCTGCGCATGCCGAAAGCAGCGAGAAGGCCAGACTGGAAGCCGAGGCCTTGCAGCACGTCGGCATTACCAGCGCCTTCGACGAACCAGCCGCTCCGCAGGATGACGTGGACGATGAGCCATCCCGTCAGCCATGAACGCAGCCACGGAGTCACCGGAAACATGAGCGAGCCACGTTGGGATAGGTTGCTGTTGAATGCCACGTTGGCCACCTTCGCTGGCGACACCGCCTGTGGCTTGATCGAGCATGGTGCCATCGCGCTGCATCACGGTCGCATCGCCTGGGTCGGCCTGATGGATGCGCTGCCGGCGGCGCCGAACGAGCTGGCCGTGACCGTGGAATCGCTGGATGCTGCGCTGGTCACACCGGGACTGATCGACTGCCATACCCATCTGGTATTCGGTGGCGACCGTGCGCAGGAATTCGACCTGCGCCTGAATGGTGCCAGCTACGAGGAGATCGCCCGTGCCGGCGGCGGCATCGTTTCCACGGTCAATGCCACCCGTGCCGCCAGCGAGGAGCAGCTGTTCGCGCAATCGCTGCCGCGCGCGCAGGCCCTGCTCGCCGATGGCGTGACCACGCTGGAAATCAAGTCCGGCTACGGCCTCGATCTGGAAAGCGAACGGCGCATGCTGCGGGTGGCGCGACATATCGGCCGCGAGCTGGGAATCAGCGTCCGCACGAGCTTCCTTGGGCTGCATGCGCTGCCACCGGAATACAAGGATCGGCGCAACGACTATGTGACCCTGGTCTGCGACGAACTGCTGCCGGGGCTCGCCGCCGAAGGTCTGGTCGATGCGGTCGATGCATTTTGCGAGAACATCGGTTTCACCCGCGAGGAAACCCGTCGCGTATTCGAACGCGCGAAGCAGCTGGGGCTGCCGGTGAAGCTGCACGCCGAACAACTTTCCGATCAGGACGGCGCTGCGCTGGTTGCCGAGTTCGGCGGATTGTCGGCCGATCACCTGGAACACTTGAGCGAATCCGGCATCGCGGCGATGGCGCAAGCCGGCACCGTCGCGGTGCTGTTGCCCGGCGCATTCTACGCACTGCGTGAAACGAAGTTGCCACCGATTGCGCTACTGCGTGAGCACCGGGTACCCATCGCGATCGCCACCGACTGCAATCCAGGTACCTCGCCCCTGCTGTCGCTGCGGCTGGCTGCCGGCATGGCCTGCACGCTGTTCCGGCTGACACCTGGGGAAGCGCTGCACGGCGTCACCATCAACGCGGCACGCGCACTCGGCCTGCACGATCGCGGCACCCTGGCTGTCGGTCAGCGTGCGGATCTGGTGGTCTGGCAGGCGAAGCGGCCCGCCGAGCTGTGCTACTGGATCGGTGGGTCGATGGTGCGCGAGGTCTATGTGGGCGGTGAGTCAGTGGCGATCTGACGCCTCGATGCGCTGGATCAGCGCATCGACAAAGGCTGATGGCAATTCGGCATGTACCGGCACCCGCCACCAGTGCGGCTGGACGAACTGCCGGCATTTCACCGCATCCTTGTCGGTCATCAGCACCGGCAGATCCTCCACAAAGGCCAGATCGGCTGCTGCGAACGCGTGATGATCGGCGAACGCATGCTCGATGACTCCAATGCCCATCGCACGCAGGCTGTCGAAAAATCGCTGCGGGTTGCCGATCGCCGCCACCGCATGCACCTGCTGACTGCTGAAACTGGCCAGTGGTTGCCGCCGACCGTCATCCAGCGCCACCACCTCACCACCGCGTAGCTGCATCGGATATTCACCCGTTTCGGCGACACCGCCATTGCAGACACGCAGATCCACGCGCTGCAGTCGGCTCAGCGGCTCGCGCAATGGCCCAGCCGGCAACAACCGCCGGTTGCCGAACCGGCGCACGCCGTCGATCACGCAGATCTCCACATCGCGCGCCAGCCGGTAGTGTTGCAGTCCATCGTCGGCCACCAGCACATTGCAGCCGGCGTCGAGCAGCAACCGTGCTGCCGCAGGACGATCCCGCCCTACGGCCACTTGCACGCCCGTGGCGTGGATCAGGCAGGGTTCGTCACCAACCTGTATCGGATCGGGTGCTTCGCCCAGCAACAACGGCTCGCGCTGGCTGCCGCCATGGCCGCGGCTGACCACACCAGGCTGGTAGCCACGTGCGTGCAAGGCTTCGACCACCGCGATCGTCAATGGTGTCTTGCCGGTACCGCCCACGCTGAGGTTGCCGATCACCACGACAGGAACCGGCAGCCGCACACTGCGCAGTGCACCGGATCGATACAGCCAGCCACGCAGACGAACCACGCCGCCGTAAAGCAGCATCAACGGCCATGTCCACCACGGAGCGCGGCCACCGCCGTACCAGGCTGATTCGAGCGTATCGATCAGCGCCATCGGTGATCCTCAGTCGCCAGCCTGTTGATCGGCGTGATCGTGGAACTGCATGCGGTGCAGCGCGGCGTACTGTCCATTCAGCGCGATCAGCTCGGCATGCGTGCCACGCTCGACGATGCAGCCCTGGTCCATCACCGCGATCTGTTCGGCGCCCTCGACTGTCGACAGGCGATGTGCAATCACCAACGTGGTGCGATCCTTCATCAAGCGCTGCAGCGCCTGCTGGATCAGCCGCTCCGACTCGGTATCGAGTGCGCTGGTGGCTTCGTCCAGCACCAGGATCGGCGCATTCTTGAGAATCGCGCGGGCGATCGCAAGACGCTGGCGCTGGCCGCCGGAGAGCGTGTTTCCGCTCTGGCCGATCTGCGTGTGAATGCCCTTGGGCAGGCGTTCGATGAATTCCATCGCATTGGCGGCTTCGGCAGCGGCAATGATGTCCGCCTCACTTGCTCCGGCCAGCTCACCATAGGCGATGTTGTTGGCGACCGTGTCATCGAACAGCACCACGTTCTGTCCGACCCAGGCGATCTGGCGGCGCAACGAAGCCAGTGTGTATTCCCGGTAATCATGGTCGTCGAGCACGATGCGGCCAGCGCTTGACTCATTGAAGCGTGGCAACAGGCTGACCAGACTGCTCTTGCCGCTGCCGGAACGCCCCACCAGCGCGGTCACCGTTCCCGGTGCGCATTGCAGCGTGACACCGCGCAACGCTTCGAATCCTTCGCGTGGATAAACCATTCGCACATCCTCGAAGCGCAGGTCGCCGCGAGTGCGCACCAGTTCGAGCTTGCCATCATCGGTTTCCGGTGGCAGGTCGATGACTTCAAAGAGGTCTTCAGCAGCGGACAGGCCACGCTGGATATTCGCCTGCACCGTGGCCAAGCGTTTCAGCGACGGCAGCATCGTGCCCATCGCGATCAGGACGGCAAAGAATTTGCCGGGCGACATCTGATACAGCACGTCTGGCCGGGTGCCCAGAAAGACCAGGGCAGCCATGGCTGTTGCGGCTATCAGCTGGACCGTGGAGCTGGATGCCGCGTTCGTCGCTGAAATCTTGAGATTGAGCGAGCGCGTGCGTTCGGTTATCGCGTCGAAACGCCTGGCCTCATGCTCCTGGCCGCCGTAGATGCGCACTTCGCGGTGTGCACCGACCGATTCCTCGACCGTGCCGGTGACCGATCCCATCGTGCCCTGGATCCTGCGGCTGATCAGCCGGTAGCGCCTGCTCACCACGGTGGCCACGAAGGCGATCGCCGGCACCATGATCAACAGCGACATGGTGAGATAGGCGCTGTTGTACAGCATCACGATGAACATGTAGATGACGGTGAGGCCGTCGGTGACGGAAACCTTCAGTGCATCGGTGGCCGCCGACGCCACCTGTTCACTGGTATAGGTGATGCGTGAAATCTGCTGGCCCGAGGATTCGCCGCCGAAGAACGACGCCGGCAGCCTCAGATAGGCCGCAAAGACATCGTGCCGCATCTTCTGCACGACATGACGGCCGATGTACGAGATGCCGTAATCGCTGACGAAGGTGCCGCAGGAGCGCACCAGAAAGATGCCGATGATCCAGATCGGCATCCAGAAGATCAGATACGGATCCTTTCTCACGAAAAGGCCGTCGATCATGGTTTTCAGCAGATTCGTGAAAAGCGCCAGGCCGCCACCATCGGCTGCCATGCCGACCATCGCGACCAGACCGATCGGCCAGTAGCGTGCGGAATAGCCAAGCAGGCGCTTGTAGACACGCCAGCTTTCGGCACCCCACATGCGGGCCTTCGACTTGCTCACTGAGCCGCGCCTGGCTTGCTCGGCGTAGTGGCGATCGACAGCTTGGTGAAGCCGAGCTGGCCCAGCGCATCCATCGCGGTGACCACGTCCTGGTTCGGCGTCATCGCGTCGGCACGGATCGTCACTGGCCGGTCGTGGTCGGCACCCGCGTTGCGCGCGATGGCCTGCTTGAGCGGCTCGATGCCCTCGCCCATCACCTCGTCGCTGCCCACGTAGTAGCGGCCGTCCCGGTCGATCATGATGGTCAGCGCCGGAGCGTTCATGTCGCGATCCTGCGTGCTTGCCTTGGGCAAGGTCACCTGCAGGCGCGAGTGCTGCACAAAGGTGCTGGTCAGCACGAAGAACATCAACAGGGTCAGCAGTACGTCGATCAACGGGATCACGTTGATCTCGAAATCATCCCCGCGGCGGTCATTGCTGATACGCATCGGTGCGTGCTCAGCCCGCGTTCGGCGCGGACGATGCCGGCGTCGTACGACGCGGGCGCGCAGGTGCCGGCGCAGTCGCTGCAGGCGCCAGGGTCAGGTCGTCGAGCAAGGCGGTGGCCTGTTTCTCCATCTCCACGCAATAGCCAGCCACGCGCGAACGGAAATAACGGTGCAGCACATAGGCGGGAATCGCCACGGTCAGGCCCGACGCGGTGCAGATCAGCGCCTCGCCGATGCCGCCGGCCATCTTGGCCGGATCGCCGATGCCGCCGGCCATGACTTCCATGAACATGCGGATCAGGCCGATCACGGTACCGAACAGGCCCAGCAGCGGGCCAATCAGCGCGATCGTGCCCAGCGTGTTGAGATAACGCTCCATCCGGTGGATCACGTGCCGACCGGTGTCCTCGATGCGCTCCTTGATGAGGTCGCGCGGCTGGTTGCGCACTGCCAGCGCCGAGGCCAGCAATTCACCCAACGGGGAACCGTTCGTCAGCGCTTCCAGGTGCGCCGGATACAACTGACCGGTACGTGCCCACTCGCGTACCTCGTCGCCCAGACCCGGCGGCAGCACCGATTTGCGGCGCAAGGTCCAGCAACGCTCCAGCACGATCGCCAGCGCGATCGCCGAGCAGATCAGGATGGGCACCATCGCCCAGCCGCCAGCCATCAGGATTTCCAGCACTTTCGACCCCACCGCACGACCTGTCAGGAAGCGCGCATGATAGCAGTCCCGCCCCGTCGTACTGCGGCACGCGTGGCAATCCCTCATTCACGCCAGTAACGTGGCTGGCGCCAGCGCCAGCCACGTTCGCGCCGGGCGGGGGCATCGGCAGGAAAATCCAGCGGAATCGCCCCCTCCACAGCAGTATTGAACACCGGCACGCCAGCCTCGGCATAACGCGCCAGCACCTCGGGCTTCGGATGACCGAAGCGGTTGCGCCAGCCCGCCGACACCACCGCCAGGGGCGGTTGCAGCGCAGCGATGAAGCCCGCGCTGGACGAGGTCTTGCTGCCGTGATGCGGCACCAGCAGCACCGGGCGCATCCCTGGATCGAGCGCGGCAGCCACCTGCGGTTCCATCTTCGAACTGATATCGCCGGTCAGCAGCAGATGGCCGCCGCGCCCCTCGACCAGCAACACGCAGGAGCTGTCGTTGTCGCGATCGCCACCATCATCGGCCGGACTCAGCACGCGAAAACGCACACCATCCCATTGCCACGATTGTCCGGCAACACACTGGCGCATTGGCAACTTCATTCGTGCCATCCGTGCCGGCTCGCCGGTATAGCGCTGCGCCTCCGGGAAAGCGGTTACAACCGCCTGCGCACCACCGGCATGATCGTTGTCGCCATGACTGATCATCAGCATGTCCAGGTGCGTGATGCCCAACGCATGGATCGACGGCAACACGGCTGCCTCACCGAGATCGAAACCGGATGGATAACGCGCGCCAGTGTCATAGACCAGTGCGTGATCGCGAGTGCGCAGCAGCACCGACAAGCCCTGTCCCACATCCAGCACCCAGACCTGGAACGCGCCATCGCCGAGTAACGGGCGCGGTGGCCACAACAGCGGCAGGAACAGCAGCACACCGAATCCGCGCAACGGCATGCCGCGCGGCAGGAACAGCCACAGCGCGCCCAGTACCGCCAGCAGCAACGCCCACGGCTGCACAGTCGGCAGATACCAGTGTGCACCGGGCCAGTCCGCCATCTGTTCCAGCAGCCACCATTGTGCGTGTGCCAGTTGCGCGGCCAGCCACAGCACCGGTGTGGCCAGCGGCGGGCACAGTCCCAGCAGCAACATGCCACACAACGCGCATGGCACGATCACGAAACTGACCAGCGGCACCGCGATCAGGTTGGACAACGCCCCTACCAGCGAAGCCTGCCCGAAAAACCACAAAGTCAGCGGCAGCAGTGACACCGTCATCACCATCTGCCCGGCCGACAGCTCATGCAGGAACGCACGCAGGCCGCGGCCGTGCGACTGCAGGCACAGCATCAGGAACGCCACGCCGACGAACGACAACCAGAACCCCGCCGCCAGGACTGCCAGCGGATCGAACAGCAGGATCGCGATCATCGCCAGCGCCAGCGAGTGCGCGCCGCTGCTGCTGCGCCGGCTGCAGCGCGCCACGGCGACCACCGCGATCATCAGCAAGGTGCGCACCGTGGGCAGGCCGAAACCGGCCAGCGCGCTATAGATGCCGGCGACCAGCAACGCGCCGGCCGCCTGCGCCTGCGGACGCGGCAACCGCAGCGCCAGCCGCGGACACAGCAGATAGGCCAGCATCGCCAGCCAGACTCCGAACACCGCCGCCACGCCGACGTGGAAACCGGAAATCGCGATCAGGTGCGACACGCCGTTCGCCCGCGCGACTTCCCAGTCGCGCTGCTCCAGCCCACGCGTGTCGCCGACCGAGAACGCCTGCAGCAGCGTTGCATCGTGCGGATCATGCACGCGTGCGGCGATGCCGCGGGCGATCGCATCGCGCACGCCATCGATGCACCAGTGCGGAGCAGCCAATTGGGTATTGCCGGGGTCGTCGCGTACATAACCGGTGGCCACGATGCCGCGCTCCAGCGCCGAGCGCTCGCTGTCGGCCACGCCGGGATTGAGCAGGCCACGCGGACGTTTCAGCCGCAGCAACAACTGCCAGCGGGTGCATGGCTGCAACAATGGCGCGTCGTCATACCAGGACACCGTCACCCGGCCATGCAACGCGACCGGATGGCCATCCAGCGTGGCCTGCTCCACCCGCAGCGTGAACCGGCTGGCATCGCTGCCAGGCTGCGGCAGATCGATGATGCTGCCGATCACCGCGATATCCTGGCCTTCCAGTGCACGCGGCAGGCGCGCTTCCATTGCCGCGACGCCATGCCAGGCCGCCCAGACGATGCCGAACAGCACACACGCCAGCCAGCGCCCGCGTGGCCATCGCCAAGCCAGCAACAATGCTCCGGACTGCAGCAGACCGAGGCACCAGCGTGGCGGCAAATTCGGCAGCCATTGCACCAGCAGCACGCCTGACAGCAACGCCACTGCTGCCGTGATTGCCGCCGCTCGTGCCATGCCGCGCCCCGCCGTTCCATCCTGGATACGGCCAAGCCTAACGCGGCCCCGGCGACATCGAGGATGAAAAGCACGTAGGCACTCGCCGCATAGGCGGCGGCGCCACGGTACAGCTGACGATCAGACCTTCGGACTTTCCTGCAGCACGCCGTTGTGCAGCACCAGGGTGCGATCCATACGCCCCGCCAGATGCGTGTCATGGGTGACCAGGATGAAGCTGGTGCCGATCTCGCGATTGAGTTCCAGCATCAGCGCGTAGACCTGCGCCGCGTTGCCTTCGTCGAGGTTGCCGGTGGGCTCGTCGCCAAGCACACAGGCCGGCCGGGTCACCAGTGCGCGCGCCACCGCACAGCGCTGGCGCTCGCCGCCGGACAGTTCAGACGGCTTGTGGTGGGAACGTCCGCCCAGGCCCACCCGTTCCAGCAACGTACTGGCCTGCCGCTGCGCCTCGGCAATCGCGGTGCCGCGGATCAGCAGCGGCATGCACACGTTCTCCAGCGCGGTGAACTCCGGCAACAGGTGATGGAACTGGTAGATGAAACCGAGCGAGCGGTTACGCACGCGGCCGCGTTCGGCATCGGAGAGCTTCGACAGCACGCGGCCGTCCACTTCCACTTCACCGGCGGTCAGCGTATCCAGCCCGCCGATGATGTGCAGCAGCGTGCTCTTGCCCGAGCCGGAGGCACCGACGATCGCCATCGTCTCGCCGCGCTTCAGGGTGAAGCTCACGTCGCTGAGCACGTCGGTGCGCAGGCCGCCTTCGTCGTAGGTCTTGGCGACGTGGCTGGCGCGCAGCACGTTTTCGCCGGCTTGATCGGTAACGGTCGGGTTCATGGCGGTCTTATTCATAGCGCAATGCCTGCGCAGGCTGGGTACGCGAGGCGCGCCACGCGGGATAAAGGGTAGCCAGCAGCGAGAAGGCAAAGGTCAGCAATGCGGTCCAGCCCACATCGTGCCAGTCCAGCCGGCTCGGCACCTCGCTGATGTAGTAGACGTCCGGCGACAGGAAGGTCACGTGGAAGGTGTGCTCGATCCACTTGATGATGCCCGGCAGCTTCCACGACAGCAGCGAGCCGAGACCCACGCCGAAGCCGATCCCGACAAACCCCACCAGCACACCTTGCACCATGAACATGCCCATGATGCTGCGCGGCGTGGCGCCGAGCGTGCGCAGGATCGCGATGTCGGCCTGCTTGTCGGTGACCAGCATCATCAGCATCGAGATCAGGTTGATCACCGCCACCAGAATGATCAGCGACAGGATCACGAACATCACCATCTTTTCCATCGACAGCGCGGCAAACAGGTTCGCGTTGGTATCCATCCAGGTCTGCACCCGGTACACCTGCCCCAGCTTGTCGGCCAGTTCACGCGCCACCGGACGGGCGTTGAACATGTCGTCGAGGCGCAGACGGATGCCGGTGGGACCGCTGAGGCTGTTGAGCTTCTCGGCATCACCCATGTTGACCAGCGCCAGGCCGGAGTCAAACTGCTCCATGCCCAGTTCGAACAAGCCCACTACATGGAAACTGCGCATCTTCGGCACGCCACCCATCGGTGTGGCATACAGTTGCTGCACGATCACCGTCACCCGGTCGCCGACGCCCACGCCGAGTGTCATGGCCAGATCCCGGCCAAGCACAATGTTCCAGCTGTTCGGGGTCAGTTCGTTCAGCGAGCCCTCGATCATGTGCTTGCTGATATCGACGACCTTGGGCTCCTGCGTCGGCTCGATGCCACGCAGCAGCGCAGCGCTGGAATGGCCGGCGGTCAGATAAGCCTCGGCTTCCACGTAAGGCGCAGCCCCCAGCACATGCGGGTTCGTCTCGGCGACCTGCAGCGTGCGCGGCCAGTCCTGCACGCTTTCGCCGACACCGGATACCGTGGCATGCGAGATCGCGCCGAGGATGCGCGACTTCATCTGGTAATCGAAACCGTTCATCACCGACATCACGGTGATCAGCGCAATCACGCTGATCGCGATGCACACGATCGATACGGTGGAGATGAACGAGATGAACTGGTTGCGTCGCTTGGCACGCGTGTAGCGCAGGCCGATGAAGAGTTCGAGCGGTCGGAACATGGGCGGGTCGCTTGTGGGGATCGCAGGGCGGGCCGCCCGGACAGGCATTATCAGGTATTCGGTGAGACCGCGCTGGGTTGGCGAAGTTGCCGGCGACTAAGAGCCCTGTGAATCAGAGCCGCGGCACAGCCTCGCCCGGCTGCACCGTCGCCAGCCGCATGCGCAGACGACGACGGATATCCGCATCGCTGTTGTCCGGCGCCAGCAGCAATACCTGCGCGCCCTGCTCCGCGGTCCGCAGGCGCAGCAACACGAAACCACCCAACACCCGGAACGAAGCCAGCATGGCCGGCACGTCCTCATGATCAGCCAGATGCAGTGTCCAGCTGTCGTCGGCACTCCAGCCCGCGGCCGCTACCGGTGAGCCTGCCGCCTTGCGGGCGGATTGCCATGTCGCCAGCAGTACGCCGGCGATCAGCAGCAGTTTCAGCCACAGCGCCAATGCGCACAGCACGACAGACAGCATCGCCAGGGCAGCGACCACGAGCAACATGCGTTGCAACAGGCGCGACGGCCGGTACTCAAAGCCGATGGCGGGCGCGGATGTCATCGATGATCACCTGCCAATCCGTTCGTTCCGGACGCGCATGACCCATCACCCAGTCCCACAGGTCCGGATCCTGCACATCGAGCAGTTCGTCGAACGCCTGCTGCTGCGCTTCATCGGCGTCAGCAAAGCGTTCGTCCAGCCAGCCGCCGAACAGGGCATCCAGTTCGCGGGTGCCGCGACGGGTGCGCCAGCGCAGGCGCTTGAGACGTGCTTCATCCATAAGATCAACTCGCGCGAAGCGCCTCCATGGCCTCCTCTCCCCAAAGGGGAGAGGTTATGCGGTGTCGCCGCGTAGCGGCGACAGCTGCTTCATGCCGAGCGACGCTCCACCATCAGCTTCTTGATCTCGGCAATCGCCTTGGCCGGGTTCAGACCCTTCGGGCAGGTGCGTGTGCAGTTCATGATGGTGTGGCAGCGATACAGCTTGAACGGATCTTCCAGATCATCCAGCCGTGCACCGGTGGCCTCGTCACGCGAGTCGACGATCCAGCGATAGGCCTGCAGCAGGATCGCCGGGCCGAGGTACTTGTCGCCGTTCCACCAGTAGCTCGGGCAGCTGGTCGAGCAGCAGGCGCACAGGATGCACTCGTACAGGCCGTCGAGCTTCTTGCGCTCTTCCGGCGACTGCAGCCGCTCACGATCCGGCGCCGGGCTCTGCGTGCGCAGCCATGGCTTGATCGAGGCGAATTGCGCATAGAAATGGGTCAGGTCAGGTACCAGATCCTTCACCACTTGCATGTGCGGCAGCGGATAGATCTTCACGTCGCCGGACGCACACTCCGAGATTGCCCGGGTGCAGGCCAGCGTGTTGGTACCGTCGATGTTCATCGCACACGAACCGCAGATGCCTTCACGGCAGGAACGGCGCAGCGTCAGCGTGGAATCGATCTCGTTCTTGATCTTCAGCAGCGCGTCCAGAACCATCGGGCCGCACGCGGCCAGATCGACCTCGTACGTATCGATACGCGGGTTCTGGCCGTCGTCCGGCGACCAGCGATAAATGCGGAAGGTGCGCGGATTCTTCGCATCCTTCGCCGGATAGTGCTTGCCCGGCTGGATCTTGGAATTCTTGGGTAGCGTGAACTCGGCCACGGTTGCCTCTCCAGTCGAAAACTTAGTAAACGCGCTTCTTCGGCGGCACAACCTCAACCTCATCGGTCAAGGTGTACATGTGTACCGGACGGAAGTCGAAGCTGCTCTTGCCGGCCTCGTCCACCTTCACCAGCGTGTGCTTCATCCACTCGGCGTCGTTGCGGTCGGGGAAGTCCTCGCGCGCATGACCGCCGCGGCTTTCCGTGCGCTGCTGGGCCGAGTGCATCGTGGCAATGGCCTGATCCAGCAGGTTGGCCAGCTCCAGCGTCTCGATCAGGTCGGAGTTCCACACCATCGAGCGATCGCTGACGCGGACATCCTTGAACGATTCGCGCACGGCGGAAATCTTCTCGGAACCTTCCTTAAGCGTCGTACCCGTACGGAATACCGCCGCATCACTCTGCATGATGCGCTGCATCTCCAGACGGATCTGTGCAGTCGGCTTGCTGCCATTGGCATTGCGCAGGCCATCGAAACGGGCGAGTGCCTTGTCCAGCACGTTGGTCGGCAAATCCCGATGCGCCGTCTCCGGCTTGATCAGTTCGGCGCAGCGATGCGCCACCGCGCGACCGAACACGACCAGATCGAGCAGCGAGTTGGAGCCAAGGCGATTCGCGCCATGCACCGACACGCAAGCCGCCTCGCCGATCGCGAACAGGCCCGGCACGATGGCATCGACATCGTCGCCCTTCTTCTGCACGACTTCGCCGTGATAGTTGGTCGGGATGCCGCCCATGTTGTAGTGCACCGTCGGGATGACCGGGATCGGCTCCTTGGTCACATCGACACCGGCGAAGATGCGCGCCGACTCGGCGATGCCTGGCAGGCGCTCGTGGATCACCTCGGGACCAAGATGCATCAGGTTGATGAAGATGTGGTCCTTGTGCTCGCCGACACCGCGGCCTTCACGGATCTCCATCGTCATCGCACGACTGACCACGTCGCGCGAGGCCAGATCCTTCGCGTTCGGCGCGTAGCGCTCCATGAAGCGCTCGCCCTCGGAGTTGGTGAGGTAGCCACCTTCGCCACGTACGCCTTCGGTGATCAGGCAGCCGGCACCGTAGATGCCGGTGGGATGGAACTGCACGAACTCCATGTCCTGCAGCGCGAGACCCGCACGCAGCACCATGCCGCCACCGTCGCCGGTGCAGGTATGCGCCGAGGTGGCGCTGAAGTAGGCGCGACCGTAACCGCCGGTCGCCATCACCACCGCGTGACCGCGGAAGAAATGCAGGGTGCCTTCGTTCATGTCGAGCGCGAGCACGCCGCGGCAGACGCCCGCCTCGTCGAAGATCAGGTCGATCGCGAAGTATTCGATGAAAAACGTGGCGTCATGCGCCAGTGCCTGCTGGTACAGCGTGTGCAGGATCGCGTGACCGGTGCGGTCGGCCGCGGCGCAGGTGCGCTGCGCGGTGCCCTTGCCGTAATGTGTGGTCATGCCGCCGAACGGGCGCTGGTAGATCTTGCCTTCTTCGGTACGCGAGAACGGCACGCCGTAGTGTTCCAGCTCGATGATCGAGGGAATCGCCTCGCGGCACATGTACTCGATCGCGTCCTGGTCGCCGAGCCAGTCGGAACCCTTGACGGTGTCGTAGAAGTGGAAGCGCCAGTCGTCCTCGCCCATGTTGCCGAGCGCGGCCGAGATGCCACCCTGTGCAGCCACCGTGTGCGAACGCGTCGGGAACACCTTGGTGATGCAGGCCGCCTTGAGACCTTTCTCGGCCAGACCGAAGGTGGCGCGCAGCCCGGCGCCACCGGCGCCGACCACGATCACGTCATACAGATGCTGCTGGATCTTGTAGCTTTCCATGAACTCTTGGCCTCGCGTCTTATGGGGTCAGCGCAATGCGCAGCACGGCCAGCACGCTCGCCAGCGCGCCCAGCACCGCGAGGAACTTGATCGCCACCAGCAGGACGACTTCCTTCCAGCGGGTATGCACGTAATCCTCGATCACCACCTGCAGGCCTAGCACGGCATGCCAGAACATGGTGAGCACGAACGCGATCAGCAGCAGCGCGTTCCACGGCTTCGCCACCGCCGCATGCGCCGTGGCGTAATCGGCATGCAACAGGCACAGCACGGTGGCGACAAACCAGACACCGAGCAGCACCAAGGCAGCGGCAGTCACGCGCTGTGTCCACCAGTGGCCCACACCCGACTGGGATGAGCCCAGCCCAAGTGCGGTCTTCAGCGGGTTACGCAAATCCTTCGCGGTCATGCCGCACCTCCGGCCGTCAATACATATGCCCACACCAGCAAAGTAAGCACGATGCTGCCGGCCACCGACAGCCAGCTGGAGCGCACGAACTGCGGAATCGCATAACCGGCGCCGGCATCCTGGACCAGGTGACGGATACCGTTGCACAGGTGGTAAAACAGTGCCCAGCTCCAGCCGAACAGCAGTACCAGACCAAGCGGGCTGCCTGTGCAGATCTTGAATTGATTGAAGCTGGCCTCGCCTCCAGCCAGCGCGAGCAATCCCCATATCACCAGCAAGCTGCCGACGGCCAGGGCGATACCGGTAGCGCGATGCAGGATGGAACTCATCATCTGCACTTGCCAGCGGTAAACCTGAAGATGCGGCGAGAGCGGTCGTTGCGTGTCTGCCATGGCGGCTATCCTGTGTGGAATCGCTGATGTCCGTGCCGCACCGTCCCCTGGTCCATTCGCGACAATCGCCGCGATGGTTGCTCAGAAGTCGATACAACGTCCGTTCTTCTCCCAGTCGCCGTAACGAGTGGGATCAGGAGCCGGTCGCTCCCCCGGAACCTTGTCCTGATCAGGTCGTTCGGACACGACCACGGGCTCCGTGGGAACGGAAGCCGGTTGGGACTCGGTTGGGGAGGAGGTCTCGGACATGGTTTTTTGTTAGCCGCAAAAGGTTAATACCTGTGGCAAAGCAGCACAACCTCGACCAGGGGCACACTACTTGTACTTGAACACACCAGCCCCAACCATTGTTGCCTTATGCCGACACCTTACCCCGCAGAAACCCTGCTGATCGAAGGCGCGGACGCCATCGCGTTTGCGCAGGCCCAGTTCAGCAGCAAGGTCAGTTCACTTGCCACCGGCCAATGGCAGTTCGGCGCATGGCTCGATCCGCAAGGTCGCGTGCGCGCATTTTTCCACCTGGCCAGGCTCGCCGACGATCGACTGCTGCTGCTGCTGCGCGGAGGGAGCGCCGCAACCATGGCCGATGCGCTGCGCCGCTTCGTGTTTCGTTCGAAACTCACATTGACGGCACTGCCGTCGCGTTCGCTGACCACAGGCCACGCTCGACCGATGCACGCAGTCGATGGCAACACAGAAACATTGCTGCTCGGCTGCGGCACGTACAGCATGCAGGTCACGACAGCGGCTCATGATGATAGTGCGTGGCACCTGACACAGCTGCGTGAAGGCTGGCCCTGGCTGCCAGCACAGGCATTGAACGAACTACTGCCGCCTGCACTGTCGTTGCATCGACTGCAGGCTGTCGCGATCGACAAGGGTTGCTACCCGGGCCAGGAAATTGTTGCGCGACTGCACTATCGCGGTGGCAACAAGCGACACCTTCATCATGTCTTCTTGTCGCAGGCAGTAAGCATCGGGAGCGTATTGCGTTCCGACGAACATGAAATCGGTCGCGTGATCGATGCCGTCAACACGGATGTCGGCATCGAGGCACTGGCTGTACTGAATGATGACGTTGTTGCGCAGTCAGTAAATGGACGTCTAAATGAATTGCATGAACATCTCGTTGTTCAAATCGACAACACGTGGCCGGCATGAGTCATGCATGTCCACAACAACGAAAATTCGTCATGGCACTTGCCAACACAAGGTGAGCATCAGTTAAACTGCGGCATCACGGCACTTGCCAGCGGACTGATCCGCAACTAGGCTCCGCCGATTGAATATCGCGACATCCGGAACATGGGGTGTCGAAGTACGCGACGAACCGGATGTATCCGAATCGGCGCGACCCGGTAGCAACATCGCCGGATGGCATACCGCCTCGCATCCACGAGTGCGGAGAAGTTGCAGGCAACAGGGCCGATACGGCCCGCATATCGCCCATGCAGCAATCAATCCAGATCGGCACAGAGACTCCGCCGCTCGTACCGCCACAATCCCGTGGCAAAGCGCTCAGCCACAAGTTTCGGCTGCGGCGATCAATCCAGGTGGAACGGCGCCTGCCAGCCCGTCCACCGCAATGGCGCACAAAGCTCGCAATCCGCTTTGCGCGTACAGCACGTTGGAGGCAGATACATGAAACTTTCCATGCTGTTGTGGCTGACTTCACTGATGCCCCAGCCCGTCGCCGACCAGGCCTGCCTGGCCACCACCGTGTATCTGGAGGCACGCAGCGAACCCACCATCGGCCAGCTCGCGGTAGCTGAGGTGGCCCTGCGTCGTCGCGAGCGCGGTCAGTGGGGCAACACCGTATGCAAGGTGGTAACCGCACCGCACCAGTTCGCAACGACCACCACTCCAGGTTCATTCGACGTCGACAATCTGGACTCGTTCAGCAAAGCCTGGGAAATTGCCGGGCGATCGTTGCACAACTGGCAGTTGCCATTGACTGAGCGTCGCATGCTGGTGCCACATGCCGATCATTTCGCGACGACCGCGATCAGTCCGGCATGGTCCCGCAATCGTCGCAGCGTCACCATCGGCGAACATGCATTCTATGCAGTGAACTAGTCAGAAAACATGCTGGCAAGACAAATAAAAAAGGCCATCCTTCGATGGCCTTTTTTATTTGGACGTCCATACATATGGATGTCTATTCAATAGCACAACGATCAACGTGCATAAACCAACCCATCACGCACCTCGACGTAATCACCATTGCGCACGCCAGGATTGTCACGCTGTGTCACTGTGGCGTATTGGCCGTTGTCCAGCTGGACAACGATCCGCCACCCCGTACCATTGCCGTCGCTACGCTGACCGACCTGGTTGCCGACGGCACCGCCAGCGACTGCACCAACCACGGTAGCGGCCGTACGGCCATCACCCTTGCCCACCGTGCTGCCAAGTATGCCGCCAGCCACCGCACCGATGATCGTGCCGAGGGCGCTGTTGTTGCTGCCATTGTTGATGTAGATCTGCCGCACATCCTGTACTACGCCACAGGTCTGGCAGCGGCTGTTATGACCACCGTAGTTGCCCGGCTGCCCCTGATAGCCATAACTGCCGTTGTTGCCATAAGGCTGGGTAACACAGCCCGCCAGTACAAGGCTGCCAGCCATCGCTGCCACCATGACAAACTTGCGTTTCATTGGACTCATGATCCCGTTCCTTTGGTTGGGTCAGCTCAGCGAGCGTCGGATACCGCCGTCACACCTTCCTGCACCTGTACCCGATCACCCGGGTCGTGGTCCATACGTACCGTACGGGTCACGCCGTTGTACACGTAACGCACATCGTAAGCGACGATCGGACTGTCAGCGCTGTTCACGGTGCTGCACTGGCGTTGTACCGATGAGGTCACCTGGGCCTGCTGGTGACTGGCTTCGATGCGGTTGCCGGCATAACCACCGCCCACCGCCCCGGCCACCGTGGCCAGCGTGTTGCCCCTGCCCCCACCCACCATATGACCAAGCAGACCGCCAGCCACGGCGCCGATCGCCGTACCGGCAATCCTGTGCTGATCTTTCGGTGGCGCAGTATGGGTCACGGTCTGATCGTGACAGACTTGCCGGGAACCGTTCGCCGAATCACGTACCGGCTCAACGCTGACCACCTTGGCGTACCTGACGCCATTGTCTGACGTATTTGCGCTCGCATCGCTTGGCGCACCCGGCGACGCGGCCACACCATTGGCAGCCACTGCCGAGCCATCGGATGTGCCTGCATCCGCACTGCGGTTGCATGCTGCCAGACTCAGCGCGAGTGCCGCAGCGATACCGACATTGAAGGCATTGACCATCAACCTGTTCATTACAATCCTCTCCTGTGTTTATGCATGGTGGTAATACCGATGCAGCATGCGTCGCCGCAATTACCTGCGCCCATTGAACCGCTGTCCAACTGAATCAGAGCTAGCTCGGGCCCGTTACATTATCTTCACGACGAAGTCGCAGGACTCACGGTCACCGCACGGAATTGCATTATGCCCAAGCTCAACGACAGTCACGTCCATCTCGACGACGACGCGTTCGCCATCGATCGCGACGCCGTGATCGGACGGGCAATCGATGTCGGTGTCGACACGATGATCGTGCCGGCAGTGGATGCTGCCAGCTGGCCACGGATCAAGGCGCTCTGTGCGAACCATCGCCAGCTGTTTCCGGCATACGGACTGCATCCGATGTTTCTGCCCCAGCATGCACCCGAACATGTCGACGCACTGTCTGCATGGCTCGATGACGACCGCGTGATCGCCGTCGGTGAAATCGGGCTGGACTTCCATGTGGATGGACTCGATCACGATCTGCAGCGGCACTATTTCGTCAATCAGTTGCAACTGGCACGCGAACACAACCTTCCAGTGATCGTGCATGCACGCGCCGCGCTGGAGGAAGTGACCCTGACACTGCGTCGAACCGGCAGTCTGAGCGGCGTGGTGCACAGCTTCTCCGGCAGCGAGCAGCAGGCACGGCATTTGTGGGACATGGGCTTTTGCATCGGCATTGGCGGTCCGGTGACCTACGAGCGCGCCCAGCGCCTGCGCCGCATCGTGGCGCAGATGCCGATCGAGTTTCTGCTGCTGGAAAGCGATGCACCGAACCAGCCGGATGCCGCCCATCGCGGCCAGCGCAACGAACCGGCGCGCATCACGGAAGTACTGCGCTGCATCGCAACGCTGCGCGGGGAATCGGAGGTCACGATTGCCGCAGCCACTACGGCCAACACACGTCGCCTGTTCGACCTGGACCGACGCAGCAACTAGCCCTGCTGTCATATTCCCAAACGACACTTGCGAACAGCAGCCAGCTCTTGCTACATTTTACTTCATCAGTGAAATATGAATTGATGAAATGGCTCGGTTGACGAACTGCATCGCGATGATGAACGAAGGCATCGAACGGGTGAGCCAGATCATCCCGCAGATGCCTGCCGTCGAGGCGCGACTGTGCCGGCTGATGCTGATGGTGGGCAGCAGTCTCGAAGAAGAGCTCGAGTTCAAGCTGAAGCCGCACAAGCTCAATCACAGCGACTTCCTCACCCTGATGATCCTGTACAGCCGCCCGGATGGCAGTTCCACGCCGGGCGAGCTGTGCGAGTTCGCCACCCAGGGCGCAACCAACATGACACGCATCACCAATGCGCTGGTCAAGCGCGGGTTGATCACCCGCGGCGCCAGCGCGGAGGATCGCCGTCGGGTGCTGATTCGCATCACCGCCGCCGGAAAGCGCTTTGTGCAAAAGATGCTGCCGCCGATGTTCCCCCGCGTCAGCGCGATGTTTGCCGACTTCAATGATGCCGACAAACGCAACCTGAGCCGCTTGTTGGGCAAGCTCGCGCACAATCTCGATCAGCTGGATCCGGACACCCAGCCATGAAGGCCACGAAATGAAGAAGGTCCTGATGAAACATTTTCCGCTTCATCGCACCGCCATCGCGATGGCATTGACCCTGCTGCTGGGCGCCTGCGCGATACCGGCACGGCTGAATCACCCGAACCTGCGTGACGACGTGCCGCTCGCCGGCTTGCAGGCCCCTGCCCGCGCCGGCTGGCCGGATACCGACTGGTGGCGCACCTATGGCGATCCACAACTCGACCAGTTGATCGCCATCGCCATGAAGCAGTCGCCTGATCTGGAGCAAGCGCAAAGCCGCGTGGTCAATGCCGAACAATCGGTACGACTCGCCGCCGCCCAGGCGGGCCTCAACGTCAATGGCAATGCGCAGTTCGAGCGTCAGCGCATGAGCAAGAACGGCATCCTCAGCCTGCTGCCGCCGAACATCCCCATCGATCCCTGGTACAACCAGACCGATCTCGGCCTGCAGGCGAAGTACACCTTCGACTGGTGGGGCAAGAAGCGCTCGAGCATCGAGGCCGCACTCGATCAGGCACATGCCGCCGAAGCCCAGCGCAGTGCCGCCGCGCTGACGATCCAGAACGCCGTCGCCGACACCTATTTTGGCTGGCAGGGGGACCAGGCACGCCTCGCGCTGTCTACCCAACTGGTTACTGCGCAGGAAAAGTTCGTGCGCATCGCCGAGTTGCGCGTGGCGCAAGGCGTGGACCTCGCCGATACCGCACAGCAGGCCAAGGCACAGCTCGCCGCAGCGCGCGAGATGCATGTCGCCCTGCAAGGTTCGGCTGCGATCCGCAAGGTGGCGCTGGCCTCGCTGCTCGGCATTGCACCGGCGGATCTGCCTGCCTTGCAGCCACGACCCTTGCCTGAGGTGGATAGCCGTATTCCCTCCAATGCGCGGCTCGACCTGATTGCACGCCGCCCCGACATCGCCGCCAGCCGCTGGCAGGTCGAAGCAGCGCTGAAACAAACGGATGTGGCGCGCGCCCAGTTCTTCCCGGACATCGGCATCAGTGCCATGGCCGGCTTGTCCAGCATCGACATGGGCAAGCTGCTTGAAGCCGGCAGCCGCACCTTTGCGCTGACACCAGCACTGCATCTGCCGATCTTCGAAGGCGGCCAGCTGAAGGCCAACTATGGCGTCAGCAAGGCCCAGCTCGCGGCTGCCGTGGCGGAATACAACAGCACCGTGGTCAGCGCCGCACGCGACGTGGCGACCCAGGCACTCACTGCGCAACAGATCGCCGCACGGCGCAAGGAGCAGTCCGCGCAGATCGCCGCCAATGAACGCCTGCTCGCCACCGCGCAGGCACGCGCCCATCAGGGTGTGCGTGATGCACGCGAGGGTCTCGCAGCGGCGGCACAGCTACTGCAGCAACAAGACGATGCCGCCAGCCTGCAGGCCCAGGCCGTTTCGACGGATCTTGCCCTGATCAAGGCGCTCGGTGGTGGTTACCACAGCATCGGCGAGATCGGCAGCGCCAGCCCGACATCCCCTTCCCTTTCAAATCCGTCCGGAGACGACGCCGATGAGCGCCACTGAGTCCGACAAGACCGCCAACAAGACCGCTGACGACAACGACAGCGGGCTGGCGGCGAAGAACCCGGCCAAGCGCCGCAAGACGCTGTTGATCATGCTGTTTGTGTTCGTGCTGATCGGCGTGATCTGGTTCCTGCTGTGGACGCTGGTGTTTTCCCGGCGTGAGACCACCGACAACGCCTATGTGAACGGCAACCAGGTGGCGATCTCCGCTCAGGTGCCAGGCACCGTGGTGGCGATTCTTGCCGACGATACCCAGCACGTCGACGCCGGCCAGATTCTGGTCAAGCTGGACAACACCGATGCCAGCGTGCGCCTGAGTCAGGCACGCAGTGCGCTGGCACAGGCGGTACGACAGGTACGCCAGCAGACCGACTCCGCCAGCGGCAGCGATGCCGCAGTCGCCGCCCGACAGGTCGACCTGAAAAAGGCCGAGGCCGATCTCAAGCGACGCCTGCCACTGATCGCCCAGCAGGCCGAGGCGCCGGAAACCATCCAGCACCTGCGCGATGCCGTCGATCAGGCGCGTGCCGCGTTGACCTCCGCCCAGGCGCAGGCATCGGCCGAGCACGCCTCGATCGAAGGCACCGACATCGCCAACAACCCGGCCGTGCTGCAGGCGCGCGCGAATTTCCGTGCGGCTTGGGTGGCGGCGCAGCGCAACACGATCTACGCGCCGGTGTCCGGTTACGTGGCACAGCGCAGTGTGCAGCTGGGCAACAGCGTGCAGCCCGGTCAGCAGTTGATGACCGTGCTGCCGTTGCACGACCTGTGGATCGACGCCAACTTCAAGGAAAACCAGCTGCGCCACGTCCGCATCGGCCAGCCAGCCAAGATCGAGACCGACCTCTATGGTGGCAACGTCGAATACCACGGCAAGGTGATCGGCCTGGGCGCCGGCACCGGCAGTGTGTTTTCGCTGCTGCCCGCGCAGAACGCCACCGGCAACTGGATCAAGGTGGTGCAGCGCGTCCCCGTGCGCATTGCGCTGGACAACCAGGAGCTGGACAAGCATCCGCTGCGCATTGGTCTGTCCAGCGATGTCACGGTCGACATCACCGACGACCGCGGCGCCGTGCTGGCACCGCAGGCCGAGCACCCGGCCGTGGTAGCCGAAACCACGGTGTACGAGCAGATGGCCAGCCAGGCTGACGCCGAAGCCGATCAGGTGATTCGCGCCAACCTGGGAGCCTCCGGCAACACCGGTGGCAACCACACGAACTGAGGCTGAGTCCAACCCATGGCTGCCATCTCCTCCGACGCCGCTCCCGCCGCTCCCCTGAAGCCGTTGCAGGGCGGCATGCTGGCCCTGATGACGATCGCCGTCGCGTTCAGCACCTTCATGGAAGTGCTGGACATGACCATCGTCAACGTGGCCGTGCCGCATATCGCTGGCAGCCTCGCGGTGAGTCCGAGCGAAGGTACCTGGGCGATCAGTTCGTACTCGATGGCCAGCGCGATCATGCAGCCGTTGACCGGCTGGATCGCCAAGCGCTTCGGCGAGGTACGCACCTTCGTGGTCTCGGTCGCGTTGTTTGTGATTTTTTCGATGCTGTGCGGTCTGGCCACCAGCATGCCGATGCTGGTGGTGGCACGCCTGCTGCAGGGCGCCGGCTCCGGCCCGATGGTGTCACTGGCGCTGGCGTTGCTGCTGGCGAATTATCCCAAGAGCAAGCAGGGCATCGCACTGGCACTATGGGCGATGACCGTGGTGATCGCACCCGTGCTGGGCCCGATCCTGGGCGGCTGGATCACCGACAATTTCACCTGGCCGTGGATCTTCTACATCAACCTGCCGGTTGGCATCGGCGCCGCCGTAGTTACCTGGTTCCTGCTGCACAAGCGTGAATCGAAGACGGTGAAGGCTCCGATCGATGTGATCGGCCTGGTGCTGCTGGTGGCGGGCATCGGCTGCATGCAGTTCATGCTGGACAACGGCAACGACCACGACTGGTTCGCCTCGCCGCTGATCCTCACGCTGGGGCTGATCGCCGTGGTCAGCCTGAGCTTCCTGATCGCCTGGGAGCTCAACGCAAAGCATCCGGTGATCGACCTCTCGCTGTTCAAGCAGCGCAATTTCACCATCGGCGTCAGTGCCATGTCCTTCGGCATGCTGGCGTTCTTCGCGATCAACGTGGTCTCGCCGCTGTGGCTGCAGACTACCCTGGGTTTCACCGCCAGCTGGTCCGGCATGACCAGTGCCTGGGTCGGCGTGCTGGCGTTCCTGCTGTCACCCGTGGTCGGCAGCATGCTGGGCAAGTTCGACCTGCGCGCGATGATCACAACGGCTTTCGTGATACTTGCCGGCACTTCGTTCTGGTTGTCTACCTACGACAGCAGCGCCTCCTACATCAGCATGGTCTGGCCGCGACTGGTGATGGGCCTGGGTATACCGCTCTTCTTCATTCCGCTGAACCAGATCTATCTTTCGGGCCTGCCTTCAGATCAGATTGCCAGTGCCTCGGGCCTGGCCAACTTCTTCCGCACGCTCGGCTCCAGCGTCTCCACGGCCCTGACCGTGACCCTGTGGCAGCACCGCACCGAGTTCCATCACGCTTCGCTGACCGAAAACATCACTGACGCGTCACCGGCAGCAACCGGATTCCTGCAGCATTTGCAGGCTGCGGGCATGGCTGGCCAGCGTGGTCTGACTGTGGTCGATCAGCTGATCAGCCGGGAAGCCGCCACGCTGGCGGTCAACGATGTGTTCTGGCTGTGTTCGGTCATCTTCATCTTCATGATTCCACTGCTGTGGCTGGCCAAACCGCCCTTCGGCAGCGCCGGCGGCCCAGGAGGCCATTGATCACAAATGCTGCAGTCGATGGCTGCAGCATAAATACCCGGCTACGGCTGGTGCGGCGCAATATCTTCTGCTAGCGTTCGCCGCATGGCACAAACTAAACGCACCATCAAGAAGTATCCGAACCGGCGTCTCTACGACACGGAAATCTCCAGCTACATCACGCTGGAGGAAGTCCGACAGCTGGTGCTGGACAACGAGGATTTCGAAGTCCGCGATGCCAAGACGGGCGAGGATCTGACCCGTTCGGTCCTGCTTCAGATCATCTCCGAGCACGAAGACAAGGGGCAGCCGATGCTGTCGCCGCAGCTGCTCAGCCAGATCATCCGTTTCTATGGCGATTCACTGCAGGGCTTCATGGGGCCCTATCTGGAGCGCAGCCTGCAGGTGTTCCTGGATCAGCAGACTCAGTTCCGCAGCCAGCTTAACAGCCTGATGGGGCAGACCCCATGGAACACGCTGAATGACCTGACCGAGCGCAACATGGCAGCCTTCCAGGCGATGCAGCGGGGGCTGATCGACACCGCCGCCAAGGTCATACCGACACCGGGCGCAAGCACTCGCAGCAGCAAGAAATCCGGCTGATACCAGTCCGCACGACGGCGCGTAGTCACGTGCCGTCCGTTTGTTGCATTCCAGGTCGAGCGCTGCAGCACAGCATGTGCTGCCTTGCCGCATGATCGAAACCAAGGGGACGAAAACCCATGAGCGAAGTTGCTCTCCCGAAGCGTGTGGCGGTGGTTACCGGCGGCATCGGTGGACTCGGCACCGCAATCTGCCGCCAGCTGCTGCAAACGGGCTGCAGAGTGATTGCGGTAGATCTGGCTGCGCGCAATGAGCGCATCGCGGCATTTCGCGAGGAACTGGCCGGTTTCGATGGCGCCATCACGTTCGAGGCAGCCGATGTCAGCGACTTCGACAGCTGCCGGCAGCTGACCACGCGCATCGAGCAGCAGCACGGCAGCGTGGACATCCTGGTCAATGCTGCCGGCATTACGCGTGATGCCAGCCTGCGCAAGATGTCGCCACAGCAATGGCATGAACTGATGCGGGTGAATCTCGACGGCGTATTCAACATGTGCCGCAACGTCGTCGACGGCATGACCACCCGTAACTTCGGCCGCATCGTCAACATCAGCTCGGTGAATGGCCAGACCGGTCAGTTCGGCCAGACCAACTACTCCGCCGCCAAGGCTGGCGTGCACGGTTTCAGCATGGCGCTGGCGCGCGAAACCGCACGCAAGGGCGTCACCGTGAACACAGTGTCACCAGGTTACTGCGACACACCGATGGTCGCCGCCGTCTCGGCCGAGATCCGCGCGCAGATCATCGCCGACATCCCGGTCGGCCGCCTCGGCGCTCCAGCCGATATCGCCCGTGCGGTGAATTTCCTCGCTGCCGACGATGCCGGCTACATCACCGGCGCCAACCTGCCGGTCAACGGTGGCTATTTCATGAGCTTCTGAGCGGGCCTGCGCGCAATCCGGGACCGCCGGGATTGCAGTCGCGCGCCGCATGCGGAACAGTGGGCGGACACTCTTCACGGATCGCAGCATGGCGCAGCAACCCATCACCCTTATCGGCGGCGGTCTTGTCGGCGCCTTGCTGGCGCAGCAGCTGGCGCAGCGCGGTTTTGCCGTCGAGGTCTACGAGAAGCGCCCCGATCCCCGGCTGGCTGGCTTTCTCGGCGGCCGCTCAATCAATCTGGCCTTGGCCGAACGTGGCCTGCAGGCTCTTCGCACGGCCGGGCTGGCTGACGATGTGTTGCAGCGTGCGGTGATGATGCGCGGACGTATGGTGCACACCCGCGACGGCGACAGTGGCCTGCAGCGCTATGGCGTCGACGACAGCGAGGTGATCTGGTCGGTCTCGCGCGGTGCGCTGAACATGCTGCTGCTGGATGCCGCCGAAGCAGCCGGCGTGCAGTTCCATTTCGGGCAGTCACTAGTGAGCGCCGACTTCGACGCACAACGCATCCGACTGGCCGATGCCACCGGTGTGGAACGCGAGTTGCCGGTCGGCATGCTGATCGGTGCCGATGGCGCCGGTTCGGCCGTGCGCGCCGCGATGGATGCACACAGTCCGCTGGGCGAGCGCATCGAGTCGCTCGGCCACGGCTACAAGGAACTGGAGATCCCGCCAGCGGGCGAACTGCCGGCTGCCGTGCTGCAGTTCAGCGGTGGCCACGACCAGTTCGCGCTGGAGCCACACGCGCTGCATATCTGGCCGCGCGGCGGCTACATGTGCATCGCGCTGCCGAATACCGAAGGCAGCTTCACCGTCACCCTGTTTCTGCCTGCGCAAGGCGCGGCACCGAGCTTTGCCACACTGCCCGACGCAGCCGCTGCCGCAACCTTTTTCAGCGAACAGTTTCCAGGTCTGCCGCCACTCATCCCACGCTTCGACGAGGACTACGCCAGCCACCCGGTCGGCACCCTGTCCACGCTGTATCTGGATCGCTGGCACATCGATGGCCGTGCGCTGCTGATCGGCGATGCCGCCCATGCGATCGTGCCGTTCCACGGCCAGGGCATGAACTGCGGCTTCGAGGACACCGTGGTGCTGGCAAACCTGCTGGCCGCTGCGCCGAACGACAGCGCCGAGGTGTTCGCCGAATTCCAGCGCGTGCGCCAGCCCAATGCCAACGCGATCGCCACGATGGCATTGGAGAACTACATCGAGATGCGCGACTCGGTCGCCGATCCGCACTATCTGGCCAAACGCGAACTGGGTGCGCTGCTGGCCACGCGCGCGCCTGAGCACTACATGGCGCGCTATCGCATGGTCACTTTCACCCATCTGCCCTACGCCTACGCACTCGAACGCGGTCAGGCGCAGGACGCGCTGCTGGAGCAATTGCTGCACGGCTCGACCCGCGTGGCGGACGTCGATCTCGACATGGCGGCAAATCTGATCAGGACCAGCCTGCCGCCGTTGCCGCCGCTACGGCATGGATAAGGCGCTGCTCGACGCGTTTCGCGACACCGACTACCTCGTCTGCCTCGACGAAGTGGAGGTCGCTCCAGCGCATCCTGCGCCCGCTCTTTGGGTGCCCCCTCTTGGGGCGCCCGCGACACTGGCCCATCCATGGGCGGCGTGGGCACGCATCCGCATCGACCAGCCGCTGCCGGAGTCGCTCCAGACCCTGGTCGGCACCCGCTCATGGGGTTTCATCACGGCATGGAATCCCCGCTCGGAAACACGCGCGACAGAGGACAACCTCGCCGCGCAACGCGAGCTGCTGACCGCGTTGCGCGCATCGCCGGAAGCGGCGATCTATCCGGCGATCGGGATCGGCCCCGGCAGCTGGAGCGAACCCAGCCTGTTCGTCATCGGCCTGGATACTGCCGCCATCGATGCGCTGTGCCATCGCCACGAGCAGAACGCTTATGTGCATGGCCAAGGCGCAGCGGCTGCCAGCCTGCGTCTGCTGCGCTCCTGAACCAGCGGCAGCACGCCGCATGGACAAGCGCCATCGGCATTGCGGACAATCGAGGCAATGACCGCCGCCCCCACCGCCGTGCCCCTGCTCGAAGCGCGGGCCTTGAGCTTTCTTCGCCAGGACGAACCGGTGTTCGCGCCGCTGGATTTCCAACTGCACGCGGGTGAACTGGCCCTGGTCGAAGGCGACAACGGCAGCGGCAAGACCACGTTGCTGCGCATCCTCGCCGGCCTGCTGCATGTTGGCGAAGGCGAACTGAACTGGCGCGGCGCACCCTTGCAGCGCGACACCTGCGCCGGCGAGATCCTGTTTCTCGGTCATCAGCTCGGTCTCAAGGCCGATCTCAGTCCATGCGAGAACCTGCATATTGCCGCCGGCCTGTTCGGTTGTCGCGACGGTGTCAACGTGATTTCCGTACTGGCCGAGATCGGCTTGGGCGGCTACGAGGACGAACCGGTGCGCCGGCTGTCTGCCGGCCAGAAGAAGCGCGCCGCACTCGCGCGACTGCTGTTATTGCCAGCCACGTTGTGGCTGCTCGACGAACCCTACGCCAACCTCGACCGCATCGGCATCGCCTTGGTCAATCAACTGCTGGAAACGCACACCGCCGCGGGTGGTGCCGCGCTGGTCACCAGTCATGGCGCAGTGAGTTTTCATGGCGGCGAACCGCGGCATATCCGGATGCACGCATGAGCCATCCGCGCCTCCTCAACGCGTGTGCGGCAATGCTGCGGCGCGACCTCACGCTGGCCTGGCGCCGGCGTGGCGATATCGCGATGCCGGTGCTGTACGCGCTGATCGTGACGATGCTGTTCCCGTTTGCGCTGGGACCGGAAGACACCTTGCTGCAACGGATCGCCGGCGGCGTGGTGCTGGTCACCGTGCTGCTGGCGATGCTGCTGGCGCTGGATGCGATGTTCTCCAGCGATATCGAGGATGGCTCGCTGGAACAGCTGGTACTGGCGCCGCAGCCGCTGGCGCTGATGCTGGGCATGAAGATCCTCGCCCACTGGCTGACCACCGCACTGCCGTTGATCGTGATCGCACCGCTGCTGGCCGCGATGCTGCACCTGCCCGGCGCAGTGATTCCGGTGTTGCTGCTGGCGCTGCTGCTGGCCACGCCCCTGCTCAGTCTGCTGGGCGCCGTGCTGGTGGCACTGACGGCCGGCACCCGGCGCTCTGGTATGCTGCTTGCCTTGATGTTGCTGCCTTTGTGCGTGCCGGCCGTGATCTTCGCCGCGGGTGCCGTGGCGGCCGCTCAACAGGGACTGCCGTGGCTCGCGCCGATCGCCTGGCTCGGTGCCGCACTGGTACTTGCCGTGGTACTTGCGCCACTGGCCTGTGCAGCCGCCCTTCGTATTGCCTTGGACGCCTGACGATTCACCATGTCTAACTGGATTCCGCTCTGGTTGCACAAACTCGGCTCGCCGCCGACCTTCTACCGTTTCGCCGGCGCCCTGCGACCGTGGGCGATGGCACTGGCCTTGCTGTTCGGCGCGATCGCGCTGTACGGTGGCCTGGTGCTGGCACCGGCCGACTACCAGCAGGGTGATGCCTACCGGATCATCTTCATCCACGTGCCCAGCGCGTGGATGAGCATGTTCATCTATGCCGTGATGGGTGTGGCGGCGTTCATCGCGCTGGTATGGCGGCTCAAGTTGGCGGAAGTGGTGGCGATGGAATCGGCGCCGATCGGCGCAGCGTTCACCTTCATCACCCTGGTCACCGGCTCACTGTGGGGCAAGCCGATGTGGGGCACCTGGTGGACGTGGGATGCGCGGCTCACTTCCGAGCTGGTGCTGCTGTTCCTCTATCTCGGGGTGATCGGGCTGTACCACGCGTTCGAGGATCGCCGCCAGGGCGCGCGCGCCGCGGCGTTCCTGGCGATCATCGGCATCATCAACGTGCCGATCGTGCATTTCTCGGTGAATTGGTGGAACACCCTGCATCAGGGCAGCACCATCAACGTGTTCGGCCAGTCGAAGATTTCCTGGGACATGCTGTGGCCGCTGCTCAGCATGATGCTGGCGACCAAGTTCTATTACATCGCCAGTCTGTTTAGCCGCGTGCGCACCGATCTGCTGGCGCTGGAAGGCGGCAAGGACTGGGTGCGCAAGATCGCCGAAAGCGAGGCACGCCAATGAGTGCCTTGCAGACGTTTTTCGCCGAGAGCGGCAATGCCGCCGCTTTCTTCAAGATGGGCGGTTATGCCGCCTATGTGTGGCCGGCCTATGCGGTGTTCTTCATCGTGCTGATCGTCGACAGCATCGCTCCGCGACTGCGCCGTCGTCGCGTGCTGCGCGAACTTCGCGCGCGCATCGCACGACAGAGTTCGCGACAGGATCGCGCAGCCAGCAACCCCATCATCACTCCACCGTCTCTCTAAGAGACGACGGATCACGACATGCCCATGAATCCCACCCGCAAACGCCGGCTCACCATCGTCGTCCTGATTGCCGCCGCCGCCGCACTGGCGGTCGGCTTGGGCGTGTATGCCCTGCAGAACAACATGAATTACCTGCTCACGCCGAGCCAGGTGCAGTCGGGCCAGGCCGCCGATTACAAGACGTTCCGCCTTGGCGGCATGGTCAAGGCCGGCTCGATCCAGCGCAGCAAGGACACACTCCAGGTCACCTTCAGCGTGGTCGATGCCGGCGGCGCGATGCCGGTGGAGTACACCGGCATCCTGCCCGACCTGTTCCGCGACAACCAGTCGGTGATCGCGACCGGTCACATGGATGGCGCCCGCTTCGTCGCCACCGAAGTGCTGGCCAAGCATGACGAAACGTACATGCCGAAAGAGTTGAAGGACGCGATGGCGAAGGCGCACGCGAACAAGAAAGTCGGCGAAGAATCCGCGCAGGGCGACATGCCATGACGCCGGAACTCGGCCAGCTCGCGCTGATCCTTGCCCTGTTGCTGGCGCTGGCGCAGGGCATCCTGCCGCTATTCGGTGCATGGCGTGGCAACCGCGCGCTGATGGCCGTGGCACGTCCTGCGGCAGCGGGCCAGGCGGTATTCGTGGCGCTGGCGTTCGGCATCCTGGTCTGGGCATTCGTGCATTTCGATTTCTCGGTGCAGTACGTGGCCGACAACTCGAACCTGGCGCTGCCCTGGTACTACCGCATCGCCGCGTTATGGGGCGCGCATGAAGGTTCGCTGCTGCTGTGGATCTTCATCCTCAACGTATGGACGGTGGCACTGGCCGCGTTCAGCCAGAAACTTCCCGAGGTGTTCGCCGCGCGAGTGCTGGCCGTGATGGGCCTGATCGCGGTGGGTTTCCTCGCCTTCATCATCTTCACCTCGGATCCGTTCGGACGGCTGTTGCCGATGCCGGGCGACGGCGCCGATCTGAACCCTGTGTTGCAGGATCCGGGCATGACATTCCACCCGCCGGTGCTGTACACCGGCTACGTCGGCTTCTCGGTGGCGTTCGCGTTCTCGATCGCCGCCCTGCTCGGTGGCGAGCTGGAACAGGCGTGGGTGCGCTGGGCACGGCCGTGGACGAACATCGCCTGGGCCTTCCTCACCTGCGGCATCGTCGCCGGCAGTTGGTGGGCGTATGCCGAACTGGGCTGGGGCGGCTGGTGGTTCTGGGATCCGGTGGAAAACGCCAGCTTCATGCCATGGCTGGTTGGCCTGGCGCTGATCCATGCGCAGGCAGTCACCGAGAAGCGCGGCTCGCTGCGTGCGTGGACCATTCTGCTGTCGATCTTCGCGTTCTCGCTGAGCCTGCTCGGCACCTTCCTGGTACGCTCGGGCGTGCTCACCTCGGTGCATGCATTTGCCTCCGATCCGCGCCGCGGCGTGTTCATCCTGGCCTTCCTGACCATCGTGGTCGGTGGTTCGCTGCTGCTGTATGCGTTGCGTGCGCCGAAGGTCGCCGGTGGCAAGGCGTTCCAGCTGGCGTCGCGCGAGACCGTGCTGCTGATCGGCAACCTGATGTTTGCGGTGGCAGCGGCAATGGTGCTCCTCGGCACCTTGTTCCCGCTGATCGGCGATGCGCTGAACATGGGCCGCATCTCGGTCGGGCCGCCCTACTTCGGTTTCCTGTTTCCGTTGCTGATGCTGCCGGTCGTGCTGCTGCTGCCGTTCGGGCCATTCCTGCGCTGGGGCAAGGGCGACACGCCGGTGCTGAAGCAGGTGTTGCTGCGCGCCGGCATTGCTGCCGCAGCCTGCGCGATCGTGGCGGCGTTCTTCGTCCACGGCCAGCTCAAGGCGATCGCCGGCGTGGCGTCGCTGGTGTGGCTCACCGTCGGCGTGTTGCTGTACGCGATCAAGCGCTGGCACGAAGTGCCGCGCGGCCGGCGTTACCCGGCCGAGATGGCCGGCATGCTGCTGGCGCATCTGGGTGTGGGCGTCTTCGTGGCTGGCGTGCTGCTGTCCGAATCGCTCAGCGTGACCAGCGATGTGCGGATGGCGCCGGGGCAGACCCAGCACATCGGCGGTTATGACTTCCTGTTCGATGGCGTGCATCGCACCACCGGACCGAACTGGCGCGCCGACCAGGGCGTGGTCACGGTCACCCGCGATGGCAACCCAGTTGCGGTGATGCATCCGCAGAAGCGCACCTACCTGCGCGGCCAGGTGCAGACCGAGTCCGCGGTGGACGCCGGCATCACCCGTGACCTGTATGTGGCCCTGGGCGAGCCGATGGATCCGAACCATATCGAAGGCGCCTGGGCGCTGCGGCTGTACTACAAGCCGTTCATTCGCTGGATCTGGGGTGGCGGCCTGCTGATGATGTTGGGTGGCTTCGTCTGTGCAGCGGACAAGCGTTTCCGCATCAAGCGCATCGCTGAAAGCGAAAGCACCGAAGGCCTGCTGGTGCAGGAAAATCACGCATGAACCGGTTGCTGCCGTTCTTCGGTTTCATGCTGCTGGTGCTGCTGTTCGGTTTCGGTATCTGGTGGAACAGCCAGCACGACCAGAGCGCGATTCCGTCGCCGTTGCTCAACAAGCCAGCCCCTGCCTTCGTGCTGCCCAAGTTGTATGAACCCACGCAGACGGTGAGCAAGTCGGACCTGCTGGGCAAACCTTACCTGCTCAACGTGTTCGCCAGCTGGTGCGTGGAATGCGGCGCCGAGCATCCAGTACTGGAGGCCGAAGGCCCGAGTCTCGGCGTGCAACTGGTCGGCTACAACTACAAGGACGCGCCGGCCGATGCCAAACGCTGGCTCGCCGAACACGGCAATCCCTACAACGTGCTGATTGCCGATGAACCCGGCAGCACCGCGATCGATTTCGGCGTGTACGGCGCGCCGGAAAGTTTCCTGATCGATGCGAAGGGCGTGATCCGCTACAAGCACATCGGTCCGCTGACGCCGGACGTGGTCGCCAGCGAACTGAAGCCGGCGATCGCGGCGCTGTCGCATGAGACCCAGCCATGATGCGTGCGCTTCTTCATGTGCTGCTCGTGGCATTGCTGACGTTTGCCGGCATGGCCCATGCGCAGGCGATCGAGCCAATGCCATTCGCCGATCACTCGCAGGAACTTCGCTTCCAGCACCTGACCCAGCAGTTGCGCTGCCCGATGTGCCAGAACGAGACGCTCGCCGATTCCAACGCACCGATCGCGCGCGACCTGCGCAACCAGATTTTTCAATTGATGCAGCAGGGCAGGAGCGACGATGAGATCAAGCAGTACCTGGTCGACCGTTATTCCGATTACGTGCTGTACGACCCACCACTGAAACCCGGCACCTGGCTGCTGTGGTTCGGTCCGCTGCTGATCCTGTGCGGCGGCGCCGGCGTGGTGCTGGTCGCGATCCGCAAACGCAACCGTGATGAGCGTGCCTCCAGCCTGTCCGCTGACAGCATGTCGGCCGACAACACACCGACCGACAACGGGGACGACTGGTGAAGATCGTTTTTCTCATCGCCGCTGCAGTGATGATCGCTGTGGCGCTGACTGCCTTGCTGCTGCCGTTGATACGGCAGGGCCGCAAGTCGGGGCGCTCACGTGGCGTGTTCGCACTGACCCTGGCGATTGCCTTCGTGCTGCCATTGACTGCTGCCGGCCTGTATCTGCTGATAGGCACACCAGCCGCGCTCAATGGCGTTAACGCTGAGGCCGGACAGCCGCTGACCCTGCCACAGGCTATCGACGAACTGCGCGCCCACCTTGCCCAGCAGCCGAACGATCAGCAAGGCTGGATGCTGCTGGCACAGACCAGCACCATGCAACGCGACCCGGCTGCCGCCCGCGACGCCTACGATCATGTGCTGCAGCTCAACGCCAACAACGCCGAGGCGATGGTGGGCTGGGCCGAAACCGATTCGATGACGCGCATCGACCACATGATCGAAGGTCGTGCACTGGAGCTGCTCAAGCGTGCGGTGCAGTTGCAGCCGGACAGCCAGCGCGGTCTGTGGCTGCTCGGCATCAGCGATTTCCAGCATGGCGACTACCGCGAAGCCGCCGCCACCTGGCGCGTACTTCAACCGCAACTGGAACCGGGCTCGAAGGTCGCTCAGGCTGTCGCCGAACAGATCGCGGTGGCCGATGCCCGCGATGGTGACGCACCGGCTGATGCATCGAGCAGCGCACCTGCTGCCACACCCGGGGGTGCAGCGCTGCAGGTTCAGGTCACGCTGGCATCGGCACTCAAGAGCAAGGTTGCTGCGAGCGACACGTTGTTCGTCTATGCCCGCGCCGAGAACGGACCACCGATGCCCTTGGCAGTGGCCAAGCTCGACGCCAGCCAGTTGCCAACCAGCGTTACCCTCACCGATGCGATGGCGATGACACCGGCGATGAAACTGTCGTCAGTGACGCATGTGTTCGTCGGCGCGCGGATCAGCCACAGCGGCCAGCCGATCGCCCAGCCCGGCGACCTCGAAGGCGATGCCGGCATCGTCGCGGTAGACAGCAAGACGCCGATCACGATCAGTATCGACAAGGTGCATTGATGAGCCAGGACGCGCGCCGCTACTTCACCCTGCCCTCGCCGTTTGCGATGAAGCGCGGCGGCGAGCTGCACGGTGCGCACGTCGCCTACGAGACCTGGGGCATATTGAACGCGGCGCGCGACAACGCCGTGCTGGTGCTGACCGGCCTGTCGCCCAGCGCGCACATGACCTCCTGCGCCACCGATTCCACACCCGGCTGGTGGGAAGAGATGGCTGGCCCCGGCAAGGCCATCGACACCTCGCGCTGGTTCGTGATCTGCGTGAACTCGCTGGGCAGCGACAAGGGTTCGACCTGCCCTGCCTCGATTGACCCGGCTACCGGCGAAGCCTATCGACTGACGTTTCCCGAGCTGGCGCTGGAAGATGTCGCCAACGCGGCGCATGCTGCCGTCAGCAGCCTCGGCATCACCCAGCTGGCCTGCCTGATCGGCTGCTCGATGGGCGGCATGAGCGCGCTGGCCTACATGCTGCTGCATCCCGGCAGCGTGCGTGCGCACATCAGCGTGGACACCGCGCCACAGGCACAACCGTTCGCGATCGCGATCCGCTCGTTGCAGCGCGAGGCGATCCGGCTCGACCCACAGTGGAACGAAGGCCGTTACGACATTCATCCCGAAGAGGGGACAAGTGCCGAGACAGGCGGCAACTATCCCGACACCGGCATGAGCATCGCGCGCAAGCTCGGCGTGATCACCTATCGCTCGGCGATGGAATGGAACGGCCGCTTCGCACGCATCCGGCTCGACCCGGAACAGCGCGAGGACGAACCGTTCGGGCGCGAGTTCCAGGTCGAGTCCTATCTCGAAGGCCACGCGCAGCGATTCGTGCGCAACTTCGATCCCAACAGTTATCTGTACCTGTCGCGTGCCAGCGACTGGTTCGACATGGCCGAATACGGTCAGGGCAATGTGCATGATGGCCTGCAGCGCATCCACATCGAACAGGCGATGGTGATCGGCGTCAGCACCGACATCCTGTTCCCGCTGCAGCAGCAGGAGCAGATCGCCGAAGGCCTGCAGGCAGCCGGCGCCAAGGTGGAGTTCGTGGCGCTGGATTCACCACAGGGCCACGATGCCTTCCTGGTCGATATCGAGAACTACAGCCGCGCGATCGGCGGTTTTCTGACGCGGCTTTCTACTCTCTGAGAAAGTCGACTGAAGGGCCGTCATGCCCGCGAAAGCGGGCATCCACTGCAAGCTGCAACATGGATGCCCGCTTTCGCGGGCATGGCGACAGTAGGCTTAACCGCCACGCTGGTAAGATAGACGACATCATGCACCACCCGAGAACATCATGCTCACCCTGGATTTCCCCGGCAGCCGTACCCTGATCGACGCGATCGACGCCGCCGTGGTCAAGCCGACCACCTGCGAACTCACCGACAGCCTGCGCAACAGCCTGTGCAAGTTGATCCGCGACAATGCGGTGAAGCTGCCCGACTGTGTGTTCGAGGCCTGCGCCGAGCACTACGCCCGCCGCGAGCTGTATCGCAGCGAAGAGCACGGCTACTGCGTGGTAGCGATGACGTGGGGTCCAGGCCAGGGCACGCCGATCCACGATCACGACGGCATGTGGTGCGTCGAGGGTGTCTGGAACGGCGCACTGGAAATCGTGCAGTACGAGCTGCTGGAACACGACGCGCAGCATTACCGTTTCCAGCCGGTGGGCTCGATCCAGGCCGGCGCCGGTTCGGCCGGCAGCCTGATCCCGCCGCACGAGTACCACAGCATCCGCAACCCCAGCGACAACGCGGTCACGGTCAGCCTGCACATCTACTCCGGCCCGATGACCCAGTGCGCCGTATTCCAGCCACTGCCGGAAGATCGCTGGTACGAACGCGATGTCCGTGTGCTGGGACTCGACCGCGTGCACTGAACCCGGCATAATGCCGCGCTCACATGCCGGTGTGGCGGAATGGTAGACGCGGCGGACTCAAAATCCGCTGGCAGAGATGTCGTGTAGGTTCGAGTCCTATCACCGGTACCAAGTGAGGGTTTCAGGCAATACCAGCGAGACCCATGAAACACCCCAAGCCCGCATAACAGCGGGCTTTTTCATGCTTGAAGATGGCCCAAGGGGTCATCCCAGCCAGTGGATCGCCTCACCCAAACGCCGTTTCCGTGCATGGTGCGTCACCGCTTGACACCGGTGTCAATTGTACCCAAGCTGGATGACAGTTCTATTGCGGGGGAGCGCGATGGACGTGGCAATCGGCCATCTGGATCAATCGGAAGGGGCTCCGGCATCGCCGTTTCTTGCGGCAGATGTCGGTGGGACGCACACGCGTATTGCCATGGTGCGGGCCTCGCACGACGAGGGCAGGAAGGTCGAGACGCTGGCCTATCGCAAGTTTGCGTGCACCGACTTCCCGGGGTTGGCAGAGCTGCTGCAAGCGTTTGTCGATGCCGACGTGCGGATTCCGGTGCGGCACTGCGTGCTCGCCTGTGCGGGTCAGGTCATGGGCGACGAGGTCGTGAACGACAACCTCGCGTGGCCCATCCATCTGTCGCAGTTGCGCCAGGCACTTGCCCTGGACGACATTGCCATACTCAACGACTTCGAGGCGCTGGGGTACGCGCTCGACGGCCCCCTCGCCCACAGCGGTCGCCACTTGTGCGGGCCCGATACTCTTACAAAAGGGCCGGCCCTGGTGATCGGTCCGGGCACCGGCCTTGGCGCGGCAGTGCATGTACCCGGCTCCGCAGGCGGTTTCGTGCTGACGACAGAAGCCGGCCAGATGGATTTTGCGCCGAACTCGATTCGCGAGCGCGAAATCCTCGCGCACCTGGCGCCGCATGGCGGTTATGTGGAGTCCGAACGCATCGTTTCAGGCCCCGGCCTGCTGACCGTTTACACGACCCTGTGCGCGTTGGATGGGGAAACGCCAAAGCTTGCAACGCCCGAAGCTGTGACCGCAGCAGCCGCCGCGTGCAGCGACATGCATGCCGTGGAAGCTGTGGATGTTTTCTGTGCATCGCTGGGAAGTCTTGCTGGCAACCTCGCGATGGCCTTCATGGCCACCGGTGGCGTGTATCTGGCTGGCGGATTCCTGTCTTCCATGTTCGCACTGCTTGAACGCAGCACCTTCGAAGAGCGGTTCCTGCACGGGCGCAGCGCGCGTGCGCTGCTGTCGCAAGTTCCGGTGCGGGTGACGGAGCACGGCCGCCATGGCGTGCTGGGGGCAGCCCAGTGGTATCTCAGGCGCGGCATGTCTGGTGAAGCAACGACGCATCATGCCGTGGCAGGCGGACTGACCGCATGAGCCACATCGCGACATCGAAACTTTTCCGGCGAATGGCCGGCGTTTGGCTGGCGGCAACAGGTGTGGCTGCTGCTGCGCCCATCACACCTGCTCTGCCCACATGGTCGCTGGTGCCACAGCCAGCCCGGATGAGCCTTTCCGGATCGGGCACGGTCAGGGTCGCAGACGGCGCCAAAGTCGCAGTGCGTGGCACGGGGCTTCGGCAAGTGCAGTCCATCGCAAGACGCTTCACGCAGCTGGTGGCCGACACGAGCGGATTGCATCTGCACCTGGCGACAGCAGCCACCAAGCATCCCCTCATCACGTTCGAAGTGGATCCGCGCGCCGATGTCGAGGGAGACGCCGGCTATCGCATCGTGGTGGGCGACCAAGCCATTCATGTCATCGCCCGCACGCCACGCGGGGCATTCTACGGCAGCGTCACCCTGTGGCAGTTGCTGATGCCGTCAGGTTGGGCTCACGGCACACCGGTAAGGGTTGCCGAAGGTGTCATCGACGATCACCCGCGTTTCGCATGGCGCGCACTGCTGCTCGACTCCGGACGGCACTACCAGCGCGTGGCCGACATCAAGAAACTGATCGACTGGATGTCGCTCAACAAGCTCAACGTGTTGCTCTGGCATGTGACCGAAGACCAGGGCTGGCGCCTCGAGATTCCCAAGTATCCCGAGCTCGTGAAAACAGGTGCATGCCGCAAGGCGGTGCGCCTCGACAGCGAACTGACCGGTTCTCCCGACAAGCCCTATTGCGGCTTCTATACCCAGGCCGAGGTGCGCGACATCGTGCGCTATTCCGCCGAGCGATTCGTCGATGTGGTGCCGGAAATCGACCTGCCTGGACATTCGCAGGCCGCCATCGCTGCCTATCCATCGCTGGGCGTCACCGGCCAGCGTCCGCCCGTGTGGACGGACTGGGGCGTCAGCCCATGGCTGCTCAAGCCCGACGAAAAGACCTTGCGGTTCGTCGACGCTGTGCTCGACGAGGTGATGCGGCTGTTCCCCTCCCGCTACGTCTCGATTGGCGGCGACGAGGCCGACAAGCAGCAGTGGAACGCATCGCCCGACGTGCTCGCGCAGATGCACAAGCTGGGCCTGGCAAACATGGATCAGCTGCAGGGCTGGTTCACCGGCCAGGTCGCCGACCACCTCATCAAACACGGACGCACGCCGGTTGGCTGGGACGACGAACTGGTTGCGGGTGCAACGCTTCCGGCTTCGGAAATGGTGATGTCGTGGCACGGCAATGACAACGAACGCGTGGCGCTGGAAGCGATCAGGCAAGGCCACGATGTAGTCATGACGCCGCAGGAATCGCTGTACTTCGACCACTATCAATCCGACCTGCCCGGCGAATGGCAGGGACCGCCGCCCGCGGCGACGTTGCGGCAAGCCTATGACACGGTTGTCATCCCGAACGGTGCGAGCGCGAGCGAAGCGGAGCGCATCATCGGCGTGCAGGCTGGCCTCTGGACTGAGCAGATGCCCACCTTCGCGCACGATCAGCATGCGGTGTTTCCGCGCATCGCCGCGCTGTCGGAACTTGGCTGGTCGCCCGCAAGCGCACACGACTGGAACGGTTTCCTGCAACGCATGCCGGCCGAACTCGCGCGCTACCACGCACTCGGCATCGGTTATGCCGACAGTGCGTTCGCGCCTGCCTTCCATGTGACGGCAATGGCCAACGGCGCATTCCGGGTCGAGTTGTCCAATCAGGTGGGCTTCGGCACGATCCGTTACACCACGGACGGCTCTGTTCCGACCACCCGCTCCGCGCAGTACGTCCAGCCACTCACGCTGCCGGGCAAGACGACGTTGCGCGTCGCGACATTCGCACCGGATGGCTTCGAGCTTGCCGCACCACGCACGCAGGTGCTGGATGGCACAACACTGTTGAACCGCGACAGCAGCGCGCTTGCAACGTGCTCCAATCATCCAGCCTCGCGTCTGGATGGCAACCAGCCGACGCAGGGATCGAGGCCGATTTACACGGTCGATATCGGCAACGCGTGCTGGTTGTGGCCGCAGGCACCGCTGGACGGCATCAAGCATGTCGTGTTGACCGTCGAACGCGTGACATGGCGCTTCGGCGATGTGAGCAAGGCTGCCGTGGTGCGCGGCAAGGCCAGCGCAGCCGGCGAGTTCGAGATTCATGCCGATTCCTGCACGGGGCCGCTGCTTGCCACCGTGCCGCTGGCGCCCGCAGCGCAGGCGAAGGGGCAAACCCGTCTCAATGCAAACGTTGCGATGCCGGTGGGGGCCGGTATTCGCAACCTGTGCGCCTTTGCTACCGGCGATCCGCGCGATGGCCAGTGGGCGTTGGCGCGAATGGCATTTTCGAAATAAGTGGCACGCGGGGCGCGCTCCCGCACAGTGGCACCGAATGAAACAGCCATGGCCCGCAAGGCCATGGTTGGGAACATCGAGAGATTGCATCACGACGACGCACGAAGCGGCAGACGCCGCTGAACTACACGCGTTTTGGAATACCGCGGAGCACCTGAGGTTCGACAGGCACCAACAACGAGGTTAAAACCCATGCCCACCGTACATCGCAAGCATCCCTTGTCATTTGCCATCACCATGTCGCTGTTCGCTGTCGTGTCGACGTCGGCCGCAGTGTCGCCATTCGCGGATGCCCAAACGGCCAGCCCCACAGCGCAGCCCACCACCGCGCAAACCACGTCAGCGCCAGCGACATCCTCGCCCGGCGCCAAGAAAACCGACGCCAAGGCCAATGGCACCGACGCAGAGAAGAACGCGAAGACGCTGTCGACCGTCACCGTCGTCGGTGTACGTGCATCGCAGATGCGCGCGATCGACCTGAAGCGCGCAGCGCCGAACATCCAGGACAGCATCACGGCGGAAAACATCGGCGCGTTGCCCGACACGACCATCACCGATTCCCTGCAGCGTGTCACCGGCGTGCAGATCAACCGCGACGCCGGCGTGGGTACCTCGGTGGACGTGCGTGGCCTGCCCCAGGTCGGCACCATGTTGAACGGCGAAGTGTTCATCACGGCAGATCAGATCGACTCGCAACAGCCCGACTTCACCATGTTGCCGTCCACGCTGTTCCACGGCGTGGACGTGGTCAAGTCGTCCACGGCCAACGAGACCGACGGCGGCATCAGCGGGGCGATCGACCTGCACACCTATCGCCCCTGGGATCTGCCCAGCGGATTCACCTACAGCTACTCCGCCGATGGGGAACGTGGCAGCACCACCAACCGCTGGGGGCCTGAGGGCAACGGCCTCGTCTCGTTCAACGACGATGGCCACTGGGGTCTGCTGGTATCGGCCGATTTCTCCAACACCACGCGGATGAACTCGACCGAAGGCCTCGACCAGTACGGCGTCGTGCTGAACGGCGAGAACGCGGCCAGCGCGGGCGGCTACAACGGCTTCCTGACCCCTTGGAACGGTGCACCCATCCCGTCGCAGATCCATCAGAACGCCGACGGCAGCGTGGACGTCAATGGCGACGGCAAGTCCAACGGCGTCTTCATGGGCAGCCAGGACATCAGCATCTACGACACCACCACCCAGCGCAAGCGCAAGTCCGGCAATGCCTCGTTCCAGATGGATCTCGGCAACGGCTTCAGCCTGACCAGCGATTACTTCTACTCGCAGCAGCGCGAATGGGATAGCAATGTCGGCATCCAGTTCAACTCGACCAACTGGCAGGGCGCGACCTACGTCCCGCTGCAGTCGCGCAATACCGGAAGCCCCGCCCTCGGCTCCTACGGCACGCCAGAGCCAGGCTGGGAGGGCTCGCAGATATACACCACGCAGGTATACGAGAAGTGGCCGGGCGATGTGGAGTCGTTCTCGCAGATCACGCAGAAGAGTTCCAATGCGAAGAACTTCAACCTCCAGCTGGATTTTGACAATGGCGACGCCTTCACGGGCAGCCTGCGCGGCATCCACGACACGGCGTTCCAGTCGAACGTCGAAACCGATCTCAACATTTCCGATTCCGATGGCGCGTTGTGGCCCAACGTGTTGAATGACGGCGTCTCCCTGCCAGCCGGCACCATGGTCTACCCGTCGCAACTGGGCGGCGATCGCGTGTTCAACGCCAACGGAGTTCCCCAGAACACGGTTCCGATCATCGCAAACTTCGGTGGCCGCTACCTCACGGTCAGCATGCCCGCCTCGCTGGCCGCTGATTTCGCCAATCCCAACGGCTGGACGATGAAAACGCTGGAATCTTCCGGCGACTACGACCGCCAGGTGGATCTCAACGCGCTGCGTTTCGACGGCAAGTACGACTTCCAGGATGGCATCCAGCTCGAATTCGGCGTGCGCGACAGCATCCGCAGCGCAGACAATATCGGCTGGACCCTCGAAACGCCGGTCTATGCAGGCATGGGCGCGAGCGATCCGAACGGATGTCTGGTGCGTTACGTCGGCGCCGACGTGGTCTTGGACAGCGGCTCATGCACCGCCGGCAACGCGGAGGGTTACTACCGCGCGGGGCCACTGTCCGCCATATCGATGCCGAACACCGCTGCACCGTTGTCGGGCAACTGGAAGGAATACACCAACCTGCTCGGCTCGGGCATCAACTTCTGGGCGGTCAATCCCTCCGCCATGATCAATCCCATCGCGTACTGGAAGTCGCTCTACCCCGATACCGTCGAGGTGGGTGAACCGGGAACCACCTGGAACGTGGGGCTGAAGGAGTTGTCCGGCTATCTGCAAGCGGACTTCAAAGGCAGCCTCGGCGACATGCCGTACGGCGGCAACGTCGGCGTGCGCGTGATTCGCACCAACCTGGACGTTACCCAGCAGCTTAGCGGCGACCCGGGTGCGTACGGCGACGAACCTGCCGACGTAGGCTCTTCCATCACCAGGCGCAGTTACCGGGATGTCCTGCCGTCGGCCAACTTCTCGCTGGACTTGACCGACGATCTGAAGTTCCGACTGGCCTATTCCAAGAACATGATGCCGCTGGACCTCAGCACCTGGGGTGGTGGCCTGCAGCTGAACTATTCGCTGGAGGAGACGCCGCAAGGGCCGATCTTCCGCGTCTCGGACGGCACGTCCACGGGCAACCCGAACCTCAATCCGTGGCGCTCCACCAACTACGGTGCGTCGCTGGAGTACTACATCAACCCCACCAGCATGCTCAGCCTCGCACTGTTCCGCATCGACATGCAGAGCTTCATCAAGAACGGCAGCGTGACCAACTGCACCTTGCCGGACGAGGACGGCGTGGTCCGCGACCATTGCATCGTGATCACCGAGCCGGTCCAGGGCACCGGCAACAGCATCCAGGGTGCGGAGTTCGATTACCGCCAGGGCTTCACCTTCCTGCCGGGCATCCTGTCCAAGACGGGCATGGAAGTGAACGCCACCTACGCACCCAGCAACTCGGGCGAAAGGGATCTGGCCGGCAACAAGATTCCGTTCCAGGACAACTCGACCCGGTCCGGCAACTTCATCCTGTGGTACCAGGACGACCGCTTCCAGGCCCGCCTCGCGTACAACTACCGTTCGCAGCGAGCGGTGATGGACAGCGTGGGCGGCATCACGGGCATGGAGATGTACGAGGCACCGCAGAAGTACCTCGACGCGTCGGTCTCGTACAAGCTCAACAAGTACGCCGAAGTGTTCGTGGACGGCACCAACCTCACCAACGAGTACCAGCGATACTACCTCGTGTGGCCCGACCAGCCTGCGCACTCGAATTTCTCCGAGCGCATGTTCATGGTCGGCATACGCGGGCAGTGGTGAGCGGAGCGGCGACCGGAGCAGCCCCTCCTGCATCGGTCTTGGCAAGTGACATGAAGGTATTTTGCTCGTCATTCCGGCGAAAGCCGGAATCCAGTGACTGCATGGCTTGATCAAGCGTGATCGTCACTGGATCCCGGCTTTCGCCGGGATGACGACAAAAAACGGAACATTCCCATTGTGCACGCAACCTATAACGACAAGGCCAACATGCAGGATTCCAGCGCGCCACAGCCCGTCCGCGACAACGGCTTCCATCGTTCCATCGGCCTGTTCTCGGGCACCGCGATCAACATGACCCAGATGTGCGGCATCGGGCCGTTCATCACCATCCCCATCATGGTCGCCGTCATGGGCGGCCCGCAGGCGGTCATCGGCTGGATCGCCGGCGCCATCCTGGCCATGGCCGACGGCCTGGTCTGGGCCGAACTCGGCGCGGCCATGCCGGGCTCCGGCGGCACCTATGTCTATCTGCGTGAAGCGTTCCAGTACCGCACCGGCAAGCTGATGCCGTTCCTGTTCATCTGGACGATGCTGCTGGCGATTCCCCTGCTGATGTCCACCGGCATCATCGGCATGGTGGAGTACCTGGGGTTCTTCTTCCCCAGCCTGGGCTGGTGGTCGGTGCATCTCGTCAGCCTGGTGGCAACCGCCATCGTTACCTGGCTGCTGTACCGCCGCATCGAATCGGTTCGCGCGATCACGATCGCGTTGTGGGTCATCATGCTGGTCTCCGTCGTCGGCGTGACGGCAGCGGGCTTCTCGCACTTCCATGCGGGCTTCGCCTTCGCCTACCCGGCGGGCGCGTTTGGCAGCCACTTCTTCATGGGGCTTGGCGCCGGGCTGATCATCGGCATTTACGACTATCTCGGCTACAACACGACGGCCTACATCGGCGATGAGTTGCGCAATCCGGGCCGGACGATGCCCGGCTCCATCATCATCTCGGTCATCGCGATGATGTTCATCTACCTCCTTCTCAACATCAGCGTGCTTGGCGTGGCGCCCTGGCAGGAAATCGCCCAGTCCAAGTCGGTAGCCTCGCTGGTCGTGGAGCGTAGCTGGGGGCACCTGGCAGCGGCTGTCATGACCGTCCTCATCATCGTGACCGCGTTCGCCTCGGTGTTCACCGGCCTGCTGGGCGGCTCGCGCGTGCCCTTCGAGGCAGCGCGGGACAAGGTGTTCCTGTCCGTGTTCGGGCACCTGCACGCCAAACACGGCTTCCCGCACATAGCACTGCTCACGATGGGCGTAGTGACGGCGATCGGCACGTTCTTCGACCTGACCGAAGTCATCAACATGCTGCTGGCCGTGACCATCATCGTGCAGTCCATCGCGCAGATCGCCGCGTTGATCGTGCTGCGCAAGCGCCAGCCGAATCTCGATCGGCCGTACAAGCAATGGCTTTACCCGGTGCCATGCGTGATCGCGCTGGCGGGATGGATCTATGTGTACGTATCTGCCTCCACGTTATCGCTGATCCTGTCCGGTCTGTGGATCATCGCTGGCCTCGCGGTGTTTGCGATCTGGGCCAGGCTCAATCAGTCGTGGCCGTTCGCGCCCGTTGAAATACGCGAAACCTATCTCGGGAAACAGTGACGCCATGCAAAATCCAGCCAGGCACGCGCTTTGGGTGATGGTCGCGATGGCAGTATCGGCCACATCGGCCGCACACGCCCAAACGACCTACGTCCCCACCCAGGTATCTGTCGACGTCGGCTCCACCACCGCCATCGATCATTGGCAAATCCAGGACAGCGCCAAGGCGCAGCAAAGTGGTGCCGACATTTCCTCGACTGGCTTCCCCACCGAGGGCTGGTACCCGGTGAGTGGGCAAGCGACCGTCATGGCCGGACTGTTGGAAAACGACACATACAAGAACGACGTGTTCTACAGCGACAACCTGCGTGCGGTGCAGGTGCCGGACTCCAGCGGCAACCTCTTCGTGACGCCTTGGTGGTATCGCGCCGAATTCACGCTGCCGAAGGACCTGGCAGGACGGCATACGCTGCTGCGCACCAACGGCATGATCGCGAGCGCCGACGTGTGGATCAACGGGCATCTGGTCGCCGACCATGCCGACGTCGCCGGAGCTTATCCCCTGCACGGGTTCGATGTGACGCGCTGGACACACACGGGCATCAACATCCTCGCCATGCGCGTGCATCCGGCCGATCCGAGAAAAAGCCTGTCGATTGGCTGGGTGGACTGGAACCCCACGCCCCCGGACAACAACATGGGTCCATGGCGCGGCGTGGACATCATGCAGACCGGGCCCATCGAGTTGAGCTTTCCACAGGTTGTTTCGACGCTGTCGCTGCCTGATCTCTCGCGCGCCACGCTGACCGTGAAGGTGGACGCGAAGAACCTTGATACGGTGGCGCATGATGCGACGATCACCGGCACCGTGGCCGGCGTGCCGCTGCAACAAACCGTGCACCTCGCGCCCGGACAAGCGCAGGTCGTTTCGTTCTCACCCACGACAACGCCGGGTCTCGCACTGGATCACCCGAAGATCTGGTGGCCAGTCGGCATGGGCGAACATCCGCTGTACCAACTGGAGATGAGTGCTGCGGTTGATGGCGCAAAATCCGACCGGGCCACAGCGACGTTCGGCATACGCAGCGTCAGTTCAAGCCTGACCAGGCAGGGCTATCGCCAGTTCTTCATCAACGGAAAACCGCTGTTGATCCGCGGCGGCGGCTGGGCACCGGACATGTTCCTGCGCGATGACCCCGCTCGCATGGAGGCCGAGTTCAGCTACGTCCTCAACCTCGGCCTCAACACCATCCGCAGCGAAGGCAAGCTGGAAAATCAGCGCTTCTACGACCTAGCCGATCGCAACGGCATTTTGATACTGGCGGGCTGGGAGTGCTGTGACAAATGGGAGTCGGCCGCCAAGACGGGCGGCGCGCCCTGGAATGCCGCCGACATGAAAGTGGCCGAAGACTCCATGGCCAGTGAGGCGCGTCTGCTGCGCAACCATCCCTCCGTGATCGGCTTCCTGATCGGCAGCGACAACCCGCCTCCATCGCCCATCGCGAAAATGTATGTCGACACGTTGCGTACCGCTGACTGGCCGTTGCCGATCATCTCGGCGGCCGTTCCCAAGGGAACAGCCGAAGCCGGCCCTTCCGGCCTGAAGATGGATGGCCCTTACGACTGGATACCGCCATCCTATTGGTATGCCGACAAGCTGGGCGGCGCGTTCGGCTTCGACTCGGAGGTCAGCGCAGGCGCGGATATTCCGCGCCTGGAGGATGTGCAGCGCATGCTGTCGCCGCAAGAGCAGGAGGCGCTGTGGAAATACCCGGAGGCGCGGCAATACCACGCATCCGCGGACTGGTCGACATTCGCCGTGCTGACGCCGTTCGACAACGCGCTGGCCCGTCGCTACGGGGCCCCCACGAGTCTTGCCGACTATGTCGCCAAAGCCCAGCTCGACAACTACGACAACGTGCGCGCGCAGTTCGAGGCGTTCAACGCGCACATGGATGCAGCCAATCCATCGACCGGCGTCATCTACTGGATGCTCAACAACGCGTGGCCCTCGCTGCACTGGCATCTGTACGACTACTACATGAATCCGGCTGGCGCCTATTTCGGCGCCAAGAAGGCGAACGAGCCGGTGCACATCCAGTATTCGTACGACTCGAATGCCATCGTGCTGGTGAACCACACGCTGGACGATGCACATGGCCTGCGGGCGAGCATCCGTGTACGCAACCTGGACGGCAGCATGCGTTACGAAAAGCATCTGCAGGGCATCGATCTCGCGGGGAACCACACGCAGCAGTTAGCTACACTGCCGGCCATCACCAACCTTTCCACCACGTACTTTGTCGAGCTCGAGCTCGCCTCTTCCGACGGCAAGCCGCTCAGCCGCAACGTGTACTGGCTGTCCACCCGAGCGGACACGCTCGACTGGGCGAATTCCAACTGGTACCTCACCCCGATGACGCAGTATGCGGACCTGACCGCTCTGCAGTCCTTGCCCGCCGCGACGAGCGAGGCCCGGGCAACGACGAGGCACGAAGGAAAGGACGACGTCACTACGGTCACGCTGTCGGTGCCTAAATCATCCAAGGGAGTGGCGTTGTTCCAACATGTGTCGATCAGGCGATCGGCAGGCGGCAAGCTCGCGCTGCCGATCCTGTGGAACGACAATGACATCACGCTGTGGCCCGGCGAATCGCTTACCCTGACCGCGCAGTACGCCGCACAGGGAACGACGATGCCGGTCATCGAGGTGAGTGGATGGAACGTTCCTACCCGGAGCATCCCAGTCACCGTCGAAAACCAGGCGGATGCCTCACAAGGAACGAATCATTGAATCCGGACAGGCTTCCATGGCACATGTGACCATCAACGATGTCGCCCGTGCCTCGGGCACCTCGAAAAAGACCGTGTCGCGGGTGCTCAACAACGAGCCGAACGTGCGCGACTCCGTGCGCGAACGCGTGCTGTCTGCCGTTGCGGAACTCAATTACCGGCGACTCACCTCGGCACGCAGCCTGGCGACGAACCGCTCCTTCATGATCGGCCTGCTGTACGACAACCTGTCGCCCAGCTACATCATGGAAGTCCAGGCCGGCGTGCTGGAGGCGTGCGAGGCGCAGCACTACAGCATGATGGTGCAGCCACTGGTCTCGACGGCACCGGACTTCGTCGGACACGTCGAAGACATCCTGTCGCGACACCGGCCGGATGGGCTGATCCTCACGCCGCCGATCACCGACCATCCGCAACTGCTGGATCACCTGCGCAAGAACGATCTTCCGTTTGCCTCCATCGCACCGCTGCATCCCAAGGACTGCATCGGCGTGATGCTGCACGAACGCGAGGCCGCCGCGGCGATGGTGGAGCATCTGGTGGCGCTGGGCCATCACCGCATCGCCCACATCATCGGCGACCCCAAGCACGGCGGCGGCGTCTGGCGCCTTGCCGGTTTCCGCGATGGCATGAAGCGCGCCGGTCTGAAGGAAAATCCCGCGTACATGGTGCAGGGCCGGTTCTCCTTCGAGTCGGGCGTGGCGGCCGCACGCCAGTTGCTGGCGCTGAAGCAGCGCCCCACTGCCATCTTCGCGGCCGACGACGACATGGCCGTCGGCGCGATCTGGGCGGCCTCCGAAGCCGGGGTATCGGTTCCCGGCGACATCTCCATCTGCGGTTTCGACGACACCACGATCGCGACGCAGGTGTGGCCACCGTTGACCACCATCCACCAACCCGTGCGTGAAATGGGCAGGCGCGCCACCGAAGAACTGCTGCTTCGCGTGCAGGGCAAGGGAGAGGCCAGGATGGTCGAAGTCGGCTACGAAATGCGCATCCGCGCCTCGACTGCGCCGGCGCCCTGAAACGGGCGCTATCCTGCCATCCACGCCATCCACCCGGGAGAGAGTGTCCACATGCCTGCCGCACCAGAAGCCAACAAACCGCCACGGAAGTTCCATTTCATTTCCGGGCTGCCACGCGCTGGCACCACGCTGCTGGCTGCCATCCTCAACCAGAACCCGCGCTTCCGCGCCGGCATGACCAGCCCGCTGGCCGACATCATGGGCGTGATGATCGCGGAAGCGAGCAGCAAGAACGATTTCTCGTTCGACGTTTCCGACGAGCAGCGGGTCGCTATGTTGCGGGGCTTGATCGAGAACTTCTACTCGGTGCAAACAGGCGCCGATGTGGTGTTCGACACCAGCCGGCTGTGGTGCAGCAGGATGCAGTTGCTGAGCACGCTGTTCGCGGAAGTGAAGGTCATCGCGTGCGTGCGCCCGCTGGCGTGGGTGCTGGACAGCATGGAGCGGCTGGTGCGCAGGCAGCCGGTCAGCGTCAGCAAAGTGTTCCGCTTCGACACCAACACCACGGTGTATTCGCGCATCGAGGCACTGACTGATCCACGCGGCATGGTGGGCTTCGCTTTCCAGGCCACCAAGGACGCGTTCTACGGCCCGCATGCTCAGGATCACCTGCTGATGCTGACCTACGACAACCTGGTGCACGATCCGGCCGCGGCCATGCACGCCGTCTATACGTTTCTGGGCGAGCCCTGGTTCGAGCACGACTTCGACAACATCGAATACCACGCGGACGAGTTCGATGCCCGCGTGGGCATGCCGGGCCTGCATACCGTGCGCCGCAAAGTGCAGGCCATCGAGCGCCAGCCCATCCTCCCGCGCGACATCTTCGGCCGCTTCGCGAACGAAGCGTTCTGGCTGGATCCGAAGAACAACGTCAACCAGGTGCCCATCGTGTAAATGCGATTATCGAAAAGCCCCACCTCAAGTGGGGTTTTTCATATCCGCCTACAGCTCACGCACCACTCGAAAGCCGACACGACCGCTGCGCACGTCGCCATTGGCGCCCTGCCGATACGCGGAAACCACCTGCTCGGGTGAACTGCCCCAGGAACCGCCACGCACGACATGGGCCACGCAACCAGGGTTGAGCCAGGCGCTGCTGTCGTTCGGCGCACGCAGGTAACTGTCGTGCCAGCAGTCGGCAACCCATTCCGAGACGTTGCCGTTGATGTCGTAGAGGCCGAACGGGTTGGGCACAAATGTCATCACCGGCGCCGGGCCCCAGTAGCCATCGTGATAGCCACGGAAAGAATGGCTCCAGTGACGACCGCTGCGCGAGCGGTCCCCGGAACCGGTGAGGTTTTCCACCGGGTGCGTGGGTGAACCGTCACCCCACCAGTAACGACTGGTCGTACCACCGCGCAACGCGTACTCGAATTCGGATTCGCTGGGCAGGCGATAAACCTTGCCGGTGCGCTGGCTGAGCCAGTCGACATAAGCCTTGGCGTCGTTCCACGATATGTTCACCACCGGCAGGTTGTCGTCGGCCTTGCGGCCGGCATAGTCGTCCTGCCAGGTTGCGCTCGAATCGTCGCGCATCGCACCGCTGCGTTCATCGTATACGCTGGCCCCACCCAGCTTCACCGAGTCAGGCACGTAGCCGCTGGCGCGCACGAACTCGCGGAACTGGCCCACGGTGACCGCACTGCGTGCCATCGCATAGCCCTTGTCGATGGTGACCGCATGCTGCGGCAGCTGGGCCTCGACGCGGTCGCCGTCGCTGTCCGCCGCACCCATCTGGAAACTGCCGGTGGGAATCACCACCATCTCCGGCGTCTTGCCGGGCAGGTCGACATAGCGATCCGTGAATACCTGGCCCGGCTTGTAACTGGCATACAGGCGCGCATTGGTCAGCTGCTCCGCAAATGCCGTCAGGGCTGGCAGATCCGGATCGATTGCCTTTACCTGTTCGGCCAGCTTGCTGGCCAGCGCGATATTGCCGGCATCCAGCGCCGAATGCGCCTGGGCCAGCACGCCGTTGGCCCGCTGCTCGCGCATGTCGCTGACGCGCTTGCTTACGTCCTGCATCTGCTGCGAGCCGGGACGGACTGTCTGCGCTTTCGCCAATGCCTTGTCCGCGTCGGCGAAATCGTTCTGCGCGACTGCCGCCAGGGCGCGGTCGAGCACCGCCCGCTGCACTTCGAAGATGCCCTGCTCGGCCACCGCATTTTGCGGATCCAGCTTCTGCACTTCGTGATACATGTCCAATGCACTGTCGCCACTGGGCTGATCCACCTTGCCTTGTGCCAGCAGAGCCGCCGCCTTGGCCAGCATCGGCCGCACATGTGCCAGGGTTTTCAGGCTCGCTTCCAGTTGCTTCACATCGTCGGCTGCATTCGGCAGGGTGCGCAGCGCATCGAGCAGATCCTGCGCCGAATCGGCATCGCCCACGACAATATCCTGATCGATCTCCGCAACCAGTCGCGCGCGCACATCGAATAGACCCTGCGCGGCGCGGCGACTGTCCGGCTTCTCCTTCAGCGCCTGTGCAAACAACGCCGCAGCACTGTCCTTGTCGCCGGCAAGCTGGCCTGCGCTCAACGCCTTGGTTGCACGTGCCAGCAGTGCCTGCACCGCTGGCGTGTCTGCGCTGAGCTGCTCGGGCAGGTTCGCATGCTTGTGACTGAGTGCCACGATCACCGCCGTCGGCGCCAGCGTCAACGGTGGTCCGGCATTGAGCTCGGCAATCGCCGAGGCCCGTTCCGGCTGCTGCGGATTGCCGGGCAGTGCTGCGCCCATCGACATCGATCGACGCGGTGCCTCGACCGGATTGACGTGAAACACTCGCGGAAAGAAGTGATAGATCAGCGCGCACGCCAGCACGATCACGCCCAGCGTCCCACCCAGGGTGCGCTGACGGTGCAGGGTCGCGTTGCTCGGCATGGATGGGCGTCCTTGATGTGGCCTGTTATCGTGCGCTGTCAACCATAGGCACAAACCGCCGACAGGGCAATGCGTCCTGCCGCACAAAGGAATTTCAATGGCATTGCCCGAGACGGCTACCGCCGACTGGATCGATAACCGCGACGCACTGCAGGCGTGGCTCGCCGCAGTACCTGCGGACGCCGCCGTCGGACTCGACACCGAGTTCATGCGCAGGAACACGTTCTATCCGCAATTGGCGCTGTTGCAACTCGGCTGGAACGGCCGGCATGCACTGATCGATCCGCTGGCATTCGACATCGGCGATACCCTGCAGCCATTGCTCGGTACAGGCCCTGCCGTCACCGTGATGCACAGCGCCAGCGAGGACCTGGAAACCCTGGCACCGCTGCTGCCGGATGGCCCGCACATCCTGTTCGATACGCAGATCGCTGCTGCTTTCGCCGGCATGGGCCTGGGCATCAGCTACCGCGCGCTGGTAGCCGAACTCGCCCAAGTGGAACTGGACAAGGGCGAAACTCGTTCCGACTGGCTGCAGCGTCCGCTCACTGCCTCGCAATGCAGTTACGCGGCTCTGGACGTGGTGTACCTGAAAACCATCCACGAACAGCTGGTCGAGCGCCTGGACCAACGCGGGCGAAGTGCCTGGCACGCGGAAGATTGCGAGCGCCTGAAACGCCGCGCCAGCCACCGCGATGGCGACCCGCAACCACAACGCGCCATGCGCGGCGCCGCCGACTGGGCGGTCGCACGACAAGCCCTGCTGCGCCGCGTGCTGCTCTGGCGTGACCACAGCGCACGCAAGCTCGATGTGCCACGCCCCTGGCTGATCGACGACACGCTCGCATTGAGTCTGGCGCAGCAACCGCCCGCCAGCCTCAGCGAACTCGAACAGCGTGCCCGCGGCCAGCGCGCGCTGCGTTCGGCCCAGCGCAGCGAGCTGTTCACCCTGCTCGCCGAAGCGGTCACCGCTGACGAAATCGCCGTCACCACACGCATCCCTGGTCATCCTCAGGGCGAAGCGAAGAAGGCGCTTGCTGAAATGAAACAGGTGGTCGACAGCCTCGCCGTTGAGCTGCATCTGCCACCCGGCCTGCTATGCCCACGCAAGGCGCTGGAGGAATACGTGGTCACCGCTGAATGGCCCGATCTGCTCGCAGGCTGGCGACATGGCGTACTGCACGACCGCCTCGCCAGCCTGCTGCCTGGCTGAGCATGCCTTGGATCGCGCTCACGACATCCGGGGTCTTGGCGAAAACCGATATGCGCTGCTAATATCGCGTGCTTCCGTGGGGCGGTAGCTCAGCTGGGAGAGCGCCACGTTCGCATCGTGGAGGTCGTGGGTTCGATCCCCATCCGCTCCACCACGGATAGTTTCACCAGTGTCACGCAAGACCCTGGAAACCGCGCTACGGCGCGGTTTTTCTTTGGGTGACGTCCCGGAAGGCTCCCCGAATTACCCTTGTTATCCCCCAAGTCTGGCGGTAACTTGGACGGTAGCGACATCAAGCCGAAGGGAGTTACCGCCATGCTCACCCCATCCGCCGTTGCCAATGCCAAGCCGCAGGGCAAGCCGTACAAGCTAGCCGACGAACGCGGCATGTACCTGCTGGTGAAGCCCGACGGCGCTCGCTGGTGGCGCTTCGACTACCGCCGCCCCGACACCCGCAAGCGCAACACACTTTCGATGGGCACCTTCCCTGATGTGAGCCTGCGTAAGGCACGCGAACGCCGCGACGAAGCACGCAAGCTGCTGGCAGACGGTATCGACCCCGGCAACAAGCGCAAAGCGGAAACACTGGCGGATGCGGACACGTTCGAGGCAGTCGCGCGCGAGTGGTTCGCCAAGTTTTCGCCGAAATGGGCAGCCAGCCACGCGGACAAAGTTATCCGTCGACTTGAACGCGACGTGTTCCCGTGGATCGGGACAAAGCCGATGGCGAAACTTGAGGCACCGGACGTGCTGGCCGTGCTGCGTCGGATTGAATCGCGCAACGCCGTGGAGACCGCGCACCGGGCGCACCAGAATTGCGGGCAAGTATTTCGCTACGCCGTCGCCACCGGGCGCGCGAAAGGCGACGTGACGCGCGACCTGCGCGGCTCGCTGACCCCGTGGAAGGCCCAGCACTACGCCAGCATCACCGAGCCGGGCAAGGTAGGAGACCTGCTGCGGGCTATAGACGGTTTTACCGGCTCCTACGTGGTAGCTGCCCTGCTGAAACTGTCGCCGCTAGTGTTCACCCGGCCGGGAGAAGTGCGCGAAATGGAATGGCCGGAAATCGACCTTGATGCCGGCGAGTGGAACATCCCCGCCGAGCGGATGAAGCTGCGCCTACCGCATGTCGTGCCGCTGGCCCCGCAAGCCGTGGCGATCCTGCGCGAGCTACATCCGCTGACTGGCAAAGGACGCTACGTATTCCCCGGTGCACGCAGCATCAAGCGACCGCTGAGCAATATGACAGTGAATGCCGCCCTGCGCCGCATGGGCTACGACAAGGACACCATGACCGCGCATGGCTTCCGCGCCATCGCGCGCACCATCCTTGATGAAGTGCTGGGCTTCCGCGTCGACATCATCGAACACCAGCTCGCGCATGCGGTGAAGGATGCGAACGGACGCGCCTACAACCGCACGTCATTCCTGCCCCAGCGCCGCAAGATGATGGACGCATGGGCGGACTACTTGGATACCTTGAAAGCTGGCGACAACGTCGTGCCGATCATGTGCAAGGCAAGCTGATACTTTCAACGCCGCACCTAGGCTGATCCCCGAAAACCGGGCACCTTCCCCGGCTGGCGCGGCACCTATTGAAGGGCGCAGAGGTGTGCGCTGTGACCGATTGGAACAAGCCCGACTCAAAAGAAACCTTGAAGCTTTGGCTCCTGATTGATCCCCTGACGCTTTTTCAAGTAGTCATGTTGATTTTTGGGCGTGATCCAAGCCACGACATAACAGGCCGGCCGCGTGGGTACGTTCCAATCATGGCCGCACTGAAGCAGGCGATTGAGCGAAGAGAAGTTCCAGCACTGCAAACACGCGATACTACGAACGGTGATTTTTTTAGTTTGCATCATGAGGATCTGGCGTTCGTGACGCAGGCTGACGTGCGTCAATGGCTTAGGACGATCGACCACACCGATGCATTTTTCTTTCTGGCCGACCCCAATCATTGGCCGGATGTCAATAAAACAGCATCGGTCGTCATAGACAAACCACTAGCTACACACGAGCGAAGCAACATGCTTCGCATCATTCGCGCATTGGACGTGATGGCGAAACTGCCCGACCGAGGCCCAACATCCAGCGTCATGAAACAGTTGCAAGAGCTGGGCTTTGCCCGGCCCAGCGATGACACCATTCGCAGAGTAATTACCGAAGCACGCGCGCTGGAAAAGGACTAAAACCGAATTCGGCATTTGCTTTCCCGAATTCGGACACAACAAATCAGGTCCATTCCAGCATCCCAGCAACCCGCAATACCTGCGGGCAACACTGGAGATGCTGCAATGCCTACCGATGCCCTGCCCTCCCCCGGCGAGCTTGTCGACGAACACGAAGCCGCCCTGATCCTGTCGACCGCCGTCCGCACGTTGCGGAACTGGCGTGCACTACGCAAAGGCCCGCGTTACCGGAAGATCGGCGCCCGCATGGTGCGCTATCACCGGGCCGACCTCGCCGAGTTTCAGCAAGTGATGGCCGGCGATATCGACAAGGTGGCGGCAGCATGAACTCAAAAAATGCCACCGCCCCGACGCGGGAACGTCGAGGCGGAAAAGACAACAGCATCATGCAGGCTGATTGTACACCGCAAATTCTGTCGCTAAGAGTGACCCTGATGGAGTTACACGACTGACCGTCGTGCCACCAGCCGCAGTCGGCGAACTCTCCGGTGACAAACCTGCATTAATTCCACCGGGTGAGTATCGGTTGCGCCTCACACATTGGCAGACTGCGATTCTATGGGGACGCTCGCAAAAGGTGATCCTGCACTTCACAGTCTGTGACTTGGGACCACACTTTGGCGTCAAGCTGCAACGGTATTACAACGCCGAAAAGATCGTCGGCAGGCCATGCAAGTACGGACGATTCAAGTTGGGATGGAATCACGATCTCGTGCGCGAGTACGCGTTGCTTTTGCCTATGCCGCAACGTCTTGACCGGCTCCATCTGGAACGCCTGCAATCACTTTTGATCGTCGGACGCGTCGAGACCACAACGACTACCGCTAGGCAAAAGCGAATTCCCGATGCACTCCAGTATTCCGTCGTGCGCGAGCTTTTGCGTGTCGAGGCAGGGAATCAAAGCGCATGAAACCTTGCCTTGCCTTACCCAGACCTAGACCTGTACCCACACCTACTCGGGATCGAGAGCAAAGGCTTGCGGGGCATGGCTTGCGGACAAAGTGTCTTGACAGTGTTTGACCCATTCGACCGCTTGGAAGTAGATCGGCCGAATCTCCAGCTAGCTGTCCATCTACACCCGGCGGTCGCGGTCAGCATGGCAGACCGCGAACCGCTGGGGCCAAGGGAATAGAACGCTGAATCCACCAAAGGAATAGACATATGAGTGGTTACGGCTGGCGCCCGCATATCGAATCCGCACTGAAACTGGACGTGCGGCGCCTACTCGCACGCGGGTTCCTTCGCGTTGGCTGCACGACATCCGGCTCCTGGGTTTGGACGGACAGCTATACCGGCGAGCAAACCGCCAGCATGAGCTACCGGGGTGAACTGGGAGACACCGATGGCACGCTGACCCTGTTGTATACCGTGCCCGACCGCGACACCGGCAAGCACAACAACGTGGTGTGCCGCATTCTGCTGTCATCCATCCCGCTGCACTTCGGAGGGCGTCGCTGGTACATGCACTGCCCGGTTACTGGCCGGCGAGTCCAGACGTTACAAAAGTGGAACAGAATCGACCTGTTCTGCCATCGCACCGCCATCCGCCCCCGACCCACCTACGCCAGCCAGCGGGTAAGTGGTAGTAATCGCATCATGGCGCAGCGCTGGGCAATCCGGCGAAAGATGGGCGATACCCTCAGCGATCTGTTCGGCGAACCCTACAAGCCCAAAGGGATGCGCTGGCGCACCTTTGAACGCTATGCCGAGCGTGACGCCGAACTAGCCGAACGTGAAAACGGCTACCTGTTGCGTCTGGTTGGGCTATTGGAGCGATACGGATAAAAGACGGTTTAGCCTATGGATTTAGGTTTGTACAAAACAACCCCATGCGTGGATGCTCGGAGCAGCACATTCAGTACGCTTTTTCCATGAGCTTGCCCGACTCCAGCAACCGCGCCGTTTTTGCTCCCGTTACACCCTCACTTTCGCATGCGTAACTCATACACCCTCAAAAGTGTCGCATAACGCAGGCACCGTGCACTCTGGCGCGCAGGGATACTGCCGTGCAAGCACATGATTTGATGTAGGAGTTCGCCGCTTGAACGGTCAGGAACGGCACTGCATACTCGGCGCAACACCTCACTTTTGGGGTCTACTAAGCGTTAGGCGGGCAGCATGAGCCACAGCATCGACCCAGTTGCTCAGTTCCGTACTCGCAGGCGCATCGGGCTTTGGTTTGGTGCTGCATTGCCGGGCCTTTTGTTTCTAGCCTCGCTCCTCAGCTTTCGGGTCGCACACTTTCCATGGTGGGTTGGAGTCGGTTGCTTGGTGGTTGCCATTGGCGTGTCCGTCCCTGCGACACGGCAATATCGTTGCACGGTCTGTGGCAAGTCTCCCGAGCCTGACTTACCCACGTTCTTTCCGGAGTCTTGTTGTCACTGCAATGTGCGGCTGCGCTAGCATGCCTAACATCTCGTTCAAGGCGGACGGCTACGCCGCCGCTTAACTCAAGCGTTAGGCCACAAGAGCTATGAACATCTCTGAGACCTACCTGATCTTAGGAGCTGCAGCGTTCGAACTCGGCGTGCCTGTTGCAGCAATCGCCACTATGGTGCGCGCACCACGCCTCCGGAAATTCGCTGTTGTTGTTCTAGGTGCCGTGACGCCACCAGTACTTTTTTATTGCTTAGTGGCAGTATCATATTTTTTAAACCCGGCAAGCACAGAGAATGTCTTTGCGTTTTACGCTATGTCAGTCATGTCTTTCGCGGCCTATGTGGCGTTCCTACTGGTTGGCGCGGCTTTAGCCTTTGCGCCGAAGCCATCCAATTTATATGCGCGCTTCTTCGTTGGCTTCGCGTTCGCGCCGTTGTCTTGCTACCTGCTCAATCTCGTTTTTTGGTGGCGCAGTATGGCCTAACCATTCGTTCAAGGCGGACGGCTTCGCCGCCGCTTAACTCCAGCGTTAGGCGCTCACCAACCAATGCGATCAATCTCAGATTCGATCATTGGCGAGTTTCCCGCTGAGGGATATGTCGAGGCACTGATGACTGTGGGCGACGGGCCGAGCTTGCGGGTTTGCGTCACCATCCCTGAGTCTGGCCGTGCCGCGGCACTGAACAATGCGGAGGTTGTATTTCCAGCCCTTGTCCTCGACATCCCAGCTGTTGAAGCATTGGCTGCACAAACCACAAGTAGCAGCACTCCACCGGTGGTTTTCGACATTTGGGTAAAACCGGATGGTGCCGCGTCGTACATCTGTGGCTTCTTAGATGGTGAGTTCGAAGATACGTTAGTGTCTATTTCCCGAGACGCGGCAGGCCATCTTGAGCCACTACGCGCCTAACCATTCGTTCAAGGCGGACGGCTTCGCCGCCGCTTAACTCTAGCGTTATGCACAAATTCATCCTTCTCGCAATGTCATTAGCATTAGCTGGCTGCGTAAATGCAGTGAAAATGTGTGGCTTAGAGGCATCCCCCGAGTGGAAGCAGCTTCGCGTGGCTCCGCCTGAGCAGGCCGAACTTATGAGCCTTGTCAAAAGCAAAGAATCTCCATTTCCCTCTTACGATCAGCACCATCGCTATTGGTTTCAACGCGCGGACGGATCGCTCTTGCTATGCCGCCAAGATCCGCAGCCGCCCTCTGATCCATGTAGCAGCGACGGCTGGCAGTTCACACGTCACGGCTCTGCTTGGCAGGCTCAAAATAAATGGGCTAATTTGTGTCCAATCGAATAATTCCGTAGGTGCATAACTACTCGTTCAAGGCGGACGGCTTCGCCGCCGCTTAACTCCAGCGTTAGGCGCGAACATGAGTCCAAGCGATTTTGATGTCGAGCTAGAAGATCTATACAACAAATCAGTTGGCCAACTTCTCACAGATTACTTCGATGCGGCGGCCTTCGATGCTTTTTATATGCGGCTTATCGAGAAGTCCGAGCTCATAAAAAGTGAGCACGTCGTATCAAAGCAAGTGCTTCACTACCTGCTCTCGGCGCAGCAAGCCATTGAAAGTAGAGTCCCGCACGTTCCTGCAGCACAGCAACACATTTCGCTCGTCGGCAAGTTTGCGATGTTGCTTGGGCTCATTGCCATCGGCGAGGCGCCCAGCGATAGAGCCTCGGGCGTGCCTAGGATCGTCTAGACTCGCCTAACCAATCGTTCAAGGCGGACGGCTACGCCGCCGCTTAACTCCAGCGTTAGACATCAGGGGAGCACATGGCCGCATCGCCCGAACAGCTGCATGAGTTGCTGACGTACTGCTTGAACTTTGCGCGCACCATGCTCGAAAAAGCCGCCGACTTCTATCCGTTCGGAGCCACGCTATCGCCAGACGGCAAAGTTGCGGCCACAGGTGGCTACAACGGCGAGGAGCATCCCCAGCCTCAAGAAATTTATCGGTTGTTGGCTGACGCCTTCCGCTCCGGCGCTGGCACTGGTGAGTTTTTGGGTGTCGCCCTTGCTGCCAACGTCAATATTCCCGCACAGTTTTCACCGGTATCGCCAGATGGTATCCGTGTGCATATTGAGGCTTCTGGCTACTCCCGCTTTGTGTATGTTCCATACAGGATCAAAGTTTCTGGCATGTTCAAGAAAACCAAGTCCGTCGAGCTAGGTGAGCCTTTCTCCGTTGAGGTTCCACCAAACTTCTTTAAGGCGGCAGAGCATGTCGAACAATTCGTTCAAGGCGGCTTCGCCGCCGCTTAACTCAAGCGTTAGGCCAATATGAAACTGATCGTACTCGTCATCTTTTCGATCATCGTGTACGCCATCAGCCTCGTGGCGCTCGACAAGTTGGCGCTCTTGCCAAGCGGATCGCCGGTCCTATGGCTACCATTTGGTCTCAGCTTTCTAGCGTTCTTGGCTGGTGCTGTCCTTTGGCTAGGGCGCCCCAAAGCGGGCCACATTTTTCTGGCTGTTGCTACTGTACTTTGCCTAACCTTCATATTTGCCAGTGACGTTTTCGTGGGTGTGGCATATTCCTGTTCCAAGGGTGACTGCCTCTGAGTGCCCTAACTACTCGTTCAAGGCGGACACTGCCGCTTAACTCCAGCGCAAGGTGGCATTGGCAACCCTTCAACTCGGCGAACACGAATCATGAAGTCATCACCAATGACTACCGCGTCTGATTCGAACATCGAAAAGCGACTTGCCGAGTTTATCGACAAGTTCGAACCCGCCAGCGCCGAACTCATTCGGCAGTGTCGTGTCGAGCTTCGCAAGCTCATGCCCACCGCGATCGAGTTGGTCTACGATAACTACAACTTCTTCGTGATCGGCTACTGCACAACTCCACGGGCTTCCGATTGCATTGTTTCCATTGCAGCGGCAGCAAACGGCGTCGGCATTTCTTTCTACCAAGGTGCGACGCTGGCCGACCCGGACAGGTTGCTCCAGGGCGGCGGGAAGCAGAATCGCTTCATTCGTGTACCAAGCATCAAAGCCCTTCGTTCGCCCGAAGTGCTTGCACTCATCAACGCGGCTATCGCACAAGCGAAAATCCCACTTCCGATCGAGGGTACTGGGAGTACAGTCATTCAATCGGTTTCCAGCAAGCAGCGCCCGCGACGCAAGTCTGAAAATGCCAACTGACTATGCGATCAAGCGGAGTGCCAGGGTGTCACTGCAAACTGTCAGTCCTCGCGGCAGCGGCCGCTTACCTCAGGCGTCAGGCATCACAAGGAGCGAATCGATGGGTACCACATTCTGGATCAAGCGCTTTCTTACCGTCTTCGTTGGCGCTTTTGTCATCATCGGTGCCGTGCAAATGCTCAAAGGCCATGATTCGCCTTACTCCGCCACTCAAGGGGCCATATGGGGCGCCATCGCAGCAACCGTGTTCACGGTGACGAGGTTTTTTCGATCTCGTAGAGGCGAGCACTGTGCCGTCTGCAAGGACACACCGGAAATGCAGCAGATTGATCGCGGTAGTGATGCCTGACATTTCGTCCAAGGAGGACGGATTCGCCGTCGCCTGACTCCAGCATCAGGGCCCACATGTCGGATATCCGGTACAAATTCCCATGGAAATCCGCTTAGATGACTTGAGCAGCCCGGCGGTTGTCGGGCTGCTTCACGAACACTTGCAGAGCATGAGTCTGCACTCTCCGCCGGAGAGCATTCATGCGCTTGATATCGAGGCACTGCGCAAACCGGAGATCACATTCTGGTCGGTATGGCAGAACACCGAATTGATGGGATGTGGTGCCATCAAGCAGCTTGATTCCCTGCATGGCGAGATCAAGTCGATGCGTACGGCATCCATGCATCGGCGCAAGGGCGTGGGGGCATTCCTCATGCGGCATATTCTGGAAGAGGCCAAGCGCCGTTCGTATCATCGGTTGAGCCTGGAGACCGGTTCGGCGAAGGCATTCGCGCCGGCTCATCAGCTTTACGCCAACTTCGGGTTCCACGCCTGTGGACCATTTGCAGATTATGTCGAGGATCCGTACAGCGTCTTCATGACCAGAGAAGTGTAGAACCGGCACGGGCAATCGCATCGGCGCTTGTGCCGCCTATCCAGCCAGCCACCTCAATGGACGCAAACGACATGAACATCGAACCCAGGCTTTCCACCATCGGCCAGATTGTAGTGACGGTCAGCGATGTCGGCGTTGCCTTGCCGTTCTATCGCGATGCGCTGGGCTTGAGCTTTCTGTTCAGCGCCGGGCCGAACCTCGCTTTCCTCGACGCCGGCGGCGTGCGTCTGATGCTCAGCACGCCGCAAGGTGCTGGCAGCGTGGGGCACAACTCCATTCTCTATTTCAAGGTTGCCGACATCGACGCCACTCATGCAGCCATCGTCGCGCGAGGCGCGGTCAGCGAGCGGGCACCGCAGCTTACGGCCAGGCTTCCCGATCATGAACTCTGGATTGGATTCTTGCGCGACCCCGACGGCAACCTGGTCGGTCTCATGGAGGAGCGGCGATAGCGCTGTCTTTGCCCGATTGCCTGATTCGGACTGATGCGCGCGAGACTGCGCATCGTTTGGCACAAGCGTCATGCCTTGTTGATCGGCGATATCCGATCGATCTGAAACTTCCGCTGCCCATGGTGACGAGATCTGACAGCCAGCCGGCACTTCAAGGTCACGCTTTTCCGATCCGCGAACTCAGCGCCCGCCAGAGGTCGCGACCCCGCACAGCTTTTCCAGCAACTCGACCTGCACATCGCAGGCAGGCTCGTCGCTGCTCACGGCCGGACGCAGGTACTGGCCATCGGGCTGCAGCAGCAAGGCTGTCGTGTTGTCGGCGAGGTAGAGTTCGAGAGCGTTGTGGACGCGTTGCTGCAATTTCTTGCCTTCGAGCGGAAACGCGGCCTCGACGCGACGATCCAGGTTGCGTTCCATCAGGTCGGCACTGGCCAGGTACAGCTGCGGCTCGCCGTCGTTGGCGAACCAGTAGACGCGGCTGTGCTCGAGGAAGCGCCCGATGATCGAGCGCACGCGGATGTTTTCGGATACCCCTTCCACACCTGGCCGCAGACAGCAGACGCCACGCACGATCAGGTCGACCTGCACGCCGGCGATGCTGGCCTTGTACAGCGCACGGATCACCTTCGGCTCGGTCAGCGCATTGACCTTGATGATGATCTGCGCCGGCTTTCCTGCCGCCGCGTGCGCAGTTTCACGTGCGATCAGTTCGAGCAGCACTTTCTTCAGCGTGAACGGCGCATGCAGCAGTTTCTTCATGCGCAATACCTTGCCCATGCCGGTGAGCTGACTGAACAGCTTGTGGACGTCCTCGCACAAGGCTTCGTCGGAAGTGAGCAGGCTGTAGTCGGTGTAGAGGCGCGCGTTGCCGGTGTGGTAGTTGCCGGTGCCCATATGGGCGTAGCGCACCAATTCGCTGCCTTCACGGCGCTGGATCAACATCAGCTTGGCGTGCGTCTTGATGCCGACCACGCCGTAGATCACCATCGCGCCAGCCTGCTGCAGGCGCGAGGCGAGCGAGAGGTTGGATTCTTCGTCGAAACGCGCACGCAGTTCGACCACCGCGGTCACTTCCTTGCCCGCGCGCGCTGCATCGACCAGCGCATCGACGATCTCAGAGTTCGCGTTGGTGCGGTAGAGCGTCTGCTTGATCGCCAGCACCTGCGGATCTTTCGCTGCCTGGCGCAGCAGGTCGATCACCGGCGAAAACGACTCGTACGGATGCAGCAGCAGCACGTCCTGCTTGCCGATGACCTGGAACAAGTCCTCGGCGTGCTTGAGTGCTTTCGGCAGGGTCGGCGTGAACGGCCGGTACTGCAATTGCGGGTAGCTGGCGTTGCTGGCGATGCTGAACAGGCGGGCAAGGTTCACCGGACCGTTCACCTCGTACAGCTCCGACTCGCTGAGCCCGAACTGCTTTAGCAGGTAGTCAGCCAGATCCTTCGGACAGTTGTCGGCCACCTCCAGTCGCACCGCGTCGCCGAAGCGGCGCGAATACAGCTCGCCGCGCAGGGCCAGCGCCAGATCCTCGACATCCTCCGGATCGAGCGTGAGGTCGGCGTTGCGGGTCAGCCGGAACTGGTAGCAGCCGAGCACCTGCATGCCGGGAAACAATTCTTCCGCGTGCGCATGGATCATCGAAGACAGCAGCACATAGTTGTCGCCGCCCTCGCAGATCTCCTGCGGCAGGCGGATCAATCGCGGCAGCACGCGTGGTGCCGGCACGATGGCCAGACCGGAGTCGCGACCGAACGCATCGACACCATCCAGCCGCACGATGAAGTTGAGGCTCTTGTTGACCAGCAGCGGGAAGGGATGGGTCGGGTCGAGTCCGATCGGCGTGATCAGCGGCGCCACTTCCTCACGGAAATAGCGGCGCACCCACAGCTTCTGCTTGTGCGTCCACTGCGTGCGGCGAACGATACGGATGCCCTGCCCGGCCAGCTCCGGCAGGATGCGTTCATTGAGGATCGCGTACTGACGCTCGATCTGCTTGTGCGCGATCTCGCTGATCTCGGCCAGCGCACGACGCGGCGGGATGCCGTCCGGCCCGATCAGTTCGTGATCCAGCGCGATCTGGCCCTTCAGTCCGGCCACGCGGATCTCGAAGAACTCGTCCATGTTGCGCGAGAAGATCAGCAGGAACTTCAGCCGTTCCAGCAGCGGCGTGCGTTCGTCCAGCGCCTGGTCCAGCACACGGATGTTGAATTGCAGCTGCGACAGCTCGCGATGGATGTAAAGCCGGCTGTCACCGAGGTCCACCGTCGGTGCCGCGATGGGCAACACGTCGTTGGCAGCGGGCGCGGAGGCGTCGGTGGGCAAGGTATCGCGGATGATGCGACTGTTCATTGGCTCAAATCCATGATCCGGTCAGGAGGGTCACGCGTCCGGAGGACCGTTATATCAACCGGCATGGTAACCCGCTGCCGGTACAGCCACAGCGATATGACAGGGTGAACTCAGGACCCGCTCAGCTTGACACTGCACTTTGACAGACCAGTGACCGTGCTCGCCGGCGATGCGAGTGCAGCCGCACTGCCCATGGTTCATGCTTCGGTCGTGGCGCGTGCGATGTGCTCATCGGATGCCAGATAGCGACTGGGTGCAGCACCAAGTACCCGCCGGAACGCCGCGGTAAAGGCGCTGGCGCTGCTGTAACCCAGATCGACCGCGACCTGGGTGATCGATTCGCCACCACCCAGCCGGGTCAATGCTGCCAGCAGGCAGGCCTGCTGGCGCCATGCGCTGAAACTCATGCCGGTCTGCTGACGGAACAAACGGGTGAAGCTGCGCCGGCTGATGCCGACCTTGTGCGCCATCGCGTCGATATCGATTTCCAAAGCTGGCGCCGCCATCAGAGCACGGCACAGGCGGGCCAGCCGCGGATCGCGCGGTAACGGCGTGTTGAGCGCCAGCGCGGGCATCGCGGCGATCTCGTCCAGCAGCAGCGCCATCACCCGGCCATCACGGCCATCCAGCGCGTACTCGGCCGGCAGATCCACCGCTTCCAGCAGCAAGGCATGCAGCAGCAGTGAAACACCGATCACACGGCAATGTATCGGCAGCGACGCAGAAGCCTCAGCTCTCACGTACGCGCTGCGGGTGGACACCGCACCGCTCATGCGCACCTCGTGCGCGATGCCGCCGGGAATCCATAGTGCGCGGCGCGGCGGCACCACCCAGCTGCCTTCGTCGGTAATCACGGTGACCACGCCGGTGGCGGCGTACAGCAGCTGGCCGCGCTTGTGGGCGTGGCGCGGCAAGACGTAATGCGGCGGATAGTCGTTGCCGGTAATCACGACATCGCGCGGGGTGTCTTCGTAATGAGTGACCCGTGTATTACGCATGGCGCACTGGTTTGGCCCGAATTCGATAGAACTTGACCCAATGATGCATGCGGGCCGATGGGCGCCACTTTAAAATGGCGTTGCTGGCGATGCAATGCGTGCCACCCCTCCCTCATCCCCGAGAGTGTTCCATGGATATCCGCGTCGACGAGGCGAACCTGCCGGCTCAGCCGACGACCCAGCCGCTGGCACCTGCGCACCATGCCGAAGGCACGGCATTCGGCGTGCTGGGCGCGATCAGCTTCGCGCACATGCTCAACGACATGATCCAGTCGCTGATCCTGGCGATCTATCCGATCCTGAAAAGCGATTTCCACCTGAGCTTCGCCCAGGTCGGTCTGATCACCCTGACCTACCAGCTGACTGCCTCGATGCTGCAGCCGCTGGTCGGCATGGTCACCGACCGCCGGCCGATGCCGTACTCGCTGCCGGTGGGCATGGGCTTCACCCTGTGCGGCCTGTTGCTGCTGGCGGTGGCACCGAACTTCCCGATCCTGCTGCTGGCCGCTGCACTGGTCGGCACCGGCTCATCGGTGTTCCACCCGGAATCCTCGCGGGTGGCGCGGATGGCTTCCGGTGGGCGGCATGGTCTGGCGCAATCGCTGTTCCAGGTCGGCGGCAACACGGGCGCATCGCTGGGACCGCTGCTGGCCGCATGGATCATCGTGCCGCATGGGCGCGGCAGCGTGGCGTGGTTCTCGCTGGCGGCGTTGCTGGCGATCATGGTGTTGCTGCAGGTTGGCCGCTGGTATGGACAGCATCACGTTGCACGCAGCAAGTCGGCCGCGCGGCATCTGACGGTGGTGGCGCTGTCGCGCAACCAGGTCATCGGCGCGCTGGCGATCCTCGGCCTGCTGATCTTCTCCAAGTATTTCTACCTGGCCAGCCTCAGCAGCTATTACACGTTCTATCTGATCCACAAGTTCGGCGTGTCGGTGCAGAGCGCGCAGGTGCACTTGTTCGTGTTCCTGTTCGCGGTAGCGGCCGGTTCGCTGATCGGTGGCCCGATCGGCGACCGCATCGGGCGCAAGTGGGTGATCTGGGTGTCGATCCTCGGCGTGGCGCCGTTCACCCTGCTGCTGCCGCACGCGAACCTGATGTGGACCGGCGTGCTGACGGTGATCATCGGCCTGATCCTGGCCTCGGCGTTCTCGGCGATCCTGGTCTACGCGCAGGAGCTGATCCCAGGCCGGGTCGGCATGATCTCCGGGCTGTTCTTCGGCTTCGCCTTCGGCATGGGCGGCATCGGTGCCGCCGTGCTCGGTGGCGTGGCCGACGCACATGGCATCGAGTACGTCTACCGGCTGTGTGCGTATCTGCCGTTGATGGGATTGATTACGGTGTTTTTGCCGAATATCGAGAAGCGGGCTCACGCGTAGCTCCTTTGTCCTTTGTTGGAGCGGCTTCAGGCGCGATGCTCTTGCTCGATTTTGTTGATTGAAAGCAGAGCTTTCACCCTCCTTCGGAGGGCGAGGCACTTCTCTTTTGCTAGTCCACGCGCACGCAGGAGCGTGCGCGAACAGCGAAGCTGGCCCGAAGGGCGGAGGGCAGGATGCCCGGAGTAAAAGAGAAGTACCCAAGAGAAAACGACACCCCGCTTACGCGCGTTGCGGGCATCCCTGCCCGCAAGGTCCGCGGTCGGGTTACGGGGTTTGTCGACAGGGCGTCCTGCCCTGACGACAAACTGGTTCGCATCCCTGCGAACCACCCTTCGGGCTTTCCCTCCACCCGGCCGCCGCTTCAGAGGAGCCCCAGGTAAAGCAACGCGCATCCTGCGCGTACTTTTCAGAAGAGCCGGAGCAACAGCCAAGACAACAGCGAAGCAGCCGCAGTGCGACTCTTCGCTCTTGCCCTCGCTTTTGAGCTTCTAAGTTTTTCACCGAGTGCGGGCCACGATGGCCCGCTGCTCTACCCGGGGCCCCTGTGCGGCGGTGAGCTGGGGTCGACAGGCCCCGCAGGGGGAATCGGCAGGGATGCCGATTCCTTTTCGCCAGGACAGGAGTCCTGTCGAAAAGCCCGATCCCAGCTCACGGACTTGCCGGGCAAGGATGCCCGGCAAGCGCCAAGCGGGGTGGCCTTCTCTTTTGGTTACTTTTCTCTTGGCCACGCAAGAGAAAAGTGACTCGGTCGCCGCAGGCGAACGAAAGCTCTGCACTTAATCAACAAAAACGCGCAAGAGCATCGCGGTTGAAGCCAGCCCCACAGAAAAACTCAGCGCGTACCGATCACCACCGGCTCCGGCTCCAACGCAACGCCGAATTTCTCGCGCACTCCGTGCATCACCCGCTGCGCCAGCGCCCACAATTGCGGCCCCGTCGCCTTCCCATGATTGACCAGTACCAGCGCATGCCGGTTGGAAATGCCGGCATCACCTTCACGAACACCCTTGAAACCGGCAGCCTCGATCATCCAGGCCGCGGATACTTTGCAACGGCCATCCGGCTGCGGCCAAACGGCCAGCCCGGGATGCTCGCGCTTGAGCGCATCAGCCAGCGCGGCGTCGATGATCGGGTTCTTGAAGAAGCTGCCAGCGTTACCAAGGACCGACGGGTCTGGCAGCTTGCTGGTGCGCAGATGCACCACCGCTTCGGCAACGTGGAACGGCGCGGGCTTGTCCACACCCATCCGTGCCAGTTGTTCGTTGATGCCGGCGTAGTCGGTGCGCAGCGGACGGCTGCGCGGCAGCACGAAGCGCACGGCAGTGACGATGTAACGGCCAGGCTCGTGCTTGAACAGCGAGTCGCGGTAGGCGAATGCGCAGGCGGCGTGATCGAGCGTCACCACGCGGCGCTCGCGGATGTCCCACGCTTCCACACTTTCGATGAACTCGGCCACTTCACAGCCGTAGGCACCGATGTTCTGGATCGGCGCGGCGCCGACAGTGCCTGGAATCAGGATCAGGTTTTCCAGGCCGGCATAACCCTGACCCAGCGTCCAGCGCACGAAGTCGTCCCAGCGTTCGCCGGCGGCCACGGCGATGCGTGCACTGTCACCATCGCTTTCCACTTGCACGCCTCTGGTTGCCATCACCAGCACGGTGCCGTCGAAATCGCCGGTGAACAGCACATTGCTGCCTTCGCCCAGTACCAGCAGACGTCCGTTGCGCACGGCCGGGAAGTCGAGCAGTTCGGGCAGTTTGCTGGCGTCGCGAATCTCCGCCAGCAACTTCGCCCGCGCGGCCACGCGCAGCGTGTTGCGGTTGGCCAGCGAGGCATTTTCGATGAGCGTGTAGCCGCCCATGTCGACCTGTTCAACCGGCATTGGCAGCCTCGCGCTGGCGGCGGATCTCGTTGACGCATTCGGCGACCAGCTGCGGCCCGCGATAGATCAGCCCCGAGTAGACCTGCACCAGCGACGCACCGGCGTCGAGCTTCTCGGCCGCATCGCTGCCGTCGAGGATGCCGCCTACGCCGATCAGCGGGATACGCCCCTGCAAGCGCTGGTGCATGCCGGCCAGCACCGCCGTGGAACGCTCGAACAGCGGCTTGCCGGACAGCCCGCCGGTTTCACCACCGTGCGGATCGTCGGCCACCGCTGCATGGTCGATCGTGGTGTTGCTGCAGATCACGCCATCGATGCCAGTACGCAACAGCACCTCGGCGATCGCGTCGAGTTCCGCCTCGGTCAGATCCGGCGCGATCTTCAGCAGCATCGGCTTGCGCTGCTCGTGCTGCGAGCCGAGCCGCTCCTGTGCCTCGCGCAGGACCGAGATGAAGCGGCGCAGCGTGGCCTCTTCCTGCAGGTCGCGCAGGCCCTGGGTATTCGGCGAGGAAATATTCACCGTGATGTAGCTGGCGTGCTCGTAGACGCGAGTGAGGCAGGTCAGGTAATCGTTGACCGCCTTCTCGTTCGGCGTGTCCTTGTTCTTGCCGATGTTGATGCCCAGTACACCGTGGTAGCTGGACCGCAGCACATTGCGCACCAGCGCATCGACGCCGCCGTTGTTGAAGCCGAGCCGGTTGATGACTGCCTCGTGCTGTGGCAGCCGGAACATGCGCGGTTTGTCGTTGCCTGGCTGCGGCAGCGGCGTCACCGTGCCCACCTCGATGAAGCCGAAGCCGAGCGCGTCGAGCGCGTCGAGATGCTCGGCATTCTTGTCAAGGCCCGCGGCCAGACCCACCGGATTCGGAAACGTGATGCCGAACACCGTGGTCGGCAGATCTGCCGGCGGCCTGGCTATCCAATGGCTGAAGTTGCTGCGCTGGGCCACGCCCAGCCCGTACAGGGTGAGGTGATGCGCAGTCTCGGGATCGAGCTTGAACAGCAGCGGGCGCAGGTAGTCGTACATGGTCAGGCCAGATGTCCGGCAAAGATGCGGGTGTCGTAATCGAAGCTTACCGTGCCGTGCTCGGCACAGGCGTCGAACAGTTCGCGCAGCGCGTGCAGCATCGGCACATGCTTGGGGTGACCAACCTGCGGCGCATAGGACGAAGACATCAACCTGCCCCGCAGCGCCTCGAAATCCAGCCGCTGGCCATGCTCGAAACTGGCGCTGCCGCGATAGCCTGCGCCAAACCAGGCACGCATGCTCGCATCGTCGGCATAGCGCTCGGCCACGCTGGTGTAGTCGGTGCCCCAGGTCTGCAGCAAGGCCTCGTAGCCTTCGAGGAAACGCGTGCCGCTCAGGCGGCGCGAATTCCACCAGATCGCGGCCAGTCCACCGGGACGCAAGATGCGTGCGAACTCGCGTCGCGCCGCTTCCTCGTCGAACCAGTGGAATGCCTGTGCCACCGTGACCAGATCCACGCTGACATCGGGAAGGCCGCTGGCGTCAGCGCGGCCATCGACGGCATCGAAACCTTCGTATGCCTGCAGCCAGTGTTCCGCGGCAGCACGCATCGGTGCGTTTGGCTCAACCGCCGTGACGCGATGACCGGCATCGAGAAACAACTTCGACGAGATGCCGGTGCCGGCACCGATATCAGCCACCCGCCAGCTGGCATCAACACCCTGCGCGTGCTGCAGCCATCCAAGCAGGGCTGACGGATAGTCTGGCCGGTAACGCACGTAATCATCGACACGATCACTGAAACGCGCGGTGGAGTGCAGATCGCTCATGTCATCGACTTCGGTGCGCTCAGCCATTGAGCATCTGGCCGCCATCGACGACCAGGGTCTGACCGGTGATCCAGCCGGCCCATGGCGAAGCGAGGAACAGTGCCGCATGAGCGACTTCCTCCGGCGTGCCGTAACGGCCGAACGGGATCTTCGCCAAGACGGCGGCATAGCGCGCCGGATCTTCATGCCTGCAGCGGTCCCACATGCCATCGGGAAATTCGATCGAGCCCGGTGCAATGGCATTGACCCGGATGCGCTGTGCGGCAAGTGCCAGCGCCTGCGACATGGTGTAGTGGCTCAGCGCGGCCTTCATCGCCGCGTAGGAAGGGCCAGCCGGACGCGGGCGCAATGCCGCGATCGAGCTGGTGTGCAGGATGCAGGCGTGCGCCGACTTGGCCAGATGCGGCTGCGCCGCCCGCGAGGCACGCACGGCCGCCATCAGGTCGACATTGAAGTCGGCCAGCCACGCTTCATCGTTGTCGCCGAAACCGTAACCGCTGGCGTTGTTGACCAGTACGTCGATGCCGCCGAGTGCGCTGGCAGCACTCGCGACATAGCTTTCGATGGCCTCCGCATCGGCCAGATCACATGACTGCGCATGGGCGACCACATCGTGGCCGGCGATCGCCTGCCGGGTTTCCTCCAGCGCAGCTTCGCCACGCGCGCAGATCGACACCGCGGCGCCGGCCTGCGCAAACGCCAGCGCGATGCTGCGGCCGATGCCACGGCTGCCACCCGCCACGACAACACGCCAGTCGCGAAAATCAAACGGCGTCGGCATGACCATGCCGATCAATGCCAGTGCAGGCCGGCGCCCAGGAACAGCACGCCAAGCACCACCAGCAGCACGAGCACCCAGAAGGCCAGATGCACATAGCCGAGCACCAACCCGGCGATCGCCATGCCATCACCCTCGATGCCGCTGCCATCTGGTGCGCGACGGATCTCGCCGCGCGCCAGATGGCCACAGACGATCGCCACGATCGCGCCGATAAACGGCACCAGACACCAGCTGAGGATGCCAAACACCAGGCTCACGACCGCCAGTGAACTGGTGCGTGAAACCGGCTGGTACGCAGGTTGATAACTCATCGCTGCTGCACTCGCTGTGGATGACGGAGGGTGCCGACACGTATGGCTGACGGTCACGGACAGCGAACTGCCCGTGACCGGGATCACATCACTTACAGATCGAACTTGATGCCCTGGGCCAGCGGCAATGCGTCCGAATAGTTGATCGTGTTGGTCTGGCGGCGCATGTAGACCTTCCATGCATCGGAACCGGACTCGCGGCCGCCGCCGGTTTCCTTCTCGCCACCGAACGCACCGCCGATTTCCGCACCCGAGGTGCCGATGTTGACGTTGGCGATGCCGCAATCCGAACCGGCCGCCGACAGGAACTGCTCGCCCGAACGCAGGTTGTTGGTGAAGATCGACGAAGACAGGCCCTGCGGCACGTCGTTCTGCAGGTCGATCGCCTCGTCCAGCGTCTTGAACGGCATCACGTAGAGGATCGGCGCGAACGTTTCGGTCTGCACGACTTCATGCGAATTGGCGATACCGGTGACGATCGTCGGCAGCACGAAGTTGCCCTTGCGATCGGTCAGCGCCGCACCACCGGTGGCGATCGTGCCGCCAGCAGCCTTGGCCTTTTCGACCGCGGCGAGGTAGCCCTGCACGGCTTCCTGGCTGTTGAGCGGACCCATCAGCGTGGTCGACAGGTTCGGATCGCCGATCTTGCCTTCGACCTGCTTGTACGCCTTGACCAGGGTCTCCAGCACGTTCTTGTAGATCGACTCGTGCACGAACAGGCGGCGCGTGGTGGTGCAGCGCTGGCCGGCGGTGCCGACGGCGCCGAACACGATGCCGGGAATCGCCAGCTTCAAGTCAGCGCTTTCATCGAGGATGATCGCGTTGTTGCCGCCCAGCTCCAGCAGCGAGCGGCCCATGCGCTGCGCCACGCGCTCGCCGACCATGCGGCCCACCTTGGTCGAACCGGTGAAACTGATCAGCGGGATGCGCTTGTCGTCGACGAACGCCTGCGACAGCTCGGTGCCGGCATCGTTGAACAGGAAGAACAGATCGGGGAAGCCACCAGCCTTCAGCGCTTCATTGCAGATCCTGATCGTGGCGATCGCCGACAGCGGCGTCTTCGGCGACGGCTTCCAGATGCAGATGTCGCCGGCGATGGTGGCCAGCATGGCATTCCATGCCCATACCGCGACCGGGAAGTTGAACGCGCTGATGATGCCGACCAGGCCGAGCGGATGGTATTGGTCGTACATGCGATGGCCCGGGCGCTCCGAGTGCATGGTGGCGCCGTACATCATGCGGCTCTGGCCCACCGCGAAGTCGGCGATGTCGATCATCTCCTGCACTTCGCCGTCACCTTCGGGCTTGATCTTGCCCATCTCCAGCGCGACCAGCGAACCCAGCGCGTCCTTGTGCTTGCGCAGCGCTTCGCCACACAGGCGCACAGCTTCACCGCGTGCCGGTGCGGGCGTCGTGCGCCATACCTTGAACGCGGCCTGCGCGCGCTTGACGATCACTTCATAGTCGGCGGCGCTGGACGCATGCACGGTCCCCAGCACTTCGCCGGTGGCCGGGTTCACCGGCTGCAGCGCGCCGGCGTCGGTGGTCTTCGACCACTCGCCCTGGCCGAGGTACGTACCGGATTGCTCGCCGTGGAGGCCAAGTGCGCTGAGGATTGCGTGGGACATGGATGTCTCCTGAACTGGTGTGGCGCCTGCCGGCACCGTGAATTGAAGGCGGGAAATTGCCCATTCTAGCAGGCGACGGGAATGGCTCCCTCCCCTGCTTGCAGGGAAGGGTTGGGGTGGGGTCGCTCTTGATTTTGCTCATTGGCAAGCCCAGACAACCCCCTCCCAGCCTCCCCCTGCGTGCAGGGGGAGGAGCAGCACAATCGCGCCTACTTGTGATCCATGCGAAAATCCCGCCGCTGCCCTCGTAGCTCAGTTGGATAGAGCGGTCCCCTCCTAAGGGACAGGTCGGACGTTCGAATCGTCTCGAGGGCACCACTTTTCGCTCACGAACTGCACGACAGCATCGAGCAACCGGCCTTGTGTCGGGCCCAGTCCGGGCGTTTCTGCGCGTATGCCTCGCGGCCTGGCTGGTCGTCATAGGGATGGCGCATCACGTCGAGCAGTTCGGCGATGCCGCCGGGATCGCCCTGCTCGGCCCGGTCGATCGCCTGCTGGGCAAGATAATTGCGCAGCACGTAGCGTGGATTCGCCGCATGCATCTTTTCGCGGCGTTGCGAAGCTGACAGCGGATCCTCGGCAAGCCGTGCGGCATAACGCAGCAGCCAGTCTTTGAGTACTGGCTCCGCTTCGCGTCGTTTCGCCTCGTCGTAAAACGCATCGTTGAACGGTTCAAGTGTCGGTGCCTGACCATCGACGTCGACCAGCGCAAGGAACCACAGCGTCATGTCGATCTCGGCCTGCTGCATCAGCGATTGCAGCGACTGCATCAGTACCACGTCGTCATCGCGGCATTCGGCCAGACCCAGTTTGGCGGCGATATTCGCGCGGTCTTCGGCTGCATAGGTCGCCGCATATCGATCCAGCCCGGCCTGCAACGGCTCGACGCCGGCGAACAACGGGGCCAGGGCACCGGCCAGACGGCTCAGATTCCACCACGCCACATTCGGCTGCTGGCCAAAACGGTAACGGCGACGTTGCGCGTCGGTGGTGTTCGGTGTCCACTCCGGATCGTAATTGTCGACCCAGCCGTAGGGGCCATAGTCGATGGTGAGGCCGAGGATCGACATGTTGTCGGTATTCATCACGCCATGCACGAAACCGACGCGCATCCAGTGCGCGATCATCCGCGCAGTGCGCTCGCATACCTGCGCAAACCATTCCGCATACAGTGCTTCGCCATGGCCCTGCAGTTCCGGGAAATCGCGACGGATGGTGAAGTCGACCAGCTGCTGCAACAGCGCCGTGTCACCGCGTGAGGCAGGCAACTCGAAATTGCCGAAGCGGATGAACGAAGGTGCCACGCGGCAGACAACTGCGCCGCGCTCCGGTGCAGCGTTGCCGTCGTAGAACATGTCGCGCAGTACCGGTTCACCGGTATCCACCAGACTCAATGCGCGTGTAGTCGGCACACCGAGGTGATGCATAGCCTCGCTGCACAGGAATTCACGCACCGACGAACGCAGCACCGCACGGCCATCCGCACCCCGCGAATACGGTGTCAGTCCGGCGCCTTTCAGCTGCAGTTCCCAACGCTCGCCAGCGGCGTTGATCGTCTCGCCCAATGAAATCGCGCGGCCGTCGCCAAGCTGTCCGGCCCACTGACCGAACTGATGACCGCCGTAATTCGCCGCGTAAGGCTGCATGCCGTCGAGCAAGGCATTGCCGCCGAACAGTTGCGCGAACTCCGGCGTGGCGACTTCGGCTTCGCTGAAGCCCAGCGTGGCCGCCATCTCGGCCGAATGTGCCAGCAACTGCGGGGCGGCGACCGGCGTTGGATCAACCCGCGAATACAGCGCACCCTCGACCTGACGCAGCCGCGTGCCATGCTCCGGATCACCGGTCAGATCGCGGATGAATGCGTTGTCGAAGCAAGGCTTGAACATGGGCAGCAAGAAGCCATGAAGAGACGAGTCTATATCCGGGCGGCAGTCGGAACATGCAAGAGCCGCACAGGGCATCCCGAGTGGCCTGCCCCATAACTCGTCATCCCTGCGAAGGCAGGGATCTAGTGACCTCAAGTCCTTGAAGAGCAAGGGCGCCGGATTCCTGCCTTCGCAGGAATGACGAGCTGAAGAACGGCTTTTCGAGACTCCATGAAACCGCATGGCGTTATAGTCGCCACCGCAAGATAAACCGAGAACCGCATGACCGACACAACGCCATCCAGCAGCCTCAACGCCGACGCATTGCCCGAGGACATGCCCTACCTTGCCGCCACCACGCGTTGGCTGGAACGTGCGGTGATCGGCCTCAACCTGTGCCCGTTCGCCCGCGCGCCGCACGTGCAGGGCAAGCTGCGCATGCGGGTAAGCCACGCGCGCGATACCGATGCATTGCTCGACGACCTGTGCGGCGAACTGCAATCGCTCAACGCGCTGACACCGGACGAATGCGAAACCGGCCTGCTTGTCCATCCGTTCGTGCTGACGGATTTTCTCGACTACAACGACTTCCTCGACGTGGCCGATGCGGCGGTGCAGACGCTGGGGCTGGAAGGCGAATGGCAGGTGGCCAGCTTCCATCCCGACTACCAGTTTGCCGACAGCGCGAAAGACGACATCGAGAACTTCAGCAACCGCTCGCCCTACCCCACGCTGCATCTGTTGCGCGAATCGAGCATCGAGCGTGCAATGGATGCGATGAGCGATACCGACAGCATCTACCGGCGCAATATCGAGACACTGCAAAAGCTCGGCATCGATGGCTGGCAGGCGTTGTGGCGCGAAACGAAGGGCTGAACGCGCCCAGGCGCAACGTGCAGTTCACATTCGCACCGGGCGAAACTGTCATGCTGACGAGTGAACAATCTCCCCGATCCCTACGCTGAAAGCGTCGACCCGAGCGTGCAGTGCACGACCTGCGAAGCGGTCTGCTGTCGCCTCACCGTGGTGCTGATGCCCGAAGATCGCGTGCCGACGTGGCTGATTCATCGAGACGAGCACGGCCTGGAAACCCTGGCCAAGGGTGAGGACGGCTGGTGCGCCGCGGTCAACCCGAACACTTCAGGCTGCACGATCTACGCGGATCGCCCGGTCATCTGCCGCAAGTACGCGATGGGTAGCCCGAGTTGCCGCGACGAACGGCACAAATGGTTTGGTGACGCCATTCCCACCGCGGTGCACATGCTGTAACCCGGCAATCCGGTTTCAGGATGCGTTGCTGAAAATCAGCGCGACTTCATCCGCATCGAGCGCACGCCACTCACCCAGAGGCAACTCGCCCAACGTGAGTCCGCCGACCGAGATGCGCTGCAACGTCTCGACGTGATTGCCGGCGGCGGCAAACATCCTGCGTACCTGATGGTACCGACCCTCGGTGACCGTGAGTCGCGCATGCCGCGGACCCAATACGTCCAGCAGGGCCGGCGCCAGCGGCTCCTTCTCGGTTTCCAGCAACAGCGTGCCACTGGCGAACAACGCGCCCTCGTCACCGCGCAGATCCTGCGCCAGCGTGGCCTCGTACACCTTGGTCACCTGCCCCTTCGGCGAGATGATCCGGTGCAGCAGCGCGCCGTCGTCGGTGAACAGCAGCAGACCTGACGTATCACGATCGAGCCGGCCCACGCTGGACATGGCTGGCGTGCGCACGTTGTACCTTGGTGGCAAGAGGTCATACACCACCCGGCCAGGATCCTTGCGCGAACAGGTGACGCCGAGCGGCTTGTTCAGCATCAGCACCAGTCCTGGCGGCGGATCGAGCGGCTCGTCGTCGACGCGGATGTGCTCATGCGCCACCACATCGTCGGCGTACAGCACCTCGCCATCCGCATCGGTGATGCGGCCGGAGCGGAACAGCTGCGTCACATCCTTGCGGCTGCCATAGCCCAGGTTCGCAATAAGTTTGACTAATTTCATGGCTTGACCTGTTTCATCCACGTACTCCACTTGCCTCGATCACCTTGAAGCCTTCCTGCACGACCACCGTGCGCACTTCACTGAAACGCGATGCCAGCACCGCCTCATACGGCAGATGCCGATTTGCCACGATGAACAAACGCCCTGCCGGCTGCAACGCCTCGGCCGCGCTGATGATGAATGCCTGCCCCAGTTCCGGCAGATCGGCGCGTCCCTGGTGGAACGGCGGGTTGCTGACGATCGCATCGTAGCGTTGCGGCAGGCCACGGGTGACATCGCTCCACTGCACCGACACCACCAGTTCGCGGCCGCATTCACGCTGCGTCCTGGCCAGATTGATCCGCGCCGGCTCCAGTGCGCGTGCCTCGGCTTCGTACAGGTCGATCGCGTTGACCTGTGGGCAACGTGCGATGACCTGGCTGGCTAGATAGCCGTAACCGGCACCGAGATCTGCCACGCGGCCATGCAGGTCACCCGGCAGATGTGCGGCCAGCAACGCCGAGGCACGGTCGATGCGATCCCATGCAAACAGGCCGGGACGGCTGACGTAGCCATCGACGATCGCGCGTGGCGCATCCAGCGCCAGCCACTCGGCCAGCAAGGCATGGTCGATCCCGGCCGTGTTCGGCGTGCTCCAGAACACCCGGCATTTGTGCTTGGAAAGATGCTGGACGGTGCCGGTCAGCTTCGCGAGATCCGCCTCGCCCGACTTGGCACCTTCGGTATTCGGCATCGACGCCAGCACGATGCCACCCGGCGCAACGTGGCGCAGCGCGCGGGCGAACAACGCGCGCGCCTCGTCGCGCTGCCGTGGCGGCAATACCAGTACCAGCGGAAACCATTCACCGACCTCCGGCTCGCCCACACGCAGGCCGTTGCGGCCCAGCTCGTCGGCAAACGGCATGAAGCTCTGCTCGCACAGCCAGCCGGGCTGCGCCATCTCGCGCAGACGCACGCCGGCACGCGCACGCAGGAACAGCACGCGGCCATCCGCCGGCAACTGCAGCTCCGGGGATTCGAAAGGGACAAACAGGGCCGCCAGCGCCGCATCCGGCGCGGCCGCGGAAAAACCGGCAGCAGTCACGTCATGTCTTCAACCGTGAAACGGAGAGGCATTGTACGTGGCTGCAGCCCTGCTCATCTGCAGGCGACAGCATCCGCCATCGCCTGCCTTGCAAACTCAGCTGCTGCCGTGCGCGTTGACCGCATCCAGGACCCGCGCCGAATACACCATTGCGGCGCCGGCATTCATCGCCACGGCCACACCGAGTGCCTCGGCGATTTCCTCACGGGTGGCGCCGTGCTTCAACGCCTCACCGGTATGCACGGTGATGCAACCATCGCAGCGGGTGGTGACGGCCACCGCCAGCGAGATCAGCTCGCGCGTCTTGGCATCGAGGTGGCCGGTCTTCTCGCCGGCGCCGGACAAGGTCTGGTAACCCTTCAGCGTATCCGGGCTCAGCTTGCCGATTTCGCCGATACGCCCGATCAGTTCCTTGCGGTAACCCAGCCAATCCAACATGGAAGTCTCCTCGCTGACGTGGCGACCAGACACCGCGCCCGGCCGTGATCGCTCATAGTGCGCCAGCAGGTCTGCGTTGGGTATCCGAGATTCAGTGTGCGCCATCGGCCGACGAGGCGGCAGCCGGCAGTTCCTGCAGCATCTGCGCGGCCAGCGGCTGGTAGCCACCGTCAAAATGGTGGTCGCCCTTCTTGGCATGAACCTTGACCCAGGCCGGCAGGCCCGGCTCGCTGCAGATGCTGTCGTCGCTGTCGTCCAGGCCGTAGTAGCACACCGTCGGCGGCTGGTTCCGCAGGGCCTGCAGCGGCGGCATGGTGTCGTAATGCCGGATCGGATTGATGTGCTGCAGCAGCGTCTTGACGTGTTCCTTGAACCAACCCTGCTTGATCATGTAACCCTCGAGCTCGATCTCGAAGGTCGTATCCCGGCTGGGCGACAGCAGCACCAGCTGGGTGATCCGCGCACGGTTGACCGGGCTGAGCTTGTCCATGACGGTCGGCAGCACATCCGCGCCGAACGAGAACCCCACCAGCCAGATCCGCCGCTTGCCCCACACGCCGGCATATTTCGTCATCAGTGCATCGAGCTGCTGCGCCGACTCTTCCGGCGTGCGCTCGCGCCAGTAGTACTTGAAGGTGTTGACGCCGAGCACCGGAATGCCGCGATCGATGAAGGCGATGCCCAGGCGCCGATCGAGGTCGGCCCAGCCGCCGTCGCCGGAATAGATGATCGCCATGACATCGCCCTTGCCGGTCGGTGGAGCCAAGCTGATGGAGCTGACGGGCAGCACTACAGTGGCATCCTCCAGACTGATCCGCGACCACGGGCTCCAGACCAGCACGATGCCCAACAGACATGCACTGGTCGCCGCCAGGACAATCCCACTTCTACGCTTCATCGACGCACCACACCTGAAAGTCCACCGGAGATCAGGCTGGCCACATTGGTCAGGATCATCGGCAAGGCAATGCCACCAGGCACCGCCATGTAGCGCGGTTCCCATTCCGGATCGAACTTGTCCTTGTAACGCTGCAGCCCGCGGAAGTTGTAGAAACGCTCGCCGCGGCCGAACACCAGCGCGCCGAAGCGGTTCCACAACGGTGCCTGCCGTCGGTTGTGCAGACCGGCCAGCGGAGCCATGCCGAGATTGAACCAGTGATAGCCCTCGCCACGTGCCCATTGCATCAACTCGACAAACAGATAATCCATGATTCCGACCGGCCCATCGGGTATATGCCTCATCAGGTCGACCGAGGCCTCCTGCTTCGTTTCATTGAGGAACAGGTTGGCGAACGCCACCAGTCGGTCACCCTGCCACACCACGGCCATCGGCGTACGCACCAGATAACGCGGATCGAAGGCGCCAAGCGAAAAGCGCTTCTCGCGTACATTCTTGTCGCGCATCCATGCATCGGAGATTTCCTTCAGCCGTGGCAGCAACGGTGCCACCTCCTCCGCTGGCACGATCTCCAGCCGCAGGCCGTCGCGGGTCAGCTTGTTTACCGTGTTGCGCAATACTTTCTTGGACTTGCCGTCGAGGTTGAAGCTGTCCAGCCGTACGCGCGCCTCCTCGCCAATCTTCAGCAGGTTCAGGCCCACTTCCAGATACAGGTCCAGGTCGGCCGGGTTCACCTGGTAGAACACCGGCCAGCCGCCGGCGCGTTCGCACTGTTCGAGGAAGGTCCACACGAGTTCACGCCGTGCATCCTCGTCGGTGCCTACCGGGTCACCCATCGCCACCCAGCTGCGCCCTTCCGTATCGAACATGACAAAGGCCTTGTGGTCCTGGCCAAACAACAAGGTCTTGTCGCCCATCAGCGCCAGATGCGCCTGTGCGGTGGAGCATTGCTTGATCAGCGGCAACGCCTGCGCCAGCTCTTCTTCGCTCGGTGGCTCATGCTCCAGCTGGTGTGGACGGATCAGACTGGCAAGCGCGAACAACATGCCTGCTGCAGCCGCAGCAACCAGCGCTCGGAGTGCACGGGGTGCGCCACCCTGGTGGAGGCTGAATTCCCACCACAGGTCGCTGCTGTATTCGACATGCTTGTAGCTGAACACCACCAGCCACGCGGCACAGCCGAGGATCGCCACGATCGCCGCGATCCAGCCGACCGAGAAACTGGTCGTGAACAGCGAGGCACGCCGGTAGAACAGCCGGTGCGCGGGCGCCAGCGCCATCGCCAGCAGGGTCAGCAGGGTCGCCTCTTCGTAGTCGATGCCTTTCAGCAAGGAGAACACCGCACCGGCCAGCAACAGCACCAGGGTCAGCCAATAGGCCGCATCCAGCCGGCGCTGCAGGCCACGGGCAAGAATCAGCAGCAGCATGCCGATCACGCTGGCCAGCAGGTGCGATACCTCCAGTACCGACAGCGGCAACACCGCGCTAAGTACCGCCATGCGCAGCGGCAGTGCACGGGTTGCACCGGAAAACAGCAGCACCGTACCCGACACCAGGGTCAGTCCCGCAAAGAACGACGGCAGCAGGCCAGTGAACCACGGCGCCAGCAGGGATTTCTCGCGCAGGCCACGCGCTTCACGTTGCAGCACCAGCACGGTGGCCGTGCACAACGGCAACAGGTAGTAGATGACACGGAATGCCGCCAACGCACCGAGGATCGGTGCAGCCAGCGCCTCGTTGCCGGTGGCACCGAAGCCGGCCAGCATGACTGCCTCGAACACGCCGAGTCCGCCAGGTACATGGCTGATCAGGCCGATGATCTGCGCAATCACGAAGATCGCCAGGAAATGCCCGAAGCCATTGTTCAACTCATCCGGCATCAGGATGTAGAGCACCGCGGCGGCCAGCCCCCAGTCCAGCGCTCCTACCAGGATCTGCCGCAAGGCCGTGGCCGGTGACGGCAGGCTGATGCGCAGGCGCCACAAGCGCAGCGGCCGGCGACGTATCCAGCCGCCGGCCAGCCACAGCAATGGAATCAGGGTCAGCAGGATGCCCAGCGGCCGGCTGAACGCCGCCATCGGCATGCCCGGCGGCAAGGGCACCAGCAGCAGGGTCACGCCGGTCAGTGCCAGCAGGCCCAGCCAGAAACTGGTGGTACAGAACAGCACCACCCTGGCCACCTCGCCGGTGGACAGGCCGTTCTGCACATAGAAGCGATAACGGATCGAACCGGACACCAGCAGCGACATGCCCACCGCATTGCTGAAGGCGTAACTGATGAAGGAGATCAGGGTGACCCGGCGCCACGACAGGCGCCGCCCGATCGAGGCCAGCGCATAGTGGTCATACAGCGTCATCACGGCATAACCCAGCAGGGTGAACAGCGCCGCCAGCAGCAGCCGGCTGCGCGAAATGCTCTGCACGTAACGGCGGATCTGGTGATAGTCCACTTCGCGAGACAGCAGGTGCAGCGCCCAGAGCGCCAGGCACAGCATGCCCACCGACAGCAGCGGTCCGGCCATCCGGCGCAGCCATACCGTGCGCTGGCTCGGCGGCGTCAGGACTGCTCCGACGTCTTGAACCTGCTCGACCTTTTCCTGCTCCACGCGACAACTACCCCTTGCAATGACCTTGTAGGTTGCCACAGTGAAGCTGACTGGCAATCTATTGCGACCCGGCGGATCGAATGATTTCAGTTCGAAGGATCGCCGCAGCCATGGCTGCGCCTGGCGTCATCCGGAATGACGGCCCATCCGGGGCCGCCTTCCACCAAGCATCCCATCACTCTGTTACGCGTTCGTTGACGTCTGCGCCAGCCGACCTACCCAGCGATACAGCAGGATCATCACCACTGCGAATGCAATGCCGCCGACCCATAGCGCCGGACCGCTCGCGAACGTGTCACCGACCAGGTCGAGCGGATAGTCCTTGCCGGAAAACGCGACAAAGGCGGCGATCACCACACCAAGCAAGCCCTCGCCCACGATCATGCCGGAGGCGAGCAGCACACCAAGTTGCTTGGTCGCTTCGGGATTCTTCGACGTGCGGTCGGCACGGCGGTCGAACCACCAGCCGGCGACCGCGCCGACCACGACCATCAGCGTGCTCTGGGTCGGCAGATAGATGCCCAGGCCCACTGCGAGCGGCGACAGGTGCGCGGACTTGGTCGTGCGGCGCAGCACCTCGTCGATGATGATCATCACCACGCCGATCGCCCCGCCGATCTCGATCAGGCTCCAGTCGATGTTGTTCTTGATCACGCCCTGCGCCAGCGCCGAGATCAACCCGGCCTGCGGTGCGGGCAGCGCATTGGCGCGCTGCGGACCCGGCGCACCGACAAAACCGTAGGCATGGTTGAGCAGGTCGAGGATCGGCGGAATGATCGCGGCGCCGGCAATCACGCCGATCACCAGCGCCCATTGCTGCTTCGACGGCGTCGCATCGACCAGTTGTCCGGTCTTGAGATCCTGCAGGTTGTTGTTGGCGATTGCCGCGGCGGCAAACACGATCGAGGTGATGAACAGGGCAAATGCCACCAGCGCGTTCTCGCTGCCGGCAGGCAAGGTCGAGCGGATGCCGAACACCAGCAGCAGCGCCGCGCTGATCACCACGATGATGCCGATGCCCGACAGCGGACTGTTCGACGAACCGATCAGGCCCGCCATATAGCCGCATACCGCGGACACGAAGAAGCTCATCAGCACCACGAAGATCAGACCGGCCACCACGAGTGCCATCACGTGATCGCCCAGTCCATTGCCGGCGGTCGTCGCGAAGTTCGCGATCAGCCAGCCGATCGGCAGCAGGCACACCAGCGAGATCAGGCCAACCTGCCCGATCGGGATGTCATGCTCGGTTCGCGGCAGCGACGCGGCATTGCCGGCACCACGCACACGCGAAGCAGCCATGGCGGAGGTCAACCCCGTGATCACCGGCTTGACCAGCTTGGCCAGGGTCCAGATCGCAGCCACACCGATGGTGCCGGCGCCGACGAAACGCACCTTGTGGCTCCATGTCGCACCGGCCAGATCCGCCATCGAGCCGGTCAACGGCACCAGCGCTGAGAAATGCGGCACGCCCCAGCCCCAGCCGATCAGGGCACCGACCAGCATCGCGATACCCACCCACAAACCGACCAGATGACCGATGCCGAACAACGCAAACGAGAGGAAGAAATCGAAACCGGTCACGCCACCCTTGTCGCCACCGACCCGGAAGTAGTGCACCACGTCACCGGCAAACACCCGCGTCGCCACCACCACCGCAAACACCGCCGAAACGATCGAGCCCCACAGCACGGCGAGCAGACCGGCGCGATTGGACTCGGCCGCTGCCTCGGCGCTGATGCCCTCGCCACCACCGGCACCGACCTTCAGCACTTCGGCGCAGGCCACGCCTTCGGGGTACGGCAGGTCCGAATTGGTTACCAGCGCGCGGCGCAGCGGAATCGAATACATCACACCGAGGATGCCGCCCAGAGCGCAGATCGCGAACGAGGTCCAGTAGTTGAAGCCGGTCCACCAGCCGATCAGGATCAGGCCCGGCAGCACGAAAATGATCGAGGACAAAGTGCCGGCCGCCGACGCGACCGTCTGCACGATGTTGTTCTCCTGCATCGTGGCGCCCTTGAAGTAGCGCAGCACGGCCATCGAAATCACCGCCGCCGGGATCGACGTGGCGAAAGTCAGGCCAGCCTTGAGGCCGAAGAACACGTTGGCCGCGGTGAACACCACGGTGATCACGACGCCGATGATCACGCCGCGTACGGTCAGTTCGTTGCGCGGCGTGACGCTGGACATGGGCTGTGCACTCACGAATGGTTCTCCCCGGCTGGATGCTGCTGCGGAAGATAGCGTGGAATGGCCGCACGTGGTTACCCTTGACAGGAAACGCTCGCACCCGTTCCGGTTCGCACGCGACCCTCACAACGTCAGCACGCTCTCGAATCGGCGTGGCTCGCCGGAAAGCGGATCGACAAACGCCAGGCTGTGCGCCAGCAGCTTCAGGGGGTGCTGGTGATCGTCGGCGGACTTTTCGGCAAGCACCGGATACAGGGTATCGCCCAAGATCGGTGCGCCCAGCGCTGCCATGTGCACCCGCAGCTGGTGCTTCCTGCCGGTGACCGGATGCAGCGCATAGCGCCAATGCTCGCCGCTGCGCTCGATCGGCTCGATCCGCGTCTCGCTGTTCGGCTCGCCGTCGGTTTCCTGCATGCGGAAGAACGGCTCGCCGGCGACGATGCGCGAGCGACGCAACAGCGGAAACGACAAGGCGTGGAGCGCCGGGGCCAGCGCCTCGTAGCGCTTGTCGATCCGCCGTTCACGGAACAGCGCCTGATAGGCGGCCCGGCTGCCGCGGTTCGCCGAGAACAGCACCAGTCCCCCCGTAAGCCGGTCGATCCGGTGCAAGGGCACCAGTTCGGGATTGTCCAGCCGGCGAATCAGCCGCCGCAACAAGGTCTGCTCGACAAACCCGCCAGCGGGCGTCACTGGCAGGAAATGGGGCTTGTCCGCCACCACCAGATGCTCATCCGCATGCAGCACGGTTTCGGTGAACGGAATCGGCAGCTCGTCCATCACCTCGCGGTAATAGTGGATGCGCAGCCCAGCGCGATATGGCGTATACAGCGTGATCGCGACACCCTGCCCATCCACGACCCGTCCACGCGCGATGCGGTCCAGCCATTGTTCGCGGCTGATGGCGGCGAACTGCGCGCACAGGCCATCGAGCACGGTCGGCCATTCGCCTGGTGGCAGATGCACGGTGCTGGCGTGGGTATCGCGGATGAAGGATGGCGTGGATGGATCCATGGTTGCTGGCAGTCTAGTGCGCGTTGCCGGGTTGGCCGTTGCGGACGCTGGGTGGGTGCTGCCGTATGGTGATGGCTTCAGCCGCGATGCGCTTTGCTCTTGGTTGGTTGATTTGAAGCAAAGAGCTTTCGTCCTCCTGCGGAGGGCGAGGTACTTCTCTTTTGCTTGTCCACGCGCACGCAGGAGCGTGCGCGAACAGCGAAGCTGGCCCGAAGGGCGGAGGGCAGGATGCCCGGAGTAAAAGAGAAGTACCCAAGAGAAAACGACACCCCGCTTAAGCGCCTTGCGGGCATCCCTGCCCGCAAGGTCCGCGGTCGGGTTACGGGGTTTGTCGACAGCACATCCTGTGCTGACGCCAACTGGTTCGCATCCCTAAACTGGTTCGCATCCCTGCGAACCACCCTACGGGCTTTTCCTCCACCCGCCCACCGCTTCAGAGGGGCCCCGGGTAGAGCAGCGCGCTCCCAGCGCGCATTCTTCAGAAGAACCAAATCAACAGCAAAGCCACGGCAAAGCGACGCTTCGCTCTTGCCTTTGCTTTACAGCTTTTCACCGAGTGCGGGCCACGATGGCCCGCTGCTCTACCCGGGGCCCCTGTGCGGCGATGAGCTGGGGACGACAGGCCCGCGGGGGCATCGGCAGGGATGCCGATGCCTTTTCGTCAGGACAGGAGTCCTGTCGAAAAGCCCGGCCCCAGCTCACGGACTTGCCCCGGCAAGCGCCAAGCGGGGTGTTCCTCTCTTTGGTTACTTTCTCTCGGGCAAGCGAGAGAAAGTGACTCGCCCTCCGCAGGAGGACGAAAGCTCTGCTTCAAATCAACCAACCAAGAGCAAAGCGCATCGCGGCTGACCCACACACACAGAGACCAATTCCCACCCTCTTCTCGCCATAAATGAGGGCGTTGGCCACCTCACCGCGTAGAATGGTCGACTGTTGTCTCAAGGCACACCCATGGCCCTCAACTCCACCATCTATAAAGTCGAGCTGCAGATCAGCGACATGGATCGGCATTACTACGCCACCCATGCGCTGACCCTGGCGCGGCATCCGTCGGAAACCGAGGAGCGCCTGATGGTGCGGCTGCTCGCGTTTGCGCTGTACGCGGACGAGCGGCTGGAGTTCGGCAAGGGCATCAGCGACGAGGACGAGCCGGCGCTGTGGCGCAAGGCGTACACCGACGAGATCGAGCTGTGGATCGAGGTCGGCCAGCCGGACGAGACGCGCATCCGCAAGGCCTGCGGCCGTTCGCGCCAGGTGGTGGTGATCAGCTACGGCGGCAACGTGGCGGAGATCTGGTGGAACAAGGTCGGTGCGTCGCTAGGGCGCAACAAGAACCTCACCGTGCTCGACATCCCCGCGGCCACCGTTGCCGGGATGGTTGCCTTGCTGCAGCGTGGCATGCGCCTGCAATGCCTGATCCAGGACGGCCAGCTGCAGCTGATGAACGATGCAGACTCGGTTGCCGTGGATCCACTGCGGCGCATGGCACCCGCCGAAACAGTGAGCTGACCCGGCTTCATCGCGAACAAGGTGACGGCCACCCTGCCGTCGCCGTTTGCCGGATAATCCCGATCCGAACCTGCCCCCTCTTTTCTGGAGTCATTCCATGCGCTTGTTGCTGTCCTTGCTCACCGTCTTCGCTCTTGCTGCCTGCACCGCCGCACCGCCGGCACACGCCACAGGTAGTGTGGACAAGCTCACCGTGATCGACCAGAAGGTCGGCACCGGCGCCGAGGCGAAGGACGGCATGAAGGTGCTTGTGCATTACACCGGCTGGCTGTACGACGACAGCGCCAAGGACAAGCACGGCAAGAAGTTCGACAGTTCGCTCGATCATGGCGAGCCGTTCGCCTTCATGCTTGGTCAGGGCAGCGTGATCGCCGGCTGGGACCAGGGCGTGGCCGGCATGCATGTCGGCGGCAAGCGCATCCTGCTGATTCCGGCTGCGCTCGGCTATGGCGCCAACGGTGCTGGCGACGATATCCCGCCGAATGCTTCGCTGGTGTTCGAAGTGGAACTGCTGAAGGTCGGTGACTGACCGGCTAGATCAGGCGACAGCGATCAATCCTCCTGCGCGGCCGCCTCACGACCCTGCTGGCGGATGATCGCCTCTTCCCGCGCGTCGATGATCGACTGCATCACGCTGTCGACATCGGCAATGCTCTCGTCGAATTCGAAATGACCGGTAAGTTCGCTGTCCGGATGCAGCTCACCGAGCTCGAACAGCGCCCACATTTCCTCGCCGTAATACGTGTCCAGCAGTTCCGGCGCGAAACGCGACAGACTGATCGTGATGTTGCCAACGTCCCGTCGCAACATGGCACGTGCGGAGTTGTTGCCGGAGGCGCTGACCGCCTGCGGCAAATCTATGATCACCGGACCTTCCGGCCCCACCAGGACGTTGTATTCGGACAGATCGCCATGGATCAGGCCGACGCAAAGCATGCGCGCCACCTGTTGCATCAGGAAACGGTGATAGTCGCGCGCCGTCTCCGCTGACAGCTCCACCTCGCCCAGCCGCGGTGCGGAGTGACCGTCCGCATCGGTAACCAGCTCCATCACCAGCACGCCACCGAAGTAGCCATACGGCTTTGGCACTCGCACGCCGGCGGCGGTGAGCTGGTACAGCGCATCGACCTCGGCATTCTTCCAGGCGGCCTCGGCCTCCTTGCGGCCGAACTTGGTCGCCTTGCCCATCGCGCGCGCCTGCCGGCTGCCGCGCACCTTGCGCCCTTCCTGGTACTGCACACGCGCCTGGAAACTGCGCTGCGCCATGTCCTTGTAGACCTTGGCGCAACGGATGTCCTCGCCCGAGCGGACGATGTAAACGGAGGCTTCCTTGCCGCTCTTCAGCGGTCGCAGCACCTGGTCGATCACGCCTTCATCGATCAGATCCTGCAGGCCCTTGGGGGTTTTCATGCGTGGGAGAGCTTCTGCAATTCGTGGAATAACGCCCATTATGGCCGATCGGCGGCCTTGCCCGTTCTTTCGAAGCCGCGCCGGTCAGTTCGCAGCCATCAACCGATCCCGAACCGCCGCCGCGATCTCGAATGAATACCGCCGCGCCGCATGCTCGAACACATTGGCGGTGATCAGCAGTTCATCCGGTCGGTGCCGGGCGATGAAGGCATCGATACCGTCCTGCACGGTGTCCGGAGCGCCGACCACGGCACAGGCCAATGCGCGCTCCACCATCAATTTTTCCGGCGGCGTCCAGTACGACTCGATATCGTCGATCGGCGGCGGGATCAGCCCTGGCCGGCCACGGCGCAGGTTGATGAAACTCTGCTGCTGGGTCGTGAACAAACGTCGTGCCTCGGGATCACTGTCGGCGGCGACCACGTTGATGCCAAGCATGGCGTACGGCTGTTGCAGCCGTGCCGACGGTCGGAAATCGCGCCGGTACAGCGCCAATGCCTCGTCCATCGCATCCGGCGCAAAGTGCGAGGCGAACGCGAACGGTAGGCCCAGTTGCGCTGACAACGTGGCGCTGAACAGGCTGGAGCCGAGCAGCCACACCGGCACCTCGATGCCGGCACCGGGTACCGCGCGTACCTGCTGACCAGGTTTGGCTGGCTCGAAATAGCCAAGCAGTTCGACCACGTCGTGCGGGAACGCATCGGCACTGTCGAAGTAACGACGCAACGCCTTCGTGGTGGGCTGGTCGGTGCCCGGCGCACGGCCCAGGCCCAGGTCGATGCGCCCTGGATACAGCGACGCCAGCGTGCCGAATGCCTCGGCCACCTGCAGCGGCGCGTGGTTCGGCAGCATGATGCCGCCGGCACCGACGCGGATGGTCGAGGTGCCACCGGCTACATGGCCGATCAGCACCGCGGTCGCCGCGCTGGCAATGCCGGGCATGTTGTGGTGTTCGGCCAGCCAGTAGCGCTGGTAGCCAAGCCGCTCACCCAGTTGGGCCAGATCCAGCGTGTTGCGGAACGCCTGTGCGGCATCGCTGCCTGCGGTGACCGGCGCCAGGTCAAGGATGGAAAACGGAATCATGTCGCGCTCTCGCCATAACGGAAGCCCCTGATCTGGGGGCGCTCGTGCCGATTGCCACCGGCTCCCACCGGCTTGTGGCGCATACAATGGTCGTTCCTCACCCCATGGCACCACGATGACCGAACCGGTTCGCCTCGCCAAACGTGTCGTCGCGCTGACCCAGTGCTCGCGGCGCGAGGCCGAGCAATACATAGAAGGCGGCTGGGTGCGCGTCGACGGCATCGTGGTGGAAGAGCCGCAGTTCATGGTCGACACGCAAACCGTCGAACTCGATCCCGGTGCCGAACTGATTGCCACCGAACCGGCCACCCTGGTGCTGCACAAGCCGATCGGCTACGACGCGGGCGCTGGCCCGAACCCGGCCAGCGCGCTGGTCACACCGGAGACGCGATCGTCCGATGACGCCTCCGGCGTGCGGCCGCTGAAGCGCCATCTGCAACGGTTGACGACGCCGTTGCCGATGCCGACCAGCGCCAGCGGCCTGCTGATCTTCACCCAGGACTGGCGCGTCACCCGCAAGCTGACCGAGGACATCGAGCGGGTCGAGCAGGAGTTTGTGGTCGACGTCGAGGGCACGTTGATTCCGAACGGGCTGGCTTTGCTCAACCACGGCCTGCGCTTCAACAACTACGCGATGCCGCCGATCAAGGTCAGCTGGCAGAGCGAGCAGCGGCTGCGCTTCGCCTTCAAGGTGCTGCAGCCGACCCAGATCGAGCCGATGTGCAACGCGGTCGGCCTCAAGGTGCTGGCGATGAAGCGCCTGCGCGTGGGCCGTATTCCGCTGGCGAAGCTGGCGCCGGGGCAATGGCGCTACCTCGCTCCCAGCGAACGCATCTGACGCTGCGACGGCGGCAGGAATTCCTTGCAGAACTCCTCCCAAGACCCGCCGGAACGGCTTAGACTTCCCTGCGCATCACCTACTACCTACCCACACCGCGGAGAGCAGCATGAGCAAGGGCCTGGATTCGAAGAAAAGCGAAAAGAAAAAACCGGAAAAGACCATGAAGGAAAAGAAGCTGGCCAAGCAGGAAAAGAAAAAGAACAAGTAAGCGCTGGGCTCTCGAGGCGAGTACGTGCCGGGCAGGCTTGATGCGCTGCCCGGCACAGCGTCAATACTGTCCCATGTAATCGCGCTTGCCGATCTCGATGCCGTTGTGGCGCAGCAGCGCATACGCCGTGGTGACGTGGAAGAAGAATTGCGGCAAGCCATAGCTCAGTAGATAGCTCTGCCCGTCAAAGCGACGCTCTTTCGGCGTGCCCGGCCGAATGACGATCTCGCGTTGTGCACTGCCGTCGAATTGCGCCGGAATGAAGCCGTCGATGAAACCGAGCGTGCGGGCGATCAGGTCACGCAGTTCCGCGAAGGTCTGTTCCTCGTCGTCGTACTTCGGCACCTCGGCACCGGCCAGCCGCGCCGATACACCGCGTGCGAAATCGCAGGCGATCTGTACCTGCCGCCGCAGCGGGAACATGTCCGGAAACAATCGTGCCTGGGTCAGCGCAGCCGGCTCGATGTTCTTCTCGGTCGCATGCGCTTCGGCCTTGGCCAGGATCGCGGCGAGGCCACCGAGCATCTGCCTGAAAACGGGAATGGAACTGGTGTACATGGCATCGGTCACGGGCTTTCCTGGAATGCGGACAGTGATCGACAGTGTAGCCCGCTCCTCGCGATATCCGCGATCCAAAGCCGCGGGAGGCACACTGCGCTGCCCCGCATGCGGTTTTCTGCACGGGGAATGACGGGAGGCGCCTGCGCGCCTCCCGTCGACATGCATCATTGCGTCTTGACGCTGACGTCGTCGATCACGAACGAGGTCTGCTTGGTGCTGTCTTCCACGCCATTGAAATTGATCTGCAGGGTCTGTCCCTTGTAGGCGTTCAGGCTGATCGTGTGCTCCTGATAGCCGCTGGCCGCATCCTTGTTGGAGAAGCTAGCCAGCGTGATGACCTTGCCGGTCGAGGTGATCACCTGCACCTGCAGGTTGTCGTAGGCGGTGGTCAGGGGCTCGGCCGTATCCACATGCATGAAGAAGTCCAGGGTCGCGCTGGACACACCTGCCGGGATGCTGATCTGCTGCCGCACGTAGTCGGTATGCGTTGTACCGTGACCGTCGAGCCAGGCCTTCCAGCTGCCCGCATGAGCCGGCTCACCGCTGTTACTGGTGATCACGCCACTGGTCTGCGTCCAGCCGGTGGCACCGCTCTCGAAGCCGCCGTTGCTGATCAGCTGGGTCGTGCCGCCGCCGTTGGATACGCTGAAACTGACCGAGCTGCTGGTACCGATATTGCCAGCTGCGTCATAGGCCTTGGCGACCAGTGCATGCGTGCCGTTGGCCAACGTAGTCGAGTCCAGCATGGCGCTGTACGGCAAGCTCGTGTCGGTGGCCTTGAGCGCACCGTCCAGGTAGAACTCCGTCCGCGTGACGCCGACGTTGTCGCTCGCCGTGGCGTTGAACGTGATGGTGCCGCTGCTGCCGCTTTCCGAGGCGCTTACCGTCGGTGCCGTGGTGTCTCCACCACCGCTGCTGCCGTTGGACACGCTGAAGCTGACCGAGCTGCTGCTGCCGACATTGCCGGCCGCGTCATAGGCCTTGGCGACCAGGGCATGCGTACCGTCGGCCAGCGTGGTCGAATCCAGCGTGGCGCTGTACGGCGAGCTGCTGTCGGTGGCCTCGAGCGCACCATCGACGTAGAACTCAACGCGGGTCACGCCGACGTTGTCGCTCGCCGTGGCGTTGAACGTGATGGTGCCGCTGCTGCCGCTTTCGCTGGCCGTTGCCGTGGGCGCCGTGGTGTCACCGCCGCCGGAACCCTCGGTCACCCATACGGGCGCCGACCACAGCCGCAGGCCGTTGGCCTGGGTGATCTTGGCGTAATAGAAGTGATCGCCGGCCGTTGGCGTAATCGTGGTGGTCGAAGTCTCCGACGGGCTGGTCACGGTGCCATTGCTGCCCGGCACGCCTTCGAACAGCTGTACGCGCTGCGCGGTCTGGCCGGATGAACTGGCGTAGTTGACCGTGAGCGTCAGCGGACCGCTGTTGCTGAAGCGCTCGCCCATCACATGCCCGTTCGCCGTCAGCACGATCTGCGCGGTCTTGTCCTCGGTGGCGAATACGCGGCGTGCGCGCAGGGCATCGAGGAAACTGCCCAGGCTCAGCGCGGTACCGGTCGGGATCAGCACACCGGTGCGGTTGGTGAAGCTGGCACCCCAGTTGGAGCAGTGGTTGTCCTGATCCGAACTCGGCGCCACGTGGTAGCCGCGTTGGAGAATGGTATTGAACGCGGTCTCGTAGTTGGGCCGACTGGTCTCGGTCTCCGTGGTGTTGTTGGAGAACGCCGAGCTGTTGAGTACTTCGGCCAGCACCATCACCGCGTCGCCGTCGGCCGTATAGCCGAAGTTGGTGCCGTTGACGGTGAACTGGCCGCTCGTCGCGGGATGGTTGAACTGGCCGATCCAGCCCTTGCTGTTCATCAGCGTGTAGAGCGAGGCGTAGTCGCCCTTGGCGATGTAATAGTCACCGATCAGCTGACCGGAACTGTTCTTCTCCCACTCGATCAGGCCGTCGGCATTGAAGATGTTCATGTGGCCGCCGTTGCTGATCACACCCCACTCCTGGCCGTAGATGCCGAGGAAGTTCGGATGCGCCGCGTTGAACGTGGTTGCCGCAGACAGGCCCGAGGCAAACAGATTCTTCGCCGTTGCCGGATCGGCCGACAAGTTGGTACCGGTCGAACCATCGAACATGTGGTTATGCTCGGACGTCATCAGCATGTCCAGGCCTTCGGTCAGCGCGTACTGGTAGGCATAGGCCGGACCGTACTGGCCACTTTGCGGCGCCTGCTCGCTGTCGCAGGTGGCGATCGGGCCGGCGCCGTCACTGTGGTTGGTCTGGCTGTGCAGGTTGCCATACCAGATCGTGTACGGCAGACCGTTGGCACCGACTGACAGCACATGCGCTCCGCCATGCCGGGGGAGTGCGCTGAAAGCGGGCATCGACGTGGCCGCGACCTGGCCAACCTGGATGTCGTAACGCTGCTCGGTGATCTGGGTCGGGGCGAGCTGTATGGCCAGTGCCAGCGCGTTCGTCACGATGCCGGTGCCGATCCGTCGTGCGTTGTCGTCGTCGAGCGCAATCGCGCGCAGGCGTACGGTGTAGTAGCCCGCCGGCAACGCATGGTGCTGGCTGTCGAAACCATCCCAGCTGACGCTGGCCTGCGCCGTGCGCGTATGCAGCACGGAGTTGCCGCTCCACTCCCGCAGTGCGTTTCCACTGCGGTCGAGCAGCATGATCTGCCACGCCACCGGCGTACCCGCGGTGGCACCGGGGTATTCGAAGTGCATCACGATGGAACGTGCCGCCGTGGCCCGGAATGGCACCTGCAGGGCGGCATCGAATTCCTGATGGTCCGGCAACACCGGTGCAGCCAACGTCGGCAAACAGAACACCAGACCCGCAAGCACAAGGCTGCGGGCGATCATTGTTTTCAGTTGCATCGCTAGATCCCTAAGCGTTCGTTAAGAATTTCCCCCGGGCGTGTTTATAGGCGACGAATGCTTGCAGTGGTATGACCAAAATTCGTAGATACCGTGGCAGTGCCGAGTGCATCACACGCAACCTCAACCGCAATGTCCCGGCTCGCCCGAACTCGGACCGAACCTTCGGCGCGCGCCGAATGGCTGCGCACCCGACCACCGATCCAACTTACGGCAGATCGAGATGCATCGGCTGGACAACCAGATCGGTATCACTGACCAGCAGCGGCCCGCTCGGCAGGAAGCCGGAGTGCAGGCATGCCGACACCGCCATGGCTGGGGCCTTCAGGATGAAATGGCGCGTGCCGGCGGGGTGTATCGCATCGCGCACCGTGCGGGTGGCCCAGGCAGCAACGAATCTTCGTCGACTCACTCGTCCGCGCGAAATACCAGACTGCAGCAGGTCACCGCACCTTCGGCCTTCTGCAATTCGGAAACGTCGACGGCGGTCACGTGAAACCCCGCGTCGAGCAAACGCTGCCGCGTGCGCGGGAAACTGGCTGGCATCACCAGCGCGTCGCCGATGCGCAGCACGTTGGCAGCGTGAGGCTCATCGGGATCGACCTCGATGATGCGAAAGCCGGGGAATTGTCCGCGATCCACCCATTCCGGCTGCAGCAGCAGGCTGTCGTCGTCGAGCTGGGTCACGGCGGATTTCAGATGCAGGCAGCCGCGGGTCGGCACGCCCTGCACGGTATAGCCATGTCCCGCCAGCAACTCGCGCAGTCGCGCGATGCCAGCAGCATTGCTGCGCGCGGATTCGCCCACGTAGAGTGTGCGGCCAAGTCGCAACACATCGCCGCCGTCGAGCGTGCCCGGAGCTTCGATCGCCGCTACCGTCCGGTAACGACGCAGCACATCGGCAACACTCGCCACCTCGGCACGGCGTGACAAGGCGCCAGGTCGGGTCAGGATCGCAATCTCGTCCAGCACGATCGCCACGTCCTCGACAAAGACCGAATCGGGCAGATCAGCCTCTGCCGGCAAGCTCAGCAGCCGGCAACCGAGCGATTCCAGCGCGTACTGGTAATCGTGGTGCTGCTCCGCTGCGCGCGCCGCGTCGATCGCGACACGCGGTACAAAGGACAACTCGCAGCCCGCAAGCATCGGGCTGACCTCACGGGTAACGGCAAGCCACATGGCTCCTCCCTGAAGGACGACTGCGATGACGTGATCGCGGGTTCACGACTGGCGGGCACGCCATGCGGCCAGCTCGGCCTCGTAGCGCAGCAGTGCCTCTTCGTAGACATCGAACACGCAACGCGCGCAGCCCTCACCGCAACAGTCGGCAGCGTCCGGTTCGGATGGGCGCTGCGGCGGCGGGTCAGCCGGGTCGCCGGCTTCATCCCGCACCGGCGCCAGCCACTGCGGCATGGGCACAGGCGCCATGCCGCACGGCAACTGCATCGACGCCATCCAGCCTATTTCGCGGGCTTGCGGAAGCGGTAGATGAACTGGTCGGTATGACCGCGTATCGACGGGTCAAACACTTTCTTGTCGTGCGTATCGGCCGGGTTGTGCAGTGCCTGACTCTCGCCATCGAACACGAAACCGGCCGCCTCCACTTCCTGCTTCACCACCGCCGGATCGATGCGGTGCAAGGTGTCGGTATCGGCAATGCCCGAGCCGGCCGGAGCCACATGATCGATGACCACGAACAGGCCACCCGGCTTGAGCGCTGCGTAAACCTCCTTGTCGAACTTCACCATGTCGACCGGGCCCATGAATGAATCATGGTAGTCGTGGTAGTTCTGCGCGGTGAACACCAGATCCACCGGCTGTGGCGCACTCAGCTGGGCGGCCGGCTGTTTCAGCAGACTGACGTTGGCGTAGTGCGGTGTGGCAACCAGGTTCTGCCAGTTCGCAAAGCTCTTGGCGGAATATTTCCCCATCTCGTCCGGCCATACCGTATAGACATGGCCGTGCGTCCCCACGATGGCGCTGAACGCGCGCGTCCAGTAACCGCTGCCAGGCACCAGTTCAAGCACGCGCTGGCCGGGCTTGACCTCAGCGAATGTCATCACTTCGGCAAGCTTGCGGCGCGCATCGTCGGCGGCATCGGCCTGTCGCGCCGGATCGGCGAGCGCCTTGGTCACCGCGGCGGGGATTGGCCCATCACTGGCGGGTGCAGCCTGGATCATGGTCGTTGCAGGAAGCGAAAGGGCGAGCAGCAAGGCAAGGGCAGTCGGACGCATGACGTACTCCTTCATCGGCAAGGGAAACCGGATTGTGCTCCCGAATGGCCCTGCCGGCCCTGTGCCGCTTGGCATACGCGGCCCAAACGCTTCGTCTTCGAACAAACCTATGTCGGCCGTCACGCGACAGCGCCCGCGGACACTGGTAAAACTGGCATCATCACCTTGCCTACCCATGAAGACAGGAGCATCCATGCCATCGCTTCGTCAAGGAATTCCGCTGGGTTGTGCCTTGCTGCTGTCCTGCACCGTCATGCCCGGTCATGCACAATCAGTCTCGCAATGGCAAGCTCGCCAGGTCGAAGCCTCCAGCAAGTCCGAGCAGATCATGCAGGACGCCAACAAGCGCAAAAGCCTGCTGGGCCAGTACCAGGTGATGCGCTACGCCTATAACGGCAACAAGGACCCCGCCTTCCACGTCATCTTCGGCCAGTACCTGAGCTGGTACCAGACTTTCATCGGCGACTATCCGGATGCGGCCACCAGCTTCTCGATCAGGCAGTCGGCGTTGCGGGACGATCGCCCGTCGCCGCTGGACAACCCCGACTACACCGCGCAGCCGGCGCTGGATGTCATTCCCGGATTGGCCAGGAACTACCGTGCCATATTCTTCAACGAGGCGCACAACATACCGCTCACCCGCACGCTGACCGTGCAGTTGCTCGGCAAGCTGCGCGCGGAGGGCTTCAACTATTTCGCCGCCGAAACGCTTTACCAGACCGATACCGGCCTGCAGGCGCGTGGCTATCCGATCAAGGACAGCGGCTTCTACACCGAAGAGCCGATCTGCGCCGAAATGGTGCGCACCGCCCTGAAACTCGGTTTCAAGGTGATCGCCTACGAGGCACTCTCCAACGCCACCGGTGACGCCCGCGAAGCCGAGCAGGCGCGCAACATCTACAAGCAGGTGTTCAAACAGGATCCGAACGCGCGGCTGGTGGTCGATGCCGGTTATGCGCATATCCAGGAATCTGGTGTCTATCTCGGCGGCTCTTCCATGGCCGAGCATTTGCACAAACTTTCCGGCATCGATCCACTTACCGTGGAACAGACCATGCTGTATCCGCATCAGTCTGGCGACGATGACCACCCTTATTACACCGCGGTCACGCGAGAGCTGAAGCCGAACCTGCCCATCGTGTTCATGGACAAAACCGGCAAGCCCTGGTCGTTGCGTCAAGGATATGATGTCAGCGTGTTCTTTCCGCCACAGGAAATGCAGCATGGACGTCCTACATGGCTCAGTCTCGACGGCCTGCGGGTGCCCTATTTCGTCAGCGGCGACCGCTGTGGACGTTCATACCCATGCCTGGTGGAGGCTCGCTATGCCGACGAAGGTGATGATGCGATTCCGGCTGATCTCATAGCGCTCGATCCCGTACCGCTGAATGCTGTGGCTGATGATCGTATTCGTTTCCATCAAGGCGAGCCCGCCAGTGACCTTTATCTGCGGCCGGGCAAATACAGACTGACCTACAGCGATCAAGACGGCCACGAGCTGTTCCGTCAGGAAATTTCCGTACCGGACGGAAATCAAGCCGCGCCATCCAACCACCCCGACCCACCTCAGGCATCGCCAAAAACCTGAGCTGCCACGAGCCCGGCGAGTCCGCGCGCTTCTGCCCGATCCAGACTGGCCAGGGCTCAGGCGTGCCATTGGCATGACTACTGTCCCAGGCAGGCTTCGTCGCGTGCGCGTATAACCAAGCGGACGCCACCATGGCGAATGGACGTCTGAACCGACCCTCCGCTGCCATCCGCCCAATGATCAACCGATGGAGAGTGATACCGATGACCCGATCGAAGCTACGCCCGCTGCTGGCACTGGCCGGCGTGCTGGCTACCTGCATGGCCGCCGCCACCGCTGACCAGGCCCACCGCGATGACGGCGCCATGCTCGGTTTCAGTCCCGCCAATGCCGCCGCCCAGCAAAGCCTGGAGCAGCGCTTCGATGCGCAGCTAGATCCCGCCGACCAGCGCAGCTGGCTCAAGCAGATGTCGTCCGAACCCAACCAGGTGGGGTCACCGCACGACAAGGCCAACGCCGAGTTCATGCTGGCGAAGTTCCACGAATGGGGCTGGGATGCACACATCGAAACCTTCAGCGTGCTCTACCCCACGCCGAAAAAAGTGGCGCTGGAGCTGCTGGGGTCGCACCCCTATACCGCCGTGCTGAAGGAGCCGGCTATCGCCGGTGATGCCACCTCGGACCTGCAGGGCGCGCTGCCGCCATACAACGTCTATGGCGGCGACGGTGACGTCACCGCCGAGCTGGTCTATGCCAACTACGGCATGCCGGACGACTACAAGGAGCTGGCGCGTCGCGGCATCGACGTGCGCGGCAAGATCGTCATCACCCGCTACGGCGGCGGCTGGCGTGGCCTGAAACCCAAGCTCGCACAGGAACACGGCGCGGTCGGCTGCCTGATCTATTCCGATCCGCGCGACGATGGCTATGCCCAGGGCGATGTCTATCCGCAAGGCGGCTGGCGTCCCGCGCAGGGTGTGCAGCGCGGCTCGGTCGCCGACATGCAGCTGTATCCCGGTGATCCGCTGACGCCCGGCATCGGTTCCACCCCGGACGCCAAGCGGCTGGCGATCAAGGATGCCAAGACCATCCTGAAGATTCCGGTGCTGCCGATTTCCTATGCCGATGCCACGCCGCTGCTGCAGTCGCTGACCGGACCGGTGGCGCCGTCCGGCTGGCGCGGCTCGCTGCCGTTCACCTATCACGTCGGCCCCGGCACCGCCAAGGCGCACCTCACCGTGCTGTCGGACTGGGGCCAGAAACCGGTCTACGACGTGATCGCTGTACTCAAGGGTTCCACCGCACCGGACCAGTGGATCGTGCGTGGCAATCACCACGATGGCTGGGTGTTCGGCGCGTGGGACCCACTCGCCGGCAACGTCGCGCTGATGGCCGAGGCCAAGGCGATCGGCGCTCTGGTCAAGCAGGGTTGGCGGCCACAGCGCACGCTGGTCTATGCCAGCTGGGATGGCGAGGAACCGGGCCTGCTCGGCTCGACCGAATGGGCCGAAACGCACGCTGCCGAACTGCAGAAGAAGGCCGTGCTGTATCTCAATTCGGATACCAACGGCCGTGGTTTCCTCGATGCCGGTGGCAGCCATTCGCTGCAGCATCTGGTCAACCAGGTCGCTGCAGGCGTGACCGATCCTGAAACCCACGCCAGCATGCGTGAACGCATGCGCGCGCGCATGCTGGTCGACGGCTACGCCAAGGACGCGAAGCCCGAGACCAAGGCAAACGCCAAGCTGGCCGCGGAAGGTGGCGACGTACCGATCGAGGCGCTGGGTTCCGGCTCCGACTACAGCGCATTCCTGGAACACCTGGGCATCGCCTCGCTCGACCTCGGCTTCAGCGGCGAGGACGACGACGGCGGCATCTACCACTCGCGCTACGACTCGTTCGACCACTACGTGCGCTTCGGCGATCCCACCTTCGAGTACGGCGTGGCCCTGTCCAAGGTGGCCGGCCATATCGTGCTGCGCACTGCCGATGCCAATGTATTACCAATGCGCTTCGGCGATTTCAGCAGCACGCTCGATCGCTACGTCGGTGAATTGCACAAGCTGGTCGACGACACCCGCAAGGCCACCGAGCAGCAGCACCAGTTGCTCGACATGCACGCATTCGCGCTCGATGCCGACCCGGCCCGGCCACTCGCCCCACCCGCGCGCGAATCCGACATGCCCGCGATCGATCTGGCCCCGCTGGATCAAGCCGCAAAACAGCTCAAGCAGAGTGCGCAGTCATATCAGGCTGCGTACGCCAAGCGCGCCAGTACCGGCTTCGATATGCCGGCCACGCAACAGCAGCAGCTGAACCAGCAGATGGGCAGCATGGAACAGGCCCTGAGCGATCCGGCCGGCCTGCCCGACCGTGCGTGGTTCAAGCACTTCATCTACGCACCCGGCATGCTCACCGGCTATGGCGTCAAGACCGTGCCCGGCGTGCGCGAAGCGATCGAGGCGCGCCGCTGGGACGAAGCCAACCACTACACCGTGGTCACCGCGAAAGTGCTCGACCACTACCGCGCGCAACTCGACCAGCTGACCGCCTTGTTGAACCAGTAGCCGCGGGCAGCAACGTCGCAACACCGCAAAGGGCGGCCTTGGCAAGGGCCGCCCTTTTTGCCGATTGATTGCCTCAGCCATCCGCGCTCGCTATAAATACCCCGGGGATGCGGCCGCGCATGAGGTGCGGTCGCGCGTCATTACAGGGGAATTCAGATGGTGGATTTGCGACGCTGGATCGTTGCATTGTTGTTGCTGTGTACTTTCGTTCTGCACGCACAGTCAGTCTCGTTGGCCGATCTTGCGCGCCATGACCAGTACAGGAACGTCAAGATCTCGCCCGACGGGAAGTATCTGGCGGCGTCTGCGATTGTCAAAGGCCAGACCGTATTGGCGTTGATCCGCCTCGCCGACAAGAAGGGCAACGTCATCAGCCCGCGCGAAGGCAACGACCTCGTCGACTTCTGGTGGGCTTCGCCCACGCGCGTGGTGTACACGGTAGGCGAACGCCAGGGCGGCTACGACTCGCCATTGGCTACCGGTGAGCTGTTCGGGGTCGATGGCGATGGCGGCAACCCGAAATTGCTGTACGGCTACCGCAACGATGGCATGACCACCGGTACCCACATCCAGCATGCAACAGCCGATCGCGGCGTCGGCGAGTTCATCGCCTCGATTCCGGATGACCCCACTCACGTGCTGGTCGCGGTCAGCTCGTGGGATGCCGCCGGCAAGGAAGGATTCCTTCCGATTGCCTACCGCATGGACGTGCGCGACGGCAACCTGGCACGCATCCTTACCGCGCCGATGCGCAACGTTGATTTCGTCGCCGACCACCAGGGACACGTCCGTTTTGCCTACGGTGGAGACGTCAACGGCAACGTGAAGGTGTACGCGCATTCGCTCAGTGGCGATGGCTGGGAGTTGATGTCGAAACCCGGTGACGAGCGGGCCTACCCGTTGGCCTTCAGTCGCGACGACAGTGTGGTGTACTTCGCCTGCGGTGCGGTCGATGGATTCGGCATGTGCAGCTGGGATCCGGCAAAGAAGACTTGGACAACTGTCTGGAGCAACCCGAAAGTCGAGCAGGACGGCTTCGTCTACGGAATGGCCGATGACGACATCATCGGCGTGAGCTTCATGGATGGCCGCCCGGGCCTGTCGTTGTTCAACAGCCAGTCGGCAGACGCGAATGCCCTGATAGCACTGATGAAACAGCTGCCCGGCGAAAGTGTGCGGTTCGTTTCCGCTACCCGCGACGGCAGCCTCAGCATCGTGCTGGCCGAAGCCGATGCCGACCCAGGCACGTTCTATCTTTACGACCGCAAGGCCAACAAGCTGACCGCGTTGCTGGCGCGCAAATCGTGGATCAATCCGGAACAGATGGCGGGCAAGCAGCCATTCGAATTTGCAGCACGCGACGGTCTGGACCTGCACGGTTATGTCAGTTTTCCACCAGGCAAGGAGAACGCCAAACACCTGCCGACGGTGGTGTTTGTGCATGGCGGCCCCTACGGTATAAGCGACAGCTGGGAATACGATCCCTACGTGCAGGTGCTGGCGACCCGCGGCTACGCCGTGCTGCAGGTGAACTATCGCGGTTCCGGCGGCTATGGCTACAACTTCGAACATGCCGGCTGGGGTGAATGGGGCGGCAAGATGCAGGACGACGTCACCGATGCCACCCACTGGGCGATCGCGCAGGGCATCGCCGACCCACAGCGCATCTGCATTTTTGGCGGTAGCTACGGCGGTTACGCGGCGCTCGAGGGCGCGGTGAAGGAGCCTGACCTGTACAAATGTGCGATCGGCTACGTCGGCGTCTACGATCTGGCGCTGATGTACAAGCGCGGCGATATCCCGCAATCCACTTTCGGCGAGAATTATCTCCGGCGCGTCCTCGGCAATGACATGGACGTGCTGGCGCAACGCTCGCCGATCAACCAGCTCGATCACCTCAAGGCCCGCGTCATGCTGGTCGTTGGTGGCGAGGATCCGCGCGTGCCATCGATCCAGGGCAGCAATCTGCACAATGCCCTGCTGAATCGCCATGTCGCGCACGTGTGGATGGACAAGCCCGGCGAGATGCACGGCTTCTACAGCGAAGCCAACCTGACCGAGCTGTACACGACGCTGGTGCAGTTCGTCGGCTCCAGCATCGGGCCTGGTGTAACGGCAGCCAGCCAGAGCAGTGGTGGCAACGCGGCCCCGCATTGAATCACTGCTGATGCAACTAGCACCTGCCAATTCTCGGCAGGTGCTAGTTGCATCACAGCCGGCATGACCCGGATGCCTACCCAACTGATGGGCTACACGCGATCGCCCCGGTTCTGGCAGAGTGCAACGATCTGTTGCCATGCGATCCAGGGGTCCACATCATGCGCGTGTCCATCCGGCTTTCACTGACTGCCCTGCTGGCGCTCGGCACATTCAGTACCTGGGCAGCGACCAGCCCCGAGGCGGCCATACCGAATGGATCGACGAGCTACGCGCGCGATCCGAACCAGCCGATCGATCAGGGCTATACCGACCAGATCCTCAAGTTCACCACCGATCCCTCCTTCAACTCGCCGCTGACCGATTACCTGCCCGCCTCGGCCAGCGTGCCGACGCCGGAGAAAGTGCTCGGCCATATTTCCGGTGCACCGAACTACCTGCCCTACTCGGCCGATGTCTATCGCTACTTCCGCACACTGGCCGCCGCCAGTCCGCGGGTGAAGGTGTTCTCGATCGGCAAGACCGAGGAAGGCCGCGAGATGATCGCGGTGGCGATCGCCGACGAAAGCCTGCTGGCCGACCTGGACGCGAACAAGGCACGCCTGGCCAAGCTCGGCGATCCGCGCAGCATCAACATGGACGACGCCACCGCTGACCAGCTGATCGCGCAATCCACGCCGGTCTACTACATCACCGGCACCATCCATTCCACCGAGACCGGTGCGCCCACCGCGCTGATGGAACTGGCGTATCGCCTTGCAGTGGACAATGCGCCGTACATCCAGCACATCCGCTCGCACGTGATCACCCTGATCACGCCGGTAGTCGAAGTGGACGGCCGCGACCGCCAGGTGGATCGTTACAACTGGCACCTGGCCCATCCGGGCGAGAACTATCCGCCGCTGATGTACTGGGGCCACTACGTTGCGCACGACAACAATCGCGACGCGATGGCGATGACGCTGAACCTCACCCGCAACGTGGCCGACACCTATGTCGGCTGGCACGCGCAGGTGCTGCACGACCTGCACGAGTCGGTGCCGTTCCTGTACGACAACACGGTGGGCGACGGCCCGTACAACGCATGGATCGACCCGATCCTCACCGGCGAGTGGCAGCAGCTGGGCTGGGACAACGTGCAGCAGCTGACCAAATTCGGCATGCCCGGCGTGTTCACCCACGGCGACTTCGATACCTGGAGCCCGGGCTATCTGATGTTCATCGCCGCCATGCACAACGGCATCAGCCGGCTGTATGAGACGTTCGGCAACGATGGCGCCGACACGGTCAAGCGCATCCTCGATCCGGCCGACTACCAGCGCACCTGGTACAAGCCGAACCCGCCGCTGCCCGAGGTCACCTGGTCGCAGCGCGACAACAACAACTACGAGCAGACCGGCCTGCTCACCGCACTGAATTATTTTTCCGACAACAGCCAGCTGTTCCTGAAGAATTTCTACCTGAAGAGCAAGCGTTCGATCGAGAAGCCGCAGGAAGCGGGTCCGGCCGCCTACGTGTTCCCGGCCGACGACAAGCGCACCGGTTCGCAGGCGCAGCTGCTGCGCATCATGCAGCTGCAGCATGCCGAGGTCAGCCGCCTGTCGGCGCCGGTCACGGTGACGCTGCCGGCGTCCAAGGGCGACGACGGAAAAACCACCAAGACCAGCTCGCGCACGTTCGCCGCCGGCAGCTACGTGGTGCGCATGGACCAGCCGTATTCGCGCATCGCCGACACGCTGCTGGATCGCCAGTACTGGTCGCCGAAGGATCCGCAGCAGCATCCCTACGACGACACCGCCTGGTCAATGAGTGATCTGTTCGACGTGCAGGTCGTGCGCGTCACCGACAACAGTATCCTCAAGGCGCCGATGGATCTGGTCAGCCAACCCGTCGACGTGCCGCAAGGCCTGGCTGGGATCGACATGCCCAACGGCAAGTTGCCGCGCATCGCACTGATGCACACCTGGCTGGATACCCAGACCGAGGGCTGGTGGCGCATGGCGCTGGACAAGCTGCACGTTCCCTACAGCTACATCAGCACCCAGGACGTGGCGAAGACCAGCGACCTGCATGCGAAGTACGACGTTATCCTGTTCGGCCCGATCGGCGGCGTCACGGCACAGCAGATCGTCGACGGCCTGCCGATGTGGGGCAATCCGATGCCGTGGAAGACGACCAAGCTGACACCGAATATCGGCCACATCGATTCCACCGACGACATCCGCCCCGGGCTCGGTGCCAGCGGCCTCGCCAACCTCAAGCAGTTCGTGCGCACCGGCGGCCTGCTGATCACTTCCGAGGACACCGCGAAATTCGCGATCGACACCGGCCTGGCGCCGGGCGTGTTCGTCACACCGACGCACAACCTCAAGGTGGTCGGCAGCGTGCTGCAGGCCAACTTCGTCGACCGCAAGAACCCGATCGCCGCCAGTTACACCCGCGACGAGCTGGCCCTTTACAGCTCGGCAGGTCAGTCGTTCACCGTGTCCAATCTGGTCACCGGTGACAACGGAATCCCCAGTGCGAAAGACTTCCAGCGTCCTACCGGCCGCGGTGGTCCGCACGACACCGACACGCCCGAGGGCCGTGCCTCGGTCGAACCGCCGGCCCTGCCCGAGGCCAAGCCGTGGCAGGCGTTGGCGCTGAATGCCGAGCAGATGCGCAACAACCCGTGGGTGATTCCGGCCGACCAGCGCCCGCAGGTGGTCCTGCGCTACGCCGATGCCAGTCATCTGCTGATCGCCGGCCTGCTCGATGGCGGCGACGAGATGGCCGAACGTGCCGCGGTGGTGAACGCGCACTATGGCAAGGGTCACGTGCTGCTGTTCGCCAGCAATCCGATCTGGCGTGGCGAAACCATCGGCAGTTATCCGCTGGTGTTCAATGCCATCGTGCATTTCAACGAACTGGATGGACAGACGTCCAAACCGTAAGCGGCATCGTTGAATTCCGCTTGCGATCGACAGCAGCCTTGTCCTGACAGGGCTGCTGTCGCGGCATCCATCAAACACCACAAAACAGCTTCAATGAACGTAGTTGATCGCCAGCACCGGAGTGATCGTGCCGGTGGTGTTGTGGCCAGCCACTACGATGCGGGTGCCGAAGAGCACGCCGAGGCTGGAGCTCCAGTTGTATTCGACCGCCGGGGCGAACCCGAACGCGACGCTGGAGCCCGAGTTCATCCGGATGCTTGGGGGATACGGCACGCTGCCGGAATCCAGAATGTTGTATCCGCTCACGCTGGTGTTGCGCGTGTGGCTGTAGGTAAGGTCGAGCGCCAGCACCCATCGCTGGGTCAGGCTGTATTCCCAGGCTGCATCGGCGAAGAAACTGCTGCCTGGCCTGGCGTTGCCGCGAAAACCGGCGCTGGTGCCGTAGACACTCGCGCCTTGCACGCCCACGTGACTGGAGAACGCCTGCGACACGTCGAAGCGCATGCGCAGGACGCGGCCGTTCGGCAGCCAGAAGTAGGTCTGCGAGTTGAACTGCAGCGTCGTGGTGTAGGCGCCGCTGCCCAAGCCGTTGGCGGGACGGCTGCCCAGCTGGTCGTACCTTCCGGTCGGAAAGGTTTCCTGCACCTCGATGGCGGTGGTCGGCATCCAGCTGCCTTCATGAAACTGGGTCAGCTGGTACTGCGTCATCAGGCTGATGTCACCCAGCCCGATGCCGGAGCTGCCCGGGCCATTGCTCACCGTGTTGTAGCCCACTACCGGTATCAGTCCGACCGATAGTCGATCGGCGAGTCCGTACTGAAAGTATGCACGCGAGCCGTAGCTGTCCGAATGCGCCGTGGACACATCGTAGACATAGGGTTCGAGCAGAAAATGGCCGGGTGGCAGGGTCCCTGCCGAGTTCGCCAGCATCGGACCGGTCCACCAGGCATCGTCCTGCGACTGACGAACGGTCGAAGCGGATGCTGATACGTCTACGTCTACGTCTGCGGATGCAGCTGATGCCGTTTGCGGATAGGCCACAACGGGATGCACGAGATAGCCAAGCAGGCCAAACAGGAAAAAGATCCGCATGCAGCGAAGCGAAATCATGGCTTGCCCCAGCAGCAGCATCATTTTCCCGGTGGTGTCAGCTCACATGCAGCGAAACTAGATCAGGTAGTGGTTTACTGGAATAACCACTTTGCTAGGATGTGGCATAACCACTTCTGGCACGCTGAAATGAAACGCCTGTCCGCGAGTTTCCTGCCGCCGATTGCACTCGATGTCGGTCGTGGGACACCGATGTATCAGCAACTGTCGGACTGGTTCCGGCGGGCGATCATCGACGGCCAGTTGCGGCCAGGGCAACGCGTGCCGTCAACCCGAAGCCTTGCCAGCGAACTGAAGATATCCCGCATACCGGTGCTCGGTGCCTACGAACAGTTGCTCGCCGAAGGCTACCTGGAGACTTTCGTGGGCGCCGGCACCTGCGTTGCCCGATCGATTCCGGACGACGCATCTAAACCAGCCGGAGCGAAGACGCCAAGTACAGCCTTGCCGGCCATCGGACCGAGCACACCGCGCAGGATTTCCCGTCGCGCAGCGTCGATGCACGAGCCCGCACAGCCCTGGCTGAGCAATCTGGGGGCGTTCCGGGTCGGCCTGCCGGCGCTCGACCATTTTCCGACCGGTATCTGGTCCAGACTGGTGAATCGGCATGCGCGAAACCCACCGATGGGCATCATGGCGTATGGCGATCCCATGGGATATCCGCCACTGCGTGAAGCCATCGCGGAATATCTCGGTGTCGTCCGTGCCGTGCGCTGCGAGGCATCGCAGATTCTGGTGACGACGGGCTCACAGCAGGGCCTGCAGATTGCAGCCCACGTCCTGCTGGATCCCGAGGAACGGGTGTGGATGGAAGAGCCCGGCTATCACGGCGCCCGCCATGCACTGATGACGGCCGGCGCCCGGCTGATCCCGGTTCCGGTCGATCACGAGGGCATGAACGTCGCCGAGGGCATCCGTCTGGGCCGCGGTGCACATGCGGTATACGTCACGCCGTCGCATCAGTTCCCGCTGGGCACGACGATGAGCGCCACGCGGCGCATGCAGCTGCTGAACTGGGCACTGCACAACGATGCGTGGATCATCGAGGACGACTACGACAGCGAGTACCGCTTCGGTGGCCGTCCGATTGCTTCGCTCCAGGGACTGGATGTGGACGCACGCGTCATCTATGTGGGCACCTTCAGCAAGGTCATGTTCCCTGCGCTGCGCCTGGGCTATATGGTGGTACCGAAGGATCTGGTGTCCGCCTTTGCAGTCGCCCGTGATGCTGCCGACACGTTTTCGTCCACGCTGTATCAGGTCGTCATGACCGACTTCATTCGCGAGGGACACTTTGCGCGGCACATCCGCAAAATGCGCACGCTCTACATGGAGCGGCGCACCGCGTTGCTGGAGGCTATCCGCAGGCATATGGACGGCCAGCTCGAAGTCATCGGTGCCGAAGCCGGCATGCAACTGGTGGCACTCCTGCCGGCCGGCGTTGATGATGTCGCGGTGTCGAGGAAGGCGGCCCAGCACGGTGTGTCGGCCAGGCCGTTGTCCATGTGCTATCTGAATCCGCCTGCCCGAGGCGGGCTGATTCTTGGTTATGGCGGCGCGGACGTGCGCGAGATCCGCGAGGGCATACGCAAGCTCAGGTTGTGCTTCTGACTTGAGCTGCGTGCGGTTCAGGCATCAGCCTGGTGGAACATCACACCTGCCAAGGAAATCTCGCTGGTAGTCCACGCATTCATGCGGCGTGTCCCTGCGTGATGCGGGTTGAACGATGGATGGCGATATCGGTTTCGAAGGCACGCCACCACGGTGCCTGCAGAACGGAATCGGGACGCACGGTTTCGCCCGGACGCGGCTGCACCAGATGCACGCCCTGCTCCGCCGCCAGCGCGCGGGCGCGCTCGGCCGGCTCGTCCCAGCGGTGCATGGCCAGATCGAACGTGCCCCAGTGCACCGGCATCATCGTGCGGCCACGCACCAGCTGATGCGCGGCGATCGATTGTTCCGGCTGCATGTGCACGTCCGGCCACAGCTCGTTGTACGCGCCGCATTCGATCAGGGTGAGGTCGAACGGCCCGTAGCGCTCGCCGATCTCGGCAAAGCCTGCGTGCATGCCGGTGTCGCCGCTGAAGAACAGCCGCTCACGCGTACCAAGCACAGTCCACGAAGCCCACAGCGTCGAGTTGCCATCGCGCAGGCCACGGCCGGAGAAGTGCTGCGCCGGCGTGGCTGCGAAGGTGAGCGGACCGAAACTCGCTTCCTGCCACCAGTCCAGTTCCACCACGCGCCCGGCTTCAATGCCCCAGGCGATCAGGCGTCGGCCCACACCCAGCGGCGTGTAGAAACGGCCAACCTTGCTGGCCAGCGCACGGATGGTGTCGCGATCCAGATGATCGAAATGATCGTGCGACAGCAGCACCGCGTCGATGCGTGGCAGCTGCGCTACGGTCAACGCCGGCGGTGTGAAACGTTTCGGTCCGGCAAACGGCAGCGGCGACGCGCGCTCGCTCAGCACCGGGTCGGTGAGCAGACGCAAGCCATCGATCTCGATCAGCACCGTGGAATGGCCAAGCCAGGTCACCTGCAGTGACTGCGAAGCCGGGCCGTTCAACACGTCCGTACGCACCGGCGTCACCGGCAGCGAGCTGCGCGGCTTGCGCCGGATACCACGATTCGCCCAGAACTCGCGCATCACGGCGCGCAGGCTGCCAGCGCGGGTGTCGGCCACATTGCGAAAACGGCCGGCGCGCCAGGCTGCCGAACCGGCATAGCTGGTGTCTGCAGGCGCACGGCGCGCCATCATGCGCCATGCAGCAAGCCCGAAGCCAAGCACTGCAACGATGAGAAAACTGATTGCCATCATGGGAAACTCCGTCAGCAAGTAAACGATGTCGTATACTTTATGCCGCTCCGCATAGAAAGTAAACTACTCCGTATACTTTTCAGGAAACCGCTTTTGAACCGCAGCCTCAACAAGCGCACCGCCATGCTCGATGCCGGCATCGCCGAACTCGCCGAGCAGGGTTTGGCCGGCGCCAGCATGGAATCCATCGCCGGTCGCGCCGAAGTTTCCAAGCGCACGCTGTACAAGCACTTCCCGTCTAAGGAGGCGGTGTTCGAGGCGGTGCTGGCGCTGCTGATCGAGCGGGTCGACCCGCTCGGCAAGCTGCATTACGACAAGCAACGCGATTTCGCCGAGCAATTGCGCGAGATCGCCGAACAGGAAATGGCGCTGATCTGCGATCCCGACTTCGTGCGGTTGAGCCGCGTGCTGATGGTCGAATGCATGCGCTCGGAAGAACGCAGCCAGCAGCTGATGGCGCAATTCGGCGAAAAGGAGAACGGCCTGTTCCGCTGGTTCAGCGAGGCCGGCAAGGCCGGCAAGCTGGGCAAGCTCGATCCGCGCGTGATCGCCGACCTGTTCGTGGCCATGCTGAAGTCATTCACCTACTGGCATTCGGTGATCGCCTGGCAACCGGCACCGGACAAGGCGATGCAGAAGCGTGTCATCGACGAAGCCTGCCTCACCTTGCTGTGCCGGCTGGAGCAGCCCCGCTCGCGTTGAGCTGGCGGTTATCGCCACCAGCCCACGTCGATCACCTTTGCCGTTATTTCACCGCGTTCGCATCCGGCTTGGCCGGCGGATTCATCATCGCCTCGCGCTTGGCGCGGAACGGATTGTCGGCGTACCACTGCGGCCAGATGCCGGGATGGCTCAGGTACTGTCCCAGCTCGTACAGCGCCTGCGTGTCCTCAAGGATGCCTGAGTAATCCCAGTCCGGATTGAACACGTCGTTGGGCGTGTGATAACGGTGCGCCGTATAGTCGTCGGCCGCTTTCTGGCCGGCGGCGCGGCCGCCCTTCAGCAGGTCGAGGCCGGAACTGGCCAGCATCGCCGGCACACCGGCCCGGGCGAAACTGAAATGATCGGAGCGGAAGTAGAAGCCGTTCTCCGGCGTGGTCTCCGGCGAGATCACCCGTCCCTGCTTCTTCAGCTCGCCGGCCAGCAGATCCTCCAGCTCGGACTGGCCCTTGCCGATCACCGTCATGTCGCGCGCACGGCCGATGATCGGCAGCGCATCGACCGCGATGTCGGCTACCGTCCGGTTCAACGGGAACACCGGCATGGCCGCGTAATACTGCGAACCGAGCAGGCCCGACTCTTCCATCGTCGGCATGAAGAACAGCACCGTGCGCTGTGGCGGTTCCGGCTGGTGCGCAAATGCATCGGCGATCTCCAGCAGCATGCTCAAGCCGGTGCCGTTGTCGATCGCACCGCTGAAAACCTGATGCCCCTTGCGTGTGAGATCGGTGCCCAGGTGATCCCAGTGCGCCGTGTAGATCACCACCTCGTCGGGTTTGTAGCTGCCCTCGATCATGGCCACCACATTCTTCGACTGGAAGTGGCCGATCTTGCTGTGCAGGCTCAGCGACGCGGTGGCATCGAGCGGCACCGGCTTGAAGCCGGGCTTCGCCGCGGCCTTCTCCAGCTGGTCGAAGTCGAGGCCAGCAGCGGTGAACAGCCGCGTGGCGGCATCGCGGGTCAGCCAGCCGGCCACCGGCAGGCGCGGTGCCGGATCGACGCTGGCAGGCAGACTCAACTGCGGTCCGTTGCCGCTGTTCTGCAACACGCTGAACGGATAACCGGCGGCGGCATCGCTGGTATGCACGATGAAGCAGGCGGCAGCACCCTGCAGCGCCGCCTCCGCATACTTGTAGGTCCAGCGGCCGTAGTAGGTCATCGCGCGACCGTTGAACAATGTCGGGTCACCGGTGGCGAAGCCGGGATCATTGACCAGCACGATCACGGTCTTGCCCTTCACGTCGACGCCCTGGTAGTCGTTCCAGTGCCAGTTCGGTGCATCGATGCCGTAACCCAGGAATACGATCGGCGAACTCTTCAGGTCAACCTGCGCCTTTGCCTGCAGCGTTTCGGCGATCATGTCGGTGTGATACGCCAGCTTTACCTGCTGACCGTGGCTCGCGATATCCAGGGTGACCTTGGCGGTATTCAGCAACTGGGTGGAATCGGCCGGCACGGCCTGGAACCAGGAACCCTGATTGCCCGGCTGCAGGCCCATGCGTTCGAACTGCTCGACCAGCCAGTCGGTGACGCGCTGGGCGCCTACCGTGCCGGGCTTGCGCCCACCAAATTCATCCGAGCTGAGGGTCTTGTCGAACTGCGCGAAGTCCGCGGCGTTGATCTGTGGCGCCAGCACGACATCGGGAACATGAGGCTTCGCCGAAGCAGGCGGCGTCGCCGCCATCAGCGAACTGGCACACGTGCCCAGGGCGAGCAGGAGAACAGTGGTCATGGCACGCATCGGAAGACTCCAGTACCCGGGGACAAGCCGTTGTTTTAGCGCGACCACCCGCCGCTGTCCACGCATGCCGCCACGCGCCGTGGAATCTGGGTAAATTGCACGCACACGATCCGTGCCGGCGTCTGCAGCCATCGCGGCGCTGGATCTGCATTCCATAGCGAGTAGCGACATGCCAAGAATCCATATCGAGAGTGTCCCCGAACACAAGGGCTCGGGCTATCCGTCACCGTTTTCGCAATGCGCCGGTGCACGTATCAGGCAGGCGTTGGGCGATGCCGGCGGACTCGGCGACTTTGGCGTCAACCTCACCCAGCTGCCGCCGGGCACGTGGTCGAGCCAGCGGCACTGGCATACGCATGAGGACGAATTTGTCTATGTGCTGTCGGGCGAGTTGACCCTGATCACCGATGCCGGTGAACAGACGCTGCGCGCGAACGACTGCGCAGCGTTTCCCAAGGCCGAGGCCGACGGCCATCACCTGATCAACCGTGGCACGGAAACCGCCATCTACCTGGAAATAGGTTCGCGCTGCGAGAACGACAACTGCAGCTACCCCGATATCGATCTGCACTGGGATCCGCAAGCGGGCTATACGCGCAGGGATGGCACGCCGTATCCCAAGCCAACCAACAAAGCGTGAGGCCATCAGATCACAGACAGTAACTGTCTCCGCAAATCAGCCCGTCTTCAAGCACGCTTCCTGCGTATCGCTGACACTGACACTGACCCGATTGCGACCCTCACGCTTGGCCTGGTACAGCGCTTCGTCGGCATGGATAAGCAACTGGCGCAATTCGTAGCCGGAGTGGATCACGCTGGCAATGCCGAAGCTGGCGGACACCGGAACGCCGGGAACCTCCTCGCCAGAGGCAGCTGTCGCGATGGCCTGACGGATCTGCTCGGCCCGGCCAAGCGCCAGCTCCAGTGTGCATTCGGGCAGCAGGATACCGAATTCCTCACCACCGAGGCGGCCGAAGATGTCGGTCGAACGCAGATGCGTCTGGCAGGTCTCGACAGCACGCTTCAACACGCGATCGCCAACCGCATGACCGTGGTTGTCGTTGACCGCCTTGAAGTGATCAAGGTCGATCAGCACCAGGCAGGCGTCGCGCGATGACTTGCGACAGTACTGCAGTTGCAACTCGGCTTCGCTGACGAAATGCTGCCGGTTGAAGATACCGGTGAGGCCGTCTCGTCGCGCCAGTCTCATGAAACTCAGTTGCGAACGCTTGATCCGGTACGTCCACATCGCGATCGACGCCAGTACGACCAGCAGCAGGATGATATACAACCGGCTGGTAACCGCTGCCTTCTTGGCGAGCTTCTCCTGCAACTGGAGTATCTGGTTCTGCTTGTTCAGTGTCTCGATCTGAAGTTTTTTCGCCAGTACCTGCTGCTTGACAGTCTGATATGCCAGCGCCTTTGCACTGATTACAGTCAGATATCCTTTGTCAGCAGCCATATACTTTTCGTGATAGGCGAGTGCAGTCCCCATATCTCCCTGTTTTTGAGCGATCAAATAGAGCAGCTCGTAAGCAATCGTTAGTGATTCCGTGTATTCGCCCTTGATGCTGTTGTTTACAGTGTCCAAAGCGAACTGTTGCGACAAGGCGAGATCACCTTCCTTCCAATAGGCCTGCGCCAATGATGCATTGAACTCAGCAATCAAAGGTGGATAATGGGCGCGCTGGACTTCCACGTAATTCTTCTGCAATAACTTGATTGCATCTACCGGCCGACCTTGTTGGATGTCTAGGCTGGCCACAAAATAGCGAATACCGTTGGCGAAGACTGATTCGCCACAAGCATCAATGCCATCTTGGAATTGCTTCCCAGGCGCCTCTAGTTTATTGCTCCTGAAAAACGCCTCGAGATTTAGATAGCGTCCACGACAGACACTGTCTGAAGTAGGGCTTTCCCTGATCAATTGATCTGCATAACTCATCGCCAGATCATATTGTCCAGCCTCAATGTATAGCTGCGCCACAACACTCAAACCTTGCGTGAGTGCAACCTTGTCGGTCACCTGTGGTAGCTGGTCGAGCAATTGGCTCAATCGCTCGAACGCCTCCTCATAGCGGGATACGATTCCCAGCATATTCACCACTGTAGCGCCCGCTCGAAAGCGCAATGTGGCATCAGTGGATTTATCGATGACAGTATTCAGCAGCGGAATTGCTCCACCATAGTCGCCTCGATAGGCAATTTCCCACGCGTTGAGATAGCGCAGATAAAGCTGTTGCTCCGAAGATAGTTTTGCAGTGTCCTCACCCAGCTTGTGTATAAGTGCAGCAAATTCAGCATGGTTTGTTGTTTTAAGAGTATCAGCCTGTCTGAGCAGCTGAGCAGGGTCACTCGCTGTAGGCACGGCCGCAGCAGCCGTGCCTACATGGAATATTATGAGCAAGGTCCACCCAGCGAAATACGCCCAGCACCGCTTGCCCATTAGAAACATCGAACTATCCCACCGATGCCACAGTAAAAAACGCCGATTGCGAAGTTACCTCTTCATCCTCTTTCGACGGACTCTCTTCGGCATCTTCATCGTCCTCTTCCTTGCTAGGCATCAACATGCAGCAGACATTACCTTGCCCCAACAATCCCTCGATCCACCGTTGATCCTTGGCAAGGATCGCAGCATGCAGCTCTGGATCAATCTGCTCACTCGCCAATGCGAGTTCCACTTCGTTTTGCGAAGCATGACGTAATTTCGCGTCCTGACCCATTCTTTCCAGAAAATCGATCACATTCGACATAGCGTTCCCCCTGACGTTTGCTTTTTGATGACCCATCACGATGATCGAGGAATCGACCATATACGCTTTGACAAAAACCCTGGTTCAATTGGTGCATAAGTGCAACTGCTAAACCCAATGTCGATAACCAGTCGCTCGGCTGCCACATGTTCCGTTGAAAATTGTGCCCATATCTCCACGACTGACGACACTTCAAAAACTCTCTTCACCAGCGCCGCCAACCCTTCCCGCGCGTACCCTCGTGAACGAGCCTCGGTTGCCAATACTAAGCCAACCTCCAGTCTGGTGGCGTCCTTGTCGAATTGTGGCACACCACAGACACCCAAGGGCTGGCCCGATTCTTTTTCCAATATCGCCAGATACAACCACTTGCATGGCTGTTGATGCATCCCGGCCATGGCTCTTTGAAAGTATCTTGCCGCCTGCCCCGCAGTTAGCGGTTGCCCGATGAAACGCATGGTTTCGGGATCTGTATATAGCCCGCAAAACAAGGCCTCATCGCGAGCAGCCAGAAGGCGCAGCTGCAGCCGCTCTGTCTCAAACTCGAATGCCGCCGCTATGATATCCGCCATGCCCGTCATGCTTCGGCAGTCATCGCCAAGTCCTGCGCGGCAAGCCAAGCGCGGATCTCGGAATCGGACTTCAAAGCACATACCGGAAGGATTACCACCTTAACAGGCCCAGGCGTAAACAGACCACGCTGACAGTGGAACTTGTTACCTTCATCCGTCTGCCTGCCCATCGCCGGACCTGAACATCGAAGCATCTTGCAGCACATGCGCATCGCCACCCAGCAAATCATCCCGGGGCATCGAATCATCAAATCCCGGATGGACGACCACGTTGACCCGATTGCGGCCTTCGCGCTTGGCCCGGTACAGCGCTGCGTCGGCATGGATCATAAGCTGGCGCAATTCGTAGCCGGAATGCACCACACTGGAGGCGCCAAAGCTGGCCGAGATGGGGATACCGGGAGCATTCTCGCCGGTAGCAGCCGTGGCAATCGCCAGGCGGATCTGCTCGGCGCGGACGACGACCTGCCCCAGCGTGCACTCGGGCAGCAGGATGCCGAACTCCTCGCCACCGAGGCGACCGAAGATATCGGTCGAGCGCAGGCAGGTCTTGCAGGCCTCGACGGCACGCTGCAGCACGCGGTCGCCCACCGCATGGCCATGGGTATCGTTGACAGCCTTGAAATGGTCCAGATCGATCAGCACCAGACAGGCGTCGCGCGATGATTTCCGGCAGTACTGCAACAGCAGCTCGGCCTCGTTGACGAAATGCTGCCGGTTGAAGATGCCGGTGAGGCCATCGCGCCGCGCCAGTTTCATGAAGCGCAGCTGCGAGCGCTTGATCCGGTAAGTCCACAGGGCAATCGTTGCCAACACCATCAGCAGAAGCACGATATACAGACGGCTGGTTACCGCCGCCTTGTGATCCAGCTCGCCTTGCAGGGTGAGAATCTTGTTCTTCTTGTCCAGGCTTTCAATCTGCAGCTTTTTCGCCAGTACCTGCTGCTTGACGATCTGATAGGCAAGCGCCTTCGCGCTGAGTCGACTCAGGTAGCCATCGTGGGCAACGACATATTTTTCGAGGTTTGCGAGGGCGCCATTGCTGTCGCCAGCTTTCTTGTCGACTTCGTAAAGCACTTGATAGGCGTTGGCCGTCGACTCCGAATATGGTCTGTTGGCATTGGTAGCCAAGGCGTCGTTGGCAAATTTCGTCGCCGAAGCAAAATCACCCTCCGACCAGTAAGCCCTGGCCAGCGTAGCCTCGAACTCCGAAACCTGGGGCGGAAAACCTGCTAGCAGAACCTTGGGGTAGTTCGCTTGCAGCAAGCGGATGGCCGACTCAGGCCGACCCTGTCGCATGTCAAAACCCGCCAGCAAATATTGAAAACTGAGAGAAAACAGTGTGTCACCCGCCTTTTCGCATGCCTCCGTACCATCGTGAAGCTGTTTGGCGGGCAACTGTGCGTTGCCACTTTCAAACAGCGCATCCGACTTCAAGAACCAACCTCTGCATGCACTTTGGGCGTCAGTGCTTTCCTTGATCAATTGATCGGCATAACTCATTGACACATCGTATTGACCGGCCTCGGTGTACAACTGCGCCGTGGCGGTGAGACCTTGGATGCGAACGTCGTTTTCCTTTATTTGTGGCAACTGGTCGAGGAATGGATTGAGCCTGGCAAAGGCCTCCTCATAGCGGGATTGGGCTACCAACAGGTCGATCACGTTGGCGCTGGCGCGAAACGCTAGAACGGGATCCGCAGTTTGATCGGCAAGCGCTGTCAACGACGGCAAAGCAGCGGCGTAATTGCCCGCAAAAGCGATCTGCCGAGCCAGGAGGTAGCGATGATGCAACTTCTGTTGCGGCGAGAGCCTCGTCGCGACCTTGTCGAGTCGACCCATCAGCTCGTCGAACACAGCATGATTGGAGGGCTCGACGTTTTCAGCTTGTCTTAGCAATTGCGCAGGATCGTTGGATACGGGCGCAGTCGCAGCAACCGCGCCCGCTACAAATAAAAGCAGAAACGCGCAGCACCTGAATACCAACCTGTACCTGCCCGCTTGGTCCATGAGCTAGTCAGTGGACGCAGGCGCAGGAACGGCAAGTCGCGAAGCCTGGTCTTTAATCTCCATCCTTTCTCTTCTCCTTCTCCTTGTCGTCCTTCTTCTCCTCACCCTCTTTGCAGCTCCCGTCACACTCTTCCTGTTCCTCGCTTGGTTTGGCCGGGCTTATCAGACAGCAGAAGGGGCCCTGTCCCAGCAGCGCCTGCAAGCCATGCTCATCCCTGGCAAGAATCGCCACGCGTAACTCCGGATCAACCTGTACCCCAGTCAATGCGCGCGCCAGTGCATCTGAGTCAGCATGACGCCACTGTGCGTCCTGACCGACAGTTTCAAGAAAATCGATCACGTCGAACATCGGTCATCCCCTTTCCGTTGATAATATTGGTACCGCTAAAATCACGAACAACGAATAGCTAAGACGAAAGACTTGGAGCCTTCAACTTGCCTGGAGTCTTCGCGCGGAATTGGCGGATAGTGACAAAACCGCGGCGTTCGCGGCTGGAAAATGGGCAGCGAAAAATGCTGACGCGCCCAACTTATCCACCTGAAACGTGAACTAACCGGTGACTGTCAGGGCTTAAGAAGCAAGCTCTGAAGCATGATTTTCATCACCGTTCTTGTCCTTGCCCTGTTTACAACTGCCGTCACACTCTTCTATCTCCTCATCCGGCATGACGGGATGGATCAGGCAGCAGAGGGATTCTGTCCTAGCAACGCCTGCAACCCCTGTTAATCCCTGGCCTGGCTTGCCACGCGCAACTCCGGATCAATCTCAGCACTAGGACAGCGCAAACCCCATTTCATCGTGCGATGCATGACGCAAATGCGCGTCCCGGCCTATCCTTTCCAGAAAATCGATGACGTCCGTCATTGCATGCCCCCTAACAGTTGGCTGTTCCGATACTGCAGATGGTCAAAACGACGACCAGGCGCGCTATAAATCTGTTTTCTCCGTCATGTCGGACGCAAAGCCTGAACCTTGCGCCGACAACGATTCACGACTTGATGTGCCGAAATAGCATGGATGCTATTTTTCGCGCCACACCTTAAGCCACACACTTTGCTTTCGGATGCGTCGGCAAAACTGCACTATGTACAAAAATCAACCTCCAGACTTCAAGCACATTGTTCAAGAGGTGATTCATCATCTTGGTCCTCATTTGAGAAAAGCAGGCAACAGGTAACGCGCTGCCTCAGTAACGTTTCAAGCTGTGGCTGGTCTTTGGCAAGAATCGCTGTCTGCAACTCTGGAGCAATCTGCGCATTGGCCAGAGCAAGCTTCACTTCATTTCGTGAGGCGTTACGCATCTGCGCGTCCTGGCCCATCATCTCCAAGAAATCAATAACGTTAGACATTCGCATTCCTCATTTAAATTGATTGGTTTCAACAATTGGCTTGCTTCACGTACCACGGTGATCGGTGTACCTGCCAGACTCGATGTAACAAGGCCCCTGTTACATCGCCTTGCACCCACAGAGACATCATTTACAGGGCCAACCACATCCGCGCGAGAACTACGGTTATCAAAATCACTTTTTGGGCCTCTGTGCTGGTTTTTTCTTGGCCTTGTCCTTCTCGCTACTGTCGCCTCCGGCCTCATCTTCCTTGGCTGGATTGATATAGCAGCAGAATGAGTCCTGCCCCAGTAGCGCTCCAAGCCCCAGCGCATCCTTCGCAAGAATGGCATCGCGCAACTTCGAATCTATTGGCTGGGCTGCCAAAGTGGCAACAACGTGCTCCGAAGAAGCGTAACGCAGCTGTGCGTCCTGACCCATGCTCTCAAGAAAATCGATGACGTCGAACATTTGATGATTCCCTTATGTCGGTTGTGGATCAGACCGCATGCTCCGCGCAGCGATCCGGAATGTTTTACAAAACAACTCGATGTCCCTGTCGAACCAGCACCCCAACCGATTCTCCCACACTGGCTTTCGCCTCTTCGGAACCCCACCAAAGGCAGAGCAGCACTTTAACCTTTATCACGTCTGTCCTGGCAGCCTACCCAAACTCTCCGTCAGATGTGTTAGCCGACATCGCGAACGGCATCCGACATCGCTCTGTCCAGCACATCCAGCCTCGTCCTCATCTCGTGATCCACCAGCATGGTTCGCGCTGGCGGGAGTACCACTGTATCGGCCATGCCGATATCCGCCTGCGGCAGCGCACCCAGCGCCACCCGCTCGATCCGTGCCTGCTGGATCGGTAGCGTCGCCGTGCGATAGATGATCACCTCATGTTCCAGCGGGTAGTCGCGTGCCAGCACCTCGACCAGCAGCTGGCGGTAGGCCGCGCCGGTGGAGAAGCGTGCCAGCGACTGATCGCCGACCAGGCCTACCTGCCATAGCACCAGATAGGCGGTCGGGTCGATCCGGCGCTGATAGAACAGCAGCTGGCTGGCCTCGTAGTGCTGGCAGCCGACGCGACCCGGGTCGATGCCGAGATCCGCGTACAGGCAATCCTCGGCGGAAATGCCCGGCTCCATATGCGCCGGATAACCCTCGCTGCGGGCGACCTCGATCGACTTGTGCGGCGCCCAGGCGAATACGCCGGGATGGCCGTAGAACACCCCGCACACCTTCTTGCCCGCACGCACCTCGGTGAGAATGGCCTCCACCATCTGCCGGTAGGTCTGCATGCGCGACGTACCCTCGTGGTAGTACGGCTGGAGGCTGCGCACATCGGGATGCATTTTCTGCAACCACAGCTCCACGATGCCGTCGGAGAGCCCGGCAAACACCACATCGGACTGTTCGATGTGGCTGCGCGCCAGCGGGCCGAGATGAGAACCTAGCGTCATGCCCAGACCTACACAGACCAGGCTGCCAGTGGAATTTGCTGCATTCATTCGTTTGCTCGTTGCTGATCTGAGATCGAAGTGTCTCACCGCACGTGCTTTCGTTGACCGGAAAACCATCCCTAGTCATCGAGTCAGCATGATGAATCCGCTGCCTTACGGTATTGCTTCGATGAAAGTAGCCGGGAAAGCAAGACTGGGGCAAGCATTGCCTGCCCACTGTCCACCGCTAGCTGTCCAGCAGCGGCCAGCGTCCGAGGGTCTGGTAGGCGCCTTGCCCGACCACGTGATGGATCAGCGCAAACTCCGTCACCGGCCACGTCACGGGCTCGACGGCCAGCTCCGGCAGCATCGCGCCGTGGCTGTAGGCCAGCGTGACATGCGGGGTGAAGTTGCGTTCGAGCCGTACACCATGCACCGCCAGTGCCAGCGCTTTCCCCAGCGCCTGCCACAGTTGCTGCAGCGGCTCGCAAGTCTCTACGCCTTGCAGCACGCACGGCGGTTCGCGCCCACGGAAGCTGGTGGCGGTATCCAGCGTCCAGGTGAACGGCGTCGCACGCACCTTGTCGGCTGCGGCCTTCGCACCATCGACAAGGCTTGGCCGTAGCGAAGCATGATCGCCCAGGAAATGCAGGGTGACGTGATAGCGGTCCGGATGGATCCAGCGTGCGCGCAGACCGGGGCGTGCGGCCTTGAGCCCGGCGGCGACGGCGGCCAATCGCTCACAGATGGCTGCGTCGGGCATCAGTGCGAAGAACAGCCGGTGCACTTCCATTGAAGCGATGCCACCGAGCAGATCGGATTGGTGGGTTTCAGGCAGGGTTTGTCGAATGGCCATGGATGCGTATGTAACACGTGCGGTACGTTGAAGAGCGGGAGAGCGACCCCATCCCGGCCTTCCCCTGCCAGCAGGGGAAGGAGCAAAGCTGGAGCATTCTGCGCTTGAAAGTCGAGAAACTAAGGTGTGGCTAGTGTTGCTTGGCCTGCTGTTGCTTCTGCCGGCCCCTCTTGAGCAGGCCATCGAGCACCAGGGCGCTCAGACCGGGGAAGAAGCTGGCCAGCTTGCTGACGAGACCGCGGCTGGCCGGCAGGGTGATCTCGAGTGGTGCCTTGACCAAGGCGCGATCCAGGATCGCATCCACCACCTCCTGTGTCGTCAGCGAGCGGCTGCCGGAGAACGTCAGGGCAGCCTGGTCGTAGTTCACCTGCAGATCCAGCATCGGAGTCTGCACCGCATCCGGGCAGACCACGGTCAGCTTGACCCCGCTATCGCGCAGCTCCTGCGCGACCGCCAGCGTGTAGCCGCGCACCGCGAATTTGGACGCGCTGTACAGCGACAGGCCGGGGATCGCCGCAATGCCGGCGAGTGAGGCGATGTTGACGATGTGGCCGTGACCCTGCGCCTTCATCAGCCGCGCGGCTGAGCGGGTGCCGTGGATGGTGCCCTTGGTATTGATGTCGATATGGAAGTCCACCTCGACCGCGGTGGATTCGTGGCAGTAGCCGGGCTTGAGCACACCAGCCACGTTCACCAGCACGTCGAGCTGGCCCCAGCGCTGCTTCAGCTGATCGAGCAGTGCGTCCCACGCCGCAGCATCGCGCACATCCAGCGATGCAATCCACAGCTGTTCAGGCGTTGCCGCCGCTGCTTTCAGGGAATCCAGCGGCGCCGGATTGATATCCACCGCACAGACGCGCTCGCCACGCTGGAGCAAGGCCATGGCCAGTTGGGCGCCGATGCCGGAGGCGGCGCCAGTGACGAGGAAGGTCTTCATCGTTTCAGTTTCCGTCCAGGATGGCTGGGCTGTTTACGCGCGCGCCGATGCCTGCAGCATGCCGTAATGCAGATCGCCCACGCTGACTGTGGGATGCGTGCGAGGGAACAACCAGTGCCCCTGCGCTTCTGAACTTGGCGCCATGTTCGGGTAGCCATCGAAGCGGGGCGACGGCCCGGCGATCTCCTTCTCCTGGATCATCGAGATGTACTGGTCCACGCCGTATTCCACGGTATTGCCGTTGAGGATCACTTCCGCACCGGTATAACGGGCGAACTCGGCCACGCCAGGTACGCGCGAACGCAGCGGTGCATATGCGTCCAGCGACACGCCGTTCTCGCTGGTGACATGGATGCCACCTTCGGTGGAGGCGACGATCGAGTGGTTACCCTCGGTATGCCCCTTGGTACGCACAAGCGCCACGCCCTCGCCGAGGAATACGTCGTTATCGAGCAGCACCACCTTGTCGGACGGCACGCGCTTGATGCCATCGGGGCAATACCACTGGTTCTGCCATGGGATCAGCGACTGTGCACTCTCCCACTCCTCGCGCATCACCAGCAGTTTCGCGTTGGGAAAGATCGCCGGCTGTTCGTCGTCGCCCAGCCAGCGCGTCACCCGCTGCGTGTGCAGGTGATCGTAGGTGATGTAGTCGATGTCCGCAGGGCGCAGGCCGATGCTGGCGAGGCAATTCAGCACGGTGTTGGTCTTCCTGAAGATCAAGCGTTCGACCACGCTCTCGAACGGCCCGCTCTTCTTGCCAAGCCGGGTGAAGAACGGCGTCTCCTTTTGATGCTCCCAGTCCGATGGCGATGCCAGCAAGGTCTTGATGCCGTCGGTCGACTGGAACTGGATCACGAACAGCCGGTTGACCAGGTGCAGGTAGGGCGAGAACGAACTGAACGCATTGAGGTAGGCGTACCTGGTCGGATACGGCACCCGCACCAGTTCGAACGAGCGGTAGAACAGCACCTTCGATTGCGCCAGCAGATCGCGGCGGAAATCCTTGGCCGCTTCACGTACGTTGCTGATCCGCTCCATCGGCCGCGCGGCCCTGCGCGCGCCCTCGAAATGCCTGCTTTCCCGAATGATGCTCATCCGTCACTCCCGCAAGTTGATGGCCGACGGGTGCACCAGATGTGGCCGTCAGAGCCAAGTATGCCGGTGGAATGGGATGCAGTCTCTATACGGCTACCGCAGGGTTTTCGCGGATGCGTCGTTCGGCCTTGCATGTGGAAACCGGCAGCGCCGAGGCTCGCAGCTATGCTTGCAACGCCAGCCTTTCACGCAATCTGCCAGCAGCCAAATCCCGCCATCGAAGAACCCATCCATGAAAGCCCTGCTGATCATCGCGCTGCTGCTGTTACCGCTTTACATCTACTGGTACTACGCGCGCCTGAAATCCATGCTTGCGGCGTGGGCTGCGTCCAACCAGTTGAAAATCCTTGAAACCCGCCGAGGCTTCTTTCCGCCGCTGCGGATGATGCTGACCACGAGCAAGGAGCAGACCCTGATGCACGTCAAGGTCTACGACGAGTCGACCCATCGCATCCGCAGCGGCTGGCTGCGCCTGGGCAGCTACTGGTGGGGCCTGCTGGACGCCGACGCAATCGAAGTCAACTGGGACGACGCGTAAGTCGCAGCTTCGCCCGCAAGCCATGTCGCCACCATTGCGACAGTCATGGCGTAGGATGGTTACGTTCCCGCTCCTCTCCCGCATCCTGACGACTATCGTCGCTGCGCTTCCACACCACGCCTCATGCCGGCTATCCGACTGAGGCCCACACGGGAGCGCCCATGCCGGGCTATACCACTCGCGAACTCACGGTCTGCCTTGGCGGACACGACTACCGCATCCGCGCGCTGAGCGACCTGCAGCAATTTGCCGACCCGCAACAGCACGCTGACCGCATCGGCATCTCGTCCGCACAATGGAGCCTTTTCGGCCAGGTATGGCCAGCAGGCCGCGTGCTGGCCGAGGCGATGTGCACGCACGACATCGTCGGCAAGCGCATCCTTGAACTCGGCTGTGGGCTGTGCCTGTCCAGCCTCGTACTGCAGCAGCGCCAGGCCGACATCACCGCCAGCGACCATCATCCGCTGGCCGAATCGTTCCTGCGCCACAACACCGCGCAGAACCAGCTGCTGGCCATCACCTACCGCGACCTGCGCTGGGAAGTGCCCGATGCCACGCTGGGGCGCTTCGACCTGATCATCGGCAGCGACATCCTGTACGAGAGCGGACACGCCGACCTGCTCGCGGCGATAGTGCTGCGTCACGCCCTGCCCGATGCCGAGGTGTTGATCACCGATCCCGGCCGCGGCAACAGCGCCCCGTTCACTCGTGCCCTCGCCGAGCAGGGTTATACCGTCGTTGAACTGCGCAGCCGTTTCGATGCGCGCGACATCGCACCGTTCCGCGGCCGGTTGCTCAGCTACCGGCGTGGAGACGTGATGGCCGAGGGGTTCCGACCCGACAGCATTGAGAGGAAAAGATCTTCTTAGCGGAGACCTTCTAATTCCCGCCCGCATGTCGCACTTCGATAACAACCGGCTCACATGCCAGTGACGCTGTCTCGACAAAAATAGACAACAAGCCAAGTCTCGCCCGCACGTCATCCCGAAGCGCGAGTTTTGCCACGTCGGAAAACTGAGGGAGGCTCCATGAAAACCCGACACGTGTTCAGCGCCCCCGACCTCTCGGTGGCGCGCACTGCAATGCAGGCCGCGCGGGATGCCGGCATCGACGATCGCGATGTCTCGCTGATCGCCCGTGAGGACATCGAGTTGCAGCGGATCCCCGATCACCTGATGCAGGGACGCAATGATTTCTACCCTGCCGCGCTGCGTGGGGGTGCCTGCGGTGGGGGCACCGGTCTGCTGCTCGGGCTTATTGCCGTGATCGTGCCACCGCTGGGCGTAACGCTGGCTGGCGCGGCGGCGATGACGGTGGCTGGCGCGGTATTCGGCTGCTGGATCGGCGAATTGGTCGGCTTCGAGGTGCCCGATGCGGTGAGCCGCAAGTTCAAGGCCGAGATCGCCGCCGGACGCATCCTGGTGGTGATCGACGGCAGCAGGGAGCAGCTTGCGACGGCCACCGCGGCGATTGCGCACACTGGCGCCACACCGCTGCTGTTTCATGTGCACACCGCCTTGACCTGAATCGGCTCAGGCCTGAATGGCATTTACTTAAAGTTCCTCATTCTCACGAAAGTGAGAATCCAGTGCCTTCGCTTTACCCAAAAGTCTTGGAGTCGCTGGATTCCTGCTTTAGCAGGAATGACGAAAAATGGAGCTCTCTGCCTGATTCGGCTCAAGCCTGCAATTTCGGGCCAGCATCTTCAGGCCTTCAAGCGATAGCCGGTGCGGAAGATCCACCACACGATGGCCAGGCAGAGTGCGAGAAACACCAGGGTCATGCCCATGCTGATCTCCACGCCGACGTCGGAGGCACCGTAGAAACTCCAGCGGAAGCCGCTGATCAGGTATACCACCGGATTGAACAGGGTGACCTTCTGCCAGAACGGCGGCAGCATGTGGATCGAATAGAAGCTGCCGCCCAGGAAGGTCAGCGGCGTCACCACCAGCAGCGGTACCAGCTGCAGCTTCTCGAAGTTGTCCGCCCAGATGCCGATGATGAAACCGAACAGGCTGAAGGTAAGCGCGGTGAGCACCAGGAAGGCCAGCATCCACAACGGGTGCTCGATCTGGAACGACACGAACAGCCGCGCCGTCGCCAGGATGATCAGGCCGAGGATGATCGACTTGCTCGCCGCCGCACCGACGTAGCCGGCAACGATCTCGATCGAGGACACCGGCGCCGACAGGATCTCGTAGATCGTGCCGACGAACTTCGGGAAGTAGATGCCGAACGACGCGTTGGAGATGCTCTGCGTCAGCAGCGACAGCATGATCAGGCCCGGCACGATGAAGGCGCCGTAGCTGACCCCGTTGACCGCGGTCATGCGCGAGCCGATCGCGGCGCCGAACACCACGAAGTACAGCGAGGTGGAGATCACCGGCGAGACCACACTCTGCAGCAGGGTGCGCCGGGTACGCGACATCTCGAAGCGGTAGATCGCGCGGATGGCGTGGATGTTCATGCGCGTTCCCTCACCAGGCTGACGAAGATGTCCTCCAGCGAACTCTGGCTGGTCTGCAGATCCTTGAAGTCGATGCCGGCTTCGCCGAGCCGGCGCAGCAAGACGTCGATGCCGGTGCGCTCACCCTGTGCATCGAAGGTGTAGACCAGCGCCTTGCCATCGGCTGACAGCTCCAGCGCGTAATCGGACAACGCCGCTGGAATGTTTGCCAGCGGCGTCTGCAGATGCAGGGTCAGCTGCTTCCTGCCGAGCTTGTTCATCAGTTCCGCCTTGTCCTCGACCAGGATCAGCTCACCCTTGTGGATCACCCCGATGCGATCGGCCATCTCCTCGGCCTCCTCGATGTAATGGGTGGTCAGGATGATGGTGACGCCGGTGGCGCGCAGTGCGCGCACCATCGCCCACATGTCGCGCCGAAGTTCCACGTCGACGCCGGCGGTGGGCTCGTCCAGGAACAGGATCTGCGGCTCGTGCGACAGCGCCTTGGCGATCATCACGCGGCGCTTCATGCCGCCGGACAGCGTGATGATCTTGCTGTCCTTCTTGCTCCACAGCGACAGATCCTTCAACACCTTCTCGATATGCGCCGGGTTCGCACTCTTGCCGAACAGGCCGCGACTGAAACTGACCGTGTTCCACACCGTCTCGAACGCATCGGTGGTCAGTTCCTGCGGTACCAGGCCGATCTTCGCGCGCGCCGCACGATAGTCGCGCACCACGTCGTGGCCGTCGGCCAGTACCGAGCCTTCGCTGGGGTTGACGATGCCGCAGATGATGCTGATCAGCGTGGTCTTGCCTGCTCCGTTCGGGCCCAGCAGCGCAAAGATTTCACCCTGGCGGATTTCCAGGTCGATCTGCTTGAGCGCATGAAAACCGGAGGCGTAGGTCTTGCTGAGTTGCCTGACAGAAATGATCGGCTGCACGCAGTGTCCTTGGGGATAGCGGCAAAGGGGAAAGCCGATGGTATGCCGGGCGCATGTACAGAGCTAGCCCGTCGAAGGCTTTCGACGCACGACAAATCCGTTACCCAGACAAGCGGACGGGCACGCCGCCTGATCTGCGCGCCCGCCCGATCCCTTAACGACTAACGACCGCTCAATGCTGGTGCTTGTTCGTGTCGCGCTGTTCGTCGGCAGCCTTGCCTATTTCCTTCTGGATCTTGCCGACGTTCTTTTCCAGCTTGCCGGCAACTTCCTTCGCCTTGTTGCCGGTAACCTTGCCGACCACTTCCTTGGCCGTGCCCTTGATCTCGTGTTTGGTGCCTTCGACGCGATTGCGATCCATTAGTTGATCTCCGGGAGATGAGGCCTGCGGTATTGCAGACAAACTCAGGTTAGGAGGCACCCGGTCGACAGCCTGTGACCATGCTGTTGGAAGCATGTTGTGACGAGACTTGCGTTCAGTCATGTGATGCGGGCGTCACACACAAGTTGTACGACCAACCCACCCGCATCGAACACGGTCGTATCTCGCACCACGTTCACATCATCAGGCACACATTGCCTTCACGCCCGTATCCGTATCCAGCCGCCGGGCCAGCGTTTGACGCATGCATATCCCTCGACCGATGCACGCGGCATGCGACGGCAAGTCTGGATTATGGTTCAAGTTACGGTGGACAAAATGAAACACGGGTTGCGACATACAGGCGTCATGGCTGCTCTGGCGATCGTCGTGCTGGTGCTCGGCGCGTGCTCGTCGATGCGCAGCGACTTCGTCAAGCGACCGTCGAAGGCGTTGCCTCCGGCCACCGGCACGCCGAGTGGGCGCTACATCCATGCCGAGGTGGACCAACATCTCGACCAGTCCGGCTTCCGCCTGCTCACGCTCAGCAACAACGCGCTGATGAGCCGCGTCGCGCTGACTGACCATGCCCAGCATTCCATCGATCTGCAGTACTACATCTTCAACAACGATGCGACCGGACGGTTGCTAGCGCAGCGCCTGCTGGCGGCGGCGGATCGCGGCGTACGCGTGCGCCTGCTGCTCGATGCCATCAATCTGCACGATGAGATCGACATGCTGAGTGCGCTCAACGCGCACCCGAACATCAAGGTCCGGTTGTTCAATCCGTTCCATACACGCGATCCGTCGATGCTGTCCAAGACCACGCAATTCCTGCTTGACGCGCACCGGCTCAACCGCCGCATGCACAACAAGTCGTTCATCGTGGACGGCAACGTGGCGGTCATCGGTGGCCGCAACATCGGCGACGCCTATTTCGATGCCGGCAACGACACCAATTTCCGCGACCTCGACCTGATCGCGATCGGGCCCGTGGTGAAGGATGCCTCGCATGCGTTCGACGAATACTGGAACTGCGATGCCGCCATTCCGGTGACTGCGTTTCACGGCAAGCGCGCCAGCCACTACGACCTTGCAAAATTGCGGATCGACCTGACCCATGACGCACGCGCGTTCGCGCAGTCCGACTATGCGCAGGCGACGCTGGATCAGCTGCCGAACGGCCCCTCCGCCGACCGCCCCGGCACGTGGTTCTGGGGGCACGCCACGCTGGTCGCCGACCAGCCGGCAAAGATCGATGCCGCCAGCGCCAGGGACGAGCGTTCATTGCGCATCGGCCCGCAGATCAAGTCGATGATCGACCAGGCGCAACAGGATGTACTGCTTATATCGCCCTATTTCATCCCGGGCGACAAGGGCACCCAATATCTCACCGGCCGCGTCGCGCAGGGTGTGACCGTCAAGGTACTGACCAACTCGCTCGCTTCCAACGATGAGGCCGTCGTGCATGCGGGTTATTCGCGTTATCGGCGCGCGCTGCTCGAAGGCGGCGTCGACCTCTACGAACTGCGGCCCGCTCCCGGCGTCGAACAACCGGCGACTGCGAAAGGCACCTCCTCCGGTGTCAGCCTGCATGCCAAGGCAATCGTGGTGGATCAGCAGCAGGTATTCATCGGCTCGATGAACATGGATCCGCGCTCGAAACTGTTGAACACCGAAATGGGCATCATCGTCGACTCGCCACCACTGGCGGTGGCCGTGACGCAGTTCTTCGACACCGCCACCCAGCCCACCAGTGCCTACCACGTGACGCTGACCACACACGATTCGCCGCATGGCGGTCGCATGCAATGGCAGGACAGCGATGGCGGCAAGCCGGTGATCTATCACCACGATCCCGAAACCAGCGTGACGCGCCGACTGGAAGTGGACATGTTCAGGCTGATGCCGATCGAAGGCATGCTTTGAGCGGCGCCAGCTACCCGACAAGAACGCGCGTTCCCACAGTCGCAGCGCGCAATAGCCACGGAATACAGCGCTGGCGGCATATCGCCAGCTGCGGAGTGGACGTGTGAACAGGGTGATGGCTTCACTGGTGCTGTTCGCCTTGCTGGCGATGCCTGTATTTGGCCAGCAGAACATCGAACAGCAGAAAATCGCCTACCTCATTGATTCGGTGGCCACCCTGCAGGACGCGACCTTTATCCGCAACGGCACCGCCTATGATGCGGCACACGCCGCCGATCACATGCGTCTGAAACTGCGTTTTTCCGGCAGCCGCATAAAGACCGCGGAAGACTTCATTGTCTACTGTGGAACCGGTTCATCGATGTCCGGCATCAAATACACGATCCGCTTCCAAGACGGTCACAGCGTCGATTCGGCCACCTTTCTGCATCGCAGACTGGCCGAGTACGAAGCGCGATTCAACAACAGCAAGCCTTGAATCCACCAGTGCCTGTTACCGCATCACTGAGTGTCATGGCAACGCTGACCGACCTCATCGTCTGCGGACGGCACATGGTGGTCGATGTCGATGTGGTGGCGAAAATGCAGCAAGTACAAACCGCCAGTGTCGTTTGCTAGGCATTGCAACCGGCATTGGCGGCCCTGGCGTCACTGGCCGCCTGCTCGGCCGCCGCGCGACGCTCCGGCACAGTCGGCCAGTGATCCATCACCGCGATGAAATAGGTGATGTGCGCATCCATCGCGTTGCCGTTGGCATGCTGGACCCGTAGAACACACTCCTCGGTCACCGGCACTTCGGCAAAGCGCTCGCGGATTTGCTGCAGCTCCTCGATACGCGACTGCAACTGTTCCGGCGGCGTTGCCATGGCCTTGGTGTCAGCTACCGACCATTGGCCGAGCAGCGGCGCGATCTGTGCCGCATCATGTGCACGCCGGGCCTGCCTGGCAGCTTCAAGCGCGCGCGTGTCGACTGCCACCGACGTTGCGGCGACAGGGGCCACCGGCTCAGCGGACGGTTCGACAGTTGGTGCCGCATCCGCCGCTGGCGCTGTCGTCATGACATGGTCCGAGGTGCTCGCCTGTACCGTGCCGTGACGCACGATCAGCACCATCAGTCCCACACATATCGTCGCAACGCCGACCAGCGTGCGCAGCGAGATCGAACCGCGTTCCTTCTTCATGCAACCCCCAGTGGCCTGTTCATAACGAACCGATGTTCCGATACGCGTCGCGCACCCAGTGTCGTCCAACCCTGAAAGATCACTCAACTATCAACCCGGAGGTTGCTGGGGAATCGCGACATGCACTGCTGCTCCCCCGCAGCCACCGAGCCTGCCTGCAGTCTTCAGCCCAATCCATGCTGACCGCAGCAGCCTCAAAATTCGTCGAATCCCCCCCCGGAATGCCACGCAAGCATACGTAGCCGGGGCCAGTGGTGGCAATCATGGCTGTCGGCCTGGTTTGCTGCAGGCCAGCACAAGCGCTGGAAACGGCGCCGGCTCATGCTCGGCTGACAGCCACCAGCGAACCCGGTTGCGGCTTTGTTGCAAGCCCACTATGGAGGCATTGGAGCGAGGCTTTTGTCAGCTTGCAGCGGTTCACCACACCTGCCGAATCCACTGCTACCGACCGGCATCCGGAAGCGTAATATCCACGAATTCTTCACCGAAGAATCCGCCGCCTGCCCGAACAGGTCACGTCCGGACAAGTGCGCCGCCCATCACCAGGAGGATCCGCCATGCAGACTCGTATCCAGGGCACGACCATGCCCGTGCTCGAAGTGCAGCTTGACCCCAGCGAGAGCGTTTTTGCGGAAAGCGGCGAGCTTTCGTGGATGACGGCTTCGGTACAGATGACCACGCATACCCAGATGGGCGGTGGCGGCGGTCTGCTTGGCATGTTCAAGCGGGTTGTCGCCGGCGGCAGCCTTTTCATGACGGAATACCGTGCCGTGCAGTCTCCCGGCGAGGTGGCGTTTGCCACCAAGGTGCCCGGCCATATCGTGCCGGTGCCGGTGACCCCGGGCAGCGAATACATGGTGCATCGCCACGGTTTCCTCTGCGCCACGCCGCAGGTCACCATCGGCGTGGGTTTCCAGCAGTCGTTGGGAGCCGGCATCTTCGGTGGCGACGGTTTTCTGCTGCAGAAGATCGGCGGTACGGGTACGGCATGGCTGGAGCTTTCCGGCGAGCTTATCCAGAAGAATCTGGCGCCTGGTGAAACCCTGCGGGTTCACCCTGGCCATGTCGGTGCGTTCCAGGCTTCCGTGGGATTCCAGATCACCACGGTTCCAGGCATCAAGAACGCGATCTTTGGCGGCGATGGCATCTTCCTGGCCGCGCTCACCGGCCCTGGCACGGTGTGGCTGCAGACGCTGCCGATCTCGCGCCTGGCTCACCAGATCGCCGAGTACATGCCCCGAGGCGGTGGCCAGGCGGCATCGGCCGGAGTAGGTGGCGGCCTGCTTGGCGGCATCGTGGGTTCGATGTTGAGCGGCGACAACAACTAGCCGGAATAACCTGCCCGGGTGTCATGGCCGCAGGAGCATGCCTGCGGCCGCTTGCACCGGCGATGCCTATTGCTGGCGGTCTTCGCGCCTCACGCTCCTCTCCTGCGTTCTTCCACATGGCCTTCCTGGTCAGGTCACGTATTGCTTTAGATACACTTACGATATATCTTTAAGTTACCTCAACGATATATCGGAACTTGTCATGCGCATGCGCCAGATCTTTTTCAACGCCTTTCATCACCACCATCACGGTCACGCATTCGGTCACGGCGAAGACCGCGGCGACCATGGGCATCACGAACACCATGCCGGGCGCGGCCCGTTCGGCGGCCACCACGGCGGCGGTGATTTCTTCGCCGACTGGAACGAAATGCGCGGTGGTGGCCGTCGTGGTGGCGGTGGTGGCCGCATGTTCGGTCACGGCGACCTCAAGCTGCTGCTGCTGGCACTGATCGAACAGCAACCGCGCCACGGCTATGAACTGATCCGCATCATCGAGGACATGTTCCACGGGCAGTATTCGCCCAGCCCCGGCGCGATCTACCCCACCCTGACCATGCTCGAAGAACTCGGCCACGCCGAAGTGACCAACGAGCAGGGTGGCCGCAAGCTGTACGCGATCACCGCCGCCGGCCGTGCCTATCTGGACGAGAACCGCGACGCGGTCGACGCGGTCACCGCACGCACCGAGCACAGCGCCAGGATGGCCGCGAAAATGGCTGCCCCCATGAGCGTGCGCAAGGCGATGCATGCACTCAAGCACGCGCTGCTGATGCGTGGCAGCGACTGGAACAAGGCCGAGGCCCAGCGCGTGGCCGAGATCCTCGAACGCGCTGCCACGGCCATCGCCACCGGTGAATACCGTGACTGAAGCAGCCGGCACTGCATTGGTGGCGTGGGAGGCGCGTTGCAAATCGCTCGGCATGCTGATGACTGCACCGCGTCGTGCCATCCTCGCCGCAATGCTGCAGCTCGGCCACGCGCACGATGCGGTGACGCTGCTGCAGGCAGCGCGTGAGCATCATGCCGCCACCAGCATCGGTACGGTCTATCGATGGCTGCGCGAGTTGAAGCAACTCGGGCTGATCGAGGTCCAGCTGCAACCACACGGTCGAACTCGCTGGCGTCTGCACGACGCAACACCGGAACAGGTCACGGGCAGCATCCACATGATGATGCTTCAGGTGCAACATTTCCTGCGCGAACTGGAAAAACTCGGCTTCGTCGAGGCATTACCTGCACAGCTCGACGCGCTCGCCGCACCCGTACCGACCAGTCTGACAGCGATCGCGATCGCGGTCGGACCGCTGCACGAAATTGCCGAATGCCTCGGCTACCGGCTCGCGTAACAAGAGCCTTACCTCCTTCGCCAACGCTCGCACTCCGCCATGTACGGATCGCGTGGAGCTTGTGCCGGCACCTCATCCACATCCCTGAAGATCCTGCTGATGACACCCCATGCCCATCGAATGATTCGCCATACCGTCGTGTTCCGCACGCTGGAAGTATTACGCGTCGAACGCCTGACTCCGCACATGCAGCGGATCGTCTTTGGCGGTACCGATTTGCGCGGTTTTGCCAGTGCGGCGCCCGACGACCACGTAAAGCTGTTCTTTCCGAACAGCCTTGGTGAAATTGTTACGCCCGTGATGGGTCCGAACGGACCAACCTATCCGGCCGGCCCGGAATACTCGCCAATGCGCGACTACACGCCTCGTCGTTACGACAGCACACTCAACGAACTGACCGTCGACTTCGTGCTGCACGGCGACGGCCCTGCCTCAAACTGGGCCGTGCAGGCCAGCCCCGGTCAACGGATTGGCGCAGGCGGACCACGCGGCTCCAACCTCATTGCCGACGATTTCGATACGTATGTGCTGGTCGGCGACGAAACCGCCCTGCCCGCGATCGGCCGCCGGCTCGAAGAAATGCCCGAAGGCACTCGGGTCGAAGTACTGGCTGAAATTCCATCTGCGGATGATCGCCAATCATGGCGCTCATCCGCAGATGTCAACATCACCTGGCTCGAGCGCGACGGTGCAACCGGCGACGGCAGCGATCTGCTGGAACAGGCATTGCGGGCACTATCCACACCCGCAGGCGACACCTTCTACTGGATCGCCACCGAATCGCACCGCACCCGCAACATGCGCCTGTGGCTCAGTCAGGAACGAGGTGTGCCAAAGGACTGGATGAAGGCCAAGGGCTACTGGCAAGCCGGCACAGATGAGGATGGCGAAGATGGTTGAATCAGTCCGGGGATGACGATCCGACAATGACCGCTACTTCAACTCACCCAGCGGACTCGGTGGGCAGCCTTGCTTCTGCACGGTATAGCTGACACTCGCCACCTGCCAGTCTTTACCGCTGCGCACCAGACTGAAGCTGTCGATCCCGCAGTGGGAAAATTTGCCGTCCAGGTGAAAGTCATACGGCGCCCATACCTGCGCGATCCCGCCCTGCACCAGCACCTTCGGATTCCAGATGCGCTCGCGGAAGGCTTCCTTGTGCTTCGCCAGCGAATCCAGGTAGTCGGTGTCGTGCTTCATCTGGGCCGTGCCCTCGGGGCTCACTGCCATGAAACCTGCGCCGGGCAGGATCAGTTTGCGCGACGCGTCAACATCATGTTTCGCCATCGCATCGAACAAGGCATCAACCGCTCCCAGCACTTCGCGCTCGGCTGGTGTGTGCTGGTCCTTCGCCATGACATTCACGCTGGCAAATACAAACAGCGTGGCAACGCCAAGGCGCGAAAGGGTTTGCAGGCAATGATTCATGGGTATACCTCGCAACAGCTGCATCGGGTCTGCTTCATCGACTGCCTGAAGTAAAAGGCAGCAGCGGTCACTGCACCGCACTCAGCAGCGTGTGCTCAACGGGTGGTCGAGGCCAGCCATGGTTTGCAGCAAGCGCCGACGCACTGGCGGAAACTTGATGACCAGGGGTGCCAAGTGATCGCGCAACCAGCGCAGTGAGGCCGGACGGCCGCGCATGAGCCTGGTGATCGCCTCCACACGACGGACCACCTGACCGTCCAGGAGCTGGCGCAGCTCGGCATATTCCTGCATGCGTTCGAGTTTGCCGCCCATGGCATCGAAAGCGCAGTCGGCGAATACCCACGCATCCTCGATACCCAGATTCATGCCCCGTGCGCCGAGCGGCGAATGGATATGCGCCGCATCGCCACCCAACGCCACCCGCCCCACGCTGAACTTGTCAGCCAACCGGTGCGCAATATGGAACTGCGATTGCCACAGCACCTCACCAGGTACGCTGTCACCCGGCAAATGTGCCAGCGGGTCTGCGCCATTGCCGATCACGCGCCACACACCTGCATGCAGATGCATCAGGAACAGGAAGCCGTCCGGCACCAGTCCGATATGCGCCCGCTGCCGGTCCAGTGACGTGCGCAATCGCAGGTCCCACAACTGCCACGGCTCGGGCAACGCGTTACCTGCGAAATCGATACCCAGCGCATGCCGCACTGCGCTGCGCGCACCATCCGCACCAAACACCAGCGGCGCCTGCACGGTCTGCGTGCTGCCGTCAGCCTGCTGCAGGGTCAACGTCACCTGTTCCGTATCCTGTTGCAGCGTCTGCAGCGTCAAGCCGCGCTCCACCTGCACGCCCTTTGCGCTCAACGCCTCGGTGAGAAGCGCTTCGGTGCGTGCCTGGGTCAGGCCGATCGGCAGCCGCGAGCGCAGCTCACGCCCCAGATCGACCGATGCCACATCACGACCGCCACGGTGCATCGTCACACCCAGCACTTCGTAGCCTTCGGCGATGATGCTTGCCGCCACGCCGCTCTGTCCGAGAATTTCAAGTGAACGCGGATTGACCAGCAACGCCTTCGAGGTTGTCGTCGGTTGTGTGGCGGCATCGATGATACGTACCGGTACACCGCGTCGGCTGAGAAACAGTGCGGCAGCCAGACCGGTGGGACCGGCGCCGACGATCATCAAGGGTTTACGGATCGCAGCAGGCATGTGGCAAGCATCCTCATGGCAATGACCGTATACGCTACCTCATACCACCGCTTATGGAATGCCTCACAGGTCGATACCGACGGTCGCCATCAAAGGCTGTAAAAAAATAGCTTGCAATCTAGTAGCGCACTATTTAATATGTTGTGCATGAAATCTGCACGCACATCTCCTCCAGTTGCTTTGGCCAGCGCTCCCAGACTGGATGTGCAGCTGTGCTTCGCGCTGTATTCGGCAGGTCTGGCGATGAACAAGGTGTATCGCAAACTGCTCAAGCCGCTGGATCTTACTTACCCGCAATATCTGGTGATGATGGTGCTGTGGGAGGACGAAAGTCTGAGTGTGTCGGAAATCGGTACGCGACTGTTCCTGGATTCGGCTACGTTGACGCCGCTACTCAAGCGTCTGGAAACTTCAGGATTGCTGACACGGTTGCGCTCACGCGAAGACGAGCGGCATGTGGTCATCTCGTTGACCACGCGTGGCAAGGCTTTGCAGGTGAAAGCCGGCAAGGTGCAGGAATCGGTGTTCTGCGCCACGCAATGCACGCCAGGCGAATTGAAGCATCTGAAAGGTGAGCTTGAGGGTCTGCGCGCCAGACTGTCCAACGGACCCTGATCGGGTTCACTTATTTGTCCATATACATAGCTCACTATTTAATAGCCGGCTATTTTTTGCGACACCCCAAACCAATCGAGAAGGAGACACCCCATGTCCATCGAAAAAGTCCTTTATCGTGCCAAGGCCAGCGCCACCGGCGGTCGTGATGGTCGCGCCACCTCGTCGGATGGCGTCCTCGATATCAAGCTGACCACGCCCAGGGAGCTCGGTGGCGCAGGTAGCGAAGGCACCAATCCGGAACAGCTGTTCGCGGCTGGTTACTCGGCCTGCTTTCTCGGCGCAATGAAATTCGTGGCCGGTCAGCAGAAACTGCAGCTGCCGGCGGATACCCAGGTGACCGGCCAGGTCGGCATCGGTCCGATCCCGACCGGTTTCGGCATCGAGGTCGAACTGAGCATCTCGATCCCTGGCCTGCCTCGTGCCGATGCCGAGGCGTTGGTGCAGAAGGCGCACATCGTGTGCCCCTATTCCAACGCCACCCGCAACAACATCGACGTCACGCTGACCGTCGTCTGAGGCGCATCACCAGGCTGGCGAAACAAGCCTGTCGATCGACAAAAGGTGGCGATCGCTGATGGTCGCCGCCGCTGCAACCGACAGGTGGCTCAAACTCAGAACAGCAGAAGCAGCAGTGGCACGAGGATCCCGGCTCCCAGAATCATGCTTACCAGCCGGGGCTTGCGGCTGTAACGATAGGACATGTAGATCCCGGTCAACGTGGAGATCAACAAGCTCAGCGATACCAGGGCGAAGAAGATCTTCATGGGCAACAGGTTTTTCTTCGGTCGAGCACCAGCACTATCGGTTGCCGGACCCGTCGACACCGCTACGCGGGCGTCTGATGTGGCAATTGCCGGCAGCGGTGTCATGGTGCCTGCCGTATCGGTGTTCGTCGCTGGCGCACCGGCATCTGCCGGGCGCGGCCGCCGTACCGGCATCACGGTGGTCTGCTTCTTGTGCAACTGCGCCATGCTGGCCAGCCAGGCGGGCGGCGTGTAGCTGCTGCCGCGCGTGGTCTCGTGCAGACTGAAAGTCTGCAGACCACCGGTGATCGCGAAGAACAACAGCATCGGTGCAGTGAACACGCCGAGATAAAGGTGAACACTGCGGGCGATCTTGAGAAAACGGTGTACCGAGGACATAAAACCTGCACGCCAATGGAAGTCCGGTGGATTTTACCGGAGTTTTCATCAAACACCAATGATAATCACTCTCATTTATACAAGTAATGTCAGGACGTTCGATCGACAATCCATTCGACAACAGATGCGCGTGTCTCCACGGTGAGCACGCTCCATACCTCCTGACTCCGCAAGCGTGCCGACGCATCACATCAATATGAAGCTGCGCAAACCTCATCCGCGTGGTTTCGAGGTAGGCTTCAACCAGATCGTTGCCGAGTGCCCGGCGTCGCCTCTACATGGTCATCAATGAACCAACCGCTTTCACCGATGGAACCGAACGCCTGCGCCCCGCTCGCGAATGTCATGGATCTCCTGCTCGACGCGATCTGTGTGGTCGATGTCGAAGGTCGTTACGTTTTTGTCAGCGCCGCATTCGAGCGCATCTTCGGCTATACGCCGGAGGAAATCATCGGCAAACCGATGATCGAGCTGGTGCATCCGGATGACCGCGAACGCACCCTGCAGGCGGCGAGCGAAATCATGGCTGGCCAGCCCAAGCCGCATTTCCAGAACCGCTACGTACGCAAGGATGGCCGGGTGATCCACATCATGTGGTCGGCGCGCTGGTCGGAAGCGGATGGCATGCGGGTAGCCGTGGCGCGCGACATCACCGAGCTCAAGCGCGCCGAATCGATGCAGGTCGCACTGCACGCCATTTCGGAAGCCGCGCACTCGGCTGCGGATCTGCTGGCGCTGTTCCGGAATATCCACCTGATCATCGGCAAGCTGCTGCCTGCGCGCAATTTCTTCGTTGCGCTTTACGACGAGAAGAAGGACCAGCTGAGCTTCCCCTACTTCGTCGACGAGCACGACAGCGCTCCGTCCGTACAAAAGCTCGATTCCGGCACCCTCAGTGCCGAAGTGATCCGTACCGGACAGGCGCTGCTGCTCACGCCCGACACACCGGTGATGCGACCACGATACAACGCCCCGCTTGACGGTCGGGGCGCCCTGCACTGGCTCGGCGTCCCGCTCAACACCCAGCAAGGCATCATCGGTGCGCTGGTAGTGCAAAGTTATTCCGGCGAGGTGCGCTATACCGAGCAGGACAAGGTGCTGCTGCAGTTTGTCTCCACCCAGATCGCCGCGGCCATCGAGCGCAAGCAGACCCAGACCTGGCTGCAGTATGTCGCGCTGCACGACCAGTTGACCGCCCTGCCCAACCGCATGCTGTTCCATGACCGCCTGCGCAGCGCGCTTGCCAGGGCACGGCGCGACCACGGCCGGCTGTCGTTGCTCTACGTTGACCTGGACAAATTCAAGCTGATCAACGACAGCTTCGGCCACGACGTCGGCGACCTGCTGCTGTGCGAGGTTTCCCATCGCCTCAAACATTGCGTGCGCGAAGTGGATACGGTTGGCCGCATGGGCGGCGACGAATTCGTGGTGCTGCTCGACAACATCGGCCAGCCGGAGCACGCCTCCATCGTTGCCGAAAAGATCCGCACAGCACTCAACCAGCCATTCGAACTGCCCGACCACTGCCTGCATATTTCGACCAGCATCGGCATCGCGGTCTATCCCGAGCATGGCGGCGACAGCAAGCAGCTGATGCGCTTTGCCGACGACGCCATGTACAACGCAAAGAAACATGGCGGCAACCGCCTGATGATGAGCGACATCCCGAACCAACCGGCAGGCAGCGTCTGATCTGGTTTGCCGCGAGGCATGACGGCAGTACCGTTGCGGCACCTTACTATTCAACTCATCGCCGGCCTGTCCTGGGCACACCATGCCATCGTGCCCAGGCTGCGGTACGCATTGCAGGACAAGTTATTCGGGGTACACCTTGTCGACTCCTGTATGAACAGCTTTCGGCAATCCTGTGCACTGCGTCCTCCGGATCGGCACCGACCCGTTATTGTGTCCTAGTACTGTCAACCTCCAGGGTGCTCCCATGAAACTGCTTTTGAATAGCCGCTCGATGCTGCGATCGCCGCCGCTTCGCCGATTCGCCATGTGGCTGGTGGCCACCTGCTTCATGGCGGTCTCGTTCGCGTCTTTTGCAGGCGTGTTCGTCTCGGTCAGCATCGCGCCACCACCCCTGCCGATCTATGCACAGCCCGTGATGCCCGGAGATGGCTATATCTGGACGCCGGGCTACTGGGCCTATGGGGATGGCGGCTATTTCTGGGTTCCAGGCACCTGGGTACTGGCCCCTTATATGGGTGCGTTGTGGACGCCTGGCTATTGGGGCTGGAGCAACGGTTTCTATGTATTCAATCGCGGCTACTGGGGGCCGCATGTGGGGTTCTATGGCGGCATCAACTATGGCTATGGCTACGAGGGCGTGGGCTACCGGGGCGGCTACTGGGATCATGGCCGGTTCAACTACAACCGAAACGTCGCGTACAACACGGGCATGAGCCGTGTCAGCTACAACGGTGGTCGAGGTGGCCTGATGGCGCGCCCCACGCCCCAGGAGCAAATGGCCGTGCATGATCGGCACATGCAGCCGCTGGCCGCGCAGCAACAGCAGGTTCGCATGGCCGGTGAGAACCGCTCGCTGCGAGCCTCGGTGAACCATGGCTCGCCGTCCATTGCCGCCACACCGCGAGCGGGCGCCTTCAGCGGCAATGGCGTGGTCAGGGCACGTGGAACGATGAGTCCGGCCATGAGCGCAGCGGCGGCCAGAACCACCAGGCCCGGCTACGCAGCTTCCCCGCGCACAAACGCCGTGAACAATCGCCCCGTTTCGCGGACCAGCTACAACACCCAACGCTCCGCTGGCTATGCGCCGAGAAACAGCAACAGCCAGCGGTCGACACCGTACAACCGCACAAACGCGAACGCGGCCCCCGCACGCAATGCACCCAACTATCAAAGGCAAGCTTCCATGCGGCCTGCTACGGCGGCCTATCGTCCTTCACAGGCACGCCCACAGGCCCAGCCACATGCCCAACCGGCTCGTAATGGTGGTGGCAACAGAGGGGAGCACCAGGACAAGCACTGAGCTACGCGCATTACAAGAAGTGATTCAGGATACAAAGCGGGCCGGAGCAATCCGGCCCGCTTTTTCATGCTCTATCGAGGTCGAGGACAACAACCTTCCGTATGCTGCAGATGGCCTGATCGCCCGATATTGCCGAGCCCCTCAATGCCCACCTCGATGCACGATTCTGCCGTCCGGAAATTTGACATCTCCAGGCTGCATACCTGCCGGACAGCTGCCGACATATTTTGAATCCTGGATCATCATGCCCCCGGTTTTGCCGCCCAGGGCAGGCGTGTAGGTGATATGCGTCTCGGAATGAGCTGACGTGTCGCCCTGGACGGTCACCACGCCCTTGCTGTCGATAACCGTATTGCCGACGACGCAGCGCATCTCCGAGGTGTACGTGTTGCCCTCGACATTTTCGCTGACCTTGGTGCAGCCCTTGATGTTATTTACAAGGGATTCCGCGTGTTGATCCACCGCATGGTTGCGGCAGATCTCTGACGTCATCTCGGTTTTGTCACCACCAGGACTCTCGATATTCTGGGTGTGGGATTGCCAGAGCCCTTCACGCAGTGGCGGCGGGCTGACGGCATGGGCGGTACCGATCGGCATGAGGATTATTGCTGCCGCGTAGACGAGCATCTTCATCATCGTTGCTCCTGCTGTGGCGTTATGGCCTCACGCGCCAGTTCCTGAACTGGATGTCCCCAATGGACCGATGGCATTCACCATGCTTGACGGCGAGACCCCTGAAAGCATGCATCGAGTCGCTTCTTGCTGGCAGGGCGATCGGGGGCGACAAGCAAACCCGAACGCCGGCACGGCTGACTATACCCTCCCATACGCGCAAGGAGCTGGGCCAGCGGACTATCCATCCGCAAGGATTTTCGTCGGCAAGGTGCCATGAATACCTCATGTCGCCGACTCGAGCGACCGCGCTCCGGAATGCTCGAGAAGGCCGGCCCTGTTGCCGGAGATCTTCCACCATCCTGCCTGCAGCGCGCCTGCGCTCACTACTGCATGGCCGGAGGCGTAACATGGTCATCGGCGGTCGCAGGGCAGCGGCTGCACGGGGGAATCCGTCGGTGATCGTTTGACTCTGTATATATCCAGCCTGCTGATTGCCTGCGGGATCTGCTTCTTCGCCGGCATCCACGCCACGTTCGCCCGGTCTGCACAGGGGCAAGATCGCGTGTACCTGGCATTCGGTTGCCTCAGCCTGCTGGTTTCGGTCTATCTCGCCCTGGCCGCATCGCTCTATCAGGCGGAATCCATCTCGACTGCCGCCGCTCTGGCACGCGCGGAGATCACCCTTGGCTGCCTGATCTATCCGACCGGCATCTGGTTCTTCAGCCTGTACGCCGGCCTTGTTCACTGGCGTCGCTGGGTCATCGCTGCCGTAGTGATCTTCACCCCCATGCTGTTGATCAACCTGGGCTCGCCGTACAGCATGCTGTACACCGGCATCACCATGCGGCCACCGCTCGTGCTGCCCTGGGGTGAAAGCGTGCATGATTTTGCCGGCACTGAAGCGCCGGTGCTGACCGGCCTCTACTACGCAGCAGTGGATGCCAGCTTCCTGTGGGCCGTGTGCTGCTGCGTCCTGCTGTGGCGGCATGGTCGTGGCGCTCGTGTATGGTCGCTCACGCTGTATCTGATCCTGCAGGCCACGGCATCGGTACACGCCGAAATGGTCAATTACCACGGTGGCCGCGGACTGACCTTCGATTCGCTGGCCTTCCTCGCACTGGTGCTGCTGATGAGTGGCGTACTCCGGCGTGAACTGCAGCGGCGGAATCAGGCGCTGGCGGTCAGTCTCGACGAGCTGCGCAGTGAAACCCTGCGCCGGGAAGGCGTTGAAGCGGATCTGCGACACCTTGCCTACCATGACCACCTGACCGGCCTGCCGAACCGCCACTTCATGCACGAGCGTCTGCAGGCGGCACTTGCCTCCACCGAGCAGGTCGACGGCGCGCTGATCCTGTTCGACCTCGATCACTTCAAGACCATCAACGAGGCACTCGGCCATGACGTGGGCGACGAATTGCTGAAAGGGGTCGCCACACGCATCAGTGAAGCGGCGCCGCCCGGCGCCTGCGTCGCCCGTTTGGGCGGCGATGAGTTCGCGCTGCATCTCCAGCCACTGATCGACAACAATGAATCTCCCGCGCAGGCAGCCCTGCGCATCACGCAGGAAATCACCGCACGACTCACCGCGCCGCTGCGCATCGGCAACCATGACCTCGTGGTTGGCGTGAGCGCCGGCATCGCGCCACTCCCAGGCACGGCGCGTGATGTCGACAGCGTGCTGCGCCAGGTCGACATGGCTCTGTACCGGGCGAAGGCGGCCGGGCGCCATACCGCCGTGGTGTTCGAGAGCGAGATGCAGGCGCAGGCCGACCGACGCCTGCTGCTGGAGAAAGGCCTGCGGCTCGCCCTCGACCGTGGCGAATTCGAAGTGCACTACCAGCCCCAGCTCGACATGCAGGGCCGCTTCGTCGGTGCCGAAGCGCTGCTGCGCTGGCGGCATCCCGAGCATGGCCTGATCGACCCGGACGAGTTCATCCCGATTGCCGAGGAAACCGGTCTGATCCACCGCATCGGTCGCGACGTCCTGCAGCAGGCTTGCCTTGAACTGGAGACGTGGCCGGCCGCGCATGCCAAAGCGCGTATCTCGATCAACGTCAGTCCGTGGCAATTGTTCACTCAGGATTTTGTGCATACCCTCCAGGAAACGGTGGCATCGACTCAAGCCGATCCGCGACGGATCACTCTCGAGATCACCGAGAACGCCTTCCTGCACGATCTGGACGACGCCGCCAGCAAGATCCGCGCACTGGAAGCCGCCGGGTTCCAGTTCTCGCTCGACGATTTCGGTTCCGGCTACACCTCGCTGGAAAGCCTGAAGAAACTCCCCGTGAGCGAACTCAAGATCGATCGCACCTTCATCGAGGGCCTGCACCTCGGCTCGCACGACCGCTTCATCGAGGCCATGATCGCCATCGCACATCACCTGAAGATGTCCGTGGTCGCCGAAGGCGTTGAAACCGAAGAGCAGCGCACCGCGCTGGCAGGGCTGGGCTGCAACGCGATCCAGGGCTACCTGGTGAGCCCGGCGTTGCCTTCGGCAGCGTTCCACAGTTGGCTCGAACGTCTCGCCGGCTGATCCAGCTCAACGGACGACAATCAGGTCACACTCCGCGAGCGTATCACTCGTCTTCCGGCAACTCGGCCAGATCCGGCAGATCCGAGAGGTCGAAGAACTCGGGCGCCTTGGCGATGGGTGATTCCAGTGGCCAGCGCTCGACTACTTCCTGGCGGGACTGGCCGAAGAATCTGCGAATCAACACGAATTCACGCACGGTCCAGCGGATCGGTGCGATGGACTCCTGGATTGCATCAACCGCATGCCCATGCAGCAGCGTCACATGCGGCAGATAGCTGGAGACGCCTGTCACCGCCAGTCCGCCGCGACGCTGTGCCTCGGCAACGGCCTGTCGGAGCTTCAGGGCCGACTCGGTACTGGCACTGTCCGTGCACAGGACGAATGGAAAGCGGCCATCCACCACACTGAAGCGCATGGCCGAGTCCAGTGTGATGTCGAAGGCGCTGGCCCGCACCGTGCCGGCGGCAGCCAGCAATGCGCCTTCCAGCGACGGCAGCATCCGCTCCACCTTGCCCATCGGACAGAGTGTCAGATGAAAGTTGTCGGTGCCGACCAATGAGCCACTCACCCGGTGCGATTTGCAGAAACGTTCACAGGCACCGGCAATCCCTGCACGGGCCTGATCATCCGGCAACACGGCAAAGAAGTAGTCAATGCCTGCAGCAAGTTCGCGGTGGTTCGTTGGGACAGGAATGAGCTGAGCCTCCACGGCACACGCGGTAACGAAACCCCGACTGCCGCGGCAAACTCCCCCGGGCCACGGCACAGCGTTCAGCCTGCCGTGTGTCAGGCATCGACACAAGTGTCAGTGTCGGTTCGGGCCCAGTCGAGCACAACCACGCCGGCGCCAAATCGCATGAAAATGCGGAATCGCCTTACAGTGGTTATACCGGATTTTCGCAATTGCTCGTCGGGCATCCTTGCCGATCTCACGTGTTTCCACCCCTCGAACAACTGAAGAGCATTGCGCGAGATCCACCATAGAACGACCCGCATTGCCCGCAGCCAACCGCGATCGGTTGCATGAGCAGCAAGCGCAAGACATTCATCGCGCCGCACGGCGTCATTCAATTCAAGTCTGATTGATGCTACATGCGGCACACAAGGCGCTATTCCGGCATGTCATGCCGGTGACGACAGGTTCATTCCCGATCAGCGCATGTGCAGCCAATGAACATGCGTGCCGTTTGTCTTGTCATCGGCACGGTGCCCTGCCCGGCTCTCGACAACCTCGCCCCACTGGGTTCCGAAGTCGTCCTCCAGGTACTTGTTGATGCGCACGTGTTCACCCTGTTCGATCGGAAAGCTTGTCTCGATGACCATCGCCTCTTCTCCCTGCCATACCAGCATGGCCGGCTTGACGGTTCCACCGCCCCAGCCGAACTGGATCTGGATGTCTTTCGGCGGATAGGCGAGGCGGTTGTCGAGATGCCACTCTCCGGTCTTGTCGAGCAGCGACACCAGTGTTGGATCATTCCAGTCGACTGGATTGGTCGGCACTTTCGGGAAGGATTTTTGATCGGCCATGGGCGAAACACCCTGTCAGCGAAGAATCAATGAGCGTCCTGCTTGCTTGCGTGCTGCCACGTCGCATCCATACCGCCGAGGCGCGCACGCGTCGAAGCCTGTCAAGTCGGTTACCGTGGATCCCCCCGAGCATGTCGTTCAGACGTGCCCGACAACAGTGTAACTCGCGCCATCCGGGATGGTGCCCATTTTCCGTGTCACGAATTCTTGCAACTATCGCCAGACCGCCTACGCTGCCATGGTTTCGTGCCCAAGTTTCGGCGTTCGACCATCTTGCACGCTGGGCACAGGGTCGTATTGGGCATCTCGGCACGTGACTTGCTTTCGATCTATCCACAGGAGCAGAAAATACGGAAGAATCTCCTGTGATCAGGCCATACAAGCTCGCCCATGGCGAGCCGAAGAGAGAGCACTTCGCCGTCAGCACTGATCCGCATGGGCAGGGCACAGGAAGCCTGTCAGTCGACAGCCCCGGACCTGCCCGTCATGACGGAACACTGCACCCGCAACCGAAGTCCGGCATGGCTCGCGACCGACTCCTTGCGGTACGAACCCGTAGCACCTACCGTTCATCGACCAACGTGCCCGTGTCCGGATGGCATGGCGTGCTGCATCAGAACAGTCCCGGTGTCCGGTCCCGAATCTGCACGAGTGACGAATCAGATCAGGAGAATGTGGATGCGCTGGAATACCGGGCAGGCGGCCGCCGATCGATACATGGCGCCCCGCCACAGACTCGTATTTGTAACGGGTCTCTATCTCGCCTATCTGATTGCGCTGTATGGCCTGGTTGGCATACACGGTGATTCGATCGGAGAGTCCCTGGTTCGCCTCGTCACGCCACTGATCGAACTCGGCCTTTTCTACAGCTTCACCGAATGGCTGGACGGACGATGGCCCGGCCGGATTGCCAGCGCGCTCGTCCTGCTGATCGCCGCCATCGTCAGCGCCATTTACGCCGTGCAGATCTACGCGTTATACCTTTCGGGAAATTTCATCACCGTCCTGGCCATCGAAAACCGCACTGAAAGCCGGATCGTCGCGCAGCGCTCGCTCTATCTGGCTCTACTGATCGCCGTTGTCTGGTGGCTGATCCATGCGACAGCCTGCCTGCGTGCACGAAGAGCCCCACGCCCGACTTCAAGCGGCCTGCTACCCACGCAGCGGAGCAGAAACTGGCTGCTGCCACTGACTTTGGCGCTGCTGCTGGTTCAGGCTTGCCTTGTCCCCTGGCAGGGAAGCACCAGCTTGCTCGAAGTCGGTTATCGCCAGGCCCCCATCGGGAGTCTCGTCAGCAACTACGGCAAGGTGTTGCGGTCGAATCTCATGCTGCCGTCTTCACGGCAGACCGATAGCGCAGGCGAAGCTGCAACCTTTCCACTCGAGAAGCGCGAGGTTTACTCGACACCATTGTCATTCGCCTCGACAGATAATGACGCGACCATCAAGAACGTCATTGTCATCTTCACCGAGGGTACGTCCGCACGCCTGATCGGCGCATACGGTGGCCAATACCCGAACCTGACACCCAATATCGATCGCCTGGCCGCGCGCTCGATGCGCGTGACCCACTACTACAACCACACCGCTGCAACCTACCGGGGAATACAGGGGCAACTCGTCTCGGGTTACCCCTGGGCGGGCGGCGGCGGCGACACGGATGCCTGGGAAAACTCGAACCTGCGATCCTCGATGGTGAGCACCAACTATCGATCGGTACCGATGACTCTCAGGGATCTTGGCTACCGCACCAATTTCCTGTCACCCCATCACGACACGGTCGAACTCAACACAATGCTGCGCATGCTGGGCTTCGACAAGGTATTTTCCTTCGATGATGTCAGTCGGGACATTGCGCCGGGCAACCCGATGTATACCGTGGAAGGTGCGCTCAGCGATGGCGAACTGTTCCACGCGCTGAACCTGCTGCTGCAACGGCATACGCTTTCCGGCGCCAGCCAGCCATTCTTCACCGGGGTATACAACTTCGGCACGCACGCCTTCCTCGATGTTGTTGCATTCGGCCTGAAGTACGGCGATGGCAGCAACCCATCCCTGAACAAGTTGCATAACTACGATCACGCCGTGGGTACATTTCTGGATTATTTCTTTGCCAGCGAATACGCGAAGAACACCATCCTGATCTTCACGGCCGATCACGCCACCTACCCCGACCCCGCGTATCGGCAGGTCGCAGGAAAGGATTATCAACCTTACTTCGTCGACCAGATTCCCTTGCTGATCTACGATCCGTTCCATCGGCTGCCAGCCACCTACGACGCCAACGGCAGAACCTCGATCGACCTCGCGCCAACCTTGCTGCAGCTGCTCGGCGTACGCCGTGTGGATAACAGCTTTCTCGGCACATCCCTGTTTGAGGACAATCATCAACCCATCGGCTTCTCAGCGATCGGCCGCGAGTTCTATGCCACTGACGCACACGGCGTCTACCCGGAAGGCAGCATCCCGGCCACCTATCTGAAACCCTTCACCGACGACAAGGCAGCAGTCGAAGATTACTATCGACTGGAAAAAGCCAACCGCATCTTCGAGCCTTTGCACTAGCTGCTGACGCGGGTAGATATCACACAGCTCACCTGCGGTATCGACATCACCGACAGACCGTGACGAAGCACCTGCAGGTGCTTGCGGTCACCAAACCCGTCAGTAATCTGGAGCTTCAACGTGAAAGATTGCGAAATCCGGCTCACACGGAAGCAATGGCACCGCAAGCAAATGACTTCAATGGCATTTATGGCAAGACGAAGCGGCAATGACGTGTCGATGAATGACATCCCCGCTATCGCCACCATGCATTGCCTGATGGCATGAACCGATACCTGTCAGCGCGGCCCCATTGAGCATCACTTCACGCGATTTGGCATAGACTCCATTGTCGGCGATCGCAATGACATGCCGGTCCTCGTTGTCATTGCCTGCTCTTGCCGCGCTGATTCATGCCCTCGCAGGCATCCGATGTTGGCCGATGCCATGCGACCACCGTGACATAGTGAGGAGAATGCAGTGATGACTCACATTTCTCGAACCCATGTGTATCGTCAGATCGCTGTAGCGCTTTTTGCCGTCGCCGTAACGGCACCCGCTCTGCCCGCTCACGCACAAGACTATCGGCACGATGGATACCACAGACGGCCAGTGCCCCAGTATCGCGGGCATGACTATCGCGGCCGCGGCAATGGAGGCGGCAATCTTATCGCCGGTGCCTTGCTGGGACTGGTCGCCGGTACGGTGATTGCAAACTCGGTGCAGCGACCACCGCCTGCGGTGGTTTACACGACAGCGCCGCCACCGCCACCGCCGGGTGTCGTCTATTACGACAACAACAATCCACCACCTCCGCCGCCTGATCAGAATCCGTATCAAGATTGAATGCCACGAAGCGCCCGTCCCGGGCTGCCATCGACTCGACACTGTGAATCGGAGCATCCAACCATGAAAAACGTCATTCGCAATCTTGCCGTACCCGGCTTGCTTGCATTTGCCATGCTGACAGGCCAGGTTTGGGCACAGCAGGCAACCGCGACCTCCGGCAAGTCCACCTCAGCGACAGCGGCAACGCACCATTCGCAAAAGCGCGCGGACGCCGTGGAACAACGCATCAGCGATCTGCATGCCCAGCTGAAGATTACCGATCAGCAGTCGAAGCAATGGGATGCATTTGCACAAACGATGCGTGACAATGCCAAGAAGACCGCTGATGCCTTCCGCGACCGCGCGCAGAAGCTTCCGTCCATGAACGCCGATGAAGCCATGAAGTCCTATGCCGCGCTCACTCAGCTCCATGCCGAAAACATGCAGAAGCTGTCTGCTGCCATGAGTGACTTGTATGCTGTGCTGTCCAGCGATCAGAAACAGACCGCCGACGAGATGTACCGCAACACCGGCGCGCAGGGACACAAGGCGATGCACAAGCAGAAGTCTGCTGCACCGGCAAGCTCGGCCTCTTCCGCGATGCCTGCTTCCCACTAGCATCAAGACCACAATGCCAGCTGCCTGAAAAGTGGAGCCGGAGATAATTCTCTCCGCGCTCGCCTGAGCATGATTGGCATACAAGGCACATGGCGAACTGTGACTAGTTCGCCATGTGCTGCAAGCAGGGGGCCGTACACAACGTCAACCTGACCGGGAGCAGCGGCTCAGGACTTGCGCTCGCCCACTCCGTACTTGCAACTCTTGGCAGATGCAGTCATCTGGTCGATATCTGCGCCATTTCCAGTATCAGCATCAATCATGGTTGCTTGCCGCCATCCGGGCCGTCGCTGATACGCCTTGGCGCTCCCTGCCTCAAGAGACAACACCTTCCGGGCCAGTTGCCGGATGACAGCTGTCACTCGTTGAATTGTCTTTTATCGGTTAGCGTTGGTGCCCCATGGCTGGCCAGACTAGGTACCCGGCCAGCCATGCGAAACACCCTCGCGGATCACCGCAAAACACTTTTATCGGCGCGTATGAAAACGACTGCCCGGATCGTTTGTTCCCTCTTTTTGGTGCTACTGCTTTCGATGGCAGGGTTCTGCCTGTGGAGACGACCGGATCGCGCCATCAGGGTCGCCACGGCCAATGTCGCGCAAACGCTTTGCACTGGCGTGTTTGTCGAAGGGTTGGCACCGGATCGGGTTTTTGCCGAAAACATCGCCCCGATGAAAGGCATGCATATCCTGTTGCCGCGACTGCACTATGCAGTCGACAGGGACACTCGCAAGGTGACTGCCCAATGGCTGGGGCACTTTGTCAGCGAGGTGACCTATTACCCCACCTATGGCTGCGCGCTGCCCCTGCTTGCACCGGATGCTGCCACCCTGCAAGCAGCGCATGAAGTAGCCACAGCCACAACCGACGCGCCAGCCACAAGCGAGGATCCGACCATCGTCGGCGCGCTGGCGCTCGCTTTTGCAGAGCCCGCCCATGGCCCACATCGTAACGTGCATGCCATCGTGGTGATGCACGACGGCAAGATCATCGCCGAACGTTATGCCGCGGGGTTCAATCCAGACACGCCGCAACTGGGGTACTCGTTGAGCAAGTCGGTGGTGAATGCCCTGTTCGGCATTCTGGTGAAGCAAGGCAGGCTGACCATGAACATGCCGGCACCGGTACTCGCCTGGCAGTCGCCTGGCGATCCTCGTCATCGCATCACATTGGATCAACTGTCGCGGATGGTCTCGGGGCTGGATCTCACTGAGGACGACAGTGGTTTCGATCCGGTCTCGACCATGCTGTTCCTGAAGAAGGACATGGCCGGATACGCCGCCCATGCCTCGCTCAGAATCCAGCCCGGACAGCAATGGGAGTACACCAGCGGCAATACCCTGATCCTCACCGGGATCCTGCGCGATACGGTAGGTGGTGGTGCGCCCGGCCTCATCCGTTTCGCACATCGGGAGCTGTTCGATCCGCTGGGCATGCAACACGTGCTGATGGAATTCGACGGTGCACAGTCCCTGGTTGGTTCCACCCGCATCTACGCATCGGCCCGTGACTGGGCGCGATTCGGTCAACTGTACCTGGACGATGGCATGATTGACGGCCGACGCATTCTGCCCGAGGGATGGAGTGCCTACGTCAGCCGGCAAACACTCGACAGCATCTATGGCTCGGGTTTCTGGACCAATGCAGGTACCGCCGCAGACGGCAGCCACATCATTGCCGGCATGCCTGGTGATGCGTATTTCGCTTCAGGTCTGAACGGTCAGCGTATTGTCATCGTGCCGTCCAAACGGCTGGTCATCGTGCGATTGGGATCCACGGTCGACCCACCTGATTTCGACATGCGCGGCCTGGTTCGTCTCGTGGATGATGTAGCGGCCACGGTGCACTGAACGTCCGTGCGTGAGGCCACCGCGAAGCCTTCCGATGTAACGCACCCTCGATGCCCGACTGGTGCGAGGTGCCGCATCGGCCCTCAGGTCCCGCGGGGACAGGCGCCATCTGTCCCCAGCTTCAGGTCAGCATGAGAAAGGTTTCAACGGCACGATGTTGCGTCAGGGCATGCAATCACATCGTCGAAAAATTGCATCTCCCAAAGAGCGTGAGCTAAGGTTGCCAAGACCGACCGTAGCATATGGCACCGGCCAGAAAATCACTCAATGAAGGCGATACACGATCATGCGACGTTTGACCTTGCTGGCCCTCCTTGCCGTTTCCACGACCTGCCTCGGACAAGGATCTCCCGCCGGATACATTCAGGACGGGAATACCTCTCCGGCAGGAAGCAGTGACACCACCAAGATGACCCCGGAGCAGCAGCGGCAGCAGTTTCGTTGTGAACAGACGCGAGAGCAGATCCAGGAGCAGCTCAAGCGCAAGGTCACGGAGCCTTCCGACGAAGCCAACCTGAAATCGCTGCGGGAAAGCGAAAGAATCACCTGTATTCCCCCCTTGGTATCGCCGCCGCCGTCGGCAGCGACCCAGCCGGCAAAATATCCACCGAAGGCCGTGCGCGAACACCATCAGGGCGTCGTAATCGTTCGGGTGGAGCTTGCCGCCGACGGCTCGGTCACCGACGACAGCATCTCCCAATCCAGCGGCTTCCCCGAACTGGATCGCTCGGCCCTGGAAGCAGTACGCGGCTGGCGCTTCGACCCACACCCGGGCCTTTCCCAGAGAGTGCCGGTGCACTTCAACCTGGCAAATTGATCGCCAGATCGGTGGAGTGACGCATCCGGTCCAGCACGACGGATCTGGCACGCATACTGACTGGCGCGAATGCAAACGGCTAGAACAGGCTAGAACAGGATTGATTCTGCAGACAGCCATTGAAGCCGGATCACCCTAGCGGTAGCGGCCATGGCTTTCACCTGATTACCCGTCCGGTTTTGCTGCCGGCAGCGGACAGTGGATGCGTCATCGCTGATTCACCACCACAACCACCGCCATGGCCAGCATTCATGACAGAGGACAGCCGGCGGGTCGTGCAGGCTGTCGAGGAACCCCGCAAGCATGAGACAGTAGGATTCGACTCCCTTGCCGATCTCATTGTCGCGCGAATGATTCCTGCAGTTTTGACACGACATGTACCCGGCATGGCGGCGTGGAGCGCCGCGACACTCCTCCGCGCATTGCGAGAGGCCAGCGTGACCATGCTGGCTGCCATCGCCACCTTGCTCTGTGCGCTGGCGATCGCCCCCGGACCAGGCCCTGCCGTGCTGGCTGTTGTGTTGTGCCTATCGCTCTCGCGCAGTCATCTCGACCGCGATCTGCGCGGTCGCATCGAAGCAGCCGTGGTGCTGCCCGTCATCGGCCTGGTCGCGGTCGGCGTCGGCATGTTGCTGCTTCGCGCACCGTGGCTAGGCGCATGTGTCTTCGTCACCGGCATGTTCGTGTCGATCTGGTTGCGCCGATTCGGCCCGATGGCACGTCGTGCCGGCTCGCTGATCGCGCTGCCCTTCGTGGTGCTGCTCACCACGCCACACATCCAGGCTGCGCCAGCCAGCAGCATCCCGACACTGCTGATACCGATACTCATCGCGCTGCTCGCCCTGCTCTGGGTGAGTGTGCTGCATGCACTGGCCCGTTGCATGCGCCTGCTTCCGCCGGTACGTGTGGCGGAACGTCCCGCACCCGCACCGGCACGCGAAAGTTCGATGCACCCGATTGCAAGCACTCGGATGGCCATCCAGATGGCTGTCGCGCTCGCAACGTCCTTCGTGGTCGGTTATGTCTTCTTCACTGAGCGATGGGCATGGATCGTGCTCACTGCCTTCATCGTCATCAGCGGCAACCGTGGCCGGCTGGATGTCGCGTACAAGAGCGTGCTGCGCGTGCTGGGCGCCGCGGCCGGCACCGTCGTCGCCCTGACGCTTACCCTGCACGTCGGATCGCATGACATGACCACGGTCGTGCTGATCCTCGCCGCCATCTTTATTGGACTATGGCTGCGTCCGCTGGGTTACGCGTGGTGGGCGCTGTTCGTCACCATCGCGCTTGCCTTGCTGCAAGGCTTCGCAGGTTCATCGGCGCCACGCATCCTGTGGCCACGGCTGGAGGAAATCGTGATCGGGGCGATCATCGGCGTCATCTCCGCCTGGTTCGTACTGCCCGTGCGATCGACCGCCGTGCTGCGGCGGCGCCTGGCCGATGCACTGGCTGCCCTCGCGGATTCGCTGGATCCTGCCAATCCGGTGCGAACTCCTGCTGGCTTCGCCGCAGCGGTCGCCGAAGTGGAGCAGCTGGCTCCAGCATTTCGTGCAAGCCGCCTGGTGACACGGCGCTTCCAGGTCGTGCAGCCGGCGGACTGGGTGGATGCATTGATGGCTTGCCGGGCCCCTGCACTCGCACTGATCGAAAAAGGTGAGACTCCCGGTGGCGTACGCCGGACTATCGGCGCAGCACGCAAGTCGATGCGCGATCCCGTGGAGCTTTTACCGGCATTGCAAGACTTGCATCGTGCGCTGACCGAATAGCGGACGACTGATCCGGACGAGTCAGCCCTTCATCGACCGTGACCCGTTCCACGCATGCTCGTGCCAATAGCGTTACGTGATGCGTGCAACGTAAACGATCAGGTCGCGGCGAACCTCCACTTCCCGACGCGCAATGCATCGAAGAAAAGCGCAAATCCGGTCGAGCACACCGAAGATCGTGGCACTCACGCCATCGGACGCTGCACCCAGCGCGGTGCAACAGAGCAAATAAGTGCATCACATTCCAATGAATACGTATGCATCCGCTGGTTGCTGCATTGCGATGCTACCTACCATGCGATACAGGGGTTTCCGGCATCACCCATATCGCGCCCACATGCCATGCATGTTGGCTTCGAACACTTCCGCGACAACCGCAAGTCGTCAGGCCAAGCCATACCGTTCCAGGAATTGCTCTCAATCACGTCGCTCTGTTGCACCTGATCATCAACGAAACAGGATGGAGGCAGACCCGAATGAAATGTCCGAAGATCCTCGCCGTGTTGCTGGCCATCGCCAGCCTCACCGTCGCACCGATCATGCCTGCTCATGCAGCCATCAACAGCATGAGCCTCGGCGCAAGCTACAACGCCCAGAAAACCAGCATCACTTTCCGCGTGTATTCCTCCCAGGCCACCCGCATGGTGCTCTACCTGTATGCGAGCGGTTACGGCGCGCAGGATTCCGCGACCTATGTGCTGAGTCCGGCAGGCAGCGGTGTCTGGGCAGTGACGGTACCGGTTTCCTCGATCCAGGCGGCCGGCATTACCGGGGCGGTCTATTACGGCTATCGCGCCTGGGGCCCGAACTGGCCATATAGCGCGAGCTGGGGCAAAGGGTCTTCCGCGGGCTTCATCTCGGACGTCGACGCCAACGGCAACCGCTTCAATCCGAACAAGTTGCTGCTGGATCCTTATGCGCAGGAAATGAGCCAGGATCCACTCAACACATCGAATCAGAATGCCGATGTTTTCGCGTCGGGTGCCAGTTACCGGACCATCGACAGCGGCACCTATGCACCGAAGGGAATCGTGCTGTCCGCCAGCGGGCAAAGCACCGGCACCAAGCCGACGCGCGCACAGAAGGACGACGTGGTCTACGAGGTGAACGTACGTGGCCTGACCAAGCAGGACTCGAGCATTCCCACCCAATACCAGGGCACCTATTACGGTGCCGGACTCAAGGCGAGCTACCTGGCCAGCCTTGGTGTCACCGCAGTCGAGTTCCTGCCCGTGCAGGAAACCCAGAACGATGCGAACGATGTCGTGCCGAATTCGGATGCGAACCAGAACTACTGGGGCTACATGACCGAAGACTACTTCGCACCGGATCGCCACTATGCCTACAACAAGGCAGCGGGTGGCCCGACCGCCGAGTTCCAGGCGATGGTGAAAGCGTTCCACACTGCTGGAATCAAGGTCTACATGGATGTGGTCTACAACCACACCGGCGAAGGTGGCACCTGGACCAGTTCCGACCCCACTACGGCGACCATTTATTCCTGGCGCGGCCTGGACAACACGACTTACTACGAACTTACCTCGGGCAATCAGTACTACTACGACAATACCGGCGTCGGTGCCAACTACAGCACCTACAACACTGTCGCGCAAAATCTGATCGTCGATTCGCTCGCCTACTGGACCAATACCATGGGCGTCGACGGCTTCCGCTTCGATCTTGCCTCGGTGCTGGGCAACAGCTGCCTGAATGGCAGCTACGAGTCGGCCGCACCAAACTGCCCGAACGGCGGATACAACTTCGACGCCGCAGATTCGAACGTGGCGATCAATCGCATCCTGAAGGAATTCACGGTGCGTCCGGCAGCCGGTGGCAGCGGGCTCGACCTGTATGCCGAACCCTGGGCGATCGGTGGCAATTCGTATCAGCTCGGCGGATTTCCGAAGGGCTGGTCCGAGTGGAACGGCGTCTTTCGCGACAGCCTGCGCCAGGCCCAGAACGAGCTGGGCAACATGACGATCTACATCACCCAGGATGCGAATGATTTCTCCGGCTCTTCCAACCTGTTCCAGGCCAGCGGCCGTTCACCCTGGAACTCCACCAACTTCATCGATATCCACGATGGTTTGACGCTCAACGACGTGTATTCCTGCAATGGTTCGAGCAACAGCCAGGCGTGGCCTTACGGCCCATCCGACGGCGGCACCACGACCAACTACAGCTGGGATCAGGGCATGTCGGCTGGCACCGGCACGGCGGTCGATCAGCGTCGTGCGGCGCGCACGGGCATGGCCTTCGAAATGCTGTCGGCGGGCACACCGCTGATGCAGGGTGGTGACGAATACCTGCGCACGCTTCAATGCAACAACAACGCCTACAACCTCGACTCGACCGCCAACTGGCTCAATTACAGCTGGAGCACCAACCAGTCGAACTTCTACAACTTCGCCCAGCGATTGATTGCCTTCCGCAAGGCGCATCCGGCGCTGCGTCCGGTCACCTGGTACACCTCCAGCCAGGTTGTCTGGTATCAGCCGAGTGGCGCGGTCGCCACCAGCAGCTATTGGAACAACACCAGCAACTACGCGCTCGCCTATACCGTCAATGGATCTTCATTCGGCGATGCCAATTCGATGTACATCGCCTATAACGGCTGGTCCGGCAGCGTCACGTTCACCCTACCCGCACCACCAACCGGCACGAACTGGTACCGCGTGACCGATACCTGTGACTGGAACGACGGCGCCAACACCTTCGTCACTCCAGGCAACGAAACGCTGATCGGTGGCAGCGGCACCAATTACAGCCAGTGCGGCCAGTCCTTGCTTGTGCTGATTTCAAAATAATCGGCTGAGACACCGGAGCGCGGCGCGAGCATCGTCCATGACCCTGCCCTCTCCCCGAAGGGGGAGAGGATTCAAGGTGGATGCTCAGACTGCTTCATCCGGCGCAGGCAGTGTCAATTCGAATACGCAACCACCGCCCGCGCGCGCCAGGCAACGAACACTGCCGTGGTGGTGGTCCGCGATCTGCCTGACCAAGGCCAGCCCCAGCCCCCAGCCGCTGCCGGTTTCTGCATTGTTGGCGGGGCGATAGAACGGCTCGAAGATGCGTTCGCGCTCGGCCTCGGCAATGCCCGGCCCACGATCGCTGATCTGCAGCATGCGGCTGCCGCCGTCGTCCACGCCAAGCTGGGCGTCCACACCCTGGCCGCCGTATTTCAGCGCGTTTTCGAGCAGGTTGCGGATCAGCCGGCGCAACAGCCGCGCGTCACCGCGGACTTCTGCGTGAACAACCTCGAACGCGATACCGAGCCGCGAGCTTTCTTCCGCCACCAGCACGGCCAGATCCAGCGTGTCCTGCGGTAATGCGGTATCGACGGCATCCAGCTTGCTGGCCAGCAGGATCTCCTCGATCTGCTCGCCGAGCTCGGCGCAATCCTGGCGCATGCCCTGCAACAGCTCGACACGAGGTGTTGTCTCGTAAAGCTCCAGCGCCAGTCGCACGCGGGCCAGCGGCGAACGCAGTTCGTGCGAGGCGTTGACCAGCATGCGGCTGTGCGCCTCGAGCAATTTCGCGACACGATCAGCCATGCCGTTGAAGCTGGAGGCCAGACTCGACACTTCGTCCTGGCCGGACACGGGGGCGCGGACCGTCAGGTCGCCAGCACCGAAACGATCGACATCGCTGGCCAGCGCCTCCAGCCGCCGCGTCAGCCGGCGCACCACCGGATAGGTACCCAGCGCAACGGCCAGTGCAATCAGACCGATCAGGGCGAGTCCGCCGAGATGCACTTGCAGCGAATCGGTATGCGTGCGGGCAACGATCACGCGACCGTCGTCGAGACGGATCAGCCGTGCCACGGACATGCCGTGGCCTGGCTTGCTCTGCTCGACCACGGCAGGGCTGCTGATGCCAGCCTGATTGCCCGCACTGGCCAGACGGACACCCTGCCGGTCATACAGCGCCAGCCCTTCGATCGGCGGCACCACCAGCCGGGTCAGCGCTACCTGCAACGCCTCGGCATTACCACCTTGCGGCAACGCCTGGCTGGCCAGCGCGCCGATGAAAAGGTCGTGATCCGTGCTGGCAGCACGCTCGGCGGTGAATTGCCACAGCAACGCGAAAAGAATGACGACCACCACCAGCGACGCCAGGGTGGTCAGGTAAATACGTACATACAGGCGCTGGATCACAGCGAAGCACCATCGTCCTGCACGCGGGTGAACAGATAGCCGACTCCGCGCAAGGTGAGGATCCGCTTGGGCTGCTTGGGCTGATCCTCGATAGCGGCCCGGATGTTGGAGATATGCACGTCGATGGTGCGGTCGAACGCATCCAGTGCGCGACCAGCCACGCAATCGAGCAACTGGTTGCGGCTGACCACGCGACCGGCCCGCTCGGCCAATGCCAGCAGGATGTCGAACTGGTAACTGGTGAGACTGCGGCCTTGCCCATCCAGACGAACCTGGCGCGCCTCGCAGTCGATCTCCAACCGGCCGAAGCGCAGGACCGGGTTGATCTTTGCCGTACCGCGGCGAAGAACCGTGCGCAGCCTGGCAAGCAGTTCGCGCGGATCGAAGGGCTTGGGCAGATAGTCATCCGCACCCAGTTCCAGGCCGACCACACGATCGGTGGCCTCGCCCCGTGCGGTGAGCATGATGATCGGCACGCCGGTGGATTCGCGCAGCTGGGTGCATACATCCAGACCACTCGCATCAGGCAGCATCAGGTCGAGGATGATCGCGTCGGGTGGGGCACGTCGTTGTTCGGCCAGGGCATCGCTGGCGGTATGCCGGGATGTGACCTGGTAGCCGGCCTGTGACAGATACTGCTCCAGCATCCCGCACAGGCGCTCGTCGTCGTCGATGATCAGGATACGTTGGGACACCGGCAGGCTCACTGGAGTGATGGATGCAGCTGCCGCCACGGAGTGACGGCAGCTGTGATCATAGAGCGGGCCATCACATGGCGTGATGCTGCTCTTCATGCGACGCCATCATCCGGTCGATCTCCGCGCCCAGTTTCACACGCTGCGCAGGCGTCAGGACACGGGCGATCGTGACCGCAGTATCCGACAGGCGGCGGCTTGCTGAAAGCACCAGACGATCCTGCCCGGTACGCAGGGTAGCGATGGCTGCATCGTCGATCGGGTCGGCGGCAAGCAGGCTCTTCAGGTGGCCCACCGAGGCGTGATAGTCCTGCATGTCGGCATGCTCGGCGGTCATGGCCTGCTTGATGATGGTCTGAATCTGCCGTTTCTGCGCATCGCTGGCTCCAGCCTCGGTGAGTACCTTGTCGAAATGAGCGTGCAGATCTTGGTTCGAATGGGCGCCACCATGCATCCGCTGCAAGAAGGAAGCGCTATGGTCCGTAGAAGTGGCACTGACCGCGCGCGCGGAGCTCGCCACCGTCAGGTACACCGCCGTCGAGCCAACCGCAAGCGCAGCGGTCAGTGCGAAGCTGCGCAGCAGCGTGGCTTTCCAGTTCGGGCCGCGGGATGAACCCCGGGTCGATGTCGTTGCTGTCGTGTCTTTCATGGCTGTCACCTGTGCTTGAAGTGGGGGATCGCCGCGTCAATGTGATCCGCGGACAGGTACAGCGTGGCTGGCGACCGTTCAGCCCGGACAAGCGCTTTGTAAAGTTTTATGTAGAAACCGCATCACCTCGCAGCCCGACGGGCACAGGCTCCAATCCGCGGTATGCAAATCTTTACGTGCCCGAGACATTGCCAAAAGACAGAGCCGCTAGCGTGTCGGCCAGCATGACGATACCCGCCATGCACGACCCTGAAGGAATGACCGCGATGCTCCATGCTGCCGCGATACCCACTGACCCATTCATGCCGCGCACCCGCACCGCGGGTATCGCCATCGCCACAGCCGCCGTGGTGTCGACGATTTTCGTTGCGCTCGACCGCAGCGGCGGTGGTAACAATCCGCTGGAAATTCTGCAGGGCATCGCGAGGCTGCAAATGCTGAAGGAGGTGGTACACGCCGTGGCCATCGCCAGCGTCTGCGCCTTCGCGTTCGGTTACGCCAGTCTGTCGCAGCGACTGGGGCTGCAGCGGCCGCTGGTACTGGCTGGCCTGACGGCTTACCTGATCGGCTGCATTGCCATGGTCGGCGCGACGATCACCGATGGCTTCGTGACCACGCATATCGCGATGGATGCGATCACCGCCACGCCCGAGCGCGTCGCCTTTGCCTACGACTTGATCCGCTACGCCGGCGTTGCGCTCAACGACATGGCGAAGCTGGGCTGGCTGCTGCAGGCCGCCGGCACGCTGGCCTGGTCGGCTGCACTGGTGCAGGAGCGTGGATTCCATCGCGCGGCTGGTGTGGTCGGCGTGCTGTCGAGCCTGCTGGTCATCGCCCTGATCGCCGGGTCGGCGACGTACATGACCATGACTTCCCTGCTCAGCGTGCTGGTGGCGCAGCTGACCTGGAATGTCGCCGCAGCGGCGCTGCTCATGCATGATCGGAGCAGTGGTCAGCCATCAGTGAACGCAGCAGATGGCCCATCTCATTCCGCCTTGCAGACGATGCCGTAGGCTGCGTGCACCCGGCGGCGATACGCCGCCGGGGTCCAAGCCGGCTGCATACTCAGGAAGGGGCGGGCAGCCGAGCAGGATCGCGTGCGTCAGAACCTGCCATCAGGCTTCGGCAAGTCCCATGCGTGTTCCGGATAGTAGTGCTGCATCATGCGTGCGACGTAGGCAACCAGGTTCGGATGACCGTCCACTGTCCGGCGCAACGGTGTGTCGAAGAAAGGCGTGAGTACGGCAGCGAGCACGCCAAACGCTGTCGCATCGACAGCACCGGGCGATTCGCGCATGAGATAAGTCTTGTCGCCCAGCAGTTGCGCCAGCGTGTCGATCGAGCGTGCACCCAACTCGGCGATCCGCGCAGGCGTGTGCCGGCCCATCCCCTGTGCATGCAGCTCGACAGCCTTGCGTGCCTGCATGTCGTTACGCAGCTGCGCACGTTCCGCTTCGGGCGCACCATCGGCGAAATGCGCCGGTCCCTTGGCGAAATTCTCCGGGTCGATCCAGCGGAACCAGACCATGGCGAAGTAGAGATGGTCCTCGAGCAGGCGCTCGATCGCCCAGGATTCCGCACGCTGGCGCGCGTCCAGCCCCTCGTCCAGATCCACGCCGTACTTGCGCTCGATATGCGCACGGATAAAGGTGGAATCGCTCACTATCTCGTCGTGGTCATTGATGAAGGGCAGCTTGCCATTCGGTGCCTGCGGTGGAATGGTTGATGCCCTGTCATAGGCCAGACCGGCCATCTGCAGCTGCACTTCGGTCTTGATCACGAACGGGCTGGTGTCGGGCAACCCGAAGCCGGCGCGGGTGGCGTACAGGGTGAGGCTCGATGAGGACATGAACAGGCTCGGCGACAAGAGATGCGCTTAGCCTGACGCAGGGCTGCTGACAACATCGTGTCAGCAGTGGTGGACGCGTTCACTGCCGACAAGTCTCCCGGCTCCAACCCGTACTCCAGAGCTACCCGGATACCGGTTCTATCGGAACAAGCTGCCCGCGCTTCAGGGTGCCAAGTGCCACCCGTGTCTGGAAGCGCCGCACGTTGGCGTTCTCCGCGAGCAGTCTTTTCATGAGCGCATCGTAGTCGTCGACATCGCACGCCGTGACGATCAGGACGTAATCGCCCTCTCCCGTCACGTACCACGCCTCCTGGATGGCGGGCTCCCTGGCGATCCAGTGTTTCAGGCTCACCAGCAGTTCGGGACGCTCCCGCTCCACCTCGACATCGACGATCAGGGTCAGCGGGCGTCCGACGATTCGCGAATCGACGATGGCCACCTCCGCGGTGATCACTGCTTCCTCGCGCAAACGCGCGATCCGTCGCTGCACCGCCGATGCCGACAGGCCGATGGCCGTGCCGATCAATTCGGCCGAGCGCCGCGCATCGCGCTGGAGTATCGCGAGTATTCCGCGATCGAATTTGTCGAGTTCCGGCGGCATCAGGCGTACGAGTCCCGCATGTCAGGGAGAAAACCCACAGAAGTGGCCAGAGATGCGGCAACGCCGCGCGGCCGAACCCTAGCATAGGTCATCGATCAGCCCACCTCGCACCCCGCCCCTCCGGTACTGAATCCATGCTCGACCTCGCGCATATCCTCGCCGCATCGCGTCACATCGATCCGGTATTCCTCGACTCACCTATCGCTTCTGACAGCCAGCTCGATACGCAGCTGGGTTGCCAGGTGCTGGCCAAGGTCGAACTGGGCAACCCGATTGGCTCTTTCAAGGGTCGTGGCACCGAATTGTTCTGCGCAACCAGCCTGCTGGAAGCGCAAGGTCTCGTTTGCGCCTCGGCAGGCAATTTCGGACAAGGGCTTGCGCGGGCAGCAGTACGTCGCGGTCATCCCTGCACCGTTTTTGCGGCGAAAAACGCCAACAACGTCAAGGTCGACGCGATGCGCCGATTCGGTGCGGACGTCCATCTCGCCGGTGTCGATTTCGATGCGGCCAAGGCAGCCGCTCGACGCCATGCATCCGCGCATGGCCTGCGCTTCGTCGAGGATGGCGTCGATCCAGCGCTTGCCGAAGGCGCAGGCACGATCGCGCTGGAATTGCTGCGGGACACAAACTTCGATGTGATCGTGCTGCCCTTGGGCAACGGTGCACTGCTTGCCGGCGTCGGCACGGTTTTGCGCGAGCTTGCGCCGCACATTGAAATCATCGCGGTGGTGGCGCGTAACGCCCCGGCGATGAAGCTTTCGCTCGAGTCCGGACATGTCGTCGAAACCGATCATGCGGAAACCATCGCCGACGGCATCGCGGTCCGTGTGCCGATCGCATCCACGCTGGCCGATCTGCGCGCCTGCTGCGACGACGCCGTCGCCGTGTCCGAGCAGGATATTTTCGATGCCATGCGACTTGCTTACCGATATCTCGATCGCCTGACGGAATCCGCCGGCGCGACCGGTCTCGCTGCGATCCTGGCTGACCGTCAGCGCTACGCGGGCCGGCGCGTCGCCACCATCCTCAGCGGTGGAAACATCCCGCTCGACCTGCGTGACCGGCTGCTGGCCACACGTTGACATCGTCCACAGCATTCCCTCTCCAAGGCAAAACCCATCCATGAAACTCCTGTATCAGACGCACTCCCCCTATGCCCGCAAGGTGCTCGTCGCCGCCCATGAACTCGGCCTCGCCGGATCGGTGGAAATCATCCATCACGAGACCAGCCCGACGTGGCGAAACGTGGAAGTGTTCGCGCTCAACCCGTTGGGCAAAGTGCCGGTACTGCTGTGTGACGACGGGCAGGTGCTGTTCGACTCGAGCGTGATCTGCGACTACCTGGACAACCTGGGTGGACATCCGAAGCTGGTCCCTGTCGATCCGAAACGGCGCTACCGAGCACTGCAATGGCAGGCACTTGCACAGGGCATGGCAGATGCGGGCATCGCCGTGCGATGGGAGGCCGAGCGGCGCCCCGAATCGCTGCGCTGGCCGACGATGCGGGATGGACAGCTGCAGAAGGTGATCGCCGCCTGCGATTTCCTGGAACGGGAAATGATCGCAAGCGATGCCATCGATATCGGCGCCATCGCCCTGGCCACCACCCTGAGCTGGATCGAATTCCGCGATGTTTATGCTTTCCGGGAAGCACGACCACGCCTGTCGTCCTGGTACGACGAGTTCTGCGCGCGACCATCGATGCACGCGACGACACTCAGCGGCGACACGAAAGACTGATCAACACGACGCGCAGCCAAAGCCGCGGCATGCGACCACGGCTGCCGCCGCCCCTACCCACCCCAAGGCAACCAAGATGAGTTCCCTCTGGACCGACCTGCTGTTTCTGCACGGCCATCTCACTGACTGGCGGCTCGCACGACGATTGTCGTCCATGCCCGCGCCTCCGGCATCAGTGCCTTCTGATAACGAATCGCAGAGCCAGTCTTCCACGCTTGTGCGCCGGAGCGTGTTGACGCTACGTCTGTGCCTCGGCATTGGCAGCGGCGAATTGCACAAACAGTGACCGATGGCGTGGTCGCGCACAGCGGCAGCAGTGGATGCTCATCCTCGCAGAGAAGAAAGCTCCCTCACTGTGGTTACGCTACGGCTGGTGATGCAGCGCAGTGATGACCCCGGCGACGAGGTCACCGATACCGGTGCCTCCATGGAGGCTGATGCCGAGGCGCGCTATCACCAGATGTTCCGACGGCACGATGACGATGTACTGGCCGAACGCGCCGCGGGCGTAGAACATGTCTTCCGGCGCCTGCGGAATGCCCCAGGGTGCATCCCATACCGGCACGCTGCCCTCGTTCACCAGATTGGTCCAGAAGCCCGCGCCATAGCCGGTCTTGAGGGTTTGCGAGTGGCTGTAGGCCACCCATCCTTCGGGAAGGATGCGACGTCCATTGACCACGCCATCATCGAGATAGAGTTGTCCGAATCGTGCAAAATCCCTTGCCGATGCGTAGACATGACTGGAGCCGACGGGCGTGCCGGCAAGATCGGTTTCGAAAACGGCATGGCGCATGCCAAGTGGCGCAAACAGCTGCTCGCGCACGAAGCGTTCGGCATCCGCCGCGCCGCCGTCACCGGCCGCGTTGACCGCAATGCGCGCAAGCAAAACATAACCGAGGTTGCTGTAGGCCCAGACGGTGCCCGGCGGATGGTCCAGCGGCACCGTCGCCGCATAGCGGGCCATGTCGTTTTCCAGAAAAAACATGCGCGCCATGGGATTGACCGGGCCATCGGTTTCATCGAACGGCAGGCCGCTATCCATGCGCAGCAGCTGGTCGATGGTGATGGCGTGATGCGGATCCTGCGGCGAGGCCCACGCGGCAATCGGCGCGACCCGATCCACGCGCAGCTTGCCCTGTTCCACAAGAATGCCGATCAACGCACTGGTAATCGACTTCGATACCGAATGACCCCAGATCGGGGTGTCGGGTCCGTAGCCAGGCGCGTAGCGCTCCGCCATCAGCTTGCCGTCGTGCAGCACGACGATGGCCTTGGTCAGTCGCGGCTGCGACGGATCGGGTTCGGCAAAGGCGTGATCGAGCACCTGGCGCAACGCCGGGTCGGCAGGCTCCACCACGCTGGATTCGGCGTAAGCACCGGCGATGGGGTCGGCCTTGAAACCCGCGGCCTCGGGCAACGTGGCATCCCCATGAACCAGCACGCATCCCAGGCCCTCGCGATAGACCGCGCGGGCGCCGAAGGCACCCAACACGCTGGCACGGACCTCATGCTTCTCGCGGTCCACGTGATAGTGAAGTGCCCAGCCGATGCTGCGCATGTTGGGCAACTGCTCTTCCGCAAACAGGCGGTCGGGATCCACCTGCGACAGGAAGGCCGCGTCACACAGGGAACGGCTCACCGAGTTGGTGGCGATCGTGAGTGGTTCACCAGCGAATATCTTGATGAGAACCGCTGCGATCAGCGTGATGACCAGCAGCGTTCCAGCGATGATCTTGAGCGTACGAGCAAGCATGCCGATCCTTTCGTGTAAGGCTGTTGCGCCAATGTCCCGCACTCTTGCGTTCCGCTACGTACTTGAGCATGGGGACGTCGTGGTGGCCGCTTGTTGCATGGGCTGATGCATCGACCCGCGCGGCTTCAGGCAATTATCGTAACGGCAAAGTGTGTCTTGCCGCCTGGTTTCCAGAAAACCCATCGCAACGGCAAAACGTCAAGCAAGGTTTTCGAACGGGTGTCGATTTCCTTCGACCTCGTTCGTCGCTAAGGAAAGCCATCCTTCCCCAACCAAGGCGACCCACGATGACCTTGAAGCTCTATGCCCACCCCTTTTCCTCCTATTGCCAGAAGGCCCTGGTTGCGCTGTATGAGAACGGCACACCGTTCGAATGGCGCCTGCTTTCGCACGATAACCCGCAGCTATTCGAGGAATTCGCAGCGCTATGGCCACTGAAGCGTTTTCCTGTGCTGGTGGACGGCGATCGTACGGTCATCGAGGCGAGCGTGATCATCGAGTACCTCGGTCTGTACCATCCGGGACCGGTATCACTGCTGCCCGCGGATCCCCGCGCCGCGCTCGAGGTCCGCAGCATGGACCGCTTCTTCGACAACTACATCTCGACGCCGCAGCAGAAGATCGTGGCCGACAGCCTGCGACCAGAAGCTGAGCGCGACGCGCGCGGGGTCGCCGATGCTCGCCTCATGCTCGATACCGCATACGGCTGGCTCGACAAGGTCATGGTTGGGCGTGAATGGGTGGCCGGCGACAGCTTCAGCCTCGCCGATTGCGGCGCTGCACCGTTCCTGTTCTATGCCGACTGGACGCATCGCATCGGTCCATCGTTTCCGAACGTGATTGCCTACCGCCAGCGGCTGCTGGCACGTCCGTCGTTTGCCCGCGCAGTCGATGAGGCACGTCCCTACCGCCCGCTGTTCCCGCTCGGCGCGCCCGCTCGTGATTGAATCGCCGCGATTGATACCTGCCCGAACAGGAGTCTGACCATGGCCCACACCCCAACCCTCGTCCCCGCGACCGAGCTGGCGAAGCTCAACACCATGACCTTCCCCAACGAAAACGTCGACTATCGCCGCGCACGCAATGCACTGTTCATCGAGGAAATCGAGCTGCGCCGGCATATCGAGCGCGTCGCCGAACAACGCCGCGCCCTGCCACCGGGTGGCGAAGTGACCGGCGACTATCGCTTCGAAGGCGAAGATGGCCCGCATGATCTTGCCGGTTTGTTCGGCGACAAGCAGACCCTGGTCGTCTACAGCTACATGTTCGGCCCGCAGCGCGAGCGCCCGTGCCCGATGTGCACGTCGCTGCTGAGCGCATGGGACGGCGAGGCACGCGACATCCATCAGCGGATCGCGCTCGCCGTGGTCGCACGCTCACCAATCGAGCGCCTTGTCGCCTTCAAACAGGAGCGTGGCTGGCGCGACCTGAAGCTGTATTCCGATACCAACGGCAACTTCAGCCGCGATTACCACGGCATCGACAAGAACGGCGGCGACGATGCCGCCTTCACCGTGTTCACCCGCCGAGACGGCAGCATCCGCCACTTCTGGAGCGGCGAAATGGGTTCCGAAAGCGCTGATCCCGGCCAGGATGCGCGCGGCGCACCCGACCTGATGCCGCTCTGGACCATCCTCGACGTCACGCCCGAGGGGCGCGGCGTCGACTGGTACCCGAAACTCAATTACCCGGCCTGATGCTTGCGTCCAGGTTGGCAGCAGATTGCCTGCCGATCTGGACGCGTGACACTCGATGCGCCGGACAATCCGCCAGATGAGCCTAGTCACGGACTCGGCGACCGAAACAACTGGTTTGAACGGTCGAATCTTCAACTCGAGGGATGTGTTTCCAGCTGGCGCACTTCGCACGTGATGTCCCATTCCTCGCCGTGCACCTTGAGGAAGCGCGTAGTCCAATGGATAGCCTCCTCCATCGACTTCGTCTCCATCAGCGCGTAACCGCCGATCACCTCCTTGGTCTCGGTGAATGGGCCATCGACCACGCTGATCTTGCCGTGGGCAAGCCGCACACGAACGCCTTCGGAGGTCGGCCTGAGTCCGGCCGTATCCAGCATGACCCCGGCTTTGGTTATTTCTTCCAGCAGCTTGCCCATGTCGCTCATCAACTGCTCGCTGGGCCGCAATCCATTGTTTTCATTGATCCTGATCATTGAAAGAAATCGCATGGTCATGCTCCTGTCGTTGGCTGTTTGGCCGGGTGCTGGACAATTGCGCACCCTCTAAAACCTCACTGCTGTCCATGCAACGAATGGGAGGCAGCAGGATCGACACGTTCGACGCATTTCCTTGCCTTTTTATTCCTGCCCGCTACATGGCCCATGTCCATGCGCTTATCGACCCAAACGGTGAGCATGTCCCTGGTTCTCTCTTCCAGGTCACCGGACTGAACGCGATCCAACGTGTAACTTCGGGCTGACAACCGATTCATCCCAGCCGCGTTAGATTCCTAGTTCCCCCGAGACAGATCGCTGGGCTGTCATGTCCATGAAATATTCCACGACGGTTTAGCGATGCGTCCTGGCCACTTGTATCGCCCTTGCAAGCAGCATGGTTGCTTCCCCTTGAGCGCACCCATCGCCATCGACAACCGGCAAACCGGCACCATCGGAAAATGGCTGCCCGGCGACATGACGTGGATGCTGATCGTCTTGCTCATCGGCTTGACGGCACGACTGCTCCACATCGAAAGCCAACCGTTCTGGCTCGATGAGGCGCTGACCTATCAGCGCATTCATCTCGGCATCGATGGCCTGATCGCCGACAGCTTCAGCAACCGGCACATGCCGAGCTATTTCCTGATGCTGCAGCTGTTCTCGCAATTCGACTCGGCCAACGCGTGGTTGCGGATACCGTCGGCGCTGTTCGGTGCCATGTCGGCCGGCATGGTATTCGTGATCGCACGACGCATCGGCGGCCGCAGTGCCGCCATCGTCGCCGGACTGCTGATGGCGCTGTCGCCGTTGCAGGTGCAATACGGCCAGGAAGCACGCTCGTACACGCTCGTCACCTTGCTGATCACCGTCGCACTGTGGGGCCTGGTGCGCCTGGCACAGAATCCGGCGCGGGCTGCGCTGGATATTCGCCATCCCGAGTTCGATCGCTGCGGCTGGGCCGCTTATGTGGTCGGCACGATCGGCGCGCTGGATGTGCTCGGCGATGCAGCGCCCTGGCTGATCGCCGCCAACATTTCGCTGTTGCTGATCTGGCGCAGCCTGCGTCCGGAACAACCGCATGGGCAGCGCGCTGGCTTCCGACGCAACTGGTTGCTGAGCGTGGCGCTCATCCTTTTGTGCTGCGTGCCCTTTTACGGCGCGATCCTGGCGGCCAGCGATGGCCAGATGCTGCAGAAGTTCGACTGGATCCCGCCCTTGAGCTGGCGCAATCTCCGGGTCGCCGCCAAGAGCGCCTATCTGATGCGCATCGCCGCCGTGGTGCGTTTCAGCGTACTGCCCACGGCCGTGCCGCTGCTCGGGTTGCTCGTGGCGGTACTGGGTGGCATCGGACTGTTCCGCATGCGCGGACGGCTGGAAGGTCGGGTCCTGCTGCTGGGTTTCGCGGCACTGCCGCTATTGCTGCTGGCCATCTCACTGGTCAAGTCCATGGTGCTTCCGCGCTATATCCTGTGGAGCGCCGCACCGTTTTTCATCCTGGCCGGGATGGGCGCTGCCGCCCTGCCGCGTCGCCTCATGCCTGTCGCGGTTACAGCCTTGCTGCTGCTGTGCGCGATCAATCTTGCGCCGGTCTACCGGACCGAAACCAAGCCGCGCTGGGATAAAGCGGCCGCCACGCTGGCTGCCAATGTCCGCCCCGGCGATACGGTATTCACCGGCGATCCGAACGCACCCACCATGCTCGCCGTACTGCGACCCAGGGACGCCGCGCCAATCGGCAACACCGCACTGGTGACACCGCGACTTGACGTGGCCCTGGCACGCTGGAAACAGGGTGGCCGCGTGTGGGCGGTGAACGGCCGTTCGGCGTTGGGTCAGCGCGAGGAACTCGACGCGTTCAAGACCCGCATCGCCGCCCTGGGCACGCCCGCCCTGGAAATCCCCGAGGGCAAGGAAATCACCATCCTGATGTTCGCTGCACCCAAAGCCGGTACCTGAGCCGGGCTGGCGCTGCCGAAAAACGCGAGCTGATCCGTTGCCGCCAGTCTCAGCCGCCCTGCTTCCTGGCGGTGGCCTGCTTGCGCTTGAGTGCGCGGGTACGGTCGGCAGCCTGGACGCGATGCGCGTTGAGAATCGCCGGGAGCAATCCGGGGAAGCGCTGTTCGATTTCATGGCAACGGCTGGTGTTGTGCATTTCCACGCCATGACGCTCGCTACGCACCAGCCCCGCTTCCCTGAGCGCGCGGAAGTGTTGTGAAAGCGTGGACTTGGGGATGCTGCGATCGCTGATCTGCAGGAAGTTCGAGCAGATGTTGGTGCACGTCGCACCTGCCAACTCCACATAGATCGCCGCACGCACCGGATCGGACAAGGCATGCAGGATGCCCTCCACGGTGACGTCTTCGATCGATGGGTGAATCAGCGGCCTCATGGTTTTGATGGTACCAGCCCTTGACATTTAGTTCCATAGTTCATAAGTTACGGACTAATGAAGTATAGCCTCTTCCACCACGCACAACAGGAAACGTCATGAGCAAGCTCACAGGCAAAGTCGCCATCGTCACCGGCGCGTCCAAAGGCATTGGCGCGGCCATTGCCAAATCACTGGCCGCCGCCGGCGCGGCCGTGGTCGTCAATTACGCCTCCAGCAAGACCGGCGCCGACACCGTCGTCACCGAGATCAAAGCCGCCGGAGGCAAGGCGGTTGCCGTACGCGGCGACGTCTCCAAGGCCGCCGATGCGCAAGCCATCGTCGACGCGGCGATCGAGCATTTCGGTAGGCTGGATATCCTCGTCAACAACTCCGGCGTCTACGGATTCTCCCCGCTCGAGAGCATCACCGAAGAAGACTTCCACCGGCACTTCAACGTCAACGTGCTCGGCCTGCTGCTGACGACACAGGCTGCCAGCAAGCATCTTGGCGAGGGCTCCAGCATCATCAACATCGGCTCCGTCGTCACCCGCATCACCCCGCCGGGCAGCGCGATCTACACCGGAACCAAGGGCGCGGTGGATGCCATCACCGGCGTGTTGTCACGCGAACTGGGCCCGCGCAAGATCCGCGTCAACGCGCTGAACCCTGGCATGATCGAAACCGAAGGCACCCACACCGCCGGTTTCATCGGCTCGGATTTCGAAGCCGATGCCATCACGAAAACGCCGCTGGGGCGAATCGGCCAGCCGAACGACATCGCCTCGATCGCGGTGTTCCTGGCTTCTGATGATTCGTACTGGCTCACCGGCGAACAGTTGCTTGCCGGCGGTGGCGTGCGTTAAACGACAACATCACAAAGGGCGCATTCCGACACCTGGAATGCGCCCGAGTGACTGCCCGCATTCAAGGCATCGACACAGCCTGATCGCCTTCCGCCGCAACCAGGTTCGCGCGCAACAGCGCCGCGCCGAGCAAAGCGCCCAGCGCGGCGAAACAGGCGCCCACCAGAAAAGCGGCTTGATAGCCGCTGGCAAGCGCAACGACCGATGGGTAGTCACTCGCAAGCAAGCCTTCGCTGCGTGAAGCCGCGAGGCTGGCAAGAATGGCCAAGCCCAGCGCGCCGCCCATCATGAAGGCCGTGTTGACCACGCCCGAGGCAAGACCGGATTCGGAGGGCGACACATCGCTCATGGCGGCCAGCAGCACGGGATTGAGCGCGATGCCTGCACCCAGGCCGAGCAACACCATGCCGGGCAGGATATCGATCACGAAGTGGCCGTCGACCGGCGCCCGCGCAAACAGCAGCAAGCCGGCCGCCGCCAGCAAGAGGCCAAACGCCAATGGGCGACGAATACCGAAACGCATCACCAGCTTCGCTGAGATCCCCAGCGAGAATGCGGCCATGATCAGATTCGCGGGCAGGAAAGCCAGCCCCACCTGCATCGGGTTATAGCCGAGCACCAGCTGCATGTAGAGCGCGGACAAGAAGAACCACGCAAACATCGCCGCCGCCCACAGCACGCCGACAACATTGGACACCACAAGATTGCGCAGCCTGAACAGCCGCAGCGGCATCAGCGGCACACGCACGCGCGCTTCAATCAGCAGGAATAGCGCCAGCAAGGCGATCGCGACCAGCAGTTGCCCCAGCGTACGCTGCGAGGTCCATCCCATTTCGTTGCCGTTGACGATCGCATAGACGGCAAGCATCAGCGCCGTGGTCACGGTCACCGCGCCGAGCACATCCAGATGCCGCGACGCCGCCTGGCCCGACACCGCCGGCAGCAGCCGCAGGGAAAGCACGACCACGCCGATGCCGATCGGCAGGTTGACCAGGAACACCCAATGCCAGCTCAGGCTGCTGGTCAGCACACCGCCCAGCATCGCACCGAGGCTGCCGCCACCGGCACAGACGAAGCCGTAGACACCCATCGCCCTGGCGCGATCGGCCGCCTCGGTGAACAGGTCCATGATCAGCGACAACGCCACCGCCGTCACCACGGCACCGCCGAGCCCCTGCACACAGCGCGCAATGACCAGCGCAGCCTGCGTGGAGGACAGGCCGCAGGCCATCGACGCCAGCGTGAACACCACGATGCCGATCAGGAACAGGCGCCGATGCCCGTACAGGTCACCGAGCCGGCCGCCGAGCAGCAGGAAGCCGCCATAGGTCAGCATGTACGCATTCACCACCCAAGCCAGGGTCGTCGCGGAGAACTTCAGATCCGTCTTGATCGATGGCAACGCGACATTCACGATCGTCGTGTCGAGCACGATCATCAAGACGCCAAGACACAGCACGATCAAGGCCAGCCAGCGCCGGTCGTGGTGCGCATGCCTGCCTGGCGGCGTCGCAGTCGGCTTGTCGATGGTTGTCTTGTTCATGCATGGGTCTCTTGGATATCCGGTTGCGCCGCCTGATCGGTGCCCCTCACTCTCGCGTCGAACGAGCGCTCCCGAAATCGACATGCGCCAGGTTCAGGTTGAACATCCGGGATGTTGCCTGCATCGTCGCGCCATACGGAAGGCCCTGTCATCAATCCGTCATCAAATCTTCCGATCCTGCATGGTCATCCGGGGGACGGAATGACCACGTCGTTGCAAATCATGTCTGGAATGCGGGGTTTCGGCCCCGCCGAGATGCCGCGCGCCGCCAACCTGTGCCGGCCGGTACCCATGGTCGCCCCGACGGATACAAATGCGACTGTACGCGAGTTGTTCGACCAGCATCGGGAGCTGATCAGCCTGCCCGTGGTCGACGGTACGCGCGCGCTCGGCCTGATCAAACGACACACGTTCCAGTCCGAAATGGCCAGGCCGTTCCGGCAGGAGCTGCACGAACACAAGAGCTGCGTTGCCTTCATGGATGGGCAACCGCTGATCATCGAGGCGGACACGTCGATCGAGCGCGCCGCGAAGCTGGTCGCCGACAGCCGCAGCAATGCCCTCGCCGACGGCTTCCTCGTCGTGCGTGGCAACGACTTCCTGGGTGTCGGCTTTGGTCTCGACCTCATGCGCATGGTGGCCGACCTGCAGGAGGCGAAGAACCGCCAGATCATGCAGAGCATCGACTACGCGAGCGTCATCCAGCGCGCGATGCTGCATACCTCGCAGGAACTCCTGAAGGCAGAGCTGCCGGATTCGGCCATGATCTGGCAGCCGCGCGATACGGTTGGCGGCGACTTTTTCCTGTGCGCCAAATTCGACCACGGCGTGTTCGTCGCGATGGCCGACTGCACCGGACACGGCGTGCCCGGCGCCTTCATGACCCTGATCTCTTCATCCTGGCTCGCCCAGGCGCTGGAACGCGACGGCCCTGCCGATCCGGCCCAGTTGCTCGGCACGCTCAACCGCAAGATCAAGCAGTCGCTGGGACAGATCGGTTCGCGGGTTGCCGGCGAGCAGTCCGATGACGGCCTGGATGCATTGTTCATGTGGCTCAATCGGCGCGACCGCGTGATGACCTATGCCGGCGCGCGCATGCCCCTGCATGTGCTGCACGCCGGCGCAGCGGCGGTCACCACGCACGAAACGGATCGAGTCGGTGTCGGCTATGTCGCAACGGCGGTCGACCACCGCTGGCAGAACCGTACGCTGACGCTGCAGCAGAACGACCTGCTGTACGCGGCCACCGATGGCCTGACCGACCAGATCGGTGGCCCCCGCAACATCGCCTTCGGCAAGCGTCGCCTGCGCGACTTGCTTGTTGGCTGCCGTGACATGCCGGCAGCGGAACAGGCTGCAGCGATCATGCAGGAGCATGGCCAGTACCAGGGGCAACACCGGCGCCGCGACGACGTCTCCCTTTTCTGCCTGCGCGTGCAGTGAGAACCCGCATGAACTATTCCGAGTACCGCATATTTTCGGACTTCGTCGCGCAGCGCAAGATCGTCTTCTATTACTACGGCTATTTCTCGCAGACCATCGTGTCGGCCATGGCGGACACCATCAAGCTGAGCATGAAGCAGGCTGATACCACTGCCTCCGCCAAGCGCAAGCTGTTCTCATGCTTTGTCGAGATGGCGCAGAACATCATTCACTATTCGTCCGAAGCGCTCACACCAGCGACGCAGGACGATGCCGAAGTCCGCCAGGGCTCGGTCTGCATCGGCCACACCGGCGACCGCTTCTACCTGATGTGCTCGAATCGCGTCGCCGCGAGTGATGTCGCACCGTTGCGCGAAAAGCTCGAGCCGCTCAAGTCGATGACACTGGAAGAAATCAAGCGCGCCTACCAGGACACGCTGCGCTCCGAGCAACCGGAAGGCAGCAAGGGGGCCGGGCTTGGATTCCTCACCGTCGCACGCGACGCGAGCGAACCGCTCGAATTCGAATTCGCCCCGCTCGACAACCACGACGACATGATGTTCTACCTGAAAGTGACTGTCTGATATGAGCAATGCACCAATGGAAAACCTGTACCTTGCGGCAACGGCGGACTCGCCCGAAGTCGACTTCCGCTTCGATACGCACGAACTCGCGCTGAAAGGCGAGTCGTATCCGGAAAACGCCGCCGCGTTCTATGGCAGCATCATCCACCAGCTGCGGGACTATCTGGCGGGTTGCGGCGATGGCACCACGATCACGGTCGATGTGGCGCTGATCTACTTCAACAGTTCCAGCACGAAAATGCTGTTCGCCTTCTTCGACGCACTCAACAGCGCGGCCACGCGCGGCGTACGCGTCGTGCTGAACTGGCACCACGACCCGGAAGACGACACCATCGGGGATTTCGGCAGCGAACTGCACGACGACTTCACTGCTCTTGAATTTCGTGACCTGCCGACCGTCAGTTGATGGCCGAACACGATCTCTTCGAGGCTGAGGAATCGGCGCTGCGTGCCGCCACGGACACGCATGCGCTGGATTCACTCGATGCCGGAAGTTATCGCGACGCGCTTGGCGCGCTCATCGTCCAGTTCCGCCGGCTGGTGCGCGAAACGCGGCGCGTCATCGTGCACAGCGACCGCCAGGAACGCGAGCTCAACACGCTGAACGCCAGACTGACCCAGCTCGCCGCCGAGCTCGACTACAAGGCGAAGCACGATCCGCTGACCGGCGCCTTCAACCGGCGCGCCGTCATCGAACTTACCGAGGCACATCTGCGCGACGGTACGCTCGCGCTGATCGTGCTGGACATCGATCATTTCAAACGCGTCAACGACGAGCACGGTCATCCGGCCGGCGATGCGGTGATCGTGGAACTCGTCGCACGCCTGCGCACCGTCGCTCCCGAGCATGCGGAAATCGGCCGTGTCGGCGGCGAGGAGTTCACCGTTGTCCTGCCGTGCATGGAGCTTCAAACAGCCGTCGCGCTGGCCGAACGCATGCGTGCAAAAGTCGCTGCGACACCGTTTGACATGCCTGCGGGCTGCACCGTGACGGCGAGCTTCGGCGTCAGCCACACGCCATCCGGAAGCACGTTCGGCGATGCTTATGGACGTGCAGACCAGGCGTTGTATGAAGCAAAACGCCGCGGCAGGAATGCTGTCGTCTTTTAGGAATGGCCTGAATAAGCCTGTGCCCGTCATCCCAGCGAAAGCTGGGATCCAGCGTCTTCAGCGCATTGCAACGGCACTGGATCCCAGCTTTCGCTGGGATGACGAGCTATTCAGACCATTCCTAAAGCAGGTCAGTGCGACTTCTTGCCGAAACTCAATGTCGGAGTGCCGCGTGTGCACCTGACCGCCAATCAGACGGCCGCTTTGCGAGGTGGCAATTTCCAACCCGGTCGCACGAAATGGCAGGTATAGCCATTGGGATAATGCTCGAGGTAATCCTGATGCTCTGGCTCGGCTTCCCAGAAGTCGCCGGCCGGCGCCAGCTCGGTCACCACCTTGCCGGGCCACAGGCCGGAGGCATCCACATCGGCGATGGTGTCTTCGGCAACTCTCTTCTGCTCCTCGGAGGTATGGAAAATCGCCGAGCGGTAGGCAGTGCCGCGATCATTGCCCTGCCGGTTCGGCGTGGACGGATCGTGGATCTGAAAGAAGAATTCCAGCAACGTGCGATAGCTCAATACCGCGGGATCGAAGATGACCTCGATGCCCTCCGCATGGCTGCCGTGATGGCGATAGGTCGCGTTCGGCACGTCGCCACCGGTATAACCCACACGGGTGGAGATCACGCCGGGATAGCGGCGCAGCAGATCCTGCACGCCCCAGAAGCAGCCACCGGCAAGCACAGCACGTTCAGTGGTCATCGCATGTCCTCTATCTGATCCAGATAGTCACCGTAACCCTCAGTCTGCATGTCGTCGCGGTGGACGAAGCGCAGCGAGGCCGAGTTGATGCAGTAACGCAGGCCGCCGCGATCCCGCGGGCCATCGGGAAAGACGTGCCCCAGATGGCTGTCGCCATGTGCCGAGCGCACCTCGGTGCGGACCATGCCGTGACTGCCGTCGCGCAATTCGTTGACGTTGGCGGGCTCGATCGGCTTGGTGAAGCTCGGCCAGCCGCAGCCCGATTCGAATTTGTCGGACGAGGCAAACAGCGGCTCTCCCGAAACGATGTCGACGTAGATGCCCGGCTGCTTGTTGTCCAGGTATTCGCCAGTCCCGGGGCGTTCGGTGGCACTTTGCTGGGTGACGCGATACTGCTCCGGCGTGAGCTTGGCGATCGCATCGGGGCTCTTGCTGTACTGGCTCATGTGCTGCTCCTGCTTCAGGCAACTTCACCGATCTGAACCGGTAGGCCGATCCGGACCGGCGGCATCGTTCGATGGAAAGGGATCTGCATAGATTGAGGTCAGCAAGGCGAACCACAACCTGCGCACTGATGCATTTCGAATCAAGGCAGCTCAGGGTTACGCGCAAGGCAGCGCGACGACGCCATTGCGACCCTTGGCCTTGGCTTCGTAAAGTGCGCGGTCGGCCACCACGATCAGGGACTCCGGTGGCTGCTTCGGGTCCGGGCGCGAAGCACTGACGCCGATGCTGACGGTGACGCGGTCGGCCACGATCGATGCGGGATGGCCGATGGCCAGCGCCTCGATGCGGCGACACAGATCCACGCCAAGCCGCTGCGCCTCGCGCAAGTCACAGCCCGGCAGCAACAGCACGAACTCCTCGCCACCGTAGCGCGAGACGTGCGCCTGCGTGCCGTGGACAATCTCGGCACACAGCCGCGCCAGCATGCGCAGGCATTCATCACCGAACACATGGCCGCAGGCGTCGTTGAGTGCCTTGAAGCAGTCGACATCGACCAGCAGCAAGGCCAGGTACCTGCCTTCCTGTGCGTGCTGCTGCCACTCCTCCTCAAGACGCCGATCGAAACTGCGCCGGTTGGCGATGCCGGTGAGACCGTCGCTCATCGACAGCTGCTCCAGCTTGCGATTGGCCAGCTCCAGCTCACGCACCACGCGCGCGAGGTGGACGGCGCCGGCGATCTGCAGCGCGACGGCGTCGAACATCGCACACACTTCCGGCGTGAAGAAGTCCGCCGAGGTACTTTCCAGATTGAGCACGCCATGCAGGTGCGCTCGATGCCGGATCGGTACCAGATATTCGGATTTCACCTGACCGTTGCCCGGCACGTAATCTGCGTCGGTTTCCACATCGGCGATCAGCTGCGCCTCTCCGCTGCGCACGCAACGGCCGGATGCCCCTATCGTCACGGGCCACGGCAGATCACCGGGCAGATTGAGCTCGATGCCCGACCAGACCTCCTGCACGAAATGCGTACCCTCGTCGTTGAGCAGGATGATGCTGGCAATGGCCACCGGCAGCCGCCGTGCCACGCAATCGACTATGCCCTGCAGCATGGCTTCGAGGGTATCGCCCTGCAACGCCTCCATCGACACCTGCGCCAGGATCTCGGTGAGCATGGCACGCCGATCAGACGCATCGCGCTCGCTCCATGGTGAGCGCTGCCCCTGCGCGTGCTCGTCAGCTGGAGTGGGATGCGTCATGGCTATAGCTGGCCCGGGCATTTGGCCGAGTCTACGACGAGTCACGGGATCAAAGGGTCAAATGGCCAAATCCGCACAGGCTCAAGATGACTCGTGCGCTCCTTCAACCTCACTTCACTGGGTCTGTGTATCCAGCATGGCCATGCAGGCCTGCCCCTTCTTGCGCAACTTTCCACTCCAGGATGCCTTTTGCATATAGGTCGGATCGCCACTGTGGGCGAACATGTCCTGCCGCTCCTGATCGGTCAGCGCCGTATAGATGGCATCCCGGGTGCAGCGGCACATGCCCAGCGCTTTTTCGAAATTCCGGCCACCTCGATTCGAATAGCCCTTCACACAACCCGTTTCCACTTCCTGGCGCTCATGTTCGGCGATCAGATCTGGAGCCTTTTCATATACGGCAATGAGGTAACCGTAAGCCCTCGGCGTATAGGTTTTTACGTTTCGCGATCCGGTAATCAGAGCGTTGGAAAATCTGACGCAATTGGATGGATTTGCCTCCACTCCCTTCTCTATCTCGTCAATGCCGCGTTCAATCAAAGGTTGCAGCGCTCGCTCAGCCGCGTTACCCAGGACCCGCTTTTCAGCCAGTACCATATCGTGGTTGTCCGCATGCCAGACATAGTCGGCCATGTGAAAATCGTAGGCATATTTCGGCTGCTTCTGCTCGCATAGCTTCATTACCGCGGAGATGGATGCAGACTGCGCATCCACCATGCCTGCAGCCTCCTCCAGATCATTGGCATCATTGGGCGCCGTACCGGCAGCCGAGACATTTCCACCAGCGGCAAAAGCCATCAACAGCACGACAAAGAACGAGCGTAATCCAGCCCACTTCATGATTCCCCCCAAGAGCCACAGAAAATTCACGGAACTTGTGAAGCCAGCGCATCGTCGGCAGGGGCTGCTGATCCAGTTGCTAACGAGATATTGGCATACCGGCAGACTCGGATTGCGGCGTGCTAATGAGGCGCCTCCACAGTAACGAACTGCATCCAGTAGATCCAGATCAACACGAATACCGGACCGAGTATCGCCAATAGCTTGATGGTCCACTCGGGCATGGTGGCATTCTTTTGTCGCGAGCCAAACGCGCCGAGCTGCTGCAACTCTCGCACCCTGCCCGCACCATCGGCCAGCAAGATCCAGAGGGCGTTGACGATCGCCAGCAGCAACAGGCTGCCATACCAGCAGCTCACATAAGGGTTATGGTCCTGCGGTTGCAGATAGCTGAAAACCGACGGCACACCGCCGTACAACAGACCCCAGCCCATCACCAGCCACGGCATGTTCGAAAACAGGCACAACCGTCCAAACAGGCCCAGCATGTCGTTCGGCTGGCTCTGGCCTAGACCGATGGCAGCAACGATTCGGCGACGCCCGATCACGTAGTTGATCAGCGAAATGCCGATGGCAATTGCCCAGAAATAATGATTGAAGAATTGAAACGGAAGCGGCTCCACTACTGACCCCTTGTTGAGCACCCGGGCTCTGAATCCGGCTCCCGGTACTATTTCGCCTGCAGGGTGGTCAGGACCTGATGCGCGTCTGCGTGTGCAGCCTCCAGCGTCGTGCTCTTCAAGCCATGCTCGGCCTGGGTCAACGCGGTGTGCAATCTGGACTCGCTGGCGGCATCGCCCTTGGCATCGACGATGGCACCCTGGCCCTGACCTTTGCACGGGTCCGCTTCCTGGGCATCGAAGTCTTTGCCGGACGGCCCGACCAGACAGTTGATGACGTGGTGCAGATGCGCATGCGCCGTCTTCAGATCCGTCGCACCAAGCGCCATGCCGGCGTGTGCGCTGGCCGTACCCATCTGCTTCGATACCACATCGCCGGCATCCGTCGCTTGCGCGAGCATGGGCAATGCGACCGCCAGCAGGAGCATCGGCAACCACCGAATGAATTTCTTCGCCATGGCACAACTCCGGAGTAACGCGGCATGCGCCGCACTCACTGCAGCATAAGCCTGTGCCGCTCAACGAAAAAGGGGATACCTGGCCCACCATGCACCGTGACTGCCAACGAAGAGGAGTTAATCAACTCGCCATCCTTGTTCAGAATAATCTCGAGAAAGCGGACTCCGGTCACGGTTTCCATTCGGAACGGACAAGCTCGGTACTGCCACCTTTAATGCCGTCTTCAATTAAAAAAGCGCGCAATAACTTGCAGCTACCAAATGGCCGCGATAGCCGCTAGCGTACGGCGGTCGCCATCGCATGGCGATACGGAGATAGGGGCTCCGGGCTGTATTTTGTTTTGGGAATAACGGTGGACTTGGATAATCCAGGCCCACCGACCACAACACTTTAGCCACCAATGGGGAACATCTATGCAATCCAAGAAGATTTCCGGCACACGCCAACTGCTCAAGATCGCAATTGTTGCAAGTCTCGTCAGTGCAGCATGGCTTCCATCGGCTTTTGCCGCACCTGCCGTCGATAACCAGTTTGATCAAGCACAAGTCCCTTCGATGGTCCAGGCTCAGGCCATTCAAAGCTGGCACGAGGACATGGTCCGCATGGCGGCACCTTCGGAAGGCTGCTTTCAGGCCATATTCCCCAGCATTCTCTGGAAACAGGTGGCTTGCACCCAGGTACAGCCCTTTACCCACCCACTGCCGCGGCATACGAATGCCTTCACGGGGTTTTCGGAGAGCGCGGGTGCTGGCGGTACGCAGACCACGGGCAATGGTGCCGACTACGCCATTGAGGTTTCGGGGCTGATCAAAAGTGCCACAGGAACCTTTCCGTCGGTCACGGGCGTAACTTCTGAAAAGAGCGTTGGCGTCGCCGCGTTCGGTGGCGGCGGCATTCTTGGAGCGAACGAATACACGCTCCAGGTGAATTCGAATTACAACAAGACCACCAGCGCGTGCAAAAGCCATTCGGGCTGCACGGTCTGGCAGCAATTCATCTATTCCCCGGATTACAGCACCAAGGGGAAGGCTGCCGTTTTCATCCAGTACTGGCTGCTCGGCTACGGCGGCACCTCTTGCCCGAGCGGATTCGGCAGCGACGGCTCCGGTGATTGCTACAAGAACAGCTCCGCCGTAACGGCGCCGGACGTGCCGGCCACCCAACTGGCCAACCTCAAGATTTCCGGCACGGCCACAAGCGGCGGCAATGACACGGTGGTGTTCACCAATGGCACCACGGCCTACACGCTCAGCGCGAAGGACAGCGTGCTGGATCTCGCGAGCGCGTGGGACCAGACGGAGTTCAACGTCGTCGGCAACGCAGGTGGATCGGAAGCAGTGTTCAACTCCGGCTCGTCGATCACGGTGAATCTCGCGGTAAGCGACGGGAGCACCGCCAAGCCGACCTGCGCCGCGAACGCTGGCTCAACCGGCGAGAGCAACAACTTGAACCTGGGCAGCTGCACCGCCACCGGTGGATCATCGCCGTCGATCAAATTTACCGAGTCGAACTGAGTTCACCAGATCGCAATAAACTGAAATCTGGCAAAAGTGAAAGCCGAGGGGTGCATGCGCCCCTCGGCTTTTATTCTGATGTCGGGCAGCGCGATCAAAACGGGTCAGAGTCACTACCCTGCCGCGCCCTTTCCCGGCCGCACCGATTAGCCGCACGTGCGCTCGTACAACGACCGATGACGGCTCCGGTCTCACCTTCGAAACGCGCCAGTACAACGAATCCGCCACACCGTGGGTTACGATGCTGCCCCTTCCTCGCGTTGCAGCAAGCTGTCGTCGGTTCTCTGCAGCTACTCCTGGAGACTGCCCGTCGTGTCGCATTATTCCGGTCCCCTGCTCACGCGCCCGATCGCCGAGGCACTGCTTGCCGCGCGCGATGCCGGTGTGGGTGAATGGACCGGCTCGCTGGACCTGGGTCGCTCGAACGGCAATGCGCTGCTGGAAGCGGACGCCTGGCAGTGGCGGAGCCAGCGCTATCCGTATCCACACCCGCTGAAAGACCGCACGATCTATCACTGGGACGGCGACGAGTTCGCGCCGGTGTCGCGCTATGCCGGCTCGCTGATCAAGCTGGTGCCCACCGAATGGGGCGCACCCACCTTCGAGATCGACGGCATCAAGATGCTGCCCACCTCGAAGGAATCGCCGTTCGAGGATGCACGCCGCAAGGTGGCGCTGATCGAACCGCGTGGCAAGGTAGTGCTCGATACCTGCGGTGGTCTCGGTTACTTCGCAGCGTGCTGTCTGGAAGCGGGTGTGGCGCGCATCCACTCGTTCGAGAAGAACGCCGATGTGCTGTGGCTGCGCACGCTCAACCCGTGGTCGCCCGATCCTGATGAGGCTGGCACTGATGAGATTGACCCGGATGCGCCCACCAGCGGCGGCCGCCTGCAACTCACCCATGCCGACGTGTCACTGGCGATCACGCAGATCGCCGACGCCTCCGTGGACGCGCTGCTGCACGATCCGCCGCGCTTCGGCATCGCTGGCGAGCTGTATTCGCAGGCGTTCTACGACCAGCTTGCACGGGTGCTGCGGCGCGGTGGACGCCTGTTCCACTACACCGGCAGCCCGAACAAGCTCACCAGCGGCCGCGATGTCCCGCGCGAGGTGGAAAAGCGGCTGGAGAAAGCCGGCTTCCGGGCGCAGCTGGCGCTCGACGGCGTGCTGGCGATTCGACGCTAGACAAGACCAAGAGCTCGGGGACGGAAGCGACTCAATGGGTCAGCTTGGCTAAATTGCTTGACATTATGTTATATATGTTTGACATTACGTACGATCTAGTTAACCCAAGGACCGAATCATGTCATCACTTCAAAAGCGCGCATGGCTCGCCTTGTGGAGCATGTGCCCCGTCTACTGCATCTACTTCGTGGCCCAGATCGGGCTTCCGTACCTGCGGCCGACCATGCTGGAACGCATCGGCTGCCTGGCCGTGGTGGCCAGTTTCCATGCCGTGGCCTATATCTGCGGCCTGCTGGTGATCAAGCGGCATGAAGCTGGCGAGCCGCTCCTCCAGGACGAACGCGACCGCGCCATCGACGGGCGCGCGACCCGCACGGCTTATTTCATCCTGCTGACGGGCATGATCGTGGTCGGCATGGTCATGCCGTTCAGCAACAGTGGGTGGGAGCTCGTCAACGCCGCCCTGTTCTTCATCGTGCTGACCGAGACGGCGCGCTATGCACTGATCCTGATCGGCTACCGGCAGCCACATCTTGCCCACTGAAACGATGACCAACGAGGTGCGCCTGCTGCGCTTCCTCGCCCAGGACATGACGCAGGCCGAACTGGGCAAGCGCGTGGGCCTTACGCGCCAGACCATCGCCGCGATCGAACAGGGGCGCTATTCGCCGTCGCTGGACGTCGCTTTCCGCATCGCCCATCTCTTCGGCAAGCGGGTCGACGAAGTGTTCCACTGGCAGCCAGGCGGGGATCAAGGGATGGAAACCGCGAGTTCCGACGCCGGCTAGACGCTCGCCACCCTCATCAGCACCTCGGCTGCCTGCGCAAGCGAAAGTCATCGCTTTGATGTCACCTCGGGCAAGTGACATCCGTCCAGGCACTTCTGGCGTATAAACAGGCTGACCTTCCGCCCCCCAGGAGCCACACCCATGAAGTCATTGCTGAAGTTTGCAGCCGTCGCCCTCGTCGGTACCGTCACACTCGCGTCGTCAGCGTTTGCCGCGCTGAAGGAAGGCACCCAGGCACCCGATTTCACCGCCCCGGCCTATCTCGCCGGACAACCCTTCACGTTCAATCTCGCCGATGCCCTGAAGAAGGGGCCGGTGGTGGTCTATTTCTTCCCTGCCCCGCACACCTCGGGATGCAACGTCGAGGCGCACCTGTTCTCGCAGGCCATCGACCAGTTCAAAGCGGAACATGCCACCGTGATCGGCGTCACCGCAGGCAACCTCGACCAGCTGGCGGCGTTCTCGAAGGAAGCCGACCACTGCAGCGGCAAGTTCCCGGTCGCTGCCGACGAGGGTGCGAAGATCGCCAAGCAATACGACGCGTTGCTGCTGATGAAGCCCGGTTGGTCCGACCGCACCTCGTACGTGATCGCCCCGTCGGGGAAGATCACCCATGTCTATTCCAGCCTCAGCCCCACCAAGCATGTCGAAGAGACATTGAATGCGGTGAAGGCGCTCGAGCAACCGGACAGCGCCGCGAAGTAAACGCGGATCCTAGGGATGGTCTGAATAAGCGTTTGCCCGTCATCCCAGCGAAAGCTGGGATCCAGCGCCGTCGCAAGGCACGGAAGACGCTGGATTCCAGCTTTCGCTGGAATGACGAGTTATACAGACCATCCCTAGACGGCGCAGAGACCACTTCTTGATGACCTCGGCACTGTCGCAATTGCGCTACCGACTTCGCCCTACTTGCGCGGTGCGATGATCTGGCTCAGGTAATCCGGCGTGCCTTCGATGCGCACCAGATGCGGGTACTGCAGGCCGCCGTGGTAATCCACCGGCACCGTGCGGTAGCCGCCCTGGTACTTCAGCAGCAGCTGGATCGGCGTCTTGCTGTCCCTGGCCGCCGCGATCGCGCTCTTCAGCACATCGCTCGAATAGCTCTGCCCGTTCACCGCGGCCAGGGTGGCACCGGTGCTGACACCGGCCTTGAACGCCGGGCCGTCCCAGCGCACGTCGTTGACCTCGCCTTTGTCGGTCATCGTCAGGCCGATCGACCAGGCGAAGTTGTACAGATGGCGGGATGGTTCCGGCCGGCTGTTGTACTGCTTCTCGTACCCGCTTTCCTGATCGGTGTAGACCAGCTTCCAGCCGGTTGCCGCGATGCCGTTCTCAAGTGGCGGATTGAGCGTCTGGACGCGCGCGTGCAGGAAGCTTGCCCAGTCGTATTTGGCCACGCCGTTCAGGGCCGCCACCACGTCGTCAAAGGTGTAGGTCTTGGTCACATAGCTGCCGTTGTCGACGCCGAAGAACGCACTCGCGAAGTCGTCCAGCGATTTATGGTCATCCGTCAGCGCACGCAGCTTGGCGTCCACTTCCAGCCACATCATCTGGCCGCCGCTGTAGTAGTCCTCGCTCATCTGCCAGCTGCGGTACGGCAGACTCGAGCGGCGGGCGGCAGTCGCGTCGTTGGTGGTGTCTTCGAGCGTGCGCCACTGGAAACCTGCGCGGTTGCGCTCGTAGTTGGCCGCCTCCATCGCCAGCGCGTCGCGGAACTCCTGCGGCGTCCACATGCCGGCGCGCGCGGTCAGCACGTAGCCCCAGTACTGTGTCTGCCCCTCGTACACCCACAGCAGCGAATCGCCCATCGGCACGTTGAAATTGGGCGTCCACAGGTCGGCCGGACGGCGGAACTTGCCGTTCCACGAATGCGTGTACTCGTGCGCCAGCAGGTCGCGGTCAGGCGCAGCGTCGTTCCAGGCGGTGAAGTAGTCGGCGCCCATACCGTCCTCGCTCGACTGATGATGCTCGGTGCCGTTGCCACCCAGCACATCCGACAGCGAGAACAGGAAGTCGTAGTGGTCGTAGTGGTGCGAGCCGAACAGCTTCACCGCCTGCGTCACCAACGCACGATGCACCTTCAACTGCTCGGGCGTCATCTCCAGGTACTTCGGCGCGTCGGCAACGATGTCCAGGTGCACCGGCGCGTCACCGCCCGGGTTGAGATCGACCCGTTTGAAGTACTGGCCCGCATAGATCGGCGAATCGACCAGGTTGTTGAACGTCACCGGCTTGAAGGTGGTCATGTCGCCCGACTGCGAGCTCGTCTCCAGCGCCGTGCCGAACTGCCAGCCATGCGCCAGCGTCACGCTGGGCGCGAAGGTGATGCCGCGCGAAAAATAGCCGGCCGGATACAGCGACACCTTGCTCCATTCCATGTCCATCATTCGGTCGGTGATCTCGAAGCCCTCGTCGTCGGTGCGGCCGGACATGTACTGGAAGGTCGCATCAACGGTGGAAACGCCCGCGGGCACGTCGAGATGGAACGCGTACACGTTGTACTTGTCGCGCTTCCACATCAGCGGCTTGCCGTTGGCGCTGAGTTCGAGGCCGGCGAGCATCGCGATCGGGCCGGTCGGCGAATGGTCGCCGGGAATCCACTGCGGATACAGCAGCGTCAACGCGCCCGCCTGCACCGGAATCGTCTCATGGACGCGGAAAATGCCCTGCAACGTGTCGCTGGCATCGACATGAAGCGCGATCGTGCCGGCATAGGGCGTGTCCCGTGGCGGAGGTACCTGGTCGGTTCGTGGATCCTGCGCATGGACGGCAGCGGTCGCCAGGGCCATGGATATGGCCACGGCAAGACGTGCAAATGTGCGGTGCGCGCCAGACGGCGACCGGGGGAGAGAGGCAACGGACATCATGAACTCCGACAGGCAGACCCAGGGGATTCGCACAAGTTAACATCGCTGCGCAAACTGTGTAGCCCGATTTATTTCTGGTCCCGAACGTGGAGAGAGAATCCGGCCACGGCGGGTGACATTGCGCTTCGCTGTTTGCGCCCACGCCCTATTCCACCCGTTTCCCGCCGCTGGCCGAGACCAGGCGCAGAAAGGTTTCGTGCTGGTAGCGGCTCATGCGCAGTTTCTGGCCGGTATCCATCGTGACGACGTGGTGACCGTTGAACCACGGATGGATGGCCTGGATCCGGCGCACGTTGATGATGGCCGAGCGGTGGACGCGTGCGAAATGCCGCGGATCGAGCCGCGCGGCGAGCGCGCTCATGGTCTCGCGCATTTCGTGGACGCCGTCGGCCAGGTGGATCTGCACGGTGTTGCCGCTGGCCTTGATCCACACGATCTGGTCGACGTCGATGAAGCTGATGTGCTCGTCGATGCGCACGGGAAGGCGCTCGATGTAGTCGTCGCGCTGACGCAAGGCATCAAGCGCCTGCAGGATCTGCACAGAGGCTGCTCCACCCACGCCCTCGCCGGTGGACAGCCGCGCCTTCACGCGCCGCAGCGTATTCGCGAAACGCTCCCGGCTGAACGGCTTCACCAGGTAATCCACCGCATTCGCCTCGAACGCCCGCACCGCGTATTGCTCGAAGGCGGTGACAAACACCGTCGCCGGCATGCGCTCTGCACCAATCGTCGCCACCACGTCGATGCCGTTCATGGCAGGCATCTGGATGTCGAGAAAGACCAGGTCCGGCGACTGGCTGCGTATCGCCGCGACTGCCGACACGCCATCACCGCACTCGGCCAGCAGTTCGATGTCGGGATCGTCGCGCAGCAGGCGCACGATGGCATGGCGCGCGATCGGTTCGTCGTCCACGACCAGGGTGGCGATGCTCACGTAAGCTCGACCTCGGGCGCATCGTCAGCTTCCTCGATCTCGCGGAACGGCAGCCGCAGCCGGCAGACCACACCCTCGGGCCAGATCATCTCCAGGCGCACCTGCGCAACGTCGCCATACAATTCGCGCAGGCGCAGCTCGGTGTTCGACAGGCCGATACCATGCCCCGACGTGGATGCAACCCCGGCCTCCAGCGTGCTGTTGCGGTTGCGCACATCGATGCACAGGGTGTCGCCCTCGCGCCGGCTTTCAACCTCGATGCAGTCCACACCGATCCGCTTGCCGATCCCATGGGTGATGGCGTTCTCCACGATCGGCTGCAGGATCAGGCTGGGCACAGCGCAGTCCAGCGTATCAGGGGCGACATAGATCTGCGTGGTGAGGCGGTCCTTGAAGCGGATACGCTGGATGCCGAGGTAGAGATCCAGCAGCACCAGCTCCCGGCGCAAACTGACTTCCTGGCCGTCGTAGTCCTCGAGGAATGCACGCAGCAAGTCACTCAGGCGCAGCAGCATGTCTTCGGCCGACAACGTGTCCTCGTCCAGCAACGTCGCGATCGCGTGCAATGTGTTGAACAGGAAATGCGGCTGCAGCTGCGACTTCAGCGCGCGCAGGCGCGATTGCGCCAATTCCGAAGCCAGCCGGCTCGCTTCCACTTCGCGGTGCGTTTTCTCTTCGTAGAACTGCACGGCTCGCTGCACCGCGTACAAGGCCCAATAAGTCAGCAATCCTGTAGCGACATAAAAGCCCAGGAAATAGCGCAGTTGCGTGTCGAAGTTACTGGGCTCAAACGCGGTTGAGACAAACGCCCCGATCACCAACACCAGCAAGGTAACCGCCATGCTCGCGATCAACTGGGTGCCAAGGCCGCGCAGGCGCAGCGACGCATGTATGGGATAGCGTTCGGCGAGCCGGAACACCAACGGCGCCAGTACCGCCCAGGTGTACCAGCGGATACCCGACCAACGCAGATAATCCCACGCCGGCCACGTGCGTCCATTCAATGCATCCGCCACAAAATTCTGCATCGCGAACAGCACGACCACTGCCGTCCACAGGCCGAGATAGGACCACAGGCCGATTTTCGTATTGCCCAGACGGATCTTCATCGTCGGTATCCTGCGGATGTTGGAGAACATCCTAGGGGTGCCGCGGCGCGCTGAAAAGCAAAACACGACACCACTACGATTCATCACCGCGTTACGACGATTCGTCCCGAACCGCTTTCGCAGGACGCCTTCATCCGGCCATATCGCGTTGCCGACCGTGTGTGCACGAGCCACCGGCGGCACCTCACCCCAGCCGGAGCACCTCCATGAATACGACCCGCACCACCGCCCTCATCGCCGTGTTTGCCGTCGCGCTTGGCAACCTGCTCGTCGTTCCATCGGCGGCCAGCGCCAACGCCGTGCCCAGACCCGCACGGCACTTCGATCTGGTGAATGCCACGTTCGACAGTGTCATCGCACTCGCCATCGCGCCTGCCGACCACGATGCCTTCCAGGACATCGCCCTGGGTCAGCCGCTGCAGGGTGGCCCGACTTCGATGACCTTCGATGTCCCGGCCGGCGGATGCCTGCGCGACCTCAGCGTCACCTTCCACGGTGGGCGCACGCAGCTCTTCCCCCACATCAATGTCTGCCGTAGCAGTGGCCTGCGCCTGACGCCACACAGCGGCAGCCCGAAACCTTCCGGAGCCTGATCGAACCCGGGGCGGAGTCTGGGATTTCCCCTTCCTGGCCCAAGCCATCACCCGGCATGTTCAGGGCCACAGGCCATACGGTCGCGCCCCGCTGCCTTGGCGCGATACAGCGCCTCGTCAGCGCAGCGCAACAGCTGTTCCGGCGAGTCCGTGGCAGTCGGCACGACGGCGGCAATACCGATGCTGATGGTCACGTGCGGCGCGACGCCGGAGCAGCGATGTTCGATCGCCAGCGCACGCACGGCCTCGAGAATGCGTTGCGCGACCGCGGCAGCTGCGTTGGCGTCGCACCGGGTGAGCAGCACCGCGAACTCCTCGCCACCGTAGCGTGCGGCGAGATCCGCATCCGGGCGCAGCACCCTGGTCAGTGCACCTGCGACAGCCGTCAATGCGACATCGCCGGCGAGATGGCCATAGGTATCGTTGTAATCCTTGAACGCATCGACGTCACACATCAACACGGCCACCGACGCGCCACGCGCCACATGCTCGTTCAGGGCCTCGCGCAGCCGCTGATCGAACGCGCCGCGATTCGCAATCCGGGTGAGGCCGTCGAGCGCGGCGATGCGTGTCAGCTCGGCGTTCGCATTGCGCAGTGCCTCGGTGTGCTGCGCGACCTCGCGTGTCAGCTCGCGCTGGCGCTCGTGCAGACGCCACACTCGCAGCCGGTGGATCACGGCGAGCAGGCCGATGACGATCAGCGCAACGAGGGTACGGAACCACCAGGTGGCATACCAGCGCGGCACGATCGTGAAGGCCACGCTGGCACCGTCGGTGTTCCACACGCCGTCGTTGTTGCTGGCGATCGCGCGGAACACGTAGTCGCCGGGCGGAAGATTGGTGTAGTAGGCAACACGGGTGTTGCCCGCGTCGATCCAGTCATGGTCGAAGCCGTCGATGCGATAACGGTACTGCACCGCGGCCGGCGCCACGTAGCTCATCGCGGCATAGTGCAGTTCGATACGTTCCACGTCGGGACCGACCCGGCCGACATGATCCGGGGCCACGTCCGTGCCATCCACCAGCACACGCTCGATCGCGACCGGCGGACGCATCCGGTTCACCCGCTCGTGCTTCGGATCCACGATGACCACACCGTTGGCCGTGCCGAACCACATCCGTCCGTCGTTCGTGCGCCAAGCTGGCGTTTGCGAGGCGCCATTGGCCTGCTGGGACAGCATGCCGTCGTTCTTGCCATACCAGTGGGGTTCTATCTGCTTCACCACACCGCGGTCGAGCGCATCGATATCGGCCCACGCTAGCTGCGCGATGCCGCGGTTCGAACTCACCCAGAAGTGACCCGCGTCGTCATCGAGCATGGCGAACACCGCGTCGCCGTAGAAACCCGCCCGCTCGGTGAAAGTCTGAACGGTCTTACCGCGAATGCGCATGAGGCCCAAACTGGTACCAAGCCACAGATCGCCATCGGGTTCCGGATGAAACGCGAACACGCTGATGCCCGACAAACCGTCGGTACCGCAGCGGTCGATCACTCCATCGTGCAGGCAGCGCAAACCGCTGCGCTCGCCGATCCACAGACGCCCGCCCGGATCCACGTACAGCGCGCGCGTATCGTCACCGTGCGTGCCCTGAACCACACTGACCTTGTCGCCGCTGATCTTGTCCGGCGTGATCTTAGCCACGCCCTGCAGGGTCGCCACCCACATGCCGCCATCGCTGCTGGGCGCGAACGCGAACACGATCGTGCCGGGCAGACCATCGCCGATGCCGAAGTTGCGCACCGTGCCATCGGGCGCGATCCGGCTCACCCCATCGGTCGATCCCACCCAGAGGTTGCCGGCCGCATCTGACTCGATCGCGCGCAGCAACAGGCTCGACAGCTTCGCGTTGATTGTCGTCGCCGGCACCAGCGCCAGGTTCTCGTACCGCGACAGCCCCGAACCGTCGGTGCCGATCCAGAGCGTGCCCGCGCGATCCTGGTAGACGGCACGCACCGCGTTGGAGTCCATTTTCCCGGTGACGGTGACGAGTTTCGAATCGCTGAAGCGGTGGATGCCGCTGGAGGTGGTACCCATCCAGAGGTTGCCTTCGCGATCCTCGAACATCGACCGCACGGTCTCGCCGACCAGGCCGGTCAGCGTGTTGTCGCAATCGAAGCGTGCGGCCGTCAGGCGGCAGATACCCACACCGCCGAGCGGCGCGAACCACATGCTGCCGTCACGATCGCCGTACAGGGAATAGATGCGTTTCCCATCGAGCGCACCCAGGCGCGGATCGCGCTCGAAGTGCCCATCACGGTAGCGCACGGGACCACCCTGCGTGCCGACCCAGACCGTTCCTGCATGATCGATCGCGAGACTGTGTACCGCATTGGTCGGCAGGCCGCGCCGGGTGTCGAACAGCTCGACGTGATCATTCAGCCAGTGCACGACACCGACATCATCCACGGCGATCCACACCCCGCCCGCCGCATCGGCCACGATCGCGTGATAGAACGCGCGCGGCGGAAACCCGCTTTCCTCGCCGAGCAGGCGGATCCCCTTCGCGCCCATCCGCGCGACGCCGGCGTTGGTGGTCAGCCAGAGCGCACCGCCCCGATCCTGCACGATGCCAAACACGCTCTTGATGTTCGAGGGCAACGCCACCGGCTCCAGCTCGCGCCCACGGCGGCGGTACAGCCCGTTGTTCAGCGTGCCGACCCATAGCGTGCCATTGCGATCGACATAAACGGCAGTGATTGCCGTGCTCTTCAGCACGGGTGCCACGCGCGGGTCGATGGCGTCGAACTCCGCGCCGCTGTGGTGAACCAGGCCGCCGTAAGTCGCCAGCCAGATCGAGCCGTTCTTGCCCTGCGCGATGGACAACACCGTGCCTTGTGGCAGCTGGTTCTCGTACCAGACGTGGGTCAGCTGCCCGATGGCGCGATCGGGATCAAGCGCGCAGGCCGGCGATACCGCCAGCAAGCCGCACACCACCAGGACAAGCGAACCCCATCCCCCGATCCAACGATTCATGCGCAATCCAAT